>DBFWXZ010000002.1:0-166094 GCA_048214935.1 Tidjanibacter sp.
CGTGGTGTTCGGAGGGTGGAGAAGCGCCGCCGGAAGCCGGTAAGGGGATAATACAGGCTGCGGTTCGGACAAAGCATCGCACAAGTTCGTGCTTTGTCGCTCACCTTTCACTATATTTGCCTACGCAAGTCGGCCCGTGGGGACGGCGTTCCGGCTACGTAAGCGCGGCCGGAAAGCCGCCGCAGGGCCCCGAAACCGGGCCGCCCCGCGCGGCCGCAAACCGATGCCCGTGAAACCGCGCTACATCACCCTTCCGAACATGCTGACGCTGGGCAACCTCGTCAGCGGCTCCGTCGCCCTGTGGTACGTGGCCGTCCTCGGCCGCCCCGACACGGCGTTCCTGCTCGTCGGACTGGCCGTCGCATTCGACTTTTTCGACGGATTCGCCGCCCGCCTTACCCGCACGTCGTCGCCGCTGGGCGTGCAGCTCGATTCGCTGGCCGATATGGTCAGTTCCGGCCTGACCCCCGCGGCGCAGCTCTGGTGGCTCTACACTTATGCGGGCGGAGAGTGCGCGTGGTTCGGCGCGGGAGCCGCGCTGTGCGTAACGGCCTGCTCGGCCCTGCGTCTGGCAAGGTTCAATATCGACCCCGGGCAGCACTCCGGGTTTATCGGAATGCCCACTCCCGCCTGCGCCCTGCTGGCCGGGGCGCTGGGCTGGATAGCCGTGCGCCACGGTCTTCCGGCCGGACTGCCGCCGTGGGCGTTTCCGGCGCTGGCGCTGGCGCTGGCATGGCTTCTGGTGTCGCCCCTGCGGATGTTCTCCCTCAAGTTCGAGGGCTTCGGCTGGCGCGGCAACGAAGTGAGGTATTCGTTTCTGGCCGCCTCGGCCGTGCTTCTGGCCGTCTGGGGACCGTCGGGCGTAGCCGCCGTAATAATACTGTATATTCTTGCGTCGGCGGCCCTCGCCGTACTGTGCCGGCGGAAAAGAGGGTAACCGCCATCCGTGCGGTGAATTTTTCCGCCGCGCCGATTCGCCTGCCGTACGCCGCCGACCCCGAAAATGCGGCGGGCGCCGGCCCGAAAGCCCGCGCCCGCAGCGGATTGGTTCCTATCGTGCCTTCGGGCGGTTCCGTCCTGTCGTACTCAACACTGCACGGTATTCGCCAGGCACACCGCCGAGCATCCTGCTATTAACGATTCTATGGGTTTGCACAAGCCTATTTCTTTGCTTGGATTTACCTGACATACCATTATTTCCGAGTAGCACTTGTTGCTTTTTTCCGGTTCGGGGTCGCACGCCGGCGTCTTTGTCAGCCAGCAGGCATTGTTATCCGTGGGGCACAGGTTGCAGTTGGACTGGTATGAAACGAGCACGGTTCCTCCCCCTCGCACCTCGTTCATCCCGTCGAGCATGGCGACGGTTTCTTTTTTGAGTTCGAGTTTCTTTTTCATAATATCGCTTTTCGGGGTTATTGCTTAATCGAGCGCGCGAACCGCATTACCAAACCGGGTCGGTGCGGGGTTGGTTACACAGTATGTCATTTAGTTTGGTTGTCGGGCACGTATTCGTAGGTTTGATGCACTGCGGCGAGGTCGATTTATATTCTTCCGTGCAGGCGCAGTAAGTCACCTGAGTGCATGCTCCACAGCCCGATTCGCAGCTTAGGCCTTTTCCGGTGGGACACAGATTGCAGTCGGTGTAGGAAACCAAGCACATGTTGCATTGGGAAAAGGTAGCGGCTACGGTTCCTCCGCCGCGCACATCGTTCATCCCGTCGAGCATTGCGACGGTTTCCTTTTTGAGTTCGAGTTTCTTTTTCATGGTCGTAGTTTTTAAGGTTGAAACTTCCGGGGCCCGAAGGCCCCGGCTTTCGTATTACTCACCCTTTAAAACATAATAAAGGGCCCGCCGATTTGCATACGGCTGCCAGAGTTTCGGATACATGCACGCAGGTATCCGAAATACATCCTGTTGTCGTTGGATTCCCGCACGTGTCCGCATTGGTAGGACAAAGAGTGCATCTCGTATTGCACTGGGTGAAGACATCCATAGTGGGACACATGTTGCAGTTGGACTGGTAGGAAACGATTACGGTTCCGCCTCCGCCTCGCACCTCGCCCATCCCGTCGAGCGTTGCGACGGTTTCCTTTTTGAGTTCGAGTTTCTTTTTCATGGTAGTAGTTTTCAAGGTTGAAACTTCCGGGGCCCGAAGGCCCCGGTTTTTACATCGCTAACAATTCAAAATCGTAGGTCTTATGCAGGTGCACGTTTCCGGCCCTTGGGTTGCTATGCAGGGACACGATTCCGGCATACCGGAAAGTACGCAGGTTTGTCCTATGGTCGTAGGAGAGGGCGCGTCGCAAACCGGCGTTTTCGTTTCCCAGCAACCGTTTTGGTTGCTTTGGCAGGCGAAACAGTTGGACTGGAAGGAAACGGCTACGCTTCCGCCTCCGCCGCGCACATCGTTCATTCCGTCGAGCATTGCGACGGTTTCCTTGCGTAGATTCAGTTTCTTTTTCATGGTAGTAGTTTTTAAGGTTGAAACTTCCGGGGCCTTCCGGCCCCGGAAGAAAATATCCCGAATGACTGTCGTTAACACGGATACGTCACGATGTGGCATCCTTCCTCCACGGTTTTGGGCGTGCAATGGGTATCCGCTACGGATACTATCGGGCATTGGAATATTCCGTTGCTTTTCGGTTTTTCGCACTCCGGCATCCTCGTGCACCAACAGGTATTGTTCTCCGTGGGGCACAAATTGCAGTTGGACTGGAAGGAAACGGCTACGCTTCCGCCCCCTCCCCGCACCTCGTTCATTCCGTCGAGCATGGCGACGGTTTCCTTTTTAAGTTCGAGTTTCTTTTTCATGATTGTAGATTTTAAGGTTAGTCGTATCTCCGGTTGAGTGTCACAGGCCGTACCCTGCGCCCGGCCCCTTTACTCCGTAAAGTTGGCCGGGAAGTGTTTCGATGCAAGATTTATTTCTTAAATTTTTATTTTATTGTGCGGTTAATGGCCGTAAACCGCATATCGTTCATTACAAAAATACAAATACGTATTTAATATCCAAATGCTTTTTGATTAATTAAATATTAAATGACTTTCTGCTGCGTTCATTAAAAAAATCGTTTTCCGGCTTGTTTATGCCGCCGCATACTTACGCCGTACTCGCGCCGTTCGCTCCGAAGGCCGTCCCGTCCGTTCTTCCCTGCCGTCCCCCGATTCCGGTTGTCCGTGGCGGTTTACTCGTGCCCGCCCCGGCCGGCGGGGGGGGACGCGGACCGCGTAGCCCGCAGACGGTTCGGACCCGGCTACGCGTTGCCCATTCCGTCGAGCAGGGCGACGGTCTTCTTTCCGAAGCCGAGTTTCTTTTTTACGGTCGTATATCTTATGTAATTAAAATCTTAGTTGCATCCGCCGGGCTATGCGCATGGAAAGGTTTGGGGAAAGCATGGTTCCGTATCCCCGTTGGTTATCCGGCAGGGATTTGCTTCGCAAGTAGCATTGCTTTGGCACAAGAGCATCACTTGGGTTTCTTTGGTTAGCTCCACACATCCTATCGTCCGATTCCAACACGTATCCCCTTTGGACGGACAAGCAGTACACCCCGTATTGCACTGGGTAGCAACCGCACTGGGGCACAGGTTGCAGTTGGACTGGTAGGAAACGAGCACGGTTCCTCCGCCGCGCACCTCGTTCATGCCGTCGAGCATGGCGACGGTTTCCTTGCGTAGATTCAGTTTCTTTTTCATCGGGTATAAGTTTTAAGTTGCAGTTTCCTTCCGTCCGGCCGTTTCGGGCGGCCTTGCCCGCGTCGGAACCGTTCGGGTCGCGAAGAGCTTTTCAGGGCCGACGTGCGGCATTATCCGGCACGGGAACCGGATTCCGACCCCCGTATGTTACAAACTTATAAATAATTATAATACGTTGTTACATGCCCCGCGGATAAATATTTCGACTCCCGGCCACTCGCCCAAAGCCGTCCGGGACGGTGTTTCCGCCGCGTTTTTCAGCTTCCGCACCGCCCTCGACCCGGCCGCCTCACTCCCTCCGGCCCCGCACGCCCTCCGTCCGCGGCCACATGGCACACCTTTCAACCTCCCCTAAACCCGGCCGCCTCACTCCCTCCGGCCCCGCACTCCCTCCGCTCGCGGCCACATGGCACACCTTTCAACCTCCCCTAAACCCGGCCGCCCCGCGACCTCCGGCCCCGCACTCCCTCCGCTCGCGGCCACATGGCACACCTTTCAACCTCCCCTAAACCCGGCCGCCGCACTCCCTCTGGCCCCGCACTCCCTCCGCTCGCGGCCGAACGGCAATACTTCCCGGCTATCCTGTTGCCGGGCCGCTGTCTTACTTGTGCCCCCTCGACCCGGCCGCCGTACTCCCTCCGGCCCCGTACCTTTATACTCTGGCGGGCCGCCCCGCAACCGCCGACCCCCAAAAAATCACAATTTTTTATCATTAAAAATCAACAATTTAGCCAACAATCCGAATAAATTTATCAACCCAAGAGTACAATTTTTGATTTCTGGTATTATATTGCACCCGGAAACGGCGCCCGCATTACCGGCGGTCGGCGCTTGCGGAAAGCGGCTGCGGGAAGGCGGCCGACCCCTTTCCGCAAACCCGGCCGCGCCGAACAGTACGACGGACGAAAAAACAGACATTATGGGAATACAATCATTTTACCGGGGCGAAGATATAGCCCTGACTGCACGAATCTCCGGCGAGGGAACCGACCTGTCGGAGTATTCGGTCGCATTGCGGCTGCATGTCTGGGGCAGCCCGCGCGACTTGTGTTTCGCCACGCCGCCGCGCGGGGCCGGAACCGGGGCTTCCTGCACGCCGCCGCGCGGGAACGGAACCGGGGCTTCCTGCACTCCGCCGCGCGGGGCCGGAACCGGGGCTTCCTGCACGCCGCGCGAAGACGGAGCAGTGCCTTCCGCCCGCCAGTCCGTAACCCCTTATATATCGGTACGCTCGTCCGACACATGGGCGCTGGGGATTCCGGGCGAACTTACGGCCGGGCTTTCCGAAGGCGTCTGCACGGCGGTAACTACCTATACCCACCTGCCGACCGGAACCGTCGTAAAGCTGACCGATACGCCGTTCCGCCTGACCGACTCCGGAGCATGCCCGACGGCCCCGGCTTCCCGCCCGGCCCCGGCCGCCGCGGGAACCGTAACACTTACCCACACGCTTGACACGGCGCGTCATATCGGGCTCGACGGACTGAGCGCCTACGAGGTCTGGGCGGCCGAAATGGGCGGCGGCACGCAGGCGGAATTTATGGAATACCTGCGCGAGCCGGCCTCCGAAGCCGCCGGGCAGGCGGACGAGTCGGCGAGGCGTGCGTACGAAGCCGCGGAGAATGCGTCCGGAGCCGCCGCAAGCGCCGTACAGGCCGCCGCACAAGCCCTGACAGCGGCCGCGAATGCCGCGGAAGCCGCCGTCCGTGTGCTGACCGCGGCCGAAAGCGCCGAAACCGCCGCAGGAAACGCCGCCGCGGCTGCCGCGAATGCCGAGGAAGCCGCGGCATCCGCCCTTGCGGCCCGCGACCGGCTGTCCGCCGACCTCGCCGCCAAAGCCGACGAATCGGCCCTCCACGCCCTTTCCGAAACCGTAGCCCTCAAGGCCGACGAAGCCGACCTCGCCCTGAAGGCCGACAAAACCGACCTGACCGCCAAAGCCGACAAAACCGAACTGACCGCCCTTTCCGAAACCGTAGCCCTCAAGGCCGACGAAGCCGACCTCGCCCGCCTCGCGCCGCTCGATGCGGCGGGAAAATATATCGACCCCGCCCGGCTCGACCCGCTGCGGCCGTCCGTATCGGGCCTGTCGTTCGCCAGCCTCGACGGAGGCGCGGAATGGGACGGCCCCGCGGTGCGGCTCGGCGCCTTCACGGTCGAGCTGCTGGCCGAGCTGCGCGACGCCAATTCCGCCAGCCTCGCGTTTCTCCAGCTCAACGACTGGATGCAGATTACCTACCGGAGCATTTCCTGCCTGCTGGGATTCTACTATATGAAGACCGACCTTTCCGACGGCCGTGCGCAGCGCCTCGGCGGAACGGTAAGCCCCGGCCTGAAC
Source organism: Tidjanibacter sp. (assembly GCA_048214935.1). Taxonomy (GTDB): domain Bacteria; phylum Bacteroidota; class Bacteroidia; order Bacteroidales; family Rikenellaceae; genus Tidjanibacter. The sequence goes on from DBFWXZ010000002.1 coordinate 6,035, forward strand.
CATGTCGTCGTAACGTGGTCGTCCGGCGACCCCACGCTGCGCTGCCGGGTCAACGGTACGCTGCGCGGCGAGGCCGAGGCCCCGGAGCTGGAGCCGGTAATCGACCGCATATGGCTGTCGCCTCCGGGATTTTCCAGCCCGCGGCCGGTGCATCTGGCCCGCGTGTTCGACTATGCGGCCGACGACGATGCGGCGGCCCGGCTCTGGAATTTCGGCGACCCGGCCTCGTACCGGCTTCCGCCGCCGTCGGCTTCCGACCCGGTTCCCGGCCGGTGCGTCGCCGAGTACGTTCCGGCCGGGCTGGCGGGCGGACTGTGGCGCGACAGCTCCGGCAACGGCCGCGACCTCGTTATGCGCGGCGACTGGCGCCTAGCACACTCTCCGGCCCGCTTTCCCGACCCTCTGACCGGCTCCGGGCCGCCCGACACGCTGCCTTCGTTCGCCGGGCAGCGTTACGCCGACCTGTCCGCCGGAGCCGTATGGATAGCCGCCGGAACCGATTCCGCCGACAAGTGGAAACAGCTCCTGTAAAACCCCGAAAAAAATACCGATTATGTCCCTGTTCGTAATAAGATGCGCCCTGAGGCGCCCCGCTCCGCAACCCGTTGCGGCCGGAAAAAACATGCCGGATTCCGCGGCGCGGCCCTCGCCGGCTACGGCTCCCGGAAATCCCGCCGCCCGCACGGCGGAAACCGTGACGGCTCCGGCAAACCGCGCCTCCGTTACGGTGTCGATACCCCCGGCCCCGGAAACGAATCCGGCCCGCACGGCCGAAAATCCGGCCGCCGCTTCCGTGTCGATAACTCCGGCCCGTGCCGCCATAAAAGACTTGCCGGAGCCCGCTCCGGCAAACCCCGCCGCCCGCGCCGCCGCACCGACAGCCGCTGAAAAACGAACCGCCCCCGCGCCCCTACTGCAAATCCACGGCCCGGCAGTAGCTCTCGTAGCGTCCGAGCACCTCGGAGGCGTACCGGGCGGCCCTGCGGGGCACTATGTACGGCTCCAGCGCGGCCCAATCGTTGCAGTCGGCCCCGTCGCCGGCGGCGGCCCGCCGGGCTGCGGCCACGCGGCCCACGCCGCCGTTGTAGGCGGCCAGCAGCATGGCCAGACGGTCGTTGCGGGGCAGGCTGTCGGGCAGGCGGAGAATAACGCCGATACGGTGCAGGAGCTTGGCGGCAAGCAGCACGTTCAGCTCCGGCGACATCAGCCTGCTTTCGTCGGCCCCGAACTGCCGCGCCACCACCGGCATCACCTGCATCAGACCCTGCGCTCCGCGCTCGGACACGGCGTCGGGCGTAAAGCGCGATTCGTGGTAGGCTATGGCCGACAGCAGCCGCCAGTCTATGCCCTCCCGCCGCCCCACGCGCCGCAGCAGGCCGTCCCAGACGGATATGCCCCCGGCCACCCGGGCCGGACGGGTTATGGAGCCTATGCGCCCCGCCAGCCCGCTTTCGAGGTAGAGGTGGCGCAGCATGTCCGCGCCCCCGCTCCGGCGGTAGCCCGCGAGCCACACCCGGAACCCGCGGCCGAGATTGCCGCCGCGCGGCCCGAACAGCAGGCTCATGCCGACTTCGTCCGGAAACCTGTACGCCTCGTATATTCCGTCCGTCAGGGCCAGCGCGGCGGCGGCCTCGCTGCGCTCGCACACCAGAAAGTCGAACCGCCCTTCGGCCAGCTCGGCGGCCAGCTCCACGCCGCTGCGCGGGGTGAGGAAGATTCGCGCCCGCGGCAGAAGGTCGAGCATCCGGTCGTAGCTGCGCGTACGGCCAAATCCGGCCGACACCATTATGCGGGCCGTGTCCATCGCCTCCCGCGGGAACCCTCCGCCGGGAGCGTATCCCTCCGGCCCGAAGCCGAACGCATCCCCGGCGAAACTTTCGTCCGCCGCACCGCCGCCGGAGCTGTCGGAGTGGCCGGAAACCGCACGGCCGCCGGAGCTTCCGTAACCGCCGGAAACCGCGGAGCTTCCGCGGCCGCCGCAGGACGCGGCCGCAGGCCCCTGCGACGGCGCCCGGCGTACGGGAGCGGCGGCGAGCAGCACGTAGCCGGTATTGTAGAGCGGAACGGAGGATATGCCTTCGGCGGAACCGCCGGAGCGGGAGCCGGAAAAGGATTCGCGGGAGAAACCGTCGTCGGAAAGGGTCGCGGCGGCGTCGAGTTCGCCGGCGAGGAGTTTTTCGCGTATGGCGGCCGCGGAAAGGCCGCGCACGAGGCGCAGCTCGCGGCCGAGGCCGGCGGCGTAGGCTTCGAGCAGCTCGTACTGGTAGCCGAACCATTCGCCGCCCAGCACGAAGCATCCGGGCATTTCGGCGGCCACGGCGGCCACCAGCGGGCCGGGCGACGCATCCGGGGACGCCGCCGAGGCATTCCCGGCGGGCGCGCCTCCCCGGCACTCGGCGAGAGCCGCGAGCGATATTATGGCTGCTATGTGTCTGGCCTTCACCATAATCAGTATGGCGTAACGGCAAACATTATGCCGTTAGCCGCAGGAGGAACAGTCTGGTTGTCAGTCCCTTCCCGCCGCCGCGCCGCGGCGCGGCCCGGGCGAAGCGCCCGCGGAGCGATTCCCGGCGCATTCCGCCGGCTGCTGCGGGGCGCGCTCGCAGCCGTTCCCTGAGCGCCCCGCGGGCCAGCGGAGAGCAACCGCGGAAACCGGTGCGCATCGTCCGCGAAGCGTCAGTCGTAGAAGCTCCACGAGAGGCCCATTTTGAAGATTCGCTTGTTCAGCGGATAGTGGAGCACCTGGAAGTAGCGGCGCTCGCCGAACAGGTCGTCGTTCACGTGGGCGAACTTGAACATGATGCGCATGCGTTTCCACTTCATCGTAAGGAACGCATCGACCCACGGGTAGTTGCCTATGCGCTTTTCGCGCTGGTTGTAAAACCGCCCCACGGCCGGGTCGTAGCCGGGGGCGTAGTAGAGGGTATTGTAGCGCATGTCGAGCCCGACGGCCCAGCGCAGCACGTCGCGCACCACCCAGAACTCGTAATAGTACGAGAGGAACAGCGACACCTGCGGCACGGGGGCCACCTTCTGGTTGGAGCTCCACTGAAGCAGCACCCGGTTGTCGAGATGCAGCCCGGCTATGCGGAAGTCCTTGCGGCCGTAAACGGCCGTGACGCTCACCACGTCGCTCGACTGCTCCGGCACACGGTCGGCGCCGTAATAGACCTCGTTGTTCAGCAGCGACTGCTGCACGCGCACCTCGGCGTTCCAGTGCGGGGCCGAGAGCGACGCCTCGAAGCGGGTGCGGTTCTGCTTGCCGAACGAGTTGTTCCACGCGTAGTGGTTCGAGAATCCGTTCTCCGACCACCACGAGGGGCTGACGCGCTCGTAGTCGAACGTACCGGCGAGGGTTACGGGCTTGCCCCGGATATAGGCGCTGAACGACGCCGTGGCTCCGGCTTCGAGGTCGCCGGCCCGGAAGCCGCCTATGGAGAAGCGCACGCGGCCGCTCCAGTCCACGTAGCGGCGGAACTTGCCGCCCACCGAGCCGTAAACGTAGAAGTCGTTGCGGTGCTGGTTGCCGTGCGAGCCGTTCAGGTAGCGGTCGAGCGAAAACTGGTAATAGTGGTGGTTGTCGAGCCCTATTCCGGCATCGACCACCGCTACGGCCGCCTCGCGGTCCCACGGCTGGAGCTGCACGAATATGCGGTTCGAGAGGAGCGACTCGAAAGTGGAGTCGCGCGTGGCCTGCGGGTCTATGTACCAGTGGTCGTAGTAGTCGCCGCTTCCGGCGCGGGTGTCGGTGTAGCGCCTGAACCACCGCTCGTAGCGGAACGAGTGGCCCACATAGACGGCCGGCAGCCCGGCCATCGAGAAGTCGTTGTCGGTCATCCGCACCAGCGGGAAGCCCAGCGACTGCACCAGATAGTACGAGTTGTTCTTGATGATGTTGCGCGCGTCGGTAAGGCGCACCGGGATATTCTCCGGCAGCTCGTAGGCCGTGTCGGTCAGATGCCAGTCGGAGATTATGCCGCCGTTCTCGAACAGGTTGACATGGTTGAACAGGTAGCCGGCGTGGACGCTGTAACGGCGGCCGGTGTGGGCGAAGCCGAGCGAGAGGTTTTTCGTGCGGGCCTGCTGGTTCTCGTAGATGCCCTTCGTGCCGTAGTTATGGTAGGTGACGTTGAAGCTCGTGGAGGGGGAAATATTCTGGGAATGAACCATTTTGAAAATTTCCTCGGCCCGGCGCTTCTGTCCGGCGGTCTGGTAGGCCAGCACCGTGAACGGCGTCTTTCCGTTGTAGAACGGGGCGTTTTCGGGGGTGTAGAGGTAGGCGTAGTACGGGTCGGCGAAGGTGAAGTCGTTGCCGCGCGGGCGGTCGTAGTAGTCGAGCGGCACGGCCGCCGCGCCGAGGTTGCCCAGATAGGCCGCCCCTACGCCGTCGCGCATGAACGGGTAATCGACCTCGAAGCCGGCGAGCGTCGTGTCCAGCTCGCGCATGCGGACGTTGTTGGTGTACATGTCCACCGTCCACGAGAACACCTTGCGCGAGCGCACCGAGTCGTCGAAAAAGTAGGATTCCAGAGGCTTGCGCTCGCGGGGCGGGACCGTGTCGGGCGGCGGGAGCGGGTTGCCGTCCTGGTCGTAGCCCTCGCCGTAGGGATTGTTGGCGGGGTTGTTCGGGTCGAACGGGTTGGCTCCGATGCTGCCGATGCCGCCGGGGCCGCCGTACTGTCCGCGGCCGCGGTCGACGGTTCCGAAGTTCTGCGCGCGGGCCGACGCGGCCGCGCAGGCGAGGCAGAACAGCAGCAGGTATGTGCGTACGGAGTGTTTCATCGCCTGTGCGACGGGCATGGTTGCAAAGATAACGTTTTTTTCCGTACGCTCGGTGTGCGGGGGGGGGATGGACGGGTTGGGGCGCGGCGGATTGGGTTCGGCGGTTCGGGGCGCGGCGCGGGGGATGTTGCAGCGGTCGAGGCGGGGGCAGCGAAGGCTGTTCAGGGGCGGCGGGCGGTGCGGAAGCTGAACAGTTGGAGGCCGGAGCCGCTGGCGGGCGGTTCGTAAGCGGCAGGAGCTGGAAGCCGGAGCCGCATACGAAAGGGCTCGGAAGCGGGAGTAGCTGGAGGCCGGAGCTGCTTGCGAGAGGCCGTGGAGGCGGCTCGGAAGCGGGTTCATTTGGCCGGGCAGAAGGGTAAATGCGCGATTGGAGTTGGAATTATTAAGGCGAGAAAACTCGACGTCACGGCGAGGGTCGTTTCGCCGCCCCGGAAGTTCTCCGGCTCGACGTCTGTTTTCTATATTCTCCCGGCGACATGTGTTTCGACTTTTTGAAAACCCGGTTGAAATGAGGTACGTCGTCGAATCCGACCGTATAGCATATCTCCGACACCTGTTTCCGGGAGTGCTCCAGCATCTCGCAGGCCGTATCGAGACGGTATCGGGTAACGAACTGCGAGAACGTCATCCCCTTGCAACGCTTGAAGTAGGAACAGAACGCCGAACGGTTCATGCCTACTTCCGCTGCAATGTCGTCGAGAGAAATGGCATGGACGTAATGAGCCATCACATAGGCGCAAATCTGCTGCATCCGGCGCACGTCGCGTTCTATGCGCATCGGCTTACCGGCGAGCGTACGGTCGGATGAAGTGAAAACGGCGGGCAGCAGGCGTAACATTTCGCACAGTCGGCCCAGCTCGTCCATGCCGTTCATTCGCGACAACGCGTTGCGGACGGTGCGGGAACTTTCCGGTCCGAATTTCAGCGCAACGGTCGGATACCCAACCCCTGCCAGCCGGTTGCGCAATTCGGGAAATACCTCCGTGCTTCGTTCTACGAGCGAATGGCGGAAAGCGACCATCAGATAGCGGATGCACCCGTCCTTGTCCGCCGAGTCGGACGCATATTCCCAACGGTGGAGCATGGACGGCGGTATCAAAGCTACGTCGCCCGCCTCGAAAGGTTGCAGCGTATCGCCCGCCATCCGGTTGCCGTATCCGTGAATTACGCAATACAGTTCCCACGCATCGTGCCGGTGGAGCTTGGCTTCGATGTCTGTTTCTACCCGTTGGTCTATAAAGAAAAACGAATGGTTATCCGTTTCGGGCAATTCGTAGGGGATAGGGGTGTCGTCCATAAAAGCCGGCTGAAACCGGTACGATTGCAAATTTACGACAATAATCCGAAACGATGCCACAAATATGCAACAAAGGTGCGTCGTAACTTTGCCGGAGAAACAGGAAGTACAACCTTTAAAACGTGTAGTTATGGATTTCTACCGCGTATTGGAGAAAAGGAGAACCATCCGCGATTTTTCCGACAGGGAGGTTTCGGACGAAGTATTGGAAAAGATTCTGTCGGCTGCTTTCAGGGCTCCTACCAACGACCATCTGCGGCAACTGGAGTTCGTTGTGTCGAGAGGACGTGAAAACATCGCCCGGCTCGTATCGCCCGTGGCGAAAAACGCCGCGAACATTCAGCAGGCGGGGCTCGAAGCTGCCGCCGGCATGATGGACAGGGACGAGTATGCCATGTTCGTCGATGCGTTGCCCAAGCAAAAGCGCATGCTTATGCAGAGCAACTGCCTCGTGTTGCCGTTTTTCCGGCAGAAAGACTGTCCGCTGTGCCGTCCGGAAGACCAGAGTTCCCTCAACTATTTCGCTTCGGCGTGGGCCGCGGTCGAAAATATCCTGCTGGCGGCAACGGCCGAGGGGCTGGCGTGCGCATTCCGTATTCCCACAGGCGACGAGCCGGAACATGTAAAACGGCTGGTCGGTGCTCCGGACGGATATGAGTTCACCTGTTTTCTTGCCATAGGCTATGCGGCCGGAGATGCCCATATCTGCAAACAGAAGGAAATCCGGACAGAGGACAGAATTCACAGGAATGTCTGGTAGCCCGTTGCGGCGTCCTGTTCCGAAGGGCGGATACTCCCGGCCGGTCGCCGGGACGGGACCGGTGCGGTAAAAAGAAAGGATAAGCGGAGGTTGGGCCGGGCGGGGTTATTCCGCCCGGATTTCCACCGTGTTCCTTTTCATGGCGAGGTACACTCTCAGAAATTCCTCCATATAGCCCTTGTAGTGGGTACACAAGCAGTTTTTCTTTCCCTCGAACTCGTTTTCTATCCGTTGCAGGGGGCAGCCGCCGTTGCAGACCGGCAGGTAGCGGCAGGCGGAACAGGTCTTGTTCTCCACCGGGTCGGCTCCGTAGAGCTGGCGGTTCAGCAGCGTGCGGTTCACTTCGACGAGGCGTCCGTCTGAATCGAGGCGTCCGACGGCGTATTCTTTATTGCCGATTATTTCCCAGCACTTGTACATGTAGCCTTCCGGGTCGAACGACACGGCCATATCGTTGCGTATGGCGCATTCGGTAAAGAACCTTTCCGGGTAGCCGACGAACGGGGAGGGTATCCCCTCGCGTGCGAGGCCGAGTACGAACCGGGAACGCTGACGGTGGCCGAACAGCTCCGAGCGGGTTCCGGCGGACGACGCGCTCGTCCCGCGGTCGAGCACGAACGCCGGGCTGACGGAAAAATTGGTCCGGCCGCGGAACCTTTCGTGCAGCATCCGGTAAAGCGGCACGTACTCGTCGGCGTTAGTACGAGTGAGGTTCGCGCGAACGACCGTATGGATTTCAGGAGATTCGGCGGTAAGCATGTCGATGTTGTCGATAACTCTGCCGAACACGTCGTCGCAGCCTTCGAGATGCTTTACGCGGTTGTGGGTTTCCCGCATGCCGTCGAGGGTAATCTGTACGGACGACACTCCCACGGCCTTCAGCACGCGCACGGCCTCGCGGTCGATATGGTAACCGGTGGTTATGATGTTGGACGAAAGATGTCCCCTCCACTTTTCCGTAAGGCGGCGGTGGAACTCCTCCATCTGCGGAAGCGCCATAAGCGGCTCGCCGCCGAACCATGTAATCCGTATGCCGCGAAGGTCGGGGAAGGCGGTCGCGTACTTCACCACGCCGTCCATGACCTCCGGGGTCATGTATTTCTTTTCCTTGTACTTTTCGAAGCAGTAGTGGCAACGGAAGCAGCAGTCCATGGTAGGGGCCAGCGTAAGGTGCATGCTGTCGCGCCGGGAACGCTGTCTCATTATTACGGATTTGTAGGCGAGAAAGTCGTCCCGGTCGCTTTCGGTGATGAAGTTGTTTTCCAGCAGGGCGGCGTAGAGTTCTTCGTCGAAATCCCCGCGCCCGACCGGAGAGCCGTCGCGGGCGGCGGTTTCCACCCGGAGGTAGTCGTCGGCGCCGACTTCCATAAGGGCGTTGGAAAGGGTATTGTACAGGTAATATTCCTCTCCGTTGCGGAAAGGAAACGTGTAAACCGAGATTTTCATGGCGAGGTTCGGGTTAGCGTAAAGGCCCGGCGGCCAGTAAGCGGGCGCTTCCGTGCGCCGGATGGCCGGCCGTCGGGCGGTGAGGTCAGAGATGGGGAATTACGTAGGTAAATATCCCGCCGCTGTTGCAGGAGCTGTAGGGTACGACGTCGCCACAGTTGCGGTAGGTTCCCACAATCCCGCAGGACTCGTAGTTCAGGCCCGTGCACGGCCCGATAATGGAGTACCGGGTAGCGGAGCACAGAGAGCCGTGATTAGGGATACAAACCTGAATGGGGTCTCCTCCTTCTACGCCGGACATTTCCCCCTCGTCGAGAAAGCGGCTTTTTTCGATAATCTTGAATTTGCTCATTTTTCGGTTGGTTTAGATTTTTAATGTTTGCGGTTGGGACGCTCCGTACGTCCCGGCCGGCCGACGGATGCGTACGGCGCGGCGGTCGGACTGTGCAAGTGCCGTTCGAGTTCAGGTTTCGTATTTGCCGCCTTTCCGTTTCCCGGCCGAAGTCTTTTCCGGCTGGCAGGGCCGGAAAGGAAACGAAAAGGCGACCGTTATACGCCAAAACCAACCAATTTCCGTAAAGATAAGGCTATTCTAATGAAAATCAAAGGCTCCGGCCGCTTTTTTACGAATATGCCCGGAAATGACCTTAGGCGTTATGCAGGACGGGAGAAGACTGAAAGTCTTGCCGTGCGGTCGTGAACGGAGGTTGTGCAAGTCCTCAGGGTGCGGGGCGGCCTAAAGAGGGGGACAGGTTATTCCTTATGAATGCTATTTGACCTGTGGGGATGCAAGTCGGGTGGCTGTCGGCTGCAGGGAGGGCTCGGAAGCGGGGGAAGCAGGAAGCCGGAGCCGCACGAAAAGGCCGTGGAGAGGGTCGGAAGTCGAGGAGTTGCAGGCCGGAGCCGCAGGCGGAAGGTCGGGCGGTGGGAAAAAGAAGTGGAACGGGGTATCGTAAGAGAACGGATAACGGAAGGACTGGCGCAAGAAAAGCAGCGGGAGGGCTTTACCGTAGTATTGCATAATAAATTGATTAGTGGTAAGTTTGCAATACGGGCCTCGCCGGGCCGAGGCTTTGTCGGCGCAGATTAACGCCGGGCGTACGGTGCGCTGCGGCGACGGCAGCCGGGGCAGGCTGTACGGACTTTTCACCGGGCTGGCCGGAACAGGCTATCAGATGCTGCGCATGGCCGACAGGCGGGGCCTGCCGAGCCTGCTGGCGAGCTGTTGCGCTTTCCGGGGGACGGCGCAGAAAATCGAATGCACCCTCGCGTATTCCATAGATTCCACACGGCTGACCGACCCGGACGCGATGAAGGCGTTCCGGCTGTGGAGGGACTATCTGGCCGCCGACCCCGACAGCCTGTACGACAACCCGCGCTGGAGCGAAGCGGACAAGGCCCGTTACCGGAGCTACGACCTGCTCAGGTCGGAAGGGTTCCTTACGCCGGGGCTGTACGCGTTCGGGTTGAAAAACCAAGTCATTTCGATTTATCCGCTCGGCGAGGACCGGGTGGTGCGCTCGGTGTTTTACTGGGACGGAGCCCCGCCGTACATAATGGCCATAATCAACGTAGTGGCCGAGCCGGACGGCCGGGGCGGATTCCGTCTTACCAACTGGCTGTCGCGCCATACGGCCGCGTGGCCGCGCATAACCGCAGGCCCCATAGAATACCGGTATTATCCCTCCTATCCGTTCAATCCGTACGAGGCTGAAAGGGCTGCGAGGCTCGTGGCCTTCTTCAACGACAAGTTCGATGCGGGCATAGACAAGGTCGAACACTACATAGCCGAAAGCTGCGACGGCATCATGCGCTTGAAAGGATTCGATTACGTGGTGGAAATGGGGATGAATTACGCCGGACAGTGCGGTTTCTGCGATACGGATAACGGCATAATATACTCCAACGCCCGCCGCGGCGAGTGTTGCGGGTACGAGCTTACGCGGCTGATAAACAACCGCTATCCCCGCGCACACGGGCTGCTGCTCAACGGACTGGCCGACTATTTCATCGGCGACAACGTCAAGACCGGCCTGCCGCTGGAAAAGCACTTCGCCCGCATGGACGAGTATCTGTCGGCGCATCCGGAGGTCGACCTCGCCGACCTGCCTTCGTTCTACCGGCTGGACGACATTACGACCCTCTCCTACTTTCTTGGCCTTGCAATCTGCCGGACGGCGCTCGAAAAGGGGGCCTGCCGCTGCTCAGGAAAGGACTGGAGTACGGAGCTTCGGACGACGACCTGTACCGCTTGCTCGACCGGGAGCTCGGGATTCCGCGCGGAAAACTCGACCGGACGCTGCGGCGCTTGTCCGGCAGTATGCGCGCGAATGGTTCGGCAGAATACCAATCGAGTAAAAGCCGGGCCGCGGCGGTGCGGCCCGGACGGAAGCGGGCGTACGGATTCCGTGAAGAATCGCCGGGCCGTCAGGGACGGTAGCCGGCGGTGAGGATTTCGTCGTCGGTGAAGAACAGGCTCCACTCGGCGCGGGCGTTCTCGTCGCTGTCCGACGCATGGACGGCGTTGCGGCCCACCGACTCGCCGTAGAGGCGGCGAATCGTGCCTTCGGCGGCCTTCGACGGGTCGGTGTCGCCCACGAGGGCGCGGAGGGCCTTTACGGCGTCCTCCCTTTCGAGCACGCCGACGAATACCGGGCCCGAGGACATGAAGTCCGCCAGCTCGTCGAAAAAGGGCCGGCCGCGGTGGACGGCGTAGAATTTCTCGGCCTTGTCGCGGCTCATGAAGGTCAGCTTCCACGCCACCGGCCGGAAGCCGCCCTCAATCATCATGTCGAGGATGCGGCCCGAAGCTCCGGCCGCCACTGCGTTGGGTTTGATAATGGTGAATGTACGAGTGTTCATGGTTTCCTGTTTAAGTGACAGTCGATTCCGCCCCGCGTCGCCCGCGTTCCCGACGGAACGGAAGACGGTGCGGCGGGGAGGGCGCTCCGGGCGCCGGTCAGTTTTCGCCGCGGCCGCCGCCGCGTATGTAGGTCGTCTGGTAGGCGCCGTCGCCGACCACCAGCGTGTCGGGCGTGAAGCGCACCACGCGCAGGGTGTCGGTAAAGCGGATGGTCTGTCCGTTGCCGATGCTGCGCCCGCGCAGAATCAGGCGGTCGCCGTCGAGCTTCCAGCGGTCGTAAACCAGCGTGGCGGTATTGACCGACGAGGCGCTGTCGCCCCCGTGCAGCACGAAGCCTTCGAACGTGCCGGGCATACCGGAAACCGGCTTCACCCACGTTCCGTAAAAGTCGCTTTCGACCGGCGACGAGCCTTTGGTCGCGCACGAGGCGGCAGCGGCCGCCGCGAGCAACAGGAGTACGGTTTTTTTCATAACTGCGTATCTTTTCCGGCCGTGCGTGCGGCCGTGTAGTTTTCCCACCTCGAAAGCACCTCCGCGAAGTCGGGCGGCAGCGGGCTTTCGAAATCCATTTCCTCCCCGGTGGCGGGGTGGACGAATCCCAGCGACCGGGCGTGCAGCGCCTGCCGGGGCATCGCCGCGAGGCAGTTCTCCGCGAAGCGGCGGTAGGAGCCGGACGTCGTGCCGCGCAGGATGCGAGCGCCGCCGTAACGCTCGTCGCCCACCAGCGGATGGCCGATATGGGCCATATGCACGCGTATCTGGTGGGTGCGCCCGGTTTCGAGCCGGCATTCCACGAGGGTTACGTAGCCGAAGTCGCGCAGCGTCCGCCAGTGGGTCACGGCATGCTTGCCGGCGCTGCCGTCGGGATAGACGGCCATGGACTTGCGGTCGCGCAGGCTGCGGCCTATGTTCCCCTCCACGGCGCCTTCGGCGGCGTCGAACGAACCCCACACGAGCGCCGCGTAGCGGCGGCGTACGGTGTGCTCGAAGAACTGCCGGGCCAGCGAAGCGTTGGCCCGCTCGGTCTTGGCCACCACCAGCAGCCCGGAGGTGTCCTTGTCGATTCGGTGCACCAGCCCGGCGCGGCCCCCTTCCGGAACCGGCCCCGGTTCGTCCTTCAGATGCCACAGCAGGGCGTTCACCAGCGTACCGCTCCAATTCCCGTGCCCCGGATGCACCACCATGCCCGCGGGCTTGTCCACGACCAGCAATTCGGAGTCTTCGTAAACTATCTCCAGCGGAATGTCTTCCGCGGCGAGCTCCGTTTCGCGTCGCGGATAGGGCAGCACCACCGACACCCGGTCGGCGGGGCGCACCTTGTAGCTCGCCTTTACCGGACGCCCCCCGACGAGGATGCAGCCGGCGTCGGCCGCGGCCTGAATCCGGGTGCGCGACGAACCCCGCAGCCGGTCGGACAGCCAGCGGTCGATGCGCAGGGGCGACTGGCCGGGGTCGGCCGTCAGCGAGAAGTGCTCGTACAGCTCGTCGGCTTCGTCCTCCGCAGGGGCGGCTATGCGGTCTTCCTCGCTCATTCCTTCACGGCAAGGCTGTCGGTTTTGGCCCTGAGCATTTCGGCGGCGGCCCGGTCGCTGTCGGTTTCCCCGCGGGCGACCCTGCCCGCATCGAGAGTCAGTTTTATTTCCACCGGCATTCCCGGCGGGGCCGCGGAGGTCTGCTCCGGCGACTGCGCCCATACGCGGGCGTTCTTGCGGTTCAGCTCGTCTATGCCCTCGTCGAAAACGCGCCGCCCCACGTTGAGGCCGCTCTCCCACAGCCGGCTTTCGGCCTCGCGCAGAGGCAGCCCCACCACGCGCGGAACGATTACCGGGCCGCTTTCGGGATTGCGCCCCACCACCAGCGTCACGCCGTAGCCGAGCTCGGCTTCGACCTGCTCGCCGGGAGCGACCGTACGGCCGTCCACACGCTGTTCGAGCACGTAGTTTGTGGCTATGTCCTCCACGTAAACCAGCTCGCCGATGCTCAGGCCGGCCGTTTCGAGGTTGTTCTTGGCCTGACGGAGCGAAAAGCCGGTCACGTACGGAACCGGGACCCTTTTCTGACGGTAGGAGTTGACCGTCACGAAGATGCGCCGACCGGCTTTTACTTTCGAGCCTGCCGCCGGGCGCTGCTCCAGCACCGTGCCTCCGGCATAAAGGGGAACGTACAGCGAATCGTTTATTTCGATGCGCAGGCGGCCGTCGCGTGCGGCCGCGTCCGCCTCGGACATGCTCATGCCCACGAAGTCGGGAACGGAGCGGTAGCGGTTGTGCCGCGTGAACAGGCCCAGCAGCAGTGCCGCGGCGAACAGGAAGATTACCACGAGGCTGACGGCCAGAATCGCATGGCGCACCAGATAGTGCGAGAAGAACCGCTTTGCGGCTCCCCGTGCCGGGGTTCGGCGGGAGGCGGGTTTCCGCGGCCCCGTTTTTCGACGGGGAGCCTGCGGACGGGAAGACGGTTTGCCGGTGGGGGTGCTCATAATGCTCTGTGTATCTCGTTATAGAATGTGTCGCGCTCCACGGCCCTGAGGCCCGCCGAGGCGGCCATGCGCTCTATCTCCTCCACGCCGAGCGACGGAGCCGTTTCCTCGGCCCCGGCCATGGAGTATATTTTCGTGGTGTTTCCGATTGTGCCGTCGATGTCGTCGGCCCCGAACAGCAGGGCCGTTTCGGCCGTGTCGCGGCCGTACATGACCCAGTAGGCCTTTATGTGCGGAAAATTGTCCAGATAAATGCGCGAGAGGGCCAGCGTGCGCATGTCCTCCGTTACGGGCACTTCGCCCAGCGCCTCCATGGAGTTGTGGCGGGCGCGGTATTTCAGGGGAATAAAGGCGTCGAAACCGCCGGTGCGGTCCTGAAGGCGGCGCAGGCGGTCGAGATGGTCGATGCGCTGGGCAGGGGTTTCGGCGTGGCCGTAGAGCATGGTGGCGTTGCTGCGCAGGCCCATGCGGTGAGCCTCTTCGTGCAGGGCCAGCCACTCGGCGGCCGTGCCCTTCTCCGGGCAGATGCGCGAGCGCAGCGTTTCGTCGAAGATTTCCGCGCCGCCGCCCGGAATGGCGTCCATGCCGGACTCGCGCAGCAGCGCCAGTCCGTCGCGCAGGCTCATCCCGGCCTTGCGTATCATGTAGCCCAGCTCGACGGCCGTGTATGCCTTTACCGCCGCTCCGGGAACGGCCGCCTTCACGCGGCGTATCAGTTCGGCGTACCAGCGGATATCGTGCTCCGGGTGTACCCCGCCCACTATATGCACCTCCGTAGCGCCGTCGCCGGCATGGGAGCGGGCGATGCGTTCGGCCTCGTCGAGCGAGTAGTCCCACGCGCCGGGGTCGTCGGCCCCGCGCCGGTAGGAGCAGAAGCGGCAGGAGAATACGCAGATGTTGGTAGGCTCCAGATGGAAATTACGGTTGTAGTAAACGGCGTCGCCGCTCAGGCGCTCCTTTATCCCGCGGGCCAGCGACGCCAGCAGCGACAGGGGAGCATGGTGGTACAGCACGACGGCCTCATCGGGGGACAACCTTTCCCCGCGCCGCACGCGCCCGGCTATTTCGCCGACTGTCGGTTCGCAATTCATCGGGACAAAGATAGTGAAAGGTGAGCGACAAAGCACGAACTTGTTCGATGCTTTGTCCGAACCGCATCCTGTCTTATGGAAAGATAGTGAAAGCCGAGGGCAATCGTGCGTGCTCGCACGCAAAGACTGCTGGGTACCGGCCTGTTTTGTAGAATGACAGTAAAGACGAAAGCAGTCGTGCGAAACGGAGTCGGCCCATCCGGGGCGGGCAGGCGACGGGAGATTATCCGGAAGGTTTTGCCACACGGCTCCGACCTGTCCTTTTCGCGATGCGGAAGGGTGTCAGGCGGCTGAGAAAGGGTAAGTTCTATATCAAACCATAACAAGAACCAACTGTTTGCCGTCTAAAATAGTTGTATCTTGTATCATCTCAAGATTAAAAAGAGCCTGATGTTCCTTATTTTATCAGCATTGGATAAATTGATTCACATAGGCTTGTTCCCTTGGAATATGCACAATCCACATGACTGCACCAGTGTTTTGCAGCAGCAAGCATGAGCGGCATCCATAAACGTCGCTGAGAATTTCTTACAATGCGCTTATATTCAGGTGTGTTTATTAATTTTTGTATGTCTTTTTTGTCAATAAAATTCTGTAAAATAAAATCCACTCCGAGAACGGCATCCATAGGAGGATGAGGAAGCCGAGGCGACGGATGAATTAAAATATTGCCATAGTTTAGGGACTGCTCCCACATCTTGCTCCCACCAAAAGAAAAATGATACTCTGGATGGATGAATTTACTCTTCCCATCCTCCTCCTTGCAAACATGTTTGTCGAGGTGCCACGTAGCAATATATGTTTCAAGGGTAGAAAGGCCTTGAATGACTATATCGAACTTTAAATTACTAAGCGGGTTTTCCAGCGCATCTTCCGGAAGAAACATACCTTCAATATTTAGGGAAAAACGGATGTCCAAGCATTCAATCTCTATTGGTCTTATATGAGAGGGTATCGTGTTAACCGTTATGGGGATATCAATCTCGTATTTCCAATTATCACCGTCATTATATTCTAATTTAGAAGCCTGATATAAGGAGCTTGTATCCTTACAAAAATTATGAACGTTTAGCAGTACCGCTAATTGCTCCAAGTCTCTACTTATCGATTCCTTGCTATTTTCGTATACGCACGGCATTCCCAAATATGTTTTTCAGTTTTTCTAACCGAGCTTTCTCCGACGATGCTACTTTACCCCATGCACTTTTGTTTGATTCTTCCAGGGCTTCGAATACAGAAACATATTCTTTGTCTTGCCAAGGATACAAATTATCTTGGTTAGGAAGTATTAGGCCGTCTGTCGTATCTATGGGAACACCTGTGCCTTTGCACACCGTCCAAAAAGTATCGCTGTTGCTCTTGTCGGCTTTTTCAATCGGAAACAACCTTTCGAGACCGGTTGTTTCCTTGATTATTCTTGTGCGTATTTCAGCGGATAACGACCGAAAATAATCATTCGGGGAAATTTCATTCCACCATTTTTCCAACAATGGCATCCACCAGCGTGTCCAGTAATCGGAAAACACACCGGTGTATTTAAGTGACAGCATAACTCTTTTCAAAAATTCCTTCCAGTCGGCGGATTTTTCAATATCGATGCCTAATCGTGCCGCTAAGACTTTTTCCGAAATCAGCAATCCTTCGCGGTTAAGCATTTCGGTTAAAACAAATTTAGCAATATTATGAACAGGCAATCCAAGTTGTTCATTGAATGTAGCTATAAAACGAGAGTCCCGGATGTCACCGCTACTTATACCGAGTATATTCTCAATCGACTTTGCCTCTGTTTCGCATAATAATTCGTATCCTTCGGAAAGGGACAATAAATGATTTCTAAAATTTATTATAGCGTCAGTATTATCTAATTTCCCTTTTTCCTGGATAAGGTCGAATAAATCTTTTGCTGTTTTATCCAAAGATTCTTCTAATTTACTGTTAGCGGAAAAGAGAACGATAGGAAAAGAACGTATTTTTCTTTCTTTTTGGCGAGTCCGGATTTCTTGCGCTAAGGTAGAACCTTTAAACTCGATGCCGTTTATACCATCTTCCAAACGCAGGTCTAATATCAACCCATCTATATTACTGTGTTCTTTCTCAAAGAATGACATTTCATCATTCCATGCTACCTTTGGCTTGTGGTATGAAATGCTAATATTTTCATTATCTAAACCAGCTATTATTCCATTAATAGCATCTTCGTCGTCGATATAAATATAATTATATGCCATGTGCTTCAAGTTCTTCTTTTGTGGCTTTTGGTATTTCTATTCGAAAACAAGTCGCATAACCGGTTTCCGGCTCTATTACAGAAATATTACCATTATGAGATTCTACAATATCCTTAACAATTTTTAGTCCCAGACCCGTCCCTAACAATTGCTCATCCGATGGTGCAGAAAACCCGGCAGGAGTTGAAGTGGTAAAAAATGGAAGAAAGATTTTTTCTTTATTTTCTTCCGGGATGCCCTCTCCGTTATCACTGAATTCAAGATATATCATTCCGTTTTCTTTGCCCCCTACGATATTAATTTGTCCATGTACCTTTGCTTTTATTATCGCTTTTTTAGCATTTGTATATAAATTATATAAGATAGAAATCCACTCCGATACATGCATGGGGGTAGTATAAAGGTCATATCCATAAAATTGAGGCTCCTCTGCCTGTATGCCGATTTTATCCAAATTACGTTGGATAATTTTTATGAAATCTCTGACGACCGAACGTATAGAGACCGGTTTGGTTTCTCTGCTTACATTTTCCGAAATAACCGTATTGAAATATGCCGTATAGGCTAAAAAGTTCCGGATGTCAAAACTTAAGGATTCTAATAAGTGTATGGAAGTAAGAGAGAGTTCTTTTTGTTCTAACAGTTTACTTAAATATCCATTAATATCTGGACCGAATAAAGTTACTTCATGGGCAAATTCTCCAATGGTTAATCCCATCGCGGCCAACACTCTTAGCAGGTTATTTTCATCGATAGTCGTTTGAATGACATCCTCAAGTTCATTAAAATCTTCATCAACATTTTCAGGCGGTATAGATTGACCTATTTTGTCTTTTAAATGCTTAATGATTTCGGAAGGACTTCTTTTCCCTCGGTCTTTCTTTTTTTCTCTTGCTTTTCTGGGTTCTTCAAGAGCGGAGGTTAATCTAAGCTGGACGGTTCGAAATGCAAGATGAAGGCATTGTTTTAATTCCATGAAAGAGTCGTTCTCAATCAATCCCTCCCTGCTTGCTGTTTCCTCGTATTGGTTTCCGGATGGGTCTATTATCTCGACGAAACCAAAGAAATTTTTATTCCCAAACGGTACGTTGATTCCGCTTTGGGCATTCCAACGCTTGTCTAACCCCAGCCAATCGTCTAAAGCTTCGCCATAAGGAAGCACCCTAAATCCATTCCTGTACAATCTAATTCCACTCGAATTCTCCGCGATAGATTGTACGCTTCTTAGCTCTAAAGGCGAAATTCTGCCTTGATAATATTCATGCCTGTTATAGATAAAGTAGTAAACCCTGAAATGAACATTTTTTATTAAACCGAAATTTTCGCTTGCATTATCTGAATGTATTGGTATTTCGTCATTCAGCCTTAATGGACTACTAAATACCTTAATGGATACAAATCCATTGTTATCGACAGTACCTTCGATGGTAGCCAATGCTTTATCGAAAATCAACTTCTGTTCATTAGCAACTACTTCGATATTGTCTCCGATTTTTCTATAAAATGAAACCACAAAGGTTTGAACGTCTTGAGAGGCGGTACGATTTTCTCTGCCTTTTTCGGACAGATAATTCGGTTGTAACAATTCAGACACATATCTAAATATGCGTTTGATTGCCGGCTCTGACCAGGCATCTCTTAATCCATCAATAATTAAAGTAGTCCCTTCCTCTTTTGTTTTTTCAATAAATTCAAGAGGAAACGAAATGGAAGTAATATCTTGGTCTATTTTGTATTTATCCCAATCTATAACAATGCGAATTGCATAATCAGCTTCTTTGGTTTGTGAAACTATCGTAAGCTGTTTTCCTAATCTTTGAGTAGCAAAACGACCAATCCCCTTTCTGCCGGCTTTTGTTCTTGCATACTTTTTAGAAACAGGATTGTGTATCTTGTCAGTTGAAGAAATGCGCATAAACCCTTGTTCGAGTTGCAATTCGTTCATACCCACGCCATTATCTTCAATGATTAAACTCCCTCCAATAGTATCGGAATCAATAAATGTAACTTTTACCTCGGTTGCATCCGCATCGTACGAGTTTTTGACGAGTTCCGACACGGCGGTTTCAGCCCGACCCACTAATTCTCGGCCCAATCTGTCTATTAGTCCGGCGTCAACCGTGAAGCCAATATCTTTTATATTTTGCGACATATACACTTACATAGATGCTAAATAAAACAATTTGCACACCCTATATTTTCCGCATCTATCAACATATCTATTAGATAAGGAGATTTTTGAGCGGCTGCACTTTTCTCGCTCCGTTTAATAGCATCCAGCTTGATTTGACGAATGCGTTCGGGCCTGATTAGCTCTTCCAAAGGTTCGCCTTGAATCCATGTATAACCGTCTTTTTCGTATCTCATTGCCTTTTTGAATAGGTCCGGATGTTGTTCGTACAACCAAATCCATTCTATGCGCTGTTGGAAGAAGCAGAAATAGCAACCGGACCGACTACGAGCATACATTCCTGTTTGCCCGTCAACCACGAACGGAATTTTTTCATAATAAGCAGGGACGCCAATCCCACTATCTCGCAACAATTTGAAAATGTCTTCTCGCTTCAGATTATCTTCATGGTCAAGCAAAGGAAACTCGTTTAGATACGAGACTGGGTGATTTTTGTCTTTGAGAAATATAAACACGGCTTTATTAAAAGTGCTTGCGCTTATATCAAGCAAAGCTTTCAGCTTTTTCGATAATGTAAATTCGTTGCTTTTCGGAGTTTCCAATATTTCTTTTGCTCTTTCATAAACGGATTTTTCGGCAACGGACTTGTAAATACTTATGTGAAGTGGAATATGCTCGTTCTGGAAAAAGTTTGACAGAATTTCCATACTCCATATGTTTTTCCGAAATGGAAAAATAGACTGGATATTCGGTTTGGTAGATATGTAACCTTCTCTATCTTCATCGCCACGAATGCCTACATATGATATGGCCGCATCATTGCCTATAAATTTTTCAAAGGGCTCTAATTTGAGCTTCTGAGTACACCAACGGGCTTGTACGGAAGGTAAAAAGTTCCCAACGGATTTCAAATAAAAATCGAAAGGCTCAAAATGGTCATTTTGAACTGCCTTTAGCCTTTTTATCTCTTTCCCCAAATATACTTCGAGTCTGTTAATAAGTTCAAGCGTTTCTTTCAGCTCCTTACCCGTATCACAGAAATAGTATTCAATATTCAGGCTGGGGTAATTATTGTAAAGATATATAGCCAATGCTGCACTATCTTTACCTCCGGAAATACCAAGCACATGCCTAACTGTTTTTAAGTTACCTTCCATCGATTTCGTCCTGTAGTAGTTTTAGAAGCAAAACGATATTAGCTGTTCTATCATCGCTTAATTTTCCTTTAATATCGTTTTCCAGAGAATCGACTTCTTTCATTTTCCCTTTAGGCAAGCGCAGAGTTTGTCTTTGTAAACCTTTAAGGAACGATGTTATTTCTAATTTGAAAACATCTTCTTTTTCTAAATCGATATCCGACTTGGCTAAGTTACAAAGATTATCCAATTCACCTATCATATCCCGAAGGTTTTCATATAATACCTTTTCCTCGTCATCCGAAATCATATCCAATGTTTTACCATTCATAACGGATTGGCATATAGAATTCAGCCAGGCATTGCGTACATCCAAACCTGACATTAGGCGCTGATAAAACACTTTCTGTTTAGGGAGAAGAAGATGAATTTTCAGATTGTTGAATCTTTTCTGCAATACTTTTTTATACTCAATAAAGGGAAGTTCTTCCCCAATAAATTCCATTAAAATGAAATTCTCAATTCGGTTTATTAATTCCTCATAAGCCGTCCTGATTTCTCGTACCAGATTTTGTAATGTATCGATATATTCTTTAACTAATTCCGGATTGTGAGCAATTTTCTCCAATGGTATGCCGATAGCCTGAGGGAAATCTTCGAAAAAAGTTTTCTCAGGGTCTTTTGAGAGTGCGATGGCTTCACGTAATGCAATAGCTCTTTTCGATATTCGCTTTGTCTGTATGTTGTATTTAGGTTGCTGAACGTAAAAAACCAAGAAGGGTTTTATAAGCTCAAGAAAACTAACATGTGTAACACTCTCTGTTTTTTGAATGTTTAAGAATGCTCGATAGCTATTGAACAAGTCCAGTTTTATTCCGGATATATCAAAGGACTTTATTTCAAATTCTTGAGGTTGCTTGCTTAATAAAAATAAAGTTTCGTCGTTAATATCTGAGACAAAAATATTCTCATGGAACAGAGCATAGTCATCTTTGAAAATGAATAAAAATACGGGAACCCAAAAATCTATGAATCCCTGTTTTAACTTGAGCGGTCTCTTCTGCAAACGTTCTATTAAAACGTTTATGTTTAGCTTTGCTATTCTTGCATCCACTAAAAAGTGGATGCATTCCTTCCAAAGTGCTTGAAAACTTTCATCGCTTGGTTTTGATAAGGTATCCACATTATGAATTCCTGTGTTTTTAAGCAGTGCTAAATAGATGGTTTTTTCAGGTGGGAACTTATCGTTTGAGAAACCCAGGTTAGGTTTGTCATAATCTGCGACCAATGATTTAAAGAAGTTTTTACGTGCAGGCTGCATGGCAGCGGACAATTTGGTCTTATTAACCATTTCATTTTTGAAAACAGGAGTTCCCGGATAAACCTCGTCACAAATTTTGGACAACGTTTGGTTTAATGACTTGTGATTATAGATATTCACAATTTCGCCATTAAACATCCATGTTACCTTGTCAGCCGAACTATACAAACTGTTAAATACTTGCTCGTTCAGTACTATGTGATAGTAAGAAAGCATTGTTTCTAATTCCCGCAGAGCAACTTTATCATTGGGGTATTGCCGTTTTACGTATTGGATACTCTCTATCTCCACGAGCAAGTTGCGAATATCTTTTGTGTTATTGTACAGGCAATATAAAATAGGTTCTCCTGTCTTTGGGATATTCTTTACAACATCGTTTGATTCGGAAAAAACAAGATTGATAATTCCATCTAATTCTTCGACTCTACCGATATAAGGCGCGTTGGAAATCTTAAACTCAAAAAAGCGAGGGCAGCCTGTTTTATAAAAGTGCTCTTTGGCTTGTATGTAAGGAAAATCAAAATACTTATTCAGATATGGAACAATATCTGCAATTGTTTCTATTTCAGCGTTGGCGATTGCCTGTTCTATATCCAAGTCTGTCCCACCAAGCAGTTTATATCGTTTATCATACTTGGTAAAAGTGACGATTTTGAATCGGGATAGTTTATCGAGAGTTTCTTCTGCATTTTTGAGGCCGAGGCTAAGTTTTGCATAGCTGACAAGAAAATTGTCGTCTATAATCCCCGAACCTGAGGCGAATATATTTAAAAGCCCGATTGTTTTAATAAGTTTTGTCCCCTCGGCTATATGTTCTCCTAATACTCCTTCCGCCCGTTCGATTGCACTACGAATTGTTATCCACTGAGGGTAGTCTGGATTATGTTTTGTGGTTAATATCGAATAATAATTGTATAACAAATAATCGAATACGCAACTGATATTGTAAAACGGATTGTCGTTACTATTAAAATCCTCTAATCCTAAGTAGTCGTTTGAATCGACGAACTGAAATAGTGAACGCTCATTCTGACCATATCGTTGCAATGCTTTTGTTAAAATTGATGCCGATAAAATGTCAAACGGAAGGAGCTTCTCGGCAATACGTTTATTGAAATAATTATTTAACGGAAAGGTTTTCGATTTTGCTATACTTTCAAACAGTTCATTGAAATTTATGCTTGTTGCTTTTGTCTCTTTCTTTGAGGAAATACGTTCGGATGCCAATAACAGTAATTGTTCAACAGGTTCGTTGAATGTAATTTCTTTTAAGCGTCCCTTGACCTTGTCCCATTCGTTACGCTGCGTTTTGGTTAGTCCTAATGCATAATCATTGAATCCTTGGTGGAGCGTAGTTACAAGAAGAATATTCTTGGAATCATCATTTACTAACTCTGCTAATTGCTGTATAAAATATAGTTCTTTTTCGGGATTGCTACTGGCTGCATATTCGAGAAATTTTCCGAATTCATCTATTGCAATAAACCAACCTTTATCTGCTTTTTTAATTTCTTCGTATTGCGCTTCAATCTTTGTAAGGACTTCGTGAGTACTGTAGTCTTCATTTGTTAAGCCGAATTTAGAGGCAAAAAAGCTCAACAATGATACTGAATCTCCGACGATAGGCAGAAACTCGAACCCTTTTAATCCTTTAAAACTCACGTTTAATGGACTGAAATAATTTCTTTTGCCATTTAAATGATGCTCCAAAGCGAGTAGAAAGGAAGACTTACCTGTACCATATGAGCCTATAATATTAAAGGAATGTGTTCCCGTAGTATAATTTTTGGCTATTTGTGTATATACTTGTAAGGCATTGGGGGTAGGAATATAGTTGAGATTTTTATTCAAATCTCGAATTATATTTATCGAAGGAGAATAGTAAGGTTTAATGTTGTGCATAATAGTCGTTTAAAACAGTCCATTTATTAATGGGAGATTTAAATTGCAAAACTTGCACACCTGCATTACTTGAAAATACCATATCTGTGTACTTCCTACTAAGTTGCTCTATTTTAGCATACAGACCGTTTTTATTCAATGAGAAAATAACACCTGGCGAGTTATGTCCGACTTCTAATTCCTTAAACCCGATAACGTCCGTTCCGGGATACGTATCAAGTATTGCAAATAACACTATCTCGGCAGGAAGGTTACTTCTGTCTTCATTAGAAATCCGAAACCAATCCACCATTCCTTTTTCATCATACTTTTCGATACGGGCTTTGTCTATAAATTGCAAATCATTGAATATACCTGAATATATATCCTCCGGCTCCGATTTACTGTCCATACTGTTAAGCCGTTGATACATACGTATGAATACGGAGATGTCGGATTTGACTGTATTGAGATTGTAGGTATTGTCTTCCTTCGCCTCTCGTTCGATATAATTATGTAACTGTTGTAAGGTAAACTCGATTCTGCCTCTCTTGAATTGGTTGAAAAACAGGTTATATATAGACGAATAATCTGTTTTGACTAAAAGATAATGAAACAACCAGGCTGTACCTACATCTTCAAAATATTTATCCTTACCCTTATCACCGAAGATATAATGGGCTACTTCAGACAACTCCCATTTATCGTTGCATAAACCGAAGGCTTTCATCCAAAAGCCGATAGACGATACCATGTTTTTTCCGACGCCTAACTCTATGACTGCATTATCATCCCCGAATTTGTGTCCGGAGATTAAAAAATCATAGCCTTTTTTAAGCCAGAACTGTTTACATATGAATGTTTCGTGTCCGGAGAAGCGCATATTGGCCTTTGATTTTATCCTTAATTTTACAAAGGTCGCATTTTTTTCTGTTATATCCTAATGTGTTAATAATTAATATATTATAAGTTAATACGGTGTGGTTTAACATCTATCAAATTATTTGATTTAGAAACGATATAAGATACAACGCACGACTATTATCAGACCCTGTGGCGTCAGTTGTGGTTTGATGTATGACTTACTCTTTCCTTGGCCGTTCGAAGACCTTCCATAGTACGGATAGGACCACTCGTGGCCGCATGGAAAAGCCTTTGGTCCTGCTTCCGCCGCCACTGTTTCCTGATTTGCCCTCCCCGTTTCAGCTATTTGTTTTATCTACGCTACCTAACAGCAACTATCGGTTCCGACCCGGCTATCCCTCACCTTCCAGTCCCGTACCCCTCCATTAGCGGCCGCACGGCATGGCGTGCCTTACGCTTTCTTCAGTTCGATTATCACCCTGCACTGTTCGGGAAAGATGTCCACGCCGTCCATAAGGTAGAGGCGGATTCGGGTCGGAGATAGTTCTTCGGTTAGGCAAAGGTCGTCTATGCAAAATTCGCGGTCTTGCTCGATAAACAGTTCTCGGTTCAGGGGACAGCAGGCGTACTTTAGCCGTTCCTCCGACTTGTCCGGGTAGCGGAGGGTAAGAGTGTTGGATTGGTAAATATCCAATCGGTGGGAAAATTTATGTTATCGGACAACACCTCTTACGAGCCGGTATCACCCTTGATATATGTTCCCGCATGCAGCCAATAACCGACAAGGGATAAAGCCCACTTACTCCGGATAGACGCTACCGGGCGGTTCCAATGGATTTTAAGGAGCGAAAGAAGATGTATGCCCCTTTCCGTGAAAACATTCAACAGTTCCAGATGATTTCCGGTCAGGTCTTTTACTATGTAATATTTGGAAGAAAAGGCGAGTGTTTCTATTAATTCATCGTACAGGAAAGTATCGGAAAATACATTTCTGCCGTAGCAGTAAATCCCTGCCGTTCGGTTGTTTACGGCCCCTTTTCCGGGCTCGCCTGCCGACGGCAGGCGAGCCCGGCGATAAGGTTTCTTCGCCAGATGTCGGTTAATCGACGGGGATGGGGATTTCGCCCGTGTAGGAACATTTCAAGGTCGTCACCTGGCTGTCCCTGCACTCTACCTTGATTGTGTATATCCTGCTTGTGCGGCTCACTTCGATGGTGCCGTCGTACACTTTCATCGACCGCGAACCCAGCGCGGTGTACATTACGAAACGTGTTCCGTTCGTATTGTATTTCTGGTTGCCGTTTTTGGTGTACGTTCCCGACGGAATGATGTAGTTGCCATCCTCCTCGACCGCATACTCGTAAATAAGGTCGAGGCTCACAACGGAGCCGATGGTCTTGCCGATTGGGATATCGTTGCCGTCCAGTTCGCAGTCGGTGAGGGTGATGCGATACTGTCCCACAGAGCCGTTTTTGACATAGGCGGCATCGACTATCCGGTCCGCATTGACGTCGAGTTCGGTAACCCAGGGGTCCCACTTGTTCTCGAAGGCAACCGGGCCGGTGTAAGTACCCTTAATCTTCTGATTGTCGCTGGTTTCGAGGTCGTATGCAATCGTGTAGTTTCCGCCGCTTTTCGTAATCTTAATCTTGCCGCCGTTGCAGTAGTATGGATAGGTCGCTCCGTCTTTCTCCACCACCTTTATGTCGGTTCCCGAGGTTCCGTAATAATCCGTTTTACCGGGAGCGAACGTACCGGGGTCGGTATTGCCGCCTCCCTTGCATATAAGCTCGCAATCGGGCATGGCCGGGTTGAACGGGTCGACCGCCGGGTCGGTATATATTTCCATGTGCAGATTCTTCTGCGGATTATCCGCTTTGTCGCGCAGGGTGATGTTCCACAAGTCGGAATCGGGATGGCTGCTGTAAATCGTCTTGCCGCTGTACGAGCCTTCGGCATAGGTGGCGTCGAATATCTGGTCGGTCGGAACGACCGGCGTTTCGTCGGTCCAGGTAATCGGGCCCTTCCAAGTCATCTTGAGATAGGTGCCTGCGTAAATCTTGAAGTCGGCCGTGATTTCGTACTCGCCGTTTACCGGTTCGCTGACGGTCAGGGTTCCGGCTTGCAGGTTGCCGTTCGAGCCCGGTTGTCCCGTATCGTCGTAACGACCCCACCAGGAGTACTTGCCGTAGTTAATGGAGAATTTGGTGCGGGGGTTGTTCTGGTCGACGGTGTAAACTCCGGGAGCGATACGGGCGTCGGCCGGGTTCTCGAAATAGTCGGAGAAGCACAGGATGGACATTTCGTATCCCGGACCTTCGGATGTAGCGGGGCCCCATATGACGTTGTCCATCTGGATGACGAACTCGCCGTTTTCGGTTCCGTAAATCGACTTGCCGAAATAACCGAACTGCATGCGTGTCGCCTCGTACTCCTCGGACCAGTTGGTAGTTTCGGCCTCCAGCTTCTTGACCTCCGTGAAAGAACCTTCCGACATGCCGCGAGCTGCTGCGAAGACCGTATATTTGGCTTCGTAAACCAGATTGTTGAGGGTAATGGAATCTTCTTCGTTGACGGCGGCTTTCGTGCCGTTGGCGAATATGTACTCGACGGTGGGTATTTCGGGTTCCAGAGCCTCCTCGTTGCGAACGAAAAGGTAGGCCGCCTCTACGGCGTTCGTCGTCGTTATGGTGAAGGTGAGCTTTGTCTGGAGCGCCTCTTTGAGCTCGAGAACGAGGGTCGGAGCGTCGTACGTGCCGGTGGTTACTTCCAGAGTTTCCACCTTGGAGTAGGCGTATTCCGTTTCTTCGCTTCCACGGGCGCCGGCCGCGATAATGTAGGCGGCCCCTTCCTTCAGGTCCAGAGCGGTGTGGAGAGTAGCCTCCGAAGCCGATACCTTCTCTCCGTCGGCCAGAATTTCCTCGACGGTAGGTATCTCCTGCGTTGCTTCCAATACGACATAGGCTACGGCGCCGGCATGGGAGGGCGTAATTTCAAATTTTATCGACCCGGGGGTTACATCCTTTTGTTCGAGCACGACGGTCGGTACGACCGCAGGGGGCGGGGGGGGGAATCGGGGTCCGCATTCATTTCCGGACTGTCTTCCTTGCAGGAAACCAGCGTAAGAGCCATAGCCGTAAAAACGCAAGCGGCAGTCTTGCATAATAAATGTTTCTTCATCGCATCTTTCTTGTGCCCGCCGGTCCGTTGCGGGCGGTTTTAATGATTGTTGACAAAGCCGCGTGAAAAACCGATGCGGACCGGTCGCCTTCGGCTTCATCCCGAGTTGACCGACGAAGCGAAGGCCATCCGTTTTTCGAATGGCAGATAAAAGTAATGAATTTTTTTAATCGGAAAACCGATGCGGGCAATTTTGTAAATCGACCTTCCCTATTTACGAACCTTTTATGGGACGGGTCAGCCCGCGCGGCGGATTTCGCGGAAGCCGGCCTCCTCGATGCGCCGGCGGGCGTAGGGCAGACGGATGCGGAGCGTGCGTCGCCCGGCCGCCGGAATGTCGAACATGTAGTCCAGCATCAGCGCCTCGCATATCGAGCGCAGTCCGCGCGCGCCGAGGCGGAATTCCAGCGCCTTGTCCACTATCAGGTCGAGCACGCTGTCGTCGAAGCTGAGTTCCACGCCGTCCAGAGCGAACAGTTTCTCGTACTGCTTCACGATGGCGTTGCGCGGTTCGGTCAGGATGGCCCGCAGCGCCCGGCGGTCGAGGGGGTCGAGGTACGTCAGCACCGGCAGGCGGCCCACTATTTCCGGGATAAGGCCGTAGGAGCGCAGGTCCTGCGGGGCCACGTAGCGCAGCAGATGTTCGGAGTCGATGCCGCGGGAGTGCTCCGCCTCGTCGAAGCCTATGGAGTGGGTGTCGAGGCGGCGGGCTATATGGCGGCCGATGCCGTCGAACGCCCCGCCGCAGATGAACAGTATGTCGCGGGTATCGACCTTGATGAATTTCTGGTCGGGGTGCTTGCGGCCCCCTTCGGGCGGCACGTTCACCGTCGTGCCCTCGAGTATCTTCAGCAGGGCCTGCTGGACGCCTTCGCCCGACACGTCGCGCGTGATGGACGGATTGTCGCTCTTGCGGGCTATCTTGTCGATTTCGTCGATGAACACTATTCCCCGCTCGGCCTGTCCCACATTGTAGTCGGCGGCCTGAAGCAGCCGCGTGAGGATACCCTCGACGTCCTCGCCCACGTACCCGGCCTCGGTCAGCACCGTGGCGTCCACGATTGTGAACGGCACTTTCAGCAGGCGCGCTATCGTGCGGGCCAGCAAGGTTTTGCCCGTGCCGGTTTCGCCCACGAGCAGTATGTTGGACTTGTCGATTTCCACGTCGTCGGCTGCGGACTGCTGGCGGTGCAGCAGGCGCTTGTAGTGGTTATAGACCGCCACGGACAGCGTGCGCTTGGCCGCCTCCTGGCCTATTACGTACCGGTCGAGGAATTCCTTTATGGCCGCCGGGCGCAGCAGGCTCTCGTAGGAGAGCGGCTCGGCCGAGGGCGCGCGCCGGGAGGCGAGGCCGTTTTCGAGCAGTATGGCATGGCCTTTTTCGAGGCAGTCGTCGCAGATATTGGCGCCGTCCATGCCGCTGAACAGCATGCCGGCATCGGTAATGGGACGGCCGCAGAACGAACAGCTTTCGACCGGGCCGCGCCCCTTGTTCTGTGAACTCATATCGTTCGGGTTACTTGTCGGCGGAACCTTTCTTCTTCTTCCGCTCGACCACTTTATCCACTATGCCGTAGTCGCGGGCCTCGGTGGCGGTCATCCAGTAGTCGCGGTCGGCGTCGGATTCTATCCGTTTCATGTCTTTGCCGGTGTGCGACGCGAGGATTTCGTACAGCTCGCGCTTGGTCTGCATGATTTGGCGGGCGGTTATCTCGATGTCGGACGCCTGACCCTGCGCCCCGCCCAGAGGCTGGTGTATCATGATGCGCGAGTGCGGCAGGGCCGTGCGCTTCCCCTTCTCGCCCGCGGAGAGCAGTATGGCCGCCATGCTCGCGGCCAGACCGGTGCAGATGGTGGCCACGTCGGGCTGGATGAGCTGCATGGTGTCGTAGATGCCCAGCCCGGCCGTTACGGCTCCGCCGGGGGAGTTGATATACAGCCGGATGTCCTTGTCGCGGTTGTTCGATTCGAGAAACAGCAACTGGGCCTGCACTATGTTGGCTGCGTCGTCGTAAATCGGGACGCCCAGAAAGATGATGCGGTCCATCATCAGGCGCGAGAACACGTCCATCGAGGCTATGTTCATCTGGCGTTCCTCGATTATGGTCGGGGATATATAGTCCGCAACCACCGACTCGTAGCGGTGGAGCGCGAGGCTGCCGATGCCGCGGTGACCGCGGGCGTATTTCTTGAATTCGTTGCCGTCCATATCTTATCCTTCGTTTGTCGTGCCGGCCCTTTGCGGGCGGCCGTCACGGCAGGGA
Organism: Tidjanibacter sp.; assembly: GCA_048214935.1. Lineage (GTDB taxonomy): Bacteria > Bacteroidota > Bacteroidia > Bacteroidales > Rikenellaceae > Tidjanibacter. The sequence continues at coordinate 35,758 of DBFWXZ010000002.1, forward strand.
GCATATTTTATACCATTCGCCGCGCGGCGCGTTCGGAAAGTATCCCCTGAAGCTCGTCGGCCGTCACCTTGCGGCGCTCGGTGCGCACCAGCGGCGCGGCGGCTTCCAGAACCCGGCGGTCGAGCACCCGGTCGAGCAGGCGCCCCGCCTCCTGACGGTTCTCCAGAATGCGCGACGCGTAGCCGGCGACGGCCTCTTCCGGCAGGTCGGTCATGCCGTACTGCGCGAACTGCGCGGCGGCCATGGCGCGGGCTTCGGCCTGCAAATCCTCCTCGGACGCCTTTATGTCGAAACGCTCCACCAACTTGCGCTGAACCACGTTCCAGCGCATCATTTCGAGGAATCCGGGGAAGTCGCGCTCCACGTCGGCCTCGGTGTACTTGCCCTCGTTCACGGCCGAGAGCCAGCGCCGCAGGAAGTCTTCGGGCAGCGTTACGGCGGCCTTCTCCAGCAGCATGGCGCGCAGGTCGGAGTCGAACAGGTAGTCGCTTTCGCGGGCGAGGTCGGCGGCTATGCGTTCCTCTCCGTAACGCTCAAGTCCGGCCTCGTCGGTCACGGAGCCGTCCGGGAAGGCGGAGGCGAAAAATTCCGCGTCGAGCGCCGGTTCCTCGAAGCGGCGGATTTTGTCGATTCTGACTTCCGCCTCGGCGGGCAGGTCCGCGAGCTCGGACTCCTTCACTTTAAGCGCCCCGGCCAGCCGTGCCGGTTCCGGGTACAGCTCCGAAAGGGCCGCCGTCAGGCTGTCGCCCGCTTTCAGGCCCGTAAAGCGGGCGCGGACATCCTCTCCGAGCGCCGAAAGGGGCACGAAGACGTCGGGGAACTCGCGGTCGCCGGCAACGACGGTAGCGGATACCACATCGTCGGCCGCTATCTCGTCCGCGTCGGCCATGCGGCCGAAACGGCGCACGAAGTTAGCCCGCCAGTCGGCCCGCATCCGGTCGGAAATTTCTATGTCATAACGTGTTACGGTGTCATTGTCGCTCAGTCGGATGTCGATTTCGGGAGCGAGCCCTATTTCGAACACGAACTCGTGCTCGGTATCGTTGTCGAAGTCGAACGCGCCCTGCTCGTCGCTCGGCATCACGTCGCCCACGTAGTCTATCTTTTCGCGCCCGATATAGTCGAAGCACGCGTCGGAGGCCACTTTGTAGGCCGTTTCGGCCACCGCTCCGCGGCGGTACATGCGGTTGATGATGCCCATCGGAACCATGCCCGGACGGAAGCCCGGAATATTCGCCTTGCGGCGCATCTCGCGCAGCCGCTTGTCAACGGTTTCGGCGTAGTCGGATTCGGCGACCGTTACCCGAAGGAGGGCGGTCTGGTCGTCCCTGTTCTCTCTTGCTATGTTCATAGGGTTTGTCGTTGTTTTTCTTATCGTACCGGAGGCCGCAAAGATACGCAAAATCTTCCGGATTACGTGCGCGGGGCGGACGGGAGTTTGCGGCGGTTCCGGCGCGGCGATTCGGACGGCGGCGCGGGGGACGGAACGGATTGCTTCGGGCGGGGCGGCCCGGATTTGGCGGTGGCGAAAAAAGGCAGTAATTTTGAAGGCCCGCAGGGTATCGTAATGCGGACATGGCGTAATTGGTAGCCGCGCCAGACTTAGGATCTGGTGACGTAAGTCGTGGGGGTTCGAGTCCCTTTGTCCGCACCGAGCGGCCCGGAGCATTCCGGGCCGTTTTGCGTTATGGAAGAGTCGTACGTGTCCGACGGCCGGGGTGTGCGGACAAAGGGACTGCGTCCCGCATATCGACAATCCCTCCTGAATCCTCCCTTTGAAAAGGGAGGACTTCGACGGCGGCCATGCGGGGAACCGGGACGTGTGTATGCAGGATTGCAGTTCGACCGTAGCCGATGACACCGAGCGGCCCGGAGCATTCCGGGCCGTTTTGCGTTATGGAAGAGTCGTACGTGTCCGACGGCCGGGGTGTGCGGACAAAGGGACTGCGTCTCCGGTAAAGTAGTCGGTTTAGAGTCTTTTCCTTTTTGAAATGCAGGACTCGGGAAAGAGCGGAGCGGGGAATCGGAGTACGCATGGGCGGTTTGTATCGCATCGAAAAAATGCTTATCTTGTAGTGGTCCCGCTTCAAACCTCAAACTTTCAAGCAATGAAAACACCGATTTTATCACTGGTTTCCGTCGTCCTGTTCGCGCTTACGGGCTGCAGGAACGACGATGTGGAAATCCCCCCCCCGTTTTAGAGGCGGACAAAGCCGCCCTGACCTTTCCAAAAGAGGGCGGCTCGCTCCGGCTCGTTCTGGCCTCCAACCGGCCCTGGGAAATCGAAGTGGCGGATACGTGGCTGACCGCCTCTGTCCTGCAGGGCGAAGGCGACGCTACGATTATCTTTACGGCTCCGTCCTACGACCTGCCTGACGGACGCGCGACCCTCGTCACGCTTCGATGCGAAACGATACGCCGCGAAATTCCCGTTACACAGCTCGCCGCTGAGCCGCGCGTCGAAGCGGACCGCAAGGAGGTATCGTTCGGCTATGCCGGAGGGGAAGAAACGCTGCACATTCTGTCGAACGCCGACTGGGAAATCGCAATCGGCGAAGACGACGCATGGCTCACGGCCGAACCGGCTGCCGGAACGGGCGACGGCGAGGTAGTGCTGCGCGCGGGTCTTTACTACGCGAATGCGCCCCGCAATGCGGAAATCGTGCTTCGCAGCGGCGGGGCCGAACAGCGAATCATCGTCGCGCAGAGCCATCCGGTGACGGCCGGCGTCTGGATTCTGAGCGAGGGAAGCGCTATGGAACCCACCGCGGACCTTGCCTGGTACGATGCCGCGGAAGGCGTGCTGTATCCCATGTACTACTCTCGACAGAACGGAGAAGCTATAGGACAAATAGCCAATGACATGGGATTGTACGGTTCCAAACTCTACGTCGCCGTTTCCGGGCCCCCGACCGGCCTGGACAGCAGCGTGAAGGTTATCGACCCGGAGAACGGAAAGCTGCTCAAGACCATCCCGATGCGCAGTATGCACAACGAGGGCGACGTGACCCGCCAGTTGGCCTTCCATGGCGGAAAGGTCTATGCGACCTCCTATTTCAGCGGCGGCAAGGGCGCACCGGGCGAGGCCTACCTGTATTACGGCGGCGTGGTCCGTATCGATACCGCTTCGTTGGAAATCGAGGCAGCTGTGCGCGTGGGCGACAAGCCGGAGGGAATCGCCTGCCGCGGCGACGAACTTTTCGTCTGCATCAACGAATCGGGCAACGGAAAAACCGTGGCGGTGGTCGATATTCCGACTTTCAGCGTAACCCGCACGATTCCGGTTCCCGAAAACCCGGTTTATATCCGCGCGGCCGGGGACGGAACGCTCTATTTCTCCACGCTGGAAATCTTTACCGGGGAGAACAGGGGGCGCCCGTCGGGGTTCCACCGCCTCGACCCCGGGTCCGGCTCCGTCGAAACCTACGAAGGAATGCGGGCCGGACGTTTCGCCGTAACCGACCGGTACGTATTTACGGGCGAATTCAGTTGGTCGACCTATGCAGACACTGCAAACAGGCTGGACCGCGAATCTGGCGAAGTCGTGCCGCTCGACCTTCAGCATCCATATTTCATGATTTATTCGTTCGATGAGAATCCTGCCACGGGCGATATTTATGTCGGCGGGTCGGGCGAAGACGTCGTCTTCCTGAACCGGGAGGGCGGAAAACTCGAATCGTTCAAGGTCGGCGTCGGCTTCGTCAACCGGTTCGTACCCGTTTTCCGGTAACACCGGCGAATGCCTGCCGACCCGCGCGGGGCCGGGAAGAGCAGGCATCCGGCAGGGAATTGTAAGCGGGGTTCCCATACAACGGAGCCCCGCTTTTACATGCGCGGCCTTTCCGGGCAGAACAAGGGGCAGTCGGTGTTTCGCATCCTTTTACGAAAAAGGCCGGAGGCCGAGGAGCGTCCGAATGTGCGGTGCGAGCCGGTAAGGCGGAGCAGAAACTCCCCCGCCGGGGTGGGCGGGGGAGTTCGTCGCAGCCGCAACGGAAAGGCATGCGGCCGTCTTGTCGTTCCGGGCGGCGGGCAAGCGACATGCAACACCGTTACGGTGATGCTGGCTTACGCCGTTTCGGCGGCGGTCCGCAGGCGCTACTTGGCGTAGCTGACCGAGCGGGTTTCGCGGATGACGGTGATTTTCACCTGTCCGGGATAGGTCATTTCGTCCTGTATCTTCTTGGCGATTTCGTGCGAAAGCTGGTCGGCCTCCTGGTCGGTGATTTTGTCGCTGCCCACGATTACGCGCAGCTCGCGGCCCGCCTGAATGGCGTAGGTCTTCATCACGCCGGGATAGGTCATGGCTATGTCCTCCATCTCCTTCAGGCGCTTGATATAGGATTCCACCACTTCGCGCCGCGCTCCGGGCCGTGCGCCGGAAATGGCGTCGCACACCTGCACTATCGGGGCGATAAGCGAGGTCATTTCCATTTCGTCGTGATGTGCTCCGATGGCGTTGCACACGTCGGGCTTTTCCTTGTACTTCTCGGCCAGCTTCATGCCGATTATGGCGTGCGGCAGTTCCGGCTCGTCGTCGGGGACTTTGCCGATGTCGTGCAGCAGTCCGGCGCGGCGGGCCACCTTGGGGTTCAGACCCAGTTCGGCGGCCATGATGCCGCACAGGTTGGCCGTTTCGCGCGAGTGCTGCAACAGGTTCTGGCCGTAGGACGAGCGGTATTTCATCTTGCCTATCAGGCGAATAAGCTCCGGGTGCAGGTTGTGTATGCCGAGGTCGATTGCGGTGCGCTTGCCGGCTTCGACGATTTCCTCCTCGATTTGTTTCTGTACTTTGGCTACCACTTCCTCTATGCGGGCCGGGTGGATGCGCCCGTCGGTGACGAGCTGGTGCAGGGCCAGACGGGCTATCTCGCGGCGAACCGGGTCGAAGCCCGAGAGGATAATGGCTTCCGGAGTGTCGTCCACTATGATTTCTATGCCCGTGGCGGCTTCGAGCGCCCTGATGTTGCGGCCCTCGCGGCCGATGATGCGGCCCTTGACCTCGTCGCTCTCGATGTTGAACACCGTGACGGAATTTTCTATGGCCGTTTCGGTGGCTACCCGCTGAATGGTCTGCACCACGATGCGCTTGGCCTCCTTCCCGGCAGTCATGCGGGCTTCTTCTATGGTTTCGCTCACGTAGGCGGCCGCTTCGGACTTGGCCTCGGTCTTCATGTTTTCCAGAAGGATATTCTTGGCGTCCTCGCTGCTCAGGCCGCCTATCTGCTCCAGACGGACGTTCTGCTCGCGGATAAGGCGCTCGACCTCCTCGCGGCGGCGCTCGTAGGTGGTCTTGGAGGATTCGAGCTGTTCGCGCAGCTTTTCCTGCTCCTGCATGCGGCGTTCGAGTTCCTGCGTCCGCTGGGCCGCCGTGTTCTCGGCCTGCTTGAGCGCCTGCTCGCGCTGGGCGATTTTGTGGTTGCGCTCGCTCACCATGCGGTCGTGCTCGCTCTTGAGCTGGATGTATTTCTCCTTGGCCTGAAGGATTTTCTCCTTCTTTATCATTTCGCCTTCCGCTTCCGCCTCCTTCAGGGCGGCCTCGCGGCGCTTGCGTACGGTGCTGCCGGTTACGCGCGCGGTGATTGCCACGTAACCCGCCACCGCCGCCGCGGCGGCGAGTACGGCTGTCAGTATCGTGATTCCGATGCTTATCATGTTCGGTCGATTTGGTTATATTTAGAGTTAGCTGTAAACAAAAAAAGCCGCATAGATATCCTTAGCCTTGTTTGACGAAACTTCCGAAACGTCAGGTGCGGAGCATCCGCACTCTCGCAAACGTCCAACGGCGCCCGGCCTGCGGGCGCACCTTCCGCGGAAGGTCGAGGCCTGTTTTTAAAAGCGCGAGCGAACTCCGATTTTAATGGTGTTGAGTTTCGCAAAGCTGCTTAGGAATCTATGCGGGCATATTCCCGGCTCGTATGTAAAGAACCTTTTGCGTTATCAGGCGACAGTCCTTTCGTCCAGCAGACGGTCCAACTCCTCGAGAGCCTCCATGTCGGCGTCGCCCAACGAGCGGGCCGTTTCCGACTCCAGCGCCCTGAGCGCCAACTGCAAGGCGGTCATCGCCAGATAACCTTCCGTGTCCGACCGGTAGTTCGACTCGAACCCGGCCATCCTGCGGTTTATTTCCTTTTCCGCCCGGCGGAACAACTCCTCCTTTTCCCTTTCTATGGTCAGGGGATAACTCCGGCCTGCGATATTGAGCGTTATCCTGAACTTTCCCATCGGGCGGTTTACCTGTTCATAAGTGCTATGCAACGGTCAATCTCCCGCATCAGCCTGTTGACCCTTGCCCGCGCCCGGCGCATGTCGGCTCCGTCCGCGGCAGTGAAAGCCCCCTTCAGTTCCAGAACGCCTATGCGCTTTTCCAACTCCGCCGCACGTTCCCTGAGCTTCCGGTTCTCGGCCGACAACCGGTCACGCTCGGCGGCGAGGGACTGCGTTTCGGCCTCCAGAAACCCGTTGCGCTCCACGAGCCGTTCCACGTTGCGGCGTATCCGCTCGATAACCGGTTTCCGTTCCATAGTCGCCTTTCCCGGCGGGTTTGCTTTCCGCACCCCAAAGTTAGGAAATATACGCTCAATTTCCAAAAAATAATACCGCCGGTTCCGTATGTTCGTCCGGTTCTTCCTTGCGGGCAGCCATTTATACGAAGCGTCCCCGGAGGTCGTACTCGCCGGCCGAGGTTATCAGAACCTTGCGGATGTCGCCCGCGCGGGGTCGTCCGGAGGGTTCTATCAGTACCGTGCCGTCCACTTCCGGGGAATCGCGGCGGGTGCGCCCGACCCACAGGGAGCCCTCGCGTCCGTCGAGTATCGTTTCCATCCGGCGGCCCACCAGACCGCGGTTGTGTTCCAGCGATACGGCGGATTGCAGTTCCATTATCCGGGCCGCGCGTTCCTCCTTGACTTCGGCCGGGACGTCGTCACGCAGGCGCAGGGCCGACGGCGTGCCCTCTTCCTCGCAGTAGGGGAAGACGCCGAGGCGCTCGAAGCGCACTTCGCGCACGAAGTCCTCCAGCTCGGCGAATTCGGTTTCCGCTTCGCCCGGAAAACCGACCAGCAGGGTAGTGCGAAGGGCTATGCCAGGTACTTCGCGGCGCAGCTTCTCGATTAGACGCAGGGTGTCGTCGCGGCCTATGCCGCGGTTCATGGCCCGCAGTACGCGGTCGGATATATGCTGGAGCGGAATGTCGAGGTAGGGGCAGATTTTTTCCTCCTCGCGCATGGCCCGGATTACGTCGTCGGGGAATCCGGCCGGATAGGCGTAGTGGAGCCTTATCCAGCGGATGCCGTCTGTTAGGCACAGGCGGCGCAGCAGCTCGCCCAGCCGACGGCGGCCGTAAAGGTCGAGGCCATAGCAGGTGGTGTCCTGAGCGATTACCAGCAGTTCCTTCACCCCGGCGGCGGCAAGCCCTTCGGCTTCCTCTACGACCTTTTCGAAGGGAACCGATACGTGAGGCCCCCGTATAAGCGGAATGGCGCAGTAGGCGCACCGGCGGTCGCAGCCCTCGGAAATCTTGAGGTAGGCATAGTGCGGCGGGGTGCTCAGCAGCCGTTCGGTGTCGGGGCAGGGGGCGCTTTCGGCTTCCAGCGCGCGGAGAACCCCCTCCATGTCGCGCACGCCGAAGAATCCGTCGGCCTCCGGTATCTCGGCCCGCAGCTCGTCGGCATACCGCTCGGAAAGGCAGCCCGTCACGAACAGCCTGCCCAGCCGTCCGGCTTTCCGGGCCTCGGCCAGACGGAGGATAACGTCTATGGATTCCTCCTTGGCGTCGGCGATAAAACCGCAGGTGTTCACTACGGCCACGTCGGCCCGGTCGCCGGGGCCGTCGTGGACGACTTCGTAGCCCGCCGCGTGCAGCCGCGCGGCCAGATGCTCGGAATCCACCGTGTTCTTGGCGCACCCGAGCGTTACAAGGTTCAGTTTCTTCATGGTTCCGGGAGTCGGTTTCTGCGGCGCGGCGGCTATTCGCCGAACAGGGCGTCCACGAATTCGCGGCGGTCGAAGGGCTTGAGCTGGTCTATTCCTTCGCCGATGCCGATGTAGCGCACCGGGATGCCGAAGCGGTCGCTGATGCCGATGACCACGCCCCCGCGGGCCGTACCGTCGAGCTTGGTGACGGCCAGCGAGTTGACCTTCGTCGCCTCGGTGAACTGCCGGGCCTGCTCGAAAGCGTTCTGACCGGTGCTGCCGTCGAGCACGAGCAGCACTTCGTGCGGGGCGTCGGGGATGACCTTGGCCATTACGTTGCGTATTTTGGAAAGCTCGTTCATCAGGCCGACCTTGTTGTGCAGCCGCCCGGCGGTGTCGATAAGCACCGCGTCGGCGTGCCCGGCCACGGCGCTGCGCAGGGTGTCGTACGCCACGGAAGCGGGGTCGGCTCCCATTTTCTGCTTTACGAGCGTCGCCCCGGCGCGGTCGGCCCATACCTCCAACTGCTCTATGGCGGCGGCCCGGAACGTGTCGGCCGCGCCTATCCAGACCTTTTTCCCGGCCTTTACGAGCCGTGCGGCCAGCTTGCCGACGGTGGTGGTCTTGCCCACGCCGTTCACCCCGACGACCATTACCACGTACGGCGTGCCGGGAGCGGCGCGTTCGTCGCCCAGCGCCCCGCCGTCGTTTTCGGCGAGCAGGGCGGCGATTTCCTCGCGCAGTATGTTTTGCAGCTCGGAGGCGTTCATGTACTTGTCGCGCGCGGCGCGGCGTTCGATTCTCTCTATGATTCGCACGGTGGTTTCCACGCCCACGTCGGCCGAAACGAGGATTTCCTCGAGCTGGTCGAGTACCTCGTCGTCCACCTTCGTGCGGCCGGCCACGGCGCGGGCCAGACGGCCGAACAACCCCTCGCGGGTTTTGCCCAGCCCGGCCGAAAGTTCGGCCCGCTCGGCCTCGGCGGCCTGCGGGTCGGCCTCCTGTTTTTTCCTGAATATATCGAACAGTCCCATTTTGCGGTATGATTTACGGTGCGAAGTTAATCATTTCAATTCGCTTTACGGCCCGCATAAACCGTGCGAATGCGGGAATGAATCCGGACTTTCAGTCCGGAGTGCGGAACCGCCGGGACCGCGTATTTACTTTTGGATTCGTTACGGAAGGTTCGCAGCATAACCGTGCGGCGGATGCCGGAAAAGCGAATGGGAGCGTATTTTTTTGCGATTTCCTTTCGTTTTGCAGGTCATGCAGTTTCGAGGAACGAGGCGTCCGGAATGCCGAAATATCCGCCCTGCGGCTCATAAAAACAGGCCGGAATGCGTGAATGTTTATATAATTTTTATTATATTTACGAAGTACGGTTTGTACCTTATGACATAATACCCATATCCTGTTGCCAATGAAATACCAAGCGTAACCCCGGACAGTCGCATACTTGGCTGCCTCCTGCCGCCGCGCCGGGGAATTTTCTGCAAAGGCGGAGGGCAAGGCGGCCAGATACAAAACCTATAATTTTTTATTATGAAATTCGATTATCTATTACGATTTATCGCATGTGCCGTCCTGACCGCAGGAATCGCGTCGTGCAGCGACGACAAGAACGACGAGCCGGGGCCCGGTCCCGGACCCGGTACGAATCCCGGAACCGAAGCGGTGGAATTCGCCGCCGTTTCCTCCACAATCGACGTTACTCCGGAAGGGTTGTTCCATATCGGGCTGACCGCCGCCTCGGGCGACGAAATATTCATTCAGGCGGTTCCTTCGCCGGAATATGTCGGGACGTATGCCGTGTCGGCGGAAACGACGCCCGGAACCATAACCGGAGCGGTTGCCGGAAGCTCCGGAGGAGTCAGTTGGTACAGAGCTGCGGGCGGACAGGACAAGCTGTGGATTTCGGAAGGCTCGGCCGACGTGACGGCGGAAATTTCGGAAACGGCCGTAACGCTGGGAGTCGCGGGAACCCTTGAAACCCTCGACGGAACCGAAATCAAGCTGACGGCTTCGGGCATCACCATTCCGTTGGCTCCCGAACCGTTGCGGTTCACGGCCGCATCGGGCAAATGTTCCATGAAAGGCAACCTGCTCGACATGGACTTTACGGGCGAGGACGGGGCGAAGATGTTCGTATCGCTCGACATTTCCTCCGGACTTTCGGGGACTTTCCCGGTAAGCCCCGCAGGCACTCCCGGCGCGATAGCCGGAGCTGCGGACGGCGTTACCGAGGGTGCGAGCCGGTACATGGCTCCGGACGGCGGGGAACCGCTGTATTTCGTGTCGGGCGAGGCCGAGATTGCGTTCGCCGATGGCGACCTGCTGGTGGTTACTCTGGACGGACGGTTCGCCCTTTCGGACGGCTCAGTGCTGGAGGCGGCCGCCGAATCGGTTACGCTGGCCGAAATGGAAGCCCTGCCCATGACCATAGGCGAGATAATGTACTACGGACCCAACGATAACGGAACCGGGCTGTTCTGTCTGTACCTGAAGGACGGAACCGGAGAGTCGGGAACCATGTCGCACAATATGGGCCTTTACGTAAATACCGAGCCGGTGGCCGACGTAGCCAACCTGTTTCTGCCTTCCGGACAGTATGTCCGCAATCCGGGCGACACTCCCGCGTACTCGCTCAATGCAGCCGAGGGACAGACCCTTTACAACTGTTTCTGGTGGAACGCGCAGCCGGAGCTGGAGCAGTTCATGGCCATAGACGCCGGGATGACCGTTTCCCGCTCCGGGGACATCTACACGATAGAGGGCTTTATGATGACTACGCCGCACAAGGGCATAACCTTCACCTTTACCGGCAAGCTGCCCGCCGAGGACTATTCATAGAACCGGCGCGCCCCAAAATACAAAAGGCATCCCCGAAGGATGCCTTTTGTATTAAGACGGAAAGAACGCTATTTCTTGTCGAAATAATCCTTTACCTGCTCGTTGGGTACGACTTCCGATTTGAAAGTGTACGCGCCGGTCTTGTCGGATTTCACCATCTTAATGCACTTCGTAAAGCTCTTGCCCGAGCCGGTTTTCAGAGTTGCGACTACTTTCTTTGCCATTGCGGTAACTGTTTATTTGATTTCCCTGTGCAGGGTAACGCGTTTGAGATAGGGATTGTACTTGCGGCGCTCCATACGGTCGGGAGTGTTCTTCTTGTTCTTGGTGGTGATGTACCTCGACATTCCCGGTACGCCGCTCTCCTTCTGCTCGGTGCACTCCAGAATCACCTGAATGCGGTTGCCTTTTCCTTTTTTTGCCATAGCTTGCCGATAATTAATAGACCGCCTTCGGAGCCTTAGCTTCCTTCAGAGCCGCGGCGAGTCCCTTCTTGTTGATAGTCTTTATGCCGGCGGCGGACACCTTCAGGGTTATCCACCTGCCCTCTTCCTCGGACCAGAACCGCTTGGTTTTCAAGTTCGGATTGAACTTGCGCTTGGTCCGGCGGTTGGAGTGGGACACGTTGTTGCCCACTATCGCAACCTTTCCTGTGATTTCGCAAATTTTCATTGTGGCGTCGTTTTTAGCTGCCTTCGACAAAGGCCCGCAAATATAGGGCTTTTCGCCGGGATTAAAAAATTATTCGCCCCGGCAAGCGGGTTTTTACATTCATTAACGCGGCGGGAGCCGCGGGATTGTGCGCATGGCGGATTTATTCGACGAGCAGCCCTTTCAGCGTAAGGCGCAGCATGTTTACGGCCGCGGCCGTAAACCGCTCGATATTCTGAGCCCGCAGCCGTCCGTAAACCACCCGGCGCGCGAGCGTGCCCTGCGGGCCTGCCGCCGCTATCCATACCGTCCCGACCGGCTTTTCGGGCGTTCCTCCCGACGGGCCGGCTATGCCGGTGGTGGCCAGCGCGTAGTCCGAGCCGCACAGCCGGCGCACGCCTTCGGCCATTTCGAGGGCCGTCGGTTCGCTTACCGCTCCGCGGCGCTCCAGAGTTTGGGGACTCACTCCCAGCGTCTTTACCTTTACTTCGTTGGAATAGGCTACCACTCCGCCCAAAAAGTAGTCAGACGCTCCCGGAACGGCCGTGAAGGCGGCGCTCAAGGCTCCGCCCGTGCACGACTCGGCCACGGCCAGCGTCGCGCCTTTTTCCTTCAGGAGCGCGGCCGTAACCGAGGCGAGCGTGTCCGAGCCGTAGCCTGCCACGTACTGCGGAATCAGCTTTTCCAGCTCGGCGAAACAGCGGTTTATTTCCCCGACGGCTTCCGCCTCGTCCACGTCGTAGGCCGACAGCCGCAGCCGTATCTGCGAAGGGCTCGGAAGGTAGGCCAGATGCAGCCACTGCGGCAGGGTGTCCTCCCACGGAGCTATCCGTTCGGCCAGCGAAGATTCGGCCAGCCCGAAAGTAATCGCCGTGCGGTGCACTATGCGCCGCGGACCGAACCGGGAACGCAGCATCGGCACGAGCGTGTCGTTTACGATTCCCTTCATCTCGAACGGCACTCCGGGAAGGGAGACCAGCGTCCGTCCGTTCCGCTCGAACCACATGCCCGGAGCCGTGCCGTTGGGGTTGGGCAGCGGCGTGCAGCACTGCGGGAGCATCGCCTGCGAGCGGTTCAGCTCGTTCATTGGTATGCCGCGCGCGGCGAACATCCGTTCGTTCCGGCGGAGGGTTTCCTCGTGGAGCGTCATGCCGCAGCCGAACAGCCGGGCGAGCGTGCTCTTGGTGATGTCGTCGCGCGTGGGGCCGAGGCCGCCGGTTACTACCGTCAGTTCCGCGCGGGACAGCGCGCCGTTTACGGCTTCCTCTATTTCGGAAGCGAAGTCGCCCACGGTCAGGATGCGGGTCACGGTTATGCCTTCCTCCTCCAGTCGCGCGGCCAGCCATGCGGAGTTGGTGTCGACTATCTGGCCGATAAGTATCTCGTCGCCCACGGTTATGATTTCGGCTTTCATAAGCGGTTATTTTTCCGTTCGTTCCTTTCGTTCCAGCAGCTCGCGGCAGATACGTCGCGCGAACGAGGGTCCGTTGTAAACCATGCCGGTATAGACCTGCACGAGGCTGGCCCCGGCGTCGAGCAGGGCGGCCGCGTCGGAAGGGCTCATAATCCCGCCTACGGCTATAAGCGGGTAGCGGCCCTCGGTGCGGGCGTTTATGTAGCGCACCATGCGGAGAGTAAGTTCGGTGAGCGGGGCCCCGCTCAGGCCGCCCGTACCTATCTGCTCCAGCGTCTTTTCAGGCGTTTTCAGCCCGGTGCGGGAAGTGGTCGTGCCTCCGACTACCAGTCCGTCGAGAGGGGTTTCGAGCAGTATGTCCACTATGCGGTCCACCTCTTCCCACGACAGGTCGGGAGGAACCTTGACCAGCACGGGGCGGTACTGGTTCTGTCCGCGGCGGAACTCGAACAGTCCGGCCAGTATGGCGGAAATGGTTTCCCGATTGTGCAGGCCCGAAAAGCCGGTGCTCATCGGACAGCGTATATTGACCGTGAAATAGTCCACGTACTGATACAGGTTGCGGAACAGCTTGAGGTAGTCCGCCGCCGCGTTCTCCGGCGAGGTGAGCGAGTTTTTGGCTATGTTGGCCCCGACGATGACCTGGTGCGGCCGTCCCCGGCGGCGCAGGTTGCGCAGGGCCGTTTCCATGCCGCCGTTATTGAAGCCCATGCGGTTTACGAGCGCCCGGTCGTCCGGGAGCCTGAACATGCGGGGCTTCAGGTTGCCCTGCTGAGGGCGCGGGGTTACGGTGCCGGTTTCCACGAATCCGAAGCCCATCGAGGACAGCGGCTCGTAAAGGCGGGCGTTCTTGTCGTAACCGGCCGCCACTCCGACCGGATTGGGGAACCTGATGCCGAATACTTCCGTTTCGAGACGCGGGTCGCGCAGGGAGAATGCGCGGCTCAGAAGCCAGCGTCCGGCTCGGTTCACCCCGACCGCGCCCAGCAGACGCATGGCGAAGTTGTGCACTCCTTCCGCAGAGAACAGGAACAGCAGCGGACGTATGAGGTGTCTGTACATTCAAGCCTTTTCGTTACACAAAGTTATACCCTTTTTCCCGATTCCCGCATCCGTATTTTCCATATCAGAAATATTCTTCGCGGTAGGGGTAGTTTTCCCGGCGGCGCTCGAACGAATCCGGAGCCGATTTCAGCAGGGCCGTTTCGGCGGCGATGTCGAAATAGTTTCTCACAGTGCCGCAAAGCTCCTGCCACGGGATAAGACGGCGTTCCGCGCTGCGTACGTTCTGCGGACTCCAATCCGTCGGGGGGAGCCCGAAATGCCGCGCCACTGCCCGTACCGCCGCCTGAGTGCCGCGGGCCTTGCCCTGAACGGAATAGCCCGCTATGTGCGGGGTGGCCAGCGCGGCGGCCTCCAGAAGTCGGCGGTCGATGTCCGGCTCGCCGGGCCACGTGTCTATGACGCACATGCAGCGTCCGCACGCGGCCGCTTCGGTAAGGGCTTCCGGGTCGGCGGCGTCCCCGCGCGAGGAGTTGAGCACCGTACAGCCGGGCCGCAGAAGCCCGAAAAACTCCCGGTCGGCCATACGGTATGTAGGACAGGGCCCGGTTCGGGTGAGCGGAACATGAAGCGTAACTATATCCGCCCGCCGTGCGAGTTCCGCAAGCGGTACGAATCCGTCCGCCCGGCCCAGCCCTTCGGCGGATTCGCGCGGAGGGTCGGAGCACAGGACCGTGAATCCCCACACGGCAGCGGCTTCACGTACGAGCCGTCCGACGTTGCCCACTCCTATTATGCCGAGCGTAAGGCCCTGCGGGGAGCGCCCGGCGCTCCGGAGCGTTTCGGCCAGCGCCGCCGCTACCCATTGCAGAACGGCCCCGGCGTTGCATCCGGCCGCCGTGGCCGTCTTTATGCCGTGCGTGCGGCAGTAGGCGGCGTCGATATGGTCGGACCCTATCGTGGCCGAGGCTATCATCCGTACCCGCGACCCTTCGAGCAGGGACGCATCGCACCGGGTGCGGGTGCGGACTATAAGGGCGTCGGCGTCGGCGACGTCTGAGCGACGCATGTCGGAGCCGCGCATGTACTTTACTTCGGCATACGGCTCGAAAACCCCCTCTAAAAACGGCACTGCGCCGTCGGCTACTATTTTCATAACGATACAGGCGGGGGCCGCAAAGGGCCGTCCCGCCTGCAAAATTAGACTTTATTCACCGAATCTCTTTCCGCGGATGCTCCGAAAATCAGAGTCGCCGGTAGCTGGCCTCGTTGATGAAAAGTATTTTGTCGAAGCCGGTAAAATCCTGATAACCGCAGTAGAGCATCAGCTTGGAGCCCTTTTCGCAGCACGGCTCGCCGGCCTTTATGACCGTCCCCGGCGTCTGCGTCAGATTTATCTGGATATTCATGAAGGGATTCAGGCTGCCCTTGTGGATGTATTTGCCGGTGTTGTCCATGACCAGATAGTAGAGGGCCGTATTGCCGGAAACCTTTACGTCGTGTTTGGGTACGAACATGAAGTTCAGGGAGAGGGCTCCGGTAGAAGGCGTGCCTTCCTCCACTATGGCCTCCAGCACGTCGAAACTCTGTTCCGGATAGTCGAATTCATAAGGGACGGAACGCTCGCGTATGCGTTCCATTTCTTTTTCTGCCGCCTGTGCGGTGCGGGCTGCGAGTTCCTGTTCGGCCTTTTCGTACTTCACTCTTACTTTCTCTGTTTTGGACATGGAGCCGAAAGCACTTTGCATATCTTCTTTCATGCGTTCGTTAAGAGCTTTCCGCTGCCGGGCGTTCTCCACGAAAACGGAAGGGTACTTTCCGAGAACCGGATTGTCGATGTAGGAGGAACCGCCCGCGCACGCGAAGGCGGCGGCCGCAACCGCGGCTGTGGCAAGGAGTTTTTTCATGGCTGTTATATTTAAGGTTGGTGTGACCGGAGACGGAGCGCAGGCCGGAGTGTGCGGCACTGAGCCGCATTACGCCGTACGGGGGGGGGAAAAACGGTATGCCGGGCCGTGCGCATGGAAAACCGGGTCGCGGCAAAGTGCCTGCGAGGGTACGAAGATACGCAATTTATTTCTATTCGCAGGGAGTTTCGGGCTTCCTGCTGCCGGACAGGAGGATAAAAAACAGTCCCCGCGGCTTCACAGCGACGGGGACCCCCAACTTAAAATACTGATTATGAAAGAATCACTAAACAACCATAGCGTTTGCCCTCGCTCAGCGATTCGTATGAGAAACGCCGTCGCCGCCATGATTATTGCGTGCGCTGCGAAATTAATAAAAATTTCGTTATGCGGATAAAAATGCTTTGCCCGGATTTACTCCATTTTTTCACGATATGGGCTGCGCCTTGGACAAGCTCGAATAAATTCGGCTTGCCTCTCGGCTTGCTCCATATTTTACTAATTTTGTGCGGCAAGTAAAAGAAGGCATTATGGGTGCGGACGACTTCGACCCCGACGGCGTGGGTATAAACAACGGCAACTATTTCGGTTTCCCTTACGGGGAGGAACAGGCGGCTCTGACGCTGCTCTCGGTTCCGTGGGACGTTACGTCGTCCTACGGCGGCGGTTCGGCCTACGCGCCCGACGCCGTTATAGAGGCTTCGACGCAGCTCGATTTCCACGACCCGCTGTGTCCCGACGCATGGCGGGCCGGCATAGCGACCATAGGCATCGACTATTCCATACAGGACCGCAGCGCGCGTCTGAGAGCCGATGCCCGGCGGGTGATGCAGCATCTGGAAAGCGGCGGCACGATGCTCGACGAGTTGCTTTTGCCCCGCAAGCTCGAACGCATTAACGCCGCCTCGGCCGAACTGAACAGGCAGGTGTACGAGGAGGCGGCGGAACGTCTGAGAAAAGGCAAGATAGTGGGGCTCGTAGGAGGCGACCACAGCACGCCGTTCGGGCTGATAAAAGCTGTGGCCGAGGCGTACGGCCCGGTAGGAATACTGCATCTCGACGCCCATTGCGACCTGCGCAGGGCGTACGAGGGATTCGAGTGGTCGCACGCTTCCATAATGTACAACGTGCTGGAGCATATTCCGGAAGTGGAACGCATAGTGCAGGTCGGAGTGAGGGATTACAGCGCGGCCGAGGCGGCGCTGGCGGCCCGTTCGCCCCGCGTCGAGCTTTTCGGGGACGCCGGGCTGGCCGCGGCGCGGTTCGCCGGGGAAAGCTGGAAGGAGTCGTGCGCCCGGATAGTGGAGCGGCTGCCGCAGAACGTTTACATAAGTTTCGACATAGACGTTCTTTCGCCCGAAAACTGTCCTTCGACCGGAACCCCGGTTCCGGGCGGTCTGAGTTATAACGAGGCCGTTTACCTGCTCGCCGAGGTGGTGGCCTCAGGGAAGCGGATAGCAGGATTCGACCTGTGCGAGGTCGTGCCGTCGAAGGAAGGGGAGTGGGACGCCAATGTAGGCGCGCGAGTGCTGTTCCGCCTGTGCGGGCTCGCCCTGCGTTCGGCGGGCGTTATGGAAAAAGGCTGAGTTTTTCGGGCTCCGATATGAAAAACCCGGCCCGCGGGCGTGCGGAATTGCCGGGAAATAACTATGTTTGCACATTGAGGCTATAAGCGGGAAACAGACAAACCAAAATAGTAAAGCAGTATGAAAAAGATTATGTTCTTTCTGGCGGCGGCCGCTCTCGGCCTGACCGCCTGCGGAGGCGGCTCCAAACAGATACGCACCGAGGCCGACTCCGTTTCCTATGCCCTCGGAATGGATATGGGACGCTACCTTCAGAACATGGACAAAACCATGAAGGGACAGTTGAACGTGGACCAGGTATTCTCCGCTATCCGCGACGTGATGAAGGACAGCCCGAAGATGTCGCAGGACACGGCGATGAACTTCCTGCGCGAGTACTTCAATGTCCGTATGCCGGCAAGGGCCAAGGCCGAATCCGAAGCCTTCATGTCCGAGGTGGAAAAGAACAACCCCGGTGTTCAGAAAACCGAGAGCGGCCTTCTGTACGAGATTATAGAGCCGGGCAACGATGTCAAGGCTACCCAGAACAAGGACGCCGTGCGCGTGCTTTACGAGGGCACTCTGCGCGACGGAACCGTGTTCGATTCCTCGTACGAGAGGGGCGATACCGCGCAGTTCACGCTCGGCGGCGTAATCAAGGGCTGGAGCGAAGGCCTCAAGCTGGTAGGCGAGGGCGGCAAGATAAAGCTCTGGATTCCGTCCGACCTCGGATACGGTCAGTACGGAGCCGGAGGTAAAATCGGCCCCAACGAGGCGCTCGTATTCGACGTGCAGCTTCTGGAAGTGATTCCCGCGAAGGAGGAACCCGCGAAGAAGAAATAGCGGAAACGATACCGTACGGACGGCGGAACCTTCGAGGGGTTCCGCCGTTCTTATTTTCGCACGAGTCCGTAAGCGTTCCGCGGACAAGGCCGGGCGGCTGTTTTCCACGGGCGGCCGCAAAGGGGCCGGCGGAATGTTTTCAACCCCGCAGGAGCTTGTAGTTTTTGAATCCGCCTATTCTGCGGCCTCCGCGCAGGATATGTTTTTCCAGAAAATCCACGGTCCGGTACTTTATGCCGTAGCGTTTGGGAAGCTGCGGCCGGGGACCGTCGCAGCGTACGAAGTCGCCCCAGTCGAAAGCCGCCATGCGCTCCAGCGCGGCCTGCGGGAAAGTGCCCTCGTAGAGCGGCATTTCCGACAGGTTGCCGTAATCGTGGTAATCGACTCCGGCTACCGGCCGGAACGAGGCGTCGTAAACGGCGTTCTGCGCGTTTTTCTTTCCGACCATGCGGCGCGGGTCGCGCGACCAGCCGTAATGGAACACCGTGGCGTCGAGCAGCACGCACCGCAGTTTGCGAGTGCCTTCGCTGCGGCCGTAGTCGAGGCCGTCGAAATCCGGTATCGAGCGGAACGACTGGGCGTCGCGCCACGAATGGATGTCGGGACGGTTGCGCACTATCCGTATTTCGCGCGGGTAGGCGAAGTGCAGCGAGTCGATATAGTGCCGGTAGTCGCCGTAAAGGTGCACGTACTTCAGCACGAACCCTTCGACTTCGGGCCGGCCGAGGTATTTCTCGCACGCCCGGCGGATAACGGGCAGCGCGTCGTGGTGCATGATTTCGTCGGACTGGATATACAGACACCAATCGCCCGTGCAGTAGCTGCGGGCAAGGTCGGTCTGCTGCGCGTATATCGTGCCGCCGCGGCAGTAGGTGCGTGTGTCCCACACGCTGCGGTAAACGCGTACCTTCGGTTCGTCGGCGAAGGTTTCCAGCAGTCGGTCGGTTTCGTCCTCGCTGTCGCCGGCGAGAATCACGAACTCGTCCACGACATCCAGTACGGAGCGTACGCTTTCCACGATGGGGAAATCGTACAGAACGGCGTTTTTTATAAATGTGAATCCGCTTATTTTCATTTCCGGGTCATATCAATCCTACGAGGCTGAGGAACATGAGTGCTATGGCTATGGGAACCGCGAACCTTACGAGGGCACGCACGAAGGGATAGATTCGCACTCCGTAGCGGCCGTTTCCGGTAAACTGTTCCCGAAACAGTTTCTTGTCCATGAACCAGCCGGCGAACACCACTATGGCGAAGCCTCCGACCGGCAGCATGAAGTTGGACGACGCATAGTCGAACAGGTCGAACAGGTTCATTCCGGCGACTCCTATCCCTGAACCGGGCATCTGCGACAGGGCGCACAGGGCCGTGACCGCTCCGACGGCCGCGCCCGAAACGACGGTGGCCGCGCGGCGTCCCAGCCGGAATTCCTCGCTCGCGTAGGCCACGATGACTTCGAGCAGGGAGAACGAGGACGTAATCGCCGCCGCGAACAGCAGGAAAAAGAAAACTATGGATATTACGTAACCTCCGGTCATTTGCCCGAACAGGGTGGGAAGCGTCAGGAACACGAGGTCGGGACCCGATGCGGGCTCTATCCCGTAAGTGAATACGGCCGGAAATATGGCCAGTCCCGCCAAGACGGCGATGCCGACGTCGGCGGCCGTGACCATGGCTCCCACCCGGTAAATATTCTCGCGCTCTTTCAGGTACGAACCGTAGGTTATCATCGCGCCCATGCCGATGCTCATGGAGAAAAACGACTGTCCGAGCGCCTGAATAACGGCCTGCCCGTCGATTTTGGAGAAATCGGGCCGCAGCAGGAACGCCGCTCCCTCGCGGAAGCCGGACAGGGTGGCGGAGTTTACGGACAGGCCGACGAGCAGCACTACCATAAGCGGCATCAGCAGCTTGCTGTAACGCTCTATGCCCTTGTTTACGCCCGCTCCTATTACCGCGCAGTTCAGTCCGACGAACAACAGCGACCAGACTATCGGTTTCCAGCCGCTTGCGATGAACGAGCGGAACCCTTCGGAAACCGTCGCCGGGTCCGCTCCCACGAATCCCCCTTCGAGCGATACGAGCAGGAAGTCGAGCGACCATCCAGCGATAACGCTGTAAAACGCGAGTATGACGAATGCGGAGGCTATGCCCAGATAGCCTATGCCCTGCCAGCCGCCCTGCGGGGCCAGCCGCTTGAACGCTCCCAGCGCGTTGCTGCGCGAGGCCCGGCCCACCGCGAACTCCGAAAGCATCACCGGAACCGATACGAGCAGGGTTATGATTATATATATAAGTATGAACGCCGCCCCGCCGTTCTCTCCGGCCACGTACGGAAAGCGCCAGATATTGCCCAGCCCTACGGCCGAGCCTCCGACTACGGCCACGGCTCCGAACCGGCTTCCGAACGTGCTGCGCTTTTTCATTTCGGCGGATTTACGGGGTTGTTCGGGTAAAGATAGCATTTTTGCTCGTAACCGGCATCCCGTACCCGGTATGGATTTTGTTTCTCCCGTCGGGGAGCGGCCTTCCGTCCGCTTTTCCGCGGCCGGGCATGCAACGTCCGCTCTCCGCCGGGCATCTTTAATTTAAGGTGTCGGGGCCGGAATCCGGCCCGGCCGTGCAGGGAGGTTGTTAAGAAAGGATTAATTAATCGGGCGGCTTTGATTATTCCCGATATAATCCATAACTTTGGAGCCCATTTCCGGAATGGACGGCGGCCCGCAGGCCGGGACGGAAGACGATAAAAATTTAATTACCTAATATTCACTTAATTTCAATTCGTATGAGATTCATTGGTGTTAAAAAGTTACTGTTGGCCATGGCTCTTCCCGTTGCCGCCTTTATGGGCTGCAGCGACGACGACGATACCGGCCTGCCCAGTCTGGGAATTGCCGGAGGTGTATCTTCCCTCGAACTTGCCCAGACCGGCGAATCCCGGACGTTCAACATAGAGTCCAACAGGGAATGGACGATAACCAAGCCGGACAACGCGTCGTGGCTTACGGTAGTTCCCATGGTAGGCTACGGCAGCCAGACCGTCACCGTTTCGGCCGAAGCCAACGAAGGTTCGACCCGTTCGGCCCAGATTACCGTAGCGATGGTCGAGAATCCCGACCGGTTCGTAAATCTGACCGTTACGCAGAAGGGAACCGAGTCCAGTACCGCTCTCTATACGGAGAACTGCGGAACGGACGTGCAGGAAAACGAGCAGGGATATTGGCCCTATGTGGACCAGTTTACCGGCTGGCAGCGCGGCGGCGACCTCGACCAGAGCGGCGTGACCTATACCGGTTCTGGCGCCTCGGTGCGCAACAGCGGTAAGAACTATCAGCCTCAGGCCGGCGTCGATGCTTCCGGCGCTCCGTACGTCTATATGGCCAAGGCTACCGACTACTTCGTTATCAACGGCATAAACGTGACCGGCAACACGCAGCTTACGTTTACCTTCACCGCTCTTTACCAGAGCAACTACGAGGGCGGCCCGGTATTCAGCCCCGTCGCTCCGGGCACGCTCAAGGTATATGCGGGCTACGACGGCGTCAACTGGGCGGAAGTTCAGTTCACCACCGACGGCAATGCCGGCTGGAGCGTATGTTCCACGCAGTTCGCAATCGAATCCGGACAGAACCAGGTTTATATCAAGTTCGCCGATTTCGTAAGCGGCGACAATGCACAGCTCCGTCTGGACGACTTTACGATGTATGCCGGCGGTAACGGCTCGCTTATCAATCCCGGAACCGGCCCCGGCCCCGAACCGGGCGACTATATCACCGTCAAGCAACTGCGCGAAAAGTATACGGGCAGCGACACTCCCATTACCGAAGACATCGCGGTGAAGGCGAGCGTTATCAGCGACCCGGCAGGGGGCAACAGCACCTCTCTCAAGAATGTGATTATCTCCGACGGCGAGGCCGGCATCATGATGCGTCTGGTGGAGAATGCGGCTGCCAACCTCGTGTTCGGCACCGAAGTGGCCGTAAGCCTCAAGGGAGTCACCCTGACCGAATATTCCGGCCTGCTCCAGATTAACAACGTTCCCAATGCCAACGTTACCGTGCTCGGCACGAAGACCGTTCAGCCCGTGTCGATAACGACCGCACAGCTTCTGAGCGGCGACTACGAGTCTATGCTCGTAAGCGTGCAGGACGTACAGTTCGTGAATCCGACCGGAACCGTCGGCAATTCGGAGAACCATACTTCCACCGAGGTTGAAAGCCGTCAGGGCCAGAAGTTCATGGTATTCGTGTCGAAGTACTCTACTTTCGTAAGCACGCCCGTTCCGAGCGGCAGCGGCCCGCTGGTGGGCGTAGGCTCGGTTAATAACGGCACGTACCAGATTCTTCCCAACAATGCCCAGGCTTTCGCCGGAATGACGAACCCGCGCTTCGATGTGAGCGACGACCATTTCTATCTCGACGGAACCCAGACCTCGATGACCATCACCGCGGCAGCGGGGGGGGGAGAGTACGCGGTCAACGTGCACTCTACCGTCGCTTGGACCGTCAGCACCACCAACAGCCAGATGATTAGCTTCACTCCCGCGTCGGGCAGCAACGACGGCGTAATAGCAGTTACCGTTCCGGCCAACGGAACCGGAGCGGCCCGCAGCGGCGAGCTGAAAATCGCTACTACCAGCTCGCTAGTATCTCCCCAGACCCTGACCGTGACGTTCAATCAGAGCGCGCAGGGCGGCGGAGGCGGAACCTATACGCGGGTGACTTCCACGGCCGACATCGTTGCCGGCGGCAAGTATATCTTCGCCATGAATGAAAATGCCGTGTTCGGCAATGCGATTCAGGGAGGTTATCCGACCGGAAAGATAGATGTGGTTACGGATTTGGGCCAGTACTACAACGCTTCGAGCGACTCTTTCGAGTCCAACTCCACGGTGGATGCCTACGCATACGAAACCGCTTCCGCTACGACCGGGCTTTCGCTTCACAACGCCATTCTGGGATATTTGGCCTATAACGGTTCCAGCACCAACTTCAAGACCGGAACCAGCGTCGAGGACAACAAGTACATGTGGAATGTGATTGCCGGCAGCGGCGGTTTGCTTTCGTTCCGTAACGTATTTTCGGAGAGCCAGGCCACCAAGCGCGTGATACTCTTTCAGGATTACGTAGACGACCAGGGAGCTCCGAAGCCGCGTTTCGGGGCTTACGCCGAGAGTAACATGACAGAGGCTAATTACTCCGCGCTTAAAGTCTATAAGCTCGCCCAGTAACGGACGACGACTTCGCGATATGCTCCGGGGGCCTGTGCCCCCGGAGTTTTTCGTCGTACGGGTGGCAGCCGGAGCCTGTATGGCGGAAATTCCTTCGCGGGCTGTCTTCGACCGGGTAACCATACGAAATACGGCGCTCCCGAAGAAGCGCCGTATCCTGTATTCAGCGTATGTCCTATCCGGCTCCGCAGCCGCACGGGTCGCAGGTTTCGCCCGGACATTCCAGCTCCAGCGTCGAATGGACTATGCCAAGTTCTTCGAGGCTGTGCTTCACGGCATGTTTCAGCTTTTCTCCGTCCGTGCCGGGAGCGGCGACTATATGGGCGGTCAGCGCATTTTCCGTGGTGCTCAGAGCCCATATATGGAGGTGGTGCACGCTTTGCACCTCCGGAGCGGCTTCCTTTATGGCATGCCGCACCTTTTCCGGGTCGATTCCCGCCGGCACGCCGTCGAGCGACAGGCGCAGGCTTCCTAACAGCAGTTCGGCCGTCGAAACGAGGATTACCACGGCTACCACGAGTCCGATTATCGGGTCGATGATGTACCAGCCGGTAAAGCCTATGATAATGCCGCTTATGACCACTCCTACCGACACGAGCGTGTCGGCGGCCATGTGCAGGTACGCTCCGCGTATATTTAGGTCGCGCTTGCGGTCCTTCATGAACAGCCATGCGGTAAAGGCGTTGATGACTATGCCCACGCCTGCGACCCACGCTATCGTATCGCCCGCCACGGGCTGCGGAAAGCGGAGTTTCTGGATGCTCTCCCATACTATTATTCCTACCGCCACGAGCAGTATGCAGGCGTTCAGCAGGGAAACCAGCACGGTGCTTTTCTTGTAGCCGTAGGTATAGCGTGCCGTAGGCTTGAGCCGGGCCAGCCGGAATGCCAGCAGCGCCAGCACGAGGCTGACGACGTCGCTCAGGTTGTGGCCCGCATCGGATATAAGGGCCAGCGAATCGAGACCGATGCCCGCGCCGAGCTCCACGGCCACGTATATCAGGTTCAGAGTTATTCCGAGTACGAACGCGCGGCCTATGTTGCTGCCGGACAGCATTCCGGCCGCATGGTCGTGGTGATGATGGGAATGCCCTTCGCGGGAATGTCCCTGTTCGGGTCCGTGTGCCATGTCGGGTTACCTCCGGGTCAGAAGTTCACCTGCGGGGCGCGTTCGCTGCCTTCCTCGGCCTCGAAATAAGGCTTCGGCGTAAAGCCGAACATGCCGGCGAGCAGGTTGGTCGGGAACCGCCGAATCGTTACGTTATAATTCCGGGCGGCCTCGTTGAACCGTTTGCGCTCGACCGAAATGCGGTTTTCCGTGCCTTCGAGCTGGGCCTGAAGCTCCAGAAAGTTCTGGTTGGCCTTCAGGTCGGGATAGGCTTCGCGCACCATAAGCAGCCGGCTCAGGGCCGCGGTGACGTCGCCCTGCGCGCGCTGGTATTCCGCAAGAGCCTGCGGAGTAAGGTCGGCCGGGTCTATGGTTATCTGCGTGGCCCTCGCGCGGGCTTCGGTAACGTCCTGAAGGGTTTGCGACTCGTGCGAGGCGTAACCTTTTACGGTGTTGACCAGATTCGGAATCAGGTCGGAGCGCCGCTGGTACTGGTTCTCGACTTGCGACCATGCGGTATTTACAGCTTCTTCGCTGTGAACCAATCGGTTGTAGGCGCTTACGCCCCATATCACCAGCAGTGCGACGATTGCCAGAATGATGATTGTTCCCTTTTTCATATGCAATATGGCTTTGATTTGTTGTCAGAATCTCGTGCCGGCTCCGCCTCCGCCGGACATGCCGCCGCCGAAACCGCCTCCGAAGCCTCCTCCGCCGCGGCCGCCGAATCCGCCCAGACCGCCGAGGAAGCCGCCGCCTATGCCTCCTCCGATGCCTCCGGCTCCGCCGCCGGGCAGATTGGTGCGGCGTCGGAACGTGTTGCCGCACCGCTGGCAGACGTAAGTGGTATCCTCGACCATGCCGTGAGCCGTTTTATGTTTTTTCGTGTCCAGCACCGCGAGGTTCTTGCGCTCCCCGCATTTGGGGCATCGCAGCCGCGCACGGTACGCTCCGACCGCTATCAGTACCGGAATCAGCACGACGAAAAACAGTACGACCCACGCGCCGGGGCCGCCGCTCTCCTTTTCGGCCGGCAGCGGGTCGAGGCCGGAAAGGGCGTCGGAAACGGCCCGCACTCCGGCCGTCATGCCGCCGTTCCAGTCGCCGCTGCGGAAGTAGGGGAGCATTACGGTTGTCTGTATGCGTTTGCTGAGGGCGTCGGTCATGGTTCCTTCCAGACCGTAGCCGACTTCGAACTGGATGCAGCGTTCGTTCTCGACCAGCAGAATCAGCATGCCGTTGTCGGCTCCGCTGCGCCCCACGCCCCACCGGTTCAGCAGCTCGTTGGCGAATCCGGCGCAGTCGCCGCCCTCGATGTCGCGTACGGCCACGACGGCCACCTCGGCCGTGCCGCTGCTTTTAAGGGCGTACAGCATCGAGTCGATGTTCCGGACAGCCGCGGGCGACAACACCCCGTCGGGATTGCTTACCAGCCGCCGGGCGTCGCCGAGCTGCACGTTCGGGACGTCCTGCGGACGGTAGGGGGCCTGTGCTTTCAGGCCCGGAGCCGCCGCGAGCAGTACAGCCCACAACAGGATATGATATAAAGTCTGTTTCATAGCGTTTGCCGTTTGTTTCGCCGCGCCTCAAAGTTACCGTTTTTTTGCGGAACGATGCGTGCAGCGCATGCCGGATTACGGGTATTCGCTCCGGCGGCGAAGCGTGATTGAAAAATACCGTATATAGGATGCGGTTCGGCAAAGCACAACTAAACTTGGCTTTGCTCTCACCTTTCACTATATTTACATAATATAGGATGCGCCTCGGCAAAGTGCAAGCAAGCTTGACTTTGCTCTCGGCTTTCACTATATTTGCATCACCATAATTCGTCCCCGCCGAGGCCGGGACGACAAACCAAATCGTACAAACCTATGAACGTAAGGATTCGGCTTATCGTAATGAACTTTCTGGAATATGCCGTCTGGGGGGCTTACCTGACCTCCATGGGGACATATCTGGCAAAGGCGGGCCTTGCAGAAAATATCGGCATCTTCTATGCCATGCAGGGAATAGTGTCGCTCTTTATGCCGGGATTAATCGGAATAGTGGCCGACCGCTGGGTTCCGGCGCAGAAGCTGCTGGGCGTATGCCACGGACTGGCGGCGGTGTTCATGCTGGGAGCGGCATACTACGGCTCCGTTGCCGGTGACGCGCTGAGTTTCGGGACGCTGTTTCCGCTGTATTCCCTGAGCGTGGCCTTTTTCATGCCTACCATAGCACTTTCCAACTCAGTTGCATACACCGTGTTGGAAATGAACGGATTCGACCGGGTTTCGGCTTTTCCTCCCATTCGTGTTTTCGGTACGGTAGGGTTTATCTGCGCCATGCTGGTTGTCAATTTTGCGGGCTATCAGGACAATTACAGGCAGCTCATGCTGTCCGGGATAATCGGAGTGGCGCTGGCGCTCTATGCGTTCACCCTTCCGAACTGCCCGGTGAACCGGAGCGTGGAAAAGCGTTCGCTGGTGGACATGCTCGGCCTCAATGCCTTCAAACTTTTCAAGCGGCGCGACATGGCGGTTTTCTTCATTTTCTCGATGCTGCTCGGCGTGGCGCTCCAGATTACCAACGCATATGCCAATCCGTTCATAACCTCGTTCAAGGATATTCCGCTGTATGCCGGAACGTTCGGCGCCAACAATGCCAACGCCTTGATTTCCATTTCGCAGATTTCGGAAACTCTGGGCATACTGCTGATTCCGTTTTTTCTGAAACGTTACGGCATCAAGAACGTGATGCTCATGTCCATGGCGGCATGGGTGCTGCGGTTCGGGTTGTTCGGTCTGGGCAATCCCGGTTTCCCCGGCGTCATACTGTTCATCCTCTCCATGGTGGTTTACGGCGTGGCATTCGACTTCTTCAACATATCCGGGTCGCTGTATGTGGACAGCCGTACCAACGAAAACATACGCTCCTCGGCTCAGGGACTGTTCATGATAATGACCAACGGCATAGGGGCCACGGTGGGAACGCTCGCCGCGCAGGCGGTGGTGAACCGCTTCGTCTATTCGCAGACTACTTCCGAGGCCGTAATACAGGGGTGGAACACCTCGTGGTTCATATTCGCCGGTTATGCGCTCGTGGTGGGCATAGTGTTCGCGTTGGTGTTCCGCTACAAGCACGAACCGGGAAAGCCGGAAAAAATCAACGTCTGACGACTTCCTCGAAATAAATTCCGCCCCCGGTGCGACTCCCGCGCCGGGGGCGGAACCGTTACGCGATTCTCCCTATTTGACTATCACCTGCCGGATAACGTCGCGGCCCAGCTCGCGGTTTACCGCGCGGGCAAGTTCCTCGCGGCGGAGGAATACCTCGTGCCGGGCCACGGAGGAAATCATTCCGACTTCCATGACGCCCCCGCGCACGGCTACCGAACCGGTCAGCGACGCTATGGCCGGACCTGCGGCCTTCACCCACAGTTCGGCCGCGCGGGCCTCGTCGATGCCCCGGCTTACCGCCGGATTCTCGCGCAGGAATCCTTCCCACAACTCGCCAATGCTGACAGGGTTACCGCGTCTCACCGTCTTCCTTTTTCATTATGCGGCCGTCCTCGATATCGAACAGCCGGAAACCGACCCCGCTGCCTTCCAGCACGGACAGAAGGCGCTGGCTGTTGCAGTCGGAAATGAATATCTGCCCGAACCTTTCGGTTCCGACGAGCGAGAGCAGGCGCTCCAGACGCGAGGCGTCGAGCTTGTCGAACAGGTCGTCCAGAAGCAACACCGGGCGCTCGCCGCTCTGCTCCGTAAGGATTGCGTGCTGGGCCAGCTTCAGGGCGATTAGAAAAGACTTCTGCTGGCCCTGCGAGCCGTACTTGCGCAGCGGGTGGCCGCCTATGCGCATCACCAAATCGTCGCGGTGGATGCCGGCGGTGGTGTACTGGTTTATGATGTCCCGTTGGCGCGACCGCGCGAGCAGGTCCGACATCGGGCTTTCGTTGAGCTCCGAACGGTATTCCAGCTCTACCTGCTCGCGGTCGCCGGACAGGATGCGGTAATACTCGGCGGTCAGCGGCCGCAGTTTTTCGGCCAGCGCCGCCCGCCGGGCATGGATTTCGTCGCCGCGCGGGGCTATCTGCTCGTCGAGCACCTCCAGCAGCTCCCGGTTAGCGGCGAATCCGAGCTGCTTGAGCAGCCGGTTGCGCTCGGAAAGCACCCGGTTGTAGCGGATAAGGGAGGCCAGATACTGCCGGTCGAGCTGCGAAATAAAGGAGTTCAGCCAGCGGCGGCGCTCCTCGGCCGAGTCGCTGACCAGATATATGTCCGCAGGCGATACGATTACCGCCGGAATATTTCCGATATGGTCCGAGAGGCGTTCGTATTCCTTGCCCGCACGGCGCACGCTTTTGCCTCCTCCCCGGCGGAACGAGCAGCTTATGTTTTCGGTTCTTCCGGAGTCGGTCTGGTAGCCGCCCTCGAGCATGAAGAAGTCCGCGCCGTGGGTTATGCACTGCGAGTCGGAAACCACCAGCGAGCTTTTGCACATCGACAGGTAGTAAATGGCGTCGAGCACATTGGTCTTGCCCGCCCCGTTGCTGCCGACCAGTGCGTTTATCCCCGGCGAAAATTCTTCTTCCGCCTGCGGTATATTCTTGAAATTCAGTATGGAGAGTTTCCTTAATATCATTTCTGATATGCAGTCTGTATAACTTCAAAGTTACGAAAAATCCCCTGTAAAACGAAATTTGTCCGCTTCGGCCCGCGTTTTACGGAAAAAGGTGTATTTTTGTTCCCTGTTTAAGCAATCAATTCCAAAGCTGTATGGCCACTAATAGTAACAAGAAACGTGCGGCTGCCCCTGCGCCGGAGGAAAAAATAGAGAATGCGCTGGGCAAAACCGAAAAATTCCTTCAGGACAATTCCAAGGCGCTCCTTACGGTGCTGCTGGTGGTGGTGATAGTCGTCGGGGGATACTTCGGCTACCGTTATCTCCATGTGGTTCCGCGGCAGCAGAAAGCGGCGGAGGCCATGTTCGCGGCCGAACAGCGTTTCGCGGTTGACTCGTTCCGGCTGGCCCTTTACGGCGACGGCAACGAGGCCGGGTTCGAGGAAGTGGTTTCGCGTTACGGGAATACTCCGCAGGGCCGTCTGGCAGCGCACTACGCCGGAATATGCTGCATGAAGCTCGGCGACCCGGACGGGGCGCTGGAGTACCTTAAAAAATACCGTCCGGCCGACGGCGCTCCAGCCGCCATCGTAAACGCCCAGAACTACGGGTTGCGCGGCGACATATACGCCGACCGCGGCGACTATGCCGAGGCCGCACGGATGTACGAAAAGGCGATTGCGGCGGCCGACAATGTACTGACCACGCCGTATTATCTGAAAAAGGCGGCTTTGGTTTACAAGGCGCAGGGTCGTACCGGGGATGCGCTGGCCGCTTACAGGCGGATAACCGACCAGTGGAAAGGCAGCCTCGAGGCCCGCGATGCGGACAAGTACATAGGCAGGCTCGAACAGCAGGAAGAGTAAATCCGCGTCCGGCGCTGCCGGGATAACACCGTGCGAGTGTCCGTTTCGTTCCGGACACTCGTTCATATGGGGAACAGGTAAGCATGATAGGCAAGAAAAAGAATCTTTCGGATTTCGAGGGCGACGTGCCCTCGGCGGCCGAAATGAAATTCGGCATAGTGGTTTCGGAGTGGAACAGCCGCGTAACCAATGCGCTGCTCCAAGGGGCCATGAATACGCTGCGTCGCTACGGATGCCCGGACAGCAGCATAGAGGTACGTTTCGTGCCCGGTACGTTCGAGCTGGCCATGGGAGCGCGTTTCTTCGCGGAGTACACCGACGTGGATGCGGTGATAGCCCTCGGCTGCGTCGTTCAGGGAGAAACGCGGCATTTCGATTTCGTCTGTCAGGGAGCCACGCAGGGTATAATGCAGGTTATGCTCGAGTGGAACATGCCGGTTTCGTTCGGCATACTTACCACCGACGACATGCAGCAGGCGCTCGACCGCGCGGGCGGCAAGCGCGGCAACAAGGGCGACGAGGCCGCCGCCGCCGCGATACGCATGGTGCAGCTTCAGGTGCAGATGGAGGAAGCCGCCCCGCAGCAGGACGACCGGCGTACAATCAACTGACCTTTTTCCGTCCGCAGCAGCGGATTTTAACCGGACAACGGTTCCGGGCCTCGAAACACGGCGTCCGGCGGATTTTTTTACGGAAAGCGGATTCTTTCTGAAAATCCGTCGGTTCCAGCATGTATTTTGATGGAAATGGTTATCTTTGCTCCGGGGAATCATGTGAAACCTATTATAATGAAAAAGATTAAAGAACTGAACGTGTTGCTGTCCGCGACGGTTGCATGCGCGCTGCTTTCGACGTCTTGCGTCAAGGAGCCCGCGCAGGCTGCCGGCCCCGGCGACGACCTACGGGGGGGGGATTTGACTATGCCACCCGAGTCGAGGTTAAAATCGACCTCGATTATTGCCTGAAAGGCAACGTAGCACTCTTCGAAGTTTACGATACCTGTCCCCTGTCCGACCAGGACGGCGCTGTGAAAAAGCGCGACGACGTGCATGCCCTGCTCAGGGCCTATACCGATGACGACAGCCGCTACAACGGGCTGATAGACCTCCCTTCGGGCGTTTCCAAAGTTTATTTGTATTCCGGCTCCTACGGATTTCCGACATGCGTGGAAGTCGAAGTCACGGCCGGAAAAATTTCTTTCGACCGCAACGCGTATGCACAGTCGTTGCGCGAGTCGTCGGGGAGCGGTCCGGCGGAACCTTCCGCCGGGGTAACGACCCGTGCCGGAAGCAATCCGTACAATATTTCTTATCTGGGCGAGTGGGACAATACGGGCATGCCCCATTATATCAAGGGCGAATTCAAGGGGCCGTACCGGTATTTCGTGCCCGAATACGTGGACCCGCTGCCTTTCGGAATTATGGAACGGATTCAGAACGCCCTTCCTTCCGGAAAAGACAATTCCATACTTGCCCTTCCGACGGAAAAGGTCAATCTCGCACTTACCAAGGACGCCCGGGTGACATTGGTTTTCCTCGGAGAAATGGCTGCGTGGAACAATGCCATAGGGTACTATTACTATGAAACGCAGAATCCTCCCCGCACCCGCGCCGATATGGAGAAGCTGCCCAAGTATCTCGCTTTCCCCAACTGTTCCACTCCGTGGGGAAGCAGCCCCGGCGTGGTCGGAAACTATGTACCGCCCCTGATTGGCGGCGAACAGCTCGGGTTGGTTTATTACGGCCCCGACGGCAAGGCCGCGGACATATTCCCGGCCGGGACTACCGTAGGCTGGTTCCTGCTGCCCGACGCATACGAGCCGTCCGGGTGGGGCGACGGCGTGCTCCATACCGATGCTCCCAACGGAATCCTCTACTCCAACAACGAGTTCAACGAGGGGGCCAAGAGGCGTATGGTGAGCGTTTACGACACCGAGAGCACCAAGACCGTCCTCGGATTCGAGGACAGCGGCGACAACGATTACAAGGATGTGCTGTTCTATCTCGAATCCGACCCCTCCGATGCCATTTACGACCCCGACCGGCCCACGACCGACCCTTCCGACCAACGTCCCGACATAGTGGGCGACCCCATCGAAGGGACGCTGGCTTTCGAAGACCTGTGGCCCAGTCAGGGCGACTACGATATGAACGACGTGGTGATTCGTTACAGTACGACCTTTACGACCGACGCGAACAACCGGCTGATAAGTATAAAGGACGTCTTCACCCCTCTGCATAACGGCGGTCAGATGAAAAACGCCTTCGGCTACCAGCTCGACATTCCGGTTTCGGAAGTGTCCGAAGTCCTGATAGAAAACGGTTCGTCGTCGGCGTACACCGCGGACGGATTGGAAAAGGGGCACGACAGGGCGGTAGTGATGCTTTTCGACGATATCGCGCAGGCTATGGCGAAAGGCCCCGTTACGGTTACCATAAAGCTGAACGGAGGCCTGAGCCTGAAGGATGTTACCCGCAGTTCGCTCTATAATCCTTTCATATGCGTAAGCGGCAGCGCGGGATTCGTACCCGGACAGCTCCGCAAGGAAGTCCACCTGACCAACTACGCTCCCACCGCGCTGGCCGACCCGTATCCCTTCGGACGCAACGACGACAAAAGTACGCTCGACAAGGACGGAAAGCCGATTGGGCCGTATTATTACGTGACCTCCGACCTGCATCCGTTCGCCATAGACCTGCCGGTTACCGACTATCGCATTCCGGACGAAATGGCAAGCATCGACGGTTACTATCCCCGATTTGCGGAATGGGCCCGGAGCAATGGAGAGAAATACAGGGACTGGTATCTTTACCCTGCCGGCATATAGCAGGCCGTTTTAACGATATGAAAAAGCCCCGAACGCAAGTTCGGGGCTTTTGATTAGCGCCGCGTGCGTCGGCGGTCGGGCCGCCTGCGGGGATTTCTGTCGCGGCGGCTTTCGCCGCCCTCCGAGAGCGGAACGAGGCGTTTCGTTTCGAAGTCTATCGAGGCCACCATTTCGAAGTCGAGCTGGCGGCGCAGCAGGTCGGCGCGGAGTACCCGGATTCGCACGCCGTCGCCGAGCGTGAACGTCCGTCCGCTCGAAGCGCCCTTGACGGCGTACTCGTCGGCGTTGAATGTATAGAAGTCCCCTTCGATGTCCCGCAGCGACACCATGCCTTCGATAAGCGTTTCGTCCAGCTCCACATACACGCCCCAGTCGGTTACGCCGGAAATCACTCCGTTGAATTCCTCGCCTGTGCGGGGAACCATGTATTCCACCATTTTGTACTTTATGGAAGCGCGTTCGGCGTCGGCGGCCCGCACCTCCATGTCCGAGGACTGTTCGCACATCCTTTCCACGGCCCGCTTGTCGGCCGGCTTCCGTTCGGCGAGCCGCTCCGCCAGCAACCGGTGCACCATCATGTCGGGATAGCGCCGGATAGGGGAGGTAAAGTGCGTGTAATCCGCGAACGCGAGGCCGTAATGCCCTATGTTGTCGGTCGAGTAGTATGCCTTGGCCATGGTGCGTATGGCGAGCGTGGAAATCACGTTTTCCTCCACTCGGCCCTTTATTTTCGACATCAGCCTGTTCATTTCACGGGCAACGGCGTGGCCCTTGGTGGCTTTGAACGTGTAGCCGAACTTGAGGATGAATTCCCTGAACTTGTCCAGCTTGTCCGGGTCGGGCTTGTCGTGGCAGCGGTAAACCATGACGGGCGCTTTCCCGCTCGGGCCTTTCCGGCTCATGAACTGGGCCACCCGCCGGTTGGCCAGCAGCATGAATTCCTCTATAAGATGGTTGGATTCCTTCATTTCCTTGTGATATACCCCCAGCGGACGCCCCTTTTCGTCGAGCCTGAATTTGACCTCTTCACGGTCGAAAGTCATGGCTCCGGCGGCGAACCTCGCCTTGCGCATCCGCTGCGCAACCGTATTCAGCACGGTCAGCTCTTCGGCCATGTCGCCGCGGCCGGTTTCGATTACCTGCTGGGCCTCCTGATAGGTAAATCGGCGGTCTGAACGTATAACCGTGCGGCCGAGCCACTCGTCGCGTACCTCTCCGTCCTCGCTCATTTCGAACACTGCCGAGAAGCACAGCTTCTCTTCCCCGGGGCGCAGGGAGCAGAGTTCGTTGGAAAGCCGCTCCGGAAGCATCGGCACGGTGCGGTCCACCAGATAGACCGACGTCGCCCTTTGCTGGGCTTCGGTTTCCACCGCCGTTCCGGGGCGTACGTAGTGCGTTACGTCGGCTATGTGCACTCCTATTTCCCACAGTCCTTCGCCGAGCCTGCGCACGGAAAGGGCGTCGTCGAAGTCCTTGGCGTCGTCCGGGTCTATGGTGAATGTAGTAACGCTGCGGAAGTCCCTGCGGCGGATTATTTCGTCGGGGGTCGCTCCGTCGGGTATTTTTTCGGCCTCTTCCTCGACTCCTTTCTCGAAGCGGTAGGGCAGGTCGAATTCGGCCATTATGGCGTTCATTTCGGTGTCGTTGTCCCCGGCGCGTCCCAATACGTCCACCACCTTGCCGGTGGGGCACTTTTCTCCGCGGGGCCAGTCGGTGATGCGCACCACGACCTTGTCGCCGTCGCGCAGACCCTCGGTTCCTTCGGCTATGAATATGTCGGCCGGCATGCGCGACGGGTCGGTGCGTACGAAAGCGTGACTGCGCGTAAGCTCGACCGTTCCGACCCGTCCGCGCGGGGAGCGTTCTATTACTTCCACGATTTCCCCTTCCGGGTCGCCGTCCCGGTTGCGGCGGGTAACGACGAACTTCACCCGGTCGCCGCCGAGGGCGTGGCCGGTGTGCCGCCTGTCTATATATACGTCTTTCGGAAACCCTTCGGAGGTTATGTAGGCATTGCCCGCAGAGGTCATATCGACGGTTCCCTCGCAGGTCGGCAGATGTTCCGGGGAAAGGCGGTACTTGCCGCGGCCGCTTTGCCTTACGACGCCCTCTTCGAGCATGGATTCCACTATCTGCACGGTGGCCTGCTGTCCGGGCCGGTCGGCTCCTCCGCTGGCGGCGGCCAGCGCACGTATCGTATAACTCTTTTCCGGAAACTGCCGGAAAAGTTCCAGTATTATAGCCGACCGGTCGTTGCGGCGGCCGCGGTTTCGGGAGCCGGATGCTTCCCTTTTCTTCGTTTCTCTTGCCATATATCGTCTTTTACCGTGCAAAGGTAACTATTTGTAAGCGGACATTTCCCGTGCCGCCGTTAATTTAGCGTTAATGCCCCGTAAACGCGTAGTCGAATCAATATGTTTTACTTGCCGCCCTTTTTTAGTATTTTTGTATCCGGATACCGCAGCAGGGATATTGTCCGGGCTGCCGTTTCCCGTTCGGGCCGACGCTCGCCCGCATTTTTTATGAACGTTTTTTATCGAATATGAAAAGTTTCGTCATGGCGACCGCAAACCGCCGGAATATCGTGCTGCGGATTCTGGCGTTACTGTTTTCCGTTTTCGTACTGCCCGTCCGGGCGCAGTCGGACAGCGCGTCCCTTTATGCGGGCAACTATATTTTGATAGTCAACACTTACACTTCCGATGCTCCGTGGAGTAATTCCATAATAGAACCGGTGCGGGACTGGTCTGCCGGGAACGACAAGCCCGCAGTTTTCGTCGAGCACCTGAACATGCTGATGATAGACGATACGGAGAAGCTCGGGGAAGCGGAGCGTTTCGTTTTCGACAAGTATGCCCTCGGAACGCCGCGGGCCGTGCTTCTGCTGGGTAATTCCGCCTTGATTCTCATAGACGAAATAAGAGAACAGTGGGGCGACGTGCCGGTGATTCTGTGCGGGGAAGAAAATTATATCGGCCCGGATTCGGCTTACATTTTCAAGCGGCCCGTACTTCCCGGCGAGCGCGTGCCCCTTTCGGAGCTGGCCGGTGCATACAACCTTACCTTTCTGGAATCGAAAATGTTTTTGGCCGACAACGTGGGACTGATGAAACGCATGATTCCCGAAATGAAAAAGGTGCTCCTGATAGGCGACGGCCGTTATGTGAACCAGCAGCTCGACTACGACATGAAAAACCTGCTGGCCGCAGATTATCCGGGTCTGGAGTACGAATTTCTTTCGGCCACGGACATGACTATCGAGGAATTGCTGCGCCGGTTGGAACAAATCGACACGGCCTCTACCGGCGTACTGTTCTCGTCGTGGTTCAGCAAGTCCAACTATGTGGGACATACTTTCCTTACGGCCAATTCGTTCCGTGCAATCGCCAATGTGCCGGTCCCTGTGTTCGCCCTTATGAAAGTAATGATGGACAACAGCGGCATACTGGGCGGGTATTTTTACGACGAGCGGCTGTTTCGGGACAGGCTGGAACATACGCTGGAAAGGGTGCTCGCCGGAGTGCCGGCGCGGGATATTCCGTTTTACATTCCCGCACGCGCGATTCCGACCTTCAGTTATCCCTCGCTGTTGCTAAAGGGTTTCAGCGTGTCGCAGTGCCCTCCGGGAAGCGTGTTTCTCGACAGGCCCCTGACCTATTGGGAGCGTTACAGGTACTTCCTGATATCCGGCGGCTTGCTGGTCGGCTTGTCGGTGATGTTCCTTTTTTTCTACCAGAGAAACCGGATACGTTCGCTCAACGCCTTGAATGAGGTTCGCAGGCGACAGGCCGAAACCGACAGGGAGCTGGCCAAGCTGTTCGAGGATATGCCCATCGCCTACATGAAGGGGACATTGGTAAGGGACGCTTCCGGCGAAGTATCCGACGTGGAGATAAGTCTTATGAACGGAAAGTTCTCGAGAAGTTTCGACGGAGAGGGAAGCCGGAAGGGCGGTCTTCTGTGCTCGGCGCTTTTCGGTTCGGATTTCAGGGTATTCCTGCGTTTCGCGCAGCTTACGGAATCCGGACGGAAGGCCATTACCTATTCGCAGTATTTTTCGGTCGTGGACAAGTATCTGGACGTGGTGATAACCCTTGCGGCCCGGCCGGGCTGCATAGACGTCTATTGTATCGACGCCACCGACCTGCACAGGACGCAACTCAAGCTCAACGATACGAACCGCAAGCTGGCGATGGCGCTCGACGTGGCCGACATAGTTCCCTGGAACTGGAATTTGTCCGAGCATAAGATACTGTGCGACGTAAACCGTCCGCTGGAGCTGAGTACGGACGATACGGCCGAAGCCGAGAGCAAGCTCGCCGTTCCCGAGGAGCAGTATTTCTCCAAAATTCACCGGGACGACCGTCCGCGCGTCCAAAAAGCCTTCCGGGATTTGATGGAAGGCCGGGCCGACAAGGTGAAGGAGGAGTACCGGGTGGTTTCCGTCGGCGGAGCGGGACGGCGAATCGACTGGGTGGAAGCTCAGGCCGCAGTGGAAACCCGCGACGAACGCGGCATGCCCCTGACGCTGGTCGGTTCGTCGCTCGTAATTACCGAACGGAAAAGGATAGAGCAGGATTTAATCGACGCGAGGGACAAGGCGGAAGAGTCCAACAGGCTGAAGTCTGCTTTTCTGGCCAATATGAGCCACGAAATACGAACCCCTTTGAATGCTATCGTGGGATTCTCCGGCCTGCTCGGTTCGGTGGAGGAGGCGGAGCGGGAAGAGTTCGTGCGGATTATCGAGAGCAACAACGACCTGCTTTTACAGTTGGTCGGCGACATTCTCGACCTGTCCAAAATCGAAGCCGGGACGCTGGAATTCGTAGAGGCCCCTGTGGACCTGAACGCCCTGATGGAAGAAACCGAACGGTCGCTGCGGGTGCGTGCCGAAAAGAAAAATCTTTCCTTCGAATTCGGGGACCGTATTCCCGGCTGCCGTATCATGACCGACCGCAACCGGTTGAATCAGGTGATTATCAATCTTGTTACCAACGCAATCAAATTTACGGACGAAGGCAGCGTAATATTCGGATACGGCATGCGGGGGGGGGAAGAAGACGGTATGCTCCGTTTCTACGTGACGGACACCGGCTGCGGTATTCCGGAGGAAAGACGGAAGGATGTTTTCAACCGGTTCGTCAAGCTCAACAATTTCGCTCAGGGAACGGGACTGGGGCTTTCCATCTGCCGGACTATCGTGAACAAGCTGGGAGGAGAAATAGATGTGGAGTCGCAGGAAGGGGCCGGCTCGACGTTCTGGTTCACCATTCCTTACCGTCCGGCCGGGCCGACCAGAACAGTCGCTCATGAGAGAGAGCCGGTTCCGGTCCGCAACCGCGAAATAACCATTCTTATCGCCGAGGACAACTTGAGCAATTTCCGGCTGTTCGAAACCATACTTAAAAAGGATTACCGAATCCTGCATGCGTGGAACGGCAAGGAGGCCGTGGAAATGGCCCGGGATTACAATCCGCACATCATACTTATGGATATAAGCATGCCGGTCATGGATGGCTACGAGGCCACGGCCGAAATCCGGAAAATATTCCCCGACGTTCCGATACTGGCTATAACGGCGTATGCATATGCTTCCGACGAGGACCGTATTCTCAACTCCGGTTTCGACGGCTATGCCTCCAAGCCGATTAACGCCGGTACGCTTCGTTCCAAGATAATGGAGCTGATTAACTCCCGGCTGCTGTTCCTGTAAACTTTCCTGCGGCTCCGTATCCTGCCGGGGATGTTTTCGGACATCCCCGGTTTTTGTCGCCGGCGCGCCTTTTCGGAATACTGTACGCATTTCGTATATTTGTGTATGCGTAAAATCTGGGTGAGTCTTTGCTTGCCGCTTTTAGGCGCTGCGGCGCTGTCCTCGTGCGCGCGGCCCGCTGTGCCTCGCGCACCGGAGGCGGTATTGCAGGATTCGCTTCTCAGAATGGAGGCGCTCGTGCGGTATGTCGGGGAAAATCCGGACGACGTGGATTCCGCGGTCAGGCTGTGGGGCGTATATACGCGCCGGGCCGACTTCGACCGGCTGATAGAGCACGCCCGTCCTTTTTACAGGCGCGCGGCCCGGAACGGCAACCTTCGGCTGCGGGTCTATGCCGGTTGTTATATAGGTCAGGCGTATGTCCTTTCCGACCGTCCGGACTCGATGTTCCGGTACTTCGACCGGATAGCCTCGGATGCGGAGGAGCTTGGGGAATTTATGCCCCTGATGATAGTCAACAACGGTCTGGGCATACACTGCCTGAACGCTGCGTTCAGTTACAGCGAGGCCCTTTCCTACTTTCTCAAGGCGCTGGAGTATGCCGAGCGCCACGGCGACGAGGACAACTACAATATAATCCTGTGCAACATAACCCGTGCGTACTACATGCGCGGCGACCCGGCCGGCCTCGACTACGCGCTTCAGGCTTATGAAATAGGCCGTCGCACCGGAAACCGTTACGTATCGTTTTTCGGGGCGCTCAACTCCGCCTATATGTACTACCTGACGCACGATTACGATTCGGCCCTGCGCTATGTGGAGGAGGCTTCGGTGCTGTGGGACCATACGCTCAGTTCCACCTCACCCGACGTGGTGCACGGCAACATCCTCGCTGCCATGGGGAACGGCCCGCAGGCCGAACATTATCTGCGCGAGGCCGTGGAACATCCCCGGAAAACCGATATAACCACCCGTACGGAGGCTTATCTGAGCTACGGCGAGTTTCTGTGCTCGGCCGGACGGTATGCCGAGGCGGTGGACATATTCGTGCGCGGCATCCGGCTGGCCGATGCTCACGGCAACAATTTTTACAAACACCGGCTCTACAAGGGCCTTTCCGACACCTATTCGTGCATGGGACAGCCGTCGCGCGCGCTGGAATACTACAAGATGTCGCGCACGCTGTACGACAGCGTGTTCAACGTGGAAAGGGAACGGATGTTCGGCAACCTGCGGCTCCGTTACGAATCCGAGCGGCAAAAGCGCCTGATGGACGAAAAGGAGCTCGAGCTCGTGCGCGAAAGCCACAAACTGCAGGTCACGGTTTTTATTCTAATCATCGTCCTGCTGGTGCTGGCGGCGACCTACATGCTCTATACCCGGAAAAACGCCATGTACCGCCGGTTGGTGAAACAATACGAGTCGCACGTGAAAAAGGATAAGGGGCTTTCGGCGGGAGGCGGAACGGCTTCGGCGGCCGCGGACGCCAAGAGCCGGGAACTTTTCGGGCGGCTGGAGGAGCTCGTAAGGACAGACCGGATTTACCGGGACAAGGATATGTCGGTCGAGAAACTGGCCGAGCTGCTCGGAACGAATCGCTCGTACGTGTCCCGCATGTTCACCCGCTGCGCGGGCGTTTCCTTCAACGGTTATTTCAACTCCCTGCGGATGGCTGAAGCGGTGGCCGTGCTGTCCGACGTGAGCGACGACACTCCGCTCAAGGCTCTGGCCGACCGGCTGGGCTATACTTCCCTTTCTTCGTTCTACCGCGCCTTCCAGCGCGAGACGGGCGTTCCGCCTTCGCGTTACCGACAGGAAGCGCACCGCATGTACCGTCGGGGCGACGCCTGAGAGCGACGTTTCGCGATATTGTTTTTCTCATCCGGTAAAATTGTCCGGATGAGAAAAAATACACTTCCATTATCTGGAAATCCTTGTCTAAATTCGCTTCGGGAACGCTTCCGGAAGGGGGCTTTGCCTGCCGGAACGATTTTAAACCTTTATCATACCGATTGCTTATGAGAACAGGAAATTTACTTTTGCGGACGATTGTCCCGATGATTACCGCTCTGGCGGCCGCTTGCAGCGACGATTCGCTCGGTCCCGACCCCGAGCCGTTCGGCAGCGACGATTTCGAGGTTACGGTCGAAGGCGGCGGCGAAATGGTTTTCGACAGCCGCGCAACGAATGCTTTCGACGTCGCCGTAACCCCGGAAGGGAAATGGCAGGCATCCCGCGATGCCGGATGGATAAACGTCGAGTTGCACAAGGGCGGTTTTACCGTAACCGCCGACCGCAACCGCACGCTCTCCGACCGCCGGGGCGTTATTACCGTAACCTGCGGTTCCGAAACGAAGACGATAGATGTGCGGCAGGCCGCCGGGACGCTGAAAGTTTACACCGTGGACGGTACTGTTTACGAAGGAGTGTCGGGGATTCCCGGAAAGGCCGTTTCGGCCAACGGCCGCTATGCCATGGGTTCCAGCAGCGCCGGCACATGGGTGTGCGATTTGGAAACTCTGGACGAACAGTCCGACGGCGTCATCCGTGGCCACGACGTAAAGTTCTACAATCTTTTCGGCTGTACGTCGGTTACGGATTTCGGGGAACCGATGGTCGGGGGCTGCACGGCCGACGGCAGCAGCCGGGTGGAAACCGAAACGGTCGTCGGCCTTT
Organism: Tidjanibacter sp.; assembly: GCA_048214935.1. GTDB lineage: Bacteria > Bacteroidota > Bacteroidia > Bacteroidales > Rikenellaceae > Tidjanibacter. Next base: position 76,926 of record DBFWXZ010000002.1, read on the forward strand.
CCACGGCTTACATCGTACATGACGGAGTGAAAGCCGTCCTTTACGCTCCGTACGAGGCTCAGGTGGGCACTATCACCCCGCACGGGGGTTACGAAGCCTACTGGATATCCGACGACGGCCGCTATGTCGCGGGCAAGCACAAAACGGCCCGCGGCGACCGCACCGAGTGCGGCTGGCGCTACGACGATTCCACCGGAGAGTGGAATTATATATTCTATTCGGAGGGAGTGGAAATCGACGATGCCGAGTGGGGCGTAAGCACTTTCTGGTTCGACGCGATGAGTCCGGGCGGCAAATACACATGCGGCCGCGTGCAGGGCTGGGCGCGTTCCGAGCAGGTTTATCCCTATGTCCGCAATCTGGAAACGGGCGAACTGAAAGTCCTGACCAATATGGGCGGCCTGAGTGCATCCATGGTTACGGACGACGGATTCGTGTCGGTGGCCGGCATGCTGGGGGATACGCAGATATACGATATGAACGACCCGGACGCCGGATTGGTTTCCCTGCCGCAATGGCTGGGCGGCATGTTCGGCTTCGACCCGGCGGAATACGGCATGGAGCCGGGGCTTATCTATGCGAGGGGCGTCAATTCCGAACGGAGCGCCGCATGCTGGACTTTCAGGCCCGGCGGCGACCCGCAGGCCCTTATGTGGAGTATGATACTGGTAGTGGAATGAAATGAAGGACAGGATTATGAAAAACAAAATACTTTTCGCCTTCGCCGCTCTGACGCTCGCCGCGTGCAGCGACGACGAGGCCGACAATTATGCCGTTCGTCTGGACCGCACGGCCGTAGAGGCCGGCCCTCTTTCCGGCGTGTACGAAGTCAGGGTTCGCAGCAACTGCCGATGGAACGCCTCGGTGCGCGATGCCTCCTTTGCCGGATGGCTTACGGTTACGGAACCGGAAGGCCCGGCGGGCGAGGGGACTTTCTTTATCGGCGTGGAGGCCAACGAAACCGGCGAACCCCGCACGGCGCAGGTGGTGGTCGGAGCCGGCAGCGCCTCGGAAGTCGTTACCGTGACGCAGAGTCCGGCTTCCGACGGCTCGGTTGTCAAACTCGACCGGGTCGTACGCAGCGACTACACGGGGGAGATGCAAGAGTCCGGTTCGGGCTATCTGGTATTCGAGCTGCGCGGCGGCGAGCTCGGTACGGACGGCAAACCAGCGGGCCGTGCCTGCGTACTGTCGATAGGATGTTTCGCGGACATGCCGGCCGACCCGGAAAGGGCCGTGCTGGACGGCGGCATTTACACCGCCGGGACTGCAGCCGAATGCGCTTCCGGTACTTTTGCGGCCGACGGCGGGGATACCTTTCTGGACATATACGACGAAGAGGCCAACCATACCCGCTTCGATATAGCTTCCGGTTCGGAATTCCATGTCCTCTCGTCCGTCGAGAATTTCTATTCCATAAGCGGCAGCTTCGTGAACGAAGAAGGCCGGGTACAGGAATGGTATTTCGAGGGTTATATCAAATTCCGCAATGCCAAGGGACTGACTACCGATGCCGACGGCTATAAAATCCTGCGTGCCGACGGGCTTATGGAAGCCCGCTACGAAGGCAACATCGACGGCTACGGCACGGCCAAGGTCGTTTTCGACGTGCGCGACCCCTTTATGGGCGACGGAATGAACATAGCCGCCTACGTGGCCACGCATCCGGAATTCGACGAGCCGGGCGGCGCTTCCCTCGCGCTCGGCACGTATTCGTTCGGCAATCCCGGCGACCCGCATACCATTGAGGCCGGATATGTGGAGAACGGCCTTCCATACGGTTCCCATACGTACCAAATCGACGGTATGATAAAGCTGGTTATGCGGATGATAGTCGGCGGTACCATAACGGTGAGCCGCTACAACACCGAGGAGTACGATATCCGCTTCGACCTTGCGGGCGAGGACGGAACCGGCGCTCCGCCCGCTTCCATAGGCAAGTACCGATATATCGGCCCTATACCGTTCGCCGACAAACGCCCGCCGACCCTTCTGGTGAACCCGGTAAACTTCATGCGTACATCGTACGAGGGGGAGGTTGCCCCCGGTATCGGCAAGTACGTGGTAAGGATGGGCACTTCCTCCAGCGAATGGGACCCCAACAGTCGTCATCTCGTCCTGACTTTTTACGCCCCCGCCGACGGTGACGCCCCGCAGCTTACCGAAGGAACTTATACCTGCTCGCGCGAAACTTTCGAGTCCATGACTTTCGAGCAGGGCCAGCTTCCGACCTTCAATCCGAAGAACACTTATTATGTAGATGTGGATGCCGCGGGGCTGCGTACTTCCTATCTGGTCGATAAAGGCGGTTTCACTATCGAGAAGGCGCAGACCGGATACCGCTTCCTTATCGACTTGGGAGCGCATCCGAATCTGGACCCCGGCCGCGTATTGATACGTATGGTTTGGGAAGGCGAGGTCGTTTTCGAATAACCGCGCGGGGATTGCCGGCGATGCGGCAGGCTTTCGGCGGCCGCATCCTCCGGTCCGTACAGGCGCTCCGGGCATCGGGTCCGGAGCGTTTTGCGGCCGCCCATGGCGTCGGCGGCACGAAGTGTCTGCGGCCCGCTTACGTCGAACCCGAGGCTCGGGCGCGGTATGAAAACGGCCGTCCGTTATCCCCGCTGTGCCGCAAAAGAAAAGTCCGCGGTATTCGGTAGAATACCGCGGACTTGCCGTGTCGGGGTGAGAAGATTCGAACTTCCGACCACACGCCCCCCAGACGCGTACTCTAACCGGACTGAGCTACACCCCGAACTTTCTTCAGGCGGCCACAAAATTAGTAATTATTTTCTTTCGCCGCAATCCGCAGGGTTTATTTTTACTGTATGCGCCGCGTTCGGCCGAAATGCATGCAGGCTTCGCTGTCGGCATTCGCCGTCTTTACCTCCGGAATTTCCGCGCGGGCCGGGAAGCGGGCCGCCGCCCGCTTCCCGAACCGCTGCCGGAATCAGTAGTTGATTTTGCGTACGGAACCGCTCCAAATCGAGCGCACCGTGTTTTTGGGCTGCGCGTCGTCCTTCAGTTCGTACTGGATTTCTATGCGTCCGTCCTCGAGGTCGGTAATGCGAATCGTCCCTTCCGTGGCGGGCGCGCCGATGTAGTTGCTGATTCTGAAATCATAGAACAGATAGCCCCATGTACCTTTTATTACGGCATACTGTTTCCAGCCGGGAATGAATTCTCCCGCTTTCGGCCTGTCGGGGTCGGCGGGGGCGACGTACGTGCCGGCGAACGAGGCGGCATCGGCCGGGGCGATGAAGTTGAGCTGGAACGCTTCGTCGGTGGTGTTGTTATCCACGAGGACTTCATACTCCGTCAGCCCTTCCGTGTCCGCGTCGTACTGCCAGACGCGGCATTCGGATGCGTCGTCTTCCGAGAAAATAACGGTCTTGTCTTCGCGCAGGATACTCAGCCAGTCGCCCGCCGGTTCCCATGGAGCATTGTCGATGAATTCGATTTCGTTCACCTCGTAAACGCCTTTGACCGATACGCCTTCGGGCGTGGTTACGTCTATCCTGAATCCGTATCGTCCGTCGGAGCGTTCGACCTCTATCGTACCGTCGGCGGCGAATCCGTACAGAAGCCTTCCTCCGTCCGGCTGCGCTTCGGCGTAGTAGGAACCGTAGATAAACGGAACGCCCAGAAAGTTGTAGAGCGCCCCGGCCGTAAAGGTCATCGGCGACGCATAGTCGTTGCCGACCCGGTAGGTTCCCGGTTTTATTTCCATATGCCCCTTTTCGGAGAGCGGTTCGGACAACAGGTCTATGACCATTTGGCAGCCTTCCGCAAGCTCGCCGTTCTCGGTGCGTCCGTGGAGCAGGCGGACGGTATAACGGTCGCTACGGTCCGAGGTGTACTCCCATGTAGCGGATGCGGCGGTGAAGGTCGCATTCACCGGATTCTCTATTACCGGCACGCTCGGGGCCGGGGTGCGGTCCGTGAAGGAGAGCGGGCCGGAATAGGCAACGGCGAAATCCTCGCCCTCGGTGTCGGTGAAAAGGGCGGTTATGGAATAGCCGTCGGCCGTATGTTTTACGCTCACCTTGCCCGAAACGGTTTTGCGGTAAACGATTCGTCCGTCCGCGGTCATCACGCGCGCCCACGTATAGGCGGGATTGGCCGTGCCGGAGAGCAGCGAGCCGCCCACGTTGTAGGCCCCTTCCGGCAGCACGGCTTCCTCCGGCTTCGGGCTGGCTTCGCCGTACAGGTCGATATACATTATCGTGCCGGGTTCGAGCGGCATCTGCTCGCCGTTGTCCGACAGCTCGAACGGAACGTCGGAAAGGCCGATGTAATAGTTGGCCGAGCCGTCCTGACCGGCGAAACCGATGTAGGACGCTTCGGTTGCACGGTCCAGCGCCGTAGTATCGACCAGCGGGGGAGTGTCCGGTTCGCCTTCGGTTTCGCTTACGCACCTCACCGGTTTTCCTCCCGACCGGTTGTCGTTGCCGACGGTTTCGAGATACGAGGGCAGGAAGTAGAGGATGCTGACGTAATACCCTTCCGCGGGCGACGAAGACCAGTACGTGCCGGAACCTCCCACGAACGACCACTCGCCCGTGGCCGCCCCGCGGTCGCCGACTGCGGGGTAGTAGCCCAGCAGGGCGTGCCGACGTCCGAAGGCCGCATCGTCCCAGATGAAATTGCTTTCTCCTACGCCTTTCCAACTGTTCCTGCGCGGAACCCGCCAACCCGGAGGGCATGGGTCGAAAAGGGTTTTGCCGGTGTTCTCGGCCGTTTCCCAGAGGTAGTTGTTCATGGATGCGGCGTCGGTGGTTAGCCAGTCGTACGGCCCGAAATCGTTGGGGTCGCGCGTGCCGTAAAAGTACGTGGTCGGATGCGCGACGGCATTTTCCAGATTGGAAACCGAAGGAACCTGCTCGGCCGGAAACAGGCCGTCCGTCGGGTTTCCGTCCGCGTCGTAAACCGTGAATTCGCCCGTGTCGGCCCAGCCCCGGATGCTGGGGAATGGGTCTTTGCGGCCCCACTGGTAAACCATGCCTTTGGCCGTACCTTCCGGGTCGTAGTCGCCGGACATCGCTCCGAGATTGCGGGTCATCCATTTCATGCCGTTCAGGCCGGGCGCGTTCGGAGCCGGGTCGTAGTCCGTGACCCAGATATGCCAGCTCCACAGGATGTTTCCTGCGGAGCCGTAAACGGCCAGCAGTGCGTTGCCGTGCTTTTCGCCGGCGGTGAAACGGACGCGGCCTTCTTCGAGTTTTATATCGGAGAGCAGTGCCGGGGTGTCCTGCCAGACGAGCCCGGCCGATGCGGGCGACAGTTTCGCTGCCGGAGCGCCGAGCGTCGGCACGCCGTTGCCTCTGACCGTGGCATCGAACGAATATTCTCCCGGACCGTGCACCATGTAACAGTTGGCCGGGCTTTCGGCGCTCAGGTCGGTTCCCTGTACGGTCGGCGGCGTCGGCGGCGAAGGGGGTTCGGGGTCCGTCTTGTGGTCCTTGGTGCAGCCCGCTGCGCCCGACAGCGCGGCAAGCAGCCAGAAACATAGAAGTCTTTTCATTTGAGATTGGTTTTGGTTTGGGTAAACGAAAACCGAATCCCGTACCCGTTCGGGTACGAAATCCGGTGTGTCGCGGCGATTGCCGCCGTATGTCAGCGGAAGGGAAGCGCGGGATTCTAAATCCCCCCCCCGGAAAATTCGGGCGTCATGCGCTTGTACGGAATAACTTCCGGCAAGTTAGTCATACCGATGCGAATATCCAAATCCGGTACGCACGGTTTAGGCTGCCCGCATCGTAGATGCCGTTTCGGCTGCGCCTGCGCCTTACCGTTGCTTATTCCCGGCCCTTCCCGCGGCGGCCTTCGCCGTACGTACCCGCTTCGGCGTCCCTTTCCGCCGGCCGGCCTTTCCCGGTTCCCTCGGCTCGGAGTCCTTCCCCGCCCGTACCCGCTGCGGCCGGGCGCACCCCGTTCCCCGCAGGCCCGGGACGTATTCCGCCGAGTTCGCCTTCGCCGTAAACGGAACCGCCTTTATATGCTAAAAATCGGTCTTTATGTGTTATTGCCGGATATTTTACGTCGATAATCCGAATTTATGTTACGTCCAATGGGTCCGATATGGATATTTTATTCGTATAATTGTATCATAACACGCTTTTGTTATGGAAGAAAAGAATACGCGGCGCGTGAAGATGCTGACCGATTTTTTCGTGGATATATTCGGAGCTCTTATTCCCGGCATATTGTTTCTGTTCGCGGTGTTTCTCGGCCTCGTGATACCGGCGGTGTCCATGTTTGGAAGCAACAAGTATCTGCTCTGGCTGAGGTACGGTTATCTGGACGGTTGGTTCTGGATTGTGCTGTTTCTGGTAATCCTGTTGCTGGGATATGTGATAGGCCATATATTCTACCGTCAGGATATAAACGACGTCGACAAGCGTTCGTTCAATCTTCAGAAGAAAGGGTGCATCCGCAGTCAGGAACGGGAGTTCGTGGCGTGGTGCAGGGACAAGAAGGTATTACGCGCCGAGCCCGATGCGTGGCTGCTTTGGGCGCGGCTCGGGAAACGGGCAAGCGGCTGGCTGAGGCGTGGATGGGAATGGCTCCGCGCCTCCTTTTCCGCTGCCGGCGCTGAAAATGCCCGGGTCGTAGCACCTCCGAAATACGGTTTTTTCGCTCCGTTCGGCAAGGAGGAATGGAAGGGCGTGGCCGAACAGATTCGCCGTTATTTTACCAACCGGATAGGGATGATGACCAGCGAGCTGTTGTACCGTTATCCGGGCTGCGATACGGAGCGAAGCGCGGACCGGGAAACGGAAGAGGAAAGAAGCTACCGGAATTTTTTCGGCATAAAGGCTGCACGGGCCGCCGACAATTCCCTCGATATCATTATGCGGTTTAACAGGGACAAGAATACGGATTCCCGGCGGGCCGACCTGATGAATTACGAGGAATTCTACGCCCTGCACAAGTTCGTTTTCACCGAGATGGACGATTCCAAAAATTGGAATACGGGCGATTCTTCTTCCGCCGGACGGAACGCCGGGGAAACTTGCCCGGACAGAAATGCGTGGATTGACAAAATCCGCCTGTCGCTGCCTGCGGACTCCCTCCGGGTAATAGACGATTACGAAAAGGCCGTGCGGAAGTGGCTCGGCCGCAAGTATTTTCTGCGGTTCGACCGTAACGACCTGTTTACCGTTAGAATCGTGGCCCTGTATTTCATCCTTTACATGCAGACCGAGGAGGCCTGCGATTTGAAGGGGCACTGCGACTTTCCGTACGCCTCTTACTACAAGTATCTGCTGCGCCGTCGTCGCTACGACCTCGCGCTGCTGGCGGTCTGGAACAACTACCTGACCCGCAGCAAAATATCCCTCAACGACTACAAGCTGCGCATACAGGTGGCCCACCCGGACAAGTACATGATAATGATTAAGAACGAGGCGCATATCCGCATGGCTTCCTCGGCCAGCTATGTTTACCTGACCATGCGCAAGGTGCTCTGGTGCGTGATAGCCGTGGTGGCCGGATATACCGCGTACCTTATGCGGCCGTGGATATGCGGTTCCGAGGCCGCCGAAGGGAATTGGGAGTCGGCTTTTTTCGGCGATTCCTATATGTGGATTATTCCTCTGCTGGTGCTGCTGTTCCTTTGGGCGATATACAGGCGCATTCCGAAATTCCTGCACTACCAGCGAGTAAGGGAAATCTTTCAGGTGCTTCACATTTACAGCCTGCTGACCGGAAATCAGCAGAAGGGGCAGGTCGTTTCCGACTGAGGTCCTTCGGAGCCGGTTTCGCGGCGGCCGGGCCGGTCGCCGGTTTCCCTGCGCCGCCGGTTTTCCGTGCCCGACGGCCGCGTGCCGCCGCGCATTTCCCTTTCGCACTGCGTGCACCCGCAGCAAGGGGCGCCACCGTGCCCGCGCCGGAAAAAGCGCAGCATCCGCCACAAGGCGAGCATTATGCACGCGCCCACTATGACCGCAACCGCCGCCGTCTGGAAACTCATAGAAATAGTCCGCCTATTTTGGCGACCGTAAACGACACTATCCATGCCAAAGCCGTCGTGTAGAAGGCCGTGAACAGCGCCCATTTCCAACTGCCGGATTCCTGCCTGATTGCGGCCAGCGATGCCAGACAGGGGAAATATATAAGAATGAACAGCAGATAGCAGTATGCCGTAAGGCGCGATATGCCCATTGCGGCGGCCATCGTTTCGAGCCGTCCCGCACCCTCGGCAGCGCCGTTTATGTTTCCGCCGCCGTCCGGGACGCTTCCGGCGTTTGTACCGTCCGCATCTTCTCCCCGGTTTATGCCGCGAGCGGCTTTTCCGTCGTCCGCCCTGCTCGCATCGTCCGTTACGTCCAGTCCGGCCGCCCCGGAAGCGGCGGCCGGTTCGTCCGGCGCGTAAAGCACCAGCAGGGTGCTGGCCACCAATTCTTTCGCTCCGGCTCCGGCTATAAGCCCGATGTCCATGCGCCAGTCGAATCCGAGCGGTTCCATCGCCGGGGCCACGGCTTTTCCGATGCGGCCGAGATACGAGTTTTCCTGACGCGCCGCGGCGGTCGCCGCCTCGTCGCCGCGGGGATAGTATCCCAGGAACCAGATTATCACGGAGGCTATCATTATTATGCCGCCTATCTTGCGCAGATACTGCACCCCCTTTTCCCACGTATGCCTCGCCACCGCCCTTGCCGTGGGCATCCGGTAAGGCGGAAGTTCCATTACGAACGGCAGGTCGCCTCCGCGTATGAGCGCCTTGCTGAATACCCTCGCAGCCAGCACGGCCAGCAGTATTCCCACGACGTACAGCGAGAGCAGCACGAGCCCTCCGCGCCGCGGGAAGAATATGCCTATCAGCAGGATATATACCGGCAGCCGGGCGCTGCACGAAATCAGCGGATTGACGAGTATGGTCACCAGCCGGCTTTTGCGGCTCTCTATCGTGCGGGTGGCCATTATGGCGGGCACGTTGCACCCGAAGCCCATTACCAGCGGGATGAACGACTTGCCGTGCAGCCCCATCCTGTGCATCAGCTTGTCCATGATGAAGGCTGCGCGGGCCATATAGCCCGTGTCCTCCATAACCGAAATGAACAGGTACAGAATCAGGATATTGGGCAGGAAAACCAGCACTCCGCCCACGCCTCCTATTATGCCGTCGGCAAGCAGGTCGCGCAGAGGTCCGGGAGCCATAGCGCCGCCCACCCATTCTCCCAGCCGTTCCACGCACCATTCTATGCATCTCATGGGCCAGTCGCCCAGTGTGTAGGTGGACTGGAACATTATCCACAGGAACAGCAGGAACAGCGGAAAACCCCAGATGCGGTGCGTCAGAACCGCGTCGATTTTCTCCGCGCGGGTGCGCCGCCCGCGCTGGGCCGGACGGTAGGTTTCCCTGAGCGCCCCGGCTATGAATCCGTAGCGGGCGTCGGTCACGGCCGTTTCGCTGTCCGTACCGAGCGTGTCGGCCAGACGCCGGGCCGCCTTGTCGCGGGCCTCCAGCGCCGCGCTTCCGCCCGGAAAGCGGCTTACGTACTTTTCCGTTTCGGGGTCTTTTTCCAGCAGCTTTATGGCCAGATAGCGGGCAGGGTAGTCTTCCGGCAGGCTTTCCGTCATCGCGAGCGCCTCGTCAACGGCGCTTATGGCTTCCTCTACGTCTTTGCCGTAGTTGACCTTGCGCGGACGCACGGCCTCGCGTCCCTCGTAGGCCGCGACCACGGCTTCGAGCAGCCGCTCGACGCCGATATTCTCCCGGCATACCGTCGGAACCGTCCGCACTCCGAGCAGCGTTCCCAAAAGGCGGTGGTCCAGCCGGTCGCCGCTGCGCTCCAGTTCGTCGTACATGTTCAGCGCCACCACCACGCGCTGCTCCATGTCGAGCAGTTGGGCCGTCAGATAAAGGTTGCGCTCCGGATTCGAGGCGTCGGCGACGTTGATTACCACGTCGGGCTTTTGCTCGGCTATGTAGCGCCTGACGTAAAGTTCCTCCGGGCTGTATGCGGTAAGGGAATAGGTTCCCGGCAGGTCGGCTATCAGGATGCGGTAGCCGCGGAAATCGAGCCGCCCCTCGCGGGCGTCCACCGTGACGCCGCTGTAATTGCCGACGTGCTCGTGCGTGCCGCATGCGAGATTGAAAAGCGACGTCTTGCCGCAGTTGGGATTGCCCACGAGGGCCACGCGTACGGTTTTCCGTACGCCGCCGTTCCCGCCGTCCGCTCCGACTTCCGGAACTCGGCCGGAGTGTCTTTGCCTGCGGTTCCGGTATCCGTCGTTTTCGGCCGCCGTGCGGGCCGGCCGCCCTTTTCTCCTTTCGAGCAATCCCGCCATCAGGAGTCCCCGCATCCGGTGCATGCGCTTGCGGCGTACGAAGCGGGCGATTAGCTCCTCCCTGCCGATGCGGCCGGCGGACGTGTCTTCGGATTCGGCATTTTCGCCGCCGGACGCGCTCTGCGGCTCATCGCCCGCTTCCCGCAATTCCTCTTCGGACACGACGTCTATGCGTGCGGCCTCCTCGCGCCGCAGCGACACGTTGTAGCCCATGACGCGGTATTCCACCGGGTCGCGCAGCGGAGCGTTGCGGATGACCTCGACCTTCATCCCACGCACGAATCCCATTTCCATAATGCGTTTGCGGAAGGCTCCGTGTCCTCCCACGCGCACTATCGTGCCGCTTTGCCCCGTTCTCAACTCGGATAACCGCATTCCCTTCACAACGTTCCGTACGGCCCTTGTGGTATGCGTCCCGGTCCGTACTCACCCGCCGCGGCCGCAAATATGGACTTTCGGGCCCGGATATGCAATACCCGTTAGTGGCTATTTTGCACCCGGCACGATATACGGCCTGGCGGTAAGCGCCTGCAAGGCAATACGGTAGAAAATTGCTGCGCACCGCCTCTCCCTGAAAGGCGAATGTCCGCAAAGTGGTATCGTGTATGCGCGGAAATCGGCCCCGGCTTCCTTCAGCGGAGCCGTAACGCCCTCGGCGGGGTGGGGGTCGCAGAGGCCGTGGATTGACGTTACCGGGCAGCGCAGGGATTCGAGGACGAGTTTCAGCCGTCCGTCGGAACGCATCCGGGCCGCTTCCGGCCATACGGCCGCGTAGGCTCCGGCGTCCGCATCCCCTTCGGGGGCCGTCGCATCGAAATCGTCGGTCTTTTCCGTAAGCCTGCGCAGAAGCTCCATATCCCGCGCGGTGGGATTCCCGGTCGCCGCCAGCCTGTCGTATTCTTTCCGTTCCGCGTCGGAGAGCCTCGCACGCCGGGTTTCGGCCGTCAGCGGCGCATACCTGTCGTCCAGCGGCGGGCAGCCCACGAGTATCACCCGGCTTACCTCAGCGGGATACCGTGCCGCATAAAGCAGGGACAGCATGGCTCCCCACGAGTGTCCGACAAGCGCCGCGGGCCGGGCGGCCGCGCTTTCCATCTGGCCGTGCAGTTCCTCGACCAGCCCTTCCGCGCTCCGCGCCGACTGCCACGGCTCCACGACTCCGCCGTACAGGCTTTCGTCGCCGGAAACGGTCTTCCCGGCTTCGGCAAGCAGGTATGCCAGACGGCGGCCCATTCCTCCGAGCGAACCTCTGTCGCCGGGACCTCCGTGTACGACCGCCGTCCGCCGCGGCTGCGGTCCGTAAAACCGTATCAACTTTCCTTACCGGCCTTTAATCTCCGCTTCGGAGAACGTTTCCCCGCACACGGGGCACACGTAGTCACCGGTCGCGGTTCCCAGCATGTATTCCTTGTAGAGAGGCTTCGGATGGTCGCACTTGAGCTGCGGGTCGCCTTTGCGCCTTTCTTTCCACCGGCGGGCTATTTCCTGAGCTTCCTTCATCTGTATGTTCATCGTTCGGAATCTTAACCGTTAAGTATTTTGTAAATATAGTGAAAGGTGAGGGATAAGCCGAATTTATTCGAGCTTATCCGAACCGCCTGCGTTGATTTTCCGGCGAACGTCGTCGCATACGGCGTCGGAATGTGCGGGTTTATATTATATTTGTGTAAGAAACTCTGACATACATTCGATTACGAACCTAACCGCACTTCGATTATGGGAAACAGCATTGCAAAAACGTATGCACGCGAACTGAAGCGCAAGCTCGACCGGTTCGGCGTGTGGAAGCCCGGCGACGGAATCAAACTCGGCGATATTCTGGTCATAGAGAAAGGGCTGATGGAGCACCGGGGCAACATCGACCATTTCGGGATAATGTTCGAGGAGGAGGTTATGAACTGCGACCCGGAGAACACCGAGGACTACATGTCCAAAAACGCGGTAAAGGTAACTTCCAGATTGGACGGTCCGATACCGGGAACCGACAAGGTAAAGGCTCGGGTCGAAATCGGCTTTTCCCGGAACGGCGCGGTGTACTATTCCAGCAAGGGAATAAAAAATATCCGCATAAAGGACCCGCTCGAACTCGAAAAGCAAATAATCGGGCTTTACAGGAAAGACAAGTGGCGAAAGGATTACGCCGTGGTGACGCAGGTTACGGTGGCCGACAGCGCCGTAATCGTCATCTCGGAATCTTCGGGCGCGAGCGTGGAGCTTACCGGGCAGGCCGATGCGGGCAATGAGAATTTCCGTGTCACGGACCTCGACTTGGGATTTTCGTTCTCGCGGGAAAGCAATGTCGCGTACCGGCAGCAGTTCAAGTCCCCGACTCCTCTGCTGTTCCGGGCCCGGAGCGTGAAGGAGTCTTTACGCCGGAGCCCTCGGATGGCGAGGCAGGCCCGGCAGCTTGTGCCGGACTATGCCGGCGAGTTTGAAAAGCTGGCCGGGGAGAAGTCCCTGCAATATGGAAAGTCGCTGTCGGAACCGTCGAGTCCGGGCGGCCTGAAGGTTTACTACAAGTTGGCGGACACCGGGGAAGACTGGTGGGAATGACCTTTCGTTCCGCCTGTACGCGGGCGTGTAAAAGACCGGCCCCGTTCGCGAACAGGGCCGGTTATGCGTATGCCGTGGTCATTCCCACTCGATTGTGGCGGGCGGCTTGGAACTTATGTCGTACACCACGCGGTTGATTCCGCGCACGCGGTTGATTATCTCGCCCGACACCCGCGCCAGAAACTCGTAGGGCAGGTGCACCCAGTCGGCGGTCATGCCGTCCACGGAGCTTACGGCCCTCAGCGCGGCGCAGCACTCGTAGGTGCGCTCGTCGCCCATAACGCCCACGCTGCGCACCGGCAGGAGCATTACTCCCGCCTGCCATACCTTGTCGTACAGTCCCTCTTCCCGCAGGGCGTCGATAAATATTCGGTCGGCCTGCTGCAACACCGACACTCGTTCGGGCGTCACCTCGCCGAGTATGCGTATGCCAAGTCCGGGGCCGGGGAACGGATGCCGCTCCAGTATGGCGGGGTCTATTCCGAGCGCGCGTCCCACGCGGCGTACCTCGTCCTTGAACAGCAGGCGCAGCGGCTCCACTACCCGCAGGTTCATTTTCTGGGGCAGCCCGCCCACATTGTGGTGCGACTTTATCGTGGCCGACGGCCCGCTGACCGACACCGACTCGATTACGTCGGGATATATGGTTCCCTGCGCCAGCCATCGCACGTCCCGTATGGTCTGCGCCTCGGCGTTGAACACCTCCACGAAATCCCGGCCGATTATCTTGCGCTTGGTTTCGGGGTCGGTAACTCCGTCGAGGTCGCCGAGGAACTTGTCCCCCGCACGCACCCCTTTTACGTCGAGGCCCATGTCCCGGTAGGAGTGCAGCACTTCCTCGAACTCGCCGCCCCTGAGAAGGCCGGTATCCACGAATATGCAGTGAAGCTGCGGCCCCACGGCGCGGTGCAGCAGCACGGCCGCTACCGACGAGTCCACGCCGCCCGACAGCCCCAGCACCACCTTGTCCGTACCGAGCTGCCGACGGAGAGCTTCGACGGCGGTTTCCACGAACGACTCCGGCGTCCACTGCCCGGAGCAGCCGCAGATGCCGCGCACGAAATTTTCCAGCAGCCTCGGCCCCTCTTCCGAATGATGCACCTCGGGGTGGAACTGTATGCCCCACGTGGGTTCGCCTTCGATACGGAATGCCGCGCAGGGCACGTCGGCCGTCGAGCCGGTTATGCGGCAGCCTTCCGGCAGGGCCGTAATCGTGTCGCCGTGCGACATCCACACCTGACTGTCCTGCCGCACTCCCGCCAGCAGCGGGTCGGCCGCGTCGGCCACTTTCAGCCGGGCGCGTCCGTATTCGCGACTGGGCGCGGCGGTCACTTCGCCTCCGCCGCTGCGGGCCAGCCATTGTGCCCCGTAACATACCCCCAGCAGGGGCACTCGTCCGCGCCATCCTTCCAGACGGGGTTGCGGGGCGTCGGCGTCGCGCACCGAGCGCGGGCTGCCCGACAGCATCAATCCTTTTACGGACGAATCCGGCGCGGGCATTTTGTCGTAGGGCACGATTTCGCAGTAAACGTTCAATTCCCGGATTCGCCGGGCTATGAGCTGGGTGTACTGCGAACCGAAATCGGCTATGAGTATTTTCTCCATGAGTTATCTTCTCGAATAGTTGGGCGCCTCGCGCGTTATGGCCACGTCGTGCGGATGGCTTTCCGTTACCCCGGAAGCCGTTATGCGTACGAAACGCGCTTTTCTCAGGGCGGCGATGTCGCGGGCGCCGCAGTAACCCATTCCGGCCTTGAGGCCGCCGACGAGCTGGTACACGGTTTCCGCCAGCGTGCCCTTGAACGGGACCTGCGCCACTATGCCCTCGGGCACGAACTTGGCCGCGTCGCTTTCCTCCCCCTGAAAATACCTGTCCTTGGAACCGCAGCTCATGGCCTCCACCGAACCCATGCCGCGGTACGACTTGTACTTGCGGCCGTTGTAGATAATGGTTTCGCCGGGCGATTCCTCCACGCCGGCGAACATGGAGCCTATCATCACCGTGTCGGCTCCGGCCGCGAGGGCCTTCACCACGTCGCCGCTGTACCGCAGGCCGCCGTCGGCGATTACCGGCACTCCGTACACGGCCGCCGCCTGCGCCGCGTCGAACACGGCCGTAAGCTGGGGCACTCCCACGCCCGCCACCACGCGGGTGGTGCAAATCGAGCCGGGGCCTATGCCGACCTTGATGCCGTCGGCCCCGTTCTCGGCGAGGAACCGCGCAGCCTCCGCCGTGGCGACATTGCCTACCACCACGTCGAGGCGGGGGTATTCTGCCTTGACCCTGCGCAGCAGGCGCACCACGTTGTCGCTGTGGCCGTGGGCGGTGTCGATTACCACGGCGTCGGCGTCGCTCGCCACCAGCGCCGCCACGCGCTCCATGGCGTCGGGCGTCACCCCCACGCCAGCCGCCGCCCGCAGGCGACCCTTGGCGTCCTTGCATGCAGAGGGGTTGTCCTTCTTGTTGGCTATGTCGCGGTAGGTGATAAGGCCCGCCAGACGGCCCCGGCCGTCCACTACCGGCAGCTTCTCTATCTTGTGCCTTTCGAGTATTTCGGAGGCGTGCGCGAGGTCGTGGTCGCGAGTGGTTACGAGGCCCTCGCGGGTCATCACCCTGCTTACGGGCAAATCCATGTCGTGCTGAAACCGCAGGTCGCGGTTGGTGACTATGCCCACCAGCGTGCCGTCGTCCTTCACCACCGGAATGCCGCCGATGTGGTTCTCGCGCATCAGCGTTATGGCCGCCCCTACGGTGTCGTCCTCGGCTATGGTTACGGGGTCGTAAATCATGCCGCTCTCGGCCCGCTTCACGCGGCGCACCTCGGCCGCCTGCCGCTGTATGCTCATATTCTTGTGAATCACGCCGATGCCGCCCTCGCGCGCGAGAGCGATTGCCAGCGGAGCCTCCGTGACGGTGTCCATGGCCGCCGACACGAGCGGGATGTTCAGCGGGATGTTCCTCGAAAAGCGCGTGCCCACCCGCACGTCCTTCGGAACGACGTCCGAATAGGCCGGCACGAGCAGCACGTCGTCGTACGTCAATCCTTCCTGTGCGATTCTTTCCTCTATAAAACTCATATGTTTCGCTTTTTACGTTCTATCCCTCGATTCCCGCCCGGCGGTAAATGCAGTCCACGTTCCGGAAGTAGTAGTCCAGCGTGAAGCATCCGTCGAGTTCGTCCGGGGCGAGCAGGGCGCTTACCTTCGGGTTTTCGCCCAGCAGCGTCCGGTAGTCGCCGCCCTCGGCCAGCGCCCGCATCGCTATTGGCTGCACGGTGTCGTACGCCTCCTCGCGGGAAAGCCCTTTTTCTATCAGGGCGTTCATCACCCGCTGGGCGAAGATAACCCCGCGCGTGCGGTAGATATTTTCCATCATGCGGTCCGGGAACACGGCCAGCCCTTCGAGTATGTTTTTCATCCGGGCCAGCATGTAGTCGAGCAGCATGGTGGCGTCGGGTAGGGTTATGCGCTCGGCGGCCGAGTGGGAAATGTCCCTTTCGTGCCACAGGGCCACGTTCTCGTACGCCGCGGCCATGTAGCCGCGCAGCACCCGCGCGCATCCGCAGATATTCTCGCAGCCCACCGGGTTGCGCTTGTGCGGCATGGCGCTGGAGCCTTTCTGCCCGGAGCCGAACGGCTCCTCGGCTTCGCGCACCTCGGTGCGCTGGAGATTGCGTATTTCGAGGGCCATCTGTTCGAGCGTGGCTCCGACGAGCGCCAGCGTGGCCATGTAGTACGCGTGGCGGTCGCGCTGGAGCACCTGCGTCGAAACCGCGGCGCTTTCGAGGCCCAGACGTTCGCACACGTAGTCCTGTATTTCGGGTGGGATGTTGGCGTAGTTGCCTACCGCGCCGCTGATTTTTCCGGCTTCCACGCCCGCGGCGGCGCGGCGCAGCCGTTCGAGGTTGCGGCTCGTTTCCTCGTGCCACAGCACCCATTTCAGTCCGAAGGAAGTTATGTCGGCATGCACGCCGTGGGTGCGCCCGATGCAGGGCACGTCGCGAAACCGGAGCGCCTGACGGCGCAGCGCCTCGAGCAGCTCCTCCATGTCGCGCAGGAGTATTTCGTCGGCCTGCCGGAGCAGGTAGCCGTTGGCGGTATCCACCACGTCGGTGCTGGTGAGGCCGTAATGCACCCACTTGCGCTCCGGGCCGAGGGTTTCGCTCACGGCCCGCGTGAACGCCACCACGTCGTGCCGCGTCTGCTGTTCTATTTCGCGGATGCGGCCGATGTCGAATCCGGCCTTTTCGCGCAGGGCGCGCACGTCCTCTTCGGGGATGACTCCGAGGCTGCTCCACGCCTCGGCGGCCAGCAGTTCCACTTCGAGGTAGGCGTTGAATTTGTTTTCTTCGGTCCACACCCGCCGCATGGCGGGGCGGCTGTATCTGTCAATCATATCTGAAGTTCGTTTGAATCGTAAAAAAGGGAAGGGGAGGCGCCAGCGACTGGTCCGCATTTTTCAACCGACAGGCGCCCCGGAAAGGACTTGCCGGCCCTTACCGTTCCCCGTCCCGTATTTTCCGCTCGAAACATTCTATAGTATTCTCCATAAGGCAGCATATGGTCATCGGCCCCACGCCGCCCGGCACTTTGGTTATGACTGAGGCCAGCGGCTCGCAGGCGTCGAAATCCACGTCGCCGCAGAGCTTCCCGGTTTCGGGGTCGCGGTTCACGCCCACGTCTATCACCGCCGCTCCGGGCTTCACCATGTCGGCCTTTACGAAGCGGGGTACGCCCACGGCGGCTATGAGTATGTCGGCCTCGCGGGTCACGGAGGGCAGGTCGCGCGTGCGGCTGTGGGCTATCGTCACGGTGGCGTTCTCGTCCAGCAGCAGCTTCGCCACCGGCAGCCCCACGATTTTGCTGCGGCCTATCACCACGGCCCGCTTTCCGGCCATTTCCACGCCCGCGCTGCGCAGCAGGCGGATTATGCCTTTGGGGGTGCAGGGCAGCGTGCATGTCTGGCGCTGCCACAGGGCGGCCACGTTCAGGGGGTGGAACCCGTCCACGTCCTTCGAGGCGTCGATAGCCGATATGACCCTCTGCTCGTCGATATGCTTGGGCATCGGTAGCTGCACGAGTATGCCGTCTATTCCCCGGTCGCGGTTGAGCTGGGATATGAGGCCCAGCAGTTCGGCTTGGGGCGTGCTTTCGGGCAGGCGCACGGTCGTGTTCTCTATGCCCACTTCCTCCGATGCCTTGGCCTTTCCGGTCACGTACGACACGCTTCCGGGGTCTTCCCCCACGAGGATTACCGCCAGATGCGGCGCGCGCCCGTGGCTCGCCTTGAGCCGGGCCACCCGCAGGAACATTTCGGCCTTGAGCCTTTGCGACAAGTCTTTTCCGCTGATTACCATAGCGTATTTCAGTTCTTTACGGTTTCCTTTTCCTTCCGGGCGGGGCACAGTCCGGCCTGCCACCCTATGTCGGTGCGGTAGAACAGTCCGTCGCACTCCACCGCCGCGGCGTCGGCCATCGCCGCTTCCCTCGCCTGCTGAAGCGTCGCCCCGCGGCCCACGCAAATCGCCACCCGGCCGCCGGCCGTCACCGTGCCGTCGGCGCTTTCGGCCGTACCCATGTGGTACACGGTTCCGCGCGGGCGCTCCGGGAATCTTACTGGCATCCCCTTCCTGTAAGGGCCGGGATAGCCTTCCGCCGCCAGCACCACGCCGCACACCGCGTCCGCGCTCCAGCGCGGTTCGACGGGTCGGCCGAGGGCTATGTCGCGGAGCAGCGTTCCGGCCGGGCTTTCCAGCAGCGGAAGCACCGCCTCGGTTTCGGGGTCGCCGAATCGGGCGTTGAATTCTATGACCTTTATGCCTTCGGCCGTCTTGACGAGGCCGCCGTACAGCACCCCGTTGAACGGACATCCCATGTCGGCCAGCGCCCCGGCCGCGGGAACCATTATTCGTTCGAGGGCGTACCGCACGTCCTCGTCAGTGAGGAACGGCAGCGGGGCGTAGGCCCCCATGCCCCCGGTATTGGGGCCGCGGTCGCCGTCGAAAGCCCGCTTGTGGTCCTGCGCCGCGGGCATGGGCCATACCTGCCGACCGCTTACGAAGCACATCAGCGAGAACTCCGGCCCTTCGAGGTATTCCTCGACCACCGCCCGGCCCTCTCCGAAGCGGCATCCCACGAGCATGTCGCGCAGGGCCTTGTCGGCCTCGGCGTATGTCCGGGCCACGACCACTCCCTTTCCGGCCGCCAGCCCGTCGTATTTGATAACTGTCGGGAGCGGATTGGCCCTTACCCATTCGGCGGCTTCGGCGTAATCCGTAAACGCCCGGTACGATGCCGTGGGTATTCCGGCCGAGAGCATCAGCCGCTTGGCGAACTCCTTGCTGGTTTCGATGCGTGCCGCCGCCGCCGAGGGGCCGAACACCGGGAGCCCGTTTTCGCGGAACCTGTCCGCCAGCCCCGCGGCGAGGGCCGCCTCCGGCCCTACGACCGTCAGCCCGACGCCTTCCCTGAGCGCCAGCTCCAGCAGGGCGTCCACGTCGGTTTCCCGGATGGGCGCCGTGCGTGCTATGCGGGCGATTCCGGCGTTGCCGGGCGCGCAGATTATGCCCTTTACCTGCGGGTCGCGCCCCAACGCGTCCGCTATCGCATGGCAGCGTCCGCCGCCTCCTATTATCAGTACCTTCATTTTCCTTTCGTTTGCGCGGCCGGCTTGCCGTCCGCAGCGGTCGCGTTCGCCGGTTTCAGTGCCTGAAGTGCCTGCGCCCGGTAAACAGCATTGCTATGCCCTCCCGGTCGGCCGCCGCCACGGAATCCGCGTCGCGCACGCTGCCGCCGGGCTGCACTATGGCCCCGACGCCGTACCGCGCGGCGAGCGCCACGCAGTCGTCGAACGGAAAGAATCCGTCCGAGGCCATTACCGAACCCTGCGGAAGCCTGTCCGAATCCGCCGCCGCCCCGCCCGTGCGGCGTTCCAGCGCGAGGGCTTCCTCCAACGCTATCCGCGCCGAGCCCACCCGGTTGGGCTGCCCGGCTCCCACGCCGGTGGTGCGGCCGTCCCTCGCTGCCACTATTGCGTTGGACTTCACATGCTTGACTATCCGCCACGCGAACTGCAAGTCCTTCATCTGCGCGGGGTCGGGCCGGAGTTTCGTGACGACCGTTTCTTCCGTCAGGGTTCCGGCCGCGGGGTCGCCGTCCTGCACGAGCAGCCCTCCGGCCACGCCGGTTATCTGTTCCGGAACCGGGGCCCCGGCCTGCATGGGCACTTCCAGCAGGCGCAGGTTTTTCTTGCGCCCCAGAATTTCCAGCGCCCCGGCCGAGAACGAGGGGGCGCACACTATTTCGAGGAATACCTCCCGCAGCAGCGCGGCGGTTTCCTCGTCCACCTCCCGGTTGAAAGCCACTATGCCGCCGTAAATGCTTACCGGGTCGGCCTCGTGGGCGCGGCTCCATGCCTCGGCGGGCGTGGAGCCCACGGCCGCTCCGCAGGGATTCATATGCTTCAGCCCCACGCAGAACGGCTCGGCGAACTCGCGCACTATGCCGAGCGCGGCGTTTGCGTCCTGTATGTTGTTGTACGACAACTCCTTCCCCTGCAACTGCCGTGCGAACGCCACGGAGTACGGAACCGGCTCCGCCTGCCGCCAGAAGGCGCCCCGCTGGTGCGGGTTCTCGCCGTAGCGCAGAGGCTGCGCAAGGTCGTATTCGAGGAACAACTTGGGGGCGAGAGCAGTGCGCGAACGCATCCACGAGGCTATGCGCATGTCGTACTCGGCGGTGTGCGTAAAGGCTTTGGCGGCCAGACGCAGCCGCGTTTCCGGCAGCGTGTTTCCGTTGGCGCGTATTTCGTCCAGCACAGCGTCGTAGTCGTCCGGGTCGCACACCACGGTCACGCTCTCGTAATTCTTGGCGGCGCTGCGCAGCATCGAAGGGCCTCCGATGTCGATATTTTCCACAAGTTCCTCCTCGGTGGCTCCCGCGCGCTCCAGGGTGCGTGCGAACGGATAGAGGTTCACGCACACGAGGTCTATCGTGCCGATGCCGTTTTCTGCCAGCGCGCGCATGTGCGACGCCTGCGAGCGGCGGGCGAGCAGGGCTCCGTGCACGGCCGGGTGCAGGGTTTTAACCCTGCCGTCGCATATTTCCGGAAACCCGGTCAGCTCCTCCACGGCCCCGACGGCCAGCCCTTCGGCCCTGAGGGCCGCGAGGGTTCCGCCGGTGGCGACCGTTTCCCATCCCATCGAGGCCAGCTCCGAGGCCAGCCGCACCGCACCGCGCTTGTCGCTTACGCTTATAAGTGCTCTCATATATCGTCCGTAACCGTATCTTTCCGTTTCGCCGGCCGGGTCCTGCGCCGCCCTCCGCGCATCCTCTCCGCCAGCAGCGCCTCGCATTCGAGGTCTTCCCGCCTGCGCCGCTCCGCTTCCGCCTGCACCAGCATCTTTTCTTCCGCGGCCGCGAGCCTCGCCAGCATTATGTTGACCGCCTTCGGATATAGCCTGTGTTCGGCCGCGTGCATCAGCCTTTCCAGCTCGGCGGGGTCGCCGAGGGTGTACTCGAACGCCTGCTGGGCCACTATGGGTCCTCCGTCGAGCGTCGCGTCCACGACATGCACCGTCGGGCCGAACACCTTTACCCCGTAATCCAGAGCGTCCCGCACGGCATGGGCGCCGGGAAACGCCGGCAGCAGCGAGGGGTGGATGTTGAGGATTCTGCGGGGAAACGCTCCGAGCAGGACGGGGCCGACTATCCGCATGTAGCCCGCAAGGCACACGAGTTCGGGGCCTTCCGGCAGCAGCCCTTCGAGCAGCGCCCTTTCGTACTCCTCCTTCGATGGGTACTCGTGCGGGTCGGCTTCGAGCACCGGCACGCCCAGCGAACGGGCCTTTTCCGTTACCGGCGCGCCGGGCCGGTCGCATACGAGCATGACTATCCTCGCCGGCACGGTTCCGTCCCGGCCGGGGGCGTGTATGAGCCCTTCGGCGCACGCCCTGTGCAGGGCCTCGAAATTCGAGCCTCTGCCGCTCGCGAAAACCGCGATTCTTTTCGTCTGTCGACTGTTCATGGTAAAGGGGTTATTTCGACTCCCTCTCCCCTTACTACCTTCCCGATGACCGAGGCTCTTTCTCCTGCCCCTGCGAGCATTTCCACGGCCCGCCGCGCTTCCCTTTCCGGGAGGACCGCCACCATGCCTATGCCCATGTTGAATATATTGAACATCTCGCGCCGCGGCAGAGAGCCGTGGCGCTGCAAAAAATCGAACACGGGCGGTATCTCCCACGCGCCTCCCTCTATGAGCACCCCCTGTCCGGGGCGCAGTATGCGGGGAATGTTCTCGTCGAAACCGCCTCCGGTGACATGCGCTATGCCGTGCACGTCCAGAGCGCGGACGAGTTCCAGCACCGGCTTCACGTATATCCGCGTCGGCGCGAGCAGCGCATCGACCAGCCGTCCGGCCCCCAGCTCGCCGCAGGGGGCGAGCAGGTCGAGGCCCGCGTCGGCGACTATCTTGCGCACGAGGCTGAAGCCGTTGGAATGCAGGCCGCTCGAGGCTATGCCCACCAAAGCGTCGCCCTCGCTTACCCGCGAGCCGTCGATAAGCCGCGACTTTTCCACCGCACCCACCGTGAACCCGGCTATGTCGTACTCCCCGTCGGCGTACATGCCGGGCATTTCGGCCGTTTCGCCGCCCACCAGGGCGCATCCGGCCTGCCGGCAGCCTTCGGCCACTCCGGCCACTATGGCCTCCACCACGGCCGGGTCGTTCCGTCCGAGGGCTATGTAGTCGAGGAAGAGGAGGGGTTCGGCTCCCTGCGACAGCACGTCGTTCACGCACATGGCCACCGCGTCGATGCCTATGGTGTCGTGCCGCCCGGCCGCGAAGGCGAGCTTGAGCTTTGTACCCACGCCGTCGGTTCCGCTTACCAGCACCGGCTCGCGCAGTCCGAGCGCCGAGAGGTCGAACATGCCGCCGAACGCTCCTATGCCGCCCATGGTTCCGGGCCGCGCGGTGGATTCCACATGTCGGCGTATGCGCCTTACTCCTTCGTATCCGGCTTCGAGATTCACTCCGGCCTCTTCGTAGCTTTTAGCCATTCTCTTTCGGGTTAGCGCCGGTATCGTACCGGCTTGCGGCTTCAGTCCGCTTACAAATATACCGTTTTTCGGCTTCCGTCCTTACGTCCGCCTCGGGAACTTTTATCTTTTGTTCGCCTGCTCGATGCTTTGGTACAGCTCGGTAGGATACTTTCCGGTAAAGCACGCCCTGCACATTTCGGTGCGCCCGGCCGCCTGCGGCAGCGTATCGGCCGACAGGAACGCCAGCGAGTCGGCTCCCACCAGTCCGCGCACTTCTTCGAGGTCGCTTACCCGGGCGCAGAGCAGCTGGTCGTACGTCGAGGTGTCCACTCCGTAAAAGCACGGATGTGTTATGGGGGGGCTGGCTATGCGCACGTGCACCTCGGCGGCCCCGGCCTGCTTCAGAAGCCCGACTATGCGCCGCATGGTGGTTCCGCGCACTATCGAGTCGTCCACCAGCGCCACGCGCTTGCCGCTCACTATGCCGCGCACTACCGACAGCTTCATCCGCACGCCCTTTTCCCGCATTTCCTGCGAGGGCTGTATAAAGGTGCGGCCCACGTACTTGCTCTTCACGAGGCCCATTTCGTAAGGGATGCCTCCGGCCTCGGCGTAGCCTATGGCGGCGCTGAGGCTCGAATCGGGCACCCCGATGACTATGTCGGCCGGAGCGGGGGCCTGTTCCCAGAGCTTCCGGCCGGTGGTCTTGCGGAAGGCGTGCACGTTGCAGCCCTCGATGTCGCTGTCGGGCCGGGCGAAATAGATGTACTCCATCGCGCACATGTTGTAGTGCTTGAAGCGGGAGTAGTCGGTGCTCGAAAGACCTTCGCGCTCTATGACCACTATTTCTCCCGGAGCCACGTCGCGCACCGGCTCGGCCCCCACCACGTCGAGGGCGCAGGTTTCGCTCGCCACCACCCAGCCCCCGTTCAGGCGGCCGATGCTCAGGGGGCGCAGGCCGTACTTGTCGCGGCAGGCGTACAGGCGGCTGGCGGTCATCACGAGGAACGCGAACGCCCCCTCCAGCATGTTGAGCGCCGTGGTGAGGGCGTGAATGCGGCCCCGGCCGCCGCTTTCCTGCTTGATGAGGTGGGCCAGCAACTCGCTGTCCGAGGTGGAGTGGAACAGGCTGCCCCGCTCCTCCAGATAGCGCACGAGCTGCGCGGCGTTGACTATGTTGCCGTTGTGGGCCAGCGCGAAGTCGCCGCCGCTGTGCCGGTACAGGAACGGCTGCACGTTCTCGATGCCCCCGCCGCCGTGGGTGGAGTAGCGCACGTGCCCTATGGCCGTGTCGCCGTCGAGCCGGGCGAGGTTGTCTTCGGAGAACACTTCCGTGACCAGCCCTTCTCCCTTGACGCGGCTGAACTCCCTGTCCTTCACGCGCACGATTCCGCAGCCCTCCTGCCCGCGGTGCTGGAGGGCGTGGAGGCCGTAATATGTCACCATGGCGGCGTTCTGGACCCCGAAGGCCCCGAACACGCCGCATTCCTCGCGAAGTCCCGTGATGTCGGTCAGCATTCCGTGCGCTCTAAAGTTTCTGTGCCTCCAGCCGTCTGAGGATTTCCTCGTACGCCTCGCGCACTTTGCCGAGGTCGCGGCGGAAACGGTCCTTGTCGAGCTTCTCGCTGGTTTCGGCGTCCCACAGGCGGCAGGTGTCGGGGCTTATCTCGTCGGCCAGCACTATGCGGCCCGAGGGCGTCTTTCCGAATTCTATCTTGAAGTCCACCAGCACGATTCCCATGCGGCGGAACAGCTCCTGAAGCAGCTCGTTTATGCGGGCCGTAAGTTCGTATATGACTTTCAGCTCGTCGTATGTCGCGGCCCCCAGCGCCACGGCATGGTGGTCGTTGATAAGCGGGTCGCCCAGGGCGTCGTTCTTGTAGCACAGGTCGTAAATCACGTTTCCGGGCTGCGTTCCCTCCGGAATGTCGAGCCGCTGCGCCATCGAGCCTGCCACGATGTTGCGGACGATGACCTCGAGGGGGAATATCGACACCTTCCGGCAGAGCTGGTCGCGCTCGTCGAGGGTTTCCACGTAGTGGGTGGGAATCCCGCTGCGGCCGAGGTAGCCGAATATAAGGGTCGAGATGCGGTTGTTCAGTATGCCCTTGCTCTCGATGCTGGCCTTTTTTACATTGTTGTAGGCGGTCGCGTCGTCCTTGTAGCGGATTACGATAAGGTCGGGGTCGTCGGTGGCGTACACCTGCTTTGCCTTGCCTTCGTAGAGCATTTCGCGTTTTTCCATGGCGGTTATGTTTTTAGCGTTTTACTTGTCCTGTCCGGGGGCGGAGAGTTCCTTGCGGAAGTATGCCGCCGCATTGCCGAATATGTCCTGCCGGCCGATGCCGGGAATGTTTTTCATCAGTCCGTCGTCGTAGCGTTCGGAGTGCCCCATTTTGCCGAGTACGAGGCCGTCGGGGCTTACTATGCCCTCCACGGCCCGGTCGGAGCCGTTGGGGTTGTCCGGTTCTCCGGCGGCGGGCGAGCCGTCGGGGGCGGCGTAGCGGAAGGCTATCTGCCCGGCTTCGGCCAGCCGCCGCATGTCCTCGTCCGAGGCCGTGAAGCGGCCCTCCCCGTGCGACACCGGCACGAGGTGCAGCTCGCCGGGTGCGAATCCGGCCAGCCACGGCGAGGCCCCGGATTCGACCCGCGTGAGGGCTATGCGGGAAACGTGGCGGTTTATGTCGTTGCGCATCAGGGTGGGGGAGCCTTCCTCCACGGCCCCGATGCGGCCGTACGGCAGCAGCCCGGATTTTACGAGAGCCTGAAAGCCGTTGCAGATGCCCAGCACGAGGCCGCCCCTTGCGAGCAGCCTTTCCACCGCCGCCGCCACCCGCGCGTTGCACAGCACCCCGGCTATGAACTTGCCGCTGCCGTCCGGCTCGTCGCCCGACGAGAATCCGCCGCACAGCACGAGCATATGGCTGCGGTCGAGGGCCTCGGCCAGCGCCGCGGTCGAGGCGTCCACGTCGGCGGGGGCGAGGTTGCGGAACACCAGACGCTCCGCCCGGATTCCGGCGCGGCGCAGGGCCCGTTCGGTGTCGTAGTCGCAGTTGGTTCCGGGGAACACCGGCAGGCATGCCGCCGGCTCCCGCACCGCCTCGCCGGGGTATTCGCGGAAGGAACGGCGCCCCTGCACCGCTCCGGCTGCGGGTTTCGGCTCCTTCCCGCTTACCGCGGGATATACTTTTTCATACCGCCGTGTCAGCAGCTCCAGCGCCTCGTCGAGCGTCAGCCTTTCGCCGTTGAGCGTAACGGCTTCTTCGGCGATGGTGCGGCCTATCGGTTCGGCAGCCGGGAAGTCGAGTTCCGTCCGGCTTTCGACGACTATCGAGCCGTACAGAGGGCCGGTCAGCTCGGCTTCGGATACCCGCGCCCCGGCGCCCACCCGGTTTCCGAGCGCCATTTTGCACACCGCCTCGGCCACGCCTCCGCGCCCGGCGGCCCATGCCGACACGATGTCGCCGCGGCCGATTGCCTCCTCCGTGAAGTCGAGGGCTTCGGCCAGCGCCCGGCTGTCGGGCATGCCGCCCGGCAGGGGGGTGTGGCGGATAAGGTATATCCGGTTTCCGGCCTCCTTGAATTCCGGGCTAATCAGGCGCGACGCCCTTCCCGCCGCTATGCCGAACGCTATCAGGGTGGGGGGTACGTGCATCTGCCCGAACGAGCCGCTCATCGAGTCCTTGCCCCCTATCGAGGGCAGCCCGAGTTCGGCCTGCATCCTCAGGGCGCCCAGCAGCGCCGCCGCGGGCTTGCCCCACGCGAGGGGCGAGGCGAGCCGCTCGAAATATTCCTGATAGGAGAACCGCATCCGCCGCCACGGCGCTCCGGCCGCCGCCGCCTTCGCCGTCGCTTCGACCACGGCCCATGCCGCGCCGTGGTAGGGGCTCCACGAGCTTACCTGCGGGTCGAACCCGAAGGCCATCACGCTCGCCGTGTCGGTGCAGCCGCCCGGCACGGGGATTTTCTGCGCCGACACCTGCGTTTCGGTCCACTGCGTGCGGCCCCCGAAGGGCATCAGCACGGTTCCGGCCCCTATGGTCGAGTCGAACATCTCGGCCATGCCTTTCTGAATCTGCACGTTGTCTTGCCCGAGGCAGTTTTCGATTCTTTCCCGGAGCGTCGCTCCCGGCGCGGGACGACCCAGCGGGCTTTCCTCCGGCACGGTCCCTATCTTCGCCGACGCCGTGCGCGGAGCCCCGGCGCTGTCGATAAATCCGCGCTCCAAGTCCGCGACGACGGTTTTTCCGTAAAACATTCTCATGCGTCCGATCGCGGTCACGTCGGCCACGTGGGTTATCTCTATGTTCTCCTCCGCGCACAGGGCCTCGAACCGCTCCCTGTCCGCGGCGGCGACCACCACGGCCATGCGCTCCTGCGATTCGCTGATAGCCAGCTCGGTAGCGTTCAGGCCGTCGTATTTTACCGGCACGCGGTCGAGGTATATGTCCACCCCCTCGGCCAGCTCGCCTATGGCCACGCTCACGCCTCCGGCCCCGAAGTCGTTCGAGCGTTTGATTAGCCGCGACGCCTCCGGGCGGCGGAACAGGCATTGCAGAGCCCGCTCCTGCGGGGCGTTGCCTTTCTGCACCTCGCTGCCGCACCGTTCGAGCGACGACTCGGTGTGTCCCTTCGACGAGCCGGTGGCTCCGCCGATGCCGTCCCTGCCGGTGCGCCCGCCGAGCAGAAGCACCGCGTCGCCCGGCGCGGGACGCTCGCGCACCACATCGGCCGCCCTCGCCGCGCCCGCCACCGCACCGACCTCCATGCGCTTGGCCGTGTAGCCGGGATGGTAGATTTCGCGCACGTGCGTGGTGGCGAGGCCGATTTGGTTGCCGTAGGACGAATATCCGGCCGCCGCGCGGGCGGATATAACCTTCTGGGGCAGTTTGCCCGGCAGCGTGTCCGCCACCGGCTGCCAGATGTCGCCCGCGCCGCTCACGCGCATGGCCTGATAGACGTACGCGCGGCCCGACAGCGGGTCGCGTATCGCTCCGCCGAGGCAGGTCGAGGCGCCGCCGAACGGCTCTATTTCGGTGGGGTGGTTATGGGTTTCGTTCTTGAACTGGAGCAGCCAGCGTTCCGTGCGCCCGTCCTCGTCCGCGTCGATGTATATGGAGCAGGCGTTGTTCTCCTCGCTGGCTTCGAGGTCGTCCAGCATCCCGCGCGAGCGCAGCCAGCGCGCGCCGAGGGTAGCCATGTCCATCAGGGTTTCGGGACGGTCGCCGCGCCCGGTTTCGCGGCGCATGCGGCGGTACAGCTCCAGCGATTCCGCTATTTCGGCGGCCGCGTCCGACGGTTCTATTTCTATGCTTTCGAGCCGGGTGTTGAACGTGGTGTGCCGACAGTGGTCGCTCCAGTAGGTGTCGAGTATCCGGATTTCGGTTTCGTTCGGGTCGCGCCCTTCCCCGCGGAAGTAGTCGCGGGCGCACCGCAGGTCGTCGAGGCTCATTGCGAGGCCCATTTCTCCGCGCAGCCTTTCCAGCTCCGCGTCGCCGAAGGCGGCGAAACCTTCGAGCGTTTCCACGGGCCGGGCGGCGGCCTTTTCGCTCCCGCCAATGCGGCTCATGTCTTTCTCGCGGCACTCCACCGGGTTGATTATATAGCGGCGGATACGCTCCATGTCGCCCTCGGTCACGCCCCGGTCGAACGCGAGCAGCCGGGCGCTGCGGATGCTTACCCGCGCCTGCGGGTCTATGAGCCTTACGCAGTCTTCGGCCGAGGCCGCCCGCTGGTCGAACTGTCCGGGCAGATACTCTACCGCCAGCGCGGGGCCGTCGCCGAAGTCGGGCCGGTCGCTCACCTCGTCCGCGGCCCGCTCCCCGAACACCCTCCACCGCGCGGCTTCCAGAAGCCGGGGAGTGAATCCTTCGAGGTCGTAAACGGCCAGAAGCCGCAACTCGCGGATGTCGAGGCCGAGGTTTTCGTTCAGCTCCCGGCGCAGGCTGTCGGCCTCCGCCCTCAGACCGGGACGCTTTTCGCAGAATATGCGGTACTGGCTCATATATTCTCGTTTGCCGGACTGCACCGGCGGGTTAGTTTTTCCGTCGGGGATTTCGCTTCGGCGGCTTCCGCCGCGGCCGGTTCCCCGCCGTCTTCGTATCTATAAAAACCTTCCGGCCCAGCGCGAAGCGTAGTCCTCCGGCGTGGTGTCCGTAAAGGTTATATGTCCCATTTTCCGCTTCGGACGGCTTTCGGACTTGCCGTACAGATGCACGTGCACCCCTTCGCGCCCTTCGGCTTCCAGCGCGCGGGCGGCTTCGAGGTCGCGGCCCAGAATGTTCTTCATCACCGTCGGGCCGAGCAGCCGCGGCTGCGTCGGGGGCATCCCCAGCAGCCACCGCGCCAGCGCGTCGAACTGGCTTGCGTCGCAGCCCTCGATGGTGTAGTGCCCGCTGTTGTGGGGCCGGGGGGCCATTTCGTTGAACAGTATTTCGTCGCCGCGTACGAAGTATTCGATTGCGAGTATGCCCCGGTATCCGCTTTGCAGCATGAACCGCCGGCTCTGCTCCTCCATGCGGCGTTCGAGTTCCCCGCCCAGCCGGGCCGGAACGCTCGTAAGGTCGAGTATCCCCTCCCGGTGCACGTTGCGCCCTATGGGGAAGGTTACGAGGTTTTCCGCGTCGCCGACCATTACGATGCTGGCCTCGGCGTCGAAATCCACGAATTCCTCCACGATTCCTTCCACGGGCATAAGCGCCTCGGCTTTCGGCAGGTCGGCTTCCGAGCGCATCGCGGCCTGGCCGTGGCCGTCGTAACCCAGCCGCCGGGTCTTGAACACGCACGGAAATCCTGTTTCCCGCACGGCCCGCCGCAGCTCCGCGACCGTCGAGGCGCACTCGAACCGCGGCACGGCCAGCCCGGCCTCCCGCGCGCGGGTCTTTTCGCGCAGCCTGTCCTGCGAGTCCAGCAGCGGGGCTATGCCCTGTTTTATGTTGTACTTTCCTTCGAGCAGACGCAGGGTTTCGGCGGGCACGTTCTCGAATTCGTACGTCACAGCGTCCGACTGCCGGCAAAGCTCCTCCAGAGCCGCAAGGTCGTCGTACGCCCCCGCTACGAAACCGTCCGCCGCGGCCGCCGCCGGAGCGTCGGGCGCGGGGTCGAGCGCCACCGTACGCGCTCCGAGGGCGCGGGCCGCCTGCGCCAGCATCATTCCCAACTGTCCTCCGCCTATTATGCCGATTGTCGCCATTCTTTTTCGTTTCGGACGGAATCCTCCGCCCCGCTTCGTTATTTTCCGGCCGCGCGCCGGTTCTCCCCGGAACCTTCCGTTTCCTCTTTATGTGCCCCTCGGGCCTGTTCGCCCCGGAATCCTTTCCGCCCGGCTTTACAGCTCCGTCCGGAGCACCGTTTCGGTCTGCTCCCGGCGGAACTCCCGCAGCCGCGCGGCCAGCCCCTCGTCCGAAAGGGCGAGTATCGAGGCCGCGAGCAGGGCGGCGTTGCGCGAGCCGTCGAGCGCCACCGTGGCCACCGGAACCCCGGCGGGCATCTGCACTATCGACAGCAGGGAGTCGAGTCCGTTCAGGGCCTTCGAGCGCACCGGCACGCCGATTACCGGCAGGGTCGTCATCGAGGCCGTCATGCCCGGCAGGTGCGCCGCGCCGCCCGCCCCGGCGATAATGACTCCCAGCCCCCGGTCGGCGGCCGTGCGGGCGTACTCGAACATCAGCTCCGGGGTGCGGTGGGCGCTGACGATGCGCATTTCGTACGGAACGCCCAGCTTTTCGAGGGTTTCCGCCGCCGGGGCCATGGCCTCGCGGTCGCTGACCGACCCCATTATTATACCTACTTTCTTCATATCTTGTTGTGTCCGTAACGGCCTTTCTTTACCGGCTGCCGGAGCCGTCCCTGTCTTTGCCCTTCCGCTCGCGTCCTGCCTCCGCCGCAACCGGCATCCGAATCCGCCGCTGCCCGGCCGCCCTATCTTTTCCCGCGGTCCGAACCGCTTCCGCTAAAATAAAAACCGCCGTAACATGCGGGTGCGTTATGGCGATTCTATGCTTTGCGTGCGCGGGCGGCGGGGACTGCTGAGGGCAGCTCTGCTCCCTCGGCGCGTCCCGTACCGGCGGCAGTTCCCCTTGCCGGGGCGGGACGGCCGCCGGGGCAGGGTTTGAGCCGGCCCGCGGCCGGATATTTCCTGTTCATGCTCATCTCTGAAAATAACCGCCTTGCCTCCGGCTTCGCGCCGAGGGGCCGTACCTGCGATTACTTATGGAAATCGGATGCGTAAAGATAGCGTATTTTCGGACGAATGCAATATCCGGCGGCCGAAAAAAATCATCCTGCCGCCGGAATTTTTCCCCGGCTCCTACTCGGGCTTCACCTTGGTTTCGCAGTAGGCGCACCGATATACGTCGGTCGTGCCTTCGGCGAGGCGGAACAGTTGCGGCTCGTTCTCGGTAGAGGTTATGCAGCGGCGGTTCTGGCACACGAAATCCCCTTCTACGAGGCCGTCGGCGCGTACCGGAGCCTCGCGGCCTTCCTCCGCCCAGCGCAGCAGCGTCAGGATAAGGGCCATGCGGATGAACTTGCCGTTCTCCACCTGCCGGAAATACACGGCCCTCGGGTCGTCGTCCACGTCGGTGGCGATTTCGTTCACCCTCGGCAGCGGGTGCATCACTATCATGTCGGGCTTGGCCTCGGCCAGCTTGGCGGCCGTCAGGATGAAGCTGTCCTTCACGCGCTCGAATTCCTCCTCGTCCAGAAAGCGTTCCTTCTGCACGCGGGTCATGTAGAGTACGTCCAGCTCCGGCATCACGCTCTCCAGCGAACCCACCTCGCGGTAGGGGATGCCGTTGCGCTCGCAGATGTCGTGGCGCATGTATCCCGGCAGGCGCAGCTCCGGCGGGGCGATAAGCACTACCTTCAGGCCCGTGTAGCGCGACATGGCCTTGATGAGCGAGTGCACCGTGCGGCCGAACTTGAGGTCGCCGCAGAAACCTATGGTCAGGTCGTCGAAGCTGCCTTTCTCGCGCTTGATGGTGAGCAGGTCCGTAAGGGTCTGCGTAGGATGGGCGTGGCTGCCGTCGCCGGCGTTTATGACCGGCACGGTGGCGTAGCGCGCCCCCACCAGCGCGGCTCCCTCCAGCGGGTGGCGCATGGCGATGATGTCGGCGAAGCAGCTTATGACGCGCACCGTGTCGGCCACCGACTCGCCCTTGCTGACGGACGAGTTTCCGGCGTCCGAGAAGCCCAGCACCGAGCCTCCCAGCTCCTTCATCGCGGCGTTGAAGCTCAGGCGCGTGCGGGTGCTCGGCTCGTAAAAGAGGGTGGCCAGCTTCTTTCCGCGGCACGACTCGGCGTACCGCGGCCGGTCGGCGATGATGTCCAGCGCGAGCTCTACCAGCTCGTCGATTTCTTCTTTGGTAAAATCCGTAGGTTCGACTAAATGACGCATTTTATAGGGTTTTATGTTCGGTTTCTTCTGCGGCCGGGAGCGGCCCGGCCATTCGGTTTCTTCTGCGGCCGGCAACTCGCCCCGGCCTTCGCTTCCCGCCCCGTTCCCCGGCGCGGGGGCGCTGCCTGTCCGGCCCGGCTATTCCATCCAGCCCTCGTCGGACGGGTCGTCGCGGAAGCGCAGCAGCCGCTCCCGGTCGCCGGGCCGGACATAGCCTTTTTCCACGGCCGCGGCGGCCAGCGCGTCGAGGTCGGTGAGGCTCGCGAGCTCGAGCCCTTCGGCCGCGAGGCGCTCCCGGCCGCGGGCCATGCCGTAGGTGAAGATGCTGACTATTCCGAGCACCTCGGCCCCCGCCTCGCGCAGTGCGGCGGCGGTGTCGGCGCAGCTCCCGGCGGTGGACACGAGGTCTTCGACGATTACCGCCTTCCAGCCTTTTTCGAGCCGGCCCTCTATGCGGCCGCCCCGGCCGTGGTCTTTCGCCGCCGGGCGGACATACCCGGCCGGCAGGCCCAGCAGGTGCGCCGCTATGGCCGCGTGGGCGATTCCGGCGGTAGCCGTTCCCATCAGCACGTCGCACTGCGGCCAGCGCCCGCGCACCGTTTCGGCCAGCAGGCCCTCGATGCGGCCGCGCACCTGCGGATGGCCGAGGATTAGGCGGTTGTCGCAGTAAATCGGGCTTTTGATTCCGCTGGCCCACGTGAAGGGTTCGTCGGGCCGCAGGAAAACGGCCCCTATCGCGAGCAGGTCTTCGGCAACGGTTTTTTCTGTCATATCGGTTGTTTTTCGGATTGTTTCTTCATTTCTCCGGCCACCCACAGCACCCACTCGTCGGCATTGTCCGCCAGCGTTTCCGGCAGCGGCAACGGTATGCGCACGTCGGGTGCGATGCCTTCCCGGTCGATGCCCCTCCCTGCCGGGATGCGCACGGAGCGGGTCGTGGGAATAACCATCCACCGGGCCGTATCCCGCGGAAAGCGCAGGATTTCGCAGTTCGAGTAGTCGAGGCATCCGAGGGTGTTGTCCTGCCCGTAAACGGCCGTGCGGCCGCTTGCGGCCCGGACTTCGAGCACCAACTGCTCGGCGGACGACGCCACGGAGCCGTCGATTATCAGCGCCGCCCTGCGGGGCAGGGGCGAAACCGAATCGTAGCGTATCCGGTAGGTTTCGCCGCCGGCCGCGAGGAACGTCCCGGCGGGGCTTGTTTCCATGCGCCGGATAAGCTCCCGGCCCCGCTCCGAGCCGCCCGAAAATTCCCGGACGTGCGCGGCGCTCAGGTCGGAAACGCGGTACGCCACGCCGTCCTCCTCGCCTTCGCGGTCGTAGAGCAGCCTGAGCAGGGGTTCGTAGGCGCTGTCGCTGCCCCCGCCGTTGCCCCGTATATCCACTATAAGGTTCGGGCAGCCCGAGGCGAGGTAAGCCGCGACGGCCGCCTGCGTCCGGGCTACCGCGTCTTCGGAAGGGTCGCACGACGGAAACCGAATCAGGTAGGTGTCCGCGTCGAGCCGGAAGTGGACGGGCTGCGGGTCGTAGCGTTTCATCCGGGCCGGATAGTTCGTGTCGCGCCGGAGCGACTTCGGGCGGTAGGCCCGCGCTCCCGGAGCGTTCAGGTGCGAATCGTCGAACCAGCCGAGGTACTCGGCCACGGCGTCGCCCTCGTCGCGCCCTGCGGCGACCTCGCGCTCCAGCCGCTGCTTCAGGGCGGCGTATTCGGCTTCGCGGCCGGCCGTCTTGTCCGGAAATCCGGCATAGGCCCGTTCGACCGCGTCCGCGGCGAAGCCGAGGTCGGCGCCCGGACTGCTGACGACGGTTTGCGCTCCGGCGGCCAACGCTCCGGCGGCGGCCAGCGCCGCGAGTACGAATCTTTTCATAATATGCGGTTTATGCGTTCGTTACGGTTTTCGGTTTCTCCGCGTCGGTTATAAAAACTCCTCCATGCAGCGGCGGTACGCTCCGGCCGGGTCGGGGCTTTGCGTAATCGGCCGCCCCACCACTATGTAGTCCGTTCCGGCGGCCCGCGCCCCCGCGGGGGTGGCGGTGCGGGCCTGGTCGCCCGCGTCGGAACCTTCGGGCCGGATGCCGGGGGTGACGGTCAGAAACTCGCGGCCGCACAGGGCCTTCACGCCTTCGGCCTCCAGCGGCGAGCACACCACCCCGTCGAGGCCCGCCTGCTGGGCGTTCCGGGCATAGACCGCCACGGCGTGCTCCATGGCGGCGTCGATGAGCAGCTCGCGGCGCAGGGCTTCGGGGGTGGTGGAGGTGAGCTGCGTGACGGCTATCAGCACCGGCCGCCTTCCGGCCGGAGCGCCCTCCTCCAGTCCTTCGAGCGCCGCGCGCATCATGGCCTGCGTCCCGGCCGCGTGCACGTTGCACATGTCCGCCCCCAGCGCCGCCAGCACCCGCATCGTGCGCCGCACGGTGTTGGGAATGTCGTGCAGCTTCAGGTCGAGGAACACCCGGTGTTCCCGCGCCTTCAGTTCCCGTACCAACCCGGGGCCTTCGGCATAGAACAGTTCCATGCCCACCTTTACGAACGGCCTCAGCGGGCCGAAAGCCTCCAGAAACTCCAGCGTCCGTCGTCCGGAGGGAAAATCGCATGCTATTATTACGTCGCGTGTCATATGTCTGAATGTTCGGGTTTCACTTCCATGCCGCTCCCACTATGTCCTCAAGGCGGCGGATGCCCAGCCGCTCCATTTCGGCGGGCAGGGCGAGGGCGATGTCGCGCGCGGCGCAGGGGTCGGCCAGCGCCGCCGCTCCCACCTGCACCGCCGAGGCTCCGGCCATCATCATCTCGACGACGTCCGCCGCCGAGGCCGCTCCGCCGCAGCCCATGACCGGAACCCGGCATGCCCGGCTGACCTCCCACACGCAGCGCAGGGCCACCGGAAACACGGCCGGCCCGGAAAGGCCGCCGGTTACGTTGGCCAGCACCGGTCGCCGCCGGCGGGTGTCGATGCGCATTCCGAGCAGGGTGTTCACGGCCGTCAGGCCGTCGGCCCCCTCGTCCACCGAGGCGCGGGCTATGGCCGCTATGTCGGTAACGTTCGGGCTGAGTTTGACGTACAGCGGCTTGCGGGTGGCCCGCCGGGCCGCCCTCGTCGCCGCGGCCGCCCCTTCGGGCGTGACCCCGAAGGCCATGCCCCCGCCGTGGACGTTCGGGCAGCTTATGTTCAGCTCTATTATGGAAACCTGCGGAGCTTCGTCGAGCCGTTCGCAAAGCAGCGCGTATTCTTCGATGGAAAAGCCGCTTACGTTGGCTATCACCGGGCCTGCGAACAGCTTCGCCAGCCGGGGCAGCTCCTCGCTCACGACCCGGTCGATGCCGGGGTTCTGCAACCCCACGGCGTTGAGCATGCCCGCCGGACATTCGGCGATGCGCGGGGCGGGGTTGCCTTCGCGCGGCTCCGCGGTCGTGCCCTTGAAGGAGAGCGACCCCAAAAGGTTCAGGTCGTAGTACCCGGCGGCCTCGGCCCCGTAGCCGAAAGCGCCGCTGGCTCCTACGACGGGATTCTTGAGCCGCACGCCGGAAAGCTCCACGGAAGTGTCGGGCATATCGTGTCCTGCCGTTACCATACGATGTCCTCCGATTCGAGTACCGGCCCCTCGCGGCAGATGCGCTTCGGGCCGGAAGCCGTGCGGCAGGTGCAGCCCATGCAGGCTCCGTAGCCGCAGCCCATGCGTTCCTCGAAGCTGTACTGTCCGCCGCAGCGGGCGGCCCCGTGCAGCGCCCGGAGCATCGGCAGCGGCCCGCAGGCGAATACGTAGTCGCAGTCCCCGCCGAGGGCTTCGGTGACCAGTCCCTTCCGTCCGGCCGAGCCGTCGGCGGTGTAGATTTCGGTTTCGGCCCCGGCCTCCGCGAAGCGGTCGGCATAAAATACTTCGGCCGCCGCGTTGAAGCCGAGCGCGGCCCTCGGGCGCAGTCCGCGTGCGGCCAGTTCGCGGGCCAGCCACAGCAGCGGCGGCACTCCGGCCCCGCCGCCGACCAGCAGCGGCCGCTCGCACTGCGCGTCGGCGTCGAAGCCGTTGCCGAGGCCTACCAGCGCGTCGAGTCTTTCCCCGGCCTTCAGGGCGCTCATCTGCCGCGTGCCTTCGCCCACGACCTTGTAAACCACGGTGAATCCCTCGACGGAGCGTTCCGCCACCGAGAACGGCCGCCGCAGGAACCTTCCCGGCAGGGCGATGCCGACGAATTGCCCCGGCCTTTCCAGCGCCCCCGAAGGCCCGCGCAGGGTCATTTCGTACGTACCGGCCGCCAGAAGGCGGTTGGACGCGATTTCGTATGTGTGTTTTTCTCCCATAGCGACTATACAGGCGACCATATTCCGGGCATACGGTGCGGGTCGGCCCACACCGGGCGGCCGCCGCACAGGGTCAGCACGCACCGTCCCCTCGCCCGCCAGCCTGCGAACGGAGTGCAGCGCCCCCTGGACAGAAAGCCGGACGGCTCGAGCGTGAAGTCGGCGTCGGTTTCCAGCAGGGCGAGGTCGGCCGGAGCGCCGGCCTCGACGCCGTTCTCCAGTCCGTCGCGGGCGAACACCCTGCGCGCCCCGCAGCACATCATGTCGGCCAGACGGGCCGCGTCGAGCAGTCCGCCCAAAACCAGCCGGGAGTAGAGCGCCGGGAAAGCCGTTTCCAGTCCGACGATACCGGGCAGGCTGCCCGCCAGCCCGCGCGACTTCTCGGCCGCCGTGTGGGGCGCGTGGTCGGTGGCTATCATGTCGATTGTACCGTCGGCGCACCCTTCGAGCAGGGCGTCGCGGTCGGCCGCCGTGCGCAGCGGTGGATACATCTTGAACCGGCCGTCGTCCGCGAGGTCGTCTTCGGTGAGCAGCAGGTAGTGGGGCGCGGTTTCGCACGTCACCCTCAGTCCCGACGCCTTGGCCCGCCGCACCAGCTCCACCGTGCGGGCCGACGAAACGTGGCACACGTGGTAGGCGCAGCCGGTTTTCGCAGCCAGCGCGATGTCGCGCTCCGCCTGCCGCCATTCGCTTTCGGCCGGGATGCCCCGCAGCCCGTGCCGCTGCGCATACTCGCCGTCGTGAATGCAGCCTCCGGCCGAAAGGCTTTCGTCCTCGCAGTGGGCGGCGAGCGGCCTGTCCAGCCGCGCCGCCTCGCGCATGGCCCGCTCCATAAGGGCGGCGTCCTGCACGCCGCAGCCGTCGTCCGAAAAGCCGCACACCGACGGGGCCAGCGCCTCCATGTCGGACAGTTCGCCCCGGCCGCGGCGGCCGCGCGTTACGGTTCCGTAGGGCAGCACGTTCACGAGCGCCGTATGCCGGATAATGTCCAGCTCGACGGCCAGATGCGCCGCGTCGTCCGGCGGCGGATTCAGGTTCGGCATTGCGCAGAGCAGAGTGTAACCGGCCCGCGCCGCGGCCCTCGTGCCGCTCGCCACCGTTTCCTTTTCCGGCGCTCCCGGCTCGCGCAGGTGCACGTGAGCGTCGGCCAGACCCGGAACCAACAGCAGTCCCCGCGCGTCCACGACCGCAGCCCCGCGCCGTTCCGCAGCCCCGATACCGCAGTTCGATTCCTTCCCCGCCGCGCCGCCGACTTTTCCCGCAGCCTCGCCGCCCGGCCCGTACCGCGGGGCCGAGGCGCAGCCGGACGGCTTTCCCCCCGTAGCCGCCTCGCCGCCGACTTCGTTTCCGCTCCCGGCTGTGCGGCCCGGTTCGTCCCCCGCCTCCCGGACTTCCGCGATTCTGCCGTTTTCGAGGAGCACGTCGGCTCTTGCGAACCTCCCCTTCCGCAACACCTGCGCTCCTGTGATAATCGTTTTCATATTTTCGTCCTTCCTTTCCGCCCTGCGAATATGGCCCCGGGCCGGAGGGTTTTCCAAATAAAGTGTAAACGCTTTACACTATTAAAATTTTTAAAAACTCCCGGCCCTGTTTCGCCGGATTCGCCGCTGCCGGGTTACTATGTTGACTGACAGCTAACTGCCCGGTCGGATGCTGCCGGATTCATGCGGCTTTTTACGTTCCTGCTGCTGCGGCCTTTTTTCCGGTTCGCGGCGGCCGCCTTCCGGCTGTCCGGGCGGATTTTCCGGACTTGTCCGACACGCCCGCCGGGGTTCCGTTCTTGCCGAGGGCCGCCGGGCGGGGCATAAAAAAAGAGGCAACTTTCTCAAGTCACCTCTTCAAAGCCTTCCGCAAACGCTGGAGCCGACGAACCTGTGCGGGCGGCGGACGCTTTTCCGGCGGTCCGTCCGCTCTTTCCGGAAATGTTTCCGAGCGGGATTCGACAGCGTTTTCATCGGGGCAAAGGTAGTAAAAATCCCGTGCGGGGAAACGCCCGCCCGGAAAAAATTTTCGGGGCGGGACGGCTCCCGCGGCGGGCGGTGCGGCCGACGTCGGAGCCGCCGGGGCGGGGCATGCGGTTCGGTTGAAATTCGGGACGGAAATCGAGGCGGATTCCGAGAGTGCGAAGGGTCGGGGAAAGAGCGGGGGGGGGCGAAACCGCTACCGACGGAGAAATTATTCGCGGAAAAGTTGGTTTATCGGATTCGCACGCTTAAATTGCAGGAGTAAACAGGTTTGCGTTGTATGCCGTCGGCTCCGGTTTTTGCCTGTCGGGCGGAGCGTCCGGACGGCGTGTACTTAAACTGCTGAAACGATGAGAGCGGGAATAATCGGAGCGGTGCTGGCGCTGTGCTGCGCATGGGCGGCGGGCGGAGGGCCGTTGCGGACGGGGCTGACCGTAAGGGTCGTGCCCGCCCCGGAGGAGGATTCTCTGGGTTCCTTTTTCTATCCTTACAAACTGGAGGTTTCGCAGTCGTTCGACGTGTCGGGGCTGGAGGCGGACACGCTGCGGCTGGCGCTCGAAAATACCGGCATTTTGCAGGGTATCCGCTCGGACGACGGAAAATACGCGCTGGTTCCGCAGATGCGGGCTTTCCGGCGCAGCGGCGGCGCGTGGGCCGAAAGCGGCTGCCTGTTCGACGGAGTCGCGGCGAGCGTGCCGCTCGACGGCGGAGTTACGGACGTGCGCATAGACTACGGTTATTACAGCGACCAGTTTTTCAGAAGCAAGGTAACGCCCGGCCGCTGCCGGGTGCTCCAGTATGCCGAGGCTTGGAATTCGTGGTACTTTACGCCCCAAGGGTACGGGGCCGTGTTCGACAGCGTGCGGTTCGGTATTCCTGCCGGGGTGCAGTTTTTCGTCGATTGTCCGTACGCCGAGGCGGACGGAACCGCGGTGCTCGACCTCGCTGAAAAGCAGTGCGACGAGCTGTCGTTCTACCTGCTCGACATGAAATGGTATAAGACCCGCGAAGTTCCGGCCGGGCCCGTCGCGGCGCGCCTGTTTCTTGCGGACAGGGATACCGCGGCGGTGTCGGAGGAATACGCCGACGAGCGGGTGAAGGAAACCGAGCGCATCCTCGTCAGGCTCGGCGGAATGTTTCCGGGAACCGGAACGAGGGAAATCAACATCGTGGAGGACGACCTGAAAACGCAGGATGAAAAATACGGCTACGGAAAGACGGTTTATCTGTCCGATACGTCCTGCGCGGTGTTCGCGGATTTTTCCTTCTGGTCTTCCGCGTCGCTGGTGCACGAGCTGGTGCACTGCTACCTGCATACGGATTACAAAAACACCGATGCCCGGTATTTTTTCGACGAGGCCCTGACGGAGTATTTCGCCCAGACGGCTTACTGCGACGACGCGGCCCAGCTCGAACGCGCCTTCGACGAAAAGGCCGCCGCATTCGAGGCCATGCCCGCGGCCGACGGTTCGTCCGTGTTCGACCTCGACCGCAACTACGTGGAAACCGAAACCGGCGGCGGAACGTGGGGTATCGTCTATTACAGGACGCCTTGCCTGATTTACCGGCTCGTGCGGGACACTGTCGGGGAGGAAAGGTTTCTGGAGGCTTTCAACGAGTTTCTCCGCAGGGCGGAGGCGAAGAAAGCGATGCTGTGGGAAGACTTCGGCGCGGTTATGAAGGAATACGGCGTGCCCGGCGAGCGTTGGGAGCGGTTCGAGGCGGAGCTTTAGGCCGGCCTTTACCGCCCTTGCGCCTGTCGGTAGCGGGGTTCGTCGGGGTTCAGGGCGGCCGCTTTCCGGAGCATTTCCTCCGCCTTTTTCCGCTTGCCCATGGACCGGTAGCACAGGGACATTTCATAATACGCCCTGTCGGGGGACAGGAAATTCCTTCTCAGCTCCCGCTCGTCGGAAAGGGCGCTCCGGAAATATTCTATCCCTTCCTCCGGCCGGTAGCCGTACGTGGACGACACGAGGCCCTTGGTGAAGTCTATCACGCGGCCCATGTCCGGAAAGACGCCGTACATTTCGTCCAGAACGGCCCACGCGCCCCCGTAATCGTCCCGCCCGGCGGCGAGCAGGTCCATGGCGTACATCCGGCGCACGTTCCACGAGCGGTAGTCTTGATTCTGCGCGCGGTACTTTTCTATCGACTGCCGGTAGAACTCTTCCGCGGCGTCGTAGTCTTCGAGGTCGTTGCAAAGGCCGCCGGCGATTTCCAGAAAGTTTCCGTCGCGGTCGGCCTCGTCCACTTCCGCGAGAGTTTTATTCAGGATTTTAAGGGCGGATTCGGTGTCGTCGTCGTCCAAGGCGGTGAATATTCCCAGATTGCACAGCACGGCGGTATTCATAACGTAGGGAAGGCCGTAGTTGAGCCGGTTCAGGCTGTCGGCCATAAGGCATATTTCCCACGCGCTGGCCGAGGGATAGAGGTCTATAAGCGTATCCACGTTGTCCGAGTTCAGGTAGTCCGAGAACAGCCGTTTCAGGCCCCACGCCGCCGCGGGCGGAACCGCGTCCATATGCCCGAATCCTTCGAGCAGGGTTCGTTCCGTCCGTGCGCCGGGCACGGAGAACAGGTTGTACAGGCTGTCGGCGTACGCTATCCTGCGGTTCGCGTCCATTTCGGCCGAAGCGAGCGCCAGACGCCTGCCTTCGGCTCCGGCCTGCAGTTCTCCGGCGTCCATGTAGCTGCCCAGAGCCGGTTCGCCGCATATCATCAGGTACGAGTAGAAGTTCGGATTGCGGCGGTACAGATAGGTAAGCAAATAGTTCGACGTGTAGGAATGGCCGACGATGCAGTTCTTTTCCCCGACCGGATAGCGGGACGCTACGTGCGGAACCAGCTCGTCGTTGACGTAGCGGTAAAACCCTTCGCCGAGCGAGTCGAGACGCATGTCGCCGAAGTCCATGCCGATTAGCGAACGGTTGCCTTCCTGCTCGTAATCGACGGCGACTACTATCGTGGGCGGCATGGCTTCGCAGTAGGCGTAGTACATGGCCGTCTGCGCCGCCACGTTGTACATGTAGTCGGCATCGAGCACGTACACGGCCTGATATTGCCGCCGCGGGGAATAGTCCTCCGGCAGGCATACCCGGAACGGCATTTTCCGGCCGAGGGCCTCGGAGTAAAGGGTGTCGGCTACGGTTCGGTAGTGCGTGTTGCCGGCCGTAAGGACGAGGCTGAAGAATGTCAGCGGCAGCAGCAGGGTCAGACGTTTCATGGTCGGTATGTTTGGGTTGCTTGTCGTGGTTTTTCCGGAGTAAAGATAACGATTCCGGCTCTGCCGTGCAAGTGCGGTACGGATTTCCGTCCGCCGTACGTTTTTCCCCGGATTAGTTTCTGATTTTGTAGTCCATGTCATCCGCGCACTCGCCCAAATTCTCGCGGAGGTATCGGATGAAGTCTTCGTATCCTATAATCTCCTGCTCTTTGTAATAAGCCGTAATCAAATCGAACAACCGTTTGGCTCCGACTTGAGCCGCCAGCTCCTGCAGGTATTGCGGCCCCTGCGAATAGATTCGGTTCCATCCGTCCTTGTCGTTCTCCGACAGTTCGTACAGGGGCGTCCGGGAACCGGCGGGCAGGTGATAATCCGTTTTCCTCAGTTCTCCGTAAAGGATGTAGTGGGCCATCCATTCTATTACGGATTCCGAAACGAAAAACCGGCCTTTACCCTCGTCGCAGGTTACGGGAAGCAATATATGCAGCAATTCGTGGACAATCGAACCGTCGTCCATAAAAGAGGGGTCGCATAATACGTAGCCGTCGTAGCCGAAGCCCACCGCATAATTTTTTCCGTCGAGTTCCCCATGCCAGTCAGCTAAAATTACGGGTATCGTGCCGGCGTATCCGAAGTTTCCGAACCCGGAAAGCTTTTCCAGCGGTTCGAGGGCGGCGGGACTCCATTCCGGGGTATGGTAAACGGCGATGTCGAGGCCGTTCCGGGCGAAGCGCCATGGCCGGTAATGCTCCGTGTTCAGGACGGTCACGTTGAATCTCGGCTGTTCCCGGCCGGTATATGTCCACGAGTGGAAAACGGTGTATTTGTCCGGGTCGTCGCAGGACGTTATTATTTTGCAGTCGCTGTAATCCACCTCTTCCCATGAGGGTATCCAGTTGCCGAAATTGGAATCGAGGATGAAAATATAAGGATAGTTCGACAGTTGGAACGACGGATAAAAGTAACAGGTTCCCACTTCGACACCGTAGTCCAAGCGGGCCTCGAAACGCCCGGTGTCGGTCAGCGCGACCTTCCATGTTTGCTTCAGGGTTTGAGCCGTCGGAGCCGTCAGGGTGCAGGAGGTGGATGTTTCCTCTCTCTCGACGACGACCGTCATCGGGCGCATGAAGGCCAGCATGGTCGTGGTGAACTCCAGCGAGTCGCTCCGGGAGTTCGAGCCGGACAAATAAAGGTCGCATTTGAAGTACCCCATTTTCTCTATTTCCTCGTCGTCTTCGGTTTCCGGCGGGGGCCAGATGCCGTCCACGAAAGTCATCACGATGGAATCGCACCGTATTTCCGGGGCGGCGGCAGCGGCAGGCAATATATGAATCAAAAGCAACAGGTTTAAAACGAATGTTTTAATCCGTTTCGGCGCAACGCAGTTCATAAAGCATTTTGATTATAAAGGTTCTTCTTGAAGGGTTTTCGGTTTTACGTGTTGAGCTTCGCATTTCGGCGGTCGTTCGTCCGGGTTTGCCGGCCGTGCGCGTCCCACGGCGTTTACCGTTCGGCGGCGGGGTTCGGAGCGGTTCGGCCCGGCCCCCGGCGGAGCGTTCGGGCGGCTTTTCATTGT
The DNA here is from genome assembly GCA_048214935.1 of Tidjanibacter sp. GTDB lineage: Bacteria > Bacteroidota > Bacteroidia > Bacteroidales > Rikenellaceae > Tidjanibacter. Next base: position 120,271 of record DBFWXZ010000002.1, read on the forward strand.
GGCTTATGCAATAGCGCCGGGTCTAATATACATAAAATATGTGATATACGCAACCGGCAGGCAGAACAATCGGGGTGGGGGCCGGGTGTTTCGGACGGAGGTAGCGCCGCTTTTCGGCATCCGCGGTTATAATGTCAAAGCGCCTTTACGAAGCGGTTCCAGTCCTCCTCGCCCGCCTTTCCGCCGGACGTTATGCAGCGGCGCAGAGCCTCCATGTTTATCGTTCCGTCGGAGGCGGCGGTTCGGAAAAACATCCGCAGGGCGTCCAGAAACGCCTCCTCGCCCATGCTTTCGGCCAAATCGTTAATCGCGCAGGGAGCCTTTTCGTAAACGACCCACGAGGTTCCGGCTCCGCTTCCGTCGAGGGCTACCGAGTTGTCGGTCAGCCGGAAAACCGAAAGCTCCGGGCTTTGCTTCACGCTTTCGTAGTGGGCCCTATGGGCGGCGAAGACGGAATCCCGTTCCGGGCGGCTTTCGTAGCCGAACCGCACGGCCAGATACTCCGTAAGGCTCTCGGTGAAGAAGTACCATGCGCTGTCGCTTCTGGGCGGAGCATGCTTCAGCAGCGGGTGCAGAGCCTCGTGTACGACCGAATGGCTTTTCCACATGGAGTCGTCCACCAGAAGCAGCCACCGGTCCGGGGCGTACTCCAGACCCCGGCCCCACGGATAGCGGTTGCCGCGGTTGTCCGTAAAATACAGTTTCGCATCCGCAACGGTTATGCTCACCGTGTCGCGGTTGCCGCAAAGCTCCCTTACCGCCGCCGCGGCTTCGAGGAGCCTTCCGAGCTGGCTGCGGGCAATCGCTTCCGTATCCCTGCCGCCGGGCGAAAGGACGGTGCACGGCCCGGCCGCGGAGGGAACCGTATCCGTTTTCGTCCCCTTGTGGACAAGCAGGGCGACGCTCGTACCCTCGGCGGTTCCTTCGTAACGCTCGTAAAACCTGCCGTTCAGAAGGCAGAAGAACGGACTGCTTCCGGCCGGGGCTTCGAGGTTTCCGTAACAGTAAACGCCGTCGGGAAGCGAAACCGCCGCGTCGCCGAGCGTCATGCCCTCGGCCGTAAAGTGCCACGACTGCCAGCCGGGAAAGTACGGCTGCACGCATACCCACGAATCGGATGCGTTCCGGAACACGAAGTCGGGCTGGAAATCGTACGACAGCTCTACCGCCGCCGCGGAATCCGGCACGGCGACCGAAATCCTCCCTTCGGCCGGCCGGTAGGCGAATTTTGCATCCCGAGGGCGTCCGCAGCGGTCGTACGCCCGCGCCCGTATGTCGTGGAAAAACAGCTTCCGGAAAGACTGCTGCCAGAAAGAAACGTTTTCGGCCGCAAGTTCCAGCGTGTCGGGCAGGCCCTGCGGCGCGCGGAACGTCTGCACTATCCTGACTGGAAACCGGTACAGCGGCATATAGTCCACCGTCCTTCTCTCCCCTCCGAGCGGGGTTTCCTGCCGGGCTTCCGGCCCGACGTCCACTTCGAGGTCGCATACGATGTTTTGCGCTGCGGCCCCGCATGTCCAGAAAAGGAAACAGAATACCGGTAATTTTTTCATGGCTTTCCGGTTTCGCAGCCTCCGGCCGCGGTTCTTCCGAGCAGCTCCGGCCGCTGTCGGACAATATGGTAGTATAGCTTTATTACGAATTCCCATTCTATTTTTGCCGCCTCGCATCCTTCCCGCCCCAGACTGCGCCGGTTGCCGAATCCGGACGAAACTTTTTGGGCCGGACAGCCGCCGGAACATAAATAGCGCGCCCAGCAGTTTTTACATTCTGCAATATCGTCCACCGGTGTGGCAGTATACAGAGTTTTGGAAAGCATGCCGCTTGCGATATTCCCAATCCGAAACTTTTTATCATTCATCAGTTGGGGACAGGTGAATATATCGCCGTCTGCTGTAATGGTAAACTGTTTAACACCGGCTGTACAGGCGGTATTGCGTCGGTATCTGTACCTAATGGAACGGTTAATGGTATTGAGCACTTGGTTATATATAGGGTGCTTGTTACGTATTCTTTCCGAATAGTACTCTAATAGTTCGTTGTAGGCTTTGCTTACTCGAGCGAGCGATTCATTGGAAAAAGTGTTGAGCTCCGTGTGAGTTCTATTCTCTGACGGATATGCGAACTTTATGGTGAAAGGCACTTCTAATTCCTCGAAGAAAGCATAGGTTTCACATATATATGGATTATCTGTTATCATGGTGGAACGTATGGATAATGGGATTCCATAACGTTTAAGATACTCTATGTTTTTAATCACTCTGTAAACACTTTTACGACCGTTTTTGTAATACCGTAAATTGAACTCGTTATCCGGCCCGTCTATGCTGAAAAGCAGGAAAATATTATTTCTTTGTATGAATTCTAAAATTCCACGGTTCAGTAAAGTCCCATTGGTAGTTGCCGAGTAAGATATATTGTGCATGGGATACTTTTTTTTTATATATCCGACAATATGCTTTATTATCGGAAAGTTCAACAGTGGCTCGCCTCCGAAGAAATAAAGCACTGTTCTACATGTAGGGTCGGGAGTGCGGCTTACTATAAAGTCGATTATATGTTCTGCGCTTTCCGGAGTATAATCCGGAAAAGTAAATCCTGTTTCGGTTTGAGCGAAGCAGTAAGGGCATTTGAGATTGCATTTGGCGGAAACAGGCAGCACCACTCCCGAATAGCTTACTTCAGAGTTGTCGTCCAGCTTAATGCTGTTTACGGATTGTGGTGCGGTTTCCGTATTTTCGCATATAACTGCATAAGTTCTTCGCACCTGCCGGTTCCGAACGATTTTTCGGCGGCCGTATATCCGCCCTCGGCGTATGTTTTCAAAAACCTTATCAATTCGGCGTTCCGCAGAGGATAAATCTGAAGCTTGTCGGCGTGAAAAAACAGCGTGGTGCCTTCCTCAACCTCCATAAGCTTGATATCGGTCGGATGCAGAGATGGATTTTTCATAACGGTTTGTGAATGATGCCGGGCCTAATATACACAAAATATGTAATATATGCAACCGTAGTGTAGAAAAATAGGGCCGTTGGCTGAAGTACGGTTTGGAGCGAGTCGGGGCCGCCGGGGCGAAGGGTGCGTTATGCGGCCGGAAATGGCTAAATTCGCACCGTATGCGCGGTGTATCGAAATGGCTGCTGTGCGCGGCCGGGCTGCTGGCGGGGTGTTCCCGCGGAGGGGCCGGGCAGGCGCTTTCCGAACCGGAGGACGGTTCGCCGTCCGACGCTGCGGCCCTCGTGCGGGAGTGGGGCGATTATACCCGCGCCGGCCGTTTCCGGGAGCTTATCGGCCGTGCGCTGCCGGTATGGCGGGCGGCTTCGGAGCCGTCCGGCGAAAGGACGCGGGCGTATGCGGCCGCGTATCTGGCGCAGGCGTATCTTTACACGGACAGCTACGATTCGATGACCCTGTTTCTGGAGGGCGCTTCGGAATACGCCCGCAGCCGCGGCGACGACTTTCTGACGGCCATGACGAGCAACACGGCCGCCATATACGCCATGAAGGCGGAGATGGACTATGCCCGCGCGCTGGAGAATTTCTCCGTCGCGCTCGACATATCCCGCGCTTCGGGCGACAGCGCCAACACGAGCATTCTGCTGTGCAACATAGCCTCCATATATTCCCTGCGCCGCGATACGGCGGGACTGCCCTACGCCGAGGAGGCGTACGCGCTGGGCCGCGCTTCGGGCGACGTGTACGTGAGAATCTACGGAGCGATGCTGGCCGCCCGGATGAGCTGCGTCGCGGGACGCTGCGGCCGGGCGCTCGAATACGCGCTGGAGGCGTCGGAGCTGTCGCGCCTTCCCGGCCAGGAGCGGTACAGGCTGGCGACCCTGCTGACTCTGGGCAACGTGGCCGCGACGCAGGGACGCACCGGGGCGGCCGAAGGTTATTACCGGGAGGCGCTCGGACATGCCGGATTCTCGGACGCGGGCGACGCGATAGAGGTTTACCGTTCCTACGGCGACCTGCTGGCCCGCGAAGGCCGCGGCCGCGAGGCGCTTGAAATGTATTCCGAGGGCCTTCGCCTGTCGCGCTCCACGGACAATATCGAAACCGTGCACGGGCTGCTGCTGGGGCTTTCGGAGGCCAGCCGCATGACGGGCGACACGGACGCCGCCCTCGAATGGTACAAAATGTATCACGCCCACTCCGACAGCGTGTTCAACATCCAGAAGGAGAGGGCTTTCAATCGCCTGCTCATGCGCTACCAGCAGGCCCGCCACCGGCAGGAGATGCAGGAAAGGGAGCTGCGGGTGGCGCGTGCCGACCGGCGCGCGCGCATGACGGCGTTCGTGCTTGCGGTAATCACTCTGGTACTGGGCAGCGTGTGGGTGCTGTACAGGCGGCGCGTGCGGATGTACCGCCGGCTGGTGGAAAGGCATCAGGAATTCCTGCGCCGCGAGCGCAGCCTGAGGGAGCCTTCCGCCTCCGAAAACCGTCCCGAACCGGACGAGTCGCTTTACGAGCGGCTGGACGGACTGATGCGCGGCGAACGCATTTACCGCCGCAAGGACATTTCGCTCGACCTGCTGGCGGACATGCTCGGCACGAACCGCACGTACGTTTCCCGCATTATCAACCAGCACGCCGGGTCGGCGTTCTACGGCTATATAAATTCCCTGCGCATGGAAGAGGCCGTGGCCATTCTTTCCGACCCGGCCGACGACACTCCGCTCAAGGCGCTTTCCGACCGGCTGGGCTACAATTCCCTTTCGGCTTTCTACCGGGCTTTCCGGAACGAAACGGGAGTTCCTCCCTCCAAGTACCGCGACGAGGTGCGCAGGATGCGGCAGGGGCGCTGAGGACTGTTTTTTCCTTCTGCTTAAATTTTATCCAGCGGGAAAGAATACCGTTTGCAGGGTACTCTTCCGGGCCGTACTTTAGCATTCCCAGACTGCGGGGCTTTCCGTCGGCCCGATGCGCGGACGTCCGGACGAAGGCTGCCGCAGACGCGGCGGGGGGGGGTGCGGGCGAACCGGCTCGCCGTCCGCGCGGATTATCCGCTTTGTGCTACATACGCTTTTTTAATATTACGACCTTATGAAGAAAACTCATTTTTTGAAAACCGCGGCTTTCTGTGCCGCCGCGCTGCCGGTGCTCGCCTCATGCAAGGACGACGCGCCCGACGCGCTTCCCGCGCAGGCGCTCGACGCTCCGTCGGTGACGCTCGCGGCCGAAAAGACGGCCGACCCGATAGTGCTGGAGTTCGCATGGTCGGCGGTGGAAAACGCCGGTTCCTACGAGTACAAACTCGAACGGGACGGTGCACTCGTAACCGAAGGCAAGTCGGACGCGGCGTCGCTCGAAATAGCCGCTTCGCAGACCGTTTCCCTTGCGGCCGGCACGGAGTACGTCTTTTCCGTACGCGCCCTTCCGGCCGATGCGGAAAGGTACGGGGCTTCGGATTGGGGCACGGCCCCGGTATCTACCGGCCCGGCTCCCGCGCGGGCGCTCGACGCGCCGTCGGTGACTCTCGCGGCCGAGAAGAGCGCGAACCCGATAGTGCTGGAGTTCGCATGGTCGGCGGTGGAAAACGCCGGTTCCTACGAGTACAAACTCGAAGGCGGCGGCGCTCTCGTGACCGAAGGCGCGACCGGTGGAACCGCCCTCGAAATAGCAGCCGCGGGCGACGTGGCCGTTACGGCCGGCACGGAGTACGTCTTCTCCGTACGGGCGCTTCCGGCCGATGCGGAACGGTATGCGGCCTCGGATTGGGGCGCGGCTTCGGTGGCTACGGAGGCTTCGGCCTTCAGGCTTTCGGTCGAGAACGTCACTTACCGCACGGCCGACATGATGTGCCTGCCCGCCGACCCGATGATGAAATACGGCCTTTCGCAGATAACGCTCGCCCGTTACAACGAGTATCCGGACGACGAAACCTTCTACGAGCAGTACGAGAAAGGTTATTACCGCATGGTGGGGCAACAGCTCGGCGCTCCGTGGTATATGGTTATGGAGTCCATGATGACCACCGGCGACTACGGCTACCATACCGGCGCGCTCGCACCCGAAACCGACTATCTGCTCTACGCCTACGGAATAAAGGCGATGGTGGAGGAATTCGACATCGCCCTCGTGACCCCTATCCTGAAGGTTCCGTTCCGCACTCCCGCATGGGAGGCCACCGAGGACTGCCGTTTCGACATCGACGTAGCCGAGGTGTCGGCGCAGAGAATCGCTATTGATGTGACTCCGGAAAAGAACGGCGTGGCGTACTACTTCGGCGTCGTTCCGTGTTCCGTGGCCGAGCAGAATTACGGCGGCGACATGGCCGCCCTGACGAGGGACATTCTCTACCAGCAGGAGGCCATAAACAAGGTGGACTGGACGAACACCGACCTGCTGCATACCGGAACCCTGACCTTCACTTTCGGAGCGGACGAGATAGCCGGTATGCAGTCCGGGGAAAAGTATTTCGCGCTGGCATTCGGGGTGGACGCACGCGGGCTTCAGACCACCGAACTTTCGCAGGCCGTGTTCGACGTTCCGGGTACCGCTTCTCAGGCTCCTCGACGCGGTTCCGTGCAGGGCGTGCCCGTATTGTCCGACAGGGCGTTCGTTTCCGGACAGGCCGTCGCCCACGGGGCGTTCCGCGTCGAGCCGCCGACGCGCTGACCGGCGTTGCAGGGCCAAAGGCGGGGCATAAAGCCCCGCCTTCCGCTTTTAGGCCGGCGTCGGCGCGGAAGTTTTGCTTTTCCGGCCGCAGTGGCTATATTTGTTCGGAAATAGGGCTGCCCCGCGGCTCGTCTTTCCCCGGCCCGCGCTTGCGGCCGGAAACCCAAACGACACAACGTTATGAGCGACAGGCTGGTTATCGTCGGAACCCAGTGGGGCGACGAGGGCAAGGGCAAGATTACGGACTATTACGCCGCGCGCGCCGACGTGGCGGTGCGCTGGCAGGGCGGCAACAACGCCGGGCACAGCATCGAGTTCGGCGGGCGGCGGTTCGCCCTGCGCTCGATTCCTTCCGGCATATTCAATCCCCGCACTACCAATATAATAGCTAACGGCACGGTGGTCAATCCCCCCGCTCTTCTGGAGGAGCTGGAGGGGTTGGAGGCCCGCGGCATAACGGATTACCTGCTGCGCATCTCCGACCGCGCGGCCGTGGTGATGCCCTACCACCGCATGCTCGACGGAGCCTACGAGGCCCGCCGCGGGGGAGAGAAAATCGGAACCACCGGCCGCGGCATCGGGCCGGCATACGCCGACAAGTACGCCCGCACCGGAATCCGCGTGGGCGACCTGCTCGACCCGGACTATTTCGGGAAGCGCCTGCGGGCGGCCCTCGCGGCGAAGAATCCGGAGCTTGAGGCGCTCGGCATGGAGCCGCTGGAGTTCGGGCCGCTGTACGAGGAGTATCTGGAGTACGGCCGCCGTCTGGACAAGTACGTGTGCGACGCCTCGCTGCTGCTCGACGGGCGGCTGCGCAGCGGCGACCGGGTGCTGTTCGAGGGGGCGCAGGGCGTGATGCTGTGCGCCGACCACGGCACGTATCCGTTCGTCACCTCGTCCAGTCCGACGGCCGCGAGCGTGCCGCTGGGCGCGGGGATAGCGCCCCGCTGGGTGGACAACGTGCTGGGCGTGTGCAAGGCCTATACCACGCGCGTGGGCGAGGGGCCGTTCCCGACCGAGCTTTCCGGCCCGCTGGCCGACGGCATCCGCGAGCGGGGGCACGAGTACGGAACCGTGACGGGCCGTCCGCGCAGGGTGGGGTGGCTCGACGCGGTGGCGCTGCGTCACGCCCGTCGGGTAAGCGGGCTGGACTTTCTGGCGCTGATGCTGTTCGACGTACTCAGCGGCCTCGATACCGTGAAGATATGCACCGCCTACGAGCTGGACGGCGTGAGGATGCAGGGCGAAACGTTCGACGGCGTTCGCATCGACCGCATTCCGTCGGTGGTGGACGATTACGCCCGCTGCCGCCCGGTGTACGAGGAGTTTCCCGGTTGGCGGGAAGATATTTCGGGCGCGAAGTCGCTGGAGGAGCTTCCCGAAGCGGCCCGCGGCTATATCCGCGCGGTGGAGGAGCTGACCGGCGTGCCGGTGGCGGTGGTTTCCGTAGGCCCCGACCGCTCGCAGACGATAGAGGTGCGGAATATTTTCTGACGCTCGCGGGGCGATATGAAAGCCCGGCGCCCTGAGCAGGGGGCCGGGCTTTCCGTTCCGTGCCCGGCGGGCGCGTCAGATATCCTTCGCACAGCGGATGCTCATGCCGTTGGCGCGGCCGAAGTAGTCGTTAGGCACAATCCAGCCGGTGTTGAAGGTCAGGCAGCGGCCGTTGTCGTTGTAGGCGGTGCTCAACCAGTAGTAGCCGTCGTTGCGCACGTCGCCCAGCAGTCCGGAATCCGCGTCGCCCCAGCGCACTCCGCCGGCCGCGAACCACGATTCCGTGCCGCCGGCGGAGTAGAGCCGTCCGCGCAGCGTGTCGTCCCACACGAAGTTGTCCTCGTCCATATCGTTCCACGCTCCGTACGCAGGCACTTTGTAGCCCGGCGGGCAGGGGTCGTAAACCGTTTTCGCTTCGCCCCACAGCTCGTCGTTCCTTTGGTAGTGCCAGTCGTACCGGTTGTCGCCGGTCGGGTCGTAGATAAAGGTCGTCGGCCTGCCGCACGAGTAGGCGGCGTCGGATTGGGGCGAAACGGGTTCGGCTCCCCATTGGAATCCGCCGTTTAACGCGATGGTCGAGTAGGCTTCGGCGAAGGCTACGGTTTCGCTTTCCGGTCCGGCCGGGAACGGGTCCTTGCGCCCCCACTGGTATTTCAGCCCCGGTGAGGGATTCTCGCCCGGTACGGCGGTCGCGGCGCCGAGGTCGAGCGACATGTAGGCGTTTCCGTCGCCGAAGGCGAGGTCTTCCGTCGGCCCGGTCAGCCAGATATGCCAGCTCCAGACGATGTTCCAGTCGGCGTCGTAGCCGATTATCAGGGCGTTGCCGCGCGCAGCGCCGGCGGTGAACAGTATGCGGCCGTCCCGGAGTTCGACGTCGGAAATCAGGGCATCCCCGGAGGGTACTGCCCTTTCGGACCACAGCCAGTCGGCGGACACGGTCCCGGTCGGCGACCCGTCGGGTTTCACCGGAGCGAACGAATAGCGGCCCGGAGCGCCCACGGGGTAACAGTTGGCGTATGCCGGGTCGCCGGACAGTCCGTAGCGCGCCGGGTCGTTCAGGTTCTCCGGCTCCGGCTCGCGGACCGTTTCGAGTTGCATACGGGTTATTTCGGAACGGCCGATTCGCACCGGTTCCTCCGGGGTCAGTACGGTTTGCCCTTCGGCGCTTTCCACGGTGAGTTCGAGGGCTTCGTACGTGCCCGGAAGGAGGACGATGTCGAATTCGGAGGCGTTCCCCGACACTTCGACCTCTATGCTTTCGGATGCTCCCTGCGGGATTATAACGGCCTGCGGCGCGTCGGCGGAGGCCGTTTCCGAAACTTTTATTTCGGCCGTTCCGGCGAGCGCCTGCCCCGCGAGGGAGCGGAGCGTAAGACGGCTTATGCCTTCGGCGCCGCCGATGCCGAGCCTGAGGATGCCGTAAAGGTTGCGGAAGCGCAGCCCGGAGGCGTCGCCGCAGGCCGCCATGGGAAGCGCGGCGGGGTCGGCTTTGCCGTCCGCGCACGGCTGCACGGCCGGAATGGAGAATCCTATTCGACCTTCGGCCGCTCCGGGGCCCGGAAACGGACAGTATGCGACGAGATTGCGCGGGTCGGCCCCGTCGGCCTTGCCGCCGAACACGGCTTCGGCCGTGCCGGAGCCTTGGGACAAGTCGAGGCCGTGGTCGGTTTCGCCGGCAAGGTAAATCCCGATGCGGCTTCCTGCCGGCCAGAGGGCGTACTCGTTTTCGCCTGCGGACTCGCGCAGGGCGGTTACCTTCAGATTCTCCTCCCCGCCCGGGCCGGGAGCGGGGTCGTCGGACTTGCAGCCGCCAGTCGGAGCCGCGGCCGCCAGCGCGCATGCGAGCGCGCAACCGTGCAACAGTTTCTTCTTCATTCGGTAGTAAGGTTTGAAGTTTATACTTCCGCCGCTGTGCGCCGCGGCGGTTGCAGCGAATGTCGGCCGGCAAGCCGGGTTCGCGCGGATTGTCCGGGGCATTGCCGCGGTTTGCGGATATGGCGAAACCCGAACCCGCCCGTACCGGACAGGCACGACCGTTATTCAAATATATATAAAATGGAAGCGACGTCCAAATTTATTTGGATATTGCCGTGGCGTGTTGTACGTTTTTTTGCTTAATGAAGCTCGTGCAGGGAAGCCTGTCCGCGTTTTTCCGGAGGCGGCTCCGGAGCATAAAAACGAAGGGAAGCGGCCGTGCGGCCGCTTCCCGTTTCGCTCGAGTTTATCGGGTATTACATCATTCCGCCCATGCCGCCGCCCGCGGGCATCGGGGGAACTTCCTCCTTCTTCTCGGCCAGCACGCATTCGGTGGTCAGGAACATGGAGGCTATCGAGGCGGCATTCTCCAGCGCCACGCGGGCCACCTTGGTCGGGTCGATAATACCGGCCTCGAGCAGGTTCTCGTAGCGGTCGGTGCGGGCATTGTAGCCGAAGTCGCCCTTGCCCTCGCGCACCTTGTTCGCCACCACCGAGCCTTCGCCGCCGGCGTTGGACACTATCTGGCGCAGCGGCTCCTCGATGGCGCGCTTTACAATCTGCACGCCGGTGGTTTCGTCCTCGTTCTCGCCGTGCAGCTTCTCCAGCGACGGAATGGCGCGGATGTATGCCACGCCGCCTCCGGGGATTATGCCTTCCTCGACGGCTGCGCGGGTAGCGGCCAGCGCGTCTTCCACACGGTCTTTCTTCTCCTTCATCTCCACCTCGGTGGCGGCTCCGACATAGAGCACGGCCACGCCGCCGGCCAGCTTGGCCAGCCGCTCCTGAAGTTTTTCCTTGTCGTAGTCGGAAGTCGAAACCTCGATTTGCTTGCGGATTTGCCCCACGCGGGCCTTGATTGCGGCCGGGTCGCCCGCGCCGCCCACTATGGTGGTGTTTTCCTTGTTGATGGTGACCTTCTCGGCGCTGCCCAGCATATCCACGGTGGCGCTGTCGAGCTTCAGGCCCTTGTCCTCGGTGATGACCGTCGCGCCGGTCAGCACGGCGATGTCCTCCAGCATTTCCTTGCGGCGGTCGCCGAATCCGGGAGCCTTGACGGCGGCGATTTTGAGCGTGCCGCGCAGCTTGTTGACCACGAGGGCCGAGAGAGCCTCTCCGTCCACGTCCTCGGCGATTATGAGCAGGGCGCGGCCGTTCTGGGCCACCGGCTCCAGCACTCCCATGATTTCCTTCATGGTGGAAACCTTCTTGTCGGTAATCAGCACGTAGGGACGCTCCAGCACGGCTTCCATTTTCTCGGTGTCGGTGATGAAGTAGGCCGAGATGTAGCCCCGGTCGAACTGCATACCCTCGACTACCTCCACGTGGGTTTCGGTTCCCTTGGCTTCCTCGACGGTAATCACGCCCTCCTTGTTGACCTTGCTCATGGCCTCGGCTATCAGAGCGCCGATATTGTTGTCGTTGTTGGCCGAAATGGTGGCCACCTGACGGATTTTGTCGAAGTTGTCGCCCACGGTCTGGCTCTGGTCGCGCAGCGAATCGACCACGGCCTCCACGGCCTTGTCGATGCCGCGCTTGAGGTCCATCGGATTGGCTCCGGCGGTGACGTTCTTCAGGCCCACGCCGATAATCGACTGCGCGAGCACGGTGGCGGTGGTGGTTCCGTCGCCGGCGTCGTCGTTGGTCTTGCTGGCCACCTCCTTGACTATCTGCGCGCCCATGTTCTGGAACGGCTCCTCGAGCTCGATTTCCTTGGCCACCGTCACGCCGTCCTTGGTAATCTGCGGGGCGCCGAATTTCTTGTCTATGATTACGTTGCGGCCTTTCGGTCCGAGTGTTACCTTGACCGCGTCGGCCAGTGCGTCCACACCTTGTTTGAGAAGCTCGCGGGCTTCTGCGTTGTATTTGATTTCCTTTGCCATAATCGTTTTTCTGTTGTCCGGGCCGTCCTTGGGCGGAAGGTTCCGCTGCGCCGCCCGGCGGTTCGTTTTTCCGTTACTGCGTTCGGGGAATTATATTACGGCCAGAATGTCGCTCTGGCGCATGATTAGGTAATCCTCGCCGTCCACGTTCACCTCCGTGCCGGCATACTTGCCGTACAGCACTGTGTCGCCTTCCTTCACTTCCATTTTCACGTCCTTCGTGCCGGGGCCTACGGCAATCACCTTGCCTTCGAGCGGTTTCTCCTTGGCGGTGTCCGGGATGATAAGGCCGGCGGCCGTAGTTTCCTCCGCCGGATTGGGTTTAACCATAACCCTGTCTGATAACGGTTTGACGTTCATAACTTATCGGTTTTTATAGTTTAGTTTGTCGATGCTGCGCATTCGTCCGACCGCCGCTCCGCCGCGGGGAACCGGCCGTCCGGGACTTTATCCGAACACATTATATGCCAAAGCATTTTTGGCTCCGGTTTCTGCCAAATTGTCCCCGTACGTCCGCCGGGCCGTTGTCACCCACTGCCAAAGTGGCAGGGGCGCGGCAACGGTCGCAAAAGCTCCGCGGGCCGGATTTTTCATTCCGGAGGCTTTTTCGTATATTTATGGCGGCGACCCCGGAACGGGGCTTTAACGGCGGACGAGTTATGATACCTTTCCATAAAATAATATCCAGGCCGAAAAGACGGCCGCCCGCATGGGTGCTTATTTCGGCGCTGACGCTGCTGGCCTTGGCGGTTTGGTTGGCCGCGGCGTAACGGCCGCAGGGGCCTCGGCCGCCGGACGGGCATAAAACGCGGACGGCCTTTCGTCCGGCCGCAACGCCTGCCGGAGCGGCACGGACGCGCCCGCCGGAATGCCTGTTTCCGCCCGCATTTTTTATTCCGGGAACTTTGTATTATACTTGCGGAATATATGCCGCGTCTGCGGTAAAGCGCAGGCGAACTTACTTTTGTCCCGGCTTACACTGTAATTTGAAGACCGCAGAATGCGGTTCGGACAGCCCCGGATTTTCCGTTGTTTCCGCTGTCTGCGGCCCGGGATGCGGAACGCAGCTTATGCCGATGCGAATAATACCTTTTCATAACGTCGTATTCTGGCCGGGAAGGCGGCCGCTCCCCCCCCCATTTGGGTCGGGATTCTGACGCTCGTGCTGTCCGTACTTGCGGTTTGTCTGGCCGCGGCGTAACGCCCTCGGTGGCCGCGGCATAGCCTCCGCCGCTCTTTCGCCTCATGGGCGCAGGGAGTGTCCGGAACGGCGTAAAATACGAATGTGGCCGGCCGGATGCCTGCGGCGCCTAAACCGGCTGCGGCATCGCGGCACCGAACCGAGCCCGCCCCGGCGGTGCTTTACCCGCCCGACCGCCCGGAGGCGGCGTAAGACGAAAAGCGGGGGCGCAAGGCCCCCGCATCGCTTTGCCGACGTTCCGGCGGTCAGAAACGGAAATTCAGATACACCCTCCAGCCGGAGGTTTTTATCCGGGATTTCGAGGATTCTATCCCGTATTCGTCGTCCAGCCCGGCCCTGAAAACCTTGTATTTCCCGCTTCCCCAGCGGGCTTCGGCTCCGAGGCCGATTGCTCCCCACGACACCGAGCCTCCGGCCACGAAGAACGAGGCGTAGCCGCCGGATATGTCGAGGTACGATTCGTCGTTTCCCGTGTCGTACGTGTTGAACAACATCGCGAAAGTGGGCGCATAGCGGAAATAGACATGTATTGCCAGATTGCGGAAGGGGGTGACTGTTACCGACGGCCCTACCTGCATGCCGATTTCCGCCTGATGTATCTTGTCGAAGTACAGGGCCGATATGGCCCCGCCGGTTACCGGGTCGAGGTTCACGCCCATATCTGCCGAGTAGTTTCCGTAGCTCAGGTCCAGCCACGTCGCGTCTATCCCGAACCGGATAAGGCCGACGATGGGCTTGCGGTGCAGATAGTAGCTGCGGCCGGTGGTGAATGCGAATCCGTAGTCGCTTTTCACCTTCGGAGAGTTTTCCACCGACAGGCTCGGCATGGAGTAGCTCAGGTTCAGATATTTTTTGCGCGGTCGCGGGGCGCCTTCGCGTGCGGAGGCTTCGGCTGCGAGCAGCAGCGCGAGCGCGGTCAAAAGAAATGCGGTTCGTTTCATTTCAGTTTAGGGTAAGTATTCCGGCCGCAGGTTCCGGGTACGGCCTTCGTGACGGACTGGAAAGCGCGGAACCGCCATCGCGGCCGGTCGTATCTTACCGGCCTGCGACCTGCTTTCCTTTTGTGAACGACAGTTTTCGGATAAGTGTGCCGAAGATACGTATTTTATTTTTAACATGTACGGTCGGCCCCGTTTTCCGCGACCGCTGCCCCGGAAACACGCACGACGATGCCGTTCGGCCGCCGTAAAACGCGCCGGAAACTGCCGGACGCCCTTTCGCCTCCCCTGCGCCGCCGCCTGAATCCGCTCCGCTCTCGTGGAAAGTACGGCTGCCGCGAATCGCGCAGGATTTCCCGACGGGCGCTCCGGCGTTCCGTCCATCCGGTTTCTCCTCCCGGACCGGCGCGGCTCTTTTCGCCGCCGCGCCTTCCCCGTTTCTGCTTCCTCCCGCTGCGCCTTCCCCGTTTCCGCGCTCCGCCGCCGCGCGTATTCCGGTCGCCCGGCCGGGAGCGATTTCCATGTAGCGCAGAAACGTACGGTAGCAGATTCCGTACTCCGCCCGCACGTGCTTTTCCCATACGGCCTTGTAGCTTCGGTCGCGCCGCCCCGGCTCGTAGTGTTCGAGAGCTATTTTGCGGATGCGCTGCACGCGCATCATCATTCCGTCGGTATTGTACCCCATAACCCGTTCTTTTGTATATGTACTTCGCTCGGGCCCCGGAATCCTTCTCCCCCGGACGGCCCGCAGCGCAATATAATACCGCGAAAACCGAATTGTTCCGCCGCTCCGTTACCCGCCGCGGGGAAAATTTTCGGCCGTGGACGGGAGGGCCTTCCGCTCCACGAATTTTTTCTCCCGCCGCAGGGAAAATTTTTACCGGCCCGCCCCGACAAAATATTTTAATAATATTTGCCTTGTAAATAAAAAAATTTAATAGTGTAAAGCGTTTACACTTTATTTGGAGTCGGGGACGGCGGGCTGTAAGTTTGTCTGCGTAACGGCGGATGCGAAGGCGGAAAGGTGCGTCCGGCGGCGTTTTAAAATACTGAAGATTATGAAAAGAATACTTATCGTCGCGCTTGTGGCGGCGGTCGCCGCGGCGGCGCTGGAGTGGGGGGCTCTGCGCCGCGCGAGGTACGACAACGCGAGGCTGCGGCGCAATCAGGAGGTGTTGGCTGCACGGGCCGACACTTTCCGCACCCGGTTGGGGGAGAGCGCGGCGGGGGCGGCCGCGCTGACCCTGAAGGTCGGCGAGCTGGAGCGTCTGCGGGCGGACGACGCGCGTGAATTGCGGAACCTGCGCGTCCGGCTGCGCCGGGCCGAAAGTCTGGCGAGGTCGGTCACGGTATCGGAAACCCGGTTCGGCGCTCCGCTGGAAAGCCCGGCGGACACTGCGGGCCGGGGCGGCGGTATCGGGGCGGTCGGCGATGTACGGGGCGGCGGGGTTGCGGCCGGGGTCGTGCGCCGTGCCGCCGACGGCTTGCCGCTCGCGCCGCCCTTGCCGGCGGCCCGCAGCTTTCGCTGGAGCGACCGGTGGACGACGGTGGCCGGGGTCGTGACGGCCGATTCGGTTTACTGCGCGGTGACTTCCGTGGACACTCTGGTGCAGGTCGTTCACCGCGTGCCGCGCCGGTTTCTGGGCATACCGTTCGGAACGAAGGCCATCCGGCAGGAAATAGTTTCCAAGAATCCGCATAACCGCGTGGTTTACACCGAGTACGTGCGGCTCGAAAGGCGGCGCGGGCGATAACCCGCCCGACCGGAGCCGCGGCCGGGAAGGGTAAGGCGCATGCACGGTCGGCAGGACAATACGGGCTGCGGTTCGGCAATCTTTGCGTGCAAGCCCGCACGATTGCCCTCACCTTTCACTATATTTGGATAATATAGGATGCGGTTCGGCAATCTTTGCGTGCAAGCCCGCACGATTGCCCTCACCTTTCACTATATTTGAATAATATAGGATGCGGTTCGGCAATCTTTGCGTGCAAGCCCGCACGATTGCTCTCACCTTTCACTATATTTGTGAAAACTTAGTGCACAGGGATATGCGGAAGGGGTAATATCCGGGCCCCGGAATACGTTTGCAGTAAGCGGCGACGGCGGCGGAGGGCCTTCCGCCGGAGCCGGACGAAAAACCTGACTTATGAAGTTTGCTTTCAAGGTATTGTACGCCGCCGTGCTGTGCGGCATCGGGCTGGCGGGCTGCCGCCGCGCCGCGCCGGAACTTCCGGTAATCGGCGTGGAGGACGTGTCCACGGACGACATCGAAATTTACGGCGAGTACGTCGGGATGATTCGCGCGTCCCGCAGCGTGGAAATCCACGCGCGGGTCGAGGGCTTTCTGGAAAGAATGACCTTCAGCGAGGGCAAGCACGTAAACGAGGGCGAGCCGCTGTTCTATATAAACGACGCGCTCTACAAGGCCAAGGTCGAGAAGGCGCGGGCGCAGCTCGTGCGCGACGAGGCGGTGCTTGCCAAGGCCGAGCGCGACGCCGAGCGCATCCGGCCCCTTTACGAGCAGAACGCCGCCAGCCGCCTCGACCTCGACAACGCCGTGGCCGCGCTGGACATGGCCCGCGCGAACGTGGCCATGAGCAAGGCCGACCTGCAACAGGCCGAGCTGGAGCTGAGTTACACGGTGGTGCGTTCGCCCCTGAGCGGATATATCAGCGAGCGTTACGCCGACGTGGGGGCGCTGGTGGGCAAGAACAATTCCTCGCTGCTGGCCACGGTGGTCAAGCGCGATACGGTGCAGGTCGATTTCAAGCTCACCGCGCTGGACTACCTGCGCGGGCAGCGCCGCAACGTGCATCTGGGCGAGGTCGATACCTCGCGGTCGTGGCAGCCCACCGTAACGGTGACGCTGGCCGACAATTCGCTGTACGGCGAGCAGGGGGTGGTGGATTTCGCCTCGCCGCAGGTGGACCCCAAGACCGGGACGTTCGGCGTGCGGGCCGTGATGCCCAATCCCAATCAGGTGCTCCTGCCGGGGCAGTTCACGCGGGTGACGCTGCTGCTGGACGTGCTGGAGGACGTGGTGGTGGTTCCGCGCAAGGCGCTGGCCATCGAAAAGGGCGGGGCGTTCATCTTCGCGGTGCGGCCCGACAGCGTGGCCGAAAAGCGGCTCGTGGAGCTCGGCCCGGAGGATGGCAACCGGGTGGTGGTGCGCCGCGGGCTGGCGCGCGGGGAGAAGATAGTCACCGAGGGCTACCAGAAGTTGACCCACGGTGAAAAGGTGATACCGGTTCCGATGGAGGACGCGGCGCAGCCGCAGCCCGACAGCGCGGCCGTGCGGGATTACTCGCTCGGTCCGGACAGCCTTGCGGGAGCCGGTTACGGACTGCCCGAAGGCGGCGGCAACCTGCCGGCCTCGCCCGAAGGCGGTGCGGACGAACCGAATACTTCCGACCGATGAAGCCGGGATTCTTTATAGACCGCCCGATATTCTCGACGGTCATTTCGGTGCTCATCGTGGTGGTGGGCGTGATTGGGCTCGTGCTGCTTCCGGTGGAGCAGTATCCGTCGATTACGCCGCCGGTGGTTCGCATCAGCGCCTCGTATCCGGGCGCGAGCGCCGTGACGGTGTCGCAGGCGGTGGCCACGCCCATAGAGCAGCAGCTCAACGGCACGCCCGGCATGATTTACATGGAGTCGAGCAGCTCCAATTCCGGGGGCCTTTCCATAACGGTCACGTTCGACGTCGATACCGACGCCGACCTCGCGGCCGTGGAAATCCAGAACCGCGTAAAGCTGGCCGAGCCGCGCCTTCCGGCCGAGGTGGTGCAGAACGGCATCTCGGTCGAGAAGCAGTCGCCCGGCAAGCTGGTGACGCTGGCGCTGGTGTCCGACGACCCCAAGTACGACGAAATCTACCTTTCCAACTACGCGACCATAAACGTGCTGGACGTGCTGCGGCGCATCCCCGGCGTGGGGCGCGTGTCGAACGTGGGCAGCCGCTACTATGCGATGCAGATTTGGGTGTCGCCCGACCGCCTCGCCAGCTTCGGGCTGACGGTCAAGGACTTGCAGAATGCTCTGAAAGACCAGAACCGCGAGAGCGCCGCCGGCGAGTTCGGCCGCCCGCCGATGGAGGGGGTCGATGTGGCGATTCAGATTACCGCCCCCGGCCGTCTGTCGAGCGTGGAGGACTTCGAGGACATAGTCCTGCGCGCCGGGGCCGACGGCTCGGTGGTGCGGATGCGCGACGTGGCGCGGGTGTCGCTCGAGGCGCAGTCGTACGGCACGGAAAGCGGGCTGGGCGGCCGCAACGCCGCCATTCTGGACGTTTTCATGCTTCCCGGCGCGAACGCGGTGGAGGTGGCCCGCGAAGTCAAGGAGGCCATGAAGGAAATCGCCGCCGACTTCCCGGAAGGCATGGAGTACCTCGTGCCGTTCGATACGACCGAGTACATAGGCCAGTCGATACGCGAGGTTTACAAGACGCTGTTGGAGGCGCTGCTGCTGGTCATACTCGTGGTTTACCTTTCGCTCCAGAGCTGGCGGGCCGCCCTTATACCGATAGTGGCCGTGCCCATTTCGCTGGTCGGGACGTTCGGATTCATGCTGGCGATGGGCTTCTCGCTCAACATGCTCACCCTGCTGGGCCTCGTGCTGGCGATAGGCATAGTGGTGGACGACGCCATAGTGGTGGTCGAGAACGTGGAGCGCATCATGGAGCAGCGCAAGGTGGGGGCCCGCGAGGCCACGCACATAGCCATGCGCGAGCTGACGGGCGCCATCATAGCCACCACGCTGGTGCTGGCGGCGGTGTTCGTGCCGGTGAGCTTCCTGCCCGGCATCACCGGTTCGCTGTTCCGCCAGTTCGCGGTGACGATTGCCGTGTCGGTGCTGATTTCGGCCGTGGTGGCGCTGACGCTCAGCCCGGCCATGTGCGCCATACTGCTCCGCCCGGTGAAGAAGGGCCGCCGCAACATTGTGTTCCGCCGCATCAACGTCTGGCTTTCGCGCGGAACGAAGTGGTACGTGAAAATACTCGCGCGGGCGTTCGGACGGCCCAAGCGCGTGCTGGCCGGATTCGGAATGGCGCTCGTATTCATATTCGTGCTCTCGAAGCTGACCCCGACGGAATTCATTCCGCAGGAAGACCAGGGGTATTTCACCGTCGAGCTTCAAATGCCCGAAGGAACCACCCTGGAGCGTATGCGCACGGTGACGGACAGGGCCGTAGGGTGGCTCCAGAAGCATCCGGCCGTGGAATACGTGCAGAACGTAACCGGCTCGTCGCCCCGCGTGGGCAGCAATCAGGGCCGCACGACGCTTACGGTGATTCTCAAGCCGTGGGACGAACGCGGGGTGAAGGTCACGGAGGTGATGCGCGACACGGAGCGCGAGATGCACCGCTATCCGGAGGCGTCGGTGCATGTGAGCCAGCCGCCGGTGGTTCCGGGGCTCGGCTCGGCCGGAGGCGTGGAAGCGCGGCTTCAGGCCCGCTCGAACGCCACATGGGACGATTTGGTGGCCGCCACGGACACGTTCATGGTCTATGCCGCCAAGGCTCCGGAACTGGCCGGGGTATCGACCGCTTTGCAGGCCGACATACCGCAGCTCTACTTCGACGTGAACCGCGACGCCGCCAAGCTGCTCGGCGTGCCGGTGGCCGACATATTCTCGACCATGAAGGCCTATCTGGGAAGCGTATATGTCAACGACTTCAACATGTTCAACCGCATATACCGGGTATATATACAGGCCGACGACGCCTACCGCTCCGGCGCGGGCAGCCTGAACCTGTTCTTCGTGCGCTCGTCGTCGGGGCAGATGGTTCCGCTCTCGGCCCTCGGCAAGACGTCCTACACGACCGGGCCGGGCAACATGCTGCGCTACAACATGTATTCCTCGGCGGCCATACAGGCGTCGCCCGCTCCGGGCTATTCCTCCGGGCAGGCCATGGAAGCCATGCGCACAATCGTGCGGGAGCACTTGCCGGACAACATATCGCTGGCGTGGAGCGGCCTTTCGTTCCAGGAGGAGCGGGCCACCGGGCAGACCGGGATGGTGCTGGCGCTGGTGCTGCTGTTCGTGTTCCTGTTTCTCGCGGCGCTGTACGAAAGCTGGACGGTTCCGGCCGCCGTGCTGATGTCGCTGCCGGTGGCGGCGCTGGGAGCCTTCTTCGGCATATTCGTGCTCAGGCTCGACAACGACATATTTTTTCAAATCGGCCTCGTGACCCTTATGGGCATGAGCGCCAAGAACGCCATTCTGCTGGTGGAGTTCGCCAAGCAGCAAATCGACGGCGGCATGTTGCCGGTTCCGGCCGCGTTGCAGGCCGCGCGGCTGCGGTTCCGCCCGATACTGATGACCTCGCTCTCATCGACGCTGGGAATGCTCCCGATGGTGCTGGCTTCCGGGCCCGGCTCGGCCAGCCGCCATTCGATAGGGACGGGCATATTCTTCGGAATGGTGTTCGCCATGACGCTCGGAATCGTGCTCGTGCCGTTCTTTTTCGTGATGATTTACAGAATAAAGGAACGCTGGCGGCTGCCGGACATAAGGTTCCGGGTTCCGGCCTTCGCCCGCAGGAGAGGAAACGCGCCCGGGATTTAAACACACTCGAAGATGAAACTCGTCAGATATATAATCATGGGGGCGGCGCTGCTGGCGCTCGGTTCGTGCGCCAACCGGCGGCTGTTGCGGCAGCCCGACCTCGGCGACATGCCTTCCGCGTTCGACGACGCCGGATTCTCGCGCGGGGCGGGGGCCGACGTGGGCTGGAGCATACTCTATCCCGACACGGTGCTGCAAGGGCTTATACGGCACGCGCTGGAGCATAACAAGGATTTGCAAATAGCCGCGGCGCGGGTGCGGGAAATGGTGGCCGCCAAGCGCATCGACTTCGCGGGCATGTTCCCGGCGCTGAATGCCGAGGCCTACGCCGACCGGGAATACCTCAATTACGGCGGCCACGACGGCAAGTATTCGCCGGAAATCCACGCCAACCTTTCGGTGGGCTGGGAAATCAACTTCCTGGGCAAGCAAATCTGGCAGAACCGGGCCGGGAAAGCGGCCTACCTCGAAAGCGTGGAGGCGCAGCGGTCGCTGCACCTTACAATCGTGGCCTCGGTGGCGCAGCTCTGGTTCGAGCTGACGGCGCTCGACCGCAAGCTGGAAATCACGCGCCAGACCCTCGCCGCCCGGCAGGAGCAGATGCGCTTCGCCCGGCTGCGCTACGAGGGCGGCCTGACGAGCGAAATCCCGTACCGCCAGAGCCTCGTGGAGCTGGCCCGCACGCAAACGCTCGTGCCGCAGCTGGAGCAGGAAATAAGGCTCAAGGAGAACGACCTGTCGGTACTCGTGGGCGACTATCCGGGCGGGATTCCGCGCGAGGCGGCTCCGGAGATGCGGCCCATCACGCCCGACATTCCGGTAGGGCTGCCTTCGGAAGTGCTGCTGGCGCGCCCGGACGTGGCGGCGGCCCGGCAGCGGCTCGACAGGGCGCGGGCCGAGGCGGGCGTGGCCTATGCCTCGATGTTTCCGTCGCTGAAACTCACGGGCCTTCTGGGCGGCGAGAGCGGCGAGCTGTCGGATTTCCTGAAAAGCCCGACGTGGTTCTGGAGCGGCCTTATAACCGGTCCCCTGTTCAATATGGGCAGGAACAAGGCCCGGCACAGGGCTTCGGTGGCAGCCTACGAGCAGGAGGCCCTGCGGTACGAGAAAACCGTTACGGACGTGTTCCGCGAGGTGAACAACGCTCTGGTGGTGTTCCGCAAGACGCGGGAAATCTACGGAGCCGTGGAGCAGTATTACAATTCTGCCCGGCAGTACAACGAGCTTACGCGGCTGCAATGGGTGAACGGCGTGATAAGCTATCTGGACGTGCTGGACGCGCAGCGGCAGCTTTTCGACGCGCAGGTGGCGCTGAACGACGCGGCGCTCAGGGAACGCACTTCGGTGGTGTCGCTCTACAAGGCGCTCGGCGGCGGGCTGGCGGAGTAATGCGGCCGGCGAGGTAAAGGGAAACGCCGGAGCGCGGAAGTCCGCGCTCCGGCGTTTTGTCGGTGCGGGGGTCAGTTGAAGCGTACGCCGAAAGCTACGTATATGTTCCACTGGTCGCCGTATCCGGCGGTATGGGAGCCGTAGTAACGTGCTCCGAGGCCGAAAAACGGTTTTGCGGTGTAAAGGTTGTACCCGAGATGCAGTCCGAGGTCTATCCACGTATAATTCCACTGGTTGGAATTAAGGGAATTGCCCGCGCTGAGAGTAACGTCCAGCAAGTTCGCTTTTCGGGCAACGATGTTGTATCCTACACCTGCGCCCAACAGCGCGTTGGTAAGGTAGGTTTTGTGTTCATTGCGGTGCAGCATGTCGAATGCGGCTTCGATGTGTCCGCGTACGAACCAGCGATGGTTGAAAGCATATCCGGGCGCGGCCGCTACATCTACCGCGAGCAGTTTGGGAGTACCGCTCATATGGAAACCTGTCTGGGTCCACCACGAATAGGTGAGTCCTTTTTCCTGAGCGCGGCCGACCGTGCAGGCGCTCAGTGCCAACACGGACAACAATAATATTTTTTTCATTGCAAAATGGTTTGATGTTGTTGAGCTTTATTTTCTTGCCACAGTGTGCCGCTCCCTACTGCGGTGGATATTGCGGACTGAAGAACATTTTTAGAGTTTGACGGAATGGCGGAAGTCGATACGACATCCCTGAATCCCGCAGCATAATTTATGCCGTCGTCATTGTTTTCCAGTTGATAATAGTTAACTATAAAAGTGGTAAAGCTGGTAATTTCGTGTTCCAGATTCGGATAGTATGCCGTTGCTGCTTTGGCTGCTCCCGTTATGTCGCCTTCGGCCAGTTCATCGTATATGGCTCCGTATAATTCGTTGAATTCATCGAATGACAGGACGGGCGACTGAATATCCGGGCATAAAGCTGCTGTTTCCTCATATACGATATCGTATATTTCCCGGAGAGTCATATCGTTTATATATTCGTCGCCGTATTTATCGTTAATATCTATGAGCAGACGGTTGTGCATTATACCTACGCTGTCGTATGCGTGCTTACTGCTCAGTTGGGTATAATAGTTTACCACAGGAGTGATATCCGGGTCGATTAAAATGCTGTCGTCGCTTTTGCGGGGTTTTACTGCTTCGGAGAACAATCCGCCCAGATAGACGGCGTTGGCATATCCTGCTTTCCAACCTAAAATAGTACCCGTGCTTCCGCCGATTAATCCGCCTATGGCATCCATAAATACGCATAAAAATCTTCTGAACCAACCCTTTTTCCTGTCTATTTCAGGAATAACGGGATTATAGTCCCCTATTTCCGGGGAACGCGTAAGAGCGGCCCCGTGCTGCTCGAAAAAGTTTTTGGTATAGTTGTCGATAAGCACGTTCAACTGCTCGAACGCTTCGGCTTTCGCGGTTTGCGGCGCTTCGTGTTTTTCCTCGCCTTCGCGCGTGCAGGCTTGGATAACGAACAGGGCGGCGAGAATAACAGCCGCAGAAATCAAAATCTTTTTCATAGTGAATTTAAGTTTTGGTTAAAAGCGGTTCTGTCAAACCTAATTAAATTATTTCATTCGGTTTGTTTTGCGCAAATATATTCGGTGTTTTGTTTAAAAACAAGCGTTTTGTCCTTCTGGCTTATATTGTAGCCCGAATGTTATATTGTGGCGAGTGATTATAGATTAGCCGCCGGGATGCGGAAGTCCGCGCTCCGGCGTTTTGTCGGTGCGGGGGTCAGTTGAACGTGAATCCTACGCAGACGTAAAAGTTGCAGTAGTCCTCGAAGCGGGAGGTTTCGGAACCGAGGTAGCGTACTCCCAGTCCGAGCATCGCGCGTACGCCGGTGGATGGAAAACTCCACTTCAACCCCCAGTCGGCATACCAGAAACTCCAGTCGAGGTTGCCGAGGGTATTTCCGGCGGCTACGGAGGTGGACAGTACGTTGTTTCGGACGTCGAGCAGGTTTACGCCCACTTCGGCTCCGAGCGTGCCGCCGGTGCGGTAGGTTTGGGCGGAGTTTTTATCGAACAGTCCGACGTTCAGCTCCACGCGCGCCAGCGCGAACAGATATTTGTTGAACGCATAGCCGGGGGCTACGACGACGTCCAAGGTTTTCAGTTCGGAGGCGCCTCCGAACGAGGACGCTCCTATTTGAGTCCATATTCCGCAGGCGTATCCCTTTCGCTGGGCGTTGGAAGCGAGCGGAAACAGGATAAGGAGCAGCAGGATTAAGGTCGTCTTTTTCATTTTATATCCGGTGGTTTTGAGGTTGTCGTTTATCGTACGGCAGGTATTGACGGAGGCGCGGGGTCAATAGAACGTAAATCCGGCGGCGATATACCAGCTCCAGTAGCTGTCGAATTTGCTGTCGTGGGCGGCGTAGCGGCGGACGCCGGTTCCGAGTACGAACCGTAAATCGCCCCTGCCGACCGACCACCTTACTCCTGCGTCGATATAGGTGTAGTTCCACACTTTCGTGCGCAGGCTGTTGCCCGCTCCGACGACCACGGCGAGCCGGTCGGTTTCGGTGTGCAGCGCGTCGAACCCGGCCGAGGCTCCCAGAAGCATGTTGGCGCGGTAGGTTTTGTCGCCTGCGGCCCGGAACAAATCGACGGCCGCCTCGACGTCTAATTCCGCGAACCAGCGGCGGTCGAAGCGGTAGCCGGGCGAGAAGCCGAGATTCACGGATTTGAATTCCGGCGAGCCGCCGAATCCGATGCAGGTTTTTGCGAGGTAGGTAAGAATAACGCCTTTTTCCTGCGATTTCGCAGGCATGGCGCTCGCCGCCAGAAGGGCGAGGGCGAGCGCGGTTTTTTTCGCTGAAAACATAAACGGTTAATTCGGGGTTTAAATTAAAGTTCGTGTTTCCGGGCTGCGCGGTACTTCGATAACACAAATATAACAATCCGTCCGTAAAATGTGCCGGAAAAGCGGATGCGGGATTAAAAAAGACTAATTGTTATACGGATTGAAAGATATTCCGAAAAGGCGCGGGCGGGGCGGCAGGGAAGCGGCCCCGGGGAACGGGCGGATTGGGCGGTCGCTGCGTGCGGGGCGAGGGGGAGCGGACAAGAGAGGCGGGGGCTGTCGTGGGCGGAGATAAGGAGGAAGGGCGAGAGGGTTAGGAGAGGCTGTCGCGGGCGGCCTTTGGCGGTGCGGGCGGAGTGCGGGAGCAGAGAAACGGATGCGAAGGGTTAGGCGGGGTTGCGGCGGCCGGAGCGTTCGGAATCCGGGCGATAGGAGCGGGCGAAGCCGGTCGGGAAGGAACGGTGCGGATAAGTGCGGGCCGCGGCACGGCGACGAAACGGCCCCTCGCCGTCGGGAGAGGGGCCGCGCATAAAAGGGAGCGGAATGTCAGTCGGCCGCGGGAACGTCGTCCTGCGGGCCGTCGGTATAGGTGAAAGAAAATATTTCCGGATAGTCGTAGTACGGCTCGCCGTCGATATCGTAGCCGGTGGAAGTGACTTTCGTTACCAGCCCTTGGGCGTTCGTTTCGTATTCGTGGACGAACGTGCGGGCGTCGAGCGAGGAGGTTACGTAGTGGTCGGTTTCCCTGGTCATGTAGTGTGCGCTGCGTTTGCCGGTAAGCCCTATCGGCTGGGCCCACAGGTTGGAGTCGAAGCCGAGGCAGGAGTACCACTCGGTCTGGGAGATGATATAGTTCAGGTCGAGGTTTATGTTAGGGTTGTTGGCTATGGAGCCGTACTCGGCCGTGGTGCGGTAGTCCGTGCCTTCCGAATCGACCACTTCGGTAAGGTCGCCGCCGGTCCACGTCGTCCGGCTCGTCCACGGCCATTCGCCGCCGTGGTCGGCGCGTGAGAGGTAGCCGTTGTCGTAGTGAAGCGTTCCTTCCTCCCGCTCGCCGTCTTCCTCGCCGGTCCATGACGCGACGTATCCGTAGGAATCGAGGTTGAGCATATAGGAGGCGACTTCGGAGCCGTACCTCTCTTCGAACCGAAGGGTTATCTCCACGGCGCCGTCGAGCCAGCGCAGGGATGTCGTGCCGCGCATCTCGTAGTCTCCGTCGGGCTCGGTTACGAGCACTTCCGTAAGCCGTCCCTGCGCGTCGTAGGTCAGCAGGGCGGTGATGTCGCTGCGCTCGGATTCGGCCTTGCCTGGTTGTTCGGGATAATCTATCTCGTTCCATACCGTATGTACTATGCGGCGCACGTACTTCATGCCGGTCGGTTCCGGCGGGGTTACGCCGCCGTTTTCGGCGCCCTGCGTGACCGTGACCGCGATTACGGTCGCGCCGGAGGTAATCGTGACGGTGGCCGAGCGGTCGGAGCCGGTGTCGTTGGGAAGGAGCGTGATTTTAAGGGTGTAGGTTCCGGGGCCGCCGTGGTCGGGGCTTACGGTTATCCACGACACGGATTTCGTTTCGGTTACGGAAGCCGTCCAGTCGGCGGTGCAGGTAAAGGTTACGCCGCCCTCGGAGTCGTCGGCGGAGAAGGTCTGTTCGAGCTGCCCGCCGTCGGGAACGGTGAAGGGGCCTTTTACATAGGGTTCCGGGTCGTTTTCGTCGCTGCACCCGGCAAGCGCGAGGGCCGCGCAGCACAGCATGGAAATAAGCGTTTTTTTCATGATTGAATGGTTTTGGTTGGACATGATATGGCGACGCCCGCGCATGGCGGGGCGCAGGTGCGGTCGGTAAGGAAGTTGCAGGTATTGCCGGCGGTTAAGGAATGCGGAAGGCCGGGGCGGTCGTTATTCCCCCCCCCGTGCAGGTACGGGGTACGATATTATGTATTGCGCCAATGTTTTTCCGCATCGCCGGAACGGTACTGTGCCGCAAAGATATGGTTTTCCGGTTGAAAACGGTTCGCCGGGGCCGATTTTCCGGCGCGGCGGGCGGAAAAAGCGCCGGTTCCGAGGGCCGGAACGGCGGACGGCCGCATCCCGGAAGATGCGGCCGCCGTCGGCGCCGGGCGCGTACGCCCCGGCATGGTAAGGGGTTACTCGTAAACGAGCCGGATATTGTCGATGGTGAACGACGAGCCGGCCGCCGCCTGCGTCTGGTCGCCGCGGGCGCTGGACGAGCAGGAGATGTTGAAATAGTCGTAGTCCGCGTCCGCGCCGTCGGGATAGGTTATCGGAATGTAAATCTCCGTCCACGTATCGGCCGGAACCACGGTGGCGGTACAGGTGACGGGATTGTTCGGGTACGGTATGGTGAACGACGCGGCCTGGTCGCTGATATAGAACGCTCCGAAGGCGGCGCGGCGGGCGGTGCTGCCGTAGCCGTCGTCGGTCACGTTCGGGTCCACGCCGGGGCCTTTGCCCTCCGTGCCGTAGGCATGGTACTCGAAGGGCTTGCTCTCGTCGATATTCTTGAGCAGTTCGACCACGAACGACCCCATGTCGTAGGTTCCGTCCTTGGTGTTGCCGCCCGACTTGTATTTCACGTCGGCCTTTACGCCCAGCAGCTTGCCGGAGGCGAGGAACGGCATCCCCATTCGGGTCAGCTTGCGGGTGGCGCTCGCGTCGCCTATGGACGTGGGCGCGGTCATGGTTCCGGTGAACATCGACCCGGCGGCGGCCACCGTCATTATTTCGTTGGTCTTCAGGTTGGCCGCCTTGCCGCTTTCCACGAAAGGCGCGGAGTCGGACGAGCGCGGGGTCACGCCCGTGGCGGGGGTGGTTCCGGTATTGGTTACTTCGATAATGTTGAAGAATTTAGTATAGAAGTTGCCGGAACCCCAGAAGGTCATGATGTCGTACTTGTTGTTTCCGTCGCGGCTCCACGGCTCCTCGAATCCGGAGTTCGGAAGCTGCGGGGCGTAGGACAGGCGGGCCTTGTAGCTGACTCCGGACACCGCGAAGGTCTGCACGTCGCGCACGTCGGCGAAGTTCAGGGTGCGGTTCGAGGTTTCGGAACCGACCTTGCATACTACCGTTACGGGTACTTTTCCGTTGGGCACGGCGGCCTTGCCGGAAGCGTCCGCGGTGGTCAGCGGAATGGTTATGTCGGCTCCGTTTATGACGGGAGCGCCGCAGGAGAACGGGCTGGTCGTGCCCGTGCCTCCGGTCACGGAAACCACCGAGAAGACGAGTTCGGCGGCGAAGTCGGCCTTCGTAAGCGGCTTTATGGCCTGCTTGCTCTTGACGTTGGCCTCGAAGGCCACGTCGGCGGTCTTCCAGATTGTCTTGGTGAAGCTGCCGCCGTCGGCGGTCTGGAACGTCAGCGAGATGCTTCCGGCCGGATGCGAGCCGGGGAGCACCAGCATGTAGGCGCTTTTGGGGGTCCCGTCGCCCAGCGCGAGGCCCGCCGCCCCGAAGTCGAGCGTCACGGAGCGCGAGCCGCCCGAAACAGCGGTTATGCACCGGTCGTAGGGCTGCGACAAATCGACCGTAACCATGCCGGCGAGGTCGGCGGCCGCGGAGGTCATGGTCAGGCTGGAAAGGGTCATCGGAGTTTCGGCGTCGAGCACGAACTGCATCACGCCGTATATATGGGTGAACCGCAGGTTGACCGAACCGGTCGATTCGGCCAGCTCGGCCTTGTCGGCCACCATGAACGCCGAGGCGGCCACATGCGACATCGTCGCGCCTTCCTGCGTCTGGGCTTCGGGCACTTCGGACGACGCATTCTGCGGGTCGGGATTGCGCATCCGCACGTAGGGATAGTAGGCGTAGAACGTGTGGGTTCCGCCTCCCGCCTGCCAGGTAAGCTCCGCTCCCTGCGCCTCGAAGGTGCAGGCCGAAGCGTTGCCCGGTTCGGGCACGGCCATATACTGCACGTTGTCGCCTATCGAGCCGGAAGCCGTCGAGCCGAAGATGCCCACGACATCCTCGCCGGCGGTCCACGTGATTTTTACCGGGCCGTTGTCGGTGAAATCGGCCCTGGTCGAGGGGTCTTCGGCGAAGATGCCGCCGGAGAACGATATGGGGGTTCCGTTGCCGTCGGGCACTACCGGCTCCTGCGGGCCGTCGGGAACGTTGTCTTCGGAACATGCCGCAAGCACCGCGGCCATGCAAACCATGAGTAGAGATTTCTTCATGATAGTTCCGTTATTCCAATCCGTCCGTAATCAGGCGTTCTTCCATATCGTTGACATAACCCCGGTTGGGCGACAGGGCTATGCCTTTTTCCACCGCGATTTCCACGGTCTCCGTTCGGGGGGGGGAGTAGGTCTCTTTTTTCATTTCGTATGAGTTGAGTTGGACTTTAATGTTTTTCCGGAACTGTGCCGCCCGAAGGCGCGAAGGTACAAAGTTAGGAATTTTCGGATATTCCGTGTATGCCGGAAAACCGCGTAAAATGGTAAAAGTGTTCCGAAGGTCTTTTATATGTGCCGAATTTCCGGGAATTTATGGGGGGGGGTTACGGCTCCTGCAAATTTATAAATTTGTATTGCCCGTGTCTGTCCCTTTGCACGGAACCGTCAAACCTTAACCTGAAATTTCGACCATGAAAAAATTTGAACTTACGGCCTTTCTGTGCGCGGCGGTTTTCGCCGGGTGCAACGACGACAAGGAACCGCAACCGGCTCCCCCGGAACGACCCTCGGCGGCTCTGGAGCTGAAGAGTGCCGGACAAACCCGGTTCGCGTTCGAGCTGCGGACCGAAAATGCCGACGAGGCTGCCTATACGGTAACTTCCGACCCCGAGCTTTCAATCGAGTGGACGGCGGAGGATATATTCGCTTCCGGCACGGCCGCGGCCGCCGCCGGCGGAGTTTACGACGTTACCGGGCTGGAGCCGGACATGGAATACACGGTGCGGGCGGCCGCCCGGAACGACGGCGGGTATTCCGAAATCGCAGTCCTCACCGTCCGCACGCTGAAGCCGGACGACCCTGAGCCTCCCGCGGAGTACGACCTGCTGGTGGAATGCGACAGGTTTACGGGCCTCTATTACGGCGACACCCAGACCGGGGCCGGAACCGGAAACTATTACATGGCCGTTACGGACATTCCGTTCGACGCCGCCGGAAATTCCGTCGGGGCGGGTTACATATTCTACCTCGACGTGTACGACGAGCTGGCCGCCGCCGCTTCGCAGGCCGTGCTTTCGCCCGGAGAGTACGCCTTCGACCTCGACGACACGTATGCCGCGGGCACGTTCTCCAACCGGTACAGCTATTACGGCGAGGCCGGCGCGGACGGCTCGCAAATCGCCGAAGACAAGTTCCTCGGCGGCAGGATAACGGTGGAGAGCCGCGCGCAGGGCAGCCTCCGGATACAGGCCGACCTCGTGCTTATGGACGGCCTGAAGGTAAGGGCGACCTACGACGGCCCCGCGAAGTTCGAGAACAGGGTTCCCGACCCGGCGATAGACATTTACCTCGACGCCCGCTCGAACCTCACGGTATATTCGGGCGACACCAACGGCAGCGGCCTGAGCGACGAGTGGACGATGACCCTGTGGAACGCCGACAAGACCATCGAGCTGTTCATCCAGTTCTGCACCGAATGCAACGACGACATAAGCAGGCCGGTCATTCCCGACGGCACGTTCACCGCCGACGAGGGCTTCGACTTCCTGCCCGGCACGTACATTCCCGGCGTGAGCTGGCCGGGTCTGGACCTCGGCACGTTCATAGTTTCCCGCGAAGGGGGCGCGAACGTGAAGATGTTCATAACCGGCGGCACGTTCGCCACCGTGCGCAACGGCGACGCATATACCGTAACCCTCGACCTGACCACCGACGAGGGCAAGACCGTATCCGGTTCCTACACCGGGCCGCTGGTAATCGAGAACCGGGCGAAGGAGCCGATACCCGACCATTCGGTGACGGCCGACCGGGTATGGCGGGCGCAGTATTTCGGGGCCGTCGACGGATACGTGCACCGCTATTACGTGCAGCTCACCGACGTGCAGTTCGAGGGCGACGAGGCCGAGCCCACGCCGGCGGGCGGCGCGCGGGGGAACGAGGTTTCGCTCGACTTCTACGGCCCCGCCTCGGGGTCGGTCGAGGACGCGGTGCTGCCCGAAGGAACCTACGCCGTGGCCTTCGGCGAGGGGATGAACACCCTCGGCCCCGGCCTGACCCGCTGCATGTACTATCCCGGCGGCGGGGCTGAACCGCAGGAGATTTTCATAAGCGCCGGAAGCGCCGAGGTGAAGCATACCGCTGCGGGGTACTCGGTAAGCCTCGACGCAATCAACCTTTTCGGCAACAGGCTGACGGCTTCGTATTCGGGACCGATAGAGTTCGCGTACGCCGGAAGCATCGGAATGGCTCCCGCTTCCGCGGACGCTCTCCTTTACTCCCTCCGCGCGCAGGCCGCCCTCCGGCCCGCGGCTCCGGCCGCCCGCCTGAGGCTGCCGCAGGGCAAATTCTGAGCGACGCAGCGTTCGGACGAGGGGAGGGCCGCCCGGCGCGGCCCTCCTTTTTGTGCGGGTATGTCCGTAATTTCTTATTTGTGTGCCTTTTGACGGATAGTACGGGGGGGGGAATAATTATTATCCTTCCCGAATAAATTTGTGTAAAGCGCGGAAAGGCGTCCGGGGCGCCGTGCCGCGCGCAGTCTAACTTAAACCCTTATTGACCTATGAGAAGTATTTGGCAAGGCTTGCCGCGGGCGCTGTGTGCGGCCGCGGCATTTTTGCTTGCGGGGTGCGACGCGGACGACGACGCGGCGCTGCGGCTGTCGGACTCCTCGTGCGCCTTTCCCGCCACCGGCGGGCGGCGGACGGTGACGGTCGGAACCGACCGGGCCTCGTTCGCCGTGGAGCTTGCGGGGGCCGACGCGGACAGATTTTCCGTCGAGCCGCAGGCCGACCGTTTTACGCTCGTGGCGGAGCCGAACGCCGAAGACCGCGCTCTGGAGGCCGAGGCGCTCGTCAGGGCCGGTAACGTAACCCTGCGCGTGGGAATCGCGCAGGCTCCGGCTTCCGGGGCGGCGCTGGCCGTGACGCCCGCCCCGGAGAGCTGGGAGTTTTATTCCGACGGCGGAACCTTCACGGCCACCGTGTCCGCGCCCGGAGAGTGGAGCGCCGAGTCCGACGCGCAGTGGTGCGTCGCCGCCGCCGAGGGCTCCCTGCTGAGGGTAACCGCCGCTCCCAACGAGGGCGCGGAGCGCGAGGCGCGCGTTACCGTAACGTGCGGAACGGCCGCCGTGCCGCTCCGGTTCGTGCAGGGTACGGCCGAGGAGAATCCCTATTACGGCCTTGCGGGCCGCTGGGAGCTTTGGTGCGACGGCTGGATGCTGGGCGACGAGCTGTCCGGCGAAGGCACGCATACCGGCTGCACGCTGGAGGCGCTGGAACCGTGGGAAACATTCGCGGTGCGCAACCTGTTCGTGGACGGAACCTCCGTGGAGGCTTACTACGACCCGCAGGCGCGTACGCTGACCGTGCCGCTGGGCTGGTCGGTGCTGCATAAATATTACTACTACTATCTCTGTACCGTGAATACCTCCACCCTCCAGTTCGGCCCCGGCACGCTGACTGGCACCGTGGCGGCCGACGGCCGGAGCGTTTCGTTTACCGGGCTGGAGGACGGCTGGGGCCTCGGGCTGGTCGGGTACGACGGCGCGCAGTACGTCAAATTCTCCGACGTGTGGTACGCCGTCAGCGGAAACCTGACCCTGAAACGCCCCGAGGGCTGGACGCCGGACGACGCGCCGGATACTCCGCGGGCGGCTGCTGCGCCGAAGCGGTTCCTGCCCGACCGACGCGGCAGCGTCGCCGGGGGCGTACGGACGCATTATAACCGATAAATCAGTTGATTATGAAAAAAATATATATGTTCGTATGGGCCGCGGGGGCTGTCCTGTCGGCCTGTTCCGGCGACGGCCCGGAGGCTCCCGACCCGGCCGGGGTTCCGGTTTCTCTTGCGCTGTCGTCCGACGCGCCGCAGGTGGCGCTCGGCGAGGACGGCCTTTCCGGCCGGGCGACGTTCCGCTCCTCCGGGGGCGAGGCTTTCGTGGGGGTCGAAACCGACGCCCGCGCTTTCGAGGCCGACGCCGGGGGCGCGGGGTGGCTGATGGTCGAGAAACGCTTCGACGGCTTCACCCTGCGCGCAGCGCCCAACGACGGCGGCGAACAGCGCGAGGCCCGGCTGACCGTGACCGCCGGCGAGGGGGAACTCGCCGCGACCGCCGCGCTCGACGTGGTGCAGAACTACTTGGGCGGCACGTACGTAATCGTGGAACCGGCCGACGTTACCCTGACCGCGGGCGGCAGGTATCCGCAGCGTGCCGAGGTGAAAAGCGACAACGACCGCTGGAAACCGGAAACCATGTCGCCGTGGCTGCTGGCCGAGCGCGATGGCGACGCGCTGGTGCTCACGGCCGACCCCAACCCCGATACCGTGCCGCGCCGCACGACGGTCGATGTGGCCATTTATCCGCCTTCGGGCGAACGGCGGGCCGAAACGGTGTATGTCGAACAGGAAGCCCGCTCGTACGTGTCGTTCGACAAGGGGGCCTTCTCGTTCGACAACGAAGGCGGGACGGCCGCGGCTACCGTAACCACCAATCAGGCCGACTGGACGATGACGGCTCCCGGCGAAAGCTGGCTCGCCGTCGTGCGCGAAGGCCGCGCCGTGAACATCGCGGTGCAACCCAACGAGGGCCGCGAGAGCCGCTCGGCGCGGATAGGAATCACCGCCGGGGCGGACGACAACGTTACTACCGGGTACGTAACCGTATCGCAGCTCGGCTACGACCCCGACCTGCTGATTCTGACCCTGACCTTGCCGGAGGACGGCCTGACGGCCGCGCTGCCTCTGAGCGGCGCAGTGGACTGCCTCGTGGACTGGGGCGACGGCGCTATCGACAGGGCCGCGGCCGCAATGCCGACCCATGCCTATGCAGCGGCGGGCACGTACAACGTTACGGTGGACGGCACGGCGGCGGCCCTTCACTCCGGCCAGATGACCGCCGAGCAGCGTTCGTACGTTTCCGCGGTAAGGCAGTGGGGCCGCACCGGGCTGACCTCGATGGAATACGCCCTGTACGACTGTCCGAACCTCGCTTCCGTACCGGGCGACGAGGCGGGTTCGTTCGCGGAAACGACCACGTTCGCCAACGCCTTCCAGTACTGCGCCGCCCTGACGGAAATCCCCGCCGACCTGTTCGCGCACGCCTCGAAGGCCGTTACGTTCGCAAACTGCTTCTACAACACCTCCTCGTCGGGAGTAGCCGTGAGCGCGATTCCGGAGAACCTGCTGGCCGCCTGCTCCGCGGCCGAGGACATCACCTACATGTTCTACGGCCTGGCCGCCGTTACGGAAATTCCGGCCCGGCTGCTGGACGGCTGTCCGAAGCTGGAGAATCTGAGCTTCGCGTTCGGCTACGTTTCGGCCGAAACGATTCCGGAAGACCTGCTGCGGGGATGCCCGGACGCATGGTCGTTCTGCGCCACGTTCGGCAACATGAAAAAACTGCGCTCGATTCCGGGCAGGCTGTTCTCGTACGTGCCGAAGGCCACCGATTTCCGCAGCACGTTCAACGGCTGCGACGTGCTGGAGTCCATTCCGGCCGACCTGTTCGCCTATACTCCCGACGCCGACGACTTCTACAACTGTTTCAGCAACTGCAAGGCCCTGACCGAAATTCCCGCAGGGCTGTTCGACCGCAGTCCCAAGGCCGAGAACTTCCGCAGTACGTTCAGCAGTTGCACGGGGCTGGAGAGAATTCCCTCGGGCCTGTTCGCCGAGTGCACGGCCGTTACCTCGTTCCAGAGGACGTTCTACAACTGCACCTCGCTTACGAGCCTTCCGGCCGACATGTTCGATGCCCCGAAGGCAACCGGCGCGAGCGGCACGACCGGAATCTTCTACGGCTGCACCGGGCTTACGGCGCTGCCGGAGGGTCTGTTCGACAGCTTTACGGCCGCCACCGCGATGAGCGAAACGTTCCGCGGCTGCACCGGGCTGAAAAGCGTGCCGGAGTCGCTGTTCGACAAGTGCCCGAACCTCACGAGCGTCGCCAACGCGTTCAACGGCTGCACGTCGCTGGAGGCGCTTCCGGCCGGGCTTCTGGACGGTTGCCGCAAGGTTACGAATTTCACCGGAGCCTTCAACGGCTGCACGTCGCTCGGCGGGGAATCGCCTTACGGCATGGCCGGAGATGCGAAGGTGTACTTTTACGAGCGGGCCGACCATACGGACGCCTATGCGAAGCCCGCGTCGTTCTCCGGCTGCTTCAAGGGCTGCACCGGCCTGACCGATTACGATAACATTCCACCGGCATGGAAGTAAAACGTTTCAATCACTCGATGCTTATGAAAAGGACAGCATATATCGTCGTCCTGCTGGCCGCGGCTGCGGCCGCGGGATGCTCGGACGACCCTTCGGACGTGACCCTGCCGGGCGAACCTTCGGTCGGGGCGTCGCCGTGGTACGCGGCATTTTCCGAGGAGGGCGGCGCGGCCGTCGCGGCCGTGGCCTCCAACCGCGCCCGGTGGGACGCGGAGTGCGATGCCGCGTGGCTGACGGCCGAACCCGCCGACGGCTGCGTGGTGCTGACCGCCTCGCCCAACGGGGAGGCCGGTTCGCGCTCGGCCTACGTTTATATTTCGGCCGGGGAAGAGGGCGAAATTCCGGCGCGGGATTCCGTGTATGTGTTCCAGTCGGGCCGTACGACCCTCGACCTGTCGGCCGAAGGCACGGCCAACTGCTATATGGCTCCGGCGGGGACGGATTGCAGCTTCGACGCTTCGGTTAAGGGCAACGGCGGCAGCGACGGCGCGAGCGGCTACGCGGCCGCCTGCGGACTGTCGGTCGAGGGGGCGGCGTGGGCCGACCTGCTCTGGGAGGCCGCCTTCGACGCCGACAAGACCCGCAGCTCGGCCGTTATCGACGGCTCGCCGGTGCTGCGCGGCGGCCGCGTGTGGCTGCGCACGGGTTCCGAGCCGGGCAACGCGGTCGTGGCGGTGCGTTCGGCTTCGGGCGAAATCCTGTGGAGCTGGCATGTCTGGCTCCCGCAGGACGCTCCGAAGGACGTGGCCGGCAATGGCTACGTATGGATGGACCGCAATCTGGGGGCGCTGAACAATACGCCGGGCGATATTTCCAACCGGGGGATGTTCTACCAGTGGGGCCGCAAGGACCCGCTCCTGCCCTCGTCGGTGAAGTACGAGGACGTTATAGGAACCTATTCGGCTCCCAATACCCAGACCGGCGGCGGCAGCGGCGCGTGGGACTACGAAGGAACCGAGTCGCGCCGCACGACCGTGCCGCCGGGCAATATCGGCTGGTCGGTTCGAGTGCCGATGACCTTTATCCGGCAGTACGGCGGAACCATGTCGTCCTACGCCGACTGGTATCTGACCCTTACCGAAGGCGACGCGCTCGACTCGTACCTGTGGGGTTCTCCGGACGACTCCGTACCCAAGACCGTGTTCGACCCCTGTCCGCCGGGCTACCGCGTGCCGCCGGCCGGGGCCTTTACCGGTGACGGCCCCGACGACGAAAGCCCCGGCTGGGAGGGGGCCGACTACGGAAAGGTATGGAGCCTTGCGGGCGGCTCGTACTTCCCCTGCTCCGGGCTTATGGTGCTTTCCACGGGCTATATATCGTACACCGGCTCGCTGGGCATCTACTGGTCGCGTACCCCCGGCTCCGGAACCGCGTCGGCCGAAAGGCTTTACCTGTCCACCGCGGGCGACCGGGTGCTGGTCGGCGGCGCGGGCCGCTCTTACGGCCACCTCGTGCGCTGCGTGAGGGAGTAGCGCCGTATCGACGTAAAAAGGGAGCACCCGGCGGGCGCTCCCTTTTTCGCGACTTCGGCCGGATTACCGGGCGGGATGGGCGCGGAAAGCGGGAATTGCCGCCTTGCCGCGGGGCGCGGCGGACGGATAGGCCGGAGATTCCGCGAAGGGAATCTCGCCGGTAAAGGTTCCCGAATAGGTTTTGTTCTCGTCGGTTTTCAGTGAGATGTCCAGACGGTAGCCTTCGCCTTCGTGCGCTACGGTAATCGTTCCGTAAACGAAAGGGAACTGGGTCTCCATATACTCGCTGAAGTGCATGGCCCAGGTGTGTTCCGGATGCCACGTTCCCGCCCTGAACGTTTCGGAGAAGGTGTAAGTTCCCTCCGGAATGACGAGGCGGCCGCCGGGCAGAACGGTCGCGTATATATCGCAGTTCAGGGCATTGCAGGGAAAGGCGTCGGGAAACGGGTCGCCGTACTCGTCGGTAGTCATCCGGCCGTCCGAAATGATGAAATAGTAGTTGCAGGACAGTCCGCCGTCGGCGTCCTCGATTTCTCCGTAGTATTCGGAGGAATACAGGAACGAGAACGCGATATTCTCCGTGTCTATATCCTCGCCTTTAGGAGTGGAGAACGGAGTTTCGACGAGTTCGGTGCGGTCGCCGTCGGCGTCCACTCCGATTGCGTAATGGACATATTCGGTTCCCGGCTTGAGGTTGGCCCATTCGGACGGGCTGCCGGGTTCGAGGATGCGCGAGCCGCTTGCGAACAGTTGGGTCAGCAGGGCTTCCACGCCCCCTTGGGCTATTATGCTCGAGGCGAAACCGCTCGGATAAACCTGCTCGTAATAGTAGAGCAGCCCTTCGTCGGGCGTGCACATTATTTCGGCTTCGACGGGGCTTACGTCCACGATGCCGACGCGGACGGTTTGCGGCAGCGTTTCAGGGGCGTCCGTCGTGCACCGGACGGTTTCCCCGATTCCGTCCGAGGTGCGAACCATAACGACATAGGGCATCCCGGCTACTATGTCGTAGGGCTTCCATTCGTTGTTGGGGTTTTCCTGCAGGTCGCGTATCGTCAGGTCCTGCGGGCCGGCGGCCTCGCTTCCGTAAAGCTGAAGCATCAGCTCGGCGGTCTTGGCGTCGTCCCCGCCGAAAACGTCGAGGTAGTCGTCGTACACCGCCTCGAGGACGGACAGATGCCGGTACGGCACGTTTTCCGCGACTTCGACATGATAGGAGATAAAGTTTTTCCCTCCGCCGAGCAGCGTAAGCATTTCCGTGTATCCGTCCGTCGCGACATGCAGCACGGCCGTTCCGCCTGTCAGTCCGCCGCGGGCGGCGACGGCGTAAAGGGCGTATTCGGTTCGGGGATTCAGCCCGTCGGCCGTGACGTCGAAGGTTCCGGAGCCCGAAAGCCGCCGGCCTTCGGCCAGCACTTCGGCCGCGTCGGGAGCGGGGGCCGTTCTTTCCAGAATCGTCCACGCCGCTTCGTCGGCATCGGAAACTTTGACGGAGAACGAAACGGAACTGGGGGTTACGGTAAAGGAGGATGCGAATACTGCTTCCGGAAGGGGAGCGGAGTCCGAACCTTTGTCGTCCTTGCATCCCGATGCAAGCGACGCGATGATAATCGTTGCGCCTGTTACGGCGGAGAGTGAAAAACGTTTCATGCGGAATAATGGGTTTGGTAGATGCGGTAGTATAATGAAAACCGTTTGTACGGCCGAATTTCATCCGTCGGCGCGGCGGAGCCGGGTTCGTCCGGGCGGAAGCCGCTGCCGCCCCGTTCGGGCGGTCCGGATTCCGCGACGCGACGCCGACCTGCGGGGAAGCGGCCGCTGGGGTTCAGTAACTTACGGCGAACAGTACGCGGCGGTGCGACGGCTTGCCGGAGTAGGGGTCCGTCCCCTCCTCGGCGGGAGCGCCGAACGGTATGCAGCGTATTGTGGCTTTGGTTTCGTTCTTTATGGCCAGCTCGGTTTCGGTGGTTCCGTCCCAGTGGGCGAGCACGAAACCGCCCTTTTCGTCGAGCGCGCGGCGGAATTCGTCCCATGTATCCGCGCGGGTTATCATGGAGTCGCGGTAGGCGAGGGCTTTTTCGTAAATGCCTTTCTGAATATCGTTCAGCAGGGCTTCCACCCTGTCGGCCAGTCCTGCCTGCGGCACGGACGACTTTTCGAGCGTGTCGCGGCGCAGCACCTCGGCCGTTCCGGCGGCAAGGTCGCGCGGGCCCATCACTATGCGCACCGGCACGCCCTTGAGCTCGTACTCGGCGAACTTGAACCCGGAGCGCACGTTGTCGCGGTCGTCCACCTTCACGCTTACGCCTCTGGCCCGCAGCTCCGAGGCTATCGGCTCCATGGCTTCCACCACCTGCCGCAACTCGTCCTCTCCCTTGTAAACCGGGACCATGACGACCTGCACCGGGGCCAGCTTCGGCGGCAGCACGAGGCCGCGGTCGTCCGAATGGGCCATTATCAGGGCTCCCATAAGCCGGGTGGAAACGCCCCACGAGGTCGCCCACACGTAGTCCAGCGAGCCGTCGCGGGCGGCGAACTGCACGTCGAACGCCTTGGCGAAATTCTGTCCGAGGAAGTGCGAGGTTCCGCTTTGCAGGGCCTTCCCGTCCTGCATCAGTGCCTCTATGGTATAGGTGTCTATGGCTCCTGCGAAACGTTCGTTTTCCGTCTTGGTTCCCATGACGACCGGCAGCGCCAGCCAGTCGCGGGCGAAGTCGGCATAGACGTTTATCATCCTGCGGGCTTCCTCCTGCGCTTCGGCGGCGGTTTCGTGGGCGGTGTGCCCCTCTTGCCACAGGAACTCGGCGGTGCGCAGGAACAGGCGCGTGCGCATCTCCCAGCGCACCACGTTTGCCCACTGGTTGCACAGTATCGGCAGGTCGCGGTAGGACTTTATCCAGCCTCGGTAGGTGTTCCAGATAATGGTTTCGGACGTGGGGCGGACTATGAGCTCCTCCTCCAGACGCGCGTCCGGGTCCACCTCCACGCCGCCTTCGGCCGAGGTCTTGAGCCGGTAGTGCGTCACCACGGCGCACTCCTTGGCGAACCCTTCTACATGGTCGGCCTCGCGGCTGAAAAACGACTTGGGGATAAAGAGCGGAAAGTAGGCGTTCACGTGGCCCGTGGCCTTGAACATGTCGTCCAACGCCCGCTGCATCTTTTCCCATATCGCGTACCCGTACGGCTTGATGACCATACAGCCGCGCACGGCCGAATTTTCGGCCAGTCCGGCCTTCACTACGAGGTCGTTGTACCACTGCGAGTAGTTTTCGTCGCGGGGGGTGAGTTCCTTCAGCTCTTTTGCCATGTGCGTAAACGGTTTGACAGGACTGCAAATATACCCCTTTTTTTATTATCCGCGAGGTTCGCACGAGCCTCCGCGTCCGAAATTTGCGTATCTTTACTCCGGAAGCCCCTTTGCGCCCGTGCAACGCCCGAGCGCCGCGGAGCGTCTTATGAAAAAGAGAGGCCGGCAGGATAATTTTTCTGGTACGGTTTTCGTTGATTTTTATGAAACGAACGGACATATGCGATACGATATAAAAGCCATGAAAACAAGGTTTGTCAGTTACGCGCTGGGCGTATGCGGCGCCCTCGCCGTAGGGGGATGTTCCTCGACGGCCTACACTTCCGCATCCCGTTACACGGACGACCTTTACGCCACCCACGACCGCAGCGCCATCGCCGCCGAAGCCGCCCGCAGGGCGGAGGCCGAGCGTGCCGCGCGCGAGTACGCCGCCGCGCGGCGCGGCGCCGAGAGCCGGGTGGATTCCTATCTGGGCGGCTCGGACGGTTATGCCGACATACTCGCCGACGATTACGAGAGTGCCTACGAACGGCGTCTGAGAGGCTTCGAGTCCCCCACCTACCGCACCCCGACCAGCTACTACAACTACCGCTACGGCGACTCCTACAACGCCACCCTCACGTACGACCCCTCGCAGTACAACGTCATCGTGATGGGCAACGAAGTCTGGGTCGAACCCAAGTACCTGACTTCCATGTTCGGGACGTGGGGTTCGCCGATGGTGAACTTCAATTTCGGCTTCGGCTCGCCGTTCTGGTGGGGCTACAACGACTGGTACTGGGGCTGGCGCAACTACTATTGGGGCAATCCGTGGTGGGGAGGCCCCTCGTGGGGCTGGAACGGCTGGTATCCCGGCTGGGGCTGGGACCCGTGGTGGCCGTCCTACAATCACGGCTGGTACCGTCCGCGGCACGACGTGTCGTACCGTCCCTCCTATCAGCGCCCCTCGTCGGGCACTTCCTACGGCGGCGGACGCAGGCCCAACAGCGTGACTTCCGGCGGCCGTTACAACAGCGGCTCCGCCACCCAGCGCCCGACCAGCTCCTACCAGTACAACGGCGGCCGCACCGGGACTCGCGTGAACGTGTCCGGCAGCACCGGTTCGTCGTCGTACGACCGCGGCAACAACACCTACCGCGGCAACTCGACCTCGACCAGCCGTCCGCAGAGCACCTACACTCCGAGCACTTCGACCTCCAGCTCTCCGAGCGGCTCGTACGGCCGCACCGGCAGCGGCTCGACGCGCAGCAGCGGCTCGCGCGGCAGGTAGTTTGCATTGACGAGTTAAAAAGAAAAAGCATACTGTTATGAAAGTCAGATTCAGCGTGGCGCTCGCCGCGGCCCTGCTCGCGGGAGGCGCCGCCGTCGCCCAGAACGGGGTTATTCCCAACCTGATGCAGTTCAAGAATACCGACATGCTGCGCCTGTCGGGCCAGTCCGCCGGGTTCACCACGGCCCGCGTGTCGGCCATGGGCGGGGCGTTCGCCTCGCTCGGGGCCGACCTCGCGTCCATAAGCATCAATCCGGCGGGGCTGGGCATGTACCGCTCCTCGCAGTTCGGCATCACCCCGGCAGTGACCGTTTCCAACGACCATTCGTCGGCCATGGCGCTCGACAACGACCGCACCCGGTTCGGATTCAACAACATAGGCATAGCCCTGAACCTTTACGAAGGGGCCGGCAGCCTCGTGAGCTTCACGTTCGGGTTCTCGTACAACAAGATGGCCGACTTCAACTACCGCACCGGCGTGGCCCTTCCGGCCGGTGGTTCGTCGATGCTCGACATCTTCAACCTCCAGCTCAACGGCCTGTACCGCAACTGGAGCGGTCTGAGGCAGGGCTGGCTCGGCTCCGACGCGAGGCCCAACCCGTTCTCCGACGGCAGCAGCGTGTTCCTCGACGAGTGGGGAGCCGTGCTGGCCTACCAGACCGAGGCCATCGACCCCGTGAGCGATGCCGAGAGCAACACCCGCTACGTCATAAACGCCCTCGAGGCGGGCGCGGGCGTCGTGCCTTCCATGCAGTACAATAGCCGGGGCAGCATCGGCGAATACGCCATAGCCGGGGGCATCAACATAGGCAACTGGCTCTATATGGGCCTTACCGTGGGCCTTCAGGACATCTACCAGAAGCAGGATTACTATTACGACGAGGGCTACCTGAACAACGGCGAAGGGCAGCCCAACCCGGAGAAATACCTCGATTACATGCTCTACGACCAGCACCTGAAAGTGTCGGGCACGGGGGTGAACTTCAAATTCGGCATAATCGTCCGGCCGCTGCCGGAGCTGCGCATAGGCGTGGCGGTGCATACCCCGACGTTCTCCAGCATCGACCGCCGCTACTACGCCACCATGGGCACGGGCTTCCGCAACGGCGACCGCATCGACCGCGACACCTACGGACTGCTCAACAGTTGGAACTACAATACTCCCACCCGCCTGATGTTCGGGGCGAGCTACACGTTCGGGCCGTGGGCCGTGGTGTCGGTGGATTACGAACGCACGTGGTACAACGGCATGCGCCTTACCGACGAGTCGCACGACGTGAAACAGTATTACAAGGAGCTGGTCAAGAACGATTTCAAGGCTACCAATACCGTCCGGGTCGGAGCCGAGGTCAAGCCGCTGCCGGAGCTCGCCGTCCGTGCGGGCTACACGTGGACGAGTTCCCCGCTAAAATACGACCTCTATAACGACACGTGCGCGAAGGAAAGGCAGAGCGTTTCGTTCGGGCTGGGTTACCGGTTCCCGATGGTGTCCATAGACTTGGCCTACACATGGGCGCAGGCCAAGTATTCCGATTATACGCTGTTCTATTACGACGGCCCCGCCCCCGACGGCAGCGCCCTGCTGCTGGACAGCGGTATCGTGCGCGACGCCAAGCGCACCAACCACATAATAGCCGCCACGCTGGGCGTGTATTTCTGACCCCGGCGGTTTCTCGCACGGCCGGAAGCCCCCTCTGGGCGGGTTTCCGGCCGTTGCCGTCCCCCGCGGGGCGGCCCCTGTTTTGCAGTGAACGACGATAAAATACGATTATGAAAGAAGAATATACCGACGTTATGGAAAAACGGGAGCGCGGCCGGTTCCCCGGCGGCTGCGCCGGAGGCGACCCGGTTCCCGGAGTGGGGGTTCCCGACCCCGACACCGGGTCGTGGGACGGCGGGAACGGCCCCGGCGCGGAGCGCCCTCTGCGGCCGGAAGGCCCCGCCGAAAACCGGGCGCAGAAGGCCGATGACCCTTCCCCCGAAGTCGAGCAGGATGTCGCGGCCCGTCTGGAGCGGATGCGCGGGTTTTTCGACCGCGGCCTTACCCGCGAGCCGTCGTACCGTATCGACGCCCTGCGCCGCCTGCGCCGTTCGGTAAAGCGCCACGAGGCGGACATATTCGACGCCCTTCACGCCGACCTGCACAAGTCGGCCGCCGAAAGCTACATGACCGAGGTGGCTCAGGTGCTCGCCGAGGCGGATTACCAGATTCGTCACGTAAAAGGCTGGTCGCGCCCGCACCGGGTGTCCGCGCCGCTGTTCCTGCGGCCGTCGCGTTCGGCGGTGCTGCCGCAGCCCGCGGGCGCGGCACTGATTATGTCGCCGTGGAACTATCCCCTGAACCTGTCGCTCGTGCCGCTGGCCGGAGCCGTGGGCGCCGGCTGCTGCGCGGCCCTGCGTCCGTCCGGCTCCACGCCGCATACGCGCGAGGTCATCGAGCGCATAGTGTCCGACGCCTTTCCGAAGGACTACGTAACGGTGTTCTCCGGCGGCCACGACGAGGGTACGGCCCTGCTGCGGGCCGGGTTCGACCGCATTTTCTTTACCGGCAGCACCTCGTTCGGCCGCCGCGTCATGGCCGAGGCCGCCCGCACGCTTACGCCGGTGACGCTGGAGCTGGGCGGCAAAAGCCCCTGCATCGTCGATACCGGGGCGCGGCTCGACCTCGCCGCCCGCCGCATCGCGTGGGGCAAGCTGCTGAACGCCGGCCAGACCTGCGTGGCCCCGGACTACGTGCTGGTGCAGACGGCCCTGCGCGACGAGCTGGTGGAGAAACTGAAGTTCGCCGTGGAAAAAGGCTACACCGCCGACCCGCAGACCGCTCCGGACTACCCGCGCATCGTCGACCGCGATGCTTTCCGGCGGCTGCAAGCCCTTATCGGCTCGTCGGGCAGGGTGGCCTACGGAGGCCGCACCGACGAGAACGACCTCTACATTCAGCCTACCATCCTCGTGGACGTGCTGCCCGACGACCCGGTAATGCAGGAGGAGGTGTTCGGCCCGGTGCTGCCGGTGCTGACTTTCGACACTCTGGACGACGCCCTGCGAATCGTCCGTTCGCATCCGCATCCGCTGGCCCTGTACTACTTCGGCCCCGCCGACGAGGGCCGCAGGGTGCTGGAGAATACCTCGTCCGGAGGAGCCTGCATAAACGACGTGGTGGTGCAACTGTCCAGTCCGCGGCTGCCGTTCGGAGGCGTGAGGCAAAGCGGCATCGGGCGCTATCACGGCCGGGCGTCGTTCGACACGTTCACCGACTGCCGTTCGGTGGTCTTTTCGTCCGCGTCGTTCGACCCTCCGTTCCGCTATGCGCCTTTCCGGAGCGTGAAATTCTATAAAAGGTTCATGTAGGATTAATTTCGTAACTTGGCCGCGGAGATGATACTTGCCGCCGCACTGGAAGGACTGCTGGACTGGGGGTACGCGGGCCTT
Source organism: Tidjanibacter sp. (assembly GCA_048214935.1). Taxonomy (GTDB): domain Bacteria; phylum Bacteroidota; class Bacteroidia; order Bacteroidales; family Rikenellaceae; genus Tidjanibacter. Next base: position 164,994 of record DBFWXZ010000002.1, read on the forward strand.
TTCATAGGGGCCTTCGCGTCGGCCACGGTGCTGCCTTTCAGCAGCGACATCCTGCTGGTCGGAATGCTCGCCGCCGGAGCCGACCCCTATATTGCCATTTCGGTGGCCACCGTGGGCAACTGGCTGGGCGGCCTTACTTCCTACTGGGTCGGCTGGGCCGGCAAGTGGAAATGGATAGAACGCTGGACGGGCGTGAAGCGCGAGAAGCTCGAACGCCAGAAGGCCCGCGTGGAGAAGTGGGGCGTGTGGCTGTCGCTGCTGACATGGTTGCCGATAGTGGGCGACCTGCTGGCGGTGGCGCTCGGTTTCTACCGGGTGAATTTCAAAACCTCGGCCCTGTGGATGTTCGTGGGCCGCGCGGCCCGGTTCATAATGTGGGCGCTGCTGTACTACTGGATATTTCCGAACCGCTGAAACTCCCGGACACGAAGCCGGGCGTTCCGCCGCCGTTTCCGACGTCGGGGTTATATAATATATAGGTATGGAAACGGGTCGAAAAGAATCCGGGCCGTACAATATCTCGCGCGGGCGCTGCGTTAGTAAGTGCGTTCGCGCGGCAGGGCCTTCCGGCCCGGTGCGGTTCCCGAAAAAAATCGGGATACGATACAATAACGAAGCCGTGCGAAACGTTATAATATGCTTCGAGGGCGAAAAAGCGAAAAATTTCGTCCGAAAAGTTTGCAGAACCGGAAAAAGTGCATACATTTGCACCCGCAATCCGGAAGACCGCGGGGGAGCGACCCCCGAATTTCGGAAAGTTCTTGGGAAAGATTTGGAATTTCGGTTTTTGCACCTTATCTTTGTGACCCGGTTCGCCTCTTAAAGCGGCGAATTTTTTAACGCCACCGGCGCGGGTTCGCCGGGACGGGGAAGCGGAAATGTTCTTTGATTTATTGGAAGTACAGGAAGAAAAAGAAATGCAGTAAGTTTTATCAATTCCTTTAAAGGATAAAGCAGCCGGGACTCTTGAAAATTTTGTGAAAAATTATAATGGAGAGTTTGATCCTGGCTCAGGATAAACGCTAGCGGCAGGCCTAACACATGCAAGCCGAGGGGCAACACGTTAAGTGGTAACACTTATGGTGGCGACCGGCGAATGGG
>DBFWXZ010000020.1:0-1266 GCA_048214935.1 Tidjanibacter sp.
TCTTTGCTGCCATCGATAAGGGAGGAGAGCGTACCGCACCGGCTTATCTGTTGGCTTCTGATGCTGCCTTGTTGCATGGGTATGCCATGAAACAGATTGCGGAATGCTTTGCCGGTACACCGGTTGAAGAACGGGTTATCGGCATTCATGTAGGGGATAATGTCTATGAAGCCTTGTCTTTTGTGTGTTATTACGCCCGTAACGTGCAGAATGAATATTTGGTTATTCCTGAGCGGAAAGATGGGATGGTGATTCTTGAAACCCCGAAATGGAATCCGATACGCCAGGCCAACTTCGTGGCTTCACTGAACAAGATGGCGGTTGACCAGGCGAAGAAACGCTATCCGGAAATGGAGGTTCCAAATGAACGGCCATTCACATGTCTCTCTTTTTCCCGGAAGTCTTTCGTCTATTTCCCGGATCTGAAGGTGTATCAGGAGGTGTTCTTGAAGATGTATTTGGGATTGGTGAGGTTACAGGAGGTGCATTTGCTGGGGTAAGGAACAATTGCAGTGCTGCTTATAATATAGTGGCACTACTATTGTTAGAGTACTTCTATCATTCCTTTGGTTACGGCATCGGCCAGTAGTCTTTTTACAATCCTGCCACTGGGAGGATTGGTTATCCCAAGCGTTATCTCAACCCTGTTTGATAGAGGATGATAGTGCAGGTATTGGAGGATTTCATCTTCAATAGTCATGTTATAATTCTTTTATCGGGACAATTTTGCCTGATATTTATGCTTTTGTTTATTGTTCTGTCCCGATAGAGATTATTTTGGATGGACAAAGAAACGCTATCCGGAAATGGTGGTTCCGAATGAACGGCCATTCACGTGCCTTTCTTTTGCCGGAAGTCTATCGTCTATTTCCCGAGTCTGAAGGTGTATCTGGAGGTGTTTTTGAAGATGTATTGGGAATTGGTGAGGTTACAAGAGGCGCATTTGTTGGAATAAGGAAAAGGGTGCATCTAATGCCCAATTTGAAAGGATCACCTGCTACAGATAACTGTAACAGGGATATTATCCTTAAAAAGTGAGTTAGATACACCCTTTTAAAGTGCTTCTGTTATTTCTTTGTTTACGGTGTAGGGGAATAATCTTTTTATTACTCAGTTATAGGGAAAATAGGTCTGATATTTATGTTTGGATTATATACTTTGAGGATAAGTGAAGAAAGATATCTGAAGGTGGATTCTTTTATTTAGAGTTCCTTTTAGAATAAGATTTCGCCAAACAGAAATATATTTAGAATTGTTTCTCATAAA
>DBFWXZ010000021.1:0-4470 GCA_048214935.1 Tidjanibacter sp.
CCAGCGGCAGCCGCTCCGCGTTGTATCTGAGTTCCGCGGAAAAACCGAGCGGGACTTTCGTGGACGCTCCGTCCGGTTCATAGCAGGCAATCAGCGAGACCCCCGCCTCCAGCTCGAAATTCCTCCACCATGCAGACTGCGCCCCGGCGGAAAACAGGACGGATAGAACGAAAAACAGCGTAAGCGTTACCTTTTTCATGACGCTTTATTTTTTTTGCAGAAGCAGTACGATGTTATTATCGGGGTAAGTGTCGCCCCGCCAATCGTATTTGCCCCACAGGTTGCTTTTACGGTCGGTCGGGAGAACGAAGTGCAGGTAGTCCTTGTAATAATAACTTACGGTCTTTTTTATTAATATGCCTAAAAAATATTTTCTTACGGTCACTTTCGTATACAGTTCAGCCACTCCGTCGATTACACACGTATGAACCGGTATTTCATATTTCGTATTACAGGCTCCGGTATATATTGCTAACCCGTTATTGTACAAATGGCTGCGTATTTTGTCGAATCCCACTTGGTCACTGAAATAATGGTAAGGTTCAGTAAGTTTAAAGCCATATTTGTCATATAAAACATTGGGAATTTTGTCGTACAGGTTTTTAGCAGCTACATAATTGTTTATTTTATCTCCGCCCAAATCATTATACAGGTTACGGAAAAACTGAGTAAGTTCCGTGCTTTTATTACTCGTTTGGATAGAAGGCTGACGTGTCCAAAATTGAGCGTTGGGGATACGGTAATAGTCCATTATCAGTGACAGCGAAAGCACTATACCGGGCATAGTATGGCTTCCATAAGCAGGCTTGGGCATATTATAATTATATGGGGAATATAAAGTCCATTGTCTTCCGCGGTTATACAAAAGTTGGTTTTTGGTAAGATAATTTTTAGGGTAACTTCTTTCCGGGATGGAGCCTTTCGTTTCCAAGTCGGCAAAGAAATCCACGCTTACGACATAAACAGTATCCGAATCAGTCTGATATTGATACAGGGTCAATTCTTTCCATAGTGGGTCAACCGACGTGGTTTCGTCACTAATCATTTTAAGATAGCGGGCTTCGACTTCCGTGGCATAATAAGCCTTGTTTTCCGGACTCAGAGAATCGTATTTAAAACTGTCTTCGTATGAAAACGCCACGATAGGATATTCTCCCTTATCCGCCGACATAACGACATAACCCTCTTTATTGACACGATTAGCTACATAAAGCACCGGCAAACCGTTATAACAAATAGAATCCACATAGATATCCTCATCCACGGTTTCCGAGCTGCGTGTATGCTCATTTTCATCTCCTTTATCCAAGCTGTAAAAAAACATTTTGGCAAGAGTTTCATGAATGGTTTTACCGGGTTTGATGTAATCAAAAGATTCTTCCGAATTTACTTCACCCATTTGTCCATCTCTTATTTCTTCCCTAGTACATGAAAGGAGGCTCATACCACTGAGGAAAAGACACCATACTTTGAAAGATAAATTATATTTTTTCATGGCGTTCTTTGTCGTATTATCTGCACTGTTTTAATTCTGTATAGGTCGCGGGGATATTGAAGTTTTCTACTATGCCGCAATTACCGGTTTCATTGGACCTCCCCCTAAACCGCATGATACGCACATCTGGAACATACGGATAGTTTAAAACGAATGTATTGGGATGATTATAGGTAAGATAATAATTCTTGCACCGTTGGCTTCCGAAAGAGGCATTATCGCCCGGATTAAAGTCTCCCGATTTGAGATAGCCGGATGGATTGGTGTATAAACCATGTTTGGACGGAATGGCAAAACTCCATAATACGCTGTCGAAATAAAAAGTCGTTTTCTCTTTTTTGTATATACCTAACCAATTGTAGAAATACTGAAATGCATGGAATTCAAAAGAATATTTTACATTGTAAGTGTTGTTTCCACTGCTGGTAAAGTAGGCGACAGTGTAGGCTCTGACCCATAGCCGCCTTTTATTTGCTATATAGAAACGGTCAATGAAAACGTCTCCTCTACCGCGAGTAACTTGACTGGCTTCACAGCTCCAAGGGAACGAATAAGGAATTCTTTCAGGTTGCGAAGACTTAGTCCTGACGGAATCTGGTGAATAAATTTCGATTTCGGAAGGCGTTACTCTATAAAGTTTATCTCCTACATAAAATATTCCATCACGGTTGGCAATGCTCAAATACCCCAAGGATTTATAGCGGGGATGCAACATGCCGTGTTCATCCACTATAAAATAATCCTCATAACATTTAGCTGCCTCCCTGAACGTAACGGAATCAGTGATACTTTCCAAACGGTCGGCTATGTCTTCTAAATAAGTAAGCAGGGATTTGAATCCGTACTTTTCTTCTAACAGTCTGATATCAGCATTAGGATGGGTAAACTCATCGACAGCATCAAAAAACTCTTTTTCCGAAGCAAAGTGTAGGGATGTTTTACTGGAAACAGGCAACATTCCATCCGATAGCCGAGAGACATCGCTTTCTTGAGTACAGGAGAAAAATATAATTCCTGATATCACAAATGCAACAAACAAATGTGGGTTCTTCATAACAAAGTATTTTAAGTTGGCGGCGCAAGATAAGATTTTTTCTGTAAATAAATCACAATGATGGATTTTTCCGCAACCGTATTTTCTCGGAATAAATAAAAGAAGTTTTCGATGCGATATACAAATGGGTAAAAGAGGATGTACAACTTTTGCCGTGTTTGTAACAGCACACGGGGTGTTATGTTTAGTATCCATGCCTTCCCTCCCGCAAGCGGCTCCGGCCTTCAACTATTCAGCTTCCGAGCCTTTCGTGTGCGGCTCCGGCTTCCAGCTCCTGCCGCTTCAGAGCCGCCCCCGCAGCCGACAGCCGCCCGACTTGCATCCCCGCAAGCCAACCAGAATTTATGAAGAATTATATGCTCCCTTCTCTCGGCCGCCCCACAGCCTGCGTACTTGCAATTTTCCCGACGGTTGTTTATTAATACGAATACGTGTTACGTTTCTTTTTCCGGCCGCCTCACTCCCTCCGGCCCCGCACTCCCTCCGCTCGCGGCCACATGGCACACCTTTCAACCTCCCCTAAACCCGGCCGCCTCACTCCCTCCGGCCCCGCACGCCCTCCGTCCGCGGCCACATGGCACACCTTTCAACCTCCCCTAAACCCGGCCGCCTCACTCCCTCCGACCCCGCACTCCCTCCGCTCGCGGCCACACGGCAAAGCGGTCTTTTACTCCTTTTCCAACTCTATCCTCACCCGGCATTGTTCGGGAAAGATGTCCACCCCGTCCATATGGTAAAGGCGGATTCGGGTAGGGGAGAGTTCCTCCACCCGGTAAAGGTCATCTATGCAACCCTCCCTGTCTTGCTCTATGAACAGTTCCCGGTTCAGTGGGCAGCAGGCGTACTTTAGCCCTTCCTCCGATTTGTCCCCATAGCGCAGGATAAGGATATTCGGGTCGGCAAAACTCCACTCGCAGGGAAAGTCGGAAGTGTCGGACAACAACTCCCACGAGTCGGTATCACCCTTGATATATGTTCCCGCATACAGCCAACGGCCTGCAAGGGATAAAGCCGACTTTCCCCGGATAGAGGCTACCGGGCGGTTCCAATGAATCTTATGCAAAGAGAGTAAACGTATGCCCCTTTCCGTGGAAACGTCCATTAGTTCGAGGTGATTTCCGGTAAAGTCTTTTACTATGTAATGTTTGGAAGAAAAGGAGAGCGTTCCTAACTGTCGGTCATAGAAGAAAGTATCTGAAAATACATTCCCCCCGTAATAGTAAACCCCTGCCGTGCCGTCGTCCCGCAGGTTCCATTCGCACTCGAAGTTTGAATATGCTCGCAAATGTTTCCACTCCCCATCCCTGCCTTCCATACCGTACTCATGTTCGAGTACCCACAACCCGCCCAGATATTCCACCGGACACGCGGGCGGAGAGCAGGAAAGGGCAGCGGAAACAAAGGGTTCTACGCGGTTCTCCTGCTGCCGAGCTGTTTTATCGGGGCTTAGATTTATGATTCTCAAATCGAGCCGTTTTGCCAAGGCAAGCGAAGCGGGAACATGACCCGACATTTCCGGAAGATAAGTAATAACGGTGCTCGAAAGCCCGAACATAAGAGAGTTTTCCACCGGATAGCCGTCGGACGATACGCCGCCGACCGGGCGGGGTTGTCGGCTGTCGTCGGCCTGCACTCCGGAAAACGGCCGAAAGATTCTTCCGCCGCACATCCTTTTTATCGAGGCATCGGCAAGGCCCTTACCGGAGCGCCTTTGCACGCTCGCTTGCACCGGCACAAGCTCCACGTCGGGACGGCGTGCCTTCAAATCCAACACGGCCGAAGCCGCAATACATCCGAACTCCCCGCCCACCGGACAAAGAAACGTCCGGTAGCCCTCTTTGTAGAGTAAATCCAGAAGCACACCGATTCTGTGCCCCAGGCGAAGCCTGAAACTCCGGCGCTCGCGGAGGCTTGTTTCCCC
>DBFWXZ010000022.1:0-52131 GCA_048214935.1 Tidjanibacter sp.
CCAGCGGCAGCCGCTCCGCGTTGTATCTGAGTTCCGCGGAAAAACCGAGCGGGACTTTCGTGGACGCTCCGTCCGGTTCATAGCAGGCAATCAGCGAGACCCCCGCCTCCAGCTCGAAACTCCTCCACCATGCAGACTGCGCCCCGGCGGAAAACAGGACGGATAGAACGAAAAACAGCGTAAGCGTTATCTTTTTCATGACGCTTTATTTTTTGCGGAAGCGTTACAACCGGCCTGAACTTTCCGCCGCCGGGCGTTGCCGTTCCGGCCCACCTTGTGCGGCTCCGGCTTCCCGCTGTTCCCGCTTCCGAGCCCTCCTCGCAGCCGACGGCCGCCCGACTTGCATCCCCGCAAGCCGGTTGGGCTCATAAATGATTATGCGCGCGCCCTATTTCGGGGCGTTGCGGTAGAGATAGACGGCTATGACGGCGAAGATGATATTGGGCATCCACACCGACAGCGCGGGCGGCAGCAGGCCGCCCTTGGCGAATTCCTCGGCGAATTTCATGAACATGATGTACGAGAAGCACAGCCCGATTCCGATTCCGATATGCAGCCCGGTTCCGCCCCGAACCTTGCGCGAGGAGAGCGAAACGCCGATTAGCGTCAGTATGAACGTCGAGGCCGGGTATGCGAACCGGTTCTGCCGCTCGACCTCGAATATGGAAATCATGTCGGACCCCTTTTCCTTCTGCTGCGAAATAAAGCGGTTGAGTTCCCCGATGCCCATGGTCTTTATCAGGTCTTCCACCTTTCCCAGCTCCTGCACGTCGAGGTTTATCATCGTGTCGAGCTTTTCGTGCCGCTCGAACACCTCGGCCGTGTCGGTAAAGGTGCGGGTCAGGTAGCGGGGAGCCGTCCAGTGCCGCGTGTCGGGGTCGAAGGTCACGTCGGCGGCCTCCAGCGAGGAAAGAATGGTGCTGCCGTCGTACTTTTCCATGGACAGGTAGGCGGCCTTTTCGGTGTTGCCGTTGTAGCTGCGTATGTATGCGAACGTGCCGGGATAAATCTGCCGGTAGATATGCTTCTCGAACCGCACGTTACGGTTCCGTTTGAAGTACTTGCTTTCGAACTCCACGCGGTTGGCGTTGGCGCGCGGAATCACGAACAGGTTCAGGCCCAGCGACAGCGCCGTGATTGCGGCCGCCGACAGGAAGTAGGGCCACATCAGCCGCCGGAAGCTCACCCCGCCGGAAAGTATGGCCACGATTTCGGTCTGGTAGGCCATTTTGGAGGTGAAGAAAATAACGGCGATAAAGGTGAACAGCCCGCTGAACTGGTTTATGAAGAAGGGGATGAAATTCAGGTAATAGTCGAATATGATGGCTTTCAGCGGGGCGTGCATTTCGATGAAGTCGTCGATTTTCTCCACCGCGTCGAACACCACCACCACCACGATAATCAACGCTATGGCGAACACGTAGGTTCCGAGGAACTTGCGCGTGATGTAACCGTCGAGTATCTTGAATCCGGGAAATTTCATCTTACAGCCTGCGCGAAAGTTTTTGCACGGCATCCCGCTTCCATTCCCCGAACGTGCCGTCGAGAATCCGGGTGCGGGCCTCGCGCACGAGCCGCATGTAGAACGCTATGTTGTGCAGCGACGCGATTTGGGCCGCCAGCATCTCCCCCGCGATTGCGAGGTGGCGCAGGTAGGCTTTGGAGTAGAGCGTGTCCACGAACGACTCTCCCTGCGGGTCCAGCGGCGAGAAGTCGTCCCGCCACTTGAGGTTGCGTATGTTGATTGTGCCTTCCATCGTGAAGAGCATTCCGTTGCGGCCGTTGCGGGTGGGCATCACGCAGTCGAACATGTCCACCCCGCGCTCGATTCCCTCCAGAATATTTACCGGCGTACCCACTCCCATAAGGTAACGCGGGCGGTCGGCGGGAAGTATGTCCGTGACCGTGTTTATCATTTCGTACATCGTTTCGGCCGGCTCGCCCACCGCGAGGCCCCCTATGGCGTAGCCGTCGGCGCCGAACCGCATCGCGAACTCCGCCGCTCGCGCCCGGAGGTCGGGGCAGGTGCAGCCCTGCACTATCGGGAACAGCGACTGCGGATGCCCCCACAGCGCGGAGGTCTGCGCATACCGCTCGAAACAGCGTTCCAGCCAGCGGTGGGTCAGCGAAAGGGACTCGGCCGCGTAGTCGCGCGGGGAATCCCCCGGCGGGCACTCGTCGAAAGCCATCATTATGTCGGCTCCTATGACCCTCTGGGCGTCCACCACGCTTTCCGGCGTGAACAGATGCTCGGAGCCGTCGATATGCGAGCGGAACCGGCATCCCTCGTCCGAAAGGCGGCGGCACGAGGCCAGCGAGAACACCTGAAACCCGCCGCTGTCGGTAAGCATCGGGCCCTCCCACGTGCTGAAGCGGTGCACGCCTCCGGCCGCCCGCAGCACGTCCAGTCCGGGGCGCAGGTAGAGGTGGTAGGTGTTGGCGAGAATCAGGCGCGCGCCGGCATCGCCGCGCACGTCGCGGTGGAAGATGCCCTTGACGCTCGCCGCCGTACCCACCGGCATGAACACCGGGGTTTCCACCGGGCCGTGGCCGGTATGGAGCACGCCCGCGCGGGCGCGGCATCCGGGTGCAGTATGCTGAAGCTCGAACCGCATAGCGAACGACAAATTTAAGGATAAATCCCGGTTAATCCAACGAACCCCCGATGTGCGCCCCGCCATGCGGGCGGTTCCGGCCTCCGCAAAACCCCGCCCCTGCAATCCGTCCCCTCGCGAAAGAACGGTTTCGACCCGGCCGCCGCGTACGGCGATGAAACGATACCGCATACCCATGCCGAAGGCGCAGGCCCGGACATCGGGCGACGAGCTTTGCCTCTCGTAAAACTTTCCGGATTCCGACGTCGGGCGAACAGGCCGCGGCGTTCTGGCGGTACGAACCTTCCGAACATGCAACATCCGGTCCGATTTTTATTCCGTTCGGCCAACGCGGGGAACCGGAGAAAATACTTATCTTTATACCGTTCCCCGTCGGCCGCCTGTTTTTGCATCCGCCGCCGACCCGGAGCAGGATAGCTCCTCAATACATAACCGCCGCCGCTCCGAAAGGGAGGGACGGCACCGATTGTTGATGCCATGAAACCTGTGAAAAAAATTTTCACGGCCGCCCCGGGAACGGCGGCGGTTATTGCGGGGCTGCTGTGGACGGCGGTTCCGGCCCTGTCCGCGAATCGTCCGTGCGGTGCGCCGCTTTCCCCGCAGGCCGCACGGAACCGGCCTCCCCGCAGTGCGAACTGAGGGTGGAAGTCCCGGATTCCATATTCGGTGAGTGGAGCGCCGGATTCGGCGACGACGATTCCTGCGGGCTGAGGATAACGCAGCTCTTGCATTTCAGCGGAGCCGGGCCGGACAGCATAACCCTTACGCTGGAGCCCATAAACTTTTTGGATTATTTTTCCCCTCCGTTTTACTTCAGGAATATGGCACTGACGGACATGACGGACGGCACGGAAAAGCCGCTGGACTACTCGTTCGACCGGCAGCGGCTCCGGTTTCTGCCTCCGGGCGCGGACTGCACGGTAGCCCTGCGATACCGCTACTCGTGCGACTACGGAGTGCAGGACCCGAAGGAAGAAATCCAGCACTACACGACAACCTATCTGCTGCCGTATCTGTTCGACTGGCATCCGTGGCATTTCACCGCCCCCGGCATGACGGTCGTCCGCTGGAGCGCGGACGTTCCGGACTATTGCCTTTTCTTCGCGAGCGCGCCCGCCGAAAGGAAAGGGGGCCGATACATTATGGACCCGGCCCGCGCGCAGGAAGGGGGCCTGAACATGTATCTGGCCGACGGAAGGCGATGCCGCCGCTCGGAAGTGCGCCTCGGGCCGCTGCGCGGGCTGCTGTATCTGAATCCCGAAGGGCGCCCGAATGCCGATACCACCGACGCGTTCGCCCTGCCGGTCGGGGACGAAACCGCCCGCATGCGCGAAAAGCTGTTCCGCGGGATGCTGCGCGGGGCGGCCGATATATTTCCCGGCCGGGACTCCCTGACGGTACACGTTATGGACGGCGACCTGATGCGGGGCCGGGTGCTGTGGGGCAACACCACCCGCATGGGAGAGCCGGAATACCTCGTGCTGATAGATACGTCCATGTGGGGCGGAAACGGACTGTGCCACGAGTTGCTGCATGCCTTCGACCGCGGACTCCTCGGCTCGGTTCCGCAGGACGACCCGGCGCACTACTTCTTCGCCGAGTCGCTTATCGAATATCTGTCCTGCCGCGTAATGTGGCCGGGCCGCAGGCAGCGCGACGAGGCTTTCGGCCGCAAGGCCGCCCTGTACGCCGGTTCGTCGGAAGCGGCGGACGCCTCCGTGTTCGGCCTTGCCGACAACCGTATGGACGCCTCGGCCGACTCCGGCAGCGCATACGTAATCTACCAGAAAACTCCCTGCGAAATACACCGTTTCGCCCGCCGCATCGGGGAAAAGAGGTTCATGCGGATATTCCGGGACTTCTACCGGCAGGCGCAGGCCGACGGCGAGGTGTCCCTCGGCCGGCTGCGGGCCGCCGCCCTGCGAAACGGCGTAACCCCGCGGCAGTGGGACGACTTCGCCGCCCGCCTTTAGCGCGTCCGCAGGCCGCACGGTTTCCGATTTCTCAGGCCCGGAGGCGCTACCGGGCGGCCTTTTTCTTGCATATCCGGATTATGTTGTTATCTTTGTTACGGAAGTCCTGATTAAAGGGACGGCCGCGCTTTCCGAAACGCATCCTTTCCCCGGTCTGCATCGGGATTTCCCTCGAAGCCTTTATCCTTTGTAAAACGCATTCCGCGCAGACCCGGAACGCCCAATACCGTTGCAATGAACAAATTTACTCTGTACTGCGCATTGCTCGTATCCGCCGCCGCGGTTCTGTCCTGCAAGGACGACGGGCCCGAGGCGCCCCCCGAGGAACCGCAGAAAGTTCCGGAAGCGACCATTTCGGCCGTTTCCTCGTCCCGGACCGGAATTTCCTTTACTCTCGCGGCGAAAGGAGCCGACGCCTGTTCGTGGATGATAATCGAAAAATCATCCGGCCTCGCGCCCGACGCCGCCACGATTCTGAAAGAGGGAACACCGGTCGCGGAGACTCCAGCCGCCTGCCAAAAAGACGGCCTTACGCCCGGCACGACTTACGAAATCCGGGCGGCGGCCTCCAATGAGGCCGGTTTCAGCAAGGTCGTAACCGTGGATGCAACCACGAAATCCGAGGAGAAAAACCTGCCCTCGGTGGAAATTCGTCCGGGCGACTCCTCCGAAAACTCGGTTTGGTTCACGCTCGTCTTTACCGACGCCCTCGAAGGCGCGTACATGGTGCTGCCCGAAGGCGGCGAGGTTCCGGATGCCGCCGCGATTCTGAAGGACGGCTCTCCGGCCGACGTTTCCGCCTCCGACGAATACGGCGCCTCCGGGCTGGAGCCGGGACGTACGTACGTGATAGTCGCCGCCGCCTCCAATGCCGACGGAACCGGCGAAGTGGCGACAGCCGAAATGGAAACCGAAGCCGGGCCCAGCCTTCCCGGTCTGGAGGCCGACGTAACCGGTCACGAGTTCCGGCATGTCGAGCGCATGAACTATTTCGGGGACATATTCGAAAAGGGAACCGGCTGGTATGTAATCGCAGTACGGGACCGCGAGCCCGACGCCGACGGCAACTATCCCGCAGGCACGGCGCAACTCTGTTTCGAGCTGCACGCCCCCTTGTCGCAAAGCGGCGCGGGAATGCTTCCGGAAGGAACCTATACGGTGGACGAGGAGATACGTCCGTGGACGTGCGTTCCGGGCCGAATCATCAGCGCCCTTCCCGACGGCTACCAGCCCGACTGCACCTATTTCGGGCTCGACGGCCGCTACGGAATGGCCGAGTCCGGCACGGTCACGGTCGCCAAAAACGGCGACGACTACCGCGTGTCGTTCGATTTCCGGACAGCCGACGGGCATTCCGTAACAGCGGTTTACACGGGCGACCTGAAAGCGCCCGGACAGGTAATCGACCCCGACGCCACCACCACCCTGACGGGCGACTACGCGATAGGGTTCGCTCCGGGCGACGGAACGGCCGTAAGCGCCTACTATTACGGCTACGACGAATCCCTCTCGGCCGACGTGTGGTCGGTTTACATGGAACCGAAGGTGAAGAACATGGATTCCGAAGCCTTTATGATGGACATACTGACCGAACCGGCTCAGGGCTTCGCGGGAGTTCTTCCGGCCGGAACCGCAGATGCTCCCGACGAATACAGCGTCGGCTACTACGGCGACCCGGGCCACTACTTGCCCGGCGAATACGACGAAGAGGGAACCATGGTCCACTCGTGGTACATGGGCGGCTATGTGGAAATAGCTCCCGGCGACTGGCGTGTGACCCGCTACGCAGCCGTAAAAGTGGGGTATATCTACATCGCCAAAACGGGCGGCGACTACACGATAACCATAGAATACTCGGACGAGAGCTGGCATACCGTTACAGGTACGTGGACGGGCCCTGTGACCGCCGCCGACCGCAGCTCCGCTTCTCCGGCGCTCCGCCGCAAATAGCCGGACGCTGCCGGACGCACGTGGGAAGCCCCGGAACCGACGCGGACGGACCGATTTTCCCGGTCCGTCCCGCTTTTTCATACGTCACGCACTTACGGCTTTGCAAGCCGGGTTCGGCAGAATGCAAGCAAGCTTGCCTTTGCTCTCGGCTTTCACTATATTTACATAATACAGGAGGCGGTTCGGCAAAGCTCAAGTAAACTTGGCTTTGCTCTCACCTTTCACTATATTTCGAGAATACAGGATGCGCCTCGGCAAAGTGCAAGCAAGCTTGCCTTTGCTCTCGGCTTTCACTATATTTCGAGAATACAGGATGCGCCTCGGCAAAGTGCAAGCAAGCTTGCCTTTGCTCTCGGCTTTCACTATATTTGGATAATATAGGCTGCGCCTCGGATAAGCTCAAGCAAGCTTGGCTTATCGCTCGGCTTGCACTATATTTGCCGGATAAAACCAAATTACTGTAACCCGTATGACCGACATAACCAGAACGCCCCTTTCGGGCGAGACCCGCGAGGAGCACGACCTGCTCGGATACAAGCAGGTTCCGGTCGAATACTATTTCGGCGTCCAGACGATGCGCGCGCTGGAAAACTTCCATATCAGCCGGGTGAGGCTGAACTTCTTTCCGGAATTCATCCGGGCGCTGGCCGACGTGAAGCAGGCCGCGGCCGAAGCCAACCGCGAGCTGGGGCTTCTGGAGGCGGAAACCGCCGACGCTATCGTAGCCGCCTGCAAGGAAGTCCGCGAGGGCCGTTTCGACGCCCATTTCGTCGTGGACATGGTGCAGGGCGGAGCCGGAACCTCTACCAACATGAATGCCAACGAGGTAATCGCCAACCGCGCGCTGGAGCTGCTGGGGCACAAAAAGGGCGAGTACAAATACTGCCACCCCAACAACCACGTGAACCTTTCGCAGTCCACCAACGACGCTTACCCGACCGCCATAAAAATAGCCCTCGTACGGAGCATCGCCGACATGGTAGGCTCCCTGCAGCAGCTTATCGACGCTTTCGCCGCCAAGGGAAAGGAGTTCGCCCACGTTATAAAAATGGGCCGCACGCAGCTTCAGGACGCCGTTCCGATGACGCTCGGGCAGGAATTCGACGCCTATGCCGCCAATCTTTCGGAAGAAATCGAGCGCCTCGAACAGAATTACCGCCTGCTGTACGAAATGAACATGGGGGCCACCGCCATAGGAACCGGCATCAATGCCGACCCCGACTACCCGGCCGTGTGCGAGAAGCATCTGCGCGAAATCACCGGCCTGCCCATGGTGCACGCGTCCAACATGATAGAGGCCACCAACGACACCGGTTCGTTCGTGATGAACTCCTCGGCCCTGAAGCGGCTGGCCGTGAAGCTGTCCAAGATATGCAACGACCTGCGGCTGATGTCGTCCGGCCCCCGCTGCGGCCTGAACGAAATAAACCTGCCGCCCATGCAGCCCGGCTCGTCCATCATGCCCGGCAAGGTCAACCCGGTGATTCCGGAGGTGGTCAACCAGGTGGCTTTCAAAGTCATCGGCAACGACCTGACCGTGACGTTCGCGGCCGAGGCCGGCCAGTTGGAGCTGAACGTCATGGAACCCATTATCGTACATTCGCTGTTCGAGAGCATCGACCTGCTGCGCAACGCCATGAACACCCTGCGCGAAAAGTGCGTAGAGGGCATCACGGCCAACGAGGACGTGTGCCGCCGCATGGTTTACAACAGCATCGGGCTGGTGACGGCGCTCAATCCGTATCTGGGCTACGAAACGTCGTCCGACCTTGCCAGCACCGCCCTGCGCACCGGCAAGGGAATTTACGACCTCGTGCTCGAACGCGGGCTTATGAGCAAGGACGAGCTCGACAACATCCTCCGTCCGGAGAACATGGTCGCCCCGCGCCGGTTTCCCCGCAAGTAAGACCCTGTAAATGGATTTTTCCGCCGGCGCGCCCAATGAGCGCGCCGGTTTTCGTTCGGGAGTCCGGGAATCCGGAATATTTTTTGTTCCGTCCGGGTATCTCTCACCGCGGGCCGCGCCGGATTCGCCGCCCGCAAAACGGCACGCAATGAAAAAAAGCCTCGTAGCCCTGTCGCTCGGAACGCTGGGCTTCGGCATAGCCGAATACGTAATGATGGGCATACTGCCCGACATAGCCGGCGCCCTCGGAGTGTCCATCCCCCGCGCGGGACACTTCATTTCCGCCTACGCGCTGGGAGTGTGCGTCGGAGCGCCGCTGCTGGCGGTGGTCGGACGGCGCCTGCCGCTGCGGAAAATACTGCTCGTCCTCGTAGTGATATACGCCGCAGGCAACCTCGGCGCGGCGCTTTCCGGCGGCTACTGGCCCATGGTCGCGGCGCGGTTCGTGTCGGGGCTTCCGCACGGCGGCTTTTTCGGCGTGGGGGCCATAGTGGCCGAAAAGCTGGCCGACAGGGGCAGGGAATCGCAGGCGGTGTCGGCCATAATATTCGGCATCACGGTAGCGAATCTCGTGGGAGTGCCGTTCGGGACATACGTGAGCAACTATCTTTCGTGGCGCGACACGTTCTTTATAGCGGCGGCGTGGGGCGCGGTAGTTTTTCTGGCCATACGGTTCTGGGTCCCGCGGCTCGCTCCGCTGCCCGACACCGGCCTGAAAAACCAGTTCGGATTTCTGAAGCGCGGAGCGCCGTGGCTGCTGATAGCGGCGACCATGCTGGGAAACGCCGGGCTGTTCTGCTGGTACAGCTATGTCAGCCCGGTGATGACCCGCGTTTCGGGATTTACGGCGAACGACATGACCATGATAATGGTGCTCGCCGGAGCGGGCATGTGCGCCGGCAACCTGATGAGCGGCCGACTTTCAGACCGGTTCATGCCGGGCCGCGTGGCCGCCGTCACTCAGGGAATCATGGCCGCCGCCCTGCTGCTGATTTTCTTTTTCGCCCGTATTCCGTGGGCTTCCCTGACGCTTATGACCGTCTGCACCGCCTGCCTGTTCGCGCTCTCCACGCCGGAGCAGGTGCTGCTTATCGGCCACTCCGGAGGCGGGCAGCTTCTGGGAGCCGCCTCGGCGCAGGTGGCGTTCAATCTGGGCAATGCTATCGGGGCCTGGTGCGGAGCCATTCCGGTGCGGCACGGGCTCGGCTACGAATACACGGCCCTGCCCGGAGTCGCCTTCGCGCTCATAGGTTTTTCGCTGCTGGTATGGTTCCGGTTGCGATACGAGAGGGAGAAGACCGTTCCGCACCCGGCGCAAGGGAAAGACGGAAGCGGAAGGTGAAGCGAGGCCCCGAAAAATCCGGCTCTCCCGGACACACCCGTTAATGCGGCGTTCGGGGGCCGGCGTGTTTTTCCGCATCCGGATTTCCACGGCGGGAGGAAACGATTTTTTCTATGAAATTTTTGCAGGAGCCGAATTTGTTATACCTTTGCACTCCGCATGGATTGAAAGTAAGAACGAAAAAAATATACGACCATGAAAAGGACTTTCCAGCCTTCGCGCCGCAAGAGGATAAACAAGCACGGCTTCCGTGAAAGAATGGCTACCGCCGCCGGCCGCAAGGTGCTTTCGCGCCGCCGCGCCAAGGGCCGCAGCAAGCTCACCGTTTCCGACGAGCAGCGTTTCAAGTAGCCGCCCCGGCCGCGTACAGACATGACCGCCCTTCCCTTCCGGGAGGGCGGTTCCGTTGTGCCGTTTCGGGCGGCGGTTTTTCTTCCGCGGGCTTTCTTTCCGGAGAAAGCGCACGCGGCATGTTCCGGCAGGCATAATATCTTCTCTTCCGGCCCCGGCGGCCGCCGGCCCGCATATTTCTTTCGGCATTCCGAAGCCGCCTCTTGACTTGCGGCGGACGTTTTATTATATTTGCTTCCGGCGCGACGGTGCGCCCAAACTTAAATGCTTTTACCATGCGACACGTTAAAAATCCCCCCCCCGGCGTTTCCGGGGCGCGGCCCTGACGCTGTTTTTCCTGCCGGGCCTTTTCCTTTGCTCCTGCGGCGACTCGCCCGACGAAACTCCCGAACCGCCCGTCCCGCAGGGCGGCGCTCTGGCGGCTCCCGAAATAGTCGAAGCCGTGGAGTCGTCGCCCGGCCAATTCACCTTCAGCTGGAAAAAAGTCGCTCACGCCGTTGCCTACTCCTACCGGCTCGTCGGCGAGGACGACGCCGAAGAGGCTTCCGCCGACGGCTTCGGCGGCCTGACCGTCGTACTCGGCGGAGGCGACCGGCCGCTGGAACCCGGCTCGCGGCATGTTTTCTCCGTACGCGCTCTGGGAGAAGCGCCCTATACCGATTCCGAATGGTCCGTGCGCACCGTGACGTGCGGAACCGAGCAACTGGGCACGCCCCGGCTCGCCTTCGCCGAGGTGGAGGGAACCACGCTCTCGGTCGGCTGGGACGAGGTTCCGCACGCCGACGAGTATGCCTACGCGCTTGCCGGCTCCGACGGCGGCGTATTCGCCGAGGGCTCCGAAAGCGGCCTTTCGTGCACGGTGGAAAATCTCGTTCCGGGCGCATCCTATACCTTCACGCTGCGGGCTCTGTCCGCAGGCGGAGGTTACACGCCGTCGGAGCCTGCCTCGGCGGAAGTGAGCGTCGAACCCGTTCCGCTGGAGCCGCCGGTGCTCACGTCGGCAACGGCCACCGGCACGGAAATCAGCGTGGAATGGGATGCGGCCGAAAACGCGGCCCGCTACGGCTATACCCTTACCGACATGCGCGACGGCTCGGAAACGGCCGCGGGCGAAACCGACCTTCCGGAAGCGTCGTTCGAGGGCCTTTCCCCGGGAACGACCTATAAATTCTCCGTGCGCTCCCTGCCTGCCGACGCCCGCTACGCTCCGTCCGCATGGGCGCACAAGAACGTCACGACCGAGCCCGAAACGTCCGACCGCGACTTCAGGATTGAGGTGGACCGCGTCACCACGGTCAGCGTGGCGGTAAGCATCGTGCCGGCCGACAATTCCAAACCGTACTTTTTCGACATCTTCCTGACTTCCGAATTCGAAGGGCTCGACGACGAGGCCGCCATGAACTGGATTTACAGCCGCTACTACACGGAGGACGATATTTACGACATGCTCAGTTACGGCCCCGACGGCTACGAATGGAAGACCCTGCGGCCCGAAACCGACTTTACGGTGCTGTGTTTCGGGCACGACGGCTGGAACCGCACCACGCCCATGTACCGCATGAGGGTGATTACCCGGACAGTCGGCTCGTCGGACGCCACGGTGGGCATCGATTTCGAGGTGGTCGATGCCGGAACGGTGGACTACAACCACGACCACGACGGCCTGCCGGGCGTGATTCTGCGCTTCGCTCCCGGTCCCGGCTGCGAGAATTACAAGTACAGCATTTACGACGAGGACGTATTGGACCACTGGTCGGAGAACTACATGATAAATTTCCTGCTTTCGGCCAACGACTGGTACGACGGGGTTTACAACGCCGACAGCGAAAGCGACGGCGAGGCGTTCTACGCGCTCGGCCCGCGCGAGGCGATGCTGGTGATGCGGGAGGAATTCTGGGACAGGCGGGTGCGCGCCCTTGCCGTCGGACTCGACGCCGACGACAATCCCGGCCCGCTCGTGAACGTGTTGATAGGAATTCCGCCGCGCGGCGCACTTTCGGCTCCCGCTCCTGCCGGCAGGAGCGGCGGGGACAAGCTGTTCCCCTACCGTCCGCAGTTCCGCGTAGCGCCGGGAGCCGGACGGCTGCGGAAGTAACCGCTTCGGCGGCGAATCCCGGCTGCTGCCGGTATGCGCCTGCATACCGGCAGCAGCATTTTTCCGTTTCCGGGTTTCGGCGCCCCGCACCGGACAAGCCCGCCCCGCGCAATCCTTGCAGAAGACAGAAGGCGGTTGGGCATAATGCAAGCGAGCTTGATTCCGCCCTCGGCTTTCACTATCGTTGGATAAGATAGGATGCGGTTCGGACAAAGCATCGAACGAGTTCGTGCTTTGTCGCTCACCTTTCACTATCTTTGCAAAAACTACCGACCCCGTGGAATTAATCCGCACTCTCTGGCAGCAGGCGATTCTGTGGGCCGGCCCCGCAGGGCTGGCGGCCGCCGCCGTCGCGGCCGCGGCGCTCGTCGTGCAGCTTTACTACCAGTTGGGGGTGTACGGGCGGATAGCGGGCTACCGCAACCGGGCCGCCGCACCGGGGACGCCCCTGCCGGCCGTGTCGGCGGTCGTGGCCCTGCACGACCCGGACTACCGCTGGCTGGAGCACACGCTTCCGCTGCTGCTGGGGCAGGAACATCCGCAGTTCGAGGTGGTCGTCGTCGATGTGGCCGGCAGCGAGGACTTTACGGAACGGCTCGCGGCGCTGGCCGCGGCGGACGGAAGGCTGACCGTCACCCGGATGAAGAAAGACCCCCGGTATCCCATAAACGACAAGCTGGCCCACAACGTGGGCATAAAGGCGGCGCGGTACGAGTGCCTCGTGCTGACCCTGCCCGACAGCCGCCCGGCGTCGCCGCGGTGGCTGACGGCAATGGCAAAAGGCTTCATGTCGGCCGACCTCGTGCTGGGCTTCGCGGCCCCGGAGCGCGGACGGAAAGGCCGGGGCCGGCTCGCAGCGGCGGACAATGCCGCCGTCGCCATGCGCTGGCTCGGAGCGGCCGTAAAGGGAAAGCCCTACCGCGGCACGGTGCGCAGCCTCGGATTCACGCGCGGACTGTACTTCGCCCGCGGCGGGTTCAACCGCCTGAACCTCAACGTAGGGGAAGGCGACCTGTTCGTGCAGGCCGCGGCAGCCGACAATCGGGCGGCGGTGGTGGCCGGTCCGCGCTCGACGGTGCTCTACCGGGTTCCCGGAGGCGCGGCCGCATGGACCGCCGTGCGCCTGCGGGACAGCTATGCGGTAAGGTTCTATCCGCGCCGCGCGAAACTCTGCATCGGGGCCGAGCTGTGGAGCCGCATCCTGTTCTTCGCCGCGGCGGCCGCGGCGGCCGCGCTGCTGCCCCCGGCCGGGGCGCTGGCGGCGGCGGGAGCCGTGGCGCTGCGCTTTCTTACGGCCCTTGCGGTAGCCCGGCGCACTTATGTACGGCTCGGCCAGCGGGGCCTTCTGGCGCTTTTTCCGCTTACGGACCTGCTCGACCCCGCATGGGAGGCGTACCTCGCCGTGCGGCGGCGGCTCAAAACCCCACCCGGCGTATGGAAATAAGCCGCTACATAGTCCTTTCCGACCAGCAGCTCGCGGCGCTCGCCTCCGACGGCGATTCCGCGGCGTTCGAGGTGCTGTTCAACCGTTACCGCGACGGCCTGAACACCTACTACGTGCAGCGCACCGGCGGCAACACCGACGATGCGGAAGACCTGTTGCAGGAAACCTTCATCAAGGTGTTCCTGAATCTGGAACGCTACGACGCATCCTACACGTTCGGGCAGTGGGTATATACCATAGCCCGGAACACTTTCATAGACTACGTGCGCAAGCGGCGCGACGACCTTTCGATAGACAAGCTGCCCACGCGGGGAATCCCCGCCCCGGCGGCCGCCACGGACGCCTCGCCGGAGGAACGGTTCATCAACAGCCAGAACCGTTTCCAGCTCGACAAGCATCTGGGACGGATGAACCCGCGTTACAGGCAACTGATAGAGCTGCGTTTCTTTCGGGAATACTCGTACGAGGAAATAGCCGCCGAGCTGTCGATGCCCATGGGAACGGTGAAGGCCCTGATTCACAGGGCGCGCGAGCAACTCTGCCGATTTATCTCCGACAGCGGGATGTTATAGAAAGCCTGCGGGCGCGGCTCCGCACGGAGAATTCGCGGCTGCTGGCAGGATGCGGTCGGCGGGGCGGGGTTCACTCCCTCTCCCACTCCGTGCCGTCCTTACGGTCTTTTACCCGGATGCCTACGGATGCGAGGCGGTCGCGTATGGCGTCGGACGCCGCCCAGTCGCGGCGCTCCTTGGCAGCGGCCCTCACTTCGAGCAGCATTTCCACCAGCGGCGGCACGAGGTCGTCCGCCCCCGGAGCCTTCTCGTCCGAGAGGCCCAGCACGTCCGTCACTATTTCGTCGAAATACGCCTTCAGCTTGCCGAGGTCTTCCGCGGTAACGGTTTCCTGTCCCTCGTGAAGCCGGTTTACGGTGCGCACCCAGTCGAACAGTACCGAAATCGCCACCGGGGAATTCAGGTCGTCGTCCATGGCCTCGCGGCAGCGGTTCACGAGGTCTTCCGGGTCCACTGTCGAAACGGCCGAGGGCGCGACGCGCTCCAGCGTTTCACGGCCCTTCATCAGACGGTCGAGCCCTTTGGAGGCCGCGTCGAGCGCCTCGTTCGAGAAATCGAGCGTCGAGCGGTAATGGGCCTGAAGGATAAAGAACCGAATGGTCATGGGCGAATAGGCCCTTTCCAGCGCGGGATGGCCGCCGGTGAACAGCTCGGACAGGGTGATGAAGTTGCCGAGCGACTTGCCCATTTTCTGGCCGCCGACCGTTATCATATTGTTGTGCACCCAATAGCGGGCGGCATCGTGACCGTCGGCGGCGGTGCTCTGCGCGATTTCGCACTCGTGGTGGGGGAACATCAGGTCCATGCCTCCGCCGTGGATGTCGAAACGCTCGCCCAGATATTTGGTGCTCATGGCCGAGCATTCCAGATGCCAGCCGGGGAAACCCTCGCTCCACGGCGACGGCCAGCGCATGATATGTTCCGGCGACGCCTTTTTCCACAGCGCGAAGTCCACGGGGCTGCGCTTGTCGCCCTGCCCGTCCAGCTCGCGGCCGCCGGCCACCATATCGGCCAGCACGCGCCCCGAAAGGCGGCCGTAGCCGTAGGCGGCGTCGTACTTCCGAACGTCGAAATATACCGAGCCGTTGCTCTCGTAGGCGAACCCGGCGTCGAAAATACGCTTTATCAGCTCGATTTGCTCTATGATATGGCCCGACGCGCGCGGCTCGAGCGAAGGCGAGAGCACGCCCAGCCGGCGCATGGCCTCGTGGTAGCTCTCGGTGTAGCGGTGGGCCACCTCCATAGGCTCCAGACATTCCAGACGGGCCTTGCGGGCTATCTTGTCCTCGCCCTCGTCGGCGTCGTGCTCCAGATGCCCAACGTCGGTGATATTGCGCACGTAGCGCACCCGGTAGCCCGAACGGCGCAGCCAGCGGAACAGCAGGTCGAACGTCACGGCCGCGCGGGCGTGACCCAAGTGAGGCTCGCCGTAAACGGTGGGGCCGCACACGTACATGCCCACGAACGGCGGCGACAACGGCTCGAACTTTTCGTGGCGGCGAGTAAGGGTATTATAGAGGGTAAGCTGCGAATCCATGGCATATCCGGTTTATCCGGGCATAAAAGTAACCAATTTTCCGCTATTTTCCTCAAAGCGGTTTCGCGTTCCGCCACGCGGGGCGGCCGGGAGAGGGGGCAGATTATCCCTTATGAATGGCTATTTGGCTTGCGGGGATGCAAATCGGGCGGCTGTCGGCCGCGGGGACGGCTCGGAAGCCGAATAGTTGAAAGCCGGAGCCGCACGCGAAGGGGGGGGGACGGGAAATAATGGCGGGAATGGGCGGCGGAACGCCGGGCGCGGGCACAAAGTTTATAACCCGAAACGGCAAAACATAACCGAAAGGCCGGTAGAACCCCTTTGCAAAGCCCCTTGTCCTCGAAAAAGAATTATAACGGGTTAAAATTTGCAAATACAGTCACCATTTATTAACTTGCCGGGGTACGGACGGGACTCCGCTCCGCCCCGTACGGAACCTTAAAACTTCACGTTATGAAAAGACTCTCGGCAATTTGGCTGGTCGGGATTGCGGCGCTGTTCGGATGCACCGCAGACCCGGCCGAAGGCGTCCCCGACCCCGGCGGAACGCCCCGCTCCACGTTCAAGATTCCGCCCTCGGAGGCAACGGCGATGCTGGAAGGGCTGCTCGCGGAGCTTTACGGCCCCGGTTCCCGCTCCGGCCCCGCGGCGAGGCGCATAGCCTCGATAGAGGCTTTGGGAATGCCCGCCACGCGCTCCGGCGGCGAGGCGGAGGACTCGCTGTTCTACCTCGTCAACTTCGACGACAGCATGGGCTTCGCGCTGCTGGCCGCCGATACCCGAATCGAAATCCCGGTATTCGCCCTGACCGAAAAGGGAAACCTGTCGGGAAAGGCGTTCGGGGAGGCGGGGGACGATTTCTATTCTTCCGAAAATATTGAATTCCTTTCGGACACGGTAAATGAACATCCGTTCTTAGGAATGGCAAATTATGAAGAATTTTTTGAAAAAATACTCGTTCCCGGATTGCGGATAGTCAATCCGGGAACACCCAGGAACAAGTCGGATACCCTGTTCAAAAAATACGAGCCGGGCTTGGGTATCGTTACATACGAGTTTATAAACAAGCGGGGCCCTTATCTGAGGACTCTTTGGTGCCAAGACGCGCCGTTCAATGATTTCTGTCTGTTAAGAGGCGGTACGAGAACTCCTGCAGGATGTACGCCGGTAATGGTGGCTCAGATATTCAATTATTTCCGGCATCCGGGCGGCTATGACGGACTGGATTTCCACTGGAACGAGGTAAACCGAATATATAATATAGACTACGGCAATACCATGGATTTCCCCCGGTATATATTGGACTATGCGGCCGACGACCTGCTGAAAATCGGAAGGGCATGCAAAGCCGAATACACTGCCGGAGGCACGCATGTCAATTTCAGAAACGCCAAAAGGTTTATGGACAAAAGAGGATACAGCGGCACCCGCTTTCAGACCACCCACCTGCTGAAAAAGACGAAGGAAATGATAAACAGCGGCAAGCCCGTTCCTATAAGGGCCGAGAGAAAAGACAAATACGGGAATATCAAGGGCCATGCATGGGTAATCGACGGTTACGCCACGAGGAAGAAGCTTATCGACGGCAAACCGCAGGAGTATCGCCATAATCTCGTACACTGCAATTTCGGCTGGCAGGGGAGAGGCAACGGATACTATGCGATAGAACTGTTCGACGTGGAGAATCCCATTCATCCGGACTTCGATTCGGATGAAGAAAATAAAACGGACGACCCGTATATATACTACCGGCAGTTCAAAATCATAACCTACTACAAGCCATGAAAGCGATACCGTATATTTTAGTCCTGACCGCCGCCCTTATCGGGTGCGACGCGGTAAAAGACGGCGGGGATACGGTTTTCTACCGCTCGGTGGGATACGCATACAATACCACGGATTCAATCTACGTATCCGTGATTACGGGTACGCTATATTACGGTTACGGAAATACCGGAATGCCGGGCACCTGGTGTCATATCCGGGCGAAACCCGGACTCACTTTATCCGAAACCCGCTATAAATACGAATACGACAAACTGTGTGCGAAGCATGCGGATACGTCCTTCAACTATCGCGGGTATTTTTATCAGTCCTACATGTACCTCGAAGAAACGATAGCCTACGACTTCGTGTCGATAGACCTCGTTTCCGATTCCGACTTCGATGCGCGGCATCCGGCCGGGACCTCCCTTGCGGACATCGTGGAGTTCAGAACCATGACCCCCAAGCCGTTTATCGACAGCGATTACAGGTACGAGTATCCCAACGAACGGATAAAGGGGGATTATCTTATTCATAACGTGCCGTACAAATGGTTCTGGCCGGTATGCAGGCTTATGGCAGACCTTACGCCGGACGATATGACCATGATGGGCACTACCCGCAAGACGACGCATTTGGAAATGGCGGCCTTCAGGTTCGTCGCCCGGCCGGCGGCGGCCGGGGAGCACGATATGCTCCTGACCATGACAACGGACGAGGGAAAGGCGTTTACCGCTCGCTTCACGGCCGTGTTCGAGTAGAAGGCGGGGCGGCCCGGCAACATTCCCGGCGGCGGGAAGGCGGCGGGGGCGGATGTTTGTGCCGCGCCGGGAGCGGCATTCCCGGAGCGGCCCGGCGGCGGGACGGCGGACGGCAGGATTAATGGGACAGCAGGCGGCGGCCAATCGCGAAGCCGGGAGCGGCAGGTCGCAAGCCGCCGCAGGAAGGGACACGAAACGAAATTCGGACGGCGGCCGGACGATGACGGAAGATGACAATCCCGCAGGAAATGAAGGGCCGTAGCGTATTTCGGGCGGCGGCCGCATATAAACCCGCGGGGCGGAAACGTTATTACAGGGATTTTTATAATTTTGTAAATTATTGACCCGCATTAAAAATCCCTCTTTCCGCATGAAAAACCATTTCAGACGGTACGACATAATCCTCGGCTGGGCGGTGTTCGCCGCGGCCGCCGGGGTGTATCTGGCCACCATGGAGCCTACGGCCAGCCTGTGGGACTGCTCGGAGTTCATCGCCACATCCTACAAGCTCGAGGTCGGGCATCCGCCCGGAGCGCCGCTGTTCATGATGATTTCGCGCTTCTTCACGATATTCGCGGGGCCGGAAAAGGCCGCGGTAATGGTGAACGCCATGTCGTGCCTGTCGAGCGCGTTCTGCATAATGTTCCTGTTCTGGAGCATCACGCACCTCGGACGACGGCTCTACCGACGCCGGCCGGAGGAGCTGACCCGCGTGCAGAGCTGGACGGTGCTCGGAGCCGGGCTTATAGGGTCGCTGGCCTACATGTTCACCGACACGTTCTGGTTTTCGGCCGTGGAGGGCGAGGTATATGCCCTCTCGTCGCTGTTCACCGCCGCGGTGTTCTGGGCCATGCTCAAATGGGAGGACGCGGCCGACGAACCGCACGCCAACCGCTGGCTCGTGCTGATAGCCTACCTTATGGGCCTGTCGATAGGGGTGCATATCCTCAACCTGCTCACCATTCCGGCGCTGGTATTCATATATTATTTCCGCAAGTATCCGAAGACGACCTGGAAGGGAGTGTTGAAAGCCACGCTCGTTTCGGGGCTTATTCTAATAGCAATCAACAACATAGTCATACCCTACACCGCCCTGCTCGGAGCCGTGGTGGACCGCGGATTCGTGAACGGCCTCGGACTGCCCGTAAACAGCGGGCTGGTGTTCTTCATCCTCGCGCTGTTCGCGCTGCTGGGCTGGCTGGTGTACTACACTTACCGCAAGGGGCGAGTGCTGGCCAATACGATAGTGCTGTGCCTGACCGTCATCCTTATCGGCTACGGCAGCTACGCCTCGGTTGTGATAAGGGCTTCGGCCAATCCCCCCATGAACAGCAACGAGCCCAAGGACGGCTACTCGCTCTACTACCTGCTCAACCGCGACCAGTACGGCAACAAGCCCCTGCTTCTCGGAGCGCAATATTCGGCTCCGGTGGCCGACGTCAAGTACCAGACGAAGTACTATGTGGGAGAGGACGGAAAATACCGCAAGTCCGAAACGGTGGACGACTACGAGTACCCGGCCGAATTCGTCACCCTTTTCCCGCGCATGTGGTCGAACCGGTCGCAGAGCCACGTGGACGGATACAAAAGCTGGGGCGACGTCAAGGGCGACAGGAAAATAGTCTATAACGGCGAACGGATAGAAGTGCCCACGTTCGGAGAGAATCTGCGCTATTTTATGAGCTACCAGCTCAATTTCATGTACTGGCGCTACTTCCTGTGGAATTTCGTCGGCCGGCAGAGCGACGTACAGTCCACCGGGCAGATAACCGACGGACAGTGGCTTTCCGGAATCAAGTTCATCGACGAGCTCTACCTCGGCCCGCAGGACGGCCTGCCCTCGGAAATGGCCGGCAACAAGGGCCGGAACACCTATTATTTCCTGCCCTTCATTCTGGGCATAATCGGGCTCATATACCAGCTCAACCGCGACCCGAAAAACTTCACGGTCGTAACGTGGCTGTTCTTCATGACGGGAATCGCGCTGGTCATCTACTTCAACACCACCCCCGCCGAACCCCGCGAGCGCGATTACGTTTACGCCGGTTCGTTCTACGCCTTCTGCATCTGGGTCGGACTCGGAGTGATGTGCGTAAAGGACTGGATAGCCCGCATTGCGAGGCGCGACGGCCTTTTCGCGCCCATAGCCGCCACGGTCGTGTGCAGTTGCGTGCCCGCAATCCTCGGAGCCCAGAACTGGGACGACCACGACCGCAGCCACCGATACACCGCCCGCGACCTCGGCTGGAACTATCTGAACACCGCTCTGCCCAACTCCATCATAATGAATTTCGGCGACAACGACACCTTCCCCCTGTGGTACGCGCAGGAGGTGGAGGGCGTGCGTCCCGACGTGAGGGTTATGAACATGAGCTATCTCGGCGCGGGCTGGTATATCGACCAGATGAAGCACCGCTACAACGAGTCGGCTCCGGTTCCGTTCTCGCTTCCGATGGAAAAGTACATGTACGCCAACGACCTGCTGTATGTGGACGACGCCCTCGGACGCCCGGCCGAATTGCGGCAAATCATGGATTTCGTACGCAGCGACAACCCCGCATCCAAAATCCGGGTATCCGACAAAACCTTCGTGGACTATATTCCGACCCGGACGCTGCTGCTGCCCGTAAACAGGGAAAACGCCATTGCCAGCGGCATAGTCCGGCCGGAAGACGCGCATCTCATGCTCGATACGATAACCATAAACCTGAAGGGCAACACAATCGACAAGCCGACGCTGATGCTGCTCGACCTGCTGGCCAACTTCGACTGGAAAAGGCCGCTCTACTTCACCCAGCCGTCGCTGATAACCAATCTCGGATTGCAGGACTATCTCCAGCTCGACGGCTACGGATACCGCTTCGTCCCCATAAAGACCCCGGCTTCCGGCTGGAATATCGGAAGGGTGGATACGGACTACCTCTACGATAACATGATGAACGTGTTCCGCTACGGCAACGTGGCCGACCCGCGGGTATATGCCGACACGTTCGTGCAGTACAGCCTGCTGTCGGCGCAGATACGCCCCACGCTCGCGCGGCTGGCCGACGCCCTGACCGAACGTGGCGAGCCGGAAAAGGCCGTGGAAGTGCTCGACCGGGGTATGGAACTGCTGCCGCCCGAGCAGGTGCGGTACACCTATCAGATGGTTCCCTACATAGAAGCCTACTACAATGCCGGGGCCTTCGACAAGGGCGACGCCCTGCTAAGGGATTACGCCCGCGTGCTTCAGGAATATATCGACTACTATTCCCGCTTCCCGGAATCCAAGCAGCCGCTCATAGAGCAGGATTTCAGCGAACGGCTTTCGCTTCTCAACGAGCTGTACATGATAGCCGGAGAGTACGGACGCACCGAGGCCGCGGATGAAATAAGGGATTTTTTCTATAACTGACCTTCCGGAGTGGCCCTTTTTCAGGGCCTCTTTTTTTCGGGTTTCCGGCGGCGGCCGAAGCTGAAATTTCGGCCCAGCCAGCGGGGGACCAGAAAGGCCCCGACTATCAGGTACGGATAGTAGGTGACGAGCCTCCAGAGCATGGCTATAAGCACGCCGGCACTCAGCAGCATATCGGGAGGCGCGAGTATCAGGTCGCTGCAATAGGCCGTGAACAGGTATTCCGCGAAGCCGCTGCCGCCGGGAGTCGGCATCACCAGCATCACCACCCACAGCACGAGCTGGCGGGCGAACAGCAGGAAGCCGTCGCTAACCCCGAAAAACGCCATTACCAGCGCGTTGGCTACCAGATAGCGCGAACTCCACGACAGGAACGTGGAGCCTACGGCTTCGGCCCAGTAACGCGCGCCGCAGCCGCGGATTTCGGCCGAGCTGGACACTATCTCGTCGCCCGCGCGCGACGCCCCCTCCCGCCAGCGCCGCAGCACCGGCAGGCGGAATACGGCTTCGAGCAACCGCTTGAGCCCGCGGGGATTTATGAAAAGGCCGTAGGAAAGTCCCACCAGCCAGACGAGCTTCAGAAAATAACCGACAAGGGCGAACACCATTATGCCGCGTTCCAGCGCGCTGCCCTCCGTGGCGGCGTAGAAAAGGTCGTGCGGCCCTATTATCAGAACCAGCAGGGGGAACATCACGGCGAAATACAGCTCGTCGAGCACCGAGGTCAGCAGAACCACGGCTCCGCTGCGCCCGACGCTCATCCCTTCCTTGTGGATATAAAGGGTGGCCACGCTGGTTCCGCCCACCGCACCGGGCGTTACGGCGGACGTAAATTCCCACAGCATTATAACCCGCAGCGACTGCCGCCACGACAGCGCCCGGCGGCTCAGAGCCCGCAGCCGCCACACGTAGCCCGCATCCCGGCCCGCCATGAACAGCACGGCCGCCAACAGCCACAATACGGTGGAAAAGCCGAACCGCACGTCGCCGAACACGGCCGGGTCGAAGTCCCGCGCCAGCAGCCAGCCCACCACGGCAAGCCCGATGACTATCGGAACGGCTATGTTGCGGCCGCGGACCGTGCGGGCGATTGTCTTGTTTTCGGCGTCGGACATAGGCGGAAAAACGGCCGCTTGCAAGAGCCTGCGGAACCGCGAATTACAAATATAGGACCTCCGGCGGTAAAAAACAATTTACGGGCCAGCCGCCGCCGGTACGGGAGGAGCAAACGTGACTCCGCCGGAAACCGGGCGGCAAAAACCCGCACGGGTTTCTTCGTGCGGGCTTACAGCGGGGAAGGCTTCAGCAGCGCGGCCCCTTGCGATTGTACAGGTAACGCTTGATTTTGTGGGTAGGCGTTTTCTCGAAATCCTTCTTCTGCTCGACGACCACGGAAATGCGGGAATAGCGGTTGACCTTGGAATTCACGTATTTCACCAGGTCGCGCTTGATTTCCTCCATCTTCAAGCTGAGATTGTCCTTCAGGTCGTAATACCGGCGTTCCAGGGCGCTGCTGTCGAATTTGACCAGCGCAACGAGCCTTCCGCGTTCCTCCTTCACGATTGAATCCTCCACGAGGGCGTGGGTGTTTATAACGCTCTCTATGTCCTCCGGATAAATATTCTCTCCGCTCGGACCCACTATCATGCTGTTCAGGCGTCCTTTTATGTAAAGGTAGCCGTCGGAGTCGAAAACGCCCAAATCCTTGGTGCGGAACCAACCGTCGGGGGTGAAAACATCGGCGGTGGCTTCCGGATTCTTGTAATAGCCCACCATGGTGCTGGGGCTTTTGACCACTATCTCCCCCTCGCCGGTAGCCGGATTCACATTCTCCAGCCGGGCTTCTATGCCCTGCATCACCGGCCCGGTGGAACCCAGACGCACCTTTCCCGGTACGGCCCCGGCTATCAGCGGCGCGGTTTCGGTAAGGCCGTAGCCTATGGCGTACGGAAAACGGGCCTCCAGCAGAAAACGTTCGGCCTCGCCGTCGAGCTTGGCCCCGCCGATGCCGAAAAACCGGATGCGGCCCCCGAACAGTCGCATAAGCTTCCGGCCCACCACGCGGTGCAGCATACGGCGGAAAAACGCCCTTCCGTAAACCGCCGACACGAAGCCGTTGGCCCGGAAACGCTCCAGCACCTGACGGCGGAAGATTTTCTCTATAATCAGCGGTACGCTCAGCATTATGGTCGGCCGCACGGACTGCATGGCCGGAAGCAGGTTCGAGGCCGTGGGAGGACGGTCGAGATAGACCACCGACGCCCCCACCATAAATGGATAGAGCATCCCGAAGGAACATTCGTAGGTATGCGAAAGGGGCAGTATGGACAGAAAAACGTCGTCGGCCACCACCCGGAACAGGTCGTAAACCATCGCAAGCTGCGAGCACAGGTTGCGGTGGGTGAGCATCACCCCTTTCGGCCTCGATGTCGTGCCGGACGTATATATTATAACGGCAAGGTCTTCCGGACGAGGCTCCGCCGCCGTGCCGGGTTCGGGCGACCGGCCGCCGGATATTACCGCCAGATTGCGGGTACGCACCACCACCCGCATTCGCTCCAGCGCCCGCTTGGGAATGCGCGCGAACAGCTTGTCGGACACGGCGAGGGCCTTGGCGTCGGAATGTTCCAGAATAAGCCCCAGCTCTTCCGTAGAAAAGTCGGGGAGAATGGGAACCACCACCATGCCGGCCGTTACGGCGGCGAAATAGCACACGCTCCAGTTGGGGGCGTTCCCGCTCAGCAGGGCCACCTTGTCGCCCGCGGAAAGGCCGGCCGACAGCAGTATCTCCCTCACCTTCTTCACTCTGGCGTCGAACCCGGCATACGTGACCCGCTCCCCTCCGTACATGGCGAACGCATCCCTGTCGGCATAGGTTCGGATGCTGTGGTCGTACAGCGTATTTAAAGTGTCGAACTTCATAATCGGACATATTACCGAATGTAAACGCAAAAGTAATCTTAAATATTCTTAAAACGCTATTTTTGCATCCTCATGAGGATGGAAGCCGCTTACGTGAAGGAAACGGCGCGGAGCGCCGGATTCGAACTGTGCGGGCTGGCCCCCGCGGCGCCTATCGACGACGAACGCAGATTTTTCGAGCGGTGGCTCGCCGAAGGGCGGCACGGCTCGCTGGATTACATGTCGCGCAACGTGGACGTGAGGTTCGACCCCCGCCTGATGCTTACCGGCGCCCGGACGGTCGTAGTGTGCGCCGCGGCCTACCGCAACGAATTTTCCGACCCCGGCGTGCAGAACGCCGCAGAAGTGCGCATAGCCTCCTACGGACTTATGGAGGATTACCATACCGGCATAAAGCGGATGCTGCACCGGATAGCCGCCGCTCTGGCGGACCGCTATCCCGGCATACGCGGACGCCTGCTTACGGACAGCGCCCCGCTGCACGAAAAACGCTGGGCCGCGCAGGCGGGCCTCGGCTGGATAGGGCGCAACAGCCTGCTCGTAACTCCCGGATACGGCACGTTCGTGCTGCTCGGAGAGATAATAGTCGATGCGGAAGCGGACGTTTACGACGCTCCGTACGACGCCGACGGCTGCGCGGGATGCCGGCTGTGCGTCCAGAAATGTCCGGCGGCCGCGCTGTGCGGCGACCGTGCGGTAGATGCCCGCCGCTGCATAGCGAGGCTGACGGTGGAGGCCGAAAACCCCGGCGTGCCGGTAACTCCCGAACGCCTTCACGGCTGGATATTCGGGTGCGAGGCATGCCAGCATGCGTGCCCCTTCAACGGAAGGGCTGCGGCAGGCGCCAACCCCGCTTTCGCTCCGGTAGCGGGCAGGGAGGTACTTGCGAGGGACTATTGGCTGAAAATGGACGCGGAAAAGTTCGACGCGCTGTTCGGCCGCACGCCGCTGGCTCGCACCGGCATGGAAAGGCTCCGCCGCAATGCCGCGGCGCAGGGCGGAGAAAAGGGATAAGGCCCTGCCTTCGTCCGGGCTTAGTCTTACCGTTTTCCGATTTTCCTTCCCAGCCAGCGAATCAGGTCGCCTATGGGAAGAATAAGGGCCGTAAGCCCGACTATCAGAGCCCAGTCGCGCAGACTGAGCGGCACGGTGCGGAAAACCCCGTCGCCCAGCAGCACGATAAGCACCTGACCGGCGAGTATGCCCCCTGCCACCGCAAGGAACGTACCGCTTCCCGCCAACCCCCGGAACACCGACCCCGGCCTGCCGAACGCGCGTACGTTGAACATGTTCCAGAGCTGGAGCATTACGAATACCGTGAAGAACGCCGACATTTCGTAAATTGTCACTCCGCCGTCCCACCTGAGCAGCATGGCGAGCAGCACGGCCACGAATACCAGCCCGGTGGTGAAAATCGAGAACGCCATCGGCCGGGTGATTATGAATTCCGAGGGACTGCGCGGCTTCTCCCTCATCAGTTTCGGGTCGGGGGGCAGCGACGCGAAAGCCATGGCCGCGAACGTGTCCATTATCAGGTTTACCCACAGTATCTGGGTCACGGTCAGGGGAAGCGCCCCTCCGAGCAGCGAACCGGTCAGCACGATAACTATCGCGGCGAAATTGATTGTAAGCTGGAACAGCACGAACCGCTGTATGTTCCGGTACAGCGAACGGCCCCACAGCACCGCCGTGGCTATGGTTCCGAACGAATCGTCCAGAAGGGTTATGTCGCTGGCCTCCTTCGCCACCGAAGTGCCGGAACCCATAGACAGGCCCACCTGAGCGAAATTAAGGGCCGGGGCGTCGTTGGTTCCGTCGCCGGTGACGGCCACCACCTCGCCCCGCCTTTGCAGCAACTGCACCAGCCGCTGCTTGTCCAGCGGCCGGGCGCGGGCCATTATTTTCAGGCCCTCCACCCGCTCCAGCAGCTCCTCGTCGGTCATGGCGGCGAACTCCGGGCCGGTCGTTTCGTTCAGGGCGCTGTCGGCGCGGTCGTCCCAAAGCCCGATTTGACGCGCTATTTCCCGCGCGGTGGCCGGAGTGTCGCCGGTCACGATTTTTATGCCGATTCCCGCGCGGCGGCATTCCTCTACGGCGGCAGGCACGTCCTCCCGCACCGGGTCGGAAATGGCTACCGCGGCTGCGAAAGTCAGGCCGCCGCCGCGGATAATCTCCTCCGCCCCGCGTCCGTCGGAGGCATCCGCCCATGCGATGCCCAGGGTGCGCATGGCCTTGTCCTGAAACGCCCGGAGCCGGACGGCGAGGTTCTCGCCGCACCGGTCGGGAGCGCACATGGCGCGCACTATTTCCGGCGCGCCCTTTACGTACAGCCGCCGCACGCCGTCGCGCCCCTCGGCGACGGTGGCCATGTATTTCCGCTCGGTGGAAAACGTGATGCGGTCGACGGGGCGGGCCTGCCGGCGGATTTCCCGGTAATCCTCTCCCCGCTCGCGCAGCCAGAGCAGCAGCGCCCCCTCGGTAGGGTTGCCGAGCACTTTGCCGTTCTCGTCGAGGTCGGCGGTGGAGTTTACGGCCATGCTTTCGTACAGCAGCTCTTCGTCCGGCTCACCGCACCGCTCGACCGCATGCACGGTCATTTCGTTGCGGGTCAGCGTGCCGGTTTTGTCGGTGCATATCACCGTTACCGCCCCCATGGTTTCGCAGGCATGGAGCTTGCGTACCAGATTGTTGGTCTTGAGCATCTTGCGCATGCTGATAGCCAGACTGAGCGATATGCTCATCGGCAGGCCCTCCGGAATGGCCATCACCATTACGGCCACCGATATCATAAAGAAGCGCAGCAGGTCGTGCACGATTTCGACCGTCGTCATGGATTGCAGGCCGCCGCCAAGGAACAGGTCCTTCACCACCATAACGGCGAAAATGGCCGCGGCCAGCACCGTGCCGACGCGGCCTATGAGTTTCGACAGCCGTTCGAGCTGAATGGTGAGCGGCGTTTTCTCGCCGCTGTCTATGGTGGACTGCATCGCCACGTGTCCGTATTCGGTGGAATCCCCCACGGCGTCCGCTTCCATTATTCCGTAACCCTCCGCTACGGTCGTGCCCCTCATGACCCGGTCGCTGGGATAGGTGGCCTGCGGGTCGAACCGCTGCGGGTCGGTGTATTTGGACACTACCGGCTCCCCGGTAAGCGCCGACTCGTTGACGCGCAGCGAAACGGCTTCGAGCAGCCGGCCGTCTGCCGGAACCTCCTGTCCGCTCTCCAGCACCACTATGTCCCCCACGACCACGTCGCGGCGGGGAATTTCGGCCACCTTTCCGGCGCGCACCACCTTTACGGCCACGTCGTCGTTGACGGTATTCAGAATCTCGAACCGTTTTTTGGCGTCGTACTCGAACCAGAACGACACCCCGGTAGCCAGAAATATCGCGCAGATTATACCTATGGTTTCCACGAACTGTCCGTCGATAAACGCCACTACGAGCGACAGCAGCGCGGCCACGAGCAGTATCCGGATTATGGGGTCGCGGAACTTGTCGATATAGAGCCTCCACGCGGATTCGCGCCTGGGAGGCGTTATCACGTTGACGCCGTGCCTGCGGCGGCTTTCCTCGACTTGTGCGGGGGTAAGCCCCTTCGGAATATCGTTTGTCATGGGTTCAAAAATTTACAGCGGTTGGTCGGTCCCGTCGAGCAGCGGCCCCCTCTTTTTAGCATCGAGCTTCACGGCTACGAAAAACATGGCGGTAAACGCCAGCAGCGACGAGCCTCCGTAGCTGAACAGAGGCAGCGGAATGCCTATGACCGGCACTATGCCCACGGTCATTCCCACGTTGACGGCCAGGTGAAACAGGAAAACCCCGGCCACCCCGTAGCAGTAAACGCGCCCGAAAGGCTCTTTCTGCCGTTCGCCCATACGCATAAGCCTGACTATCAACAGACCGAACAGGCCGAGCACCGCGGCCGACCCTATGAAACCCCACTCCTCGCCCACCGTGCAGAAAATAAAGTCGGTGTGCTGTTCCGGAACGAAATCGTACTTGGTCTGCGTCCCCTTCAGGAAACCCTTGCCGGAGAATCCTCCGGAGCCTATCGCTATCATCGACTGGTTAACGTTGTACCCCCACTTCTGCAAGTCGGACTCTATGCCCAGCAGGTCGAGCACCCGCTTCTGCTGGTGCACCTGCAGGAGTTTGTCGAAGGCGTAGTCCACGCTTCCGGCATACACGAGCGAGCCGGCCATAAGCGCCATGCACAGGAAAACGCTCCGAAGCCGGCGGCGGTAGCCGTAAACGGCCGCGGCTCCCAGCGAAAGCAACACCGCTCCCGCCAGACACCAGTACATATCGACCGCTCCGGGGCCGAAGGCAAGGTTGAGCAAATAAAAGACGGCGAGCGCCGCGAGGGCGACCGCCGCCACGTAAACCGCCTTCCGTTTCCAGCCTCCGTTCATAAAGCCTTCGAGCAGTACGAAAAACAGAAATATCAGAGCCACGAGTGCCGCCTTGGAAAGCAGCATGGCCAGCACGAACACCGCCGCGGCCAGCACGAGCGCGAACAGTATCCAGCCGTTCATCCCCTCGCGGTAAAGCACCAGCAGAAAAGAAACGTACACCACGGCCGAACCCATGTCGTTCTGCAAGGCTATTATGCCCATGGGCAGCAGCAGTATCAGGGCCACGGTAAACATACCCCTGCCGCTGCGCAGGGAAAAGTTGTAGGCGCTCATGCAACGGGCCAGCGCCAGCGCGGCCGCGAACTTCATGAACTCCGCGGGCTGGAACGATACCGGTCCCAACCTGAGCCACGAGCGCGCCCCGTTGATTTCCGGGCTTAAAAACAGCGTAAGCACGAGCAGCGCCAGCATTATCCAGTAAACCGGATATGCGAACACATGATAGTATATATCGTCGATAAGCAGTATGACGAGGGCGGCAGCGAACGAAATACCCATCCACACGAGCTGGGAGCCGTATTTCGACGACAGCGAAAAGCCTTCCGCTCCGTCGCCCGCCACGGCCGCATAGATATTGAGCCACCCCAGCAGCACCAGCGCCGCGAAAACCAGCACCGACAGCCAGT
This sequence comes from Tidjanibacter sp., assembly GCA_048214935.1. Taxonomy (GTDB): domain Bacteria; phylum Bacteroidota; class Bacteroidia; order Bacteroidales; family Rikenellaceae; genus Tidjanibacter. The sequence goes on from DBFWXZ010000022.1 coordinate 29,671, forward strand.
CCACCCGCTCCAGTCCGAAATATGTCCGTTCAGCGCCGGTCGTCATAATACGGATAGCTTATACGCATATTCTTTACGTAATCGACCAGATACGGACGGGAAACGGTATCGGTCAGATACTTTTCCACCAGCAGGCTCGCTATGGGCGCGGCCGCGGTAGCTCCGAAACGGCCGTTCTCCACATAGACCGAAACCGCTATGCGGGGGTCGTCCTTCGGGGCGAAGCACAGGAAAGTGGAATGGTCGGCTCCGTGGGGATTCTGGGCCGTACCGGTCTTTCCGCATATGTCCAGCCCCGGCACGCGCGCCACGGAAGCGGTTCCCGCAGGCTTGTGGACGGCATCGTACATTCCGTCCACCGCATACTCGAAATAAGCCGGGTCCACTTTGGTATAATGCCTCTCGTAAAAACGCGCGTCGAGAGAATCCCTTTCCCCGATACGCTTTACCACATGGGGTATGTAATAGTATCCGCGGTTGGCCACGGTAGCGGCGAGGTTTGCCATCTGGAGAGGATTGCACCCCAGCTCGCCCTGACCGATTGCCAGCGAAATGACAGTAAGGGAATTCCAGCTCCCCCGGTAACGGCGGTCGTAAAAATCCCTGTCGGGCACGTTGCCGTTGTACTCCACCAGAAAGTCGCTGCCCAGCTTGCGGCCGAAGCCGAAGCTGCGTACATATTCCTCCCACACGTCGAAGCCGTTTTTCACGCCGCCGTATTTCGGATTGTCGAGCAAAGCCCGGAGAGCATAACAGAAATAAGCGTTGCACGACATCCGGACGGCTTCGCGCAAATCGACCGGCGAGGGATGGGCGTGGCACTTGACCCCGCGCCCGACCGTATAGCCCTCCCGGCACGGAAAACGCTGCGAGGGAGTTATGACCCCTTCCTGAAGACCTATCAGCCCGTTTACCAGCTTGAAGGTCGAACCGGGAGGATAGCTCGACATGACGGCCCGGTTGTAAAGCGGGCGACGGGGATTATCCAGCAGTTCCATGTACCGATTGCCCCTGTCGCGGCCGGTCAGTTCGTCCGGGTCGAAAGTCGGGCTGCTGGCCATTACCAGAATCTCGCCCGTGGAAGGCTCGATTGCTATCACGCTTCCCACCTTGCCTTCCATCAGCTCCTCCGCGAAACTCTGGAGCGAAGCGTCCAGCGAGCTTGTTATGGACGTTCCCTGCACGGCCGGGCGGTCGTACACGCCGTCCATATAGGAGCCCTTGACTGCCCCGTGCACATCGACCACTTCTACCCTTACGCCCTTCTCTCCCCGAAGCGCCTCCTCGTAGGCGCTCTCTATCCCGGACATACCGATATAATCCCCGCTCCGGTAATAATCGTCGCGCTCCATAATCCGCCCGTCCACCTCGCTCAGATAGCCGAGCAGATTACCGGCTATCTTGCGCGGATAGGAGCGCATCGAACGGTAAACGGTGAAAAAACCCGGAAAGCCCCCCTCGTCGAAAAGCAGCTTTTCCTCCAGCGACATCTGCTTCACCACGGCCGACGGACGCCTCATGGAAAAAGCCCTCGCCTTTTCCAGCTCGCGTACGAATCTCTCCGGCTCCACTCCCACGGCCCGGCAAAGGCGCAGCGTATCGAAGGGCGCGACCTCCCGCGGAATCGCCATAAGGTCGTACGAAGGGATGCTGCGCACGAGAAACTCTCCGTTGCGGTCGTATATCTCGCCCCGCTGAGGGTACAGTACCTCGGTACGCAACACGTTGTCGGCGGCGGCACGCTTGTAGCGGTCGTCGAGCACCTGTATGTAGAACAGCCGTCCTGCCAGAACGGCAAGAACCGCCCCTACGAGCAGCATCGGTATTTTAGTCCGGCGGTCAGTCATCGGCGGACACGTTGTAAACCTTCGATACGAAAACGCCGGAGAGCAGCCAGACCAGAGGAAGGCCGACGGCTGCGCTGCACACCGTCCTTGCGAGCGTAAGATAATAAAGGGCGAAACCGCCCGCCTCGAACGAAAAATAGATACCGCACTGCACGAGCAGCATGACGGAGGCATAGGTCAGATACTTCTTGCGGCCCATAGTACGAACCCACGGAATGCCACCGTCGGCCCTCGCCCCGCGACCTGCCACGAGGTCGAGAAGGCCGCCCCGCATAAATGCGGCGGCGAGCGTAGCGATGGTGTTCAGGCCGGCCGTGCCGGACAGGAAATCCACCGTAACGCCGAGCAGCAGGCCCCAAAAAAGCATACGGCCCGCTGACGTGCTCATCGGCAGCAACATTATGAAAACCGGGTACACGAGCGGCGTCACGTATATGCTCAGTCCGAGATTGTCGAACAGGAACACCTGAAGCAACACCGCAGCCGCGAACAGCACGGCATATGCCGCGGTCCGGTTCATAGGGCCGTCCCTCCGCTCCAGCTCCCGACCTCCGGCGCGAGTATGCCGTAAACGTTCAGGTCGGCGAATTCTCCCGAAGAAAGCAACTGCGCCTGCCTCAGGGTTCCCTCCAGAGTAAAGCCCAGACGGCGCGGAATCGCGTTGCTCCGCTCGTTGCCCACGGCGCAGCGTATCTGAATCCGGTGCACATTCCTTTCCGCAACCGCTTCGAGGCACAGGCGCCGCACGCAGCGGGTCATTATGCCCCTGCCTCCGTACTCCGGAAGCAGCCAGTAGCCTATTTCGATTCCCCGGTTATCCGGGTCGGCGTTCACGAATCCGGCCAGTCCGCAAAGCTCCCCGGCACGTTCTATGACGTACACCGTATTGCGGCGCTCGCGGGGTTCGGCGAGCACGGAGGCGAGGAACTTTTCCTCGTCGCGCACTCCTTTCATGCGCGGCACGAACGGCAGCCACACCGACAGATATTCCCGGTGCGAATCCAAAGCCCGCCAAATGGCCGCCGCATCTTCCAGAGCGGCCTCGCGCACGGTTATGTCGTTTTCCGTATTCATGTCAGTCCATTTCCATAAAAGGCTCCGCGAGTTCCAGCAATTCGCAACGGTCGGCATACTTTACGAGCAGCACGTCCCGCAGCCTTCCCATGTCGGCGAACAGTCGAACGGTTATATCGTAGGCCGTATTGTTCTCATCGACCTCGAAACGCTCCACCACCCCTATCGGCACGTCGGGCGGAAACCGCGCCGAAAAAGCCGACACTACCGTATCTCCCGCCTCGACCGGCGCATACGTCGGAACCTCGGAAAGAATCACACGGCGCGGGTCGCGGCCGTCCCAGCCTACCGACCCGAAATATTCCTTGCCCCTTATGCGCCCGCCCGCCCTGAAGTCGCGGCTCAAAACGGACATGCACACGGAAAACCGGTCCGACGCCTTCAGGACGTAACCGACTACGGAACCGTCCGCTCCGAGCACGGCCATATCCGGCTCTACGCCGTCGTCGGCCCCCCGGTCGAGCACGAAATAGTTCTCCCGGCGGCCTACGGAATTGTAAGTCACCCGCGCGGGCAAATAGCGATACTTGCCCGCGATGCCCGTTCCGCAGGCCGCCGTGTCCGCAGGCGTCGCGGCCGCCGCATTTTCAAGCTCGGCGATTCTGTCGAGCAGAAGCCGGTTCTTACGGCCGAGGGCGAAATAATCCCCCACTGCCGCCGTCCAGCGGTGCACGCGGCCCGCCACGGCGTTGGAGGCGGAAAGAATCGTCGCTTCCGTATAGCTCGTGGAACGGGAATAATAGCGTACGGCCAGCGATTCGAGCACTATAAAGAGCAACGGAACCCAAACTTTTCTGAAAAACTGTATAAGCCTGTACATCGTCGCTTTCGGTGCATTCCGGCCGTCTGTCGCGGGACCGTCGGGCCCGCAAAAGGGACGGCGGCTATTTCATCAGGAACGAAAAGTGGTCGATATTTTTCAGGGCTATGCCCGTCCCCCGGGCCACGGCGCGAAGCGGGTCTTCCGCAATGTTGAACTGGATTCCGTTCTTTTCCGTAAAACGCTTGTCCAGTCCTTTTATCAAGGCTCCGCCTCCGGCCAGATAGATGCCGTTCCGCACTATGTCGGCATACAGCTCCGGAGGCACTATCTCGAGAACCTTCATAATCGCCGCGTCCAGCTTCAGCAGCGACTTCTCCAACGCGTAGGCTATCTCGTTGTACGAAAGGCTTACCTTGGAAGGCAGGGCCGTAAGGAGGTTGGGGCCGGTAATAGCGTAGTCCTCCGGAGCGTCGTCGAGCTCAGGCACCGCCGCCCCTATGGCGATTTTTATGTTCTCGGCCGTACGCTCGCCTATGCGCACGTTATGCTGCTGACGGATATAGTTCTGAATGTCCTCGGTAAAGACGTCGCCCGCCACGTTGATGCTTTCGCTGCATACTATCCCCCCGAGCGAGATGCAGGCTATTTCGGTGGTTCCGCCGCCGATGTCGATTATCATGTGGCCCTCCGGCGCCTCGACGTTCAGCCCGGCCCCGAGAGCGGCGGCCATGGGTTCGTATATCATGTAAACCTCGCGGCCCCCGGCATGTTCGGCGGATTCGCGCACGGTACGGATTTCCACGTTCGTGGAGCCGGAAGGAATACAGATGACCATGCGCAGCGAGGGGCTGAACAGGTGGCCGCTGGTCTTGACCTTCTTAATCATGCCGCGGAGCATAAGCTCGGCCGCATTGAAATCCGCAATCACACCGTCTTTCAGCGGGCGGACGGTCTTTATGTTCTGGTGGGTCTTGCCGTGCATCTGGCGAGCCTGTTCGCCTATGGCCACCACCTTGCCGGTATGTATGTCGAGGGCGATTATCGACGGCTCGTCGACGACCACCTTTCCGTTATGTATTATAAGCGTATTGGCCGTACCCAGGTCGATAGCCAGTTCCTGGGTCAAAGAGAAAAGTCCCATCTTACAGTTCTTCCGTTTACAGGTTGGGGAGTTCGGTTTCCTACGAATGCTAAACTGTACAAAGGTAAAAAAAAGTGTGCAGTTCCCCGCCTTTATACCAAAAAATCGTAGGTTTGCACTATATTGGAATGAAATTCGGATAAGCGGCCGGAGAACACAAATAACGACGATATGATAAGGCTCGACTGGACAAGGGCTATGGAACAGGCCGGCGCCGACGAAACGGCGGCTCTGGAACGTTCGGCCATGCAGGCGCTGGAAATGCTTTACGAGCGCAGCGGAAAGTTTTCGGACTATCTCGGCTGGGTCGAGCTGCCGTCCCGCACCGACGAAGAGGAAATGAATCGAATCGCGGAAACCGCCGGGCGGCTCCGTTCGCTGGCCGAAGCGGTAATCGTCGTCGGCATCGGCGGCTCGTATCTGGGTACGAGAGCGGTCGCGGAGGCAATCCGCGGCAGTTTCGACTGCATGAAAAGGCAGCGTACGGACCCGTACCTGCTGTTCGCCGGACACAACCTCAGCGGCGGCTATCTGTCGGAACTGCTGGATGCGGTGAGCGGACTTTCCATTGCGGCGATAGTGGTATCGAAATCGGGAACCACCACGGAACCCGCTCTGGCCTTCCGCATTATCCGGGAGGAAATAGTCAGGCGCTACGGACGGCAGGAAGCCGCGCGGCGCATAGCGGTGGTGGCCGACGGCAGCGGAGGCTCGCTGCGCGAAACGGCTCTGCGCGAAGGATACGACCTGTTCGCCATTCCCGGCGACGTGGGCGGCCGTTTCTCGGTACTCACCCCGGTGGGACTGCTGCCGCTGGCGACCGCAGGAATGGACATAGCCGGCCTGCTCGCAGGCGCTCGGGAGGAAGAGTCGGTCACCGGCCCGCATACCCCGTTTTCGGAAAACGCCGCCGCCCGGTATGCGGCCGTGCGCAATGCGCTGTACAGGAAGGAATACGACATAGAAATACTCGCGAGCTATCTTCCGCGCCTTTCCTACGTAATCGAATGGTGGAAACAGTTGTTCGGCGAAAGCGAGGGAAAGGACGGAAAAGGCATCTTCCCGGCGGGAGCCGTCATGACTACCGACCTCCATTCGCTGGGGCAGTACATTCAGGACGGCGAACGACGTCTTTTCGAAACCGTAATCGACGTGGAGCATCCCGGACGCACGATTACCGTCCGGCGCGAAGCGGACAACTTCGACGGACTCAACTACCTTTCGGGACGCACGGTGGACGAAGTGAACCGCATAGCGATGCTCGGAACCGCCGTAGCCCACGAGGACGGCGGCGTACCCAACCTGAAGATATCCCTGCCGCGAATCGACGAACGCAGCATCGGGGCGCTGCTCTATTTTTTCGAAAAAGCATGCGGAATAAGCGGCTGCCTTCTGGGAGTGAATCCTTTCGACCAGCCGGGAGTAGAAAGCTACAAGCAGAACATGTTCGCCCTTCTGGACAGGCCGGGCTACGAAGCCCGAAGCAGGGCACTGAGGAAAAGGCTGAAGAAATAACCCCTTACAATACCGACGATTATGAAAAAATTGCTGAAGGAATTCAAGGAGTTCGCCATGCGCGGAAACATGATAGACATGGCGGTGGGCATCGTGGTCGGCGCGGCGTTCGGCAAAATCGTAAGCTCGCTGGTGGCCGACGTCATAATGCCGCCGTTGGGGCTGCTGCTGGGCGGAAAACATTTCACCGGTCTTGCAGTCACCCTGAAACGTGCGACCGCCGACGCTCCGGCGGTAACGTTGAATTACGGGGCATTCATTCAGAACATTCTGGACTTTCTGATAATCGCCGCGGCCATATTCCTGCTGGTCAAGGCTATAAACGCGCTGCGCCGCAAGCCCGACCCGACCCCCGTGCCGCCCGCGCCCACCGCGGAAGAAAAACTGCTCGCCGAAATCCGCGACCTGCTCAAAAAGGCGGAGAGGAAAACGGCCCCATCCCATAAGGGACGCAACGTTTCGCAGACCCGCCGCACCGGAAACGATTCCGGAGCCGACAAAAGCCGAAACACAGCCGGCTGATGCTGTCGATAATAGTTCCGGTGTACGACCGGCCGCATGAAACGGCCGAACTTCTGGAAAGCCTCGCGCGCAACGGGGAAGGCGGGTTCGAGGTGGTCGTCGTAGAGGACGGTTCCCGCCTGACCTCGGAAGACGCCGTAAAACGATATGCCGGGCAGTTGTCCGTAAAATATCTGTACAAAGAAAACGGAGGCCCCGCCGCCGCGCGGAATTACGGCGCGGCCCGCGCCGGGGGGGACTTCTTCGTGTTCATGGACTCCGACTGCATCGTGCCGCCCGGATATATCCGTACCGTGAAGCGGGCCGTCGAAAGGGACGGCGTAGAGTTTTTCGGGGGACCCGACATGGCGGCCGGAGATTTCACGCCGTTCCAGAAAGCCGTAGATTACTCCATGACCTCGTTTTTCACCACCGGCGGAATCCGCGGAAGCCGGAGCACGCCGGCGAACTACTGCCCGCGCAGTTTCAACATGGGAATATCGCGCAGCCTGTTCGAAAAGGCGGGAGGCTTCGAGGACATGCTGCTGGGGGAAGACACCGATTTCGCGCTGCGAGTCATCCGAAGCGGAACGCGCCCGGCAAGGCTCGCCGACGCGGCGGTTTACCACAAGCGCCGCACAGGACTGAAGGCGTTTTTCAAGCAGGTGTTCCGCTTCGGGGTCGGACGCGCCGCGCTGGGCGTGCGCCACCCCGGAACGACGAAGACGGTGTACCTGCTTCCGGCCGCCTTCACCGTCGGCTCGGCCGCAGTGCTGGCGCTCGGACTGTCCGTATGGCCGTGGCTTCTGCTCATGCTCGCCGTGCCGCCCGCTGTATGGTTCGCGGAATCGGCGGTACGGAACCGAAGTGTGCGCGTGGGGCTGCTTTCGGTGCTTACATCGTTCGTACAGGTTTACGGCTACGGAGCCGGCTACATCACCGGATGGTGGGAGCTGAAGGTGATGCGTAAAAGCGAAAAGGAGGTGTTCCGGCTCAACTCTTTCCGCAGGCCAAATCGTAAAGCATAGCTATCTCGGCCCCCCACAGTTCCGTGTCGGGTGTTTCGAGTATCAGCGGGATGCCGTCGAAACGCGGGTCGGCGGCTATGTAGCGAAAACATTCCATGCCTATCTCGCCCTCGCCCAAAGGCCGGTGACGGTCCACGCGGCTGCCCAGCGGCTTCATCGAATCGTTCAGGTGCATTCCCTTCAGATACCGGCGGTCCACCGTGCGGAAAAGCTCTCCGAACGTTTCGTCGCACGCCTCTCCCGTGCGCAGGTCGTACCCGGCTGCGAAGGCGTGGCACGTGTCGATGCAGATTCCGATGCGGCTCTTGTCCTCGACCCGGTCTATAATCCGCGCCAGATGCCCGAAATCGTAACCCACGTTCGAACCCTGCCCGGCCGTGTTTTCGATTACCGCGGTCACGCCTTCGGTTTTGTCGAGCGCCATGTTGATGCCCTCCGCTATGCGGTCGAGGCAACTGTCCACAGAAGTTTCGCCCAGATGGCTGCCCGGATGGAAATTGAGCCTGTCGAGGCCGAGCTGCCCGCAACGCCTGAGTTCCCCGATAAAGGAGGAACGCGAAAGCGTCAGCAATTTTCCTCCCGGATGGCCGAGATTGATAAGATAGCTGTCGTGCGGCAGCACCGCATCCGCGGTAAACCCGCCCGCGAGCATGCCTTCCGAAAAACGTTTTATGTCTTCCGCCAACAGCTCCGGCGCGAACCACTGTTTCTGGTTTTTGGTGAACAGGGCGAAGGCCCGGGCACCCAGCCCCGCGGCCTCGAAGGGCGCTTCACCCACTCCTCCGGCGGTGCTTACGTGTGCTCCGAAATATTTCATACAGACATTTTTATGCAGGCATACATGCGCGGAAACACAAATATAATTAAATTTTCAGTCCGAGCGGACGTTTTTGCTAACTTTGCCGCAACGATAAGAACACGCCATGACTGTAAAAATCACCGCGCTCGCCGCCGCGGCCGTCCTGTTCTGCCAGACCGCGCGGGGGCAGTATTCGATAATCATCGACCAGAAGACCGAAGCCGTGGACGGAGGGAACGTGGAAAACATGTTTTACCGGCGTCCGGTGGATGCGAAGCTGCACAACGCCTATTTCGACCGCGCGGCATGGAAAGCGGAGCGCCGTCGCATACGTCTTGAAAGGAATCTGGTAGAATTCAACGCGACGCTGCAAACCTCGCTCCAGCAGTTCGAAAACTGGACCGCCGGCGGCAACAACACGTTCTCCGGACTGACGACGCTGTTCTTTCACCACCAGTTCAAAAAGAGCAGGTTCACGCTGGATTACAGTTTCAACGCACGCTACGGCATGAACGTCATAGACCATACCACTTTCAAGAACGTGGACGAATTCAAGTTCAGCCTGCTCAGTTCGTGGATAATGCACGGATTCTGGTCGTATTCCGCTTCCCTGAACCTGCGCAGCCAGTTCTCGCCCGGTTACAAGAGCCGCGAGGACATGACAAAAATATCGGATTTCATGTCGCCGGGATATTTCGACGTAGCGGCCGGTTTCACCTATCACCGCGACGGTTCGCCGTTCACGTTCACCCTGTCGCCCATATCGGGCAACCTCATAACCATGCTGAACTACAAGCTCACCGAGCAGAAGAATTACGGCGTGGACCCCGGCAAAAAGGTGGAAAGCCAGATAGGCCCCTCGGTCAACATCTCCTTCGACAGGGAATTCGGCAGAAAAAAGTGGCTCCGCTACCGCTCCAACTTCTACACGTTCACCAACCTCACCACCTTCCCCACCGTCAGGTGGGAGAACACGGTGGATATAAAGGTGACCAAGTTCCTCACCACCACCCTGTACGGACTGGTTTATTACCTGAAGACCGCCAGCACGAGGCTCCAGTACCAGTATTCCTTCACCGTAGGAATCGCATACAATTTCAACAACCAGAACAAAAAATAGCCGGCAGCCCCGGCAGCGCAGAATGTATAAGAATTCCAGACGCGACATCATCTATCCCCTGCTGCTCGCCCTTGCAGTGGTGGCCGGAATATTCATAGGCGTTTATTCCGTACGGGACAATTCCCGGGCCCAACTCAAAATGCTGGCCCGCGAGCTGTCCGGTCAGAGCAACAAGCTCGGTTACGCCCTCCAGCTCATCGAGCGCAAATACGTGGACGAAGTGGATACCGATTCGCTCGCCGAGCTGCTGATGCCGGACCTTATGGCCGGACTCGACCCCCATTCGGTTTACATTCCGGCCGACATGATGGCCGAGGCCAACGAAAGCCTCGACGGGGAATTCGACGGCATAGGCGTGGTGTTCAACATGGCCACCGACACGGTAATAGTGTTGAACGTAATCCCGCAGGGGCCGAGCTACAAAGCCGGGGTACAGAACGGCGACCGGATAATCACCGTGGACGGAACCCCTGTTGCAGGCCGGGGAATACCGCAGAACGACATCGTGGGGATGCTGAGGGGAAAGCGCGGAACGGAGGTCAGAATCGAGGTCGAACGGCAGCGTATCGACGGACTCGTGCCCATAACCGTGGTCCGGGACAAAATACCCATCAAAAGCATCGACGCCGCATTCATGGTAACTCCGGACATAGGGTTCGTGAAGCTGTCGGCCTTCTCCCGCACCTCGCACGCCGAATTTATCGAAGCTCTGGAAAGACTGCGGGGCGAAGGGATGAAAAAGCTGATATTCGACCTGCGGGGCAACACCGGCGGCATTATGGACGAACCCATACTGATTGCCAACGAATTTCTGCCCGAAGGCCGTCTTATAGTCTATACCGAAGGCCGGAACGGCGAAAGGTACGAGCAGTACAGCGACGGCGGGGGCCGCTGGCAGGACATGGAGCTGGCGGTGCTTATCGACGAAATAAGCGCCTCGTCGAGCGAGATACTCGCCGGAGCGCTTCAGGACAACGACCGGGGCATAGTCGTCGGAAGGCGTTCGTTCGGCAAGGGGCTGGTGCAGCAGCAGCTTCCGTTCGACGACGGCTCGGCCATACGGCTTACCGTGGCCCGCTACTATACCCCGACCGGTCGCTCCATACAAAAGCCCTACGAAAAGGGAGGAGCCGGCTACGAGGAAGACCTGCTGAACCGTTATCTCCACAACGAGTATTTCTCGGCCGACAGCATCCGTTTCGCCGACAGCCTGAAATTCACCACCCCCGGCGGCCGTACGGTTTACGGGGGCGGAGGCATAATGCCCGATGTATTCGTACCGCTGGATACGGCCGACGTTACCCCGTATTTCGTGGAAGTGGCCGGGCGCAATATCCTCTACCGCTACACCATAGAGTACAGCGACCGCCGCCGTGAAGACGTAAACCGGATTCGGACCGTCGCGCAACTCGATTCCCTGCTGGATGCCGACGCAGGGTTGCTGGAGGACTTCGTGTCCTACGCCTCGCGGCAGGGGGTAAAGCCCGCGCCGGAACAAATCGAAAAGTCGAAAGCCCTGCTCACGGCTCAACTGCGAGCGTATATCGGGCGCAACACGCCGCTGGAGGACACCGGATTCTATGCGGAAATATATCCGATAGACGACACGGTGACGACGGCAATCGAAGAGCTGGAAAAATAACGCGACCGTACGGCAGGCCGGCCTAAAACGAATCCGCCCGTCCCGCAATCGTGTGCAGGACGGGCGGGTTCCGTTTTTCGGGGATTTACCGGGGCAGGCCCTGAAGTGCTACCGGTAGGTGACTTCGCGCTCAATGTTTTCCGTCCCGGAAGCCGATACGACCTTCATGCCGGTCCAGTTTCCGTGCGCATCGTAAGCGTATTCCATAGTGCGGTCGTACGACGGCATATCGGCGAAGCTCACCGAAACCATGTCGAGATGATTGTTGTAAGCGGCCTCCAGCGGCATATCGCCCTCGGTGCGGGCCAGAGTGTTCAACCTGTCGTCGTTATAAATCCGGGTCACGCCGCCCCATTCGTCGGCGAGTTCGTAGGTAAGGATATTGCCGTTCTCCCTGTTGAATCCGTAAGTTACACGGCTTTCGCCGAAATAGCTGGGGAACACAAGTTCGGCCGGAAAATCGCCGTCGTAGGTTATCCGCTGGAACGGTTCTCCGTCGAGCGTCACCTCCGCTCCGCCGTCCGACACGGAGAACGAATAAACGCGGCCGTCCGCCGAAATCCGCTCCAGATTCCGGATGAACCGCGGCAGCCACACGTTGCAGTCCATGGTCATGCACTCTATTTGTATTTCCGTAAACAGCTCCTCGACGGCTACATACTTTCCGTGGGAGCCGTACGACAGAGCGACGGACTTTCCGTCATGCTCTCTCGTTATGGAAGTCAGCCGGTTTTCGGCGTCGTAATCCAGCCGGAAGACTTCGCCGCCGTCCCGGGCGAAGCTCACGAGCATTCCGGTTCCGTCGAAACCGAGGTCGTAAACGAACGTATCGTCGGCATAGCTGCCGTGCAATCCCGCAGTCCGGACCGGACCGTTCAGATTCATCCTGCAAGCGGAACTCCTGTCCCATACGGACGGTTCGGGTTCGGGCAACGGAACGCTTTCCTGCACGACGGTAACGACCACGTCTTCTACGCCTTCTCCTTTAACTACCACGCTCCCGAGGCGCTCGACGGAGTCGTTCGGCAATGCGGTAACGGTCAGCGTACCTCCGTCGTCGGAAACTTCCGTTCCGACGGACAGCCAGCCGTCGGACGGTTCGGCCGTCCACTGCACGCCGCGGGCCGTCACCGTGACGGTCAGGCTTCCTCCTGCGGCCGGGAATGTCAAACTCTCCGGCATAACCTCCAGCAAGGGAGCGGGAGGGTTTTCGACCGGCTCGCTGTCCGAGCATGAGTAACAGGCGGCGGCAGCGGCAAGAACCGAAAGACAAACGAATTTTCTCATTTTTGAATATTTCTGAGCGGAACCCTCCTCGACCTGAACGGGCCCTGCGGTTATCTTCACAAATATAGGATTATAAGTCCGATAAACAAACCGGGGGACGGATTCGCCGCCCTGCGGAAAAATTTTCCTCTTTACGGCAAAATATTTTTCCGGCCGTCCATGCCGGCTATGTTCCGAAATAAATTGGAATAGAAATTGGACTTGCCGCGACACAACATACCACCAATACCATGGAAAAGTATCAACTGCGGGACAACCGGGAAAAAAGCCGCTACGAATTCGACATCGACGGCCGAATTGCACTTATAGACTATGTAAAAACGCCGGACGGCATAATCCAGCTTACGCATACGGAAGTACCTCCGCAGCTCGAGGGGCGCGGGATAGGAAAGGAGCTGGTGAAGCAGACCCTCGAGGACATAGAACGGCAGGGCCTGCGCGTGGTTCCCCTGTGCGGATTCGTCGCCGCCTATATCAGGGAGCATCCGGAATGGGAACGGCTGGTAGCCGAAGAAGTATTTTATTACTGACTTATCGTCGGTGCCCGGGAAAATACGGGCCTCGCCGTTTACCCGGCGGTCGCGTTCCGGAGCGATGCCAAACCTTCGCCCCTTAGCGGAAGCTCCGCATATCGTTTCGTAACCGGATAATACAGGATGCGGTTCGGACAAGCTCAAGTAAACTTGGCTTGCCGCTCACCTTTCACTATATTTGCGCAATGGCCACCGGAAAGGTACTTATAATCGACGACGAGGACCGGTTGAGGCAGTTGCTTTCCCGTATCATCTCGCTGGAAGGTTACGAAGTCGTTCAGGCGTCCGACTGTGCGTCCGGGCTGAAACAACTCGCCCGCACGAATCCGGAGGTGGTATTGTGCGACGTCAAACTGCCCGACGGCAACGGCGTGGAGCTCGCGGCGAGGATAAAAAAGGAAAGCCCCGCGACGGAAGTGATACTGCTGACCGCCTACGGAAACATATCCGACGGCGTGCGGGCGGTAAAAAACGGGGCGTTCGACTACATTACCAAGGGCGACGACAACGACCGCATAATTCCCCTGCTGGCCCAAGCCTGCGAGAAAGCCTCGGCGCAACGCGCAAAACCGGCTCTGGCAGCGGTTTCGACATATTCATTCGACAATATTACGGGCCGTTCTCCGGCATTTCTCCGGGCCGTGGAGCTTGCCCGCCGCGTAGCCGCCACCGACACCACCGTACTTCTGACCGGCCAGACCGGGACAGGCAAGGAAGTTTTCGCCCGCGCGATTCATGCGGCCGGCAGCCGGGCCGCCAAACCTTTCGTAGCGGTAAACTGCTCCGCCATATCGCACGAACTGCTGGAGAGCGAACTGTTCGGCCACCGGGCGGGAGCTTTCACCGGAGCGGTCAAAGACAAAAAAGGCCTTTTCGACGAGGCGGACGGAGGAACCGTGTTTCTGGACGAAATCGGGGAAATGTCGGCCGACCTTCAGGCCAAGCTGCTGCGGGTGCTCGAAAGCGGAGAGTTCATCCGGGTGGGAGATACGAAAGCCGCCCGCGTGGACATGCGCATGATAGCGGCCACCAACCGCGACCTCGAACATGAAATCCGGGGCGGACGCTTCAGGGAAGACCTTTACTACCGGCTTTCGGTTTTCCGCATAGAACTGCCCCCGCTCTCCGAGCGGCTGTCCGATATTCCGGAATACGTACGCGGCTTCGCGGCGCAATTGGCCGCGAAGGTCGGAAAGCGCATAGACGCCGTCGCGCCGGAATATCTGGAACTGCTGCGCCGCCACGCATGGCACGGGAACGTCCGGGAGCTGCGCAACGTGGTGGAGCGCAGCATGATAATGTCGGAAGGAAACACTCTCAGGCCGGAAGACCTTCCGCTGGAATTCCACGCCGCGACCGCGGATACCTCAGGCGCGGGGTTCCCCACGCCGATGGCGGAAATGGAAAAACGCCATATCCTGCGGATGCTCGAATACACCGGCGGAAACAAGACCGAGGCCGCTCGACTTCTGGAAATCGGCCTTACCACCCTTTACCGGAAACTCGAAGAGTACGGCATACCCAAATAGCCCCCTTCCGTTTTGAAAGGCCCCCTTGCCGTTTCGGCAGGCTTTTTCTTCGGTGCGGGATGTGGACATGCCGCACAATAATCTGACATCCAAGCGAATACAGCGCAAAGCACCGGTATGGCACGGCCGTGGTACAGGTGCGGGCATAAACAAACCCGCAAAACCATGAATGAAATCCTTTCGTTTATAATCCTGTGCGCGGCCGGCGTGCTCTGCTTCGCATTTTTCCGCAAATGCGCGGACTGGTTCGAGAACATATAAAATATGCGAGGCCATGTTCACATTTCTTCTGATTCTTTCCGCGGCTTTATTCGCCTACCTCTCGTACGTGCTCGTAAAGCCCGACAAATTCTGACACCCCGAACCGGCGACAAATGAATACCGAAATTTACGGCATCGTACTTCAGGTCGTCCTGACGGTCGTCCTGAGCTATCCTCTCGGACGCTACATAGCGAAAGTTTACAAGGGAGAAAAGAACCTTTTCGACTTTATGGCGCCCGTGGAAAGACTGGTTTACCGCTTCTGCGGCATAGACCCGTCGAAAGAAATGAACTGGAAACAGTTCCTCAAAACGCTTCTCACGCTCAACCTGTGCTGGTTTCTGTGGGGTATGCTTCTGCTGATATTGCAGGGGGTGCTGCCGCTCAATCCCGACGGCAACCCCGGACAGTCGCCCGACCTCGCGTTCAATACCGCCATCAGCTTTCTGGTCAACTGCAACCTCCAGCATTACAGCGGAGAAACGGGCCTGACCTATTTTACCCAGCTCTTCGTCATAATGCTGTTCCAGTTCGTTACGGCCGCCTGCGGAATGGCCGCTCTGGCGGGAATATTCAAGGCTCTGGCAGGAAAAACCACGAAAACGATAGGCAACTTCTGGGTATATCTCGTAAAAAGCGTGACGAGAATCCTGCTTCCGCTTTCGCTTGCCGCAGGAATACTGCTCGTCGCAGGCGGCGTACCCATGACGTTCGAGGGAGCGGAAAAAACAACCACGCTGGAAGGGACCGGACAGACGATAGCGCAGGGACCCGCAGCCGCAGTGATAGCCATAAAGCAGCTCGGCACGAACGGCGGCGGCTACTACGGAACCAATTCGGCACATCCGCTGGAAAATCCCGACTACTTTACCAACGCGGTCGAGTGTTGCTCGATACTGCTCGTACCCATGGCGATGGTATTCGCTCTCGGCTTTTACCTGAAGCGCAAAAAGCTGTCATGGACCATCTTCGGAGTAATGTTCGCAGCCTACATAGCGAGCGTGTGTATATCCGTGCATCAGGAAACCGGCGGAAACCCCGCCATCGCGGACCTCGGCATAAGGCAGGACACCGGCAGCATGGAAGGAAAGGAGGTCAGGACAGGAACGGCGGCCTCGGCCCTGTGGGGCATAACGACCACCGTAACTTCCAACGGCTCCGTAAACAGCATGCACGACAGCCACACGCCTCTCAGCGGAATGCTCCAGATGCTCGACATGCAGATAAACTGCTGGTTCGGCGGAGTGGGCGTCGGGCTGATGAATTACTACGCGTTCCTGATAATAGCGGTTTTCATAAGCGGACTTATGGTGGGCCGCACGCCGGAATTTCTGGGCAAAAAAATCGAAGCGAGAGAAATGAAGATAGCCACGATAGTGGTGCTGCTTCACCCGCTGCTGATACTTACCGGAACCGCTCTGGCATGCGGACTGACCGCCGCGGCTCCCTCGCCCGGCTGGACCGCCAATCCGTCCTTCCACGGCCTGAGCGAGATGCTCTACGAGTACACCTCCGCGGCCGCCAACAACGGCTCCGGATTCGAGGGGCTGGGCGACAACACTCCGTTCTGGAACATATCGACCGGAATCGTGCTTATGTTCGGCCGTTACCTGCCCATAATAGGTCAGGTAGCCATAGCCGGGCTGTTGGCCGGAAAGAAATACATCCCCCAAAGCGCCGGGACCCTCAGAACCGATACGGCCACTTTCGCCGCAATGACCATGGCCGTAATACTGATAGTGGCTGCCCTGTCGTTCTTCCCGGCCCTCGTCCTCGGTCCGGTAGCGGATTACCTGAGTTATTAAACCGATTCCGAAGCAATGAAAAACGATAAGTCCCTGTTCACCGGAAAAGTTCTGAGCCAAAGCCTCGCGGCGGCCGTGAGAAAGCTCGACCCCCGGACGCTGGTAAGAAACCCCATAATGTTCACGGTAGAAACCGTTACGGCCGCGATGCCCGTGCTTCTGGTTTACATAGCCGTAAGCGGCGACGACTCGCAGGGTTCGTTCGGGTACAATCTGGCGATATTCCTGATATTGCTGGCTACCCTGCTGTTCTCCAATTTCGCAGAAGCCGTGGCGGAAGCCAGAGGCAAGGCCCAGGCCGATTCGCTGCGGCGCACGAGGGAAGAAACTCCCGCACGGCGCATCACCGCAGCCGGCGTAGCGACGGTCAGCAGCTCGGAGCTGCAAAGAGGCGACCTGTTCGAATGTACGGCCGGCGACACCGTCCCGGCCGACGGCGAAATAACCGAAGGGCTGGCCTCGATAGACGAGAGCGCCATTACCGGGGAAAGCGCGCCGGTCATACGCGAAGCCGGAGGCGACAAAAGCTCTGTAACGGGAGGGACACGGGTGCTGTCCGACAGGATAGTGGTGCGGGTGACGGCCCGGCCCGGAGAAAGCTTCCTCGACCGGATGATAGCACTCGTGGAAGGGGCTTCCCGCCGCAAGACCCCTAACGAGATAGCGTTGACGATACTGCTGGCCGGGTTTACGCTCGTGTTCCTCATCGTTTGCGTAACCCTCAAGCCGATGTCCGACTACGTAGGGGCGCATATAACGGTAGCGGCGTTCATTTCTCTTTTCGTCTGCCTCATACCCACCACCATAGGCGGCCTGCTTTCCGCCATAGGCATCGCCGGCATGGACAGGGCGCTGAGGGCCAACGTAATCACCAAATCCGGAAAAGCCGTGGAAACCGCAGGCGACGTGGACACGCTGCTGCTGGACAAAACAGGAACCATAACCCTCGGAAACCGCAGGGCTACCCGCTTTTACCCGGCCGACGGAACCGATATGCGTTCGCTCGTGGAAGCCTGCATGCTGGCCTCCCTGTCGGACGAAACCCCGGAAGGCCGCTCGGTGCTGGAACTCGGCCGCAGCCACGGCGTGCGCGTACACGAGCTCGTAACGGTCGGAGCGAGGATGACAAGGTTTACGGCCGAAACCAAATGCTCCGGGATAGACCTCCGCAACGGCCGCTCCATACGCAAAGGGGCGTACGAAGCCATACGGCGCATCGTCGAAGCGGCCGGTGGCGAATTTCCGGAAGACGCCATGGAGACGGTACGGATGATTTCGCAAAGCGGCGGCACGCCGCTGGCGGTAGCCGAAAACGGCCGCGTAAAGGGAGTGATAGAGCTTCAGGACATAATTAAAACCGGCATCCGCGAACGTTTCGAGCGGCTGAGGAAAATGGGGGTCAAAACCGTTATGGTCACGGGCGACAATCAACTGACGGCAAAGTATATAGCCGAGCGGGCAGGCGTGGACGACTTTATAGCCGAAGCCCGGCCGGAAGACAAAATGGAATACATCCGCCGCGAACAGCAGGCCGGCAAGCTGGTAGCCATGATGGGCGACGGAACGAACGACGCCCCCGCCCTTGCGCAGGCCGACGTGGGCGTGGCTATGAACAGCGGCACGCAGGCGGCCAAGGAAGCCGGCAACATGGTAGATTTGGACAACGACCCCACCAAGCTGATAGAGATAGTGGAAATAGGCAAACAGCTTCTTATGACCCGCGGCACGCTCACCACGTTCAGCATAGCCAACGACGTGGCCAAATACTTCGCCATAGTGCCGGCTCTGTTCATTGCGTCCGTGCCGGCGCTCTCGGCGCTCAACATAATGCGCCTGCACAGTCCGGAAAGCGCCATACTGTCGGCCGTGATATTCAACGCCCTGATAATTCCGATGCTTATTCCTCTGGCGCTCCGGGGCGTAAAGTACCGTCCGCTCGGAGCTTCGGCCCTGCTGCGACGCAACCTGATGGTTTACGGCCTCGGAGGCGTTGCGGCTCCGTTCATAGGCATAAAGTTAATCGACATGCTCATAAACCTGTTTTAAATTCCTGCGATGAAAACCCTTTGGAAATCCTTTAAATTAACCGTAGCCTTCTGCGGGATACTGGGCGTGCTTTACGTGGCGGTCCTCTGGGCGTTAGCTCAGGTCGCGACGCCCCGCTGCGGGCGCGTCGAAACTCTGAGCGTCGGCGGCCGCGCCGTCGGCGCAGCCAATGTGGGGCAGGCTTTTACGGACGGCGCGTATTTCTGGGGCAGGCCCTCCGCGGTGGACTACGATGCGGCCCTGTCGGGAGGAAGCAACATGGGAACCTGCAATCCGGATTATCTGGCCGAAGTGGAAAGCCGCATAAGGAACTTCCTGTCGGCTCATCCATACCTTTCCCGCGGCGATGTCCCCGCCGAGCTGGTAACGGCCTCCGGAAGCGGACTCGACCCCGACATAACCCCGTACGGAGCCCGCATACAGGTGCGCCGCGTGGCGGAAGCCCGCGGACTCGATACCGCAGCGGTGCGACGGCTGGTCGATTCGCTGACCGAGCGGCCGTGGTTCGGCATTTTCGGACCGTCGAAAGTCAATGTCCTGAAACTGAACATAGCTCTGGAAACCGCGCTTCCGTCAGCCGGGAAGTAAAAAGCCGCCCGGAATATCGAAAATGCTAACTTTGCCAAAAGCAACGAAACCTGCGAGAACGAAAATGGAAAGGGAAGAAAGCGTCGAGCGGTTCCTCGAGTCGATAAAGCGTTCCCAGCGCGGCAAGTTCAAGATTTACATAGGGATGATAGCGGGCGTGGGAAAAACCTACCGGATGCTTCAGGAAACCCGGCAGTTGCTCGAAGCCGGGGCAGACGTGAAAATAGGCTATGTCGAAACCCACGGCAGGGCCGAAACGGAAGCCCTTTTGCAAGGGCTTCCGGTAATCCCGCGCCGCAAGCTGTTCTACAAAGGGAAGGAACTGGAGGAAATGGATACGCAGGCCGTCCTCAACCTGCATCCCCGGATAGTCGTAGTGGACGAACTCGCACATACCAATATCGAGGGAAGTCCGAACGCAAAGCGATGGCAGGACGTAATGCAGATGCTGGATGCGGGCATAAGCGTCATAAGCGCCGTGAACATACAACATCTCGAAAGCCTGAACGAGCACATACAGCACATTTGCGGCATAGAAGTGCGGGAGCGTATCCCCGACAGCGTGCTGGAAACGGCCGACGAAGTGGTGAACATCGACCTGACGGCAGAAGACCTTATCGACCGGCTGAAAGCCGGCAGGATATACGCCCCGGACAAAATTCCGACCGCGCTCGCCCATTTTTTCCGTCAGGAAAACATTCTCCGGCTGAGGGAATTCGCCCTGAAGGAAGTGGCGATGAGGGTGGAAAAAAAAGTCGAGAACGAAGTGGCCGAAACCGCATCCCCGAGCCACGATAAGTTTCTGGCCGTGATAGACAGCCGCGAAAAGGAACCGCGGCGGCTGATACGCAAAACGGCGCGCCTCGCGACCCGGTGCAATGCACGTTTCGCCGTACTGTACGTGGAAAACACCCGCGAAACCCCGGACCGCATTCCCCTTGCCAACCAGCGTTACCTTATAAACAATTTCAAGCTGGCGGAGGAACTCGGGGGCGAGGTCATACGCATACACTCCAACCGGCTCACGGAAACGATAGCGGACACGGCCGTACGGCTCCGTATCAGTACGGTCTGTATCTGCCGGCCGCGGGCGTCCTTTCTTTCCGCCGTGCGGACGGCCGCCGGATTGCCCAAACTGCTGCGGCGGCTCGCGCGTACCGGTATCGACATTCTAATTCTTTCCTGACATGAAGACACGCAGCCGCCTTACAATGGGAATCGGCCTCCTGTTCACGATGATAGTTCTGCTCGGCATACAGGGAGCTGCTTATATACACGACCTGTCGCGCTCGGCCGCCAACATCCTGGCGGACAATTACAACTCCGTGCGGTATGCGGCCGACATGCTGGCTTCGGCGGACAGCCTCGCGGTAGGCGGGGAAACCATGGAAAGCCTCATATCCAACCTCGCCAAGCAGGAAAAGAACATTACCGAAACCGACGAATTCCAAGTTACGGACGCGCTTAAAACGAAGGTGGATGCCTTGCGGGACTCCGTGTCGCCGGCTCTCGTGCAGGCTATCCGTACCGACCTGTACCGGATAATGGCGCTCAACATGAGTTCCATCCGCACTAAAAACGACGCGCTTCAGGCGGAGGCCTCCGACGACATGTGGTATATAGCCGCGGTCGCAGCCCTGTGCATGGCCGTAGCCTTCGTACTTCTCGTACGCTTCCCCAAAGCCGTAGTGCGCCCCATAGACAAACTCAAGGAAGGCATTATAGAAATAGCCAACCGAAACTACGACAAGAGGCTCGACGCGAGCGGGAACCGGGAATTCGCCGAAGCGGCCGAATCCTTCAACACCATGGCCGAAAAGCTCTCCGAGTACAGGCAGAGCACCCTCGAAAGCATGATGATGGACAAGAAAAGGATAGAAGCCATCGTAAACAGCCTGCACGAACCCATTATAGGCCTCGACCCGGAAAAGAACATTCTGTTCGTGAACGACGAAGCTCTCAACATACTCAACCTTGACAAGGCGCGGATAGCTAAAGCCGGAAACGCTACCGAGCTGGCGCTGACGAACGACCTGCTGCGCAAGCTCATCCGGGAGCTCTATGCGGACAACCCCGACCGGACGCCGCTCAAAATATATGCCGACAACAAGGAATGTTACTACCAGATGGAAAACATCCCCCTTTACATGGACTCCTCCGGCAAAGGGGAAAAGACTTTCATAGGCAACGTGATAATGCTTGCGGACATAACGAAGTTCAAGGAACTGGACACGGCGAAGACCAATTTCATATCCACCGTATCCCATGAAATGAAAACTCCCATATCCTCCATCCTCATGAGCCTGCAACTGCTGGAAGACGACCGGCTGGGCGCTCTGAACGACGAGCAGAAAACCCTTGCGTACAATATCCGCGAAAGCAGCGAGCGCCTGCTGCGCATAACCGGCGAACTGCTCAACATGACCCAGCTCGAAACCGGACGGTTGAAGCTCATGCCCAAGGTAACCAAGCCCATCGAGCTTATAAACTACGCCGTTTCCGCCACGCGGGTACTGGCGGAAAAATTCGGGTGCTTCGTAGAAGTGGAGTACCCGGAAAAAATATCCAGACTTTTCGTGGACAGCGAAAAAATAGCATGGGTGATAACCAACCTGCTTTCGAATGCGATACACCACTCGCCGGAAAATTCCCGCATCATAGTGGGAGCCCGGCAGGAAAACAAAACGGTGGATATTTACGTACAGGATTTCGGCCGTGGAATAGACCCGCGCTACCATAAAAGCATTTTCGAACGCTATTTCCGCGTGCCGGGTTCGAAAGTGCAGGGAAGCGGCCTGGGGCTGGCCATTTCAAAGGAGTTTGTAGAGGCTCACGGAGGCGCCATAAAGGTGGAAAGCGAACCCGGGCGGGGGAGTTGTTTTACTCTGAGTCTTGGGGTGCTATAGGGGATGATTTCCGTGGAAGGAGTCGTTGTATGGTATCGATAAGAGCGTGCGGGTCGAGCGGCTTGGAGATGTAGGC
>DBFWXZ010000023.1:0-2466 GCA_048214935.1 Tidjanibacter sp.
CAAAGGTAAAATGAAGACTATGGTAGAAAGACAATCAATAATACACATGTATAGAGTATGCGGTTATAGCAAACGGCGTATCTCTCGTGAACTTCATGTCAGCCGTCATACCGTTGACAATATTCTTTCAAAGTACGAATCAGCCATCCGCACGGACAATCCAGAAGAGGCTTTGAGTGATTTGCTTACCATCCAGCCCAGGTATGACAGTTCCAGACGCCGTCCTCGCCGGCTCACACAAGAGATTAAGGATAAGATAGGATTTTGCCTGAAGAAGAATGCCGTTAAGATAGCTACCGGACTTCGCAAACAGCGCATGTTGAAAAAGGATATCCACCAGTTTCTGTTATCTCAAGGATACACCATCAGTTACGCCACAGTATGCAGTTATATAAAAAATATAGAGTCATACAAAGAGAAGAAAAAGAGCGAAGCCTTTATCCGGTTGTTCTATGAGCCTGGATGCATTGCCGAGTTTGACTGGGGTGAAGTTCTTCTTTTTATTGACGGCGTCAAAACCAAGTTTTATCTGGCCGTATTCACTTTCGGGCATAGCAATGGCAGATACGCCTATCTTTTCAGGCATCAGAATACGCTTGCCTTCATGGAATCCCACCGTAACTTTTTCAGGGATATACATGGTGTCCCCGCCATGATGGTCTATGACAATATGCGTGTAGCCGTCAAGAGCTTTGTCGGTGGTGATAAGAAACCTACAGAAGCTTTGATGAAGATGTCCGGTTTCTATTGTTTTGAGTACCGTTTCTGTAATGTACGGGCCGGATGGGAGAAAGGACATGTGGAGCGCAGCGTGGAATATGTCAGAAGGAAAGCTTTCTGCCTGACAGACCATTTTGGTGATATACATTCTGCCCAGGAGCATTTAAACCGGGTATGTATGCAGGTCAACAACGAGCAAGGCAGTCTTTCAACAGCGGAGAAAACATCACGTCTGGAAGCTGACCTGTCATCGCTGAAGCCTTTTCCCGGTAATCTGGGCTGTTTTGAGGTCTATGAGTACATTGTGGATAAATGGTCAACTATCAGCATGAAAAATGTTCATTATTCCGTACCTGATTCTCTTGTGGGAGAAAAAGTACATGTCAAGGTTTATAGTGAAAAAATCGTCATCCTGTACGGGAAGGAGAAAGTGGCCTCTCATCAACGCAGTTATTGCGGTGGAGACTGGTGCATCAAGCTGGAGCACTATTTGCGTACACTTTCCCGTAAACCGGGGGCATTGCCCCACTCTGTGGTTTGGCAAAGAGCACCGGAAGAACTGAGAAGGCTGTATGACATCCATTTCAAGGAGGACAACAGGACGTTTGTTCTGTTGCTGGACTATGCCCGAAAAAATGGATTTTCCGGAACGGACATTGTCACGGCATGCAAGGAGCTGACCGGACGTGGTGTCAGAAAGATATCTCCGGACCAGGTAAAGGCCATGCTGCATGGTAGCGTACAGGGAGAGACAGAAGAAACCATGGAACCGCCTGTTCTCCCGGCACAACAGGAGAATATAGAAAGAGAAGCTGTGGATATGCTTGAAGGCATCACGGCGCTCATGACAGGATACAATGAAGTGCATGATATAATACCAACCATTTAAGTTTATAATATATGAAATCAGAAAAAGAAACCATTTATGACTATGCTGCAGAACTGAAGCTTCTGGCCTTTAAAGAGGAACTGGAATGCACCCTTTCATTGGCAGCTGAAGAAAACTGGAACCATCTGCAGTTCTTGACGGAATTGCTTGGAAAGGAAAGCGCCAGGAGAAGGGAGTGTAGAAGAAGATCAAGGATAAGATCTGCGGGATTTCCACAAATGAAGTATCTGCATGAGCTTGTTATGGAAGACATGCCCAAAGAGGCACAGGTAATATTACCTGAATTGGAGACACTGGACTTCATCAGACAGGGAAGAAACCTGGTCCTGTATGGAAATCCGGGAACGGGAAAGACGCATATTGCTACGGCTTTGGGAATAAAGGCCTGCCAACAGGACTTTACCGTATTGTTTACTTCAGTGCCGGTCCTGCTTACCCAGATAAGGGAGGCTAAATCAGCAAAGACACTGAGGACGCTACAATTAAGGTTTGAAAAATACGATCTGGTCATCTGTGATGAGTTCGGATATGTCAGTTGTGACAAGGAAGGAGGAGAACTGCTTTTTAACCACCTGTCGTTAAGAGCCGGAAAAAAGGCTACAATCATTACTACTAATTTGGCTTTTAACAGATGGAATGAAATCATAAAGGACAAGGTGCTTGTGGCGGCAATGGTTGACAGGCTTACACATAAAGCTTATCTGGTTAATATGACCGGACTGTCTTATAGGCTTAAGGAAACACAAAAAATGAGACAAGATAAATGAATATTTTAAACTTATAGTAATTTTGTAACAAGTTATGGATGGAGCTCTTTTCAATTAGAATACAGCGCACTTTTCAATTAGTATCTACAC
>DBFWXZ010000024.1:0-2860 GCA_048214935.1 Tidjanibacter sp.
CGGCGCTGTCCGGTCGGAGCCTCGGTCCGCAGCCCACTGCGGGCGATTCGGAAAGAATGCGGTTCGACCGGCTCGTTCGTTAACCCGACTGCGTCCGTGCGGACTCCTGTCCGCACGGACCGTTTCCTGCTCCGGCCGGGTAAGCGGCTCCCCTGCAAGGGGGAGCCGCCTTGCGTTATCCCGGCTGGCGTCCCGGTTTCCGGGATAAGGGTTTTGCCTCCTTAAAGCCTCGCGGCCGCATTGTATGAAACGTCCTTGCCAAAGGCGCCGCTTTTTTATGCCCGATACCGGCCAGAGAGCGCCCAACGGCTTTTTCAGGACAATTAATATTCTAAAAAGTTTGATTTATACTATTTTATTATATATTTGCATGTAACAATCAGACCGAGGCTTCGGGCATAAAACCTTAAAACATGAAAAAACTCTACTGCGCTTTGGCGGCGGCATCCGTGTGTGCAGGGCTGGTGTCGGCTTGCAATAACGACGACCCCGTTACGGCCACTCCGAAGGTGGAGATTAAGGAAGGCACGCCTTCCGAGACGGCCCTTACCTTTACCATCACTCCGGCCGACGCGCAGGCGGTAGCCTACGTGGTGGCGAAGAAAGGCGAACCCGTACCCGAGGCGGCCGGCATACTTCAGACCGGCACCGAGGGACGGGCCGACGCGGCCCGGGAATATACCGTCGCCGGTCTGGAAGCCGAAACCGTGTACGTAATAGCCGCGGCGGCGGTAAACGGAAATGTTTACTCCGCTGTGGTTACTGCGGAAATGACCACCCTTGCCGCATCCGCTCCGGAGCGGCCCGCCGTCGAACTCGAGGCAGGAGAGGCGACCGTTTCCGCTCTGACCTTTACCATTATCCCTACATATGCGAAGGAAGTGGCCTATGTGGTCGTAAAGAAAGGCGAATCCATTCCCGAGGCGGCCGCCATACTCGAAACCGGCGCCAAAGGGCGGCCCGATGCGGCCGAAGAATACACCGCCGACGGATTGGAAGCCGAAACCGCGTATGTAATAGCCGCGGCGGCGGTCAGCGGCGAGGTTTACTCCGATGTGGCAGTTGTGGAAATGACTACCGTCGGCATTCCGGCTGTAACCGTAACCGCAGGCAAGGTTTCTCCTTCCTCCCTTTCGTTTACCGTCGCTCCTTCCGCAGGCGTCGAGAAGGCGGCTTATGTCTGCGTCGAGCATGGCCGTCCGATGCCATCCACGGCTCAGGAACTGTTCGAGAACGGCACTCCTATCGAGGATATGACTTCCCCGGTCGAGGTCGAGGGTCTCGAAGTCGAAACCACTTATGTAATCGGGGTCGCTGTCGCTGCCGCCGGGGACTATTCCGATGTGCAGACCATCGAGATGACCACCGGCTACGACGAGGTCATAAAGGCTACCCGCATCTCTGTTGCCGCCTACTTCGGCGACGACGCTCATCCCGGCAAACAGACCGGCCAATTCGTGCTGGGCTTGGACAATATTCCGTGGGACGCGCAGGGTTATGCGTCGGGAGCAGGAGTCAAACATCGGTTCTGCTTCTATTCCGATATTGCCGCAAGCCCCTTTGTTGCGATGCCTGCCGACGGCGCCTACGAACTCGACATTTCGGATTCGGGCGACAAGTGGACTATCGGGAACAACGACTACACATGGTGGGCCGAAACCGATGAAACGGGCAGACAGTCCGGCGGCGGTTCCTATGCCGAGGCCCAAATGCTCCTGACCCGTTCCGGCGATACCTACGATGTAGTAATGACCGGTACTACGGATTTGGGAGCTACTTTCAAAATCACCTATACGGGCCTCGTGACGTTCAAAAACCTGTCGTCCGGCAACAGGAATCTGGATGCGACCTGTGCAGAAACTGTGTATTACGGCCTGACCGCCTCCAATCCCGATACCGACAAGTGGACGGTGGTTTTACACGACAAGGAGCAGAATCCGCAGGCATCTCTGTACCTCGAATTCTACTCGACCGTTTCGGCAGACATGCTGAATCCGTTTATCCCGAACGGTACCTATGCGGCCAACGACGGAACGACCACGACCGCCGGTACGTTCATACCCGGAGGAAACGGTGGGACCCGGCTTACCGTCATGGAGAACGGTGTCCTTAAAACCTATTACTGTACCGGGGGAGAATTTACTGTCGCCCGCCTCGGCGATAACTATACCGTTGCATGTAATTTTACTACGTCCGAAGAAACCACCGTCACGGCTACATTTGCCGGCATACTCGATATCCGGAATAAAATAGAGTGTTTGAATATCAGTCCCGACCGGCTTTACGAGGGCACGGGCTACTATCTGAAAGGCGGTAACGCCGGAGTTCACAATTACTATTTCCGTCTGGCGGATTGCGAGTTGGACTGGCATCCGAATCCGGTAAACGGCGGTACGGGCAATTTGCTGCTAATAGATTTGTATTCGGATGTCGAGCCCGACCTCGACAACATACTTATCCCGGAAGGAACCTATACCCTGAGCAAAGACTATGCGAGCGGTGCCTGCTCGCAGCGTTGGACGTTCGTCTGGCACTGGATTGAAAGCGGAGCCATGTATTCCATACGTCTGGTTTCCGGGACCGTCAAGGTAAGCCGCACGGGCACTGTCTATACCGTAGAGTTCGATGCCGTAGGTGATTCCAACGCGGCGGAAAACTTCCGGCTTACTGCCAGATATACGGGCGAAATTCCGATGCATAACGGTTGGAACATGGATGGCGGAACAAGTGCCAAGATGTTGTACAGCGAATCGGCGGCGTATCCCGTTAAGCCGTCCCGGTCGGCGCTGTCCGGTCGGAGCCTCGGTCCGCAGCCCACTGCGGGCGATTCGGAAAGAATGCGGTTCGACCGGCTCGTTCG
>DBFWXZ010000025.1:0-21686 GCA_048214935.1 Tidjanibacter sp.
CCCTGACCCCGACACCGACCCTGACCCCGACCCGCAGTATCCCGGCTGGCTCGAACTTCCTCAGGTGCAGACGAGCGCCGACCGCGTGTTCGTAACCCACTATGCTTCCGGCAAGCGGAATTATTCGATACTCTACGACCGCACTACCTATGCTGGCGTATGGGTAGCGTATCCGCTTCACAGGTCGCATATAGGCAGCGGGAGAAGCGGCAGTTGGAAGTACGACCCCGATATAAACCCTGGCTGGCAGACGGACCTCAGTTCGAGTTATGGCGTGAGCTTGCCGAACAACGACTTGTATGCACGCGGACACCAGATACCGAACGGCGACCGCAACGGCGTTTCGGCCATGCAGTCGCAGACGTTTTACTATACCAATTCCACTCCCCAGATTCAGAACCGGTTCAACGGCTCAATCTGGAACAGGCTGGAGGAACTGGTACGCGATAATGTCGGCAGCGATACCCTGTATGTAGTTACCGGCGCGGTATTCCGTACCGTTGGCGGTAACGAAACCGTGGATGAAATCCGGAACCACAACGACAACAAGATGATTCCCGTGCCCAACTATTATTATAAGGTGCTTCTCAAACCGGCCGGGGCGTCTTACCGTGCGATAGGTTTCTGGTTGGAACACAAGTCCTATTCCAACGGAAAACTGACGTCGCAGTATGCGTGCCCGGTGCGCGAAATAGAGCGCAAGACCGGTGTGGATTTCTTCGCCAACCTTCCGCAGGAAGTGCAGGACAGGATTGAAAACGAATGCAATGCTTCGGACTGGGGACTTTAGTCTCCGGTCCGAAACCATTTTTGAAACATAAACAACGGATAATGAGCCTATGAAAAAGCTATCGTTAGCGGCGTTGTTCTCTGCGCTGATTATGCTTACCGTTTCCGGCGCTGTCGAGCAACAGCCGTCCAAACGGTACACCGTGATGTTCTACAATCTGGAGAACTTTTTCGACACGATAAATCAGCCCGACGTGCTGGACGAAGAGTTCACTCCCGAAGGCCCGAAGCAGTGGAATTCGTATAAGTACAATGCCAAGCTTTCCAATATCGAGAAAGTGCTCTACAATATCTCGGCCGAGAACAAGGCTTTTCCGACCGTTATAGGAGTGTCCGAGATAGAGAACCGGAACGTAATGGAAGACCTCGCGGCGCTTCCCAAATTGCAGCGTGCCAACTACCAAATCGTCCACTACGATTCGCCCGACCGACGGGGCGTGGACGTGGCTTTCCTTTACCGCCCCGACCAGTTCCGTTATGAAGGCAGCGCCGCCATTCCGGTGGTGGTTCCGGGGCTTACGGATTTCCGTACGCGCGACATAGTCACCATGTGGGGCACTATCGAGGACGAACCGTTTTATTTCATGGTGGCCCACTGGCCTTCCCGGCTGGGAGGTCAGGCCGCGTCCGCCTTTAAAAGGGAAGCGACCGCCGCCATAATGAAGCGTGCGGCCGATTCGGTCATGCAGCTCAATCCCGCTACCAAGGTCGTGATGATGGGCGACTTCAACGACGACCCGACCGACGCCAGCATAGCGGAGATACTCGACGCGAAGCAGAAAACGGGCGACCTGCAACCCGGCGGGTTGTTCAATCCCTTCAACCAGATGCACCGCGACGGTCTGGGCACGCTTGCGTACAGGGACAGTTGGAATCTTTTCGACAACATCGTAGTAAGCGAGAGCCTCGTGAATCCGGAACCCGGAACGCTCGGTGTTTACAAGCAACCGAAGGACAGATACTACGGACATATTTACAAACGGCCTTACCTGCTTCAGCAAAGCGGGCAGTACAAGGGCTATCCTCTGAGGACATATGTAGGGAACGATTTTCAGGGTGGTTACAGCGACCACTTCCCCGTATTTATATTTATTGCCAAATAATTAGGATATGAAGAAGATTCTACTGTTGTTCACCTGCCTCGCGTTCGCCGGACTGGTTACGGCTGCGGCTCAGTCCGCGGGAGGCATTACGGGCAAGGTCGTCAGCCGACAGGGACGGCAGCCTGTCGAAGGAGCGAAGGTTACTCTGGGCATTGTTCCGGCTCAGGTAGCCGTTACCAATTCCGAGGGCGTTTTCCGTTTCGAGGATATTCCCTACGGCACTTACAGGTTGACGGTCAGCGCAATCGACTTTCTGCCTACCGAAGTCAACGTCCGGGCGGACATGCCTCTGCGGGACATCGGTTTCGTCAGCCTCGCTCCGGAACTGCTTACCGACGACTTCGACGATTCCGCGTTCGCCGAGTTCGACACCGACGAATCGGGAGGCGCTTCGTGGGCTCCGGGTTCTCTGTCGGCATCGAGGGATTTGTTCGACAACGTAGCGGGTTATCAGTTCG
Source organism: Tidjanibacter sp. (assembly GCA_048214935.1). Lineage (GTDB taxonomy): Bacteria > Bacteroidota > Bacteroidia > Bacteroidales > Rikenellaceae > Tidjanibacter. The sequence goes on from DBFWXZ010000025.1 coordinate 2,351, forward strand.
GCCAGCTCCGTTTCCGTACCCGCGGTTACGAAACCAACACCGAGCAGATTATGATGAACGGCATTCTGATGAACGACGCCCTGAACGGTAATCCCACCTGGTCGCTCTGGAGCGGACTGAACGACGCCACCCGGAATCAGGAGATAGTCAACGGGCTTAACATCAACCAGTACGGTGTGGGAGGCATCAACGGCATCACCAATATAAATGCCAACGCCGCATCCGTGCGCAAGGGTTTCCGGGCCAGCGTATCGAGCGCCAGCGCACAGTACCTCGCCCGTGTGATGCTTACCTATGCTTCCGGTGCGAGAGACGACGGGTGGTCGTACGCGTTCAGCGTTTCGACCCGTCAGGGGGCCAACCTTTGGGTGCACGGGGTTTATTACGATGCGTGGGCTTATTTCGCCGCTGCCGAGAAGCGGTTCAACGACCGTCACCGCTTGGGCCTGACGTTTTTTGGCGTGCCGACCGAGCGCGGAGCGCAGATGGCGGCCACGCAGGAAACTTACGACCTCGTGGGCAGCAATTTCTACAATCCCAACTACGGCTATCAGGACGGCGACCGCCGCAATGCCCGCGTAAGGGACTATCACGAACCGGTAGCTATCCTCAATTACTGGTTCACTCCCACCGACCGCACCAAGCTGAACGTAGCCGCCGCTTTCCGGTTCGGCAAGAACGGTTATTCGGCTCTCGACTGGCATGCGGCCCGCGACCCGCGGCCCGACTATTACCGCAACCTGCCGAGCTTCTATCTCGACGGGCTCTCCAACAAGGTCGATGTCAACAAGGCCGAAGCTCTGGAGTACAACTGGAGGAACAACGTGGGCGATATAAGGCATGTGGACTGGAAGTATATTTACGACGTCAACTACAATGAAACCGAGCCGACCCTCGGTCCCGGCGGAAATGTAATCCAGACCGGCCGCCGTTCGCAGTATATCCTTTCCGACCGCCGCACCGACCAGCGCGACTTCCAGCTCAAGGCCGAGGTGGCCCACCTGATACGTTCCAACATGGAATTCCATGCCGGAGCATCGTACCGGTACAACCGCACGGAATTCTACACCAAGATAAAGGACCTGCTCGGAGGCGATTACTGGGTCAATATCGACAACTTCGCCGACCGCGATTTCGGCAGCGACCGTTACTATGAAAAGACCCTGAACGACATAAGCGGCCACAGCCCCCTTATAGTGCACAAGGGCGACAAGTACGGTTACGATTATTACGGCCATATTCATCAGGCCAAGGTATGGGGCACCTATCAGTTCAATTACGGCCAGTGGGAAGGGTTCGCCGCTCTGGACTTCGGAATGTCGAGTTTCTGGCGCCAGGGCCTTTTCCAGAAAGGACTGTTCCCCTTGAATTCCTACGGAGATTCCGACAAGAAGACGTTCTTCGAGTTTACCGGCAAGCTGGGGGCGTCGTACAGCATAACGGCCGCTCACAAGGTTTCCGCTTCTCTGGCATTCCTGCAGAGGGCTCCGTATTTTTCGGATGCCTTCCTTTCTCCGCGCACGCGTAATTCGCTCGTTCCGACGCTCGACCCCGAAAAAATCTTCAGTTTCGACGTGTCGTACCAGATGCGCCTGCCGTATCTTCAGATGAGGCTGGCCGGTTACGTTACCACCATTACCGACCAGACCAAACTTATCAGTTTTTATGACGATTCATGGGGAGCTTTTTCCAATTTCGCCATGTGGGGCATCGACCAGCGATTCGTAGGTCTCGAACTCGGTTTCAGGGTTCCGGTCGTTACCGGTTTCGACGTGACCGGCGCTTTGAGCTGGGGCGATTATGTTTACACCAACAATCCGAAATTCACGCAGACCGTGGATAACAGCGATGCAATATTGCTTCAGAATGCCACCGTCTTCTGGAAGAACTCCAAAGTCGAGAGCACGCCGCAGCTCGCCGCCAACGTGGGCCTCAACTACCGTTCCGGGACCAACTGGTTCATAGGGTTGGACTTCAACTACTTCAACAACATGTACATAAGCATGAACCCGCTTTACAGGACGGATAAGGTGAACGCTCTCCTTTCTCCCGAACAGCAGAAGGCGATGACTCATCAGGAGAAGTTCAAGCATGCTTTCGTTCTGAATGCCAACGTGGGCAAGGTATGGTATGTGAACGGTATGCAGGTCGGTCTCAATCTGGAAGTCAAGAATATACTCAACGATAAGAATATCCGTACCGGCGGTTTCGAGCAGATGCGGCTGCGCGAAAGGGACGAAGACACGGGAACTTCGTATTGGAGCCGTTTTCCGTCGAAATATTTTTATCTCTACGGAATCAACTACTACCTGAGTGCTTACATCCGGTTCTAATAGCTGCTAAAATATTAAACGAATATGAAAAAGTTACATATAATATTTGTAATCGCGGTTCTGGCGGCAGCGGTGGCGACGGTCGGATGCAGGAAGTACGACGACCCTGCCGACTGGACCATATATACCGACGGCAACTTCCAGAATATCGTGCCTATCTCTCAGGTCAAGCAGCTTTATTACGACGCTTACCCCAGCCAGATAGGACAGAAGGTCGAAATCAGTCAGGACTGGACCATCAAGGGAAAAGTCATAAGCAGCGACCGTTTCGGTAATTTCTACCGTTCCCTGTATATTCAGGACGAGAGCGGCGCGATAGAAATCAAACTCGGCATAACCAATTCCTACAACGACTACAAGGTAGGCCAGTGGCTGTATGTTAAGGTCCGCGGACTCGTGCTCGGAAATTACAGGTATATGCTTTCGCTGGGTTCGCCTTCGGTCGACCCCTCCTACGCCAATAATTTCATCGACCTTCAGAGCGAAATCGACGCGCACGTGTTCCGCGGCGAGCGGGCAGGGTTGACGTCCGCCGACACCATGGTGGTTACCAGTTGGAGCCAGATACGCGACCCGCAGGACCTCGGCCGCCTTATCCGCTTCGAAGGGGTGCAGTCCGTATGGACCACTACCGAAAACGGAGTGTTCGACGACGACGTTTATCCTTCTTTCCAGAATGGCTCGTACAAGAATATCACGTACTATTACGAGTATCCCGACGGAAACATCGTGTCGTACGACTTGTGGAAGGACGAAACGGCTCCGCAGGAGCATCCCGGATGGATATTGAAGCATTTCAACATGTACGCTTTCTCGGACGGCACCAAAGGCAACCGCTTTTACGGCTCCTCGCTTTTCCGGCTCGGTTCGCAGGACCTTATAGCCCGCAACAGCGCGTACGCGCGGTTCGCTCTCAACACTATTCCGGACAACGGACAAGTTTGCGACGTTACCGCTATTCTGGTCAAATTCAGCTCCAACAGCGGCGGATTCATAAAGTATCAGCTTGGGTTGAACACCGACCGCGATGTAAAGGTAAGATAGCCGTCCGCATCGACGAAGGAGAGCGCCGAATCCCGGCGCTCTCTTTTTATTTTTCGCTCCTGAATCTCAACTCTATGCCGAGAGCGTAGTTTCTGCCGGGCATGGGATGGGAGAGCACGGACACGTATTCCCGGTTCAGCAGGTTGTTCGCTTCTGCCCGGAGCGAAACGGAGAATCTGCGGAAGGGCAGGCGCACGCCCAGCGAAAGGTCGTTCAGGCTTCCGCCGGGCACGGTGTAAAGACGGCCCCGGTCGTTGCTCGACGAGCCGAAACGTTCCGAAGCGTAGTTCCATTTCCATGCCGCCTCCCAGCCGCGCCACACGAACCGGAGAGTAACTGCGCCGGTCCACACCGGAATATATACCAACTGCCTTCCCACGGAACCGTCGTCCTCGCCGAAAGGCTCCGCATGGTTTACGGCCCGGGTGTATGCTCCCCGGCCGGTCAGGTACAGGCGGGTGCGCCGAGCTATGCGCCATGCCGCGTCGGCTTTTATTTCCGCTCCGTAGCTGTGGACCATCTTTATGTTTACGGGAGTCCAGAATCCCTGCGTAGCCGGCATCCACAGTATCCAGTCGCGGATGCGCGAGTCGTAGGCCGACAACTCGGCGGCCGCTTCGAGCCGGGAGCCCGCGACGGAGAAAGCGATTCCCGCATCGAACGTGCGGCCTTTTTCGCCGCGCAGACTGGTGTTGCCGCCCGGCCGGTAATACAGGTCGTTCAGGGTGGGGGCATGGAAGTTCCGCACCGCCGAGGCTTTCAGAACTACATTCCCCTTGCGCGAAAGCAGCAGTTCGAGAAACCCGGCGGGAATAAACGGTGCGGCCGCCGCATCGAAAAACTCCTGCCGCAGGTTGGCGGACAGGGTCAGCCGTTCCCACGGACGCCAGCGGACGGACAGGAACGCGGCGTATTCGGTGCGCGAGCTTGCCGACGGAACGTTGCCGCCGGGAGCGAGCGAGGCCATGTCGCGGCTGTGAACCCGGTCGTGCACGACCGACAGCGTACCTTCCGCATTCAGTTTTTCGGATGCGTACCATGCCGCCCGAAAGCTGCCTGACAGGCCGGATATGCAGTTCCGGGAATCCGCCACCACGGACGGAACCGGAGCGTCCGGATTCAGCGACCTGAAATAGCGCAGGTCGGTGTACGAGTAGCCTGCCCGCGCGGACAGGGCGATACGGCCGGCCGGGCGGTTCCAGCCCGCGGAGAGCCTGAGAGTCCGTTCGTCCTGCCGGTTTATATCGTCGTCGGTTCCGTAGTCCGTCTTTATCGAAGGTATTCCCCTGCGGGAGCCGAAATACCAGCCCGAAAGGTCGAAACGGCCTGCTTTTCCGGCGTCGCAGGTAAACTCGGCCAGAGCGTGCAGGTCGCGGAAACTGCCGTTTCGGTTGCGTTCGGTGGGATTGTACCTGCCCGTTACGATTCCGTCGTCGTCGGTTTCTATAATGAGTTTGTCGCGGTTCACAAACGGGTAATCGTTGGGCGATGCACTGTGGATAAAGCGCATCGAGGCCCCGAATTTCCGTCCGCGCCAACCGGCTTCGGCGTACTCGTCGAATGTGCCGAAACTGCCTATCCCCTGGGTATAGCGGACCGAAAGTCCCGGCTCGCCGGGAATGGAGGAAGATACGGCTACCGCTCCCCCCAGACCGCCGCCCGAAAAGGCGGTGGAGGCCGCTCCGTGATATACGGCGGCCCGGTCGACAAGGGGCGCCGGTACGGTCGAAAAATCCACCGTGCCGAGCATCGGAGAATTCAGGCGCAGGCCGTTCCAGAATACCTGCGTGTGCGAAGGCCCGGTTCCACGGAAGGAAACGGTGGACAGCGTCGCCCTTCCGTACGACTTTACGAACACCGAGCTGCCCTGCGACAACAGGTCGGCCAGCGAACCGGAGATGTTTTCGCGCAGCAGGAAAGTATCTATAACCGTCTTTTGAACGCCGGACTCGGAGAGGGGCCGCGCTCCGGTTACGACGACCGAATCTATCCGCATGAAATAAGTCGCCTCGGGCGGCTGCGCGTAGAGGCGGAGGATGCCTGCGGCACACAGCAGTACGCACGACATCCTCCTTCTGGTCACGGCTTTACCTGATTTCGGGCTTGAAACAGAAGTCACCGGGGATAACGCCGGCCTTGAAAGTCGCCTTCAGGCTGCCGGCCGTGTCGTACCTGTAAACCGTGCCCGGCTGTTTGTAGTCCAACGCGTCGCTTATATATACGTCTCCGTTGTCGGGGTCGATGCCGAGTCCGTAAAACCAACCGCCCTCTCCGGCCGCGAAAGGCTCGGTCGGAAGCTGCCGACTGTCAGCCGGCATGGAGTAAACATTGCCGTCGAGGATGTAGTAGATTGTGGAGCCGGTTCCGTCCGCGCGTATCGGTTTGGCAGTAGAGCCCTCGGCGAACGTCAGGGTGGTTTCTACCGTCCGGCTTTCGGCGTCGATTATCCAAATCGAGGGAGCTTCGTAGCCGGCCGGGTTTCCGTCGTAACCGCCGTCGCACAGACACCATATTTTACCGTTGCGGTCGAGCACCATCGACTGCGGCTGTATGCCGACGGTTATTTCCGTCGCCGCTTCGTCGGTGCGGGTATCTATTACGAGCACTTTATTATCGTACGACCAGCAGTTTACGAACAGGTAGTCCCCGTATCGTATCATCTGTTCGGTGGAAGGATGTTCCGGAAGCTCTATGGCTCCGGTCACCCGATAGTTACGGGGATTGAATACGGTTATGCGCCCGGCCATAAGGTCGGTGACGTATGCCTTTTCGTCGGAAACGAAGTGGATATAGCGCGGGTTCGTCAGGCCGGTTATCTGCCCTACGGCCTCGAAAGTGCGGGTATCCGTTACCATTATCACTTTGGAGCCTCCGACCACTATGTAGCCTTTATCGCCGCGAATGGTCATCGAGGCGGCGGCGTCTCCGAGCACGGCCGGATTGAAGGAGCCGAAAGCGTCTTCCACGGTTTCGCCGGTGACCGGTTCGTAATAGGTGAGGCTGGAGTTGCCGGTTCCGTAGTTGCCTTCGTTAACCACGAATACGGCCTTCGCGGTTCGTTCGTCGCCCCCGGAGGCAGGCGTACCGTCCGAATCGTCGTTGCAGGAAACAGCGCATACGGCCCAAAGCAGCAGGGCGGGGACAATCGTAAAAAATCTTTTCATGAGTATCGGTTTCAGTTTGCAAAGTTAGTAAAAGAGGGTATGAATCCGTCATTTTTAAAATAGGGACGGTCCGGCTTGAAGTGGCCGACGGGCCGTCCCCGGAAGTTATCGGCAAATAACTTATAGTCTTATTTCTATGTCGTCCATACAGAAATAGGCGGGAGTGGTCAGCCCGTAGGCGTTCTTCGAGGAACCGTCCATGTCGAATTCTATCCGGTGGACTTTCCCCAGAGGCGAAAGGTCGAAACGATGCCACCCGGTAACGAGGCCGGGAGAGTCTTCCGTACGGTAATCGGCGAGATAGAATTCCGCCTTTCCGGTTTCCGTTCCGTCGGCTCCGTAGCCGGTGGCCGTCAGCCTGAACCAGTCGCGGTTCTCATAGCCGAGCGGCTCGCACGACCAGCCGTCGCCGTTCAGCACGGTGAGCGCCGCATAGGTGCTGTTGGCAACGTAGATATGGGAGAACTCGCGTTCGAGCGCGTCGTCCAGAAATTCCATCCGGGGGCAGGCGCCCATCATCGCGTAATACCCAAAGCTGACGGCGAAAGTCTGCGAACCGCCGTTTCCCCCGCAGCCGGTCGCCGGGTCGCGGTAATAGACCGAGCACTGGTTAGAGAAAGAGTTCGTAACCGTTTCGTTCCACTGTGAAACGGCTATGCCGCCGTTCCAGTAGTCGTAGCTTCCGCCCGCTTCGTTTATACCCAGGTACAGTCCGGATTCTTCGTCGTAGTATCCTGTATATTGGTTTTCATAGCCGGAGTACAGGTTGGCTCCGTAGGAAGTCGGCCCGGCGAGGTACGAGGGGTCTATACCTTCGAAAGTTACGGTGACGCCGGTTTTTATCGTAACCGTTACCGACGCCATGACGACCGCTCCGCCTTCGCCTGCCGCTGTGACCGTGACTTTTCCTTCGGTTTCGGCGTAGGGATTGTCCCTTTCGGGAGCCTTTATGGCAAGGCGGTCGCCGTTTACAGAAGCGCGCCAGCCGTCGGGCCGGGCTATCGTGAAATCCGTGACGCCGCTTTGGACTACATTCATTTCTATGGTCTGGCCGTACGCGAACGTCGCCGTTTCGTCCGAGCCTTCTATCGTAAATACGGGCGCGGCGATTTTGGGAAGGGTTATGGAGGAGCCGTCGGCCAGTACGAAATATACGTTCCCTTCGTCCTCCCGGATGTCGGTTATAAAGGACCCGGCAGCTTCCCCGCGTGCCGGAACGGGCTGTCCGTCGGGTCCGGTGAGCCGCACGGGCCCGTCGCCGTAGTCCACCGTCCAGTATCCTTCGTCGTCGACGCCCATGCGGGGCGTTATTCCCTTTTCTCCGGAAACTGGGAGCCGGTTGCCCTCGCTGTCCGTCAGCCATTCGGTCCGTCCGTTTTCGGTAATCGTCCACCAGTACCGGCCTTCGTCGTCGGCAGCTATTCCGATTACCGGGGCGTCGTTTCCGTCGCGGCCGTTCGCGAGGGTTATCGTGCTGCCGTCGCTGAATGTAATGATGTATCCCGTATCGGTCCGCTCGACCTCCTCAACGTATTTACCGCTTTCCACTGCTTCTACTATGGTTCGCAGGGCCGTTATTTCGCCGTTCATCTCGTCGAGCCGCTTTTCCAATGCGGTCAGCCTTTCGTCGAGCTCGTCCGTCCGGTTCCAAATACCGGTATCGTCGTATTCGCAGCCCCACGCGGCTAGTGCAACAAGAAACAGGGTCAGTATTTTTTTCATGGTATAAGGTTTTGTGAATTGTTTGCGGAACCGTTGCAACGGCCGAGTGCCGACGCATATTCGCGTCGGCATTCAGGCTGCCGGTATGCAAGTATATGTGTCATATCGCTGCAAGGCGGTTGCGGATGTCGCGTGCACAGGAGGATGATTATCCTTTGCCCTGCGGAGAAATATTCCGGGATTCAAGCCGGAAGTTTCCGCCCGTTCTCCGCAGGCGCGAAATCCATCGAATTTGCAAGGCAGGTCTTCTGGCTTATTCCCGTCGGAGCGCCTTCCCGGCCGTTCGGCGGCCAGTGGCTATGGAGAGCTTCGACGATTTCGGGTTTTACGGAGCGGCTTTAACGCTCGCGGAACATACCCGGGAAATTACAGCAGCGGGAACTGCGGCCGATTTTCACGGCCTTCCCATTTAATCCCTCGGCGCGTTTGGCCTTGCGCTTCGGGAACCGTTGCGGGGCAAAGGTAATTATTTTTTCTTCGGTGCGGCGCGTTCCTGATTTTTTCTGTCCGGCCGTACAAAGGAAAACGGCTCCCCGCGGGGAGCCGTTTTGGAGTACCGGACGCTTATTCCCGAACCGCCGGTTCCTGAATTATGGTGATAAGGTTGCCGTCGGAGAGGATTTTCCGGGCCATATCCCGTATCGAGTCGGGCGTAAGGGACTCGACCGTTTCTTCGTAGCCTGTACGCAGGTCGTGGCCGGCGCGGTGGTACGTATCCAGATAGTTTGCCCAAACGTTGTTTTTCTTCAAGTCTTCGGGGTATTGTTTGAGCATGTATTCCTTGACTTTTACGAGGTCTGCTGCCGAAGGGCCTTCCCCGGCCATGCGCTCCAATTCTTCGGTAACCAGCTCTGTAAGCTCGTCGGCCTTGTCCGGGTCGGTATCGAAGGCTATGAGCATGTCGTAAAATTCTTCGGGTATGTACTGGGTTTCCGGTACGACGCCCACTCCGTACGAACCGCCTTTTTCCTCGCGTATGCTTTCCATGTAGCGAATGGTCAGTATTTGTGCGAGTGCGTTAAGCGTCAGCATGTTGTCCATCGAATACGGCAGCTCTCCGCTGTAAACGTAGATTACGGTGGTCTTGGGCATCTGCATGGGCGTAGCGAACCGTTTGTCGATTCGGCCTTCGGCCAGCCGCACGCCGTCGTCGCGCCACGAAAGTTTTTTCTTCGATGCCGGAAGCGACCCTATGTATTTTTCGACCATGGGCTTCAATTCTTTCTCCGAAATATTGCCTACTATGGTAAACGTGAAGTCGGCGGCGTTTCCGTAAAACTTGTCGTAGGCCGCCTTCATGGTTTCCAGCGAAAGGCCGTCGAAGGTCGAGGCCGAAATTACCTGACGGCGGGGATTGTTGCCGAACAGTGCCCGGACCATGGTATCCTGCCGTACATATGCGGGGTCGCTGCTTCTGTTTTCGAATATGGCTCTGTAACGGTCGACCATGGTATTGAAATCCTCTTCCGTGAATCTCGGATTGGTGAAATAAAGGTAGAGCAGTTGGAATTGGGTTTCGAGGTCTTTGGGCGATGCCGTTCCGACGAACCCCGCGGAATATTCGCTCACCATCGGATACAGGCTTACCGCTTTTCCGGAAAGCTGTTTTTGCAGGTCGGTCATGGAGAACGTGCCCACCCCGGAAAGTTGGGTAAGTATCGTAAGCAACCCGCCGTCGTCCACCTCGTCGTCGGGCAGGAGCGACGTTCCTCCGAACGCATTCGCTCTCAGCAACACCTCGTCGGCCTTATAGTCCGTGGGCATGAATACCACCGTAGCTCCGTTGCCGAGAGTCCATACCGTCGCCCCGAATTTATCCGTGACGGTTTTGCGAATTCTGGAGCCTTTCAGTTTCGTGCCTTCCGGAATAAGCGGCTCGTTTATCGAGACGTCCTCGTAACCTTCGAGTTCGGAATCCATAATGCGTTTTATGGCCCCGGATATTTCCTCGCCGGTAGGTACGCTTATTCCTTCCTTGTCGGGAGCCGTGAGAATAACGGTTTGATTTTCCGGAGTTATGCGGCTTTGCGTGTACATGTTCAGGCTTTGCAGGTCGAGCGAGGCTATCAAGGTACTGTCGATTTCCCAGCGGGTTTCGGCCGAAGGTATGGCCGAGTTTCGCAGGAATGCGTCTATATACCGGGATGCGTACTCTATATTTCGGGTGTCCGTACGGTTGTCGTAGCTTTTCCGGGACGCGCGCATCAGTTCCGCGCGGGCGCGCTCGAATTCCGACGGCGTGAATCCGTAACGGCGGATTTTTTCCAGCTCCGAATAGAGCGCCTCGAGAGCTTTCAGCCCCTCGCCGTTGCGGGCGGTCGCCGTTCCGAGCGTAACGTCGCTCGTATTGGTGAGGGAGCCTCCGCCCAACCATGCGCTTATGAACGGCGCATCCGGTTGCTGGCTTATGTCGGTGAGGCGTTCGTTGGCTATCCGGTACAGATAGCTGTCGAGCACGTCGTTCATGGCTGTCAGAACCGTGTTGTTGTATTCGCGCGGAATCGGTTCCTGCCGTATGTAAACCGTTACGTCGGTCGTAACGAGTTCAGGGTCGGTTATCACGTCGACTATGGGATATTCGTTTTCGGGGATTTCCACGATTTCTTTCGGCGTGGGATTTTCGGCTGCCGGAATCCGCGACAGTACGTCCTTCACTTTGGCCTCCATCCATGCGGGGTCGAAATCGCCGACCGCTATTACGGCCTGAAGGTCCGGGCGATACCACTGGTGGTAGAAGTTGCGGATTTCGTCGTAAGGGAAACTCCTGAGCCCTTCGATGGACCCTATCACATTTCGGTCGGCATACTTGGAACGGTTGAAAATGGCCGGAGCCGATTTTTCGCTTACGCGCCAGTCGGCGGTATTGCGCGTCCGCAGTTCCTCCACTATGACGCCCCGTTCCTTGTCGATTTCTTCCGGCAGCAGCGAAATATAGCCTGCCCAGTCGTGCAGTATCAGCAGGGCCGTGTCCACTATGCCTTCCCGTGTAAGGGGCACGTCGGATATGCGGTAGCTCGTGACTTCGCGTCCGGTTCCGGCGTTGAGGTTGACGCCGAATTTCACGCCGATGCTTTCCAGATATTCCAGCAGCATTTTTCCGGGCAGGTTTTCGGTCCCGTTGAACGCCATGTGTTCGAGAAAGTGGGCGAGGCCCTGTTGCGAGTCCTCCTCCTGCATCGCTCCGACATTGTGCACGATAAAGAACTCGGCCTGTTTTTCGGGCTTGGCATTGTGCCGTATGTAATACGTCATGCCGTTGTCGAGTACTCCGACCCTTACGGCCGTGTCGGCCGGGACGGCAGGTAACGCTATCGCACCTTCCTGTGCGAGCAGGCCCGTTGTCCACATTAACATGAGCACGGATGCCGATACGATTTTCTTTTTCATAGGTAGGGGTTTTAACGATGTTCGGATTGAGGGGGTTTATGTCCGCACGGAAAGCACTCCGGCTGGTCCGTACAAGGGATGTTGAATACTTGTCGCATTTCCGTGTTCTTCGGCGCGAATGGATGTTTATCAACAGGATAACTTCATGCAAAGTTATAATTTTTTTTGTCCGGAACGTACGAACGTCCGGGATTGCGTTTAACGTTGGTTTAAAAACCGTAAATTGCAGCCGTAACGGTATTGAATGCGATGGGCGGGAAAAGAAAATACGATTACAGGGTAGAGCCTTACGAGGTGGATATGACCCTTCGGGCGTCGCTGACCTCGATAGGCAACGGCGTGCTGCATACCGCCGGCGAGGATGCCGACCGCAACGGATTCGGCACGCGCGAGCTGGGATGCAGCAATGCGGCATGGGTGCTTTCCCGGATGGCCGTGGAACTGAACCGCAGGCCCCGGCAGTACGAGCGGTTCTCGGTGACTACATGGGTGAACTCTATAAGCCGTATCGCCACTACCAGAAATTTCGAGCTGCATGATTCCCGCGGGTCGTTGTTCGGCGCGGCCGTAACCTTATGGTCCGTAATAGACCGGGATTCGCGTCGGCCGCTCGACCTGCGCGGACTGCTGGACTGTGCCGCCGCGCTTTGCGACAGTCCGAGCCCGGCCGAGGTTCCGCGCCGTCTGTCCGCCCCTTCGGAGACGGTTGTAGAGGAACGCACCGTACGGTACAGCGACATAGATTTCAACGGCCATGCCAACAGCATGAAATATCTGGAGTGGGTCGCCGACATGCTTCCGGTCGAAAGCCTTGCGGAAGACCGTTTCGCGCGCATCGACATAAACTATCTGCACGAGGCGCGGTACGGAAACAGGCTGAAAATCGTTACCGACGGTGCGCCGGACCCGCTGTTTCAGGTATCGTCGGCCGATGGAACGCCTCTGTGCCGCATAGGCTTCAGTCGCAGGAGTTAAGCCCAAAAATCTTATTCACAAACAGTTGCTTGGTACGGTAATTGTCCTGTGGAGCGCAGTCGAATTTAATGCGCTTACTATGGAAAACAAGTACCAACGCAGTATCGAGCTGCTGAACAAGGCCGTGGCGAATGAAATAGCCACTTCGCTCCAGTACATGTACTTTCATGTGCACTGCGAGGATAAGGGTTACAGACCGTTCGCTAAGTATTTCCGATGGGTATCCATTCGCGAAATGAATCATATCGAGCGTCTGTCCGACCGTATAATGTATCTTCAGGGCGATGTGGACATGAATCAGCAGTTTCGCGTCAAGCAGGTGACCGACGTCGGGGATATGCTGCGGTTGGCGGCCGAACTGGAAAGCCAGACCATAGAGAATTACAATGCGTGGTCGAAGGAAACCTCCGACTTGCAGGATGCCGGCACGCACAAGCTGTTTCAGGATTTGGTGGTAGAGGAGGAAGACCATCTGGATACTTTCCGCACCGAGGCCGAAAATATGGTCGAGTACGGGGAAGAGTATCTCACCCTTCAGTCGATGGACAATATAAAGCACGAGTCCAAGCGCAGCACGGACGACAGCGGGACAGACGACGGATATTGATTGCTTCGAAACTTTCGGAATAATCCCCGCGGAAAGCGTCCGGCGGCCCGCGGGGATTATTCGTTTCCGCCCGCTCCGTGCGGCCCGCCTTTCCGGCAGGTTACAATGCGGTTCCTTTGCCGGGGATGAACAGTCCCGCCGTATCCGTCCGTTCGAGGGCGAGGAGCCGTTCTTTCCGCCAAAGGCCGCCGGCATAGCCGGTCAGGCTGCCGCCGCTTCCCACGACCCGGTGACAGGGGACGATAATGCTTACCGGATTGCGCCCCACGGCTCCTCCTACGGCCTGCGCCGACATGGTCGCCATTCCCTGCTGGCGGGCTATTTCCCTTGCTATATCTCCGTAGGTAACGGTACGGCCGTACGGTATTCGCAGCAGTATATTCCATACGGTCGTTCGGAAGGGCGACCCGTCCATATGCAGAGGCACGTCGAATCCGGGATTCCGGCCGCTGAAATAAATGTCGAGCCATTCTGTGGCGCGTTCCAAAAGCGGATGCGGCCGTTCCGTATGTTTCGCTGACAGCGTGCGGGGAAAGTATTTCTGTCCGTCGAACCATATTCCGGTAATGCCGTCGTCGTCGGTCGCGAGCGTTATCCCGCCCAACGGCGACTCGTATTTACATGCGTATTGCATCGTTGGTATTTTTGGTTTTTCTTTTACTTTCTATGTCGGGCAGGAAGCCGGTGACCGCTCCTAGCAGGGGGAGCAGGGCGCTGACCCGAAAGATGAATTCAATGCCGGTCCGGTCGGCGAGCCACCCGAAAAAAGCCGACCCGATTCCGCCCAGCCCGAACATCAGGCCGAAGAAGATTCCCGATACCATGCCTACCTTTCCCGGCATCAGGTCGGTGGCATACACCAGTATGGCCGAAAACGCCGACGATATTATAAGGCCTATCAGGACTGCGAGCGCGACGGTGCAGTACAGGTTCGCATAGGGGAGCAGCAGTGCGAAGGGAGCCGCGCCGAGGATGGAGCCCCAGATTACGTATTTCCGTCCGAAGCGGTCACCCAGCGGTCCGCCGATTACGGTTCCGGCCGCCGATGCCGCGAGAAATGCGAAAAGGCAGTACTGCGAGCTCTGCACCGATATTCCGAACTTGCCTATCAGGAAGAAGGTGAAATAGTTCGTCATGCAGGCTATGTAAAAGTATTTGGAGAATATCAGTACCGTCAGGATAAGCAGCGCAGTATGTATTTTTCTTTTGGACAGGGAGCGGGCCGGCGTCTGCGCGGAAACTGCAAAGGCGTCTGCGCCGGCTTCCAGTTGCAGTTTGTACCAGTTTCCGATTCGTACGAGTATTACCACGGCGAGCACGGCAGCCAGTCCGAACCATCCGATTGCCCCCTGTCCGAACGGCATTACAATCAGCGCGGCCAAAAGCGGCCCCATGGCGCTGCCGGCGTTTCCGCCTACCTGGAATATCGACTGCGCCAGTCCCTTGCGGCCTCCGGATGCGAGCTGGGCCACCCGCGAGGATTCCGGGTGAAACACGGAAGAACCCCACCCGATAAGGCCTACCGCCAGTAAAATCGCCGGGAATCCGCGAGCGGCCGAAAGCGTAAGCAGCCCGGCCAGCGTAAAGCACATTCCGACGGCAAGCGAGTAGGGTTTCGGGTGCAAGTCCGCACGTCGGCCGACGAAGGGTTGCAGCAGCGAGGAAGTCATCTGGAAAACCAGCGTGATAGTGCCTATCTGAGCGAAGGTAAAGCCGAACTCGGACTTGAGCAGCGGATAGACCGACGGAATTACAGACTGCATCGTATCGTTCAGCAGGTGCGTGACGCTGACCATGAACAGTATCGGATAAACCGTTCGTCCGGCACTCCGTAAAGGCGGCGTATGTACGGATTTGGTAATGAAGGGCATTTTTAAGGTTCTTCCACGGTTTTGGCTGCCGTCTTTACGGTTTGCCTGCGGGCCTGTAGGTGTTCGGCACAAAGATACGTTTTCCCCGGATTCTCCGGTGTGCCGCCTTTTCGTACACGGTTCGCGGCCGGTAAATGGGACGGGTTTACCGGAAATCCATGGCGAAGCCGCCGCGTCGCCATCGAAAGAAGGCCGGAGAAACGTTTCCCCGGCCTTCGTAAAAAGATGGCGGCTTTACTTGCTCAGCAGTTCGATTTGCTCGCGGGCGGTGGCGGCATGGCTGCCGGAGGTTACTTTCCGGTAGGTTTCGATGGCCTTCGCCTTGTTTTCCTTGTTCTGATAGGCGGCTCCGAGCAGGAAGTATGCGTCTGATTTCAGGGCCGGGTCGGTCTGGGCTTCGGCTGCGGCTTCGCCCCATTCTATGATTTTGTCCCATGCCTGATTGTTCGTCGCGAGCTGGAGGCGCAGCATGTTGGCTTCGGCGTTTTGCGGTTCGATTGTCAGCAGTTGGTCTATGTATGCGTAGGCTTCGTCGGCTTTGCCTTCCGCCGCTGCATTGGAAGCGGCGAGGATAAGGTAGTAAGAGAGCTTATCTTTGGCTTCCGCGGCGGCGGGCTGGAAGCGGCTGTGCTTGTCGCCCAAAGCTATCACGTTTTCATAAATAGGCACTCCCTGCGCATAGTCGCCCATTTCGCAGTAACTCATGGCCAGATTCATGGCGAGGTCGGTATTGTTGGGATTTATGGCATAGCCCTTCGCGAATATTTCGGCCGCCTTGGGATAATCCTTGCTGTTGAACGCATCCGCTCCGAGAGCTATGTACGATTTGGCCAGAAAATCCTGCGCATTGCGTACCGAGCTCGCATCGCCGTAAAGCTGGCCGGTTTCGATGGCGGTCCCGAATTCGGCTATGGCATCCTCGAACTTGCCCTGCTGGGCGAATCCCAGCCCCTTGCGGAAATAACACGCCGGAAGGAGCTTCTGTGCCTGCTGCACGGTGGTCACGGCATCGCCTCCGGCGGCGAGCCCCATTTCTATCGTCTGATTCAGGGCGGTTATGGCTTCTGCATACTGCTTTTTCTGGATAAGGGCTGCCGCTTCGTTGTACTTGGCGATTACCTCGTTGTTGGTCTGCGCCGCGGCGCTCCCCGCCAACAGCAGGGCCGTGGCGGCAGCTACGATGATTCTGATGCTTTTCATTTCCGTTTATTGTTTTTATATTTTTTTCGGACGTACCGGCGCCGTTTACGGACAGCGCGTAACTACAAAGTTAAACATCGGGTTCGTTTTTACAAGGGGTCTGCCGCAGTTTTTTGAAAAAGGATTCCATAAGCCTGCGACATTCGTTTTCCAGAACACCGCCGGTAACTGCGGTTTTCGGATGCAGAAGGCGGGATGAAACGGTCGTATAGCCGCGTTTGGGGTCGGGAGCGCCGAAAACTATTCTTCCGATACGGCTCCATGCCGATGCGGACGCGCACATCGGGCACGGCTCTACGGTAACGTAAAGCGTGCAGTCGTTCAGGTATTTGCCGCCTGTATATTGGGATGCCGCGGTTATGGCCTGCATTTCCGCGTGCGCCGTAGCGTCCGCGAGGGCTTCTACCAGATTGTGGCCCCTTCCCGCTATCCTGCCGCCGCATACCGCCACGGCTCCTATCGGCACTTCGTTGGCTTCTAAAGCCTTACCGGCTTCGCGAAGCGCCTCCCGCATGAAATATTCGTCTTCGTTCCGGTCGGTCTGCATTTAAATGTATATCTTTGAAGTCCGTTCGCAGTACAAATTTAGAAAATATATTTCCATGTACAGGACAAATACCTGCGGCGAGCTTCGCCTCGAGGATGCCGGACGCGAAGTTACCCTTGCCGGCTGGGTACAGAAAGCGCGCAACCTGGGCTCCATGACTTTTATCGACCTCCGCGACCGGTACGGAATAACCCAGCTCGTGGTGGACGAGAGTTCGCCTGAAAAAGTCAGGGAAACGGTCGCCGGACTCGGACGCGAGTTCGTGATTCGGGCTTTCGGCCGGGTGGTCGAGCGTGCGTCCAAAAATCCGAAAATACCTACCGGCGAAATAGAAATAGCTTTGGAGGGGCTGGAGGTGCTCAACCCTTCGGAAGTGCCGCCCTTTACCATAGAGGACAACAGCGACGGCGGGGACGACCTGCGTATGCGCTACCGTTACCTCGACCTCAGGCGCAACCCTTTGCGCGAGGCCATGGTGCTGCGTCACCGGCTCGCGCAGAGCGTACGCTCCTTTCTCGATGCTGAAGGGTTTCTGGAAATAGAAACTCCTTACCTGATAAAGTCCACCCCCGAGGGAGCGAGGGATTTCATCGTTCCGTCGCGTATGAACCGGGGAGAATTTTACGCGCTTCCGCAGTCGCCGCAGACTTTCAAGCAACTGCTTATGGTGGCCGGATACGACCGGTACTTTCAGATTGTCCGCTGTTTCCGCGACGAGGACCTCAGGGCCGACCGGCAGCCGGAGTTCACCCAGATAGACTGCGAGATGTCGTTCGTGGAGCGCGACGACGTGCTGCATACTTTCGAGGGCATGATGAAACACCTGTTCCGAAACGCTTTGGGGGTGACTTTTGCGGATGATTTTCCGCGGATGACTTGGCATGAAGCCATGGAACGCTACGGTTCCGACAAGCCCGATACGAGGTTCGGAATGGAGATAACCGATTTGACCGAGGATGTCAAAGGAGCCGGATTCGGCGTGTTCGATTCCGCCGGATACATCGGAGCCATAGCGGTTCCGGGCGGGGCGGCCTATACGCGTAAGCAGCTCGACGAACTGACCGAGTTCGTAAAGCGCCCGCAGGTCGGGGCGAAAGGGCTGGTGTGGGTTCGCTGTGCCGAGGACGGTACTCTCAAATCCAGCGTGGACAAGTTTTATTCGCCCGAAAAGCTGAAGGCCATGGCCGACAAGTGCAAGGCCGCGCCCGGCGATATGCTTCTTCTCGTTTCGGGCGCAGGCAGATACAAGACTCTCGGAATGTTGTCGGCCCTGAGGCTGGAGTTGGGAAACCGTCTCGGCCTGCGCCGGAAGGGCGAATTCGCGCCCCTGTGGGTAGTGGACTTCCCCCTGTTGGAATGGGACGAGGAAACCGGACGCTGGTACGCCATGCACCATCCCTTTACCGCTCCCAAGAAAGAAGATGTATCCCTGCTGGATACCGACCCGGGGAAGGTGAGAGCCGAGGCTTACGATTTCGTGGTCAACGGAGTGGAGGTCGGCGGAGGTTCGATTCGTATATTCGACCGGGGATTGCAGCGCAAGATGTTCGGAACGCTCGGATTTACCGACGAGGAGGCAGAAAAGCAGTTCGGATTCCTTATGGACGCTTTCCGCTACGGAGCGCCGCCGCACGGCGGCATCGCTTTCGGTTTCGACCGCCTGTGCTCGCTGTTCGGCGGTTCGGATTCCATACGCGACTATATAGCTTTTCCGAAAAACAATTCGGGACGCGACACCATGATAGATTCTCCGGCAACCGTTTCTTCCGGGCAGCTCGACGAGCTGGGGCTGGAGTTGAAGCCGGAGTGACGATTCTGTTTCGCCGGCAGGCACGTGCCCCGCATTGCGGGGCACGTTTCGATTTAGTCGCGTCGTTGTGGAATATACGGTTGAGAGCATTCCGGGTCGGCGGGGGCCGACGGTCCTTTCGGTGCGTCCGACGATAAATTTTTCAAAAAATACCCCGGAAGTTTGCCGGTAAAGAAAAATGACATATATTTGCACTCGCAATCGGGATGCTTCGGCTCCGGCAGCTTATCGGCAAGTCCGTGGTAACGATTCCGTTCCGGTTGCATACCGAGGAAGCTTAGCTCAGTTGGTTCAGAGCGTCTGCCTTACAAGCAGAGGGTCGGGGGTTCGACTCCCTCAGCTTCCACGAAATCCTGACCGCCTGCGTTAAAAGCGAACAAAACGGCTTTTATGCAGGCGGTTTTGTATTTACCTGTACTCGGCCTTTTACGCTTATTTAGGCGGAATCCACTGTCTTCCGGTATTCCGACGGCCGCATTTAACCCCGGGTCAATGTGCGGCATGTTGATGCGCGGCTTTTCCCTGAAAGCCCCGGGTTTAGGCGGCAATGCCGTCTTCGGGCGGGGGAGTTGTTTTACTCTGAGTCTTGGGGTGCTATAGGGGATGATTTCCGTGGAAGGAGTCGTTGTATGGTATCGATAAGAGCGTGCGGGTCGAGCGGCTTGGAGATGTAGGC
>DBFWXZ010000026.1:0-803213 GCA_048214935.1 Tidjanibacter sp.
CGTGGTGTTCGGAGGGTGGAGAAGCGCCGCCGGAAGCCGGTAAGGGGATAATACAGGCTGCGGTTCGGACAAAGCATCGCACAAGTTCGTGCTTTGTCGCTCACCTTTCACTATATTTGGATAATATAGGCGACGCCTCGGCAAAGTGCAAGCAAGCTTGCCTTTGCTCTCGGCTTGCACTATCTTTGAATAATATAGGATGCGGTTCGGACAAAGCATCAAACAAGTTTGTGCTTTGCCGCTCACCTTTCACTATATTTGTACTCCGAATTTAATTGCAGGGAGTTATGAGCAGCGACAAATATTGCGTGATAATGGCCGGGGGAGTGGGGTCGAGGTTCTGGCCCATAAGCCGTACCGCGCGGCCCAAGCAGTTCCTCGACATACTCGGCGTGGGCAAGACCTTTATCCGGCAGACGTACGAGCGGTTCGCCCGGAGCGTGCCGCCGGAGAATTTCCTCGTGGTCACCAATGCCGCTTACAGGGATATGGTGCTGCGCGAGATTCCGGAAATCGAGTCCCGGCAGGTGCTTTGCGAGCCGTTGGGAAGGAACACCGCCCCCTGCATCGCATACGCGGCCTTCAGGCTCGCGGCGCAGAATCCGCGGGCGGTGATGACGGTCACGCCGGCCGACCACCTTATCATGGATGCGGACAAGTTCACCGCCGCCGTGGAGGAGTGCGCAGAGGTGGCACGCTCGCGCGGCGCGCTCGTGACCATCGGCATAAAGCCCACCCGCCCGGACACCGGGTACGGCTACATACAGGCCGACGTGCGGTCGGGCGAGGGTACGGTGGCCAAGGTCAAGACATTTACCGAGAAGCCCAATGCGGAGCTGGCGCGGGTGTTCGTCGAAAGCGGCGAATTTTTCTGGAATTCCGGCATTTTCGTGTGGCGTACGGACGTCATTTTGGAGCAAATCCGAAAGTTCCTGCCGGACACGTACCAGCTTTTCGATTCGGTAGGGGAGCACTACGGCGCTCCCGACGAGCAGGAGCACATAAACAGGGTCTATCCGGAGTGCCGGGCGATTTCGATAGATTTCGGCGTGATGGAGAAGGCCGACAACGTTTACGTCCGCCTGAGCGACTTCGGCTGGAGCGACATAGGAACCTGGGGTTCGCTGTACCAGCATTCGCCCAAGGACGACGACGGCAACGTGAACGAGGCCGGGGCCGCGCTGGCTTTCGACTCCTCCAACTCGATAATAAAGCTGCCGGAGGGGAAAATAGCCGTGATAGAGGGGCTGGACGACTACATAGTGGTCGATACCGAGGACGTGCTGATGATTTGCCCGCGCAGCAACGAGCAGAACATAAAGAAGTTCATCGACACGGTGAAGTTCGACAAGGGCGACCGGTACATCTGAAACGATGAGCGGAGAGGAATTGCTCGGCCTGCTGGGGGACGCCCCGCAGGTCGTTACGGACAGCCGGGAAGCGGGGCCGGGCAAGGTGTTTTTCGCCCTGCGCGGTGAACGCTTCGACGGCAACCGGTTCGTGAGCGCGGCGCTGCGGGCCGGGGCGCGGCTCGCGGTCGCGGACGGCCGGGGGGCGGCGGAGGCCGACCCTTGCGTGCGCGGATGCGGGCGCGTGGTCTATGTGCCCGACGCGCTGAAGGCGCTTCAGGATGCGGCGGCCGCGTACCGCGTGCGGCTGGGGATTCCGGTGCTGGCCGTGACCGGCAGCAACGGCAAGACCACCACCAAGGAGCTGACGGCGGCGGTGCTGTCGCGGCGGCTGCGGACGGCGGCCACGCAGGGCAATCTGAACAACCATATAGGAGTGCCGCTCACGTTGCTGGCCATAAGGCCGGACGCGGAGGCGGCGGTGGTGGAAATGGGCGCCAGCGCGCGGGGCGAAATCGCGCTGCTGTGCCGTATCGCGCGGCCGGATTACGGAATAATAACCAACATAGGCCGGGCCCACTTGGAAGGGTTCGGAGGACCGGAGGGGGTGAAGACCGGAAAGGGCGAGCTTTACGACCGGTTGGCCGGGGCGGGCGGCACGGCGCTGGTATGTTCCGGCGACGAAACCCTGTGCGGCATGGCCCGCGAGCGCGGGGTGAAGGCGGTATATTACGACCCCGAGCCGGGCCCGGAGTACGCCACCGCGCTGGATGGGGACTACAACCGCCGGAACGTGGCCGCGGCCGTGGCGGCCGGGCGGCTGTTCGGCGTGCCGGATGGGGACATACGCGCCGCGCTCGCCGCATACGCGCCCCGCAACCACCGCTCGCAGGTGGAGGACACGGGGCGGAACGTGGTGATAATGGACTGTTACAACGCCAATCCGTCGAGCATGGCGGCGGCGCTGGACAATTTCTTCGGCGGCCGGTCGGAGCGGGCTCGCGGGGTCATACTCGGCGACATGCTGGAGCTGGGCGAGTGGAGCGCGGAGGAGCACCGCCGGGTCGTGAGCCGGGCGCTGGAGGGTCGGCCGGCGCGGCTGTGGCTGGTGGGGCCGGAAATGGGCCGGGCCTGCCGGGAGCTGGGCGCGGAGGGCCGCGAGGGAGTGACGCTGTGCGCGGACTGCGCGGCCCTGTGCGAAGCGTTGGTCGCGGAAAGGCCGCGGGGATACCGCATACTCGTCAAGGGGTCGCGCGGGATGGCGCTCGAAATGGCGGCCGGGCTGCTCTGAGGCTGCGCTCCGGGCTTCGGGGCAGTTGCCGGCCGGGAAGTCTTTCGGACCGCTTCCGACCCGGCGCCGCGCACGGAAACGCCGCGGGTTCCGCGTGTCGCGGTCGCCGCGCATACGGGCGGCGCATTATTTTACTCCCAAATAATCGGAGCGAAGGCGGGGCGGCAACTGGCTGTGAATCAGTCGAGAGTGTTCTTGCGTTACCTCCGGCCGACCATTCGGGGCAATGCGCCCGTTACCTCGGCGTTACCTTCCGCCGTTCGGTATATTATTTACACACAACCGTTTCGAGGCCGCGCGGCGTTTTCGGCCGTTACCCGCGCATTACCCGGTTTTCAGGAGGGACGGGGCCGCGGTTCGCGTAATTTGCTTAAATTCGCGTCCGTCCGGCCCATAACTATGAAGAAGAAAGACCTCCAAGTAATCGCATGCGCACTGGCGCTGCTCTCTCCGTTTTTTATTTTCCCCGACGTTTACGGGTTTTATAAAACTTTCAATGCCGAGCACGGCATGGCGGCGAGCTTCGTGAAATTCGCCGTCCTTTCCACTTTCGGGGAGTGCGTCGGGCTTCGCATAACCCGCGGCGTGTATAACGCCAAGGGATTCGGCATTGTGCCGAGGGCGCTGGTGTGGGGCGTGCTGGGCATGGGCATAAGCATGGCTCTCACCGTGTTCGCCGCAGGTGTCCCCGCGCTGCTCGCCTCGCTCGGGATGACGGACGCGCCGGCCGTAATGGCGGCGGGGCTCTCGTGGAAGAAAGTATTCGCCGCCCTCTGCATATCGGTGGCGATGAACACCGTTTTCGCTCCGGTGTTCATGACTCTGCACAAGGTTACGGACACCCATATAATCGCTACGGGAGGCACTCTGAGGGGATTTTTTACCCCTCTGCACATGGGCGACGCGCTGGCCGGCCTCGACTGGCGCCGGCAGTGGGGCTTCGTGTTCCGGAAAACGATACCACGGTTCTGGTATCCCGCACATACCGTTACCTTTCTTCTTCCCGGCGATGCCCGGGTGCTGTTCGCCGCCCTTCTGGGGGTGGTGCTCGGCGTACTGCTGGCGGTCGCCGCCCATAAAAGGGATTCGTGAACCGGCTACGGCCGCACGGAACGTAAAGGCGGCCGCGGACGGCGGTTCCGCACGGTTTTTCATTCCATTCGTCGTACGGCCCGCGCCGGGCGGCCTTCGCCGCCGCGGGGTCCGTACGGAATATAATGCGGCCCGTTCGGGATATTTTTATCTTTGCCTTTCCGTCCGGCGACGGGAAAGCCGGATGCGTTCGGCCTGCCGGCCGGACAGGGGAAATACGGTTGGGTGCGGAACAGGCGTGGCGGGCCGGTCGGCGGAATGACTTCTCAAATCGGTATCGTATATGAGGGACACGTTCAGCATACTGTTCTATATAAAGCGGAGGGCCGTGCGGCGGGACGGCCGCGCGCCCGTCATGGGACGCATAACCGTTTGCGGCCAGACGGCCGTATTCGCCACGCACCGCTATGCCGAGCCGCGACTGTGGGACGCTGCGAGACAGAAAGTGCGGGGACGCTCGCCGCAGGCGGCCGAAACCAACCGCGACATGACCGAGATACGCTTCGCGGTGGAGCGGCGCTACCGGGAGCTCGTGGGCGGAGGAAAGGCGTGCACGGCCCGGCTTCTGCGGAAACTGTGTTTCGGCTCGGCAGGCGGCGGCGCGAAGCTGCTGGAGGCTTTCGATATGCACAACAGGGAATTTCTGCGCGAGGTGGGGGTGCGGCGCAGTCGTTCGACCTACAACCGCTACATAAGCGTCCGCAATCACGTGGACGCTTTTTTGAAGGAGAAATTCGGCCGCGACGACGCCGGGCTGGAGGAGGTGGACGAAGGATTCGTGCGCGACTTCGAGCTGTGGCTCGCCGCGAAGGGTTGCGCACGCAGCACCGTGTGGGTGTATATGATGCCGCTGAAAAAAATCGTTTCCGAGGCCCGCAGGCGCGGGGAAATATCGGGTCCGGACCCTTTCACCGGCCGCGCCGCGAAGCCTCCGCGTACGGAGCGCCGGTTCCTCGACCGGGACGAGCTGGAACGGCTGATGGCCCACCGGTCGTCCGACGCACGGCTGGAGTCCGTCAGGCGGCTGTTTCTGTTCGCCTGTTTCACCGGGCTGTCGTACTGCGACGTAAAGGCCCTGCGGGCCGAAAACTTGCGGCGTTCGCCCGACGGAACCGTGTGGATAGTGAGCCGGCGTCGGAAAAGCCGTACCGACCTTCGCATTCCGCTGCTGGATTTTCCTCTGCGCATAATAGAATCCGCCGGCCGCGCGCAGGGAGAAATTTTCGACATGCCGGGCAACCGGGAGTGCAACGCGGCCCTCGAACGGCTGTCCGCAGAAACGGGCATAACACCCAAGGTCACTTTCCATGCCGCGAGGCACACGTTCGCAACGACCGTAACGCTTGCGCAGGGGATGCCCATAGAAACCGTGAGCGCCCTGCTGGGACACCGCAGCATCCGCACCACGCAGATTTACGCCAAAGTCGTGGGCAGCAAGATAATGGACGACATGGGGGAGGTGGCGGCGGAGTGGAACCGCGCCGCGAAAAAGTGTGCGCCCAGAAGAGGGTGACTCCCGCACTTCCGAACGGTTTTTCCGGCCGGGCCCTTTTGCGGTATCGGGCGGCCCGCGCGAGTTACGGGCATAACCCGGTACATTGCAGCGCATTGGCCGGCGAGGACGGCCCGGCGGTAAAATCGCCCGGCGGGCCGCTGACAGTCGGAGCGGCTGCGGGGCTTACGGGGTTACGATTCGTAACTTATAATGCCTCAGTCGATTTTAATTATTAACGGACGAATTTTTTATTTACACGGTTGTTGGATTTTGTTTCCGTAATTATTATTTTAGTCGGTGATTGTTCCGGGCGGCTCCGATTATTTGGGAGTAAAAAAAGGCGGGCGCGACAGGGCGGCCTGCCTGTCGGCGGAAAGGCGCTCCGTACGGGAGCGGCATACGGGTTAGGGCCCGGCGCGGTCCCTGCGGGGCCGGATTCGGGCGTACGGTCAGGTTAAGGGTGCGGAGAACGGCCGATGCGGCCGGATACGATATTGTTTACAGCGGAACGACAACATAACCTAAAACCAAACCAGTATGAGAAAACTTGTGTTAACTCTGACAGCGGTTCTGGCGGCGGCCTTCGCGGCGCTGGCGCAGAACCAGAGAATCACGGGCAGGGTCACATCATCCGACGGCGAACCGCTGGCGGGAGTGACGGTGGTCGTGGAGGGGACGCAGACCGGGGCCGTCACCGACCGGGACGGCTATTATTCAATCAACGCTCCCGCGGGGAGCACGCTCCTTTTCGAGCTTCTCGGCATGAAGCCGCAGCAGGTGGCCGTTACGGGGCAGACCCGCGCCGACGTGCGGATGATAGCCGAAATGGAAAATATCGAGGACGTAATCGTGGTGGCTTACGGCACGGCCAAGAAGGAGGCTTTCACCGGTTCGGCAGGAGTCGTCAGGTCGGCCGAGCTGGCCAAACGCTCGCCGGCGAACGTAACCAACGCCATAGCCGGACTGGTTCCGGGCGTGCAGGCCTACAATGCCACCGGCCAGCCCGGTACGGGAGCCTCGATTCGGATTCGCGGCGTGGGCTCGATGTCGTCGAGCAACGCTCCGCTCTACGTGGTGGACGGCGTTCCCTACGAGGAGGACATGATGCCGGCGCTCAACTCGGCCGACATCGAGTCGATGAGCATTCTGAAGGACGCCTCGGCCAGCGCCATTTACGGTGCGCGCGGAGCCAACGGCGTGGTCATCATCACCACCAAGAGGGGAACTTCGCGCGACGCCGTCATAACTTTGGACGCCCGCTGGGGCAGCAACTCCAAGGCCGTGCCGCGTTACGACGTGATAAGGGACCCCGCACAGTATTACGAGCTGTTCTATGCGTCGCGCTATAACGGTTTGACGGGCCGCGGGACGAGTCCCGAAGCCGCCAACGCCGCCATAAACGGCTATCTGTTCAACGCGCAGGGGGGAGGATTGGGATACCAAGTGTTCTCCGTGCCGGAGGGCCAGAGGTTTATCGGGCTCAACGGAAAGCTGAATCCCAACGCCACGCTCGGATACAGCGACGGCGAGTATTACTACACTCCGGACGACTGGTACAAGGAGCTGTTCGGCAAGGGCAATTTCAGGCAGGAGTACAATCTTTCCGTAGCCGGGGCCACCGACCGCGCCAACTATTACATTTCGGGCAGCTATCTCGACGACACCGGCCTCGTACCCGGTTCCGGTTTCAACCGCTACACGGCGCGTTTCAAGGGCGACTTCCAAGCGAAGAAGTGGCTCAAGATAGGGGCCAACATGAACTACACCTATTACGACCAGGAGTATCCCGGCGAGCAGACAGCCTCGAACTCCTCCGGCAACGCCTTTATGATAGCGCAGATGATGGGCCCGATTTATCCGCTTTACGTGCGCGACGCCGAGGGCCATATCCTTAAAAGCGAGGCCGGATACACGGTTTACGACTTCGGCGACGCTTCGGAAAGCAACGCCTACCGTCCGTTCATGCCGATTGCCAACCCCGGAGCGGTGCTGGAGCTGGACAAGACCAACTACAAGGCCAACGTGTTCGGCGGCAAGTGGTTCGCCAACGTCGATATAGTGAAGGGCCTGAGGCTGTCGGCCAACATAGGCGTGGACGCCCGGAACGAGCTTTACACCGAACTGAGCAACAAGTATTACGGACAGATGGCCGAGTACGGCGGAAGTGTTTACAAGCGGGAAAGCCGCTGGCTGGCCACCAACCAGCAGTACCTGCTTACGTACGCCAATTCGTGGGGCTACCACAACCTCGACCTGCTGGGCGGTTTCGAGCATTACAACCTCAGCAAGAGCATCCTCGACGGAACCCGCCAGAAGCTATACTCGGACAATGTGGGCGAGCTCAACAACGCCCTGCTCGAACAGAAGGCATACTCCAAGACCGACAAGTATTCCACCATGGGCTTCCTGTTCCGCGCCCAGTACAACTATGCGGAGAAGTATTTCCTGTCGGCTTCGTACCGCCGCGACGCTTCATCGCGCTTCCACAAGGACAACCGTTGGGGCAACTTCGGCAGCGTGGGGGCCGCGTGGCTCCTGAACAAGGAAAACTGGCTTTCCGGCGTACGGTGGCTGAGCCTGCTCAAGCTCAAGGCCAGCTACGGCGTGCAGGGCAACGACAACCTGCTGTACGACTTCTATCCCTACGAGCCGAATTACTATCCGTGGATGGACCAGTACCAGATAAGCGAGAGCAACGGCGAGTTCGCCACCACCTTATATTATAAGGGCAACAAGGACATTACGTGGGAAACGTCGTACAACTTCAACGTGGGAGTGGAATTCGGATTCTTCAGCGACCGCCTGTTCGGAAGCATAGAGTACTTCAACCGCAAGACCACCGACATGCTCTACAACGAGCCGGTGGCCAATTCCTCCGGATACAGCACCGTGCCGCGCAACATAGGCGACATCCGCAACTCCGGAGTGGAGGTGGACCTCACGGGAGTAATCATTTCGACGCCGCACGTGCTTTGGTCGGTGAACGCCAACCTCGCACACTACAAGAACGAGATTCTCAAGCTGGCGACGGATAAGATAATAGACGGGCGCAGCATATACTACGAAGGCGGCTCGCTCTACAACTACTATGTGCGTACTTGGGCGGGGGTAGATAAAGAAACCGGCGAACCGCTGTACTACAAGGCCGAGAACGGGGAGTACAAACTCGACGACGCCGGAAACCGACAGACCACCACCAATATCGCGGAGGCGGGCGCGGTGGACCAAGGGTCGCTGCTGCCGAAGGTTTACGGCGGTTTCGGAACCTCGCTGACGGTGCACGGCTTCGACTTCTCGATTTCGTTCGCCTACCAGCTCGGCGGCCGGGTGCTCGACTGGACGTACATGGAGCTCATGCACGCCGGCGGCGAGGACAATGCCGGAACGGGCTGGCACAAGGACATCCTCAAGTCGTGGACGAAGGAAAACCCGAATACCGACGTGCCCGCGCTGAACTATCTGAACACTTACACCAACTCTATTTCGAGCCGGTTCCTTACCAGCTCGGATTACCTGAGCATAAACAACATAACCCTCGGATACACCCTGCCGCAGAAAGTCACCAAGAAGTGGGGCATAAACAGCGTGCGGTTCTACTTCTCGGCCGACAACGTGGCCGTGTTCGCGCGGCGCAAGGGACTCGACCCGCGCCAGGCCCTCGGCGGCGAAATCGGCGGCTTCGCATATTCGACCATGCGCACCCTGTCGGGCGGCATAACCTTCTCATTCTGACACGTCCAACACCAACGAACGCTTAAAACGGAAAGAATATGAAAAACATACTTTATAAATTCACGGCCCTCGCCGCGGCGGTTCTGACGGCGGCCGCGTGCTCGGACCTCGACACGTATCCCGAAGGGGAGATAGTGTCGCCCGAACAGAAGGAGGAGGCGATTCGGAAAGACCCGTCGCTCATAAACGCCGAACTCGCGGCCATGAACGCCGTGCTCATCTACTGCGGCGCCGACAATACCAACGACGATTTCGATTTCGGCTATCCGGCACTGTGCATGATGTACGACGCCAACGGACCGGACTTTCCCGGAATAGGCGGCGGTTATAACTGGTTCTCCGGACCCGCCCTGTTCCAAAGAGAGGTCACCAACAGGGACGACCTGCTTATATGGAACACTTTCTACAAATACATCCTCGCCGCCAACAGCGTGCTGGAAGTGGTTCCGTCGGCCGAAGGCAATCCCGAGCTCGCCCTCGCGCGGGGATATGCGTTCGCCGCGCGAGCGTTCGCCTACCTGAATCTCGTACAGCTCTACCAGTTCAACTATCAGGACGCCCGCAGCCAGCCGGCCGTTCCGATTGTCACCGAGCTTACGGAGAACGTAAACGACAACCCGCGGCAGAAGGTGGAGGACGTGTATAATTTCCTGATGACCGACCTCGACAGCGCCGTGAACATACTGCGCGGCGCGGCTCCGCGCCCCGACAAGAGTTACATAGACCTCAGCGTAGCTCTCGGTATCCGAGCACGGGCCAGACTCGCCATGGGACTGTGGGCCGAGGCCGCGGCCGACGCCGCGGAAGCCCGCGCGTCGTATCCGTTGCTGACCCTCGCCGAAGCCGGGCAGCCCGGATTCAATTCCGCCGAGGTGAACTCCTGCATGTGGGCCGCGCTGATTAGCCCCAGCAACCGCGCCGTGACCACCGCTATCGTGAACTGGCCCTCGCACATGTGTTCGCTTACCGGAGCCGGCTATGCCGTTCAGGTGGGAGCGTGGCGCATGATTAGCGAGCTGCTCTTCGAGGCTATTCCCGCTTCCGACGTCCGCAAGGGCTGGTGGGTCGATGAAGACCTCCGTTCCCCCATAGCCGACAACATACTGATAGGGGAAATCCCGATTGCCGAGGCGAGGGGATTCATGCCCTATACCAACGTCAAGTTCGGCCCTTATCAGAACATCATCGGCAACTCCACGAACGCCTCCGACTGGATAATAATGCGCGCAGAGGAAATGCTGCTCATCGAGGCCGAGGGCCTCGCCATGAGCGGCGACGTGGGCGGAGCCAAGACACTGCTCGAAGGCTGGATACAGGCCAACCGCGATGCGTCGTACGTATGCAGCGCCTCCACCCCCGAACAGATGCAGAACGAAATCTGGCTCCAGCGCCGCATAGAGCTTTGGGGCGAAGGCTTCAGTTGGTTCGACTTAATGCGCCTGCGCCGGAACGTGGTTCGCATGAAGGGCACGGAAAGCAACTTCCCCGACAACCAGAAATTCAACGTGGCCGCCGACAATCCCATAATGCTGTGGATGATACCGCAGGACGAAATCAACGGCAATGCGGGCATCGACGAGTCGGACAACAACCCCGTGGGAATACGCCCCCAGCCGGGCGACGGAGCCGGACTTACCGACGGCGTGGTGGTGAAATAGCCGCAGGGACCCAAGTTTAACCGTTAAAAACCAACGATATGAAAAACATACGATATATGGCGGCCGGCCTTGCGGCCTTGTTGCTGGCGGCCTGCAACGCTTCGGACGACTATCCCGACCGCACGGAGTCGCCCGCGCAGAATCCGGAGAGCATGCAGGTGTACTTCCCGGCGCCCGCCGCGACCGACCTCGAGCTGGAAACCGACCAGCCGACCGAACTGACCGTTACGGTGGCCCGCGTCAAGACGCAGAGCGCCGCGACAGTGCCCATAACCGTTACCGAAAATACCGACAACGTATTCGTGGTTCCCGCTTCGGTCGAATTCGCCGCGGGGCAGGAGAGCGCCGAAATGAGAATCACTTTCCCGGACGCGCAGACCGGCGTGGAATACAGGCTCGGACTCGCCGTCGAGGGCGAACAGTACGCCGACCCGTACTATGTAGGCCAGCCGGCGGTATATTTTACCGTGAGCCGCCTGAAATGGGAGGTGTTCGCCACCGGCGACTATTATGCCGCTCCGTTCGAGGATACGATGAACGGCGTCGAGCTGTTCCGCGCGGCCGGAACCGACAAGTTCAGATTCTTCAACCTTTACGCGGAAGGGTATAACTTCTCGTTCGAGTGGGACGGCGAGTCGGCGGCCCTCCAGCCCGGAGGGGTGGCCAAGGTTTACTCCGACGTTGCGGAATATCCGGTGTACGTACAGGAATCGGGCTTCGTTATGGAAGGGGCCGGAATGCTGTTCTGGGTGGTCGATGCGACCGAGGATTATACCTTCTACGACCCCGAAAACGAAATGTTCCAGTTCGAGTTCGTAATGGCCGTTTTCCCCGGCGACGTCATCGGCGACACGCCTACCGACCTGTTCGGGTGGTTCGACGACACCTATACGATTACGAGCTTTGCCGGCGACGCCGGAGGCGAGTAAATTTTCTCATCACTTTACGCAGGAGAGGGCGGGGACCGGACCCCGCCCTTCTTTTGCGCCCGGACGGTACGTTTCGGCGCCGCCTTTCCTTTGCGGGGGCGAGGGGGCCGGAAAAAATACGCCCCGCCGCCTTTCGGGCGGCAGGGCGTTTCGTATGCGGGCGCTTTAACGGCCCAGAGCCTTCTTTATATCTTCGGCCACCTGCGCGGGGGTGAAGCCCAGCTTTTCGTCGAGCACCTTGTAGGGGGCCGACCAGCCGAAGCTGTCGAGGCCCTTGACGGTTCCGCCGGGGCCTGCGAGTCCTTCGAGCGTCGAAGGCAGACCGGAGGTGAGGCCGAAGCGGGGAACGCCCGCCGGAAGCACCTCCGCCATATATTCCGGGCCCCTGTCGCGGAAAAGGCCCTCGGAGGGTACGGACACTATGCGGGCGCGGATGCCCTCTTCCCGCAGCAGGGCGGCGGCCTCGGCGAGAGTGGACACCTCCGAACCGTCGGCCACGAGCACCACGTCGGGGTTCTTTTCGTCGGCGACCACGTAGGCTCCGTTCTCCAGTCCGCGGGCTTCGGCGCGGCGGTCGCCCGAAGCCGCCGGAAGGTCGGCGATATTCTGGCGCGAGAGTATCAGCGCCACCGGGCGTTCGGAGTAGAGCGCCGTGCGCCACGCCTCGACGGTTTCGGCTCCGTCGGCCGGGCGCAGCACCACCAGCGAGCGTTCGCCGCGGTGGTTGCGCAGTTGTTCCAGCAGCCGGAGCTGGGCCTCGTGCTCGACCGGCTGGTGCGTGGGGCCGTCCTCGCCCACGCGGAACGAGTCGTGCGTCCATATGTATATTACGTGAAGCCGCTGGAGGGCCGACAGGCGCACCGCCGGTTTCATGTAGTCGGAGAATACGAAGAACGTTCCGCAGGCCGGGATAATGCCGCCGTGAAGCGCCATGCCGTTGGCTATGCAGGCCATGGTCAGCTCGCTGACGCCCATTTGCAGGAACTGCCCGGAGAAGTCCCCGCGGCGGAAATAGCTGGTCTTTTTAAGGAAGCCGTCGGTTTTGTCGGAGTTGCTCAGGTCGGCCGACGACACCACGAGGTTCCCGACCTTGCCGGCCAGCCAGCCGAGCACGGCGGCCGAAGCCGCGCGGGTGGCTCCGCCCACGGGAACTTCCACCTGCGAAAAGTCCAGCTCCGGAACGCGTCCGCTCAGAAATTCGTCGAGCCGGGCAGCCAGCTCCGGCTCCCGCTCGCGCCACTCCTTTTCGGTTTCGTCCATGGTCTGGCGCCACTGCGCCAGCTCGCCCGCGCGGGCTCCGTAAAGCTCCACGGCTTCCGGGAAGAAGGCGAACGGCTCGGCCGGGTCGCCTCCGAGGTTCGCCACCGTGGCGGCGAAGTCGGCTCCGGCGGCCGAAAGCGGCTGTCCGTGGGTCGAAACCTTGTGCTCGTAGCTTTCGCCGTCGGCTCCGACGGCTCCGCGGGCCATTACGGTGCGGCCGATTATAAGGGTGGGGCGTTCCTTCTCCTCCACGGCTTTAGACAGTGCGGCGCGTATTTCCGACGCCGACGTGCCGTCCACTTCCATTACAGACCAGCCCCATGCGCGGTACTTGGCCGCCACGTCCTCGCTGTCCACCTCGTCCACCGTGGTGGAGAGCTGCACGTTGTTGGAGTCGTAATACATGATGAAGTTCGCAAGGCCCAGATGACCGGCCACCCGGCCCACGCCCTGCGAGATTTCTTCCTGAATGCCGCCGTCGGAAATATAGGCGTACGTCTTGTGCGACATCCATTCGCCGAACCGCGCCGCGAGGAACCGCTCGGCCAAGGCTGCGCCGAGCGCCATGGCGTGGCCCTGCCCCAGAGGGCCGGAAGTGTTCTCCACGCCGCGCGACGGGTCGGCCTCCGGGTGGCCCGGAGTAGGGCTTCCCCACTGGCGGAAGTTCTCCAGCTCCTCGACCGAGTAGGCTCCGGTAAGCGCGAGCGTCGCGTAAAGCATGGGCGACATGTGCCCCGGGTCGAGGAAAAACCGGTCGCGGAACGGATAGGTGCGGTCCGAGGGGTCGTAGCGCAGGAACTCGGTGTAGAGCACGTTTATGAAATCGGCTCCCCCCATGGCGCCTCCCGGATGCCCGGATTTGGCTTTTTCGACCATTGCCGCCGCAAGGATGCGGATATTGTCGGCTGCTTTCTGAGTCAATTCGTTCTCCATATCAGGAATAGTTTGTACGTTCGTCTGTGCGTGCGGCGCTACGGCGTCCAAAACCCGCGCCGGACGGCCGCCTGCGCCGCGCGGCGCGGCTTCGTCCGGGATACCCCGGGTCGCCGTGGAAACGCACGGCCCGTCTGCCGGCCCCCGGAAGCGGGACCGCGCTTTGCCGCATATCGAATACAAAGTTAAATAAACCGGGCATAATTCAAAACCTCCCCCGGCCGGGACGCCGACGCCCAAAGCGGCGGCCGTGCGGCCCGGGGAAAGGAGCGTACGCGGCGGGACGGAAGGCGGTGCGCGGGCGGGAGAAAGGGCGGCGGGGAATATTCCGGAAGGGAAGGCGGTGCGCGGGGGGGGGAGGGGTGCGGACGCCCGGCGGCAAGCGCCCCCATCCGCGGAAACCGCGGGGCGGAACCGTACGGGTAAGCCGGAAGTCCCGGCTGCCGCAGAACCGGGCCGCGCGGATGCGAAAAAGGGAGAGCATGAAAATGCTCTCCCTTTCGGTCGGCGTTTCCGCGCCGCGGTCAGGCGGCCGGAGCGGGTTCCAGCGCCAGACGCAGCACGTCGTCGTTGGTGCGGACGTAGTGGAACGTCAGGCCGGCGGTATATTCCTCCTTCACCTCCAGAATGTCCTTGCGGTTGTCCTCGCTCAGAACTATTTCGGTGATTCCGGCTCGTTTGGCGGCCAGAATCTTTTCCCTTACGCCTCCTACCGGCATCACCCGGCCGCGCAGGGTGGTTTCGCCTGTCATGGCCACGCGCTCGCGCACGGGGCGACCGGTGTAGGTCGAAACTATCGAGGTCATCATCGTGATGCCCGCGCTGGGGCCGTCCTTCGGAATGGCTCCCTCGGGTACGTGAATATTGATGTCGTAATCCGTAAACATTCCCTTGTCGATGCCCAGCTCCCGCCAGTGGGCCTTCACCCATTCGAGCGATATGGCGGCCGATTCCTTCATCACGTCGCCCAGATTGCCCGTCAGGCTCAGGTTTCCCTTGCCCGGCGTGAGCACCGATTCGATGTAGAGTATGTCGCCTCCGACCTCGGTCCACGCCAGTCCGGTCACGACGCCGGTCATGCCGCCCACCTCGTAACGCTCGCTTACGTACTTGGGCACGCCGAGTATGCGCTCCACGTCGGCCTCGGTAAGCTCCGGGGAGTACTCCTCGCCGAAGCCTATGTTCTTGGCCCGGTGGCGGGCTATTTTGGCCAGCCGCTTGTCGAGCGTGCGCACGCCCGCCTCGCGGGTGTAGTCGGCGATGATTTTTTCCATTACGGCCGCCGGAATGTTCAGGGCGTCTTCCGGGATTCCGTGCGCCTCGCGCTGCTTGGGCAGCAGGTGCTCGATGCCTATCTGCACCTTGTCCTCGGTGATGTAGCCGGGAATGTTTATCATCTCCATGCGGTCGCGCAGGGCCGGATTGACGTTGGCTATATTGTTGGCCGTGGCTATGAACAGAACTTTCGAGAGGTCGTACTCGGTGTCGAGGTAGTTGTCGTGGAAAGTGGTGTTCTGCTCCGGGTCGAGCACTTCGAGCAGGGCCGACGACGGGTCGCCGTGGATGCCCACGCCCACCTTGTCCACCTCGTCGAGGATGACCACCGGGTTCGACGAGCCGCAGCGGCGAATCGTCTGGAGGATTCGTCCGGGCATCGCTCCGATATAGGTGCGCCGGTGGCCGCGGATTTCGGCTTCGTCGTGCAGGCCGCCCAGCGATATGCGCCCGAACTTGCGGCCCAGCGACGCGGCCACGGACTTGCCCAGAGAGGTTTTACCCACGCCCGGAGGGCCGTAGAGGCACAGTATGGGCGATTTGAGGTCGCCCTTGAGCTTTATGACGGCGAGGTGTTCGAGGATTCGCTCCTTTACTTCGTCCAGACCGAAATGGTCGCCGTCGAGCTGCTTGCGGGCCCGTTCCAAGTCCAGGTCGTCGGGCGTGCATTCGTCCCACGGCAGGTCGAGCATCAGGTTCAGGTAGTTCATCTGCACCGAATACTCGGCTACGGCCGGATTGAGCCTTTCGAGCTTGGCCAGCTCCTTGGCGAACAGTTCTGCCGTGGCCTTGCTCCACTTCTTCTTCGAGGCGCGTTCGCGCATGGATGCTATTTCCTGCTCGTCGCCCTCGGTTCCGAGCTCCTCCTGAATCGACTTTATCTGCTGCTGAAGGAAATATTCCTTCTGCTGCTGGTCGATGTCCTGCTTCACCTTGCTCTGAATCTTGTTCTTCAGCTCCACGAGCTGCTGCTCGCGCACGAGGATTTCAAGCAGCCTACGCGCGCGGGCCAGCAGGCCCGGAGCCTCCAGCAGGTGCTGGCGGTCGGCGTCCTCGAAATCGAGGTTGGAACAGATGAAGTTGATGATGCCGCGCTTGCTGTCGATATTCTTGATTGCGAACGAGGCCTCCTTCGGAATGGCCGGGGATATGTTGATTATGTTCAGCGCCACGTCGCGTATGGAATCCACCAGTGCGTCGAACTCGATATTGTTCCGTTCCGGGGTCGAGTCCTTCAGCGCCGTCACGTTGGCCGTGAAGTACGGGTCGGACGTCAGGAAATCCCTTATCTCGATTTTCTGCAATCCGTGCAGGATTACGGTCAGGTTGCCGTTGGGCATTTCCAGCACTTTCAGGATGCGGGCCGCCGTGCCGATTCGGTACATGTCGTCCGGGGCGGGCTGCTCGACGTCGGACTCCTTCTGGAGCACGGCCCCGAGGATGCCTCCGTCGTTCTCCACGTCGCGGATGAGTTTCATCGACTTCTCGCGGCCCACGGTTATGGGCGTAATCGAGCCGGGGAAAAGCACCGAACTGCGCAGGGTGAGTATGGGGAGGGTGTCCGGGACGGGAACCGCCTCGGCGATGTCGTCGTCGTCGCCCGAAATTACCGGGATGACCTGATGGCGGCTGTCGAGGGAATCGGAGATGCCCGAAACTATTTCTATTTCCAGTTTTTCCTTTTTGTCTTTACTCATGTGAGTGTCCTTTCATAAACTTCCGCAAAGATAACGATTAAGCGGGGTACAATGTTATGTAACGGCCCGGAATGATTGACGATTTATCAACATAAACGGCTCGTACCGACGGTAAAAATCGCTATCTTTGCAAATTCGGTGCTAAATTTTTGAACAAATGGAACTTGCCGACAAATACTCTCCCGCCTCGATTGAAACCAAGTGGTACGACTACTGGACCGCCCGCGGGCTGTTCCGCTCCGTGCCCGACGAAAGGGAACCTTACACGGTGGTGATTCCGCCGCCAAACGTGACCGGAATCCTACATATGGGCCACATGCTCAACAACACCATTCAGGACGTGCTGGTACGCCGCGCACGCATGACCGGGCGCAATGCCTGCTGGGTTCCCGGAACCGACCACGCCTCCATCGCCACCGAAGCCAAGGTGACGGCGCGGCTCAGGGAGCGGGGCATCGACAAGTCGTCCCTGACCCGCGAGGAGTTCCTCGAACACGCGTGGCGCTGGAAGGAGGAGCACGGAGGGATGATACTGCGGCAGCTCCGCCGGCTGGGGGCCTCGTGCGACTGGGAGCGCACGGCCTTCACCATGGACGAGGTGCGCAGCCGCAGCGTAATCAAGGTGTTCGTGGACCTTTACGACAAGGGGCTTATATACAGGGGCGTGCGCATGGTGAATTGGGACCCGGCCGCGCGGACCGCCCTTTCGGACGAGGAGGTGGTGTACCGCGAAACCGCCGGAAAGCTGTACTATATGCGTTACCGCATAGAGGGCGGGGACGGCTTCGTGACCGTGGCCACCACCCGGCCGGAAACGATATTCGGCGATACGGGCCTGTGCGTTAACCCGAGCGACCCGCGCTATGCCGCCCTCGAAGGGAAGCGGGTAATCGTGCCTCTGGCGAACCGTTCCGTGCCGGTCGTGTTCGACGACTACGTGGATATGGATTTCGGAACCGGAGCTTTGAAAGTCACCCCCGCCCACGATGTGAACGACTACGTGTTGGGCGAAAAGCACTCGCTCGAAAGCATCGACATATTCAATCCGGACGGCACGGTGAACGGCCGGGCCGGAGTGTACGAGGGCATGGACCGGTTCGAGCTGCGCGAACGCATAGAGAAGGATTTGGAGGCGGCCGGGCTGCTGGAGCGCGCGGAGCCCTATACCAACAGCGTGGGCTACTCGGAGCGTACCGGGGCCGCCATAGAGCCCAAGCTGTCGATGCAGTGGTTTCTGAAAATGGAATCCCTCGCCCGTCCGGCGCTCGAAGCGGTGGAGAGCGGGGAGGTGAATTTCGTGCCCGCCAAGTTCCGCAACGTTTACCGGCACTGGATGGAGAATATCCGCGACTGGTGCATTTCCCGGCAGTTGTGGTGGGGCCACCGCATCCCGGCGTGGCATCTGCCCGGCGGAGGATTCGTGGTGGCCGAAACGGACGAGGAGGCTTTGCGGTTGGCGCGGGAGCGTACCGGGAACCCGCAGCTCGAGGCTTCCGACCTCAGGCGGGACGACGACGTGCTCGACACGTGGTTCAGCTCGTGGCTGTGGCCGATTTCGGTGTTCGACGGCATACTGCACCCCGACAATCCCGACATAAAATACTACTATCCGACCAGCGACCTCATAACCGCCCCCGACATCATATTTTTCTGGGTGGCCCGAATGGTAATGGCCGGATACGAGTACTGCGGGGAGCGTCCGTTCGCGAACGTGTATTTCACCGGGCTGGTGCGCGACAAGCAGCGGCGCAAGATGAGCAAGCAGTTAGGAAACTCGCCCGACGCCCTCGAGCTAATAGACCGCTACGGGGCCGACGGAGTGAGGACGGCGATGCTATTCTGTTCGGCGGCCGGCAACGACCTGATGTTCGACGAGAGTCTGTGCGAGCAGGGGCGCAACTTCGCCAACAAGATATGGAACGCCTTCCGCCTCGTGGCGGGCTGGCGGGCGGACGAAAAGGCCGCGCGCCCCGAAAGCAGCCGTCTGGCGGGGGTGTGGTTCGCCGAGCGGCTGGACGAGGCTCTGGCCGAGATGGAGGCCCATTTCGCGGCGTACCGCATACAGGATGCGCTGATGACGGCTTACCGGCTGTTCTGGGACGACTTTTCGGGCTGGTATCTCGAAGCGGTCAAACCGGCCTACGGTTCGCCGGCGGACGGGGGAACGCTCCTCGAGGCCAAAGGCTTTTTCGACGCTCTGCTGCGGGTGCTGCATCCGTTCATGCCGTTCGTTACCGAGGAGCTGTGGCAGGCGCTGGCGCCGCGGGCCGAGGGGGAAAGCATCGTGACCGCTCCGATGCCGCGTCCGTCGGGAGCGCACGCCCCGACGCTGGCCGCTTTCGGGCTGGTGAAGGAGGCGGTTTCGTCGGTGCGCAACCTGCGCACGGCCAACAATATTCCCATGAAGCAGCCGCTCGCCCTCAAGGTTATCGTGGACGAGAATTTCCCCGCCGGCTGGGAGCCGGTGATGGTGAAGATGGCCGGGCTTTCGGGCGTGGAGAAGGTGCGGGAGAAGGACCCCGCCGCCGCATCGTTCCTCGTTCGGACCACGCAGTATTTCGTCCCTCTCGGCGGAGCGGTGGACGCCGGGGCCGAGCTGGAGAAGCTGCGCGGAGAGCTGGAGTATGCCGAGGGTTTCCTCGCCTCGGTGATGAAGAAGCTGGGCAACGAGCGTTTCGTACAGGGAGCCCCGGCCGCGGTGGTGGAGAACGAGCGCAGCAAGAAGGCCGACGCCGAAGGGCGTATAGCGGCCCTCAGGGAGCGTATAGCAGCGTTGGAAGGAAAATGATACGGAACGTCGTATTCGACATAGGCGGCGTGCTGCTCGGCAGCGGCTTCGCCCGCAGCGTGAAGGGAACCGACGGATTTTTCGGGTTCCTTGCGGGCGACGACTTCCCGCAGTTCTGGAAGGATTTCGACCGGGGCGTAGCCGACCGGGAGGACGCGGTGCGGAACATCGTCGCACTGACCGGCTGGAGCCGGGAGCGTGCGGACGGCTTTATGGATTCAATCCTCGGCCTGCTCGTGGAGAATCCGACGGTTACGGCACTTGCGGAGCGTCTGCGGGGACGCGGTTACGGCCTCTACGTCCTTTCGAACATGCCGGTGGAATATTGGGAGCATATCCGCCGCTTCGGGGTGTTCGGGCTATTCGACGGCGTCTGCATCTCCAGCCTCGAAAAAATGCTCAAGCCCGACCCCGCCTTTTACCGGCTGCTGCTCGACAGGTACGGACTGGAGCCGCGGGAAACGCTTTTCGTGGACGACAAGCCGGCCAACGTGGCGGCTGCCGAAAGCCTCGGCATAAAGGGATATCTTTTCCGCGACGCCGAGTCGGACGTTCAGCGGCTGGACGCCATGCTGCCGGGCGCGAAGTAGCCCGGGCGGGTCGTACGGCCCGGTGCGGGCTGCCGCACGAATTCGGGTGTAAAACGAAGCGCGGACGGAGTTCCGCGCTTTTTACGTGCCGCG
Source organism: Tidjanibacter sp. (assembly GCA_048214935.1). Classification (GTDB taxonomy): domain Bacteria; phylum Bacteroidota; class Bacteroidia; order Bacteroidales; family Rikenellaceae; genus Tidjanibacter. Next base: position 20,183 of record DBFWXZ010000026.1, read on the forward strand.
CTCAGTCGAGCTGCTGCATTACGGTAAGGCGGTAATAGATGCCCTTCTTTTCTATAAGCTCCGCATGGGTTCCCTGCTCGGCTATGCGGCCGCCGTCGATTACCAGAATCCGGTCGGCATGCTGTATGGTGCTCAGGCGGTGGGCCACCACCACCGAAGTGCGCCCCTTGAGAAGTTTGTTCAGGGCTTCCTGCACCAGCTTCTCGCCTTCGGTGTCGAGCGCGGAGGTGGCCTCGTCGAGTATCAGGATTTCCGGATTTTTCAGCACCGCGCGGGCTATGCTCAGGCGCTGGCGCTGGCCGCCCGACAGCTTGGCCCCGCAGTCGCCGATGTTGGTCTGGTAGCCGTAGTCGGTTTCGGTGATGAAGCGGTCGGCGTTGGCTATGCGGGCCGCCTGCTCGACCTGCTCGAAAGAGGCGTCGTAGTTGCCCAGCCGTATATTATTCTCTATGGTGTCGTTGAACAGCACCGTATTCTGGGCCACGATGCCCATTCTGGCCCGCAGCGATTCGAGGGTGTAGCCGCGGATGTCGCGGCCGTCGATAAGGATTCGTCCGCCGCAGACGTCGTAGAAGCGGGGAATCAGGTCGGCGATTGTGGACTTGCCGCCGCCGGACGGCCCTACCAGAGCTACCGTTTCGCCTTTCCTTACCGTGAAGCTCACGCCGCGGATTACCTCGCGGTTCTCGTACGAGAAGCGTACGTCGCGGAACTCTATGCTCTCGCGGAATTCCGCGAGCGGCACGGAGTCGGGGCCGTCGTGTATGCTCGTTTCGGTATCGAGCAGTCCCAGCACGCGGTCGCCCGCGGCGATGCCCTGATTTATGTTGGCGAAGGCGTCGGTGAACGACCTTACCGGGCGCGTGATTTGAGTGAAAATGGCCAGATAGGCCAGAAAGCCCGGCAGGTCGAGCGACCCCCTGAGCACCAGCATACCCCCGAAAATCAGCAGCACCGCGGCGGCCGTGATGCCCAGAAACTCGCTCATGGGCGAGGCGAGCTGTTGCCGCTTGGCCATGGAGCGAGCTATGCGGGAATACAGTTCGTTGATGTCGTGGAACTTGCGTTCGAAAAAGCCGGTGGCGTTGTAGGCTTTTATTACCTTTATTCCGGACAGGGATTCGTCCAGAACCGTTACCATATTGCCGTAGTTTTCCTGCACCTCGCGGGCCGGACGGCGCAGGCGTTTGACTATCATTCCGATAAGGAACGCCGTAAGCGGCAGGAACAGGGCGGAGAAAATGGTCAGCTCCCACGAAATCTTTATCAGGGCGAACATGTAGCCGAAGATGAGGAACGGCTCGCGGAACAGCACTTGAAGGGTGTTGCTGATGCAGAACTGCACCACCTGCACGTCGGAGGTGATTTTGGATATTATGTCGCCCTTGCGCTCGTTGCTGAAGTATCCGGCGTTGAGGGTCATCACGTTGTCGAACACGTCGTTGCGCAGGTGGCGCAGGGTGTTGATTTCCATGTTCTTTATGGTGCGCTGGCCCAGATAGCGGAACAGGTTGCTCAGAAACGACGACAGGGTGACTATGGCGGCCAGAAGTATCAGCACGTTGAGCACGCTGTACTGCGAACCGTATATCCGGTAAAGAATGAAGTTCACCGCCGCGTTCATGTACTCCGTATTCAGCGCGAATGGAGGGAGGCTCGTTACGTGCTCTATGGTTCCCCCGGGTTCGAGTATGGTGTTGATGATAGGGATTATCATCACGAAATTGAACGTGTTGAATAGCGCATAGAGCAGGGTGTAGAAGAAATACGGAATAGCGTATTTCTCTATCGGCTTGGCGAAGCTCATCAGTCGCCAGTAGGTTCCAATCATCGCGCTTTCGGAATTATCCGACAAAAGTAATGCAAAAATAGCAATTATCGGCATCCCCCGGCCGGCTAATGCGAAGCGGTGCGTTCAGGAGGGAGAGGCCATTCGCCGGAGCCGGTTCCGGGGCGGTCGGCTGAGGCGTACGCGGAAATGCTGCAGGCGGTTTTGCGGGCGGGGACGGGCGCAGGAATGCAGCGTCAAAGTTCTATCGGAAGGGATACGGTTTTGACGAAAAGCGTGTCTATGCGGTTTTCGGGCATTCAACGTATTCTTTTGCAGGTATCAGGTATTTCGAACTATTTTGTTTACTTTTAGGAACGGCTGTTCGCCGGGTTACGGCAGGTACGGCGACAACCATTATATATGCGCCGCCTATAAGGACGCGGATATATTCGAGAAGTATCTCGACCTGCATTACGAGATTAAAAAGAACGATGGATATGCGAAGTAGGATTGTGCTGGTTTTTCTGGCGGTTCTTCTGTTGCCCGGACAAAACCGGGGGCAGGAAAATTCGTCGTATGCAAGCGAAAACGCTTCCGTTGTCGGCAGGAATGATTCTGTCGGAAATGCCTGTCTGGGCGAGATAGATTTTATTATCGACCGAATCGAACATTCCTATGTGTCGGGACGCAGGGGCCTGAGCGAAGAGGAGTGGAATAAAGGGTGCGAGGTTGTATATGACAGACTGGAACGTTTTCTGGATACTTACGACGGATACTATATTTACGTCTGGCGGTATTTGGGTTTGTTGATGGATGATGCCCATTTTGCATTTCCGGACGACGGGGCGTTTAACCGGCACGGTGCATTCACCAAAAGCGATGTTATATTCCCCCTTTGGGTTCAGACATGGACGGACGGAACGGTATATAATGTAAAGGATTATACAGGACGAATCCCGCGCCATGCCCGGATACTGAGCGTAAACGGCCGTTCGGCGCAGGACTTGGCTTTGATGAGCCGGGCGGTGGCGCCGGGAGAGGAAGTGTATGCCATGGCCAATATGAATGCCAAATACGAATCGGACCCCGAATTGTGGCCTAATTTCACTAACTTCCTTTTTATGGAAGGGATAAATCCTCCGTTCGAGGTAGTATATGTTTCGGCAGGTAAAGACCGGCCCGACACTATTACTCTCAACGGCATGACAAGGCATCGGAAAGTCGAAGCCTACAAAAAATCGGGTGACAGGAGAACAGTTAAAGAGGCCCGCGGCTTTTCCAGAAAACCGATGGTTTACACTAACATGGGAAACGGCATAGGTGTGCTTTCGATAAACTCGTTCTGGGGCAAACGTTGGGGCCCGATGCTGATACTGAATAAAGATTGGCGCTATAAAAGGCTGTTGAGGAGAGCGATGAAAAGAATCGACCGCGACGGAATAAGGGACCTTGTAATAGATGTCAGCCTCAATTCGGGCGGCATGACCGAGAACGTTTACAGGACGCTGGACTATTTTACGGACAAGCCGGTAGATATGGTTCATAAATACCTTATTACGGACGAGAGCAGGAAGCTGGCGCAGACGAACGTCAGGCTGAGCCCGGAGATTTTACCAGAAGACCGCGAGTACCTGACGGGGTATATCGATACCGTAGCCTGCGGAACGCTGTTCCGAACCGATACCCTGCGGCCCATAAGGTATATTCCGGGAAACCCGAAACACAAGTACGAGGGAAACGTGTATGTGCTTACGAGCCACCAGACGTATTCCGCGGGCCAGATATTCGCCCGTTACTGCCAGACGCTCGGAATAGGGCCGGTTGCGGGCCAGCACAGCGGAGGTTATAATGAGATTACGGGAAATGCAGCGGCCGTAACCTTACCGTATCTTAACTGGATGGAGTTCAAGGTGCCGTTCAGCGCCCTTATAGTGTGCCCGGACGACAGGCCGTACGACTATCCTTCGGTGGATATTCCGATAGAGCAGCCGTTCGAGGAGTGGCTGAGGCGGGAGAACCGCAGTCTGGAAAGGCTTATGGAAATGATACGAACGAAAAAACGCCCTGAAAAGTTTTAAGGGCGGTTATTCATTAACCTTTATAAACCCGACCTATGAAAAACCTGAAAAGAATCGAGATGCCTAAGATGGATTTGCATCCCCGGCACAGGCTTTCCGCGGAAAGCATGGAAAACGTTCAAGGCGGCGCAGGATGTATATGCGACAAAAGGGCTTTTAATGTCAATGACGGTTGTTTCTGTAACAAGAACAAATTCGGACTTTGCAGTAGTGTCAATGGCGGTGGTCCCGGTCCCGGTACCGGTTGTCCCGTCAATATGACGCCTTCCAATTAGAAATCGCAGGCTGATTTATAGGACCGGCCGTGAGGTCCGTGCGTCGCATTGCATTGTCCGGCGAGGGAGCTTGTAAAAGGCCCTCGCCGTTTTTCGATGCCGACGGTCGCGGCCCGGACGGGGCGGCACGGAGTGAGCCGCCGCACGCGGCTGGCGATTTGGCGGGAGGGGAAGGCCGCAGGGATGCAGCGGATACGGTTTTACCGGAAAGAGGGGGGGGATGTTGCGGCCGGTTTCGGAGTGTGCGGCCGCCGGTTCTGCCGAAAGCGGGGCCGACGCGGTTTTGCGGCCGGAAATCCTGCCGGGAATCAAATACGGCCGCAGAGAGTAGAGCCTAAGCGTTTTTTGCGTAACTTTGTTCCAAATACGATTCTGGAAATGGAAACTGTGGTTAGCGGCATCCGCTCGACGGGGCGGCTGCATTTGGGCAATTACTTCGGCGCGTTGCGCAATTTCGTGGAAATGCAGCGGCAGGACAGGTGTTTCTTCTTTATAGCCGACTACCATTCGCTTACCACGCATCCCGACCCGGCGGCGCTGCACGACAACGTGCGCAATATTCTGGCGGAGTATCTCGCGGCCGGCATCGACCCCGACATAGCCACCATATACGTGCAGAGCGACGTGCCGCAGGTAGCGGAGCTGTCCCTGCTGCTGGGGATGCACGCGTACGTGGGCGAGCTGGAGCGTACGGCCTCGTTCAAGGACAAGGTGCGCAAGAACCCGGAGAACGTCAATGCGGGACTGCTTACGTACCCGGTGCTGATGGCCGCCGACATTCTTCAGCACCGCGCCACCCGCGTGCCCGTGGGCAAGGACCAGGAACAGCATCTGGAGCTTACACGCACGTTCGCGAGGCGGTTCAACCGCATATACGGCGTGGACTATTTCCCCGAAAGCATGCCCTACAATTTCGGGCGCGAGCTGCTCAGGATTCCGGGACTCGACGGTACGGGCAAGATGGGCAAGAGCGAGGGCAACGGCATATTCCTGTCGGACAGCGACGCGGACATCCGCAAAAAGGTGATGCGGGCCGTGACCGACGCAGGTCCCGCGCAGCCGGACTCTCCGATGAGCGAACCGGTGGCCAATATATTCGCCATTATGGACATCGTGTCCGCACCCGATACCGTAAGGCATTTCCGGGAGTTGCACGCCCGGTGCGAAATCCGTTACGGCGACCTGAAAAAGCAGTTGGCCGAAGACATAATACTCACCGTGGCTCCGATACGCGAGAGAATCGAGGCTTTGCGGGCCGACGGCCCATACCTGAGCCGCGTGCTGGCCGAAGGCGCCGAACGCGCGCGCGAAAGCTCCGGCCGCACCCTGCGCGAGGTCAGGGAAATAATGGGCATAAGGCCCTTCTGACGCTGCGTGCGCCGCGCGATGAACGGACCTATGAAAATATGGGAGAGGGCGCACCTGATGCTTATGGTGCTGTCCAAGCGGCTGTCCGACCGGCAGTTGTTGCTGATTCTGGCCGCGCTGGTGGGGCTGGGCGCGGGACTGGCCGCATTCCTGTTCGAGAAGCTCCTGCATCTGATAAAGCTGGGGCTGGTAAGCTGGTTCAACGTCGAGCATGCCGGATACCTTTATCTGGTTTATCCCGCCGTGGGCATCGTGCTGGCCACCCTTTTCGTAAAGTACCTCGTGCGCGACGACATTTCGGAGGGAGTTACCAAGGTGCTCTACGCCATGAGCAAGAAAGGTTCCCGAATAAAGGCGCACAACTGCTACACGTCGATAGTGGGCGGAGCCACCACGATAGGATTCGGCGGCTCGGTCGGACCCGAGGCCCCCATAGTGCTGACCGGAGCGGCCATAGGCTCGAACATCGGGCAGATGCTGCACCTGAACTACCGCAATACGACCCTGCTGCTGAGCTGCGGAGCGGGAGCCGCCATAGCCGCCATATTCAAGGCTCCGATTACGGGGGTAATCTTCGTGCTGGAAATACTGATGCTCGACATCAGCATGGCGGCGATAGTGCCGCTGCTCATTTCGACCGTCACGGCGACTACCCTTATGTTTTTCCTGCGGGGGTTCGACCCGCTGCTGAGCGTGGACGTGACCGGGGCTTTCAGCCTGTCCCACATGCCGATGTATCTGGTGCTGGCGGCGGCGTGCGGTTTCATGGCCTACTATTTCACTTCCGTGAACGCCCGCATAGGCGTGTGGTTCGGTCGGCTGGACTCGCAGTACAAAAAGTGGCTCTACGGCGGCCTCGCGCTGGGAGTGCTGATATTTCTGTTTCCGCCGTTGTACGGCGAGGGCTACGAGTCGTTCGGCGACCTGATGCACGGACGCATAGAGGTGCTGTTCAACAATTCGCTTTTCTACGGCCTGCGGGACGTGGAATGGGTGGTGGCGCTGTACCTGCTGGGGGCCATGTTCCTTAAAGTCGTGGCGATGTCGGCTACCAACGCGGCCGGTGGCGTGGGCGGAACGTTCGCGCCGTCGCTGTTCGTGGGGGCCTTTACCGGCGCGTTCATAGCCTACGTGTGCAACACGTGGCTGGGAATGGACCTGCCCATAATCGCCTTTACGCTCGTCGGCATGGCCGGAGTGATGGCGGGGGTGATGAACGCCCCGCTGACCTCCATATTCCTCATCGCCGAGCTTTCCAACGGCTACGACCTGTTCGTGCCGCTGATGCTGGTGGCGGGGGTCGCCTTTTTCGTGGACTACTATCTGGAGCCGGATTCGATTTATACCAAGAAGCTGCGGCAGAAGGGCGAACTGCTCACGCACAACAAGGACAGGGCGGTGCTGGTGTTCCTGAAGCTGGACAGCCTGCTCGAAACCGATTTCAAACCCCTGACCGAGCGCATGACCCTCGGCGACACCGTAAAGCAAATCGCCGTGGCGCACCGCAACGTGTTTCCGGTAATCGACCGCAACGGGGCGCTGCACGGGGTGGTGCAGCTCGACGACCTGCGGGCCGACATGTTCGACCAGAGCAAGTATTCCACCCCCATAAAGCACTATATGGTTCCGCCGCCGGACGTCATAATGAAAAACGAGTCCATGGACAGCGTGCTCGACAAGTTCCGGCAAACCCGTGCTTGGGTGCTGCCGGTAGTGACCCGCGACAACGTCTGGCTCGGATTCGTTTCCAAGTCGAGCATCCTTACCGCCTACCGCGACCAGCTCGTGGAAATCAGTCAGGAGTAGCGTCGGAATTTGTAAGTTATAGATATTTTTTATAATATTCGGGGAAATTATAAGCTGCTTAAAAGTGACGATTGTTCAGCTCGAATATCTGTTGGCGGTGGTGAACTGCGGGAGCTTTTCGCGGGCTTCGCAGCAGTGCTTCGTAACCCAGCCCTCCCTGAGTATGCAGATAAAGAATCTGGAGGAAGAGCTGGGGGTCATTCTGCTCGACAGGTCCAAAAAGCCGGTGGTTCCCACGCGGGCCGGGGAAATCGTGGCCCAGCGGGCGAGAGAGGCCCTGCGGGCGTACGAGATGGTGCGGGAAAGCGTGGAACAGCTTCGCGGCAGCATTTCCGGGCGACTGCGGCTGGGCGTCATTCCGACGGTGGCTCCGTACCTGTTGCCGGAGCTGCTGCCGGAATTTACGGCGGCGTATCCCGACGTGCAGCTTGAGGTCAGCGAAATGGTTACGGGCGACATAGTGGCCGCGCTCGACCGCGACGCCCTCGACGCCGCGCTGGTGGCCGGAGGAACGTGTCCGGACAGGTTCGCCGAATACGAACTGTTCGACGACCGGTTCTATGCTTACGTATCGGCGCACAGCCCGCTGTGCGACCGTTCCAATATCCGCATAGAGGACATCGACCCCGGAAAACTGCTGCTGCTTTCCGAGGAGCACTGCCTGCGCGGGCAGATACTCGAACTGTGCCAGTCGTACCGCGGCCGCGTGCACGGAGGGTGCGTGTTCGCCAGCGGTTCGCTCGAAACGCTTATGAGGCTCGCCGACAATACCGACATGATAACCGTAGTGCCCGAAATGACGCTGCCCTACATTCCCGCCGGAAAGCGCGGGCAGGTGAAGACGCTGGCCCGGGGAGCCGCCTCGCGCCGAATCGCGGCGGTCGTGCGGCGCACGTATGCCAAGGAAAGCCTTATAGGGGCGCTCCGGGAAACCGTAGCCGGGCTGAGGCGCGGCTCCCCGGTGCCTCTTTAGCAGGATATTTGCGTGTAAGGCGCTCTGCCCGGCCGCGGCGTTCCGGCCATTCCGGAAAAAAGTAGTACCTTAGCGGCCGAAATCGTTTATTTGCATATGGATGAACTTACTCGGACGATAGTCGGGGCCATCGCCGACAAGAAAGGCAAAAATATCGTTTCGCTCGACCTGTCGGGATTCGACGGCGCGGTGTGTTCCGGATTCGTAATCTGCAACGCCGACTCGACCACGCAGGTGGCCGCCATAGCCGACGCCGTGCAGGAGCGGACATGGGAAGAACTGCGCACGAGGCCGACCCGCATGGAGGGTTTGCAGAACGCCCTGTGGGTGGTTATGGACTACGGCGCCATCTTCGTACACATATTCCAGACGGAGCTGAGGGATTTCTACCGGCTGGAGGATTTCTGGGCCGACGCTCCCTCGGAACGTTACGAGGGCGAGTAAAATATATCCCCCCGGCGCAGCGTTAGTTATGCGAGCGTTTAATATCGTTTTAAATGATACCTGACAATAAGAATATAAAAACCCCGATGCGCCGCCCGAATATCGGAATGGTCGTTTACGGCGTGCTTATAGCCGCCATACTCGGATTCTGGCTTTTCGGCGACAAGGCGTCCCCGGTCAAGACCAACTGGACTGCCGTGGAGCGGATGATAGCCGACGGGGATGTAGAGCGCGTGGAGGTCATCAACAAGGAATACGTGGAGGTGTACCTTAAAAAGGACGCCGCGGCCAAGTATGCCGCCGAGCCGCAGTACCGCAACCTGCCGCCCGACGGAGTGCAGTTCGTGTTCAACATCGGTTCGGTTGATTCCTTCCGCAGCGACCTCGCCGCGGCCGAGGAACAGACAGGGCAGGCGATTCCGGTTTCGTACGACAACAGGCAGAACGTCTGGCTTCAACTGCTGACGGGGTTCTTCCCTTATCTGCTGCTCATCGCCTTTCTGATTTTTATGATGCGTTCGGCCGCCAAAAACGCCGGCGGCGGGGCTGCCGGAGGCGTTTTCAATGTCGGCAAGGCCAAAGCCCAGATGTTCGACAAGAACAACGAGAATAAAATCACCTTCAAGGACGTGGCCGGGTTGGAGGAAGCCAAGGTGGAAATCATGGAAATCGTGGACTTCCTGCGCAAACCTCAGAAGTACAAGGAGCTTGGAGGCAAGATACCCAAGGGTGCGCTGCTGGTTGGCCCTCCGGGAACCGGCAAGACCCTGCTGGCCAAGGCCGTCGCGGGGGAGGCCAACGTGCCTTTCTTTTCCATAAGCGGCTCGGACTTCGTGGAGATGTTCGTGGGTGTGGGCGCTTCGCGTGTGCGCGACCTGTTCAGGCAGGCCAAGGAAAAGGCCCCGTGCATAGTGTTCATCGACGAAATCGACGCCATAGGCCGCGCCCGCGGCAAGAACGCCGGCTTTTCGGGCAACGACGAAAGGGAGAACACCCTGAACCAACTGCTGACCGAAATGGACGGTTTCGGCACGAATGCGGGCGTGATAATCCTCGCCGCCACAAATCGCGCCGACATTCTGGACAAGGCCCTGATGAGGGCCGGACGGTTCGACCGCCAGATAGAAGTCGGGCTGCCGGACATCAAGGAGCGGGAGGAGATTTTCGACGTGCACCTGAAGAACCTGAAACTGTCGCCCGACCTCGACCGCGGTTTCCTCGCCCGGCAGACGCCCGGATTCTCCGGCGCCGACATAGCCAACGTATGCAACGAGGCGGCCCTGATAGCGGCCCGCAACAACAAAAACGCCGTGGACAAGGAGGATTTCCTCGCGGCCATAGACCGCATAGTGGGCGGGCTGGAGAAGAAGAACAAAATCATATCCAGAGAGGAGAAGCGCACGATAGCCTACCACGAGGCGGGCCACGCCACCGTGAGCTGGCTGCTGGAACACGCCAACCCGCTTATAAAGGTGACGATTATCCCGCGCGGGAAGGCGTTGGGGGCCGCGTGGTATCTGCCAGAGGAACGCCAGATAACCACCCGCGAGCAGATGCTCGACGAGATGGCCGCCATACTCGGAGGCCGGGCTTCCGAGCAGCTCAACTTCGGAACCATTTCCACCGGGGCTTTGAACGACCTCGAACGCGCCACCAAGCAGGCGTACGCCATGGTGGCCTATTTCGGGATGAGCGACAAGGTGGGCAATATGAGCTACTACGACTCGACCGGCCAGAGCGACATGTCGTTCACCAAGCCGTACAGCGAGCAGACCGCTCAGGAAATAGACCGGGAAGTACGCGTACTAATCGACCGGGCCTACGACCTTGCGGTAAAGACCTTGCAGGATAATGCGACCGGGCTGCACGAGCTGGCCGAACTGCTGCTCGAAAAGGAAGTCGTCTTTTCGGAAGACCTCGAACGCATTTTCGGCAAACGCATAAAGGACCTGAAAAGGGAAGATGAAGAAATCCGAACCGTTTCCGGCGCCGCGGCGCCGACGGCTCCGGCCGGAGCCGCGGCGGCGACAGCCCCGGACGGCGTCAAAGAATAGAGTATGACTGGGAAAGTGTCCAACCTGCTCGTGAGAACGCTTACGGGGGCCGTGCTGCTCGCGGTGGTGGTATTCGCGGTGCTGTTTTCGCAGGTTTCCATGCTGGCGCTGCTGCTGCTGATAGGCATCGGCTCGCTGGCGGAGTTTTACCGTCTGGCCCGCCGCGCGGGGGTACGCCCTAACGCGTGGCTCGGCTATGCGGCCTCCGCAGCCGGGATAGTGCTGTGCTTCGCCGCCGCGTCCGGGTGGATGGAGTGGCGCTGGGCGGCACTGAGCGTACCTCTGGCGGTTTTTCCGACGGTGGCGCAGCTTTGGAGGCGCACACCTTCGGCTCTGTCGGACGTTTCGGTTACGCTGGGCGGGATGCTTTATACCGCCCTTCCGATGGTTCTGTTGGGACTGGTGGCCTACGAACGGGGAATTTACGAGCCGTGGCTGGTGCTGGCCGTTATATTCACCGTGTGGATAAACGACATATTCGCCTACCTGACCGGTATGCTGCTGGGAAGGCATAAACTTTTCCAGCGTATTTCTCCCAAAAAGACATGGGAAGGGTTCGCAGGCGGTGCGGTATGCGCCGTGGCTTTCGCGGCATTCGCCGGCTGGGGACTCGCACGGGAGCCGCTCGTATGGGCCGGCCTCGGCTTGGTAACGGCTCTGAGCGCGGTGGCGGGAGATTTGGTCGAGTCCATGTTCAAGCGGGCGGTATCGGTAAAGGATTCCGGCAGCATCATGCCGGGACACGGAGGATTCCTCGACCGTTTCGACGCCCTGCTGTACTGCATGCCTTTCGTTTACGCTTATTTCACGGTTTTCAGACCGTAATCCGGTTTCCCCATGAGGATAAACAGGGAAGGATACGGAATTACGGGCTGGGCGATGCTGTTCGCGGCATCCCTGTTCGTGCTGGCGATGTTTCTTGGCGGCATCTTCCGTATGCCCGGTTGGGGACTGTGGGTCGTGGGGACGCTGCTCGCCGGAGCGGTGGCGTTCGTAGTTCTCTTTTTCCGCGAGCCGCACCGGACGAGGATGGCCGACGAAAATCTGGTCTATGCTCCCGCGGACGGTACGGTGGTTGTAATAGAAAGGGTTTACGAAGGCGAGTTCCTGAAACGCGACTGCCTTCAGATTTCCGTGTTCATGTCGTTGTCGGACGTGCATATAAACTGGTTCCCGGTGGGGGGCACGGTGGTTTACCGGAAGTATCACCCCGGCAGGTTCCTCGTGGCGTGGCATCCCAAGTCGTCGGACGAAAACGAGAGGATGACCACGGCGGTGGACACCGGCCGCGCGGTAGTGGTGTTCCGGCAGATAGCCGGCCTTATAGCCCGCCGGGTGGTGAATTATGCCCGCGAGGGCGCCCGGGCCGTGCAGAACGACAAGCTGGGGTTCATAAAGTTCGGCTCCCGCGTGGACGTGTTCCTGCCGCTCTCGAGCGAGCCGCTGGTGCATTTGGGACAGAAAGTCATCGGCTCGCAGACTCCGTTGGCCAAACTCGGCGATGAGTAAGCTGACCAAATACGTGCTGGGGGCGCTTGCCGCGGCGGCGGTGATTTTCCTCGTATGGTATTTCGGCAACATAGTAAGCTACATTCTGATTTCGGCCGTGCTGGCCGTAATGGGACAGCCGTTGGTAAAACTGCTTACCGGCGCCAAGATACACGGCTACGGCATTCCCAAATGGCTGGCCGCCCTTATAACCCTTATCGTCATATGGGTAGTGGCCGTTACGTTTTTCTCTTTGTTCATTCCGCTGGTTTTCAATAAGCTGCATGAGTTCGCCCGGCTCGACATATCGCAGATTGTCGATACGTTCCGCGTACCGATAGCCCGGCTGGAAAATTTTCTGCAAAGTTTTCTGGGTACGGGCAGCAATCCCTTCAACCTGACGGAAACGTTTACCGAAATGCTCACCGGAGCGATGAACATAGAGTCGCTCAACAGTTTCCTGTCGTCCATAATTTCGATAATAAAATCCACTGCGGTGGCCCTGTTTTCGATTACGTTCATAACCTATTTTTTCCTGAAACAGGACAAACTGTTCGCCACCATGGTTACGGCCGTTTTCCCCAGCAAGTACGAGGAAAACATAAACCGGGCGCTCGACTCGGTCACTCATCTGCTCGGCCGGTATTTCACCGGAATCATAGCCGAGAGCACCATTATGATGCTGGCCATTTCGCTGCTGCTGATGCTCGTGTGGGACTTTTCGGCTTCCAACGCCTTTTTCATAGGGCTTATAATGGGCATATTGAACGTCATCCCGTATATCGGCCCGCTCATAGGTATCGGAATAAGCGTTTTCGTCGGAATCGCCACCGAATCGCAAGGTATTCCGCTGGGGCATACGGTGCTGATGGTGGCCGGAACGATACTCGTGGTAAAAGGTCTGGACGATTTCGTGCTCCAGCCGTCGCTCTACTCTAACCGCGTGAAGGCGCACCCGCTCGAAATATTCATCGTCATTCTGATTGCGGGCAGCATGGCCGGCGTGGTGGGGATGCTGCTGGCTATTCCGAGCTACACCGTTCTCAGGGTGTTCGCCAAGGAGTTTTTCTACAATTTCAAGTTGGTAAGGAAACTTACGGAGAACATCTGACCGCTCCGGGGCGTACTATGCCTTTTTGTCCGGAGCTTTAATTATCATAAGCGATTTGGGGTACAGATTGTTGATACGCCGGCCCATGCGCTTCGCCCATCCCAGCGGCAGGTTTGCGCGCGTAATCAGGTTCAATCCTTCCTCCAAGGCATCCGCATCGGGCAATTCGCCGCGGCGCAGGTAAGCCAGGGCGTCTTCCGCCGTCAGTTCCGTGCGGGCGAAACCCCCTTCGCCGAGGCCGGGATACAGGGCCAGCGGGTGGTCCGGCTTCAGGCGTCCGTCGTAAATGCGTCCTGCCGACACCCCGCCGTAAACGGCATTGAAAGCGCCGGCGACCCGGCGGGCGTCGTCGGCGATGTCGGCGGGGTACAGATAAAAGTCTTCGCCGACTCGCAGGAACCGTAGGGCGGCCGGGTCGTCCGCCCAGCGGGAAAGTTCGGCGCGCTCGGCGGCGGACACGTCCGAAAGCGGATTCCGTTCGATGCGCGGCCGTGACGGACGCCCGCCTTCGGGTTTCAGCACGGCGGCGGCGAAGAACCCTTCCCCTTCGATGCGGGAAGGCAGCAGCCGACAGCAGGCTATTCCGGCGCTTTCGGTAGTCAGGATATTCCACTGCGGAGGTATGTCCGCCGGAAACGACTCGGCTCCGAGTTCCGTCCGAAGCCATGCTACGTTGTCCTCGTTCTCGATGCGGTTGAACGTGCACGTGGAATAGACGAGCACGCCGCCGGGACGAAGGGCGGTCCATGCGTCGGCGAGTATGCGCCGCTGGCGGGCGGCGCACGTTTCCACCGCCGTGCGGCTCCACTGCCCGGCAGCTTCGGGATTTTTACGGAACATGCCCTCGCCGGAGCACGGGGCATCGACGGCCACGATGTCGAAAAATCCGGGCAGCCGCCCGAAACGGGAAGGGTCGTTATTTGTTACCGTTACGTTTCCGAGCCCCCACTTGCGCACGTTGTCGGCCAGCGGCCCTACGCGCCCGCGTACCGCTTCGTTCGCCACAATCAGGGAACCGGGACCGGCCGCGGCGCTGTAATGGGTGGCCTTGCCGCCCGGCGCGGCGCAGAGGTCGAGTATGCGCAACCGGCCGCCGGACAGGTGCGCCGCCGCCCGGCGCACCAGTTCGCCCGCGAACATGGACGAGGCTTCCTGAACGTAGTAGGCTCCGCCGTGGAACGCCGGGTCGGCCGTAAAATACGGGCGCTCGGCGAGATACCGGCCGGCCGGTTCCCACGGAACGGCGTCGCCGCCGCAGGGCGCGAGCTTGCCCGGATTGAAACGCACGGATACCGGCGGTTCCCCGCGCAGGGCGTCGAGCACCGCCGCGGCCTCGTTTCCCACGGCGTCTTTCAGCAAGGCGGCGAATCCGGCGGGGAACGTCATTTCCCGGACGGTTTGGCGGAGCCGCATTTTCCGGGCCGGATGCGTTCGATTCGGGCGGCTATGTCGTCGATAATGCGGGGATGCATGATGAAGTCCTCGCGGTCGATGTCGATTGTAAGCACCTGACCTTTATAGATATTGTCTATCCAGTTGTTGTATTTGATATTGAGCCTTTCCAGATATTCCTCGTCGATATTCATTTCGTAGTCGCGCCCGCGCTTGCGTATCTGGCTTACGAGGGTGGGGACGCTGGCCCGCAGGTAAATCAGCAGGTCGGGCGTGGGGATAAGGTGCGTGGCGAGGTCGTAAACCTTCATGTAGGTGGCGAAATCGCGCGAGGTCATCAGCCCCATGCGGTGCAGGTTGTCGGCGAAGATATGGGCGTCTTCGTAAATGGTGCGGTCCTGTATCAAGTCGCCGCCCCGGTGCAGGATTTCCATGGACTGTTTTATGCGGCTGGCCAGAAAGTAGATTTGGAGGTTGAACGACCAGCGGCTCATGTCTTCGTAAAAGTCGCCTATATAGGGGTTGTCGACGTCCTCGAAATAAGGGGCCGCTCCGAAGCGTTCCGAAAGGATTTCCGTCAGGGATGTTTTTCCGCTTCCTATGTTGCCTGCCACAGCTATGTACATATTTCTTCCGTTTTAAATTCGGGTTCGAGGATTCCGGCGTAACGCAGTATGGCGTCCGCGTAGGTGCGGTCGTTGAAAAGGCGCGGAACCTTGTGCTGGCCTCCGCCCATGCCCCGGCTTTTCATCCAGCCGACGAACGTGCCGGAAGGCACGGCCGTAACTACCGGAGGCTGCAGGGTGGTGTCCTTGAAACGCTTGGCGTCGTAGTCGGAGTTTACGCGGCGCAGGGCGTCGTCCAGAGCCTGTCCGAAGGCTTCCGGCGACGACGGCCCGCGCAGGAACTCTACTATCCACTGGTGCGCCCCGGCTGCGGAACCGTTCATGTAAACCGGTGCGGCCGTGTACTCGCTTACCTCGGCTCCGGTGGCGGCGCAGGCCGCATGGACGGCGGCTTCGGCATTGTCGATTATTATTTCTTCGCCGAAAGCGTTGATATAGTGCTTGGTTCGTCCGGTTATGCGGATGCGGTAAGGCGAAATGGAGGTAAATTCCACCGTGTCGCCTATCAGGTAGCGCCACAGGCCGTTGCACGTGGTGATAATCATTGCGTAGTTCTCGCCCGTCCGCACCCCTTCGAGGGGAACGGCGGCCTGCAGGTCGGAAAGGCGGCTCGCGGGCAGGAACTCGTAATAGATGCCGTAGTCGAGCATCAGGAGCATATCGTCGCTTCCGGGAACGTCGGCTATGCCGAAAAACCCTTCCGAGGCGTTGTAGGTTTCCATATATTTCATCTGCGGAGACGGGAAAAGCTCCGCGTACCGCGACCGGTAGGGCCGGAAGTCCATGCCTCCGTGTACGAACATTTCCATGCCCGGCCAGACTTCCAGAATGTTGTTGCGGCCGGTATATTCCAGAATCCGGTTCAGCATCACCAGATTCCACGAGGGCACGCCCGTGAACGAGGTTACGTTTTGCCCGACCGCCTGCCGGCAGATGGCGTTCACCTTTTCGTCGAAGTCGGGCATAAGGGCGGTGCGCTTGTCGGGCAGCCGCCTCGCTTCCGCCCACCAAGGCGTGTTTTCTATGAGTATGGACGAAAGGTCGCCCGAAAGAAGGCTGTCGCCCTCGCGCTCTATTTTCTTCGAACCGCCCAGAGTGAGCATCTTGCCTTCGAGCACCCGGCTTTCGGGATACAGGTTGCAAAAGAGTGCGAGTATGTCGCGCGGGCCGCGCATGTGGGCCTGCCGAAGTCCCTGAAGCGTTACGGGTATGTACTTGCTGCGCGAACCGGTGGTTCCGGACGACTTGGCGAGCCAGCGCACCGGTTCGGGCCAGACGATATTCTGTTCCCCGGCGCGCACCCGGTCGATAAAGCCGCTGAAAGTGTCGTAGTCGTATATGCCGACGCGCCGGGCGAACTGCTCCGCTCCGGTTATTTCGTGCATCCTGTGGCTGCGCCCGAACTCCGTGGATGCTCCCTTGTGCAGCAGCATCCGGAGCTGTTCGGCCTGCACTTCGGCCGGCCGCTGCATGAAACGCTCCATCTGGCGGCGCCGGGGCGCCAGAAGCGTGTTCACTATATGCGTGGTTACGGTCGGGGTCATGCTCTAATTGAAGTATTTTCCTATCCGCCCTATGGCCGACGGAAGGGCGAACACCACCACGCGGTCGTAAGGATTTATCTGCGTGTCGCCGTCGGCTATGAATGCCTTGTCGCCGCGTACCACTCCCCCGATAATGGCCTCCTGCGGAAAGTCGAGATTGCGTACGAGTACCTTCGTGGCCGGGGAGTTCGGCTTCACTATGAACTCGAACACCTCGGCCTGCGAGCCGGTCAGGCACTTTATGGCCTGAACGTCGGTATTCATCGTGAAGCGGAATATGTTGCTGGCCGTTATGAGCTTTTTATTTATTATGGTGTCGATGCCGATGCTTTCCGCAAGGTTTATGTAGTTCAGGTTTTCGACCTCGGCTATCACCTTCTTCACCCCCATGCGCTTGGCGAGCATGGCGGTCAGTATATTGGTTTCCGAACGGCCGGTCACGGCCACGAACGCGTCCATGCTGGTAAGGCCCTCCTCGGTCATGGCGTCGATGTCGCGGCCGTCCTCGTTTATGATGAGCGTCTTGTCGAGCAGCTCGGCCAGCCGGAAGGCTTTTTCGGCGTTGTATTCCACCAGCTTGACGTTCATTTCGTTTTGCAGCTCGGTGGCTATGCGTACGCCTATGCGGCTGCCGCCGAGTATCATTATGTTGTTGATGCTTACCGGGACCTTGCCGGAGAACTCCATGACCTTCCGGGCGCTTTCGTGGTTGGTGATTATATATACCGTGTCGCCCGCGTCGAACTTGTCGCCCCCGCGCGGAATTATGGTGTGCTGGTCGCGCGATATGGCCACGGTGCGGAAGGCGAGGTCGGCCATTTCCGACTTTACCTCCTGCACGGTACGGTCCACGAACGGCGACGACACGTCCAGCTTGAACACCGCGAGCGACAGCTTGCCTCCGGAGAAATCCACGTACTCGGTGGTGGACGAGTGCCCCAGCAGGTTGATGACCTCGCGGGCCGCCACCTTCTCCGGATAGAAAAGGTAGTCGATGCCCATTTCTATGAACATCTCCTTGTTGTTCGGTTCCAGATACTCGTTGTTGTCGATGCGGGCTATGGATTTGCGGGCTCCGAGCTGTTTGGCGAGTATGGCGGATATGATATTCAGATTCTCCTCGTGATTGACCGCGATGAACAGGTCGGCCTTGCGTACGGATGCGCGCTTGAGGGTGGCGAACGCGGTGCAGTCGCCCTCGATGGTTACGATGTCGGCCATGCCTCCGAGGTCTTCCAGCAGCTTCTGGTCGGAGTCTATAACCGTTATGTCGTCGGCGTCGCCGCTGAGCATCTTGGCCAGATGGCTTCCGACCTCGCCCGCGCCGGCAATAACTATCTTCATATCCCTGCGGATTTAATACACGTACGTTATCTGCAAATTTAATAACTTTGCGCGGATATTGCATGTCGGAATCCATACCGAATCCTTAATTGCCGTTCCCATGCCGGATACGCTCGTAGTAATCCTCATAGCCGTTCTGGTGGTCGCCCTGTTCGTGGTGGCCATGTCGCTTACGCTCATATTCAAGGGGCACAATATCCGCTCCGAAATCAGCCAGAACGACGAATTGCGCCGCCGGGGCATCAAATGCGCCGTGCAGGAGGCCCGCGAGGAGGCTCTCGGAGGAACCGACTGTGCCGGAGAGGGTCTGTGCGGCGAGGAAAACTGCGCGTCGTGCTCCGTTACCGAGCGCATAAGGCAATCGGCGGGCCAAACGGCAGGGGAGGACGCTTCGCACGGGCGAGGGTAGCCGCGAGGCATGTAGGCCGTCCGACCGTTCCGGGAACTTCCGCGGAAAGAGATTCGGGTTTTTGAAGGCGGTCTTGCTCCGTCAGGGCTCGAACCAGCGGCTCCGGCAGCAGAAATGCGGATTCAGAAGCGATTCCTTGTTGTATTCGAGGGAGGCCATTCCGGGCAGCGACAGAGTGCGGCCCCCGGCCCGGGCGAGTATGGCTTCGCCGGCCGCGGTGTCCCATTCGTAGGTGTCGGACGTGCGCACGTAGTAATCCACCGAGCCTTCCGCTATCAGGCAGAACTTGTAGGAGCTTCCCTGCTCGACCGTCACGGCATCCGGATAGCGCCGTTTTATTTCGTCGATGCGGGCGAATGTTTCGGGAGTATTGTGCGAGCGGCTGACGGCTATGCGTATCGGGCTGTTCGGCCCGGAAGCGACCGGAAGCGGTTCGGTTCCGGAAAACATGTCGCCGTAGGCGTACTCGGCGTCCGGGTCGGGGGCGACGCCGGAACGGCGGAACGCTCCCGCCTCGTCGTCGCAGAAGTATATCTTGTGCAGGAACGGCACGTAAACCACTCCGAGTACCGGGCACTTGTCCACCATAAGGGCTATGTTGACCGTGAATTCCCCGTTGCCCTTTATGAATTCCTTGGTTCCGTCCAGAGGGTCCACCAGCCAGAACAGGTCCCAGTCCTTGCGCTCGGAGTACAGCATTTCGCGCCCCTCCTCGCTCAGAATGGGAATGCGGGTCTGTCCGAGATAGTGCTTTATGGACTCGTGCGAACGGCGGTCGGCTATCGTGATGGGCGTATGGTCGCTCTTGAGGTCGATGTCGAGTTTTTCCTCGCCCAGATAGATGTCTATGATTACGGCCCCGGCTCTTACGGCGGCGTTGTAGGCTTTGGGCAGAAGGTATTCCCGTTGTTGCTTGGTTATCATGATGGCGTTTTATTTTCTGCTTTCGGAAACGAATACCGGAAGCGGTCCGGCCCCGGTATCGGCTTCCACGACTCTCGGCCCCTTGTACCGGCGTCCGTCGGGGCCGTACCATATTCCCTTCGGAAGTCTTATCATTCGCACGCTTTCGCCTTCCGCCGCCGGGGCCGCCACGTAGCCGGGGCCTATGGCGTACTGGTCGGTGCAGTTGGCGAATCCGCTGTTCGGATACTGGTATTCCATATATCTCATCATCGGCTCTCCCGTCAGCGCCGTTTCCGCCGCCAGCCGTTCCATGTAGCCGGCTATTTCGGTGCGACGGGAAGCTATCTCCTTCAACCGCAAATAATACCGCTCGTTGTCGACCGGGGCCGTTGGCAGCACCGCCACCGGCATAAGCGCTTCTATCCGTGCGGCTTCCAGCAGCAGGCCGGCGTCGGTTTCTGCGCCGGAATCGAATACAAGCCCGGCGAATCCGGCTCCGGCCATTCCGGCCGCCGGTATCGCGCTTACGGCCGCCCTGAGATTTTCGGGGGTCAGCTTCCCGACGGTGTAAAGCCCGGCTCCGGAACCCGCGGGGTTATGTAAACTCAACGGAATATTCCGACCGGTATTGTTCCATGCCTCTGCGAATGAAGAATATTTGTCCGGCGCATCCTTCAGCAATGACAGCGCCTCGTGGCAGTCGAAACAGAATCCGTCCGCCGCGCCCGCCCGCACGAGCGAGTCGGCGCTCCGTTCGAGCAGGGAAGCGTTTTCGGGCAGGGTCATGTCGAGGCTGCACACGTATCCGCGCGGAGTGCGGAACGTCAGCGGCCGTCCGTCGCTTCCGGTCAGGAATATTCCCGACGATTCTCCCCGCAGGTACGCCCTGCCGGCGGCGGCCGTGTACGGAGTTACGGTCAGCATGACCTTGTGTCCCAGTTCGCGCAGCCGCGAGGCCATTTCCGCGGGGGCCGGATAGAGTTCGGCATCGAAGGAAAACAGCGTGTTTGCGCTCTGCCAGCCGTCGGGAATAAGGATTATGCCCGGCGGAAATCCCATGCCGTGCAGCATTTCGGCGAAACCGCACACGGCTTCCTGCCCGTAAACGGCGGCTCCTCCGAGGTCGTAAACCGGCAGGGCGAAAAGTTCCGCCGGAGTTTCTCCCTCCGGTTTCAGTCCGTGGCGGTTTACGCATACCAGATATGCCTCGCGCAGGGTACGTCCCCCCTTGACCGCTTCGGGAGCCGGGCCGGGCGTCAGTATCTCGAACGAAGTTCCGTCGAACATGACCCGCGCCTCGGGTCCGGCGAGGATATAGCGGCCGTGGTCGGAAAAAACGGCCGGAATTACCGGCCCGGTTCCGTGCCGGTCGGCGAGCGCCGTTTCGAAAGGTTCCCTGAAGTATCCTTCGTGCATCATGTCGGCGGACAGTCCCCACCATTTTTCGTTCCGGCGGCAGTCTATGCGGCCGATGCCGCTTTCCTGGCCGGACGAAGGAAGGATATGGAATAAAGTGCAGAGTGCGATTAGAGTACTGAAAAGGCGCATCGGCTTTCCCGTCTGAAATTTATCCCAAGATAGGAATTATTTATGAGCCGGAGAAATTTTTTGCGGACAGCGTCCGGCGCAGGCGGTAAAAAGGGTATCCCAGAGCATTGAGTATCAGGTAAGGTGACAGGGGGCCTCCCGCGTCGGGACGCAGAAACATTTTTCCGAAGCCGGTCAGCGCCGCCGAAGCCGCGGCCACCGTCGCCAGATAGCCGGTCAGGAATATTAGCAGACATTTTTTCAGGACGTCCTGCGTGTCCGTGGCGGCGGCCCACACGGTCAGGACAAGCACTGCGCTCCAGAACAGTCCGACGGCCCATGCCGGAATATTTCCCTTTATGCTCCGGGTATCGCGTCCGGACGGACGGCTGCCGAAAGAGTTCCCGCTTCCGGAAATGCGTGCCGGTGAAGAGTCGGCGCAGCCGTCGCAGCGAACGGCCGGACCGGCGGCGGTAAATTCCTCCTCGGCGAGCGCCAGCGGAATATGCCTTATCCGCAGTTTCCGGCAATCGGCGGCGGCGCATACCTTCATTCTGCGCAAAAGCTCCGCCTCGGGACGGAAATCGCCGCGGAATCCGCCTGCCTCCATAGCCCGCTCGCGCGGCAGCAGGGCGGCTTCGGCTATGCGGGCGCCCCTCATTCCCGCCGTTCCGAATCCGGCTCCGAACATGGCCGTCTTTACGGCCGTGTCGATTCTTCCGTAAGGCGTGCCGCCGGTTCCGTACAGCCTGACCGCGCACGGCACGAGGCCGGGGCCACCGCGCAGATACTCGTCGTTGAGAACGGCGAGCGCGTCCCCGTAAAGAAATGTATGCCCGTCGAGGCATACGGCGTGTTCGTAGGAGGCCGCGTCCATGCCGCAGTTGAATCCCTGCGACACGGAGTCGGCGCGGCAGTCCACGACGACGAGCCTTCTGTACCGCCTCTGGCGCGACCGATACACTCCCCTTATGTCGGCCGAACCGGGATTGGCCGTGGGAGTCCGGTCGGTCTTTATAAGAGAGTATTTTTTCAGCAGCTCGCGGCCGAACGGGTCGGTTTCGAAGTCCGTCGCCAATATCACTTCGTAATGTACGTAATTCTCCGACAGCCGCCGCTCTACCTGATACGGGCTTTGAGGTCCGGCGACTACCACGGATATTCCGGTTTCCGCATAGGGATTCCCACGCAGGGTAAGCCGTTCGCCGTCTATGCGCGCTCTGCGCGTGGCTCCGAACATGCGGGCCACGCCCGCCAGCACGAGGCAGACGAACCCGGTCGCAGTAGCCATTATGCAGAGGGCGAGTATGTCGGCGGCGGTGTTCATGCGGTTATTCCGATACGGTTTTTCTTGCAAGGGTGCGCTTGCGCGCTTGGACAGTATCGGACACCGCCCGGTCGAGTCCGCTTTCCACGCTTTTTTCGAATGTCAGCACCGGCCGCAGCGATGACAGGGAATATCCTTCGCGTACGAACAGCCGGTAGTGCGACAGACGTTCCTCTGTCGGCATCCGCGCGAGGGCTTCCCTTATCCGCGGGTCGGAAAGCGGACTGTGCAACAGGGCCAGGGTAAGAACGGCCGTCCGCACCACGCCGGCGTCGGTAGAGGAAAAGGCGGCGAGCACCGATTCCTCCGCCCGGCTTATCCGGAAGTCGCCCACTATGGTAAGTCCCATGATTACGAGGTTGGGCGAACTGGAGGAAAGGCATTCCTCGTAGTCTATCCGCGTCCCGCGGCGTATCAGCAGGTCGCGCATTTCCAACAGGTCGCGGACCGGAATACGCCGTCCGGCCGAGGCTATCGCCCCGAGAGGGTCGGAGATAGTGTTGGCCACGGCTGCGGTCAGAGCCGCCATAGACGCCGTGCCGGACCCGAAGGAGGCCGCGCGGCGCACCCTGTGCAGCGATTTTCCGTATAGGGGTATGCGTGCCGCGGCCGAATACCTGCGGGCGCGGCTTCCGGGCGGAAAGCGGGCGGAAAGGCAGTCGTCCACTCCGGTGCGGGCCGCGAGTATGGCGACGCCTTTCGGGTCGGCGAACAGAATGCGGTCCGAGGCTCGGGCGAGCAGGCGGCCGAGAGTCCGGCGCGCGCGTCTTCGTCCGCTGCGGGGCAGCATTACGGGTTCTCCGGAGGGTCGCGGCCGGATAAGGGTATCGTATATCCTGTGGATGTAACGGCTTTCTATGATTGCCACCTCGTAGCCGTCGTGTCCGCCGGAGGCGAGCGTCAGCGAAACTCCCACCGAAAAAACGGTGAACGCTATGCACAGCACGGCGAATATTTCCAGAGCTTCCGTCATTGGCGACATTTAATTTTTTCGGCGACTTTTTTGCGCAGCCTGTCCGGGTCGAAAGGCATCGGAATTACCTGTTCTATCCCGCTTTCGTAAAGCGAAAGGAGCGGTTCCTCGCTGCGCACGTACGAAAGCAGGAAGAAGGATGGACGCGGCAGCCGCCGGCGGCGGAGCTGGTCGGGCAGGTCGTAACCGTTGAGAAAGGGGGCGTCGAACTGGGTGATAACGAGTTGATATGCACCGCCGAGGCATTTCCGGACGAATTCGTTTTCCGTTTCGGCGACATCGAGGCGGGCGCCCGAGTCGGTCAGGGTCGCCAACAGGAGCTGCATGGTGAGCCTGTCGGCCGTGGAGAGCAGTATCTGCATCGCTACCGGTTTTCAATCGGGAAACAAAGTATTTCAAAAACCGCACCCGAAATGCTCCGAAAGCCGGTTTATATGGAAAAATAGTCGCGCATATCTCAAATATTCCGGCCCCGCGTGCCGTTAAACGTGCAGGAACGTACGGCATAGCGGACAGTCGGAATACCGGTTCGCGCGCCACGGGTGACGGGTGCGGGAAAGCGGACTTATTTATCCGGCCGCGTTTTGTTTTCTGAAATGAAACACATATATTTGCAGTCCGAATTGTCGGAAAATACACATTGCAGAATGTACGTAATAGTAGAGATTGCAGGTCAGCAGTTTAAGGCTGAGAAAGGTCGGAAACTCTATGTTCACCGTCTTCAGGGGGACGAAGGTTCCTCCATGAGTTTCGACAAAGTCCTGCTCGCGGATAATGACGGTCAGGTAAAGGTAGGCACACCTGTTGTGGAAGGGGCCTCGGTAAATGCACGCATTCTCAAACACCTAAAAGACGACAAGGTTCTGGTGTTCAAGAAGCGGCGCAGAAAAGGGTATCAGGTAAAGAACGGCCACAGGCAGTATCTCACCCAGATACTCGTGGAAGACATCATCGTTGCTTAACGCTTAAAATTCTCAGACAATGGCACACAAAAAAGGGGTCGGCAGTTCCAAGAACGGCCGCGAATCCGAAAGCAAGAGATTAGGTGTCAAGCTGTTCGGCGGGGAATTTGCCAAGGCGGGCAACATCATAGTACGCCAGCGCGGCACGGTTCACAACCCCGGCGACAACGTGGGCATCGGCAAGGACCATACGCTTTACGCTTTGGTCGACGGTACGGTTTCTTTCCGTAAGAAAACGGCCGGCAAATCGTATGTAAGCGTTACTCCGGTTTCGGAATAACGGAACGGCTTTATATGCGGGGGAAGCTTCCTGAGGAGGCTTCCCCCGTGCTTTTTATGCCGGCTGTTTCGGTTCGGCAGGCAGCATGTTTCCTTCTGCGGATGGCCGCCGCGCATAAACGAAATTCCGGCCTGCGGAGGCTTTGTCGGAATGGCAACCGTTTTGTATATTTGTGATTCAAGGCTATGAGGCTTCCGCTGCTGAAAATTATGATGTCGATTCCGGCTTCGGTCGGCATAACCCTAATATCGTACTCTATGGACAACTCAACCAGCTATCAGACCGACCGCCTGACCACACGCGACGGCGGTTCCCTGTCGGTCATGTTTTTCGGACACGCCAGCTTGGCATTAGAATTCGAGGGCCGTTACATATATGTGGACCCGGTGGGGCAGTTCGCCGATTACGGTCGGCTGCCCAAAGCGGACGTTATCCTCATCACCCACGACCACTACGACCATCTCGACCCCGATGCCGTGGAAACGCTGGAGAAGGAAGGGACGCTGATTGTCGGAAACCGTTCGTCGGTGGAGAAGCTCGGAAAGGGCAGGGCGATGGACAACGGGGATACGCTCGACGTGGACGACCGGTTCAGGATAGACGCCGTTCCCGCTTACAACACCACTCCGGGACACGAGCAGTTTCATCCCCGCGGCGGCCGTGACAACGGCTATCTGCTTACGGTGGGCGATTCCCGCATCTATGTCGCGGGGGATACGGAGCTTATTCCGGAAATGCGCTCGCTGGGCCGTGTGGACATAGCCTTCCTCCCGGTAAACCAACCCTATACCATGACCGTGGACGAAGCGGCGGAAGCGGTAAGGACCATAAGGCCCGGCATATTCTATCCGTACCATTTCGGGCAGACCGATACGCCTACGGATACGGGACGTCTTGCGGAGATTCTCCGGGCCGAGGGGTTCGACGTTCGGATACGCGATATGGAGTAGTCCGGCATATCGCGTTTGGAACGAAATGTGTTGTATCCGGTCTGTTAAAAACAGGATACGACATGAAAAAACTTTTGCTTTGGGCGGGGGCCCTCCTCGCCGTTTCCATATGGACCGTTTCGTGCGACGACGATGACGACGACAAGGCGGCTTATCCGCTGGTAGAGGCTGCGAAAGGCATTTATACTTCGGCTCTGGAGATTTCGCGCGACGGCGGCGAGCCTGTGCTTAAAAATACGGAGGTCAGCCTTATAGCCGACGGCGACGACTTGGAAATGCATATTCAGGGTTTCGAGCTGGACGGGACTGAAATGACGCTCGTGCTCGACGACGTGAACGTGTCGGGCAATACGGAGGATGTCCGACTGGTGTTCAGCGACGAGGTATATGTGGTCGGGTACGGCAAGGTTCCGGGATACATGACCGGCTCGGTGCAGGTAAAAAGCGTACTGGACGCCGTGCTGAAACTCACTCTGCCGACTTCGTACGGCCGCAGCGCGGTCGCGGTGAACATCACCGGGAACAGAAAGTGACGTGCGGCTCAATCCGAAATGCAGGCGGCTTCCGGCCGCCTGTTTTCATTCCACGTAAAGCACCAGTCCTTTCAGGTACTCGCCTTCGGGATGATATATGTTTACCGGATGGTCGGCCGGCTGGGAAAGCCTGTGCAGTATCCTGACGCGCCGGCCGGCGAGCGCGGCCGAGGTGAATACCGTGTTTCGGAACATTTCCGGACTTATGGCCTGCGAACAACTGAAAGTGAACAGCAGTCCCCCGGGAGCTATATGCGCAAAGGCTTTGGCGTTGAGCCGTCTGTATGCCTGAAGGGCGTTCGCCGTCGCGCGCCGGTGCTTGGCGAATGCAGGCGGGTCGAGTATTATAAGGTCGTAGCGGCCGTCGGGGATGTTTTTAATGTATTCCGTAGCGTCCGCGGTCAGGGCGGCATGCGGCGCCGATGCCCCGAAATTGAGCTCCACGTTGCGTCGCGCCATTTCGACCGCCGTCGCCGAACTGTCCACGGAGCACACTTCGGCCGCTCCGGCGGCGAGCGCGTAAACCGAGAATCCGCCGGTGTAGCAGAAGGTGTTGAGCACCCGGCGGCCGCGGGCATACTCCGCCACCAGCGCCCGGCTGTCGCGCTGGTCGAGGAAAAGTCCCGTTTTCTGGCCCTTCCCCCAGTCCACCGCGAACCTGTGGCCGTTTTCGCACACTATCCCGGAGGTTGCGTCGGCGGAACCGTACGTGTAACCATCGGCCGCTCCCGAGGCGGCGTTGAAAGGCAGGGATTGGGAACTTTTGTCGTAAACCATATTTATGCGGCCTTCCGAAACCGAGGCGAGGGATTCGGCTATTTCCCGGCGGGCGAGGTGCATTCCGGCGCTGTGGCACTGGGTTACGGCTACCGGTCCGTAAATGTCGATTACCAGTCCGGGCAGGCCGTCGCCTTCCCCGTGTACAAGGCGGTAGCAGTCGGTGTCCGCACGGTCGGTCAGTCCCAAGGCCCGGCGTACGGCCCACGCTGCCGAAAGCCGCTTTATCCACCATGCACGGTCGATGGGCTCGTCGTCGAAAGTCAGGATACGCACGGTAATGGAGCCGGTCTGGTAATGTCCGCGCCCCAGAAACTCGCCTCCGGCGGAAAGCACGTCCACGAGCTCCCCTTCGGCGGGGTTTCCGTCCGCATTGTGTACGGCCCCGGAAAACACCCACGGGTGAAAGCGGCCGAGGGATTCCTCCTTGCCGGGGCGCAGGCGGAGTTTTTTATTCATAGCGGTACGGATTTCAGTTTGCGGTATATTTCGAGGCATATCCATGCGTCGGTGGCGGCGTAACGCTGCTGGGCGGGAGTGAGGACGGAGCTTTCCCAGTTGCTCAGGCGCTGGGCCTTGGAAACGTGCACTCCGCACACTATGGCCGACAGCTTGCGCAGGCTTTTTTCCTCGATGCCGTAGGCGGCCGCTTCGGACTGAAGGTCGGCGAACGCCGTCGGCCGGAAGCGTCTCAGCTCCATGAGTCCGCGCAAGTCGCCCTCCACGGCGAGCCCCACCTTGGTCGTAGCGGGACTTTCCAGAATCTTTATAATGCTCTTGTCGAGCCTCATGCTGCACAGGCGGAACAGAAAGCACCGGTCCGGAGCGGAGAGCTGCAAAAGGGCCGTACGGTTGCGCACTCCGGCCTGAAACGACGGCCGGGTTTCCGTGTCGAAACCCACGAGGGGCTGCGAAAGCAGGTAGTCGCAGGCTTCGCGCAGCCCGCTGTCGCTTTCTATGACCTCGATTCGGCCTTCGAAGGCCGCCCTCGGAAGGGTTAATACGTCTTCGCTGGCTATGGTGGGATTGTAACGGTTCATTGCGACCGCTAAATTAGCCGTTTTTGCGCACCGTACCGTCGGCTCCGAGCGAAATTTTGCCTGCCGATACGAGTTCGTCGAGCAGCGGGGCAATCTTTCCTGCCTTCGCGGGAATACGGAGCGTCAGTTCGCGGACGGTAAGGGGCCGGTCGGCGAGCAGCCGCAGGACGGCGGATTTCAGGGTTCCGTCTTCCGAAGCCGGTTTCCGTTTGCGGGACAGGCATATGTCGCACACGCCGCAGTCTTCGGCGTTTTCCTGTCCGAAATAGCGTTGGAGCACTGCGCTGCGGCACTCTTCGGCGTTTTCCGCATAGCCGAGCATGGTGGCGAGCCGTTCGGCGGCCGCCTGCTTGCGGAGGGCGTAAGTCTGCGGGCTGATAACCACGTCGGCTACGGGCAGCCTTTCCTCCGTAAGCATGATTATCGGGCTGGTGTTTTTGGGAATGTAGCGGATGACCCTAAGCTGCCAGAGAATCTTGAGCAGCTCCCGCACGCGTTCTTCCGTATAGCCGGTATATACGGCGAGTTCCTGCGTGTCTATCGGCCGGAATTCGGTGAACACTCCGGTGTAGAGCCGCAGTATGGCTCGCAGAATGTCGTCGAGGTCGCTGCGGCGGATACGGAGCGAGTAGAGGTCGTCGCGCGGGACGCAGAACATCAGCCGCGCCGGATTTTCGGATTCGTCGGTCAGCACGAGATAGCCGTTCTGCTGGAGGATTTTCAGCGCGTGGAGCGCGGTCCCGGTGAAATAGCGGTTTTTTGAACAGAAGTCGTAAATGTTGAAAGCGTACGAGCCGTATTTTCCGTCGCCTATGCCTACCTGCAAATAATTGTGCAGGGCTTCGTACACGGCCTTTATCTGTTCCATCGTGGGATACTCGGACCGGAAGCGGCGCATCGCCCGGCCCTTCTCGTCCGGGGCCGACAGCAGGACGGCATAGGAGCGCCTTCCGTCGCGCCCGGCTCGTCCGGCCTCCTGATAATACTCCTCCAGCGACGAACACATGTCCCAGTGCACCACGTAGCGAACGTCGGCCTTGTCGATGCCCATGCCGAACGCATTGGTCGCCACCATGACGCGGCATTTGCCGGACGTCCACTCCTCCTGTCGTGCGCTGCGTTCGCCGTGCGGAAGTCCCGCATGGTAGCTGCGGGCCGCGAATCCGGCCGCGTTCAGTTCGGCGGCCAGCTTTTCGGTCCCCTCGCGGGTGCGCACGTATACGATGCCGCTGCCGGGAACGCTGTGCAGTATCTTTTGCAGTTGTCCGGCCTTGTCTTCCACGCTCCGTACGGCATACGACAGGTTGGGGCGCGAATAGTCGGTCCGGATAACGTGCTGCTCGCGGAATCCCAACCGGTTCATTATGTCGTCGGCCACCGTCGGCGTGGCGGAAGCCGTCAGGGCGAGCACCGGCGCGTCGGGGTGGGTTTTGCGGATAAGGCCGCAGGAGAGGTAGGCCGGCCGGAAATCGTAGCCCCACTGTGAAATACAGTGGGCTTCGTCCACGGCGACCATGCACACTTTCATTTTCGCGACGCGCATCATGAACACGTCGCTGCGTATTCTTTCGGGGGCTATGTAGAGGAATTTCGTGTCGCCGTAAACGCAGTTGTCGAGCTGGATGTCGATATAGCGTGGCGAAAGTCCGGAATGGACGGCTACCGCGCTTATTCCTTTGGCCCGCAGTCCGTCCACCTGGTCTTTCATCAGAGCCACCAGCGGCGTTACCACTATGCAGACTCCTTCGAGCATAAGGGCCGGAAGCTGGTAGAGCAGGGATTTGCCCGCACCCGTCGGCATCAGCACGAGAGTATCCCGACCGTCGAGTACCGATTCGACGGCCTGCTTCTGCCCCGGCCGGAATCCGGAGTGGCCCCAATGCCGCTTCAGCAGTCCGAGCAGTTCTCTTTCGCGCCGGTCGTCCATGTGCACAAAGATAGGCCGACTTCGTGGAACGGGCAACGGCCGGGAATGCGGACGACGTTCCCGCAGTGTCCGCCGCGTGCCGGCCGCCCTATTTTACGGCCTGATAGAAACAGCGTTTGGGCGACTCGACTTTTCCTTCCTTGAGCAGCTTTTTTATGGCTTTGTCCACTTCCGCCTTGTCGAGGCCCGTTTCGGCCGCCACCTCGCCCGCTTTTTTAGCCGTGGCGAGAGCTGCAATAATTTTTTCTTCCATTTCGTGGGTTGTTTATGCAAATATAGCGAAAGGTGAGAGCAAAGGCAAGCTTGCTTGCGCTTTGCCGAACCGCATCCTTTATTATTTAAATATAGCGAAAGGTGAGAGCAAAGGCAAGCTTGCTTGCACTTTGCCGAGGCGCATCCTGTATTATGTAAATATAGTGAAAGCCGAGGGCAAAGGCAAACTCGCTTGTGCTCTGCCGGGAGGCAGGCTATCTTGTTCAAAGAGAGCGCCGAGGCTGACCCCGGCAAAAAAGGGGATTGAAATTACGCCCGGAGAATCCAGTTTCGCACCTTTTTTGCGTATGTACCGAGGAACCGAAGCCTTTGCGAAAATGGAAAAGAAGAAAAAGAAAAAGAAAAAAGAGCACACCCGTCCCCAGATATTCATGCTGTCGGACGAGATGCTGCGCAGGGTAGCCTGAGCCCTGCCGAGCATGGTTACGGATGTGATTTTACTGTTCATGGGCCGGTTCTTCCGGCCCTTTTCCGTATTGCCGGCGGGGCTTACGCCCGCTCGTAGCAGTCGATAAGGGAATCTTTCGTATGGTTTATTATGCGGACGCCCAGTCCGGCGGCATACCGCGACAGTACCTCGTGACCCCGGAAAAGTTCGGCCTTCTCTGCCAGATACGAGTGTACGGTATAAGGCACGGGCGGCTCGGCGGATGTAAGCATCAACGGCTCCGTGCGGGGTTCCGGGTCGTAATAATAGGTGCGGCGCGAGCACAGGCGGTTCCGGCCGTCCACGCACAGGCCGTCGAAAAAGGTGTGGTCCACGCCGTATAGATGCAGCGTCTTGTAGCCCAGATTCATGGCTATCAGTTCGCCGTTCTGGATTACCGAGCCGTAGTTGGCCCCGGCCCAGCCGCGGCGCAGACATGCGGATTCCAGTCCAGGGAACCCTTTGAAAACCTGCGAGTGGAACCTTACGATTCGTACGAGTGGGTTCCGGACGGCGGCGCGGTAATCGAAGCCGTCCGGATTGTAGTACTGCACGTACAGCGTCATGGGCCACGAAACCTTGTGGCCGAGCGTCCGGTACAGGTTCTTCACCCGCTCGCGGTCGCCGCGTGGACGGAAGAACACCGGGTCGGAGAGAACGCAGTATTTCGGACGCACGAGTTCGAACCGTTCGTCTTCGGCGAAATAGTTTACGCACAGTACGTCGCTGCGCAGGTGTTCGCCGCGGGCGATAAGCTGCGGAAGTTCGTCGCCCAGCGAAGGGCCGTTCGCAAGCAGGATTATTTCGTCGGACGGCTTCCCGACCGGTCCGGCGCGCCGGACGTAGTTCCGGAAGTTTTCCTTAGCCGCGACGGTGGCGAAAAAAACCGTCGTTTCGAAACCGTTGCGCAGAAAAGCGAGGATTTTTTCAGCCGATGTCATTCCGGTCGGATTTTGTTTGCAAAAGTAATATAAAAAAGCTTTTGTCTTTTCCGGAGCCTCCGTTCGTCCGGTATATCCGGTCGAAAAGCTATTTTCGGAAAAGTGGTCTTCGGGCCGGTTCCCGCCGTATCCGGTGTCGCCGGATATTTCCGGAATAGAAAAATCCCGGCAGTCAAGCGACTGCCGGGACCTGTTTCCGTTATCGGAAAGCTACTTAACCATTTCCACTATTTTCTCGAATGCTTTGGGATTATTCATGGCCAAATCGGCCAGAACCTTGCGGTTCAGGACAATCCCGCTTTTGCCCAGCTTGCCCATAAATTCGGAATAGGTCATTCCGTGGTTGCGGGCTCCGGCATTGATACGCTGAATCCACAGGCTGCGGAACGTTCTTTTCTTGTTTTTACGGTCGCGATAGGCGTAAGTCAATCCTTTTTCGACGGTGTTCTTTGCCACCGTCCAGACGTTTCCCCTTGAACCAAAGTTACCTTTGGCAAGTTTTAAAACTTTCTTTCTTCTGGCTCGCGATGCTACTGCATTTACTGACCTTGGCATAATTTAAAAGTTTTACGAACGGTTAGCGGCGGGTTTCTCTCCCGCTCTTCGGGGCTAAAGCGTTCTCGGTTTAACAGATGCGACCGCTATTTTACCAGCAGTACGCGGGTTTTGGCCTCGTCGGCGCTTGAAACGAGCCCGGCATAAGTCAGGTTGCGTTTCCGTTTGGTGGATTTCTTGGTGAGGATATGGCTCTTGTAAGCGTGCTTCCTCTTGATTTTGCCGGTCCCGGTAAAGTCGAAACGCTTTTTGGCCCCGGCGTTGGTTTTCATTTTCGGCATTTCTGAAAACAATTAAAAAGGTTAAACAGCCTGCAAAGATAGTAATATTCGGTACGAATAACAAGGCGTGAAACCGGTTTAGTATGCGTGCGCCCCGAAAAAGGTATAAAAAACGGAGGGAAGTCCATCCACTGTCACCTAACCACTAAGTATGCCGGCTTTCCGCAGCCCGGTTTGCCGGCAAAGGCAGCTTCCGGAATCCCTCCGAATATTTTCAGGGTCGTTTCTTAACTTCATTTTCGGCCGACCGCCGGTATAAAAAGCGCGGATAGCCGACATAGTGCTCGCTGGAGGTACTTGGCAACCCAGGGTCATTTAGCCGAACATACCCGCGCCGTAACGCAGGCACTGCTCGTCTCCCAACGGCCCCAGAAACCTGCCAAGTTTTCCAGCGGGCGGGTAAACAGCAATGCATCAATAAATTACGTTCCCGAGGCGATAATCTGCCCCGGCCCGTATCGTGTTTTACGTTTCAAAGATAATAAATTACTGACACGGCTGCAATTTCCCGGTAAAATTATTTCGGGACGCGCCCCGGCAATCTTTGCGTGCAAGCCCGCACGATTGCCCTCGGCTTTCACTATATTTTAAGAATACAGGATGCGGTTCGGATAAGCTCGAATAAATTCGGCTTATCCCTCACCTTTCACTATATTTGAATAATATAGGATGCGCCTCGGCAATCTTTGCGTGCAAGCCCGCACGATTGCCCTCGGCTTTCACTATATTTGTACGGAAATATATTCTGTGCCATCTCTTAAATTATACGATTATGAAAAGCGCTCTGTTGGCGGCATCGGCATGCGTGCTGTTGTCGTGCTCGGCCTCCGGCCGACAACCGGTGAAGTTCGACGAACCGGATATGAATCGCAACGTTACCTTGATGCAGGCCCTTTCGGACCGGCAGTCCGAAAGGACGTTCGACAGTCGGGATGTGGAACGGAAAGACTTGGGCGACCTTCTGTGGGCCGCCAACGGCATCAACCGTCCGGAATCCGGCAAGCGTACCGCTCCCTCGGCCATGAACCGGCAGGATATAAAGCTGTATGTCCTCGACCGGGACGGCGCTTACGTTTACGACCCTCTGGAGCACGCCCTTCAGCCTGTGGCGTCCGGTGATTTCCTTCCTTCCGAGCCGTATCCGGCTCCGGTGGCGTTGCTGCTGGTGGCCGACGAGGACGGTAAATTCGCGGGAGTGGACGCCGGATACGTTTCCCAGAACATCTACCTGTTCTGCGCGGCCAACGGGATGGCTACCGTGGCTTGCGGCTCTATGGACGAAGATGCTTTCCGGAGGGCCTGCCGCCTGAACGACAGCCAGAAAATAATAGTGTGGCATCCGGTCGGCTATCCGGCCGAGTAGGGATGCCGCCGGTAATCCGGCCCGCCGGCATAACGTGCCGCGGGCCGCTTACTGCAAATCCGCGTTATGCTCGAAATAGATGTGGAGCGCGTACTGCGCAGCAAAAGTCCGAAACTGGCGGACAGGATGCCCCGTTTTCTGGTGAACTACCTGCGCCGGATAGTGCACGAGGACGAGGTCAACCATATACTCCGGAGTTTTTCCCATTTGCCGCCGCCGGAATTCATACGTTCGGCTCTGGAGTTTATGGATATAGGATACCGTTCGGAGGGCCTCGACGCAATCGACCCCTCCGGACGTTATATCTTCGCTTCCAATCATCCGTTCGGCGGCCTCGACGGCCTTATGCTGGCCGTGGAAATCGAGTCGCGCTTCGGAGATGTACGGGTCGTGGTGAACGACCTGCTGATGTTTCTGGAACCGCTGCGCCCTCTTTTCATCCCGGTAAACAAGCACGGAAGGCAAAGCAGCGGCAGCGTGTCCGCTTTCAACCGGGCTTTCGAGGACGATACGCCGATAGTGACGTTCCCGGCCGGGCTGTGTTCGCGTCGTCGTCGCGGCATAGTGGCCGACCCGCCGTGGAAAAAGAACTTCGTGCGCCGGGCCGCGGCGTCGGGCCGCGATATAGTGCCGGTGTATTTCGAGGGACGCCTGTCGGATTTTTTTTACCGGCTGTCGAATCTGCGTACCCGCCTCGGTGTAAAGGCCAATATCGAGATGCTTTATCTGGCGGACGAAATGTTCCGTCAGGGCGGCGGCCGTTTCGTCATCCGTTTCGGACGGCCCGTTCCGTGGAGCGAAATAGCGGCGGCCGACCCGCGGCAAGTGACCGAAGAGGTGCGCCGCCGGGCGTACGCGCTGAAAAATGTGCCCCGCGCCCGAACGTAACTCGGAGGATTTGGTTAGTTTTGCATGGTAAACGCATGCTGCCTATGGAGCCGCTTATAGAACCCGTAAACCGGCGGTTGCTCGAAACAGAACTGGGCGACGGTCATTTCCTGCGCAACACCAACAATGCCGGCAACGAAATTTACACCGTAACCGCCGCGGGCTGTCCGAACGTCATGCGCGAGATAGGGCGTCTGAGGGAGTATGCTTTCCGGGAAGCGGGGGGAGGAACCGGAGCCGGTATGGACATAGACGCGCTCGATTTGGCCGCTGACGGATACACTCAGCTCGTGGTCTGGGACCCGGCGGCGAAGGAAATAATAGGGGGCTACCGTTATGTAATATCCCGCAGTTCCGATACCCGGACGTCCACCGAGCATTATTTCCGTTTCAGCGACAAGTTTCGGCATGAAATTCTTCCCTATACCATAGAGCTGGGGCGCTCTTTCGTGCAGCCGAAGTATCAGAGCACGCGCGTCAGCAGCAAGAGCCTGTATGCGCTCGACAATCTGTGGGACGGACTGGGGGCGCTTATGGTAAGGAATCCTCATGCCCGGTATTTTTTCGGGAAAGTGACCATGTACGGCAGCTACAACCGCGAGGCCCGCGATACGCTGCTCTGGTTTCTGCGCAAGCATTTTCCGGACAGGGACGACCTTATAGAACCGCTTTACCCGGTGCAGTTGCATTTCGATTCGGAAAAGCTGGGAGCGGTTTTTACCGGCTGCGACTACAAGGAGGATTTCCAGATACTTATCCGGCGTCTGAGGGAGTTGGGGGAGTTCATGCCCCCGCTGATAAATTCCTACATAAGCCTTTCGCCCTCCATGCGCGTTTTCGGCACTGTCCACAATCCGGATTTCGGGGACGTGGAGGAAACGGCGATTCTGGTTACGATAGACGACATCTATCCCAACAAGGCCGAAAGGCATACCAAAGGACTTTGAGCGGGAAGGCGGTTATTTGTTCCTCGTTCCTATATACGAGCAGAGCAGCATAAGCGAGTCGCGGGCGGGAGAGGGCGCGTAGGCCCTTATTTCCCCGCGGGCTTCGTCGATATATCCGTTCATTACTTCGGACGCGGCTTCCAGTCCCCCGCCTTCCGTCACTATGTCGCTCAGGGTTCCTATGTTTTCCGGCTGCATTTCTATTCCCCGGAAAAGGGCGGCTATTTCGCCGCGACGTTCCGGCCCGCTGGTTTCGATTACCGTAAGCAGCGGCAGGGTCAGCTTGCGCTCGCGCAGGTCGGCGCACGAAGGCTTGCCCGTCTGGGCGCTGGGCGCATAATCCAGAATATCGTCCTTTATCTGGAAAGCCATGCCGAGGTTTATCCCTATCCGCCGGGCAGTTTCTACCTGTACGGCATCGGCTCCCGCGCTCATGGCTCCGGCGCCGCAACTCGCGCCCATAAGGGCGGCGGTCTTTTTCAGAATGATGTCGAGGTAGGCTTTGCGGTCGATGTCGAATCGTTCGTTGTGATAGCTTTGCAGCAGCTCTCCTTCGCACAGCGCCCCGATGCTGCGCGTGATGTAGGTCATGATGTCGAACTGTCCGCTGTCCATCCCGACCGTAAAGGCGCGGGCGAGGATGTAGTCGCCTATGAGCACCGCCGTGTGCGAGTCCCACACGGAATTGACCGAGGGCCGTCCGTGACGCACCGGGGCTTCGTCCACTACGTCGTCGTGCGCGAGCGAGGCGGTGTGTATCATTTCCACGAGCATCCCTGCCAAAAATGCGCGCCTGCCGGGGCGGGCGCCGTGCACGGCGGCGAACAGCAGCGTAAGCAGCGGCCGGATGCCTTTCCCGCGCCCTGACAAAATATAGTCCAGCACCGAGCCGACTACCGAGCTGTCGCTTCGCAGCGTATCGCGTACGAAATCCTCGTATTCCGCCAGCTCGTTCCGCAGGGGTTCCTTTATTTGGGCGAGTGCATCCATTGTCCGGCCGGCTACAAATGTACGTCAAAATTCCGATATCTCGACTATTTTTCATTACTTTGCAGGATAACCGTTCCTGTTCAGATGGACTTCAGACACCGTATAGGCAAATGGCTGCCGTATGTGGCGGCAATCGCGATATTTTACGTTCTGGCGGCTTTCTACTTCGCTCCGCAGTTCTCCGGGCGGCAGCTCCGGATGCACGACGTGACCCAGTACGAGGGCATGAGCCGCGACCTGAAACAGTATTATGACGAAACGGGCGAGGACGCCCAGTGGACGGGCAACTCTTTCGGGGGGATGCCCGCTTACCTGATTTACTTCCGTCAGCCTGCGCTCGTAATCCGCGACGGGGCCGTATGGCTCTGGAACCGCCTGCTTATGGGCGAACCCGGCTCGATGATATTCGTGGCCATGCTCGGATTCTGGGTTATGCTGCTGCTCTGGGGCGTGAATCCGTGGATAGGCATAATTCCGGCAATCGCCTACGGATTTTCCACCTATACCATTTTAATAATAGGGGCCGGCCACCTGTCGAAAGTGTGGGCCATCGCATACGCTCCGGCCATGATAGGAGCCGTACGGTACACTCTTCGAGGCAGGTACATGCTTTTCGGCGCTTCGCTGGCGGCGCTTACGGCGGCGCTGGAGATAGGGGCCAACCATCCCCAGATTACCTATTACTTTTTACTCGTCGCGGCGGGGCTGTGGATAAACGAACTCGTGGCGGCTTACCGCGACAGGGCGGTGCGCCGGTTCTGGAAATCCACGGCGGCTCTGGCCGGGGCGGCGGTGCTGGCCGCTGGAGCCAATTTTTCGCCGCTTTACTATACCTTCGAGCATACCGGCGAAACGACCCGGGGCGGAAGCGAGCTGGCGACGGAGGCTTCGCCGGCCGAGCGCCGGGGCCTCGATTTGGAATACGCCACGGCATGGAGCTACGGCCGGACGGAGAGCTTCAACATGTTCATACCCGGCTTTACGGGGGGCGCGTCGGACCGTGGATTTTCCGACGACGGCGAGGTGGCGCGTTCGCTCGCGCCCTACAATGCCCGCCGCATGGCCGCCACGCTGCCCGGTTACTGGGGCGACCAGCCGATGACGGCCGGCCCGACGTATCTGGGAGCGGTGATGATATTCCTTGCCGTTATGGCTCTGTTCGTCCTGCGCGGCCGGGACAAATGGTGGCTGCTTGTCCTGAGCCTGCTGGCCCTGCTGCTGGCTTGGGGAAAGAACATGATGTGGTTTACGGAGCTGTCGTTCGCGGTGCTGCCGGGCTACAATAAGTTCAGGGCCGTATCTACGGCGCTGGTCGTAATGCAGTGGAGCGTGCCGCTGCTGGCGGCGCTGCTGCTTTCCGGAATGTGGCGGCGCGGTTTCGAGCGCGCGGCGCTGATGCGGGGCCTGAAATGGGCGTTGGGCATTACCGGCGGCATCGCCCTGTTTTTCGCCCTGTTCGGCGGAAGCCTGTTCGGCTTTTCCTCGCCGGTGGATTCCCAGCTTCCCGATACCGTGGCCGCGGCAATGCGTTCCGAGCGGGCGTCGATGCTGCACACGGATTCGCTGCGCTCGCTGCTGTTCGTCGCGCTGACGGCCGCCGCAGTGTGGCTGTATGCGGCCGGTCGGCTGCGCCGCAGTTGGCTTGCTCCGGTGCTGGGGATACTCGTATGCGCCGACATGATACCGGTGGACCGCCGGTTCCTTTCCGAAAAGGAATTCGTCCCGGCTTCGCAGGCCGCCGTAACTCCTACCGCGGCCGACCTCGCCATACTCGCCGACACCGCCCCCGGCTACCGGGTGGCCAACTTTACGGTCAGTCCGTTCAACGACGCCGTCACGTCTTATTTCCACCGTTCCGTAGGCGGGTATCACGGCGCGAAGCTGCGCCGCTATCAGGATATTATAGACCGTTATCTGAGCGGGGCGGACATGGAAGCGTACAATATGCTCAATACGCGGTATTTCATAGTGCCCGACGAACAGGGGCGTCCGCAGGCGCAGGTGAACGAGGATGCGAACGGGGCGGCATGGTTCGTCGAGGAACTCGACACGGTCGGAACGCCCTATGAGGAGATAGCGGC
Source organism: Tidjanibacter sp. (assembly GCA_048214935.1). Lineage (GTDB taxonomy): Bacteria > Bacteroidota > Bacteroidia > Bacteroidales > Rikenellaceae > Tidjanibacter. The sequence goes on from DBFWXZ010000026.1 coordinate 58,814, forward strand.
CATAGGAGTCGTGGATACCAAAAGGAAGGCGGTGGCGGACAGCCGTTTCGGCGTGGAGCCGTTCGGGGCCCCGGCGGAAGGATACTCGCCCGCGGATACGATTTACCTCGCGCGGTACGAACCCAACTATCTGCGGTACGAGTATTCGGCCGCATCCGACCGGGTGGCCGTATTTTCGGAAATATATTACGACCGGGGCTGGAAGGCTTACCTCGACGGAGAGGAGGCTCCGTATTTCCGCGCCGACTATCTGCTGCGGGCCATGCGGCTTCCTGCCGGGGAACATACGGTGGAGTTCCGTTTCCGCGCTCCGCATTTCGCGGCCGTATCGGGCGTGACGCTGGCCTTTTCCCTGCTCATACTCGCAGCGTTCGCCGTATCGGGCATATCGGTAATAAGAAAGGATTGCAGAAGAAATGGGCAACGACAGACGGCTTAGGCGCAAAGTGCTGCGTTCGTATGCGGTTTCGACCGTAAGCCTCGCGCTGGTGCTGTTCCTTCTGGGAAGCGTGGGCTACTTGATTCTCAATGCATTGACGGCGGCCGAGAGGATGAAGGAAAGCATTACGGTTTACGTAATGCTCGGCGAGGGCCTCGACGGCGGCGAACGCGACGAAGTGGGGCGCCGGCTTGCGGAGCATCCCGCCGTGAGGGAAACCAAGTTCGTATCGAAAGAACAGGCGGCCGCCGAGTTCAGAGAATACGTCGGCTCAGATTTCGAGGAGTTTCTGAAATACAATCCGTTGCCGGACCAGTACGAGGTGGGTTTCGACGCGCGTTCGGTGGGCCGCGAGGCCGTTGCCGCTTTCGAGCGGGAAGTTTCCGGCTGGAAAGGGGTGGACGAAGTGGTTTACCAGCGCGGGGTGGTGGAGAACATGGCCGCCAACCTCGGCCGGTTCGGGTTCTTCCTGCTGCTGTTCGGCGGCACGCTGCTGGTGATTTGCCTTATCCTGCTCAACAATACGGTGCGCCTGAGCATATTCTCCCGCCGCTACCATATAGAAACCATGAAGCTGGTCGGGGCGTCGCGCTGGTTTATAATGCGGCCTTTCGTGCGGGACGCCGTGTCGCAGGGAATCTATGCGGGCATCCTCGCGGGACTGCTGTTCGCCGGTATGCTGGCGGGACTGAAAGAGGGAATGGGAGAGGCCCTGCTGCGCGGGGAGTATCTTGCGGAAGCCGTCGTAGCGGGTTCCATGTTGGTTGCGGGCATCCTTCTGTCGCTTCTGTTCACTATATTTGCGGTCAACAAATTCGTAAACATGCATTCCGGGAAAATATACCTGTATTAATCTACGGACCCTCCGGGGCCGCCAATTCGACGATATGAAAAAGACTGTCAAACCGAACTCGATAAACGCTTCCGACGCCGGCCGCGCTCCGGAAGACGACAGAATGCCGCTTTCGATAGGCAATTACAAGCTGATGCTCATAGGATTCGGGATAATAGTGCTGGGTTTCCTGCTTATGATGGGCGGCGGGAGCGACGACCCCGACGTTTTCAACGAGGCCATGTTCAGTTTCAGGCGCATAACCCTCGCTCCGATAGTGGTGCTTGCCGGTTTCGCGTTCGAGATATATGCCATAATGAAAAAGGTTCGCAGGAAATGAGCGTGTTCGAAGCCATCGTACTCGGTGTCGTCCAAGGGCTTACCGAGTTTCTTCCGGTAAGCAGCAGCGGCCATCTGGAGCTGGCGAACTACCTGTTCGGGATAACCGGTTCGGAAAACCTGCAATTCGCCATAGCCGTGCATGCCGCCACGGTGGTCAGCACGATAGTGGTTTTCTGGCGCGAGCTGGGACGCCTGCTGCGCGGATTTTTCCGGTTCAGGCTGAACGACGAAACGGTTTACATAATAAACATCCTTATCTCCATGCTCCCGATAGCATTCGTAGGATTGTTTTTCAAGGACGATATCGAGGCGCTTTTTACGGGGAACCTGATGCTGGTGGGAACCATGCTGCTCGTGACGGCATCCCTGCTTGCGTGGTCGCATTTCGCGCGGCCGCGTTTCGGACGCATCACCCCCAAGAATGCTTTCATAATAGGAATAGCTCAGGCGCTGGCGGTGCTGCCCGGCCTGTCCCGCTCCGGTTCGACCATATCCACCGCCCTGCTGCTGGGTGTGCGCCGGGAGGAAGCCGCGCGTTTTTCGTTCCTTATGGTACTGCTCCCGATTCTCGGAATGAACTTTCTGGAAGTGGTCGGGGGCCATATGGGCGATGCGGTGGAATCGGCAAACCTTGCGGCCGGCTTCATTTCGGCGTTCGTAACCGGGACGCTGGCATGCCGCTGGATGCTCCGGCTGGTGGCTAAGGGGCGTCTGGTGTGGTTCGCCGGCTATTGCGCTGCGGTTGGAATACTTTCGATATGCCTGTGGATATTCGGGTAGCGGCGGCCGCGGAAGAGCCCGACTGGGCGGAAGGATGCGTGCTGGCGGTGGACAAGCCTCTGGGGTGGACTTCCACCGATGTGGTGCGCAAGATAAAGTTCGCCCTGCGCCGCCGCGGGCTTAAAAAAGTGAAGGTAGGCCATGCCGGGACGCTCGACCCGCTCGCATCGGGCGTGCTGCTCGTGTGCGTCGGCAAGGCTACCAAAATGGTGGAGGTCCTGCAGGCCGAATGCAAGGAATACGTCGCCGACCTTATGCTGGGGGCCACCACTCCGAGCTACGATATGGAGCATCCGGTAAATGCGGTGTATCCGTGGGAACATATAACCCGCAGCGACGTGGAAAGGGCGCTCGAAAGCCTGTGCGGCGAACAGCACCAGCTTCCGCCGGCCTATTCCGCCAAGATGATAGACGGCCGCCGGGCCTACGAGTACGCCCGCGAAGGTACGAAGGTGGACATGCGCACCGCTCTGGTGAATATTTACGCCCTCGAACTGCTCGAATGCGACCTGCCCCGCGTCCGGATAAGAGTGGAGTGCAGCAAGGGTACGTATATCCGCTCGCTCGCCCGCGACATCGGGGAGGCGCTCGGAAGCGGAGCATACCTGACGTCGCTGCGCCGCACCCGCAGCGGAGGCTTCACGGAAGCTTCGGCCGGGAAAATAGAAGATTTGGTTGAAAAAATAAGCCTTTCCTGAAACAAAATCGTTTTCCGTACGTATATATATTACTGTCGTTTCCCTTTTGCAGAGAGAAACGGCCGTATGCGTTTTCTTAATCAGAAAGGACAGTACGGATATGTCGATGAAATTATCCCAATACAACTATAAATTTTCGCCCGAGCTGCTGGCCAAGTATCCGACCGAGAACCGGGACGAGTCCCGCCTTATGGTGGTGGACCGCGCTACCGGCAAGTTCGAGCACAAAATCTTCAAGGACATCATAAATTACTTCCGGGAAAAGGACGTATTCATATTCAACAATACGAAGGTGTTTCCGGCCCGCCTTTACGGCAACAAGGAAAAGACGGGAGCAGAGATAGAAATTTTCCTGCTGCGCGAACTGAACCGCGACCTGAAGTTGTGGGACGTGCTGGTTGACCCGGCCCGCAAAATCCGCATAGGCAACAAGCTGTATTTCGGCGACGACGACCTGCTGGTGGCCGAGGTCATAGACAATACGACTTCGCGCGGGCGCACTCTCCGCTTCCTGTTCGACGGTACGTACGAGGAGTTCCGCGAAACCCTGTACCGCATGGGCGAAACCCCGCTGCCCCGCTGGGTGAGAGCCAAGGCGGAGCCGCTGGACCGCGAGCGTTACCAGACCATTTTCGCCAAGGTGGAGGGGGCGGTGGCCGCTCCGACCGCGGGTCTTCATTTCAGCAAGCATCTGCTCAAGCGCATGGAGATAAAGGGTATCGGAATGGCCGAGATAACCCTGCATGTCGGTCTGGGCAATTTCCGCACCGTCGATGTGGAAGACCTTACCAAGCACAAAATGGATTCCGAACAAATCTTCATTCCCGAAGAGGCCGCGGCCGCGGTGAACCGGGCCAAGGAGGGAGGACACAGGGTGTGCGCCGTGGGAACCACCGTGCAGCGCACCGTAGAAAGCTCCGTATCCACGGCCGGAATGCTCAAGCCGTTCGAAGGCTGGACCAACAAGTTTATTTTTTCCCCCTATGATTTCAGCGTCGCCGACTCGATGGTGAGCAACTTCCACCTGCCGTGCTCGACGCAGCTAATGATGGTGGCGGCCTTCGGCGGATACGACCTCGTGATGAAGGCGTACGACACTGCAATATCGGAAGGTTACAGGTTCGGCACATACGGCGACGCCATGCTCGTCCTGTAACCGGGCGGCATCGCGCGGCGGCGGTTATCAAAAAAATTATTAGTATCTTTGTAACCGCATTCGATGCGTTTTAGCCGATAAGCAGATGTCCCATTCCAGAATTTTGTACGTTTGTCAGGAGATTACTCCCTATCTGCCTCCCACGGAAATATCCTCCCTGAGCCGTAAACTGTCGCAGGCCATGCAGGAGAGAGGCGACGAAATCCGTACCTTCATGCCCCGCTATGGGGTGATAAACGAACGCCGCAACCAGCTTCACGAGGTAATCCGCCTGTCGGGCATGAATCTGATAATCGACGACAACGACCATCAGCTTATCATAAAGGTGGCTTCCATTCCGTCGGCGCGGGTGCAGGTCTATTTTATAGACAACGACGACTATTTTTCCCGCAAGGCCGTTCTGTACGACCAGGAGGGGAAGTTGTTTCCGGACAATGACGAGAGGGCCATATTCTTTGCCCGCGGAGTGCTCGAAACGGTCCGCAAGCTGCGCTGGCAGCCTACCGTAGTGCACTGTCACGGGTGGTTCTCGTCGGTGGTTCCGCTGTATCTGAAAAACATGTTCGCGGACGACCCGCTTTTCAAGAACGTAAAAGTCGTGGCGTCGGTTTACAGCGATGCTTTCGAGGGACAGCTCAGTCCGTCGTTCAGGGCCCGGCTCGAAAAGGAAGGCGTTCCGGAGGAAAAAACCGGGCTTCTGGAAACGCCTTCATACCAAAACCTGATGAAGTACGTTATAGATTGCGCGGACGGTATTATTCTTGAGACCGATAGCCCCGGCCCGGAGATAGCCTCCTATCTGGCTGCGTCCGGAAAACCGGTGCTGGAGCTTCAGGACAAGTCTACCGACGCTTACTTGGACACTTATCGTAAATTCTATGAGGGGTTACTTTAAAAAGCTGCTGTCCGCCGCGTCCGTACTTTGCGTGATAGCCGCCTTCGCGGCGCCGTCGTGCACCGATGTGGACGATTCGCTGGGGCAGGAATTTATTCCCGACGACGAACAGATGCAGGTCGAAACGAGGACCGTAAGCGGGATAAGGACATACGTGACCCTTTACGATTCGATAGTTTCCTCCAATCTCGGTTACGCCTACATAGGCCGCGCTCACGACGAAACTTTCGGTACGACCGCCGCCGCCGCCCTCGTGCAGATGCTGCCGTATTCGCTGCCCGATTCCATGTCCGACATGGGATTCCGGCCCACGGTCGATTCCGTGAAGCTGCGCCTTCTGATGAGGGCGTGGGGCGGGGATACCCTTACGGCCCAGACGGTCAATGTTTACGAGGTCCGGGAAAGGCTGGTTTCCGATACCACTTTCTACACGGATTTCCCCTATGAAAATTATATCGACCCGGAGCCGCTGTTTACCTTCGAGCTGAAGGGCCGTCCCAATCCCGACGACTATACCCAGTATATCTATACGGACTTCACGCCGAGGCAGAAGGAGTACGTTCAGGCGCTTGTCGAGTGCGACAGCGCCACGTATCACAACGATACCACCTTCGTGAACAGGTTCAAGGGACTGGTGTTCGCTCCGGCCGACGGGTCGCCCGAAGACGCCGCCCTCTACCGGATAGACTTGCAGTACGCTTTCTTTTCCGTGTTCGCGCACAACTATTGGGAGGAGGCTCCGGCTACGCGGAAAGACACCGTAAGCCTGCACCTTTCTTTCGAGGACCGTACCATTCTGTCACGCAATTCATTGTCGGTCAATTCGGTCCGGCACGATTATTCCGGTTCGCAGGTTGCGGCCGTAAACGATACGCTCAACCCGGCGACCCCGGTTTTCGTTCAGGGCATGGGAGGCGTTACGACGATGTTGGAGTTTCCGGACGCCCTGATAAGCGAAATCCGGGCTTTGCTGCCGTCGCCGGAATACGATATGGTTATCAACCGGGCGAGGCTCGTTATGCCGCTTATGGGCGGTCCGATGCCGCCGGTGGAGGCGCTCGACATGGCTCCGCCGCGTCTGGGCAGCTATACCGACTATGCCGGAAAGGTTCCCATATCGGATTACAACTACACCTACGAACACGAATATTCGCAGCAGTTGCCTTACGGCGGCTACCTCAACCGCAGCCACGGATATTACGAAATGGATATCACCTCGTTCGTGCAGAAAGCCCTTCTGGACAGCAATGCGCCGAGGCGTTTCGTGTCCGGTCCGGATGCCTATTCCTTCTTCCGCTACGACCAGGCGGCTCTGGAGGGATACGGAAGTGCGGACCCGCCGAGGCTGGAGCTGATTTATACGATTGTAAAGTAAACGATTGCCGACGGAACGCGCCGCACATATAGGGACAAGTAAAGGGATAAGTTCTGCTTATCCCCTTTTACATGGCCGGGGTTCCGGCTCGCCGGATTAAAAAGGATTTGTTATGCAGGAGAATCTTGTGATAGTGGAGTCGCCCGCCAAAGCCCGGACGATTGAGAAGTTTCTGGGCAGGGAGTTTACCGTGCGCTCCAGCTACGGACATATACGCGACCTCTCGAAGAAGGAGCTGGGTATAGACATAAACCACGGTTTCGCTCCCGACTACGTCGTGTCGCCCGATAAGAAAAAGCTGGTGGCCGAGCTGGAGAAGCTGGCCCGTTCGGCCCGTACGGTGTGGCTCGCTTCCGATGAAGACCGCGAGGGAGAGGCCATAGCATGGCATCTGACGCAGGTACTGAACCTGCCCGTGGAGCAGACCCGCCGCATAGTGTTTCACGAGATAACCAAAAGCGCCATTCTCGATGCCGTGAACAATCCCCGAACGGTGGACATGAATCTGGTCAACGCCCAGCAGGCCCGCCGGGTGCTCGACCGTCTGGTAGGCTTCGAGCTTTCGCCGCTGCTGTGGAAGAAGGTGCGTCCGGCGCTGTCGGCGGGCCGCGTGCAGAGCGTGGCCGTAAGGCTTATAGTCGAGCGCGAACGCGAAATCATAGATTTCGTGCCGAGCGTTTACTACCGTGTATCGGCGCAGTTCTACCGCGAGGGCGACCCGCAGGCCGTGCTGTTCAAGGCCGACCTCGACCGGAGATTCGATACCCGCGAGCAGGCCGAGGACTTCCTTTCGGCGTGCGCCGAGGCGGCGTTCACGGTCGCCGGCGTGGAGAAGAAGCCGGCCGAAAGGCATCCCGCGCCTCCGTTCACCACTTCCACGCTCCAGCAGGAGGCCGGCCGCAAGCTCGGCATGTCGGTGTCGCAAACTATGACCGTGGCCCAGAAACTGTACGAGAGCGGGCTCATAACCTATATGAGAACCGATTCGGTAAACCTTTCCGGGCAGGCGCTCGCCGCCGCGAAGAAGGCCGTTACGGAATTGTTCGGCGAAAAGTATTCCGCCGTGCGCAAGTACAAAACCAAGAGCAAAGGTGCGCAGGAAGCGCACGAGGCCATACGCCCTTCGTATATGGACCGGCGCGAAATAGAGGGCGCGCCTGCCGAGAAACGGCTTTACGACCTGATATGGAAACGCACCGCGGCGTCGCAGATGGCCTCCGCCCGGCTCGACCGCACGGTAGTGACCGTCGATGTGTCGGGCAGGACCGAAAAATTCGTAGCAACCGGCGAAACGGTTACGTTCGACGGCTTTATGAGGCTCTATTCCGAGTCCGTGGAGGACGATACCGACGGCGGACAGCAGACTCTTCTGCCGACCGTGGAAGCGGGTCAGCGGCTCGACTATCGGGACATAACGGCTACGGAACGGTTCACTCAGCCCCCGTTCCGTTACAGCGAGGCGTCGCTGGTGCGCCGACTCGAGGAACTCGGAATCGGCCGTCCCTCCACCTATGCCCCGACCATTTCCACCATTATCAACCGGGGCTATGTCGTGAAGCAGAATCGCGAGGGCGCGAAACGGGAGTACCTGCGCCTTACTCTGGAGCGCGGAAGCGTCGGAATCGCCGCAAAGCGACTTACGGAAACCGTGGGGAAAGAAAAGGCCAAACTGTCGCCTACCGATATAGGGATGCTCGTCAACGATTATCTGGAAGGGCAGTTCGGCAGGATACTGGATTACAACTTTACGGCCGACGTGGAGCGCGAGTTCGACGAGATAGCCGAAGGCAGAAAACAATGGACCGATATGATAAGGGATTTCTATGCCGGATTCCACGCTACGGTCGAGAGCGCCCTGGCCGCCCAGCATGTCGGGACCGACCGGACGCGCGTACTGGGCACGGACCCCGTATCCGGACGTCAGGTCAGCGCCCGTATCGGCCGTTACGGCCCGATGGTGCAGATAGGCGAAAGCGGCGGCGAGGAGAAGCCCAGATATGCGGCCCTGAAAAAAGGCCAGCTCATAGCGACCGTAACGTTGGAGGAAGCGTTGGCGCTGTTCGCGCTGCCGCGTACGCTCGGACAGCTCGACGGCGAGGATGTGGTCGTCGGCATCGGCCGCTACGGAGCCTACGTGCGTCATAACGGCAAATTCACGTCGCTCGAAAAGGACGACGACCCCTATACCGTTACTCTGGAGCGGGCCGAGGAGCTTATCCGCAACAAGGAGAGCAAGGCGAAGGCTTCCAAAGAGCCGCTGCGGACGTTTCCGGACGACCCCGATATGCAGATACGCAACGGACGATACGGCACGTACATAGCCTACAAGGGAAAGAATTACCGCATTCCCAAAGGCTCCGACCCTTCGGCCCTGACGTTGGCCGACTGTCTGGAGATAGTGAAGAAAAGCAAGAAATAGAGAGCCGCGGGCGCGACCTGCCCGATAGTCTTGCTTTTAAAATTCCGTCCCCGCCGGAGATGATTTCGGCGGGGGCGGTTTTCACTTCCGGGGACTTTCCGGACGGCCTTTCTTTCAGTTGTCTTCGGGCGCCTGTTTTCCGTGGACGCTGCCGAAATACAATTCCAGAAGCTGCCGGGCGGCTACGAACGAACTGAGCCGGTTGCCGAGCACTTGCGTTTCGCACTCGTGCAGCTTCCCGGCTATTTGGGGGTTGTCGTAAAAGTCGTGCTTCAGGGCGCGGTCGATGGTTTCGTACATCCAGTATTTGCTTTGGCGGCGGCGGTTGGCCTCGAACCAGCCGTTGCCCTTTACGTGGTCTATATACTCCATTACTCCGCGCCATACGTCCGTAAGACCGGTTCCTTTGGTCGAGGAACAGGTATATACTTCCGGCCGCCTGCCGGACTGCGGTTCCGGAAACAACCTCAGGGCATTGACGAACTGGGCTTTGGCAAGCTCGGCCTTGTGGACGTTCGTACCGTCGGCTTTGGTGATTACCACCATGTCGGCCATTTCCATTATGCCGCGCTTGATTCCCTGAAGCTCGTCGCCGGCTCCGGAAATCTGGAGCAGCATGAACATATCGACCATCGAGTGCACGGCCGTTTCGGATTGTCCGACTCCGACGGTTTCGATAAAGACGACGTCGAATCCGGCGGCTTCGCACAGCACCACTGTTTCCCGCGTTTTGCGGGCCACTCCGCCGAGCGAACCGGCGGACGGCGAGGGGCGTATGAACACGTCGGGGTTGGCGGAAATGCTTTCCATCCGGGTCTTGTCGCCCAGTATCGAGCCTCCGCTGCGCTCGGAGCTGGGGTCTATGGCAAGTACGGCGAGCTTGTGGCCCATGCCCGTGACGAGTCCTCCGACCGCCTCTATGAATGTGCTCTTGCCCGCTCCCGGTACGCCGGTTATGCCGATGCGCACGGAACGCCCGGCATGGGGCAGGCATTTTTCGATGATTTCCTGCGCCTGACGGTAGTGTTCGCTGTTGTTGCTTTCTATAAGAGTTATGGCCTGCGAGAGCACCGGTATGTTGCCTTCGAGTATTCCGGCCACGTACTGCTCGACTGTCAGGGCCGGACGCGGCTTGCGTCTGAAATAGGGATTTACGACCGGCTGGCCGGACACTCCTTCGGCGACGGACAGCGCGCTGTCGCCGTGTTCCGCGCGGTGGTGTTCCTCCCAGTGGTCGATGCGGGTTTCGTTCATATTTTGGTGTCAGCGAATAATTTTCTCGATGTCCGCTTCGGTGAGCGATGCCGGGTTGCCGAGCCATGCCACCCTTCCGCGGCGGTCCGTCATTACGGCGTACGGAACGAACTGCACTCCGAAAGCGGAGAAAGTTTTACCGTCGCCGTCGAAAGCGACGTTCAGGCGCTTCGCATTTCCGAAGCCCGGAACGGCCGAGAGCCTGTCGGCGCTTTCCTTCACGACCATCACCACCGCCAGCCGTCCGTCGAAGCGGGACGCCAGCGAATCGAGCACCGTTATCCGCCGTGCGGCATTGCGTTCGGAGGAATGGAAGAACTCGACCAGATACGGACAGCCTTCGCACTGCGGAGCGCGGCCTTCGTGCCAGCCGGCCGGCTTGATTTCCGGAGCCTTGCTGCCGATGATAAGCTGTTGGCATCTTCCGGCCTGCACGGCCAGCGCCGAAGCGGCGAGCAAAAGTAGTAAAAAGCGTTTCATGGCGGTTGCTTTTTGCATAATACAGGATGCGGTTCGGGCAAGCTCAAGTAAACTTGACTTGCCTCTCACCTTTCACTATATTTTGCGAAGATAGCGATTTATTTCCGTAGCCGGGTTCACTTAACCGATAAAGGTTTAACTTTACCCCCGGCAGTAACCCGAATAAAATCCGCATGAAAATAGGTTTCGACGCCAAAAGGCTGTTTTTCAACGGCAGCGGTCTGGGCAACTATTCCCGCGACACGGTGAGAATACTGTCGTCCCTCGCACCGCACAACGATTACGTGCTGTTCTCCCCTTCGGCCGGCAACACTCAGGGGTTCGCGGTTCCGGAGAGTATGCGCACGGTGGTTCCGTCGGGTGCGGCCGCAGCACTGGGAGGCTCGCTGTGGCGCAGCTACGGCATGGCCCCGGCGATTCGCCGCAGCGGAGTGGAGCTGTACCACGGATTGAGCAACGAACTTCCGGCGGACGTCCGCCGGGCCGGCGTGCGCAGCGTCGTCACCGTGCACGACCTCGTGTTCGTTACCCGGCCGGAGCTTTACCGTCCGGCCGACAGGTTCCTTTATACGCGCAAGTACGGCCGCAGTTGCCGTAACGCCGACAGGATAGTAGCGATAAGCCGGTGCACGGCCGACGACCTCGTACGTCTATGGAACGTACCCGCCTCCGCCATAGAAGTTATATATCAGGGCTGCAGCCCGCGGTTCGGTCAGCCAGTGGAAGAAGCCCGGATAAAGTCGGTAAAGGAAAAATACGCTCTGCCGGAAAGTTACATTCTGAGCGTGGGAACCGTGGAGGCGCGCAAAAACCTGATGCTGGTTCTGCGCGCCATGGCCGAGTGCCGGCTCGACGTGCATCTGGTAGCTTGCGGGCGGCGGACTTCCTATGCGGAAAGTCTGGAGGAGTACGCCCGCGACCACGGCCTGGCCGGACGGCTTCACCTGCGCCACGCGGTGTCGTTCGACGACCTGCCGGCCATATACCGCGGGGCGCGGATGTTCGTCTATCCGTCTTACTACGAAGGATTCGGGATTCCGATAATCGAAGCCCTGAACTGCGGGGTTCCGGTGATGACTACCCGCGGAGGGGTATTCTCCGAAACCGGCGGGGACGCCTGCATCTACGTGGACCCCGACGACGCGGCCGCGGCCGGGGATGCGATAAAAACCCTCGTGGCCGACGAATCGCTGCGTGCCGAACTCGTTTCGGCCGGCCGCAGGCATGTAAGCCGTTTCTCCGACCGCTCCATAGCCGAGGCCCTGACTTCTCTCTATTCTTCGTTGCTCCGATAGCCCTGCGACGGCCGTCGGGGACGGTTCGTCGTGTGAAAAAAATCACAGTTTCCGGCCGCCTATGTCAAATATAAGGCTTATATTTGCCACGGCATTCCGGGAGGATTCCGGGACGCGGAGCGCCGCGGCCTTTTCCCGGCATGACTTGTCGGGACGGCGTCACCGCCTCCGCATTCGTACGGATAAACCATAAACTTCAATAAAATGAAAATCTCTCACATCGAACATCTGGGAATAGCTGTAAAGAGCCTCGAGGAAGCAATCCCGTACTACGAAAAAGTGCTCGGCCTGAAATGCTACAATATCGAGGAGGTAGCCGACCAGAAGGTAAAGACCGCCTTTTTCAAGGTAGGACAGACCAAAATCGAGCTGCTCGAACCGACCTGCGAGGACAGCACCATAGCCAAGTTCATCGAAAAGAAGGGCGAGGGCGTGCATCACGTGGCTTTCGCGGTCGAGGGTGTGGAAGATGCTCTGGCCGATGCCGAAAGCAATGGCGTACAGCTTATCGACCGCACTCCCCGCAGGGGGGCCGAAGGGCTTACCATAGCTTTCCTGCATCCCAAGTCCACCAAGGGCGTACTGACCGAGTTGTGCGAGGACAAGAACAAGTAAATCCATAAAACCACGGAGAATATCATGAGCGAAATTCAGAAAAAGGTCGAGGAACTCATCCGACTGCGAGAGGAAGCCCGCATGGGCGGCGGCCAGAAGAGGATAGATTCGCAGCACGCCAAGGGCAAGTACACCGCCCGCGAACGAATCAACATGCTGCTCGACGAAGGCTCGTTCGAGGAGTTCGACATGTTCGTGAAGCATCGCTGCACCAATTTCGGAATAGAGAAGGAAAGCTACTACGGCGACGGAGTGGTGACCGGTTACGGAACCATCGACGGCCGTCTGGTTTACGTCTATGCCGGCGACTTCACGGTGTTCGGAGGTTCGCTTTCGGAAACCTTCGCCCAGAAGGTCTGCAAGGTCATGGACATGGCCATGCGCAACGGCGCGCCGGTAATCGGCATAAACGACTCCGGCGGCGCCCGTATTCAGGAAGGCGTGAATGCCTTGTCGGGATACGCCGAGATTTTCGAGCGTAACATTCTCGCTTCTGGCGTCGTGCCGCAGATTTCGGCGATTTTCGGCCCCTGCGCCGGCGGAGCGGTTTATTCCCCCGCTCTGACCGACTTCATCCTGATGAAGAAGGATACGAGTTATATGTTCCTGACCGGCCCGAAGGTGGTGAAGACCGTTACCGGCGAGGACGTTACGCAGGAGCAGCTCGGAGGCGCCTCGATTCATTCCACCAAGAGCGGCGTGACCGACTTCGCGGTTGATACCGAGGAGGACGGACTGATGCTTATCCGCAACCTGTTGAGCTACATGCCGCAGAACAACTGCGAGGACGCGCCGCTGTCGGTATGCACCGATTCCATAAACCGTCTGGAGGATTCGCTCAACGAGATAATTCCCGATTCGCCGAACAAGCCGTACAACATGTACGACGTTATTTCGGCCATAGTGGACAACGGCGAGTATCTGGAACCGCACAAGGGCTGGGCCCAGAACATCATCACCTGCTTCGCCCGCTTCAACGGCCAGAGCGTCGGCATCATCGCCAACCAGCCCAAGTACATGGCCGGCGTGCTCGACATCAACGCTTCGCGCAAGGCGGCCCGTTTCGTGCGCTTCTGCGATGCGTTCAATATTCCGCTGGTTACGCTGGTGGACGTTCCGGGCTTCCTGCCGGGAACCGGTCAGGAATACGGCGGGGTCATCACCCACGGCGCGAAGCTGCTGTTCGCCTACGGCGAAGCCACCGTGCCCAAAGTCACCGTTATCCTGCGCAAGGCTTACGGGGGCGCTTACATAGTTATGAGTTCCAAGCACCTGCGCGGCGACATCAATTACGCATGGCCTTCGGCCGAAATCGCCGTAATGGGCCCGGAAGGAGCTACGGAAGTTTTGTCCGCCAAGGAAATCGCCGCCGCTCCGACTCCGGAGGCTCGCGCCGCTCTTGTCAAGGAACGCGAGGACGAGTACCGCTCGAAGTTCGCCAATCCGTACGTGGCCGCCAAGTACGGTTATATCGACGATGTAATCGAGCCGCGCAACACCCGCTTCCGCATTATCCGTGCGTTGCAGTCGCTGGCTACCAAGCGTTTGGTTAATCCGGCCAAGAAACACTCCAATATTCCGCTGTAAGGATGAAGCGGCTTTCATTAACGCTGACCGTCGTGCTTTGGGCGCTCTCTGCGGGCGCCCAGGGCATCAACAACGTCAGAATAAACGAGGTGCTTGTCAGGAACGTCGATAACTTCGTCGACGATTACGGCCACCGCAGCTCATGGATAGAGCTTTTCAACGCCGGTTATGAAAAGGTGAATGTCGGAGGATGCTATCTGGAAGTCACCAACGCCGACGGCAGTCAGGTCAGATATGCAATCCCGCGCAATGACAGCCGTACTCAAATGGACCCTCACGGCTACCTCGTGTTTTTCTGCGAGGGAACCGGAACCAAGGGGACGTTCTATACCAATTTCACGCTGGACGATGCCCGGAGCATCGAATTCCTGAATGCGAACGGCCGGGACGTGCTCGACAAGGTGGAGTTTTCCATGGCCGAGCAACTGCCCGACGTATCCATGGGAATCATAGACAGTCCGGAGGGGCCGGTGCTTACGGCTCTGGACAGCACCACTCCCGGAGCTCCCAACGGCTCGCTGGACGAAATTCCGCAGCACGAACGCTTCCGCCGGATGGACCCCAGCGGCGTGGTGATGATGCTGACGGCGATGTTCGTGGTATTCTCCGCGCTCGTATTGCTGTTCGTGGTGTTCAAGCTGTTCGGCAGGTATATGGTTTCCCTTACCAACAGGAAGGCGGCCGTAAGCGCCGAAAGCGGTAGCGTCCCGGCAGTCCGTTCCAGAACGGAAGGGTACTCCGGCGAGGAGATAGCCGCCATAGGGTTGGCCCTGCAAATGTACCGGAGCGACCTGCACGACCGCGAGTCAACCGTCATCACAATCAACCGCGTGGCGAGGGTTTACTCGCCGTGGAGTTCCAAAATCTACGGACTCAGACAGTTGCCAAACAAAAGTTCGAAATAGCCTGAGAAAATGAAGGAATACAATTTTACCATAAACGGCACACGGTACTCCGTGTCGGTGGATTCGGTCGAGAACGGCACGGCCAGAGTGAGCGTGAACGGTACGCTTTACAACGTGGAGATAGGCGACCAGATGACCGGACCGAAACCGGTCAAGCCGGTGCAGGTCGCCCCGGCCACGCATCAGCCCACTCCGGCTCCGAAGAAAATAGAGCAGCCCAGCGCTCCGAGCGGCGCATCCGCACTTAAAAGCCCCCTTCCCGGCGTTATTCTGGAAATGAAGGTCAAAGAGGGCGACGAGGTCAGGGAAGGCCAGTGCCTGATGATTCTCGAGGCCATGAAAATGGAAAACAACATAGACGCCCTTCGGGCCGGCGTAGTCCGGAATATCCGGGTAGCCAAGGGCGACTCGGTGCTCGAGGGCGACGTACTGTTAACCATCGAATAGCCGGGCCTTATGCTTACGTTTCTGGAGACAAGCGGATTCCTTTCCTTTATGGGGGACAATCTGCGTCAGTTCTGGGCGTTCACGGGCTTTGCCAACGCAACGTGGGGCCATCTTATAATGATAGGTTTCGGTCTGGCCTTCATTTATCTGGCCATCGCCAAGAAGTTCGAGCCGATGCTGCTCGTTCCCATCGGGTTCGGCATACTCATAGGCAACATTCCGTTCTTCCCCGGCCTGCAGATAGGCGTGTACGAGGACGGTTCGGTGCTCAATTACCTCTATTTCGGAGTGCTGAAGGGCATTTATCCTCCGCTGATATTTCTCGGTATCGGAGCCATGACCGATTTTTCGGCCCTGATTTCCAATCCGAAACTCATAACCATAGGAGCCGCCGCCCAGTTCGGAATCTTCGGGGCCTACATAGCGGCCCTTGCGCTGGGATTCACGGCCGCCGAAGCCGGTGCAATCGGAATCATCGGCGGAGCCGACGGTCCCACCGCAATCTTCCTTTCGTCGAAGCTGGCTCCGGACCTGATGGGCGCGATAGCCATTTCCGCCTACTCGTACATGGCGCTCGTGCCGGTTATACAGCCTCCGATAATGAAGTTGCTGACCACTCATAAGGAGCGTCTTATCCGGATGCGTCCGCCCCGTCCGGTATCCTCGCGCGAGAAAATAATGTTCCCGATTATCGGACTGTTGCTGACCACTTTCCTCGTGCCTTCCGGCCTTCCGCTGCTGGGGATGCTGTTCTTCGGCAATCTGCTGAAGGAGAGCGGCGTCACCCGCCGTCTGGCCGTAACGGCAAGCGGCCCGCTTATAGATATAGTCACTATCCTCATAGGACTGACGGTGGGCGCTTCGACGCAGGCCACTACTTTCCTTACGGTCAAGTCGCTGATGATATTCGGACTGGGCGCAGCCTCGTTCGTGGTGGCTACTTTCGCCGGGGTGCTGTTCGTAAAGATATTCAATATCTTCCTCAAGGAAGGCAATAAAATCAATCCCCTTATAGGCAACTCCGGCGTGTCGGCTGTTCCCGACTCGGCCCGCGTGTCGCAGGATGTAGGCCTGCACTACGACAAGACCAATCACCTGCTGATGCACGCCATGGGCCCGAACGTGGCCGGCGTTATCGGCAGTGCGGTCGCCGCGGGCGTTCTGCTGGGATTCCTTTCGTAAAGGCTTGCCCTCTTGTGCGGACCGCCGGACACAATGCCCGGCGGTCCGTTCGTTTTCTTCCTTTCCCTTAAAAGCCGTATATTTGCAGTCCGAATAAAGTCCGAAGAAATGTTCGAGAAACTTACCGACCGGCTGGAAAGGTCCTTCAAAATCCTGAAGGGCGAGGGCCGCATTACCGAAATAAACATAGCGGAAACGCTGAAGGAAATTCGTCGCGCCCTGATAGATGCCGATGTCAATTACAAGGTAGCCAAGTCGTTTACCGACGAGGTCAAACAGAAGGCATTGGGTTCCGACGTGCTGACCTCGGTAAAGCCGGGCCAGATGATGACCAAAATCGTGCGCGACGAGTTGGCCGCGCTGATGGGCGGAACCGCCTCGGACATCAATCTCGACGGTCGCCCGGCGGTTATTCTTATTGCGGGATTGCAGGGTTCCGGCAAGACCACGTTTTCGGCCAAGCTGGCCTCGATGCTCAAAAGCAAGCGGGGCAGGGGAGTGCTGCTGGTAGCCGGCGACGTGTACCGTCCGGCCGCAATCGAACAGCTTAAGGTGCTGGGCGGACAGGTAGGCGTGGAGGTTTACTCGGAGGACGGTAATCGTAATCCGGTAGAAATAGCCGAACACGGTATCCGCCATGCCCGGGAGAAGGGGCTGAGCACGGTCATAGTCGATACGGCGGGCCGTCTGGCGGTGGACGAAGAGATGATGCGCGAAATAAAGGCCGTAAAGAAGGCCGTCAAGCCTTCCGAAACCCTGTTCGTCGTGGACGCCATGACCGGTCAGGACGCCGTCAACACCGCCCGCGAGTTCAACGAAAGGATAGACTACGACGGAGTGGTGCTGACCAAGCTCGACGGCGACACGCGCGGCGGCGCGGCCATTTCGATTCGTTCGGTGGTAAACAAGCCGCTCAAGTTCATATCGGCCGGGGAGAAGCCGGATTCGCTTCAGGTGTTCCACCCGGAGCGCATGGCCGACCGTATTCTGGGCATGGGCGACATAGTGTCGCTCGTGGAGCGCGCGCAGGAGCAGTACGACGAGGATGAGGCCCGGCGGCTGAAAAAGAAGCTCGTCAAGAACCAGTTCGATTTCAACGATTTTCTCGCCCAGATAGCCCAGATAAAGAAAATGGGCAATATGAAAGACCTGATGTCCATGATTCCGGGTGCGGGCAAGGCTCTGCGCGACGTGGAGATTTCCGACGACGCCTTCAAGCAAACCGAAGCAATCATACATTCCATGACGCCCGCCGAAAGGGAGAGTCCGGAAATCATCAACGGCTCGCGGCGTCAGCGCATCGCATCCGGCAGCGGGACAACCGTAGCCGACGTGAACAAGCTCCTCAAGCAGTTCGAGCAGACGCGCAAGATGATGAAAACCGTTGCCGGCGGCAAGATGCCGGGAGCGCGCCGAAGATGACGGACATGCGGATAACCCCGGCGGGGGAAGATGATTACCGCGAACTGACCGACCTTTGGGAAGGTTCGGTGCGCGCCACTCACGGCTTTGTTTCCGAAGCCGACCTGTCGGCGATAAAGGCGCAAATGAGGGCCGTTTATCTGCCTTCGGCCAAGTTGTACTGCCTGAGGGAACCGGACGGCCGGATAGCCGCCTTCGCCGGCGTGGACGGTTGCAGGCTGGAAATGCTTTTCGTGCGTGCGGATATGTTCGGCCGCGGATTGGGGTCGTCTTTGCTCGATTATGCGGTCGGGCTCGGAGTGCGCGAAACGGACGTGAACGAGCAGAACGAGGCCGCTTTGGAATTCTACTTGCGTCGCGGTTTCGTCGTGGTTTCGCGCGACCCGGAGGACGGCGCGGGCCGTCCCTATCCGATTCTGCATCTGGTTTTGAAAAGACAGTGAAAGGCGAGGGCAATCGTGCGCGTTTGCACGCAAAGATTGCCGAACTGCATTCGGTCTTGGGATACAGAGTAAAAGGCCGTTTCCCGGAATGACTGCGTCCGGCTTTACATGTCGTGCGACAGCGGCGGCGGAATCTGCGCCGAAAAGTCGTGGGTGTTCCAGCGGTCGGCTACATAGTCGAGCGTGGAAAGCAGTTCCCCTATGTCCATAGTGGTTACGAGCTTCAGCCTCGTGCTTTTGAAATCGGGCAGCCCCTTGAAGTAGCACGACAGATGGCGGCGCATTTCCAGCACGCCCACCTTTTCCCCCTTGACCTCCACGGATTTGAGCAGGTGCTTTTTGGCTATTTCCGCACGCTCCGGTACGGACGGCTGGGGCGGCAGCTCCCCGGTGGCGAGATAATGCTTGATTTCGCGGAAAATCCACGGCCGGCCGTAGGTGGCTCGCCCTATCATTATGCCGTCCACTCCATAGCGCCCGAACGCTTCGGCCGCTTTTTGCGGCGAATCTATGTCGCCGTTGCCGATAATCGGAATGTTAATCCGGGGGTCGTTTTTCACTTCCCCTATAAGCGTCCAGTCGGCAGTCCCGGAGTACATTTGCGCGCGGGTCCGGCCGTGAATCGTCAGGGCACTTATCCCCGCATCCTGAAGCCGGAGAGCGACTTCGAGGATGTTCCGGTGCTCGTCGTCCCATCCGAGCCGGGTTTTGACCGTTACCGGAATCCGGACCGCATCCACTATACGGCGCGTCATTTCGACCATAAGGGGCACGTCGCGCATCATGCCGCTCCCGGCGCCCCGGTTGGCGATTTTCTTTACCGGGCAGCCGAAGTTTATGTCTATTACGTCGGGGCCGGCCGCCGCCGCTATCCGGGCCGATTCGACCATTGGCTCTATCAGGTGGCCGTAAAGCTGGATGCCTACCGGCCGCTCGCAGTCGTATATGTCGAGTTTGGCCACGGATTTGGCTCCGTCGCGTATCAGGCCGTCGGACGAAATGAATTCCGTATATACCATGTCGGCTCCGAACTGCTTGCACAGCCAGCGGAACGAAGGGTCGGTTACGTCCTCCATGGGCGCGAGCAGCAGCGGACGCTCGCCGAGGTATATGTCGCCTATGTACATCTGGGAAAGTTTCCGCTGCAAAATTAGCCATATTTATATAATACAGGCTGCGCCTCGGCATAATGCAAGCAAGCTTGCTTCTGCCCTCGGCTTGCACTATATTTGCAAAATAAACCGCCCGACTGTCCGGGCGGAGGGGGCGCGCGGTATGCGGCGTCCCGGCAAATATTCATGCCATGGATACTGAAAAACTTTTGCTCGAAGCGATAACTGGCTGCGTGACCCGGATTTACGGAAATACCGGAGATATTACCCTGCAAATTCAGAAAACCCGCCGCGATTTCGAGGGCGATTACACGCTGGTCGTGTTCCCTCTGCTGCGCCTGAGCCGCAAGTCGCCGGAAGCCACGGCGGCCGAAATAGGCGAATGCCTTGTATCCGACGTTCCGGAAGTGACTTCGTACAATGTGATAAAGGGCTTTCTGAATCTGACCCTCAGTCCCGCCTATTGGGAAGAGAAGTTGGAAGCCATAGAAAACGACCCGGACTACGGAGCCGGAAAGCCTACCGGAAAGACCGTTATGGTGGAGTATTCCTCGCCCAATACCAACAAGCCCCTGCACTTGGGGCATATCCGCAACAATCTGCTGGGTTGGTCGGTATCGGAAATTCTCCGCAAGGCCGGCAATACGGTTATACGAGCCAATCTCGTGAACGACCGCGGCATCCATATTTGCAAAAGCATGCTTGCGTGGAAACTCTACGGCAACGGCGAAACCCCCGCCTCGTCGGGAATGAAGGGCGACCATCTGGTCGGGAAATACTACGTCGAGTTCGACCGCCGTTACAAGGCGCAGATAACGGAGCTCGTAGGCGGCGGCATGGGCGAGGAGGAAGCGAAGCGTTCGGCTCCGCTGATGCTGGAGGCGCAGGAGATGCTGCGCCGCTGGGAGGCCCGCGACCCGGAGGTGGATTCCCTGTGGCAGACGATGAACGGTTGGGTGTACGAGGGGTTCGATGTTACTTACAAGTCCCTCGGCGTGGAATTCGACGTGGTTTATTACGAATCCGAAACCTACCTGCTCGGCAAGGAGCTTGTCGAGGAAGGGCTGCGCAAGGGGGTCTTCTACCGCCGCGAGGACGGCTCGGTATGGATAGACCTGCGGCCCGACGGTCTGGACGAGAAACTTTTGCTGCGCAGCGACGGCACGTCGGTCTATATGACGCAAGACTTGGGAACCGCCCTGCGCCGGTTTACCGACAACCGCCTCGACGGCATGATATACGTGGTGGGCAACGAACAGAACTACCACTTTCAGGTTCTCAAGCTCGTCCTGAAAAAGCTGGGCTACGCATGGGCCGACGACATAACCCACCTTTCGTACGGAATGGTGGAGCTGCCCGAAGGCAAGATGAAATCGCGCGAGGGTACGGTGGTGGATGCCGACGACCTCGTGGCTGACATGATTGCCACGGCCCGCGAGATGTCGCGCGAGCTGGGCAAACTCGACGGCGTTGCGGAGGAGGAAGCGGCCGCCATCGGCCGCATGGTCGGGTTGGGCGCGCTGAAATACTTTATCCTGAAGGTGGACCCGAAAAAAACCATGCTTTTCGACCCGCGCGAGTCGATAGACTTCAACGGCAATACCGGCCCGTTCATCCAATATACCCACGCGCGTATCCGCTCCCTGCTGCGCAAGGCCGCCGAAGCCGGACTGAGCATGGAAAATGAGAAGGGCGTCGCCTTTTTGCCGGCGGAAACGGAGCTGGTAAAGCAGCTTGCGGACTATCCGGCCGCGGTGGCACAGGCGGCCGAAGGATTTTCACCGGCCGTCGTAGCGAACTACGTGTTCGAGTTGTCGAAGCTGTATAACGCTTACTATCACGACTGTTCCATTCTGCGCGAACCGGACGCCGCCCTGTGCGCGATGCGCCTGCGGTTAAGCCGGCAGGTGGCTCGCGTGATAGCCTCCGCTACCGGGTTGCTCGGAATAGAGGTTCCGGAAAGGATGTAGGTCAGCTCGCCACGGGCTGTTGCAGGGTTCCATTGAACGCGTCGGCTATGGTGGACGCGATTTTGTCCACCGCGCCCTGGATTTTCCCGCCTATCATCATGCGCATCATCATGTTGAGTTCCACTTCGACCACTACCCGCATACGGGTGTCGTACGGAGCTGCTTCCTTGAGCTGGAGCCAGAAAGTGAAGTCGAAGGGCGTGCCGTCGTCGCCGGTTATCTTGATAAGGCTGTGGGGTTGTTTGTCGATTATGCGCAGGCGGGCGGTGATGCCCTTTACGCGGAACGAGCAGGTGTCCTCGGTGGCGGTCCATTCCTCCACCTTGTCTTCCAAAATGGGTGTGAAACGGGAGAAATCGGAAAGGGTCGAATAAATGTCGGCTGCCGGCCGCAGTATCCGCTGCTGTGCGCTTTCGTATCGTTCGGCTTTCATGCTGTCTCTTTTAAACTGTTTTGAAATAACCGCCGTCCGGAATTTGTGCCGTTCGGTTTGTTTTCGTTACTTTGTATAACGGATGAAGAATTATGTTCAAGGTTTATTCCGAATTCAAAGCTTTGGCGTTCGTTAGCGCCGCGCCTGCGGATGCACGGTTCGTATTCCGGCCGCAGTCCGGCGACGAGTTGGCGCCTGCAAATTTGCTGCAAAAAGTCGAGAAAGGCAATACGCTCTGGATAGTAACCCCTCGGCCGTCCGTTTCGTTCGCCGAGTTCGGCAGCCGGTTCCGTACAGTGGAGGCCGCCGGAGGCGTGGTGGCCGGTCCCGATGGGCGCGTGCTGATGATTTACCGCAACGGCGTCTGGGACCTTCCGAAAGGCCATGTGGAGCCGGGAGAAACCCCTGAGTGCGCGGCCGTCAGGGAAGTCGGGGAGGAATGCGGCATAGCGGTCGGCAGCGCCGGAGAGCTTATAACCCGTACTTACCATTTTTACATGCTCGACGGACAGTGGATTATGAAAAGGTGCGCGTGGTACGGAATGAAGTATGCGGGTTCGGCTACGCCGGTTCCGCAGCGCGAGGAAGGCATACGGAAGGCGGAGTGGTTCGGCGGCGCGAAACTGCTGAAGGCCGCGGCCGGAAGCTACGCCACGATTCGCGACGTGCTGAAAATTTACTTGGATAACGAGAATAAATGAAAAACCAAAACGAGCGTTTCCGCCGAACGGCCGGATATACGGATACGGTCCGTATGGAGCCGGATGCGGGAAACGGGGAATAAAAATTCGGCTTATATGATATTCAAATCGGAAATTCTGGCTCTACTTATGCTTGCAGCCGTTACGTCGGAGTCGTGTACCTCCGCACAGGGAAAAATGAAACAGCAGTTCGTTCCGGACGACCGGATGACGCAGGAGGAAATAGCGGCCGGGGTGTTCACCCCGCAGGTGATGTGGAAAATGGGGCGCGTGGGCGGTAGCGCAGTTTCGCCCGACGGCGGCAGCGTGGTTTATGCCGTTACCCGTTACAACATGGCCGAAAATACCGGCTCGTCGTCGCTGTGGCTTCTGCCGACGGCCGGAGGCGAGGCCGTGCGGCTTACGGACGACGCGGGCAGCGATTCCGACCCGCGCTGGAGCGGCAGCGGCGACCGGATATATTTCCTAAGCGACCGCAGCGGTGCGGGACAGGTTTGGAGCATGGCTCCGGACGGTTCGGAACTGAAGCAGGTAACGGATATTCCGGACGGAATAGACGCTTTCGGCATAGCTCCGGCAGGAAACCGCATGTTCTACACGAAGAAAGTCAAAGTCGAGGACAGGCTTTCGTCCGAAATCTATCCCGGCATGGACAAGTCGAAGGCAAGGATATACGACGACCTGATGGCCCGGCATTGGAATTATTGGGACGAGGGGCTGTACTCCCATATTTTCGTGGCGGCTCTGGACGGCGGAACGGTTACGGGCGGAAAGGACATTATGGAGGGCGAACCGTGGGACGCTCCGACGGCTCCCTATTTCGACGCCGCCGAAATAGCATGGAACAATGCGGGCGACAAATTGGCCTATACCTGCAAAAAGCTGACCGGCACGGAGTATGCGGTTTCGACCGACTCCGACATATTCCTGTACGACGTGGCCGACGGAACGACGGAGAACATCTGCAAGGGAGGGAATACCGTTGCGGCTCCGCGTCCGGGCGCGGCCATGCCGGGTTACGACAAGTATCCGGTTTTTTCTCCCGACGACCGTTACATAGCCTTCCGCAGTATGCGCCGCGCCGGCAACGAGTCCGACAAGGAAAGGCTTTTCCTGTGGGACGGCGCTTCGGGTTCGATGCGCGACCTTACCGAAGGTTTCGACTACAACGCTTCCAACGTGGTATGGGACGGTTCGCAGCGCATCCTGTTCGTAGCCCCGATAGAGGGCACGCACCAAATATGCGAAGTCAACACGGCGGGGGAGCCGCAAGTAAGGGTGCTTACGGAGGGCGACCACGACATAACCGCCTTTACAATGGGCAACGGCACGATGGTGGTCGAGCTTACGAAGATGAGCCGGGCGGCGGAACTTTACCGTATGGACGATTGGAAACCGACGGAGATAAGTTTCGTCAACCGCCACATTTACGATAACGTGAAAATGGGCGAGGTCGTAAAACGCTGGGTGAAAACCACCGACGGCAAGCAAATGCTCACTTGGGTGATTCTGCCGCCCGACTTCGACACGGCGAAGAAGTATCCGGCGCTTCTGTACTGCGAGGGCGGCCCGCAGAGCGTGGTCAGTCAGGCATGGAGCTACCGCTGGAATATGGAGCTTATGGCCTCGCAGGGTTATATAGTGGTGGCTCCCAACCGCCGCGGCGTGCCTTCGTTCGGTCAGGAGTGGCTCGACCAGATTTCGGGCGATTACAGCGGGCAGAACATACGCGACCTGCTGTCCGCAATAGACGACGTGTCTGCCGAGCCGTGGGTCGATAACGACCGACTGGGCTGCGTGGGGGCTTCTTACGGCGGGTATTCGGCTTTCTTCCTCGCCGGCAACCACGACGGTCGCTTCAAGGCCTTTATAGCCCACTGCGGCATCTTCGATTTCGACAGCATGTACGGAGAAACGGAAGAGCTGTGGTTCGTGAACAACGATTATGGCGGCCCCTACTGGGACAAGAAGAACCGCACCGCGCAGCGTTCCTATGCCAATTCGCCTCACCGGTTCGCCGACAGGTGGGATACGCCCATACTTATAGTTACCGGGGAGTACGATTTCCGCATTCCTTATACCCAGAGTTTGGAGGCTTTCACTGCGGCCCGCGTGCGCGGCGTTCCGGCCCGGCTGGTAGTGTTCGAGAACGAGGCGCATCAGGTGTTCAAGCCGCAGAATTCGATAGTGTGGAACAACGAGTTTTTCGGCTGGCTGGACAAGTATGTGAAGCAGGCTAAATAGGCGCGGCGTTACGAAAGCGGCGGAGGGCTTTACCGGCTCTCCGCCGTTTCCTTATCCGGCCCGAACTCCGGGGCGATGAACGAACGCCGTTCCCCCGGACAGAACCGCAGGTAGGTTATCGGTTTTCCCTCGGCCAGAAACCGGCGTTCGTAGGTGGTCTTTACGGAAAGTATTTCGTCGGCCGCGCCGCTGCCGTATATGTCCGGACAGCACTGCTGCGGGACTATTCCGTTCGCATCCAGCAAGGCTTTGGTATATTCGTGCAGCATCGCCGAATCGGTTTTGAGGTGTATCGGCGCATCCGGCTTCAGGAATCCGGCGTAGATTCCGAGGAAAAAAGGCGAGGTGAGCCTTTTTTTCGCACGCGCCCGGCCGGGCTGCGGGTCGGGAAAGGTAATCCATATTTCGTCGATTTCGTCCGGCCCGAACAGCGAATCCAGAAACTCGATGCGCGTGCGCAGGAAACCGACGTTGCCCATTCCGGTTTCCGCGGCCGTTTTCGCGCCCCTCCACAGGCGCGCGCCTTTTACGTCGATGCCGATAAAGCATTTGTCGGGATAACGCCTGCCCAGCTCTACCGTATATTCCCCGCGTCCGCAGCCGAGTTCGAGGACTATCGGGGCGTCGCGGCGGAAAAAGTCCTCCCTCCACCGTCCTTTGTGCCGGTGGTCGGTGCGGAACACTTCCCCGAAAGCGGGCTGTACGAGATTTGCGAATGTCAGGTTTTCCTCAAAGCGGCGGCGCTTGTCCTTTCCCATTTTGCACAGGTTTCGTTTCTATTCCTATCGCCCATATTCCCTTGCAGGTTCCGGGGCTTACAAGGGTGAACCGGAACGTATAGTCGCCGATTCTGTTCAGGCGGACTCCGGTAAGGTACGGTACGGCCGAGAGTTCGTAGCGCCCGGCGGCCTCGTATCCGGAGCGCGGCGGCAGGGTCAGAGTATCGGCGAACCGTGCGGAGTCCGGAGTTACGGTTTCCAGCCTTACCCGCATGTCGGGGCGGGAGCGGCCGCTTTCACGGCGGACGAGTACCGAAATATCACGTAAGGACGATGTGTCGGCATTACTGTACACGAGGGTATAGGTCTGTCCCGACTCCCAGCCTGCCGGGTTCACGGCGGTAACTGTCGAGCCTATGTCCGCCGTGCAGCCCCAGAGTACGGTTGCGCAGACCGTGCAGGCGATGCGCGCAGCTACCGGCAGCCGCCTCGTCGTGTGTTTGGATTCCGGCATCCGTCGGGATGTTTAGGCCGCGTTCTTCGGAGTTACCGGCTTGTCCGGTTTCGAAGCGTTTTTTCGGCCGCCGTTTCCTCCCCGCCTTTGTCCGGAGCCGTCCTTCGCTGGCCGTTCGGTTTGCCGTCCTTCTTCGGCTCCGCGGCCTGAACGAGTGGGTTCGGCTTCCGTGGCGCCTGCTTTGTTCGCTGGGCCGGATTGCCTGAAGGCGTTCCTGCTTCCTTCGTTGCGTCCCTGCCTGCGGCGGTCGGGTTGCTGCTTCCTGCCTCCCTGTCCTTCCGCCCTGTCGGATGCGCTCTTTTTTTCCGCGGCGGCCTGCGGATTGTCCTCTTCCGAAGGTCTGCGGCGACGTTTTTTCTTTTTCTTGGCGTCGAAACGCGTAATGCTTTCCTCCCCGATTACATTGACGAATCCGGGGTCGGCGGTTGCGGCCGCGCCGCTGATGCTTTCGTCCAACTTGTCGGGCTTCCGGCCGGCGGCGTTCATTTCCATGATTTCCCTGACGCGGCTCAGGGGGAGAGTCACGAGTCCCGCCATGGAGCCGGGCGAGGTGCTGAAACTTATCGTCCTTCCGAGTATGTCCGTTTTGACGGCGTAATAATCTCCGTCGAGCGCCTGAAGCGGCCCGCCTATGCGCGGAAATTCCCGTCGGGCGTCGATATAGTCGTCGAGCTCGTATATAAGGCAGCATTTGAGTTTGCTGCACTGTCCGGCCAGCTTCTGCGGATTCAGCGACAGGTCCTGAGTGCGGGCGGCGTTGGTGTTTACGGAGTTGAATCCCGAAACCCACGAGGCGCAGCACAGCTCGCGTCCGCACGAGCCGAGTCCGCCTATGCGGCCCGCTTCCTGCCGCGCGCCGATTTGCTTCATTTCTATACGGATGCGGAACTGTTCGGCGAATACTTTGATAAGCTCCCGGAAGTCCACGCGCTCGTCCGCAATATAGTAGAAGATAGCCTTGAGCCTGTCGCCCTGATACTCCACGTCGCCTATTTTCATGTTGAGATTCAGGTCGGCGGCTATCTGCCGGGCCTTAATCATGGTGTCGTGCTCCAAAGCTATGGCCTCCTGCCATTTCTCTATGTCGTAGGGCTTGGCCTTGCGGTAAATTTTTTTGAATTCGCCGTTCTGGGGATTGAATCCTATGCGGCGCATCTGCCGGGCGACCAGGTCGCCGGTAAGCGACACTATTCCTATATCGTGGCCCGGCGAGGCCTCCACCGCCACTATGTCGCCGCGCTGAAGATTTAGGCTGTAAACGTTCCGGTAGTAGCTCCGGCGCGTGTTCTTGAAGCGCACTTCGAATATGTCCTGCGGAAAATTGTCGGGATAATCTTCGAGCCAGTCGGCCGCATGCAGCTTCCAGCAGCCTTCGCACAGATTTGCTTCCGCACCGCCGTCGCAGCTTCCGAAGCGGCAACCCCTTCCGGCGTCGATTTTTTGAGC
Source organism: Tidjanibacter sp. (assembly GCA_048214935.1). Classification (GTDB taxonomy): domain Bacteria; phylum Bacteroidota; class Bacteroidia; order Bacteroidales; family Rikenellaceae; genus Tidjanibacter. The sequence continues at coordinate 86,519 of DBFWXZ010000026.1, forward strand.
GGAGGTGTCGTTATGTCGTTCCTGATTTTTAATGTCCGGGTTCATCGCATGCCGTTTTGTACGGTCCCGGCCCATCGTACGGCGTAATCGGGGCCGTCGGGCCGGTTTGTGCAAAGATACTAAAAAATCCCGGAGAGCCGCTTTCCGGTAAGGCTCTCCGGGATACCGTTCAGTCAGGTTAACCCGGCAGTCCGGTTCTGGTTATTTCCCCGATTTTTTTGCGGAAACGGGCGTTCAGAAGCACGGCGGCCACCGACAGTCCGAAGATATAACCGACCCACAGCCCCTCCGGACCCCAGCCGACCACGAATGCGAGCAGGTAGCCCAAGGGCAGGTTTATAACCAGATACGAGAAGAACGCGATTACTATGGTTATCCGCACGTCCTGCATCCCTCTGAGGATTCCCACCGAAATATTCTGAAGTCCGTCGGATATCTGGAACAGGGCCACGAAAACCAGCAGTTTCGAGGTAAGTTCGATTACCTCCGGGTCGGTCGTGAAAACCATCGGCAGCCAGCGGCGCAGGCCGATGATTGTCACGCCCATTATGAAGTTGTACATCAGGCCGATATGGTAGGATGCCGTGGCGGCCCGCCTGAGCGACTTCCAGTCGCGGCGTCCCCACTCGTGGCTCACGCGTATGGTGGTGGCGGAGCTTACGCCGATTAGTATCATGAACGTCAGGTTGGCCGTTACCGTGGCTATCTGGTTGGCCGCGATTGCTACCGTGCTTATCCAGCCCATCATTATGGAGGTGAAGCAGAAGGCGCTGCCTTCCATGAACATCTGGAGCGAAATGGGAAAGCCCACGCCCAGCAGCGAGCGGACCGTGCGCAGCGAAAAGCCCTCCTTTTCGAAGAAGTTCAGGTAGCGGCGCAGTCGGCGGTGGTGCATGAAATACCATACGACCATAAGCGGGGTCAGCAGGCGCGCTATAAGAGTGGCAAGCCCGGCTCCGGCGGCTCCCATGGCCGGAGCCCCCAGCTTTCCGTAGATGAACACCCAGTTCAGGAAAATGTTGAGCAGGTTCGACGTAACCACTATGACCATCGCCACTTTGGTATTGCCTATTCCTTCGAGGAACTGTTTGAATGAGGCGAACAGCATGAAGGGCAGTATCGACCATACCAGATAACTGTAATACGGTATGGCCATGTCCACCACTTCCACGGGCTGCCCCAGCCTGTACATAAGCGGCCGGGCCAGCAGCAACAGCATCACCAGAACGAATCCTGTGACGGTATAGAGCACTATCGAATTCTGAAGGTAGCGGGCCGAGTCGCGGTGGCGTCCCTGCGCATAGCTTTCGCCTACCAGCGGAGTGATTCCCAGCGAAATGCCGATTGCTATGGCGAACAGCAGGAAAAATACCGTGCCGGCATACGATACGGCCGCAAGGGGCAATGCTCCCAGATGTCCTACCATAGCGTTGTCGAACAACTGGACCATTATCTGCCCCATCTGGGTCATCACCACCGGCATGGCGAGGCGCAGGTTGCTTGCGTATTGCTGTCTGTATTCCTTTATGGCGAACATGGCGGGCGAAAAAAGAGTGCAAATATACTAATTCGGGGCTAAAAAACAGCCGGCCGGGAAGTTTTCCCGCCGGCTCCTGAAAAAAGGCTCCTTCATCTTCCCTCCTCCGAGAAGAGGGATACTGCTGTTTATGGAAGGGGAAACGCCGGAAAGACGTTTCCCTGCGATGTATTGATTTCGGCAGTGCGGGCCTGCGGCCCGTATCGTTTCCGGAAACTTCAGACCGCCTTGGCCAGAATCCGGATTTCGTCGTCCATAAGGTCGATGTCGATGGTATCGCCCGGCCGTACCTCCTCCGACACTATCATCCGGGCCACGGGTTCCTCGACCTTTTCGAGGATTACGCGCTTGAGCGAGCGCACTCCGTAGCGCGAGTCGTATCCGAGCTCGGCCAGAAGCCCGCAGGCTTCGTCGGTGACGTTCAGCCGGTATCCCATTGCCTTGGCCCGCTCGTTCAGCCCCTTGAGTTCGAGGTGCACGATTTCGCGCACGTCGTCTTCCGAGAGGGTATTGAAAACCACCACGTCGTCTATGCGGTTTATGAACTCCGGGGCGAACGTGCTTTCGAGGGCGTCGCGGTAACACTCGGTGCGGCATTCCTGCATTTCATCGTATTCGTCGGTGGAATAGCCTATCGAATGGCACTGCTTGCTGACCGCGTCGCGCGAGCCTACGTTGGAGGTCATTATTATGACCGTGTTGCGGAAGTCCACCCGGCGTCCCAGACCGTCCGTGAGCTGGCCCTCGTCGAAGATTTGGAGCATGACGTTGAACACGTCCGGATGCGCCTTTTCGATTTCGTCGAACAGCACTACCGCATAGGGCTGTCGGCGTACTATTTCCGTAAGCTGGCCGCCTTCGTTGTAGCCGACGTATCCCGGAGGCGAGCCTATGAGCCGGCTTATGTTGTGCCTTTCGGAATACTCGCTCATGTCGATGCGCACCAGCGCGTCGCTGCGGTCGAACAGCCATTTGGACAGTTCTTTCGCGAGCAGGGTTTTTCCCACTCCGGTCGGTCCTACGAACATGAACACTCCGATAGGCTTTCCGGGGTCTTTAAGGCCGGTGCGCGAACGCTGTATCGACTTGGTGATTTTGTCTATGGCGTCGCTTTGTCCTACCACCAGCTTTCCGAGGTGCGAGTCCATGTCGCGCAGGCGGGTTTTTTCGCCCTGCGACACCTTCTGTACCGGGATGCCGGTCATGGAGCTTATGATGTCCTGAATATGCTCGGCCGTGATAAGGGCCGGATTCAGCTTGAGCTCGCGCTGCCATTGGGCGCGCCTTTCGGTCAGTTTGGCCGACAGTGCGATTTCGCGCAGGCGCATCTGGGCGGCCTGCTCGTAAACCAGCGAGGCCACGGCTTTGCGCTTCTGCTCGCCGACCTCTTCCACGGCCTTTTCCAGCGCGGCTATGTCGTCCGGTTCCGAAGCGCCGAACACATGGGCGCGCGAGCCGGCCTCGTCGAGCACGTCGATGGCCTTGTCCGGGAAATTGCGGTCGGTTATGTATCGCTCCGCCAACTCCACGCACGCTTCGAGGGCCTCCTCGGTATAGCTTACGCAGTGGTGCTGTTCGTAGTGGCCTTTGATATTGCGGAGTATGGCGAGGGTTTCCTCGCGCGTGGTAGGTTCCACGATTATTTTCTGGAACCTGCGCTCCAGGGCGCTGTCGCGCTCGATGTTCTCGCGGAACTCGTCGAGCGTGGTGGCTCCTATGCACTGGAGTTCCCCGCGCGCGAGCGCCGGTTTGAGGATATTTGCCGTGTCGAGGCTGCCCTGCGTGGAGCCCGCGCCGACGATGGTGTGTATTTCGTCGATGAACAGTATCATGTTCTTGCTGCGCTTCAGCTCCTTGAGCAGTCCCTTGATGCGCTCCTCGAACTGGCCGCGGTACTTGGTTCCGGCCACGAGCGAGGTTACGTCGAGCGAGAACAGCATCTTGCCGCGTAGCGAAGGGGGAACCTCGCGGGCCGCTATCCGCAGGGCCAGCCCTTCCACTATGGCGCTTTTGCCTACGCCCGCTTCGCCTATGAGAATCGGATTGTTCTTTTTGCGGCGTCCGAGTATCTGTATAAGGCGCTCGATTTCCTTTTCGCGGCCTACCACCGGGTCGATTTCCCCCCGTGCGGCCATGCGGGTCAGGTTGACTCCGTACTTTTCCAGTCCGAGCTCCGTACCTCCTTCGGCCTGCCGGCGGGTCGTCGGTTCGGCATCCTCGTCGTCGTAGTCGCCGCTCCGGGGATTGCCTTCCATGTTCGATTCTATGCGCATGGAGCTTATGTTTTCCAGCGCCCTCATATCGACGTAGTAATCCTCCTCGGCGGGAAGCTGGCGCACGTAGTCCTTTACCGCGTCGGCGGTAACGTTATAGAGATTGAGCAGACGTGAACTGCGAAGACTCTGTTCGCGCAATGCGTACAGCAGCAGATGACCGGTGTTTACCACCGGCTCGCCCGTGCCAGAGCACTCGGTGCAGATGCCTTCGAGCGCCCGGCCCAGCCGGGTTGCGTCGGCCGGGCTGCACTGTCCTCCTGGCGCGGCTGCGGCGATTTCCTTCTGCATACGCATTTTTATCTGGTAAATCTCCCAATCCTTGAGGACCTTGCGCAGAATATGCGAGGCATGGCAGTTCGGCTCGTCGAGCAGGGCCGTGAAAGCCCGGTCGGCGGGCTGCACGTCTGCTGCGCCCTGACTCCCGAAAACGCTTTTCGAGAGTATATTCCTGAGTACTTTAGATTGTTTGATTTGCATGATTATTCGTTCTTTTTGTCGGCGTTATAACGAAAAAAGAACGAATAATATTTTATTCGGCTACCGCTGCCATTCTCCGATTTCGAGTTCTCGTATGTCCGTACCGTCGATTTGGAATCTTACGGCCGTCCTAACGCGGTGGAACCCACTGCATCCCGCCGCACCCGGATTAATATGCAGAAGATTGAATTTTTTATCGTAAATTACTTTCAGTATATGCGAGTGTCCGGAAATGAACAGCCGGGGGCGCAGGTCGGTTATCCGTCGCAGCGCGTCGGGGGAGTACCTGCCGGGATAACCTCCTATATGGGTCATCAGAACCGGGACGTCCTCGCATCTCCATGCGCGGAACGGCGGATAGACGGTGCGGGTTACGGCGTCGTCGATATTGCCGCTCACCGCCACCAAAGGCTTGGACGCGGCTATGCGGTCGGCCAGCTCGAGCGAACCAATGTCGCCGGCATGCCATATTTCGTCCGTGTCGGCGAGGAACTTTTCCAGCCGCGAATCGAATGTGCCGTGTGTGTCGGATATAAGTCCTATACGTTTCATAATGTTACAAAAATAGTCCGAATCCGGTTTCCCCGTACCCTGAGCGGCGCGATTATTTAAGGGCGGTATGCGGGGAACCGGTGCGTCCTACATACGTAAAAATTGCCTACTTTTGCATAAATCCGTTTTCAGTGCAGAACAGCGTACCTTTGGCCGAGCGGCTGCGTCCGCGGAGCCTCGACGAATACATAGGTCAGGAACATCTGGTAGGGCCCGGCGGCGTGCTGCGCCGGTTCGTGGAAACCGGCAGCGTGCCTTCGTTCATACTGTGGGGGCCTCCGGGGGTGGGCAAGACCACTCTCGCGCGTCTTATAGCCGCGGAAACCGGCCGTCGGCTGTTTACCCTGTCGGCCGTCAATTCCGGCGTGAAGGATGTGCGGGAGGTGCTGGACGAGGCCCGCAAGCAGAAGTTCTTCGACTCGCCCTCTCCGTTGCTGTTTATCGACGAAATCCACCGCTTCAACAAGGCCCAGCAGGATTCGCTTTTAGGCGCTGTGGAACAGGGGGTCGTAACCCTTATAGGGGCCACCACGGAGAATCCGTCGTTCGAGGTGATTTCCCCGCTCCTGTCGCGTTGTCAGGTGTACGTGCTCAAAGCCATGGACGAAGGGCAGCTTCAGGAGCTTCTCGACCGCGCCCTGACCGCCGAGGCGGGCCTTCGCGGCCGCAACGTGGAAGTAAGGGAAACGGGCGCCCTGTTCGGTTTTTCCGGCGGCGACGCCCGCAAGCTGCTCAACATACTCGACATTATGGCCGGGGCCTGCGCGGGCGACATCGTGCTCGACGACGCTTCGGTTACGGAGTGCCTTCAGCAGAACATCGCCCTTTACGACAAGAACGGCGAGCAGCATTACGACGTCATATCCGCCTTTATCAAAAGCATCCGCGGCAGCGACCCCAACGCGGCCGTATATTATCTCGCGAGGATGCTGGCAGGAGGCGAAGACCCCAAGTTCATAGCCCGGCGGCTGGTGATACTCGCCGCCGAGGACATAGGGCTGGCCAATCCGAACGGACTGCTGCTGGCCAATGCCTGCTTCGATACGGTGCACAAGATAGGGATGCCGGAAGCACGCATACCTCTGGCCGAAACCGCCATTTACCTCGCCACCAGTCCCAAGAGCAATTCCGCCTACATGGCTATCGGGGCGGCCATGTCGCTGGTGGAGAAGGATACGTCCAACAGGCCCGTACCCCTGCATATCCGCAATGCGCCTACCAAACTGATGAAACAGCTCGATTACGGAAAGGACTACAAGTACGCCCACGATTTCGAGGGCCATTTCGCCGAGCAGGAGTTTATGCCGCAAGGTCTGGAAGGCAGGGCTTTTTACCGTCCGGCCGACAATCCGCGCGAGGCCGAAGCCGCCCGAAGGATAAAGGAACTCTGGAAAGGCAAGTATTGACGGCCTCCCCGCTGAAGTTTTGTTCGTACCGCACGCGGCGGCCGATGGTTATCCGGCCGTTTTTTCGTACCTTTGCGCCGCCGGAAGGGATTCCTCCCTGCTCTCCCGGTAAAAATCAATCGAATAGGATTTAATGACCGTCGGGACCGCCAACACTCAGGCTCTCGGCACCGAAAAGGTGTCCGCGCTTTTATTCCGGTACGCGCTGCCGGCTATTATCGCCATGACCTCCGCCTCGCTTTACAACATAGCGGACAGCATTTTCATAGGTCACGGGGTGGGGCCGCTGGCCATATCGGGCCTGGCCGTGACGTTTCCGATGATGAACATAGCGTCGGCGTTCGGCTCGCTGATAGGCATAGGGGCATCGTCGCTCATATCCATCCGGCTGGGACAGGGGAACAAGCAGAGGGCTTTTCTGATACTCGGCAACGCAGTGCTGCTCAATGTAGTGATAGGCGGCATACTTACCGCCGTCAGCCTTGCGTTTCTCGACCCCATACTGTATTTCTTCGGAGCCAGCGAGCACACTATCGAATACTCGCGCTCCTACATGCAAATCATCCTTGCCGGAAACGTGATAACGCACGTCTATCTCGGACTGAACGACATTCTCCGAGCCACGGGCTATCCCAGAAAATCCATGGCCATAATGCTTACGGCCGTGCTCTCCAACGTGGCTCTCGACGCGATGTTCGTGTTCTGGTTCGGATGGGGCATCCGGGGCGCCGCCGTAGCCACGCTTATAGGCCAGACCCTTGCGTTGGGACTGCTGATAGTGCACTACACGAACCGAAAACATTTCCTGTATTTCAGGCCCGGCATATTCCGCTTCGTGGGCGTAATAGTTAAAAAAGTTGTTTCCATAGGTTTGGCTCCTTTTCTGCTGAACCTTTGCGCCAGCATAGTTGTAATCTTCATAAATACGGCGCTCAAACGCTACGGCGGCGACCTGTATATAGGCGCTTACGGCATAGTAAACCGCTCGGTGCTGTTCTTCATAATGGTGATTGCGGGACTCAATCAGGGGATGCAGCCGATAGTGGGCTACAATTTCGGGGCGCGGCAGTTCGACCGGGTCATGCGGGCGCTGGGGATTACGACCGTTTGCGCCGTAACCGTCACTACTTTCGGCTGGGTGCTCGGCCATTTGTTCCCGTCGTCGCTGGTGGTAATCTTTACCGACGACCCCACGCTTCTGAAAGCCGCCGCCGAGGGAATGAGGCTCGTGACGTCGGTTTTCCCGATAGTGGGCTTTCAGGTGGTCGCGTCGAATTTTTTCCAGTATATAGGAAAACCCAAAAAGGCCATACTGCTTTCCATGACCCGGCAACTGCTGTTTCTGGTTCCCCTGCTCGCCGTGCTTCCGTCGTATTACGGCACGGACGGAGTGTGGATGAGCATGCCGGTGGCCGACTCTCTCGCCGCACTGATGGCTGCCGCCCTGCTTGCCGGCCAGATAAGGATGTTCCGACGCCATCCCGACCGGGTGAAAGTAATCTGATGCCGTTTCCGAAACGGCCGGAAATTATCCGGTAAAGTCTGTGGAGCTTAAATCCTTGCCGGACAGTCGTATGCTCCCTGTTCTAATTTTGACGGCCGGTACAATAAGCCGCCGCCGACCGTCGTTTGTAATTCGTCCGACGGCGGAAGGGCATGTATTGTGCGGCGGATATTATTGCGGATTAAAGACTTTGCGGATGACAGTGAAACTATACCTTTTATATAAAGACTGTTCAATTAAATTAAAACCATTCTTTTTATGAAAAGGACATTGCTGGCAGTGGGACTGGTGGCGGCTTGCGCGATTGCGGGAGCTTCCTCGGCCCTGCTCGTTACCCGCGGTTCGGCTTCTGCGGCCGAAGAGGCGGAGCGCACGGAGCGCACGGTGGTATGGGAACCGCAGGCCCCCGGCAACCATTTTACCGAATACCGGGCCGAAAATTATCCCGACCTTACCTATGCGGCCGAGAATGCGGTGCAGGGCGTGGTGAATATCGTAAAGACCGAGGAGGTGGAGCAGACGGGCCGCATGGGCGGATTCGACCCGTTTTTCGAGTTTTTCGGCATCCCGCAGCAGCGGGGGTACAACGACGGCCGTCCGTTCGAGCGCCAATCGGGAGGTTCGGGCGTTATCATCAGCTCCGACGGCTATATAGTTACCAACAACCATGTGGTTGAGAACGCCTCGAAATTGAAAGTCAGGCTTTACGACCGCCGCACTTTCGATGCCGAGGTAGTGGGAACCGACCCCACCACCGACGTGGCCCTGATAAAAATCGACGCGGAAGATTTGCCTACCATTCCGTTCGGGGACTCCGACGCGCTGCGTCTGGGCGAATGGGTGCTCGCCATAGGCAGTCCCTACGACCTTCAGAACACCATTACGGCCGGCATCGTCAGCGCCAAGGCCCGCAAGCTCGACGTGATTCCGAGCCAGTTCCGGGTGGAGTCGTTCATACAGACCGACGCGGCGGTGAATCCCGGCAACAGCGGCGGGGCGCTGGTCAATACGCGCGGCGAGCTGGTGGGCATCAATACCGTCATAAAGTCGCAGACCGGTTCGTACATAGGATATTCGTTCGCGGTTCCCATGTCGATAGTGAAGAAGGTGGTGCTCGACCTGAAGGAGTACGGCGTGGTGCAGCGTGCGATGCTGGGCCTGACCTATCAGGAAATCAACGAGGCGTTCCTCGAAAGCGAGGGTAAGGACAAGGATATAGACCGTGCGGGCGGCATCTACGTGGTGAGCGTGGACCCGGACGGAGCGGCCCATGCCGCGGGCATAAAGAAAGGCGACGTCATATACGAGATAGACGGCCAGAAAATAGAAAATTCGGCCACCCTGTCGGAAATCATGTCGCGCTACCGTCCCAACGACAAAGTGAAAGTTTCGCTGAAAAGAGACGGTAAAGTGAAACAAATCGAAGTGGTACTGCGTAATAAAGCTGGTAAGGCGGAATTGCTTACGCGCGAAGACGTGAACGTTACCGCGGCTTTAGGCGGCAAGTTCTCCGACATTACCGACCGGACCAGAAAAGAGTTGAAGGTGGATTACGGCGTGCGCGTACTCGAAGTGGACGCCGGCGGTATTCTGGCCCGCGCCAACGTCAGGGAAGGTTTCGTTATAACCCATATAAACGAACGGCCCATACGCTCGGTGAGCGATTTGGAAAAGGTGACTCCTCCCATTACCCTGATAGAGGGAGTCAATCCGGGCGGCAGGGCCGCGAGCTATGTGATAGTGCAATAAATACGCGCTGCACGTATGCCGGAAGGCCCGCAAGGCCGGGCTTTCCGGCATTTTGAACAAAGGAAGATTTGAAATGAGACAGCTGAAAATTACAAAATCCATTACTAACCGCGAGAGTGCTTCTCTGGACAAGTATCTGCAGGAAATCGGCAAGGAAGACCTCATTACCGTGGAGGAAGAGGTCGAACTCGCCCAGCGGATAAAAAAGGGCGACCAGGAGGCTCTCGAAAAACTGACCAAGGCGAACCTGCGATTCGTGGTATCCGTCGCCAAGCAGTACCAGAATCAGGGCCTTTCCCTGCCCGACCTTATAAACGAAGGCAATCTGGGACTGATAAAGGCGGCCGAGAAGTTCGACGAAACCCGCGGTTTCAAGTTTATTTCGTATGCGGTGTGGTGGATTCGACAGTCCATTCTGCAGGCTTTGGCGGAGCAGTCGCGCATAGTGCGCCTGCCGCTGAATCAGGTGGGGTCGCTGAACAAGATAAACAAGGCGTTCGCTCGTTTCGAGCAGGAGAACGAACGCACCCCGTCGCCGGAGGAGCTGGCCACGGTGCTCGACCTGCCCAAGGAAAAGGTGTCGGACACCCTGCGAGTGTCGGGCCGCCACGTTTCGGTGGACGCTCCGTTCGCCGACGGCGAAGACAACAATCTGCTGGACGTGCTGGTGAACGCCGATTCTCCCAACGCCGACAGGGGACTGATAAACGAATCGCTTTCAACCGAAGTGGAGCGCGCGCTGGCCACCCTGACCGACAGGGAAAAGGATATAATCAAATACTTTTTCGGCATCGGATGCTCGGAGATGACCCTCGAGGAAATAGGCGAAAAGTTCGGGCTTACGCGCGAAAGGGTAAGGCAAATAAAGGAGAAGGCTATCCGCCGTCTGAGGCACAGCTCGCGCAGCAAGCTGCTCAAGTCATATCTGGGATAGGGGGCGGTTTCCGTTCCCATGAATCCGGCTCCGTCCGTACGGGGCCGGATATTTTCGCTTTTTTATACCGTCAGAGCTTTCGCGGCTATGGAAAGGCACGGTGTTTGCTGTTTTCTCGACAGTCCGGGAAACCGTATGGTTCGGTTGTTACCGTTTTTTCGACCGCAGGCATTATTCGGCCGAAGACCGGCACGGTATTTGCTTTTTATATTGCGGTACGCGCGGGCCGGATATGGAGAAACGATTGCGCCGGGTGATTTGGCGGTTTCGGAAATTTTTCGTATCTTGGCTGCCGACCATAAACGTTTCTAACCGGATAATTTTGATTGCCTATCGGAAAGAATTACTCAAAACCAATGTAATCTGTTAGGAGGAGAGTATGAATAAGTCAGTATTAAGCGACCGCGAGTTGCTTAATTCGTATCTTTCGGGCGACCAAAACGCTATTTCCCAACTTATCGAACGGCATCGGAAACGTGTTTCCGACTATATATACATGATGGTCCGCGACCGCGACGTTGCCGACGATATTTTTCAGGAGACCTTTATCAAAGTCGTGCGCTTTCTCGACGAAGGACGCTACACCGACACCGGCAAGTTCCTGTCGTGGGTTCTGCGCATAGCGCATAACCAGGTTATCGACCACTTCCGTCAGACGAAGCAGCAGAACAAGATAACCGAATCGGAGGCGGGATACGATTTGTTGAATAACCGGAAGTTTTCGGATTCGACAGTCGAGGACAAGCTTATTTCGGAGCAAATCGAAAGCGATTTGCGGAAACTGGTGGAGGCGCTTCCGGCCGAACAGAGCGAGGTTGTGAAGATGCGTTATTTCTCCGGTCTGAGTTTCAAGGAAATCGCCGAGCAGACCGACGTAAGCATCAATACCGCTCTGGGGAGAATGCGTTACGCTTTGATAAATCTTCGTAAGATGATAAGGGAGAAGCAGCTTATTTTGAGTTAAGGTGCAATAAAGCCCGCGTGGCGGGCGTTGTTGTAATAGATAACCGAAACACTGCCTATGGAAGATTTGGACAAAAAGTGCGCAATCGACGACCCCGAATGTAACGAGGAGGATATGTTCCTGAAGCACGTTATCCGTGACGAGCACGATTTGCTCTATCTGGATACTTATTTGAAAGAAACGTTCGGGTAGATTCGGAAAGGAACGAAAAACGCGGGGCGACCGGAAGGTACGCCCCGTTTTTTGTCGGGCCGGCTTGAACCGCAGGGGATTCTGGCGGGCATGCCGGAGCCCGAACCCGACGCGGGCCCCCGAAGAGGCCCGCGCGGCGGTTCGGAATTATTCTTCCGTCGGGGCGAGCGCCAGCCCCAGCGTGTAAATATACTTGTTCGGAGTTCCCAGGGAATAGACGTAGTCGGTAACGAAGGTCATCGTCCGGCCGTCGTCCGATACGGTGAACGATATGTCGCGCCGTTCCTGACCCCAGCCGTCGCCTTTGCCCTGCACTACCTGCGAAAGAACGAGAGTCCCCGCCGCCGGGTCGTAAATATACGGCACGTAGTCGCTTATTATGGATTCCTGCCTGCCGAACCTGTCCGGCAGATACATTTTTATGGAGGCGTAACGGGGTTTGTCGTTTCCCATGGCGTCTTTGTCCATATACACATGTACCCAGCCCTTGACCCACTCGCTGGATGAAACGTCGGAATTGTATCCGTATTCGCTCTCGCCGTAGTAGTGGGAAGCGCCGTCCCACGGAGCGTCCGACTTGACTTCGTAGTAGGTCAGGTTTACAGGGTCTATAAGGTACTTCGTCGTACCGCCGTCGGCGGTGAACGTCACTATTCCGCCCAGCACTGAATAGGTTCCTTCGGTATCTCCCACCGTTCCGCGGCCGAAGCCGTCGAGCGTCAGCGACGGGCCGTAGCCGCTTTGGGGAGCGTAAATGCCGGCTTCTTTCCCCTTGTACGCGAATACCGGCGACCCTCCGGCCGATTCCAGCGTATAGCGCAGCAGAGGCGTGCCTCCGACCGAAACGAGGGCGCTCGACGGCCCGGACAGCGACGAACCTGCGTCGAACCGCACTTCGGCCCTGTCGAATTTACGGTACTGCGGCTCGGCATAGTAGTACGACTTTACTCCCCCTTTCGTGATTTCGAGCAGAAATTTCTGGTTGTATTCGTCCGCTGCGCAGGTGTAGTCGAAGCCGGTTTTGCTGGTATAATAGTATCTGGAGTAATCCGGCTTGTTGTCTATGATGTTCGGAATCTCGATGAACATGTCGCCGTCCATGTGGATTCCCTTCAATCCGTAGGTTTTGTTGCAGGTTTCGCGGATGTAGGTGAACGAGTCCGAAGCCTCGTCGTAAACATAGCACCCGTCGAAGTCGTAGGAGTTGACATCCGTGGAAATTACTTCGAACGCGGTGTTTTCCTTCAGGGTCATGAGCAGCGGCCGGTCGGAGCCGGAAATTATGCGGCTTGCGGGCGTACTGAATTCGATACCGGTGTATGCGCCGGTGAAATACTTGCCGGCATAGTCGGTTTTTTCCGTTGCGGCCGTCCGTATGGTAATAGGTTCGTCCGGCATCTGTGCCTGCCAGCATGGTCCGTATTCCGGGTCGTTGGGAGCATAGTGGGGCGTTATTTCTTCACCGCTTTCGCTTACGACCCTGTGTGCCAGTTCGTATCCTATATCGACCGAAACCGTATAGCGGACGAGCTGGCCTATGTAAGCCTGTACGACTTCTTCCGGCGTTCCTTGATTGTAAATGCAGTTGATTACGGCCAGGGCGGTGTGCTCTCCCTGTTCGCGGGTGACTACATGAAGGTCGAGGTCGATTTCCGCTTTCAGGGTGACGTCTTCGCCGGGCATGGTGAACTCGTAAACGTACTCGGCGCCGTTTTCGGAAACGTATGTGCACTGATTGTCGTTGTAGGCGACCGATACGACTTTGAACATTCCGTCGAAAACGGTGACGGTCACCTTTACTGTTTCCCCGGTTTTTGCTTTGTCGGCCGCTTCGATTTTGCAGTAGTCGTCGGGGACGATTGTTATCGAGTGGTATTCCGGCTCGATTGGCTCGGTTTCTACGGCAAGCGCGACGTCTTCGTCGGGCATCGTAAATTCATACGTGAATTCGGGAGATTCGCCCGAGAGCAGCTTGCAGGGATTTTCGTTCCACGTGACCGAGACGATTCTCACCGACTGGTCGAGCAGCGTGACTTTTACCTTTACAATTCCCCCCCCCGTGCATTTTCAGGAGCTTCTATCTTGCAGAGTTCGTTGGGTTCTACGGTAATGGCATGGGATTCGGGTTCGGCTTTTTCCATTCCGACCGTCAGAACGACGTCCTTTTCGGGCATTGTGAATTCATAGGCCGTGTCGCCGTTTTCGTCGGTTACGGATTCGCATTCCGTGTCGTTCCATGCTACCGAAACGATTCTCATGGTTTCGTCGAGAACCGTTACGGAGGCCCTGACTTTATTGCCCGCTTGCTCCTGTTCCTTTACCTCGACTTTGCAGTATTCGTTCGGGGCGACGGTGATTTTGTAATAGGGAGCATCGAGTTCCGAACCGTTTTTTTCGCACCCCGCTGCGCCAAGCATCAGGGCGCAAATGGTTATAACGTGATTTTTCAGTTTCATACATATTATCGTTTGAGTTGGGGAGGAAACGTCTTGTTGCGGCGGCGTGCGCGGGTTCCTCCCGGACTGTCCCGGCCGCCGCTTCCGCTTGAGGAGCGGAATTCAGAGTCGGTGGCGTTTTTCCATAGGCATCGTCGTTTTCGTGAGCGGGCGGACAACGGCTTTTTCCGGACGGTCGGAGCCGTGCCGGTCCTTTTCTTTTCATCGCTTTAGACAAATATAGCGAAAGCCGAGGGAAATCGTGCGGGCTTGCACGCAAGATTGCCGAGACGCATTCTGTATTCTTCAAATATAGAGAAAGGTGAGGGGCAAGCCAAGTTTACTTGAGCTTGCCCGAGGCGCCTCCTATATTCTTCAAATTTAAGAAATCCAGCCGGGAGATAAGGCTCCTCCGGCGCTCTTTTCCGCCTTATTTTACGGTAAATAGAGCTTTTCCCGGCATTATTTCTACCGCGGATTTGCACGGGGGGGGGATTTTATATATTGCGTTCGCATTGTCTAATAAACTTTTACCGGTATGGGATTGTTGAAAGCGTTTGAAAAGGCCGCTCCGGCGGCGATTTTAGGGATTTTATGTGCGTGCGGCACGGAGCCGAAGGAAACGGTGATGCCCGAAGTGTTGGAGCGTTCCGTCGTGGAAGCCGGAGCGAACGGGGGAACCTACACCGTGGCGCTGACGGACGGAGTCGGCCTTCCGCTCGTATGTCTGGCGGAAGAAGGGGAAGCGGACGGAACCGCATGGTGCAGCGCTGCCGCGGAAGGAAACGTGTTGTCGGTGCGGGTGCAGCCCAACCCGACGGACCGTGTGCGCACGGCCGGGATAAGCGTTATGCGCGGGGGCGAGCCGTTCGCCGGCATTGCGGTGGTGCAAGCCCGCGCCTCGCTTTCGGTAGAGAATACTTTGGTCGAAGCGGATGCGGCGGGCTTCGAGGCTACGGCGGTCATGAAAGTGGAATGCGTTACGGAATGGGAGGCTTCCTGCGACTCGGAATGGGCCAGTGCTTCCCGAAGCGGCGAGTGGCTGGTGCTCGGAATCGAGCCCAATCCCGCTCCCGAGGGCCGCAGCGCCGAAGTTGCCTTGAAGTCGGGTAATATCGAACGGCGAGTGGCGGTAGTCCAGTCCGGCTGTACACTGACGCTGCACTGCGATGCGCAGGTCGAAATGTCGGCTGCCGAATCTGTGCTTTCGATAGCGGTGGAAACTCCGGCCGGGTGGAGCGTAAGAAACAATGCCTACTGGCTGAATGTCAAAACAGAGAGCAGCCGCCTGATACTCCGTGCGGAGAAAAATTCCGGCGACCCTCGCAGCACCGAAGTTACTGTAACTGCCGGGGAACTTAGCCGTCGGCTTACCGTGGTTCAGGCCGACATTTACCGCTCGCTTGTCGGAACATGGGTTATGAGCGGTTTGTCGGCCACCGAGGGACAGACGGTTCTGGGGAGCGTGACCCTCGAACCCAAAGAAGAAGGGGTTTCCTTTGCTCTCAACGGATATGGGCAAGATTTTCTGAGAATGGCTACCTATGCGCCGTTTACGCTGGCGTACGACAGGGCGGCGGCAGCTCTTACCGTTACCACCGGCGAGGAAGTCGGAACCTTTTATTTCGAGGGATTCCCGGACGAAACGGGTATGGCGGTGGTTAAGACGGTACTCGTTACTTACGACGGAGAGGAGTTCGGATTGGATACCGCCCCCGGACAAACCGTTACGGGCGGTTGGAACGACGCTCTCGACGAAATCGCCTTCGAGAGCGACCGGGGGCTGTATTACGGCATGTGGTATTATACCACCGGCGAATGGGCCGGGGTAGGCTGCTCGCAGCGGATGGTGAACCTTAAACTTACGCGCGACGCGGGCGGAGAAACGCCGCGCAGCCTCACGGCCCGCGAAGGGACGAACGGCTTTTCCGGCTTGTGAATCCTGAACTTGTAAAACATAGAGTCATGAAGAAGTATTTCATATTGGCGGCCGTACTGTTGGCCGCAGCATGTACAGAAGACGAGAATGCGCCGCTTTCGGTAAGGTTCGCCGAAACCTCCTTTTCCACCCTGCCGGGTGAAGCGGCCGCCCTGTCGTTTACGGTAACGGGAGGCAGCGGCGTCTATACCGTCGATGCTTCGTGCGACAGGGAAGACTGCGAAGCTACCGCTGTGCTTAACGGCAGCCGCGGGACGCTCGTGTTTACAGGCCCGCCGGTTGCGGCCGGAGCGTTTGAAACGGAAGTGGCAGTAATCGCTTACGACAGCGCCGGAGAGTCGGCGGCGGCGCGCGCCGCAGTGTCGGTGGGTGAATCGGCTTCCGTCAGCGCAAGGTTCGAGAGCGAATCATACGAGTTCAGCGCCGCTCCCGGCGACCGGTTTACCGTACGTTACATCGTGGAGGGCGACGACACCGGGTTCGCTCTAGTGGCGGTCGAGGCTACCGGAGGCTGGAAAGCCGAGGCGGGTTACGGCGAACGCATAACTCTCACCGCATCCGGAAGCATGGAGAACGAAGGTTCTGTAAAAGTCACCCTTGCGGACGGTTACGGCCGCAGCGTTTCCGCCGAAGCGGGGCTTAACCTGCGCCGCGTCGTGATTCCGGAAGGCACGGCCAACTGTTATACGGTTGCGCCCGGTACGTCGGTGCGCTTTCCGGTCACGCACCGCGGAAACTCGTGCGACCCGGCCGACGAGATATGGCCGGCTTCCGCATCGTTGGTATGGCAGGATAGCCCCGCACTGATTACGGAGGTGACTTTCGACCGCGAGGCGGGGACGGTAACGGTAGCGACCTGCGGAAACGAAGGCAACGCTCTTATAGCTGCGAGGGATTTCGAGGGCGATATCATTTGGAGCTGGCATTTGTGGATAACGGATTACGACCCCGAAATGGGAACCATGAGCGTACAGAACGACCCTTATTACCTGATGTCGTGGACGTACATGGACAGAAATCTGGGGGCGCTCGGCGATTCGTGGAAGGATATGGCCTTCCACGGACTTTTTTACCAGTGGGGCCGCAAGGACCCGTTTCCCGGGCTGGCCGACTGGGAAGGAAACGAAAAGGCGTTTTACGACATGGACGGAAACCCGGTGGAGATGACGGTAGCCGAAGTGACTGTGGAGAATAATCTGGATAATTCCATACGCAATCCCTTCACGTACTACTGCCAGAACAACAGTATGGGCGACTGGTACACCACGCTTCTGCCGAGCCACGACAACGACCTGTGGGGCGGTTCCCCGGACGGCGCTCATGCCAAAACCGTTTACGACCCGTGCCCCTATGGCTGGAGGGTTCCGGAGAACGATTATCTTACCGAAAATATTTACCCTGCCAACAAAGGGTATTGCGGCTATTTCATCCAGAACGGAGGTACGGACTGCTATACCTATGAAGACGAGTTTTTCGTGGCCGTCTATTCGCAGGGCGGCGGCCGGTGGTACTTTCCCTATTCGGGTTACCGGACCCACAATACCGGAGAGTTTTATTCTGCCGGGGAAACGGGGATGCTCTGGACGGCCAATCCCTACAAGGTGCTTACTAATTACGGGGCGTACCACATAACGTACAGTTCTTTCGTAGGGCCGAAATGCAACGGATACACCCAGCGGGCAAGAGGAATGAACGTGCGCTGCGTAAAGGATACGCAGGCATAAACGTCCCGCGCGAAGCGAAGGAGCGCCGGGAATAATCCCGGCGCTCCCTGCATAATAGGTTCCGCAGGCGGAATTATTTGATTTCCCACGTGGCGCCGCTGCGCAGCAGTTCGTCCACGTCGGTTATCTGTCTTGTAGCCTGCACCTTTTCTATCTGTTCCTCCACGCGCTGGTCGTAGGTAGGCTCGTCCACGCTGCGGATGACGCCGAGGGCTACCGGATAATCCGGATACTTCATCCCGGCCAGCATCATGTGCAGGTTGGTTTCGGGCATATGCGCGTCGTGGGTAAGTATGTCGTCGAGGGTGATACCGTCCTCGCCTACGGTGACCACCTTGAGCCTCATTCCGTCGAGCATAAGGCCCTTTCGCATGTCGGCTCCGAAAAGCATTTTTTCTCCGTGACGCAGGGTAATGGTATGCTCGGCGCGGGTGGCCTTGTCGGCTGCGAATGCCGCGTGGGTCTTGTCGTTGAAAATCACGCAATTTTGCAGCACTTCGACCACCGACATTCCGGGATGCTCGGCCGCGGCCACCATGCACTCGCGGGTGGTGTTGAGCTCCATGTCTATCGAGCGGGCGAAGAACGTGCCCCGCGCCCCGATAACCAGCTCTCCCGGGGTGAACGGCTGCTCGACCGTCCCGAACGGCGAGGTTTTGGTAATCTTGCCCAGCTTGGAAGTGGGGGAGTACTGCCCTTTGGTAAGCCCGTAGATTTCGTTGTTGAACAGGATTACGTCGAGGTCTATGTTTCGGCGCACGGCGTGTATGAAGTGGTTGCCGCCGATTGCGAGCGAGTCGCCGTCGCCGGTGGCCACCCATACGTTCAGTTTGGGGTTGGCTACCTTGATTCCGGTGGCTATGGCGTTCGCGCGGCCGTGTATGCCGTGAAATCCGTAGGTCTTCATGTAATACGGAAAGCGCGACGAGCATCCGATGCCGGATACCACCGTGAACATCTGGTGCGGCGTGCCGGTATCCTCGGCTACCTGAGCCATGGCCTTCTGCACCGAGTTGAGGATTGCGTGGTCGCCGCAGCCGGGACACCACTTTACCTCCTGATTGCTTTTGAAATCGGCCTGTGTGTAATGTATGTCGCTCATGACTATTTCTCCAAAAGTTGATTGAATTTTTCCTTCAGCTCGACCGTGGTGAACGGCAAACCCTGTACCTTGTTGAACTGCTCGTAGCTGAACTGCTGGAGCTTGGTGCGCAGATAGGCGGCGAACTGCCCTTCGTTGAGCTCGCATACCACTATCTTCTCGAAGCCTGCGAAAATATCCTCCACTCCGTGCGGCAGCGGATTGATATAGTTGAAATGGCAAAGGGATACGGACTTGCCTTCGGCGCGCAGCTCATCCACGGCCGACTGCAAATGCCCGCGCGTTCCGCCCCAGCCCACCACCAGCAGCTTGCCGGCGCGGTCGCCGTAAACCTCCTGCTGGGGGATGAAGTCCACCACGCGCGCCACCTTTTCGGCGCGTGCGTCCACCATGCGCTGGTGATTCAGCGGGTCGTGAGATACGGTTCCCCAAAGGAAATCCTTTTCCAGACCGCCGATGCGGTGCTCCAGACCGGGCGTTCCGGGGAGTGCCCAGCGGCGTGCGAGCCGCTTCTCGTCACGCTTGTAGGGCATGTAGTCGGGTTCGTCGGCCGGGGTTTCGGTTATGACGGGCGGAATTATTTCCGGATAGTCCTTCATCGAGGGAATCTTCCACGGCTCGCTGCCGTTGGCTATGAATCCGTCGGTAAGCAGCAGTACCGGAGTCATGTGTTCCATGGCTATTTTGCCGCTCATAAAGGCATAGTGGAAGCAGTCCGAGGGAGAGCTTGCGGCTACGACCACCATGGGACATTCGCCGTTGCGTCCCCAGAGGGCCTGCAACAGGTCGGCCTGCTCCGGTTTGGTGGGCAGCCCGGTCGAAGGACCGCCGCGCTGTACGTCCACGACCACCAGAGGCAGCTCGGTCATCACCGCAAGGCCCATGGCCTCCGACTTGAGCGACAGGCCGGGGCCGGAGGTAGTGGTTACGGCGAAGTTGCCGGCGAAGGCCGCGCCTATGGAGGTGCAGATGCCCGCTATCTCGTCTTCGGCCTGAACCGTTTTTACTCCGAGGTCCTTGCGCTTGGCAAGCTCTTCGAGTATCACCGTGGCGGGAGTGATGGGATAGGAGCCGCAGAACAGCGGTCGGCCGCTTTTTTCCGAGGCGGCTATAAAGCCCCATGCGGTGGCCTGGTTGCCGTTTATGCTGCGGTATATGCCCGGTTCGAGTTTTGCCGGGGCCACGTTGTAGGTGTTGGCGAACGAATGGGTGTTGTGCGCGTAATTGTAACCGGCTTTCAGCGCGAGCGCGTTAGCTTCGGCCACTACCGGGTTCTTCTTGGCGAACTTGCCGTTTATATAGCGCAGCGGGTGCTCCAGAGGCCGGTTGTAAATGAACAGGCAGATACCGAGGGCGAACATGTTCTTGCACTTGGTAACGCTCTTGAGGTCCATGTCGAGACCTTCGAGCGCCTGCTTGGTCATCGAGGTTATTTCGGGAATGATGATGTTGTAGTCTTCGATGCCGATTTCCTTGAACGGGTCGTCGGTCTTGAATCCGGCGCGGGCTATGCTTCGGGCGTCGAGCGAATCGCCGTCGATAATAATCGTGGCCGAGGGCTTGAGCCATTTGGCATTGGCGCGCAGAGCCGCCGGGTTCATGGCTACCAGCACGTCGCAGTAGTCGCCGGGTGTAATGACGCGGTTGCATCCGAAATGCACCTGAAAGCCTGAAACGCCCGAAACCGTACCCTGCGGGGCCCGGATTTCGGCAGGGTAATCGGGGAACGTGCATATTCCGTTGCCCAGCAGGGCCGCCGTGTCGGAAAAGAGCGTTCCGGTAAGCTGCATTCCGTCGCCGGAGTCGCCGGAGAAGCGGATTACAACGTCTTGGAGTTCTTGCATTTTTTGTTCCATACGTTTGGTACGAACTGGATAATGTGGTTAATTTTAGGTCCCTTCGCCATGCCGTTTACGCCTGCGGGCGTCGTGCCCGCGCCCTTTTATGCGCAGGAACGCGTTTCCGGAGCCTATTTTCGGCCCGGAACCGGCATTCAGGTGCAAATGTAATAAATTCAAACGAACGAGCAATCGGATTCAAAAGATTTCACTAACTTTACCCCCGATTGATTTACATTTGTAAGGGAACAGGTTTCCCCGGTACGGACTGCTAACAAATCAGACTATACAGATGAATTCCGAAATCAAATTCATCACCGCCGAAGAAGCGGTGAAGGTTATCAAATCGGGCGACCATGTGCACCTGAGCAGCGTTGCGAGCGCCCCTCAGATACTTATAAAAGCCATGTGCGAGCGCGGCGCGGCCGGCGAGCTGAAGGACGTCCACGTGCATCACCTGCATACCGAAGGCCCGGCTCCCTACGCCGACCCGCAGTTCGAGGGCGTGTTCCAGCTCGATTCGTTCTTCGTGGGCGGAAACGTGCGCAAGGTTACCCAGAGCGGCTACGCGGATTATATTCCGGTGTTCCTGAGCGAAACCCAGAAACTTTACCGCACCGGCGTGCTGCCCTGCAACGTCGCCATGATTCAGGTGTCGCCGCCGGACAAGCACGGCTACGTGTCGCTCGGCACTTCGGTGGACGCTACTCTGGCGGCCGTGGAATGCGCCGATACGGTCATCGCCGTCATAAACCGGTACGTGCCGAGGGCGTTCGGCGACGCGTTCATACATGTTTCGCAGATAGACATGTTCGTGCACGACGACCAGCCGCTTATGGAAAGCCATATAGCGCCGGCGAGCGAAACCGAGGCCGCGATAGGAAGGTACTGCGCGGAACTTATAGAGGACGGAGCCTGCCTCCAGATGGGCATAGGGGCCATTCCGAACGCCGTGCTTTCGCAGCTCGGCAGCCACAAAAACCTCGGTATACATACAGAGATGTTCGCCGACGGGGTGTTGCCGCTGGTGCGCAGCGGCGTTATAAACGGCGCCAACAAAGTCACCGACAAGGGCAAGATAGTGTCCACTTTCCTGATGGGGTCCAAGGAAGTATATGACTTTATAGACGACAATCCGGGCGTGCTGATGATGGACGTGGCCTATACCAACGACCCGTTCGTGATAGCCAGAAACCCGAAATTCACGGCTATAAATTCGGCCCTCCAGATAGACCTTACCGGACAGGTGTGCGCCGACTCGCTCGGCACGAAGTTCTATTCCGGCGTCGGCGGCCAGATAGACTTCATTTACGGCTCGTCGCGTTCCGAAGGAGGCAAGGCCATCATAGCCATGCCGTCCGTTACGAACAAGGGCATGAGCAAGATAGCCGATACCCTTACCTGCGGAGCCGGCGTAGTTACCACGCGCGCGCATATCCACTGGTTCGTAACCGAGTACGGAGCGGTGAATCTTTACGGCAAGTCGCTTCAGGAGCGTGCCCGGCTGATTATCAGCGTGGCCCATCCCGACCACCGCGAGGAACTCGAAAAGGCCGCTTTCGAGCGTTACGGAACGCATCACACCTATATAAAGACGATGTGCGAATAACGCCGTCTGCCGAATGAAAAAAGCCCGCACCGGAAGGCGCGGGCTTTTTCTTGGTCCGGGTCAGAGCGCGGCGACCTGCCGCGCTTCGGCTTTGCGGAGCGTCTGGGCGGACGCCTCTTCGTGCGGGGCGCTGTATTTTCGCATGAATTCGCCTATCATGTTCACCATGGCCGGGGAGCCGATGTAAAGCGGGACGCGCTGGTGTATCGACTGCGGCTGCAGGTCGAGTATGTTGCGGAATCCGTCGGTGGCCATTCCTCCCGCCTGTGCGGCGAGGTAGGCCATGGGGATACATTCGTACTGAAGGCGCAGCTTTCCGTTGGGGTGGCTGTCCGTGGGGGGATAGATGTATATGCCGCCTTTTATCAGATTACGGTGGAAGTCCGCCACCAGCGAGCCGATATAGCGCGAAGTGTACGGGCGGCGGGTGGCCTCGTCCTTGTCCTGACAGTATTTTATGTACTTCTTCACGCCGTCGGGGAACTTCTGGTAATTGCCTTCGTTTATGGAATATATTCTGCCGTCGCGCGGTTGCGTCATGTTGGGATGCGACAGGCAGAACTCGCCTATGGACGGGTCGAGCGTAAATCCGTTCACCCCGTTGCCCGACGAATAGACGAGCATGGTCGAGGAACCGTATATCACGTACCCGGCCGCCACGAGCGCCGTGCCTTTTTGAAGAAAGTCCTGCATTACGGGCTGTGTTCCCGGCTCTGACAGGCGCCTGTAAACCGAGAATATGGTTCCCACCGAAACGTTCACGTCGATATTTGAGGAGCCGTCGAGCGGGTCCATGCAGAAAATGTACTTTCCGTGGGAGCACAACCCCTTCTCGAATATTATTATGTCTTCGTTCTCTTCCGAGGCCACTCCGCAGCATTCGCCGCTGGCGCGAAGCTCGTCGAGGAAAGTGCAGTTGGCGTACAGGTCGAGCTTCTGCTGTTCCTCGCCCTGCACGTTCTCGCTGCCGGCCTGTCCGAGTATGTCCACGAGTCCGGCCTTGTTGACCTCGCGGTTCACTTTTTTCGCCGCTATTCCCACATGGTGGAGAAGCCGGGAAAATTCCCCGGTGGCGCGCGGCACTGCGCCCTGCTGCTCGATAATAAACTGATTCAGCGTCGTTACCGTCTGCATTTCTTTGGTTTTGGTTGGTATTTCAAACAAAGGTATGGTTACGGATTGTAATTTCCAATCGCCCCTTATTTAATAAATATTTTTAATAATGAGCCGCTGCCGTGGTTCCTGCGCTTTATTTTGAACATGGATGAGGGCCGCGGTATATGCCCTCTGAACGACAGTATACTTACATCGGCTTGAACCGGTACGTCCGGAATACCGCCCCGTCTTCCGAAGGAGAATATTTGTAAAAAGGGAGGCTCTAAGCCTCCCTTTTTTATTTGTTTTTAAATATTTTTAAGTACTTCTAACAGTAGCCTCCAGAATTTGTCCACCGTATCTATTTCGAGCCGTTCGTCGGGAGAGTGTACGCCCCGCAGGGTAGGGCCTATCGACACCATTTCCAGATGCGGGTACTTTTCGAGGAACAGTCCGCATTCCAGCCCGGCGTGGATTGCTCTTACCACCGGCTCGCGTCCGAACAGTTTTTCGTAGCTGCGCTCGGTTATTTTCAGCAGCCGGCTGTCGGGATTGGGATTCCAGCCCGGATAACCGTCGCCGTGCTCCACCGTCGCGCCTGCCAGCAGGAATGCCGCCCCGACGGTGCGCGCTGCATCGTATTTGGAGCTTTCCACCGACGAGCGCTGCGACGACACCACCGTTATGACGTTGCCTTCCCCGAATTTGACGGATGCGAGATTGGTGGAGGTTTCCACCAGGCCGGGCATCGAACGGCTCATGGCCAAGGGGCCGTTGGCCACCGCCTGCACCGAAAGCAGCAGGGCGCGTTGCGTGTCCGTGTCGAGTACGGACTGCGGAGCGTCGGCGTCGGTTACGGTAAGGGTTACTCCGGGGTCGGTGTATTTCAGCTCGGACGCGAATATTTCCGCCATGCGTGTCGCATGTTTCCGGAAACCGTCCGCCCTTTCGCCCGGTATCCCGAACACGGCGTACGCTTCGCGCGGTATGGCGTTGCGCAGGTTGCCTCCGTCGAAACGCGCCAGACGCAGGCCGTAGTCGCCCGCGCCGTCCAGCAGCAGGCGGACGAGCAGCTTGTTGGAGTTGCCGAGGCCGTCGTTTATGTTGTCGCCGGAGTGTCCTCCCTTAAGGCCGGATATTTCGGCGCGCATCCACGCCATGCCTTCCGGCAGCGGTTCGGGTTTGTAGTAGAACGTGGCTGCCGTGTCGATTCCTCCGGCGCAGCCGATGAATATTTCGCCCTCGTCCTCCGAGTCGAGGTTTATAAGGTACTTGCCGTCGAGCATGTTCCGGCCGAGGTTGAACGCTCCGGTAAGCCCGGTTTCCTCGTCCACCGTGAACAGCGCCTCCACGCGCGGGTGCTCTATGCCGCCGGCTATCAGCACCGCGAGGGCGGCGGCCATGCCGATGCCGTCGTCGGCTCCGAGGGTGGTTCCGTCGGCCTTCACCCAACCGTCGTCTATGTAGGCCTGTATGGGGTCGTGGTCGAAGTCGAACCGCTTGTCGGAATTCTTTTCGCACACCATGTCCATGTGGCTTTGCAGCACGACCGTGGGCCGGTCCTTCATTTTGTCGGTGGCCGGTTTGATGATTACCACGTTGCCGGCTTCGTCCGTGCGGTATTCGAGTTTGTGCTTTTCGGCGAATTCTACCAGAAAGTCGTGTATCCTGCCTTCCTTTTTGGAGGGGCGCGGCACCCGCGTTATTTCGTCGAAAATCTCCCAGACCAGCCGGGGTTCGAGTTTTGAAATCTCTGACATGGTATTCAGGTTTTTGGTTTGCAATCTTCTTTGTGTATCGGTTGCTAAAGGTAGCTATTTTTTCCTAACTTTGTTCGGTATGACGGATTTCAGAACGGGCCACGGTTACGACGTGCACGCCCTTGCGGACGGTCTGCGCCTGCGTCTGGCGGGGGTCGATATTCCTTTTGAAAAGGGTTGCGTGGCCCATTCCGACGGCGACGCGGCCGTACACGCCTTGTGCGACGCCCTGCTCGGCGCGGCCGCTCTGGGCGACATAGGGGCGCACTTCCCCGACAGCGACGAGCGTTACAGGGGAATAGACAGCCTCCTCCTGCTTGCGGACGTGTCCGCCATGCTCGGAAGGGAAGGATATGCGGTTTCCAATGCGGACATAACGATTGCTCTCCAGCGGCCGAAGCTGGCTCCGTATATTCCGGCCATGCGCGGAGCGGTGGCGGCGGCATTGGGCATAGACGCGGAAAGGGTGTCGGTAAAGGTCACGACTACCGAGCGGCTCGGCTTCGTCGGCCGCGGCGAAGGGGTGGAAGCCTTTGCTTCGGTTCTGATATACAGACCCTAATCTTTTATTTCCTCTATTATGCCGATATAGTGCATGGCGTTGCGGCCCGAGGTAAGGTTGAGCGCAGTTTCGCCCGTATAGATGTTCACCAGTATATTTATGGTATATATCGAAGGGTCGGGCACGCCCTGCTCGGCCGCCTCGAACGCTATGCTCCAGCCGAAGCCGGTGCGCCGCACGTCGTATCCGCGCACGTCGTAGGTATCGAAATTGATTATCTGTATGTACTCGGCCAACCCTCGTCCGAGTACGAGCGGAAGGTGTATTTCCACCCGCTCGCCCATAACCGCCGCGTAGTAGTCCTGATTGTATATGAGTTGCTGTCCGCCGCCGGTGATGTCCTCCATGCTGTTGGGCATGAATACATAGTTGCGCGACATTACCGCAGAGTCCAGCCGGGCGCTGTACTCGAGGCGGCGCATTTCCCGGCGTTCGGCGCGGTCTAAGCGCGGATTTCCGGCCGCGGCCGGCGGCAGGGCCTTGACGGCCGACAGAATTGCGGCCGTTAAAACGGCCGTTGACAGTATGCGTTTCATAGGCGTTGCGTATGGCTACGGCCGGAACCGAATGGCCCCGGCCGTAGCGGCGGTTCGTTTCGGCTAATAAACGGCGTATATCGACCCCCAGTAAGAAACGGTGTTGAAAAAGTCGCTTTCTATCTGGAGCTGGGTGCCGCCGGTGCGGGAAGAAATGTTGAAAGTGAAGGTATAGTTGCTGCCCGTGTAAAGCCACGAGGAGAAGCTGACCGTCCATCCGCCGTCGTTCTGAATCGCGGCGTATCCGTTGACCTGCGTGACTATGGTATTGAGCACCACCAGTCTGTACGGAGGAGTGTAGCCTTTGATGAACGGCAGGTTTATATCCACGTAATCGGAATATACCACCAGCTCGAAGTTGGGATTCGAGATGAGCTGCGTGGCTCCGGCCGGTTCGAGGTTGAACGTCTGCGGAATGAACCGGTAGTTGTGGGACATTATGGTAGAGTCGATGAATCGCTCGTATTCCGCCTGTTTGGCCTTGCGGCGCTCTATGCGCGCCTGCCTTTCCGGACTGAGGGTACGGTGGCGCGTTTCCATGGACGTTTCGTCCTCGGCGGGATTCTGGGATGTGGCCTGCGAGCGGGGCTCTATCATAAAGATAAGCGCTATGCAGGCGGCCACGGCGATGATAAGGGATAGATACTTCATGGCTTTCCGTTGGTTTGATTTTCGGCTCCGGCGAGCGGGCCGTGTCGGTATTATCAATTATCCTGCCTGCCGGTCATGCAGGCGTACGGCAGGCAGGCTTAGTTTTGTTCCGGCAGGCCGCCGCTATTCGGTAAGTTCCTCGAACTCGTCCTTGCCGACCCCGCAGAGCGGGCATACCCAGTCGTCCGGAATATCCTCGAACGCCGTTCCGGGCGCCACCCCGCTGTCCGGGTCGCCGAGTTGCGGGTCGTAAACATAGCCGCATACTATACATCTGTACTTTTTCATAGCGAGAGAGTTTTGCGGGAAAGTCGGGCCGCGCGGCCTTATTCCCTGAATTAATGGTCTTTTTGGATGCAAAATTGCTACCAAACCGGAGAGGGTGCCCCGCACTCGCTGCGCAAATTGAAAAAAACCGGCTATCTTTGCAGGAAACGGAAGATGCTCCGCAAGGGCGAACCGGGCCGTCTTCCGCCTTTCACTGTCTTTGCAGAATACCGGTAAACCGGCTTCGACGATATGCAGAACAACGGCTGTCTTAACTTCACCTTGCTAATCCTGCTGGTGCTGATACTGTTCGGGTACGTAAGCCTCGGACAGGTTCTGGGCGTGGTATTTTACATCATAGCCGGCTTCGTGCTGCTGCTTCTGGTGTCGATGGTGCTTCTGCGCATCCGCCTGCGCCGCATCCGCCGCAGCATGGAAGAGGGCGAAGGGCAGGAGCAGTACAGGGGATGGTACCGCACGTTCCGCAGCGGCCGCCGGGTAAAGGCAGAAGGAGATGTAACGGTCGATACCTCGGGCGACAGGCGTCCCAAGAAAGTCGGCCGCGGAGTGGGGGAATACGTCGATTTCGAGGAGGTCGACGAGCCGGACGACAGGAACGAAAACGACCAGCGGCGATGAACGTATTCCAGCAGATAGGGCGCTATTTCATTCTGATGTCCAAAGTCTTTTCCCGACCGGAAAAGGCCAGCATATACCGCCGCCGCGTCGTATTCGAAATGGAGGCTCTGGGAGTCAACTCCATAGGAATCACCGCCATCATATCCGTATTCATGGGAGCCGTGGTGACTCTCCAGATGGGCATCAACTTCGAGTCGCCCTTTATTCCGCGCTACCTTATAGGGTACGCCACGCGGGAAACCATGATACTGGAGTTCAGCTCAACCGTCGTGGCCCTGATACTCGCCGGCAAGGTGGGCTCCAACATAGCGTCCGAAATCGGGACGATGCGTATAACGGAACAAATCGACGCGCTGGAGATGATGGGCGTCAATTCTGCGAGCTACCTTATCCTGCCCAAAATCGTCGCCACGGTGCTGTTTTTTCCGTTCCTGACAATCATGAGCATCATCATAGGCGTGATAGGAGGGTATCTTATGGCGGGAATAACGGGCACCGTGCTGCCGGCTACCTATGTGGAAGGCATAATGCTGGATTTCAAAACGTTTTCGGTGGTTTATTCTCTTATAAAGGCGGCCGTGTTCGCATTCTTAATCACTTCTGTTTCCGGATTCTACGGCTACTATGCCAAAGGCAACTCGCTGGAGGTGGGCCGCGCGAGCACCAAGGCGGTAGTGCTCGCGTCCGTTATGATTCTGCTGTTCGACCTTATACTTACCCAGTTGCTTCTGATATGATTAGGTGCGAGCATATAGTGAAGTCGTTCGACGGTCGCGTAGTGCTGGACGATATTTCCGCGGAGTTCGACAAGGGCAAGACCAATCTGGTCATCGGACGCAGCGGTTCGGGCAAGACGGTTTTCATAAAGTGTCTTGCCGGTCTTCTCGACGTGGACGAAGGCCGCATATTCTACGACGACGTGGATTTCACGGCTCTGGATTTCAAGCAGAAAAAGGCCCTGCGCGAGCACGTGGGAATGATATTTCAGGGGGGCGCCCTGCTGGATTCCTCGACGGTCGAGGAAAACGTCAAGCTGCCGCTCGACCTGTTCACCCGGCATAGCGAGGCGGAAAAGCTGGAGCGGGTGAATTTCTGCCTTCAGAGGGTGAACCTGACCGACGCGAACCGGCTCTACCCGTCCGAACTGAGCGGCGGAATGACCAAGCGGGTAGCCATAGCCCGCGCCATAGTGCTGAATCCGCGCTACCTGTTCTGCGACGAACCGAATTCCGGCCTCGACCCGATGACCTCCAACGTTATCGACAACCTTATCAGGGAGATAACTGAGGAATACGGCATCACGACCATAATCAATACCCACGACATGAACTCCGTAATGGAAATTGGCGAGAAGATTGTTTTCATTCACGAAGGCAAAAAGTGGTGGGAGGGAACCAAGCAGGATATTCTGACGGCCGACAACCGGGAGCTGAACGATTTCGTGTTCGCTTCGAGCATGGCCAAGCGAGCCAAGCGGTGCATCTGACCGCTGCGGCATACCTTGTGGGCCTCGGGTTGCATTCCCGATAATAATCGCTAAATTTGCCGGTCGGATTTGCTGTCGGACGATGTTAATTTCTTAAAATACAATAGTCATGTCTAAAGTTAAAATCGGTATCAACGGTTTCGGCCGTATAGGTCGGCTGGTATTCCGCGCCGCCGTGAAGAAGGCCGACGAGGTGGAAATCGTAGGAATCAACGACCTTATCACGGTCGATTATATGGCCTACATGCTTCGGTACGACACCGTGCACGGTCGCTTCGACGGAACCATAGAGGTCCGCGACGGCAACCTTGTGGTGAACGGACAGTCGATTCGCGTGACCGCCGAGAAGGACCCCGCCAATCTCCGCTGGAACGAGGTCGGAGCCGAGTACATAGTGGAGTCCACGGGCTTGTTCCTGACCAAGGAAAAGGCTCAGGCACACCTTCAGGCCGGAGCGAAATACGTAGTGATGTCGGCTCCGTCGAAAGACGATACCCCCATGTTCGTAATGGGCGTGAACAACGAAAGCTACGAGGGCCAGCAGATAGTTTCCAACGCTTCCTGCACCACCAACTGCCTCGCCCCGCTCGCCAAGGTCATCAACGACAATTTCGGCATAGTGGAAGGGTTGATGAGTACCGTGCACGCCATTACCGCCACACAGAAGACCGTGGACGGCCCGTCGATGAAGGACTGGCGCGGCGGCCGCGCCGCCAGCGGCAATATCATACCTTCGTCCACCGGGGCGGCCAAGGCCGTGGGCAAGGTAATTCCGGCCCTGAACGGCAAGCTCACCGGAATGGCCTACCGCGTGCCGACGCTCGACGTTTCGGTAGTGGACCTTACCTGCCGTCTGGAAAAGCCCGCCACTTACGACCGCATTAAGGAAACGGTGAAGAAGGCTTCGGAGAACGAGATGAAAGGCATTATCGAATACACCGAGGACGCCGTCGTTTCGAGCGACTTCATAGGCGACGCGCACACCTCCATTTTCGACGCTACCGCCGGTATAGCCCTGAACGAGAATTTCGTAAAGCTGGTGGCTTGGTACGACAACGAGTGGGGTTACTCGAACAAGGTGGTCGACCTTATAACCTACATGGCTTCCGTAAACAACAGGTAGCCGTTTTACGGATATGTTTCGAGTCCCGGCCCGCAAGGGCCGGGACTTTGTTTTGCGAACTTTCAGCGGTCTTTTACTATGCCGTTGGCGCAGCGGAACCCGGGGCTTTCCATGGCTCTGCGCAGAATTTCGTCGTTGCGGGACAGGTCGTCGTCGCTGTTGCGGGTTTTGTGATGGAGATGATAGCTTACGGTGCAGAGCCTCAGGGTGCGTTTGCGGCGGCCGAGCTTCATCAGGCGGCACATCAGGTCGGTATCCTCGCGCCCCCAGCCTTCGTACGATTCGTCGAATCCGTTTATGGCTTCGAGGTCGTCCCGCCATGCGGCGAGATTGCACCCCCGTCCGTGGAACGGAGTGCCGGAATGCCGGTTTCGGAACAGTTTTCCCAACCGCGGCAGATGCAGGCCCTTCATCGGGGAGGAGAGCGACGAAAGAAAAAGCCGGAAACCGGAATAATTCCCGGATGCGGTGAGCCGGGCGGTATAGCCGGCCGGCAGGTCGATACGGCTTCCCGCGGAAAAATATCCGCGCTCGGCGGCCCGGCCGTGGTCGCGGATAAAATCCGGATGCATGATTATGTCGCCGTCGGTCATCACTATGTAATCTCCTGCGGCGACGGCGATTGCCTTGTTCCGGATTGCGGCGAGGCGGAATCCCCTGTCTTCGTGCCAGACGTGCCTTATCGGAAACGGCGCCCGTGCGGCGTAGCTTTCGACCAGCTTCCGGGTAGGCTCGCCGGAGCCGTCGTCGGCCACGAGCACTTCGTATGGTTTAGTTTTCTGGCGTATAGCGCTTTCCAGAAACAGCGCGAGGGCTTCCGGCCAGTTATAGGTAGAAACCACTACGGATATTTTCGGAGACGAAGGTTTCATTTCTTGCAGTTATGGGTTGCAGGTACGGTATAATCCGAGCCCGCGGGCCGGCTTCCACAGTGTACCCTTACCTGCAAATGTATGCAATTTTTCGTTATTCCGCCGGGCTGCGTGAGTTGCACGCGGGATTTTGATTACGCGCGAAAGGCATTACCTTTGCGGAAGACCCTTCCAAACCGGTACATATGAATATAACTTCGGCCGATTTCTCCTTCAGCAGCGGCAAGTCGTCGCAGATTCCGGAACACGGCCTTCCCGAATTCGCCTTTATAGGGCGCAGCAACGTGGGCAAGTCTTCCCTGATAAACATGCTTACGGGCCGCGGCTCGCTGGCCAAGGTGTCGGGTACTCCGGGGAAGACCCGGCTTATAAACCACTTTCTTATAAACCGTGCGTGGTATCTGGTCGATTTGCCCGGCTACGGTTACGCCCGCGCATCCAAATCGACGAGGGAAACGTTCTCGCGCATAATAACGGACTATATTTCCGGCAGTCCCCGGCTGCACTTTCTGTTCGTGCTGGTCGATTCCCGCCACGAGCCGCAAAAAATAGATTTGGAATTCATGTTTTATCTGGGGCGCGAAGGCATTCCGTTCGGCATCGTGTTCACCAAGGCCGACAAGCAGTCGGCGTCGCGCACGGCAGCGGCCGTAGAGCGTTACCGGAAGGTGCTGTCCGAATACTGGGAGGAGCTGCCGCCGATATTCGTGACCTCGGCCGAAAACCGCAAGGGAAAGGACGAAGTCTTGGACTTCGTCGGCGACTGTTTGAAAAATTGTTGATAAAAGGGGCCGTGCCGGGAGAGGAATAGGGTTTTATGGACTACCTTTGCGTAAGGAAACCTTTAAACTTCATCCAAACCCCATGGCCATACATAAACTCAAGATTTTCGCAGGCCGCGGCTCCCACGACCTTGCGGCCAAAATAGCTCGCAGTTACGGCAGCGAACTCGGCGACCTGTCGGTAAGCCAGTTCAAGGACGGCGAGTTCCAGCCGGCTTTCAACGAAAGCATCCGCGGGTGCACCGTGTTTATCGTGCAGTCCACCACGCCTCCGGCCGAGAACCTTATGGAACTGCTGCTTATAATCGACGCCGCCCGGCGTGCGTCGGCCCACAAGGTCATAGCCGTCGTTCCGTATTTCGGCTGGGCTCGGCAGGACCGCAAGGACCGTCCCCGCGTTTCGATAGGAGCCAAGCTGGTTGCCAATCTGCTCAGTACGGCCGGAGCCGACCGCGTGATTACGATGGATTTGCACGCCGACCAGATACAGGGATTCTTCGATATACCGGTGGACCATATCTACGGCAGCCGGGTTTTCGTCCCCCATATAAAAAATATGGAGTTGGAGAACCTTTCCATTGCCACTCCCGACATCGGAGGAGCCAAAAGGGCCAACGGCTATGCGTCCTACCTTCAGGCTCCGCTTATAATCTGCCACAAGCACCGCGAGCGCCCCAACGAGGTGGGCACGATGACGGCTATCGGAGAGGTGGAAGACCGCAATATCCTGCTGTTCGACGATATGATAGACACGGCCGGGACCATTACCAAGGCCGCCAACATGTTTATGGACAAGGGGGCGCGCAGCGTGCGGGCCGTGGTGACGCACCCGTTGCTGTCGGGCGAGGCTTACGACCGCATAAACGAAAGCGCGTTGAGCGAGGTGCTCGTTACGGATACCATTCCCCTGCGTCCGGGAGCCGATACGTCGAAGTTCACCGTACTGAGCGTCGCGGACGTGTTCGCGGACGTAATAGAGCGCGTCCACAACTACCGCGAAATAAGCTCGCAGTTCGTGTTCTCGCGCACTCCCAAGGAGTAGCGATGTCGGCCCGGAACCGGCGGTTCAGCTTATTTCGGCTGAACCGCCGTTTTCATTTCCGTCCCACCGGGTGTCGAGTTTGACCTCTACCTCGATTTCACCGCCGGGATTTTCGGGAAAACGCACGGTCACATCCGTAAGCCGGTTACGCTTCAGCCGCAGCCCGGCAATCTCCCTTTCGTACACCGTCTGTCCGTCCGCGCCGAAGAGCCGGATACGGTAAACGGATGCGCCCTCGCCCGCGGTGGGAAATGTTCCCATGACTATACGGACGGCTTCGCCCGAAGCCCTGTCCATGTCCGAGCGCATGGTAGCGGATGTAACGCCTCCGTAACCGTCGGCGACGAACCGGCGCTCGCTTACGTCGCTTATCGAGATTTCCGCCGAGGCGGCTCCGTCGGGCACGTTATAGAGCAGGGTTCGCACTACCGTGTGCAGGCGCTGAAGCGTTCCGTCGAACGTCAGCGGGCAGGCGCAGTCCACCGTAAACGGAATGACGGCCGAAAAATAGTCCCGCGTTTTGTCCGGGCCCTGGTATGCGACGGCATAGCTTTCCGGTTCGGCGGCCGAGCTTTCGTAGTGGCCGTCCGGTACGTTGGCCGACACCGCGAGCGTGTAGTCCCGCATTTCCAGATGCCCCAGCGACAGCGAATACGTGTCGCCGGTCACGCCGTCCAGCGCATCCGCCCGCCTTTCCCATATCAGAGCGCCGCCCGCATAGAGCGCATAGCGCAGCGAGCCCACGCGCTTTCCGAACACCGGCTCGGTTCCGGCCGGGTCGGCCCCGAACTCTTCTACGCGCAGTCTTATCCGAACCTCGTTTTCGGGACAGGGGTCGAGCGATTCCTTTATGCAGCCGGTGGTAAGCGCAGCGGCCGAAAGCACGGCCGGAAATAATATATGACAGAAACGTTTCATTTCGCACACTGTTTATTCGTGATTCCATTCGAAATAGTCGTCGAACACATCGGCCGGGTCGGAGTAGGGGCCGGTCGCTTCCCGCATTATCACACGCTCTACACCGTCGTCGCCGGTAGGTTCCACCTGCTCGGTGGCTTCGAGCACCATTCCGTGGTAGGTGTTGGGCCGCATGGTACGCACGGTCGGGGCCGGCTCGTAGTAGTATCCCAGATGGCCCGCCTGTCCCTCTACGAATACTTCCGGTACAGTATAACGATGCCCTCCGGTACGTTCGGGGTCGATGATTATCATGGGGAAGAAATAGGTGGCATTGGGCAGCGCCATAAGGTAATTTATCCCGTCCTTGCCGGTGAACGCTTCATAACCGGACGATATATATATGTCCAATGTTTTGCGGGCGGGTATCGGATACCATGCGTCGCCCCATGCGTCCAAGCCGTACGGAAACCCTTCCTCGTCCTGCGACTCCATGGCGAACCTCCATATATGCGCGGTGGTCATGTTGAACTTCAAGCCGTCCGGAATGGACGGGTCGTCCCTGAGCAGCATCCTGAGCCATGAATTCGTGCGCGTCAGATGTACTTCGACCGGAGTAACCGCCGGGTTCGAGTGCAGGTCGCCGGTCTTTTCCACCGAAAACTCGGCAGTCCCGGTAAAAATTTCGTTATTGAGTATCGGGTATCCAATGTTGGGCCGGGGTTCCTGTTGCCTCTGGTATTGGAACAGCCACGGTACGGCCGGAGAGCCGTTCTTTCTTTTGACGGGGGTTCCTTCGACAAGCGCGTTGTTCCATTCTACCCACGGAGAGTTTCCGACCGCTACTATACGGTAGCGTCCGGGACGCAGCTCCAGCTTCAGAGGGTCGAAACCGCCGGACGAAACCGGATACAGGGTAGCGTATTCCCCCTTGCCGACTGCGAAAAGGGCCTCGCCGCTGCGCTCTACGAACCAGTCTTCGTTTATCTCCTTCAGAATAATGTACCTGTACGCGTTGCTCAGACGCGTCATCCGTACGGAGGCGTCGACGCGGCTCATCGGCTCGGTGTGGGCGTCGCCGGGCAGTTCGGCGGCCAGGGACATGCGCAGCTCCACGTTATGTTTGCGGGGGCTTTCCGGTTCCGGCAGCGGGCTGTCGTCGCGTACGCATCCGACCAGTGCGGCGGCCGCGGCTATCGTGTATATGGTTTTTTTCATCGTTTCCGAAAAATTGTCAGTTCCATGTAAAATCTATGCTCACCGGGCCGGAATAGGGTATGTCTATGACCCGGTCGCAGGGAAGGCCTATGCGGTTTACCGTGTAAGTGTCTTTCATTACCGGCAAGCCCGGCATTCCGGCCGCGGGTACGGCGAGCGTCAGCGAACGCCTGTCGTAGCATGTGCTGTCGTGGGCCTGCCCGGCGGAATGGGCGTTGCCGCATTTGGGGGTCGTGTCGTAATAGCCGAAAGTCAGTGCGGTCGTCACGGCATCGTTGCACGGCAGCATGCAGAGCCCCATTATCCGAACTCCGCCCTTGACCCCGGAACCCGCCCCGGCAAGTCCCGCGTCCGGCTGGGGCACGGCAACCTTGAGGCTGTCGGCGAGCGCCGGGGTTACGGTCTGGCGCACGGCGAATCCTGCGCCGTACGGCTGCGGATTGCCGTCGGGGTCGAACGAAACCGCTTTCCGCATGCCTGCATACTCTATGTCTATTTCATACACTCTGTCCAGCACCGATTCCACGTACGGGGATATTGCGTCGGCGGGCGCAACCGCCGACGGGTCGGACGAGCGGGTGAATTCGTAAACCGGTTGGCCCACTATACGGCCGAGCTTTCCCGTTATCCTGTCCGCCTTTTCCACTTCTTTTCCGGTGAGGGTTTCCACCGCGAGATAGTTGTCCGGTCCGCAGGCGTCGGTCAGGGCGCTTACGATAATGTCGCCCCACCGCGTTCCGAGCCCCGGAGAGGCTCCGGATTTGGTTCCGGCCGCGATTTGGGCCGGCGAAACGGTGGCCAGAAACAGGAACCGGTAATCGCACGAGGCGAGGTCGCGGTTCGGAAAGCGATAAACGGCTCCGTCGTTCAGCGGCGCTACGCTGTCCGCCAGCGTATATGCGTTCTGCCCGGCGGGCGAGGAAAATATGTACACGCTTACGCCGAGCGGGCGTCCGTCGGCGTCGTTTCCGGAGGCCGACACGCGTACGATACCGGGCCCTGCGGTCCGTTCGCCGTCGCTGTTTTCCGAGCAGCCGGACAGCAGCGCGGCCGCGCAGGTACATATTATATATATGGACGTTTTCATGTCGTCTCGTTTTTAACTATTGCCACAGGCCGGAGTCGCCTTCGGTTTCCGCCGATATGGGTCGGGTTTCGGCCGTGATGTCTATGAATTTGTAATCGCCCGTAATCCACAGGGTGACTTCGAGCACCGTGTTGGCCGGAAGCGCCGAGCTCGCCGAGCCGGTGAGCACAGGTACGGCGCTGCCCGCGGCGGGATTGTAGGCCGCCGTAACGTTCAGTCCGTTTCCCGGAGCGGGAGGAAACACCAGCGGGCCGGTGAAGTGGGCGAATCCGTCCGGGCTCACTTCGGCCGCCTGTCGGGGCGTGAACCGCACGGTAGTGGAGCCGCTTCCCTGCGTACCGCTTACGGAGAGTACGGTTCCGACACCGTCGATTTCTATATTCAGGTTGTCCATTTCGTCCAACACCGTTCGTCCGTCGGGGTAGGGCATTTCTATGAAGCCGTCGCCTTCGGCCCGGCCTCTTTTGAGCAGTATGTCCACCCGGCTCACCGCTCTGGTCAGCACGGAGCGTACGGTCGTCGGGTCGGCTATGTGATATTCCGCGGCTGTTTCGGCTTCCGCGGGCAGAAATATTTCATCTGTCGGCAGAACGTTTCCGGAAGCGTCCGTTTTGGCCGTAAACCGGATTTGTTCCGGTTCGGTCGCTCCGGCCTGCGGCTCGGTGGCCGAGGTGTAAAGCGATGGCGAACGGAAGAACACGAAGCGGTAGTCGCCCAGCGGAAGCGTGACGGATGCCGTTCCGTCGGCTTTCCACGGGCCGTCGAACCGGCTTTGGTATGCGTACCGTTCGCCGTCCGCCTTTCGGAATGCGAGCACGGAAGTCCCTTCGTAGTCGCCGCCCTCGGCGCGGGTCGAGATTTCCACTGTCCCGCTGCCTGAACCGCCTATGGGCCCGGTTTCCTGTTCGCGGGAACATGCCGCGGCGGCCAGCGTCGCCAGCAGGATAAACGTATGTTTCAGGCATCCATTCATGACAAGTAGATTATAGGATTACAGTATCCCGTATTTCCGTGCGGGCGGCCGTTCCGCCGCCCGCCCCGGAAAAGCAAGGGTTACGTACGGGATTAGCTTATTTCGGTTTCGGAGCCGTTGGTTCCGTCCCATACGGTATCCACCGTCACCTCGTAGTCCACGTTGGTGGTGAAGACGTTGCCGGTCAGTACATAAACCGTCACCAGAGTCACCATGTTGCGCTGTACGGGCAGCGGGTTGGGTATGGTTATCGTACGGGTGGTTCCGGACTGCGGAACGATTACGAGTTCCAGCCCTACGGTTCCGGTATCGTCGTCGTTGGGAATGACGTACGCTCCGTGGACATGGGCCGAACCTCCGATTATGTCGGTTGGCTGAACGTTGTCGTAGCCGGCATAGCCGTCGGTTCCGACCGCAGTGGCTTCACCGGTTCCCATGGTGATGTAGTCGGCGAGGTCGGGCACGGCGTAATCCGTGTCGAACGTGGTCGCACCTGCTTTACGGCCGGTAAGGCCGAGCGAAGCGTTCAGGTCGGTGAACTTCATAGTCACCGAAGCGGGAAGGGTTCCTCCGAATATGTGAGCGCCCTTCTTCGGCGTATAGACGCCGGTCGCCGCGTCCTTGTCGGCGCGCACGAACATCACGTCGATGCGCGATACCGAACGTTTCATGGTAGCGGTCACGGTCTGGTTGGGCGTCGAGGTGGTTCCCAGCACGTACGAGGTGAGCTGGTCGGCGGTTCGCGTGTCGGCATACACGGCCGGAAGCGAACCGGTGGTGTGGGTTATGGCGATGTCGTCCGACAGCGTCTGGCCCGCCATGGTCGGAAAAGTGTATCCGACGGGATTGTGCAGGTTGTATGTGGGCACGAATTTGTACTCCCCTATCGGAAGCTGGGCCGTTCCGCTCAACGTACCGGTAGCGGTTGCGTAATTCATGCCGTCCAGAGGCACTTCCTGAAGATAGACGTATTCGGAGCCGTTGTCGGCTTTTTTGAACGCGAAAATCCGGAAGTTGTCCTTGGAGTAGTCGTAAGTCACCGTGCGGGTTTGGTTGGAGCCGGACAGACCGTCGGTACGGAAACTGAAGTTGACCGTACTTTTCGTTCCGTCCGTAGCCGCGCCGCCGGGGCCGGCCGGTTCGTCGTCCTTGGCGCACGACGCGAGCGCGACGGCGAATGCGGACAGGAAAAACAGTTGAGCAGATAATTTTTTCATAATCGGTTGTTTTGAGTTGATTGAATTGAGAGCAGAAGTATTTTAGTGATAGTATATGTCTTTCAGGTTGGCCGCGGCTTCGCGGCAGCCGCCCTCGGCGGCTTTCTCGAAGTACCGTTCGGCGGCGCGGTAGTCGCCGTCGGCGAAGGCCAGCACGCCGAGATTGTTCAGTTTCTCCGGACAGTCGCGTTCCTTCTCTATGTAGCCGCGGGCCTTGCGGTAATCTCCGCACGATATGGCCGAGGCAGCCGCATTGTGCAGCGCGAGATGGTCGTCGGGATGGATGCGCACGATTTCCGTCCAGACGGTCGCGTAGTCGTCCGAACCGGCCGGATAACTGTCGGCCACCATGTAGAGTTCGTAAACGGTCAGCGAGTCGGGCGAGATGCGGAAGATTTCCGCGGCGCTTTCGGCAGTCCTCGGCGCGACGTCGTACCTTATGCGGTAATCCACGCGCCGGAGCGGCGGATAGGCTTCGCGCAGCAGTCTGCGATAGGTGGCTCCCCCGTCCAGATTGCGGATGGCCCGGTCGCGCGCGTCGGGATTATCCACGGAGGCGATTATGTGCAGTACCTCGTCGCGGTGTTTCAGGTCGGAGTTTTCGACCCATTCCCGTACGCCGTCCCAGTCTTCGGCAACGTTGGATACGTCGATGCCGTCCAGCCCGTAGTTGTCTTCAACGTATTTGCCTATGGTACGCACGCGCCGCTGCGAAAGGCCGTCGTTATAGGCCCACGGTCCTTCCGGCGATGCGTAGCCCACCATGGTGATTTCGCGGGTGCGCACTCCGGGCGCGGCGGCGATGCCGGCCGTCATGCTGTCGATTCTTTGCAGCTCGCGCCGGTTGTCCCTGAAATCGGGACGCAGGTCGGCACGGTCGAACGGAAAGTCCACATGGGCCGTAAGCCTGTCCTCCCGGACTTGGGGCCGCGGGGCGGGAGCTATTATAAAGGCCACTACCGGCTGCTGCGGAGGTGTCAGGCGGCCGAGGCGGTCGGTTCCGAGCCTGACATGGCTGCCCGCGCATCCGTACAGGTCCTGCACCACGGCCAGCTCGCGTCCGTAAAGCGCCGGGTCGGCCGGCACGGAAAGGTCGTAAAGCAGATTTTCCGGACGTTCCCTGCCGAGCACCACTGCCTTGTAGGCAGGCTGCGGGGCCTGCCGTTCCCCGTAAAGGAAACTCATGCGCTCGTCGTACTTGTAGCGGATTTTACCGTAAACGTCCACCGAGGGCAGGAACAGGGTGTCGCCGCCTTCTATCAGGGCCGGACGGATTACCAGCTCCTGATTTCTGCGCAGCTTCACGTCGTCGAGGCCGATACCGAGCCGCAGGTCTATGTGTTCCGGCATGGAGCGCGTGCCGAGGTCGGTCACCGTCGCCTTTTCTCCGGCGGGTCTGCGCCGGCCGCGCGTCCACGGATAGTCGTTGTCCGTTCCGGTCTGTGCGTTGCAGGCATATACCGATGCGCAGGCGAGTGCGGCGAGCAATATGGCGTTTCGTTTTTTCATCGTCGGATTCGGATTTATTTTATGATATAGACTAAAGTGAGCCCTATTTTGGTAGGCCCGAAGTAATTATGGTCTTTGGTGCGCAGGGAGGTTCCGCAGGGCGCTATGGGGTACTTGTTGTCGTGCAGACGGGCGTATCCGATGCCTATGACGGCCTCGAGGTTCCAGCGTTTGCCTATGAGCCACTGGCAGCCGTAGCTGATACCTACGCCGTAAAGGTGTCCCTGATAACGGTGATGCCTGAAATCGTGGCTGAATCTTATTCCGCCGACGTTGTATTCGGCATAGTGGCCGTGAAGGCCGAAAAACTGTCCGTTGAACCGTTCGCAGAGCCAGTACCGGAACTCGGGCTGTATGAGCCAGTGCTTCCAACTGACATCTCCGAACTTCCACGGAATGTAGTTGGCGGCCGCCTCGAACGTCCATCTCGTCCCAAGACCTACCTCTATGCCCAGATTCAGGGTGGTGGTAACGTCGTAGAGCATGTTCGTTTTCAGCGCCACTTTCTGAGCCGAGGCCGAGTATGTCAGTGCGCCCATAAGCAAGGCGAGCAGAATCTTCTTCATAATCACGACAGTGCAAAAAATTGTAGCCGGGTGCAGATTCCTGCGCAGCGGCCTGTTCTATATTATTAAGGTGTATGCCGGCGCGGATTATCTGCGGCGTCCGGCGGACGTTCGTCCCGTCACGGCAGGGACGGATATTGTCCCGTACCCGGTGCATTGCCTGCGTATGCCGCGATAAGCCCGCGGTACGGCGGAAACGGGTCGTCCGTATCGCGAGAACAACAAAAGATATGCTAAATAAAGGCTGCGCGGAATAAAAAATCATGCTGCCCGGCCCGGTTCGAGCGAAGGGGCTGCCGTTCAGAAAAAAAAAGAATCCGCGCCGTAAATCGCGATTTCGTTCCGGTCCTGCGCGGTGTGAAAGGGTATGGAATGTGCAGGGGGTCCCGTAGTCGGTTTCCCATCGTGACCCGAAACGGGAAACATTCCCGTACAGGACACTATAAATGTCTGATAGTAAGATAACAGGGCGGAAATGAATGCTTGTTCTGCAAAAGAGTTGAATAAATTTGTATGTCGTCGCCGCACTGGCGGTCGAAGGTTCTGACACGGAATATTTATCCATCGGTTCGGCCGGGAAGGCTGGCCGGTTGTCGTTTGCGGCCTATTCCCCGAAGGCATGGTCGCATTGCGTTCCGGAGGGAGTTTGTGATTATCTCCGCCGGTTTGGTTAGGTAACGGCATTCCGGCTTTTCCCGGCCTTTTCTTTTCCGTATCTTTTTGTCGATTACGGATTGTAATTTACCCCCCCCCATAAAAATATGTATTTATTGTCCCGTGCACTTTAGAGGTTGGATATTGTGAATAATAAGCCAAAAAGGCCATTTTACCGGCCTAATGGAACATACAACGGCGGCTATTCTGCTTTACCTTGCATAAAGATATATGGCATACATGAATATATATTCTATATTTTGCTTTTCCACGTGTCCGGCGGAAGATAAGGAAAGGGATAATCGCCGCACAGTCACGAACAAATACATGCAGTTCCGGCCGTCTTGCCGGGGCGTCGGGCTGCATATACGGAACCTCTGTCCCCAGCGGAACGGAGCGGTTAACAATTTTAATCCTTAAACCGATTTTTGCTATGAAGAAACTGTTTACCCTGCTGGCCTTGGCCGTATGGGCCGCCGCATGCAGCGACGATGCGCCCGTGCAGCCGGAGCCGCCCACCCCTCCCGAACCTGCGGCCGCCGTCGTGACTCTCGGGCAGAATGAAGCCGTATTCCCGGCCGCCGGAGGCTCTGCGGACGTTACCGTGAGCACC
The DNA here is from genome assembly GCA_048214935.1 of Tidjanibacter sp. Lineage (GTDB taxonomy): Bacteria > Bacteroidota > Bacteroidia > Bacteroidales > Rikenellaceae > Tidjanibacter. The sequence continues at coordinate 128,306 of DBFWXZ010000026.1, forward strand.
AATCAGGAAGTGTGGGATGCCGCGTGTCCCGACAAGTGGCTGTCCGTAACCAAATCGGGCGACGGAATCCGGCTGACCGCCGACGTCAACGACGGGGGCGACGGCCGTACGGCCACCGTTACCGTTACGGCCGGAGAAGATGACAACACCGCCGAGGCCGTACTTTCCGTAAGCCAGACCGGGAGCAGCCTGATAATAGAGGTGAAAGTCCCGGCCGGAGCGAAATTCTCCGCCCCGATATGCGACGAGATAGACGCCTCTATCGACTGGGGCGACGGTCAGAGCGAAACCTTCGCGGCTTTCGTGGACAATTTCATGACGGCTCCTCCGAGCCACGTTTACTCCGCCGAGGGTACATACATGATTAAGGTTAGCGGAACCTGCCGGGGCATGTACGCCATGCTCGGATTCAGCGACGAGGAAAAGTCGTATATTACCCGCGTGGTGCAGTGGGGCAAGACGGGCCTCGTCACGATGCGTTACGCCCTTTACATGTGCCCCAATCTGGAGTCCGTACCGGCCGATATCGACGGTTCGTTCTCGGAAGTGACGTCGTTCGAGAATACTTTCGAGCGTTGCTCTGGCCTTAAGGCGCTCCCGGAAGGGCTTTTGCAGTATGCGACCCAGACCGAATCGTTTTCGAGAGTATTCGAGGAATGTACCGGGCTGACCGCTTTGCCTGAACGGCTTTTCGCCGGCTGTGCGGCGGCTACGAGTTTCTCTGGAGCCCTGAGCTATCTGAATATTACCGAGGTTCCGGAGAATATTCTCGAGGGCTGTACCGGGGTTTCGACCGTGGCCAACATGCTTTCCGAGTGCAAGCAGCTCAGGCATGTTCCGGGAAATATTTTCGCCGACTGTACGGAAGCCGTGACATTCGATTACGTGTTCAGAGGTTGTCATTCCCTTCAGGAGATTCCCGAAAACCTGTTCGCTAAGAATACCAAAATGGAGAAGGCGTCCGGTGCTTTCACCTACTGCTATTCCCTGACGAGCATTCCGGAGAAGCTGTTCGCCAACAATCCCAGCCTTATGCGCCTTTCGTACACGTTTGCGGATTGCTCGTCGGTAACCGCCATGCCGGTCGGCCTGTTCGACAACAACACCGTTCTGGAAGCCCTGCGCGGTACGTTCCGCGGCTGCGTGTCCATGGCCGGGGAATCGCCCTATACGATGGTGGACGGCAAAAAGGTGCATCTTTACGAACGCTCCGAATATCCGCAAAAATTCTCCGCCCCGACCGATTACGAATACTGTTTCGAGAAATGTACGGGCCTGAGCGATTATGAGCTTATGCGGAGTTCCTATCCCGACTGGGTAAAAGACCTTTAGTCTTCGTCTGATAACTCTGAGAATAAAATAAAGATTGGATATGAAGAAATTGTTTTTGGCGATGCTGGGCGCGGCAGTGCTTGCATCGTGTTCCGACGACGAAGACCCCGTGGTACAGGCCAAGCTGGGCTTCGATGCGGTTGCCGGAGAAGATTTGGTGGAGTTTTCGGACGACGGCTCCTCCGGCGCGATAGTTTTTGCCCCCGAGGGCGGTACGGTGACGTTGAAGGTCGGCTCCAATCAGCCCGAATGGAGTTACGTCGCGGACGGGGCCGACTGGTGCGAGGTCGCACGCAGCGGCGACGAACTTACCGTCACGGCTCCGCTGAACGAAACCACCGCTTCGTTCTCGGCCAAAATAACGGTTTCCACCGGCGAGCTGGACAACACGGCGCAGTGCGTGATAACCGTGCGTCAGACCGGAGTGCCGAGCGCCGACCTCGTGCTGAGTCCCTCGACGCTGGAATTCGATTCGGCGGGCGGAACGCAGGAAGTCACGGTCACTACCAACCAGAGCGACGACTGGGTGGTGCGGGTCGATGAAGGCAACTTTTTGACCCCGATTAAGAGCGAAGGCAAGATTACCGTCATCGCCAAGGAAAATCTCAAATCGGAGGAACTGGCCGGCAAGATTACCGTGGTTTCCGGCAACGGCGAAAACCTGATTTCCGCCGAGCTTTCCGTCGTGCAGCATGCGGCTCCGCGCGTGCAGGTGGCCATAGACCCGTCCTCGCTCTCGTTCGACGCCGACGGCGGAACGCAGAGGGTAAAGGTTACGGTAACCAACTACGACGGCTGGGTTTATCAGGTAGCCGACGAGAACGGCTGGTACACGTTCGTGCAGGAGGGCGACGAGCTCGTCGTCACCGCTCCCAAGAACCGTTCCGCCGTGGTTTACAATGCGCAGGTGCAGATAGGAGCGGGCAACACCAGCAACAACGACATCAAAACTCTTACTCTCACCCAGGCCGGCTCGCAGAATGCCGACGCCATGATTCTGCAACTCACCATTCCCGAAGGGGGAGCCAAGGGCGTCCTGCCTCTGGAGAAGGTGGGCGCTTATACCGTGGACTGGGGCGACGGCAGCGAAGTCGAATCGCTGTCCGGCACTTTCCCCGACCACGACTACGCCGAAGGCGGCGTTTACGAGGTGGCCGTAAAGGGCGAGGTGTTCAAGCTGAACGCCGGCAGTTCCCTTATACTCGTCAAGAACCGCGATGCGGTGTCCTATATGACCGGGGTTATCCTGTGGGGCAACACGGGGCTGACTTCCATGGAAAGGGCATTCTACAAGGCCACGAATCTGACGAGCATTCCGGCCGATACTCAAGAGTCGTTCTACGACGTGACCACGTTCAAATACGCGTTCTACCAGACCCCGCTCACCGGGATTCCCGCCGGCCTGTTCGCGCACGCCCCGAATGCCACCGATTTCGAGGGATGTTTCTCCGGCTGCGAAAATCTGGTAACCATACCGTCCGGCCTGTTCACGCCGTGCGTGTCCGCGAAAATCATGAACGAGGTATTCTCCAGTTGCAAGGCCCTCGCTCACGTGCCCGACAATCTGTTCGCCGGATGCGCGGCCGTAACCAAGTTTTTCCGGGTGTTCTGGTGGTGCGACGCTCTTGAAACCGTAGGAAACGGCGTATTCAAGGGCTGTACGGAAGTCACCGATTTCGGACAGAGCTTCTACAACTGCGCCAAGCTGCAGTCCGTACCCGCCGACATCTTCGACGACAGCCGCAAGGCGGCCGACTTCAAAAATGCTTTCAAAGGAGCCAAGTCTCTTACCGGAGAGTCGCCCTATACCGTGGTTAACGGTACGAAAGTGCACCTCTACGAGCGTGACGCCCATACCGATACGTTCGCTCCTATAACCGGTTACAGCAGTTGCTTCAATGGCTGCACGGGCCTGACCGACTATGCCGCGATAGAGGCGGCGGGCTGGAATTAGGAACCGTACCGTTTATTCGTGCAGGGCCGCGTCCTTCGGGGGCGCGGCCTTTTGTTTCGCACGGGCGGATTGAATGGGTTTCCGTCCGGGCGGGTTTGGTACGGAATTGGGGGTTTCGGGCCGGGCGGCGGTCACGGACGGCCGCCGTCCGACACAAAAACGTATCGCCTATGAAAACGATAAAATCTGGGCGTCCCGCTTCGACGGGCGTCGCCGTAGGCAGGGCGTGGGTCGTCGAAGCGCACGATAATCCGCCGCCGTCCGCCGACATCCCGGCGGCGTACGAACCTTCGGACGAGGCCGCGCGGTTCGACGCCGCCCGGGCGGCGGCCGTGGAGAGGCTCGCGGCGCAGGCTCCGGACAACGAGGCCTATTCCGCCGGAGCTTCCCTTGCCGACAGCCCGCTTCTGTCCGGAAACGTAAAGGACGGAATCGAGCACGGAAAGTCGGCCGGGCAGGCCCTGCGGGATGCGTGCTCGTCCCTCGGTTCCCTTCTTTCTTCATCGTCCGACGAGTACCTGCGCGGACAGGCTGCGGATTTCGGAGCCGTGTGCTCCCTTATCGCGGACGCCCTGAAAGGCGGAATCGCCGGGGAGCCGCTCTCCGCCGCGCCGCCGGGAGCCGTGGTGGTGGCCCGCACGCTGGATTCGGTGGATTTGGACTCGCTCGATTTCGGAACCGCGGCCGCGCTCGTGGTCGCCTCCGACGACAATTCCCGGCATACGGACATCGTGGCGCGGGCCCGCGGCATCCCCGCCGTAGTCGGAGTGGGAAACGATATATCGGTTATAGCGGACGGAGCGACGGTCGTCGTCGATGCTTCCGGGCCGGAAATAATCGTCGCTCCCGACCGGGAAACCCTCGAACGGTATCTTATCCTCGCCGACGACTACAAGGCCGAAATCCGGCGCATGAAAGGAATAGGAATGACCGGGGCGGTCACGCGCGACGGACGGCAGGTCACGGTGCTCGCCGCGGCGGACGACCCCCGGCAGGTCCGGGATGCGGTGGATGCCGGAGCCGACGGCATAGGCCGCCTCGGCCCGTCGTTTCTCGCCCGGCTGTCGCCCGGCGAGGATTCGTGGTTCGCGGCCTACCGCGAGTGTGCCCGGACATGCGGTCAGCGGCCGCTGGTAATATGCGCCATGCCTTACGGCGGGGTTTCCGCCGACGAAATCAAAATTCAACTCCGCGCGGCGCTGCGGGCCGGAAGCTACGGAAACGTGAAGGTCATGTTTCCTTCGGTGGCTTCCGTGGACGAACTTCGCCGCGGAGCGGCTCTGATGGAGGAGTGTCGCATGGAACTGCGCCGCCGGGGAGAGGCGTACGATGAAAATTCGGTCGCGGGCGTGGAAATCGACTCGCCTTCGGCCGTAATGGTGGCCGACGCGCTTGCCGCCGAGGCGGGATTCTTCTGCATAGGGGCCGACGGCCTCGCCCGCTCGATGTCGGCCGCCGGAACGTCCGTGCCGACGCCTGCCGTGGTAAGGGCCGTGAAGGCGGTGGCGGACGCCGCGGCCGCCGCGGGCATCGACTGCGAGCTGTGCGGGGCCGCGGCTTCGGCTCCGCGCAATACGCCGCTGCTGGTCGGTCTGGGCATCGACCGCCTGTGCGTCGATACCGGTTCGGTGCAGCCGGTCAAGGAGCGCGTGGAGGCGCTTTATTACTCCCGCAGCCGCGAATTGGCTTTCCGGGCGCTCGGCACGTTGACGGCGGCGCAAATGGAGAAGCTGGTTTCCCGGTAACCCGGCCGCAATCAGGCTTTTCCCGGCACGGCTGCGGTTTCCGGGACGCGGACGTTCAGGTAGGGCATGGACCGGTATGCCGAAACGACGGCATCCATAAGCCCGGAACCGGCGTCGATGCCTGTTATTTCGGCCGCCGCTATTCTTGTCGTCGCCGCGGCGGTCATACCCTGCATGCGCGCGCTTTCCGGGTCGGACGGATTGTCGTAGCGGAGAGCCGCCGCAATGCCGAGCGCGAGCCCTTCGTACGGCAGTCCCTTACGCCACGCCCTTGCCGCCGGAGCCGCCATGCGCTCGTGCGGCGACAGCTTGCGCAGCGGGTTGCGGCACACGGCTTCGACCCGACGGCTCCGGCGCGGGTCGGCGAGCCGCCGTACGGTCGATTCCACATATTCCCCGACTTCGTCCGGCAGGGGGCCGCCCGTCAGGGCTGCGGCGCTTTCCCGCATGGCGCGTACTACCGTACGGCGTACGAGGGCGTCTTTCATGCAGTCGCTTACGGTTTCGTGTCCTCTCAGCGAGCCGATATAGGCGGCTACGGCTTCCCCGGTCAGCAGCACGTAGGAACGGCGTGCGGCATAACCGGCCGCGTCCGGGGCCATCTCCATGCCCGGTATGTCCGGAAAGGGGCCTATGAGCGCGCTGCGGTCGGCCGCCAGCTCCGGAGCCGGCCCGGCGTTACGCGGCCCCGGTTCCCAAAGGTCCCTGCCGCCGAAGCCGTCGGCGAAACCCGCGTGACGGAGAGCGTATTCCACGGATGCCGGGTCGAGAAAACGGACGACCCTGTTTTGCATTTCCGCCGCCGCGCCGGGTCTGTTTCCGAACACTATCGTGTTTACCGGCCTGCGCATTCCGTAAGCCCTCCGCAGGGATATGCCGCGTGCGACGGCCGCGGCGAGCGCCTCCTGCCGCGCGGAGTTTCCGGCCACGGCCAGCAGGTCGGAGCGGGAAATCCGTATGTCGAGCTCCGGGTCGTGCAGTCCGCCCGACGTCTTGCTCCCGGTTTCCCCGTAGCCGGCGGCGACCGCAGCCGTTTCGTATCCCGCCCGGCGCAGAATATCCGCCATCGGGCTGCCGTCCGGATTCTTTTCGGCGAACATTATGGCTTTTTTCATAGGTTTTTTCGGGCCGCAGGTGCAATATTTGAGCCATGGGGGACGTATGCTTCCGTGCACTCCGGCGGAGGCGGCGGCGTATCGTAGCCACAGTTGTGAAAATTTACTAACTTTGTCCTCCAAACCGGTTGAAAGAAAGGGACGAAGTATGTGTGGAATAGTTGGATACGTCGGACACAGGGAAGCCTATCCGATTCTGATAAAGGGGCTGCACCGGCTGGAGTACCGCGGGTACGACAGCGCGGGGCTGGCGTTGGTCGGCGGCGACGGTCGCCTCAACGTTTACAAATGCCGCGGCAAGGTCCGCAATCTCGAAGCGTTCGCACAGGACAAGGATTTGAGAGGCACCATAGGCATAGCCCATACCCGTTGGGCCACCCACGGGGTTCCGAACGATGCGAATGCGCATCCGCATTATTCCGAATCGGAAAACATAGCCTTGATACATAACGGGATAATCGAGAATTACAGCCTTCTGAAAGACGTGCTTCTGGGCCACGGCTATAATTTCAAGAGCAGCACCGATACCGAGGTGCTGGTGAACCTGATAGAGTTTATCCGCGCTGAAAACGGCTGTTCACTTCTGGAGGCGGTGCAAGGCGCTCTGAAGCAGGTCGTCGGAGCCTACGCCATAGCGGTGGTTGAGAAGGGCAATCCCGATGAGATAATAGCCGCCCGCCAGAGCAGCCCCATGGTTATAGGGTTGGGCGACGGGGAGTTTTTTCTCGCCTCCGACGCCACTCCGATAGTGGAGTACACGAGCAGGGTGGTTTACGTGAACGACGGAGAGATTGCGGTTATAAACCGGAATCAACCCCTGCGTATCGTCAACTACGACAACGCCGAAAGCCGCGTCGATATAAAGAGCCTGCGGATGAATATTTCCCAGCTCGAAAAGGGCGGCTATCCGCATTTCATGCTCAAGGAAATCCACGAACAGCCCAAAACAATCGTGGACTGCATCCGCGGGCGCGTGGACCCGCAGACGCTTGACGTAACCTTGTCCGGCGTTCAGGATAATATAGACAAGTTTCTGAAGGCCAAGAGAATAATATTCGTGGCCTGCGGCACTTCATGGCATGCCGCCCTTATCGGGGAACATTTGCTGGAGGATATATGCCGCATACCGGTGGAGGTGGAATACGCTTCGGAGTTCCGATACCGCAATCCGGTAATCGACCCGGACGACATAGTGGTAGCCGTGTCGCAGTCGGGCGAAACCGCGGACACGCTCGGAGCCGTTTCCCTTGCCAAGAGCCGGGGGGCTTTCGTGTTCGGAATCTGCAATGTGGTGGGTTCTTCCATAGCCCGCGCCACCGATTCGGGAGCCTATATCCATGTGGGCCCGGAAATCGGCGTTGCCTCTACCAAGGCGTTTACCGGGCAGGTGACCGTAATGACCATGATGGCCCTTACTCTGGCGCGGCACAAGGGTACGGTTACGAAGGAATATTCCGACGAAGTGGCCCGCGGTCTGCTTTCGCTTCCCTCCATGCTGGAGGAAGTGCTGAAGCTCGACGGTTACATACAGGACCTCGCCAAGATATTCACGTACGCCCACAATTTCATTTACCTCGGCCGCGGATACAATTATCCGACCGCTCTTGAAGGGGCTCTCAAGCTCAAGGAAATTTCCTACATACATGCCGAAGGGTATCCGGCCGCCGAAATGAAGCACGGCCCGATTGCGCTTATCGACAGCGAAATGCCCGCCATAGTCATCGCCACCCCCGACCGGGTTTACGAAAAGACGGCCAGCAACATACAGGAAATCAAGGCGCGCGGAGGCAAGATAATCGCCGTCGTGGCCCGCAACGACAGCCAGATAAGGTGCAGCGCCGATTATGCCATCGAAGTGCCGATTGTAACCGAGTGCCTGATGCCCATACTCGTGTCGGTTCCGCTTCAGCTTTTCGCTTACTATGTGGCCGTTTACAAGGGCCGCAATGTCGACCAGCCGCGCAATCTGGCCAAATCCGTAACGGTGGAGTAGCGCCGGGTCGGCCTGCGCGGGCCGGTTACATATCCTCGAGGTCCGTCCATGTAAGCCGGCTCGATTCCCGCTCTATTATTTTGCCGGGAAGATAGACGGTTATCGGCATGGCGGCCGGGTTAGCCATTCTGCGCATCATCAGCTCGATAGCCGTTTCGCCTATCGCTTCGCACGGCTGGCGGTACGAGGTGAGAGGGTATTTCAGGTATTTGGCGTACTTCATGTCGTCGTAGCCGCAGACGGCTATGGTGGCTCCGGGGATTATGCGCAGTTCCTCGAAGGTGGACATCAGGGCCGCCGCCGTCGAATCGTTGGCGCACACTATCCCGGTACGGCACTTTTTTGTTTCAATCATGCCTACGAAGTCTTTGTTGGCCGGGTCGCCGCACATGTAATGCCGGGGCTCGAACGCCAGCCCGCTGTCGTGCACTGCGGCACGCACGCCAGCCCGCCGCAGTTCTACCGAGTAGGCCGAGTCGGGCCTCCAGAAGAAATAGACCGTTTCGCAGCCGTTGTCTATCAGGTGGCGCCCCATCTGGTAGCCGGCCATGTAGTTGTCGATGCCTACGAGGTCGAATCCGCTCCGGCCCGGAAAGTGGTATATGTCCCTGTCTATAAGCACTATCGGAATGCCGGCGGAAACGAATTTCCGGCATATCGTCTCGTTGAGCAGGGCGGCCTCGTGTACGCGTTCCAGAGGGGAAAAGAACACTCCGTCGATTTTCTGTTCCACATAATGCTCGCAGCATTTGTCGATAAGGCTTTTGCGTATCTGGGCGTTTCCGGCAGTGGCTCCTTCCCACAGGCAGTTGAAGTCGCCGTTGCGGGAATATTCCAGAAACTTGTCGTTGATAATCGAGAATATTTCGGATTCGCCGGCTCCGGGCAGCAGCAGGCCGAAGGTGTACTTCCGGTCGGTATTGTTGTAAACGACGGTGGTTCCGGAGCGGGGTTTCTTCTTTACATACCCTTCTTCCTGAAGCATGTCGTAAACCTTGGCTATCGTCGGGCGCGAAACGTTGTAGCGAGCGGCCGTTTCGCTTTCGGTCGGCAGTACGGTTCCGTAAGGTATCTGCCTCTCCTCAATCTGGCTTTTAAGAGTATTGTAAATGGATTTGTAACCCGCTTTGGTAGTCATAATGTTTACAAATTAAGTTAGCAGACTGACAAAGGTAATGTTTTTAGTCGTAAAATAAAAAGAGTCGTATATGCAACTTTTTGTTAACCCAAAGTTTGTGACTGTAAATCTATCCGATAGCCGTTATTCCGTATTTGATATTTGTAAGAACGATAATGTAAATTAATTGTCTTGATTTGTAAAGGTAAGGTAAAAAACAGGAATAGATAGCGCAAATGGCCCGCACGTCAGACGCAGACGGCCGCGGGCATATGTCGGGAAAGGTTGGCAAATGAGCGCGAGGGAGCTGTCGATAACTGCTGATAAATGAATATGTAATAAAATTAGTTTACATAAACATAGCAAAAAAGTTTCAAAAAGTTTGCAAATATGAAAATAGTGGCTAAATTTGCAAACAACGAAGCCCGGACAGAGTATCCGGCCGCCGGAATCCGGTTCCGTCTGCAGGCGAAGATTCGGCGGAAGGGAATGCCTTCGGGTCGAGTTCGATAATGAATTTAACCTAAAGCGAATATCATGAGCGTCTTTAACCAGAAGAACCTTTTAACGGTGCTTTCGCTCCTGCTTTCCGTAACCCTGTCGGCCGCCGCATCTCCGGCGGAAGGCGTGGCCCTTTCGGTTTCCCGCGGCGTACAGGAAGGCTCCCCCGTACCGGAACTGACCGTTGCCGTGACGGACGCCTCCGGCACGCCGGTCGCGGGAGCGAGCGTCATAGTTTCCGGAACCTTTACCGGAGCCGTTACCGATGCCGACGGCCGGGCGGTGCTGCGAAACGTTCCGTCCGATGCGGTGCTGGAAATTTCCTGCCTCGGATATGCCGAACAAAAAATTCCGGTAGCGGGAAACACCTTTCTCGACTCGGTGCTCGACGAGGATACCGTGTCCGTGGAGGAAGTGGTCGTGACCGGTTACGGCAACGGAATCCGCAAGGCTTCCCTGACAGGGGCCATTTCCGACATAGGGGGCGGCAGCCTGTCGAAGAGTACCGCCACCCATGTGGGGTCCGCGCTGGCGGGCAAGCTCGCCGGCATAAACTTCCGCATGCCCAACGGCGAGCCGGGTGCGGTCACGAAACTCAATATCCGCAACATGGGCACTCCGCTCTATGTCATAGACGGTATGGTTTCGACCGAAGGCTCGTTCAATAACCTTAATTTCAACGATATCGAAAGCATCTCCGTGCTGAAGGACGCATCGGCCGCCATTTACGGCCTGCGTTCGGGCAACGGCGTGGTGGTGGTGACCACCAAGCGCGGCCGCAGAGGGGAAAGGGCGCAGATAAACGTGGATTCGTATTTCGGCATGCAGTCGTGGTTCCGTTTCCCGCGCCCGGCCGATGCGGATACCTATGTACGTGGACTGGTGCAGTCGGCCACTCTTACGGGAGGCGAAACCGGACTGTCGCCCGAACAGATAGAGGCATGGCGCAACGGAACCCTGCGCGGGTTCGACTGGTACGATTTCGTGGTGCGCCGTTCGGCTCCGCAGTGGTATCTGGGAGTGAACGCTTCGGGCGGCGGCGACAAGTCCAACTGGTATGCGTCGCTGGGCCGCCTCGACCAAAAATCGGTAATTCACGGTTACGACGGTTTCGAGCGTTGGAACGCGCAGTTGAATTTCGATTCGCAGGTAGGGCGGCGGCTGAAAATCGGAGCCGGTTTCAACGGCCGCTACGAAAAGACGGCGCATCCGGCCGTGCCGGGCGACGACGTCTGGGCGGCCATATTCGCCATTTACCGCAACCCGCCGGTAAACCGTCCCTACGCAAACGACAATCCCGACTATCCGGCCGTAACGTCCAACACCATGTCGTCGAACTTCGCCATTCTGAACTACGACCGTTCGGGCTGGTACAAGGACGTGGTCCGGGTGGCGCAGCTAAACATACATGCAGACTGGGAGATAACCGACGGCCTGACCCTGCGCGGACAGGCGGGTTACTATATCGGCCACCGCTGGTACGACAATCAGGAATATACCTACGACCTGTACTCCTACGACGAGGCCACGGACACTTATCCGGTAGTGTACTCGCTCGAAACCCCGTTCCGCCAGCGCATAGTTTCGACCCAGCAGCAGATAACCTCCCAGCTTCAGCTTATATGGGAGAAACGCTACGGACGCCACAGCATCAGCGCCGTGGCCGTGGCCGAAACCAGCAAGGAGGAAGACCCCGGTTTCGACACGTGGTCGCGTCCGCTCTCGAATTCGATAACCACCATCGACATCGAAACGCTGGAGAAATACGACGACTGGGGCCGGCGCGAGGCGGTGCGCGCCGGATTCGCCGGACGGATAAACTATTCCTACGACGACCGATACCTGCTGGAGGTGGCCGCTCGCTACGACGGTTCGTGGCGCTACGCTCCGGGCAAGCGGTGGGGATTCTTCCCTTCCGTGTCGGGCGGCTGGCGCGTGTCGCAGGAGAGGTTCTGGCGGGACGCCGGGTTCTCCCGCTGGTTCAACACCCTGAAGGTAAGAGCTTCCTACGGCCTTATGGGCGACGAGGGCGACGGGGCGAGCCTCGTGGAAGCGTTCGCATGGATGCCCGGATTCGACTATCCCTCCGGCGGGGCGGCGCTCGACGGCGAGTGGATTTCCGGGGCCGTGTCGAAAGGTCTGCCCATAACTTCCATATCGTGGCTCAAGGTTCACATGCTCGACGTGGGCATCGATTTCGGGTTCTTCGGCAACCGCCTGACCGGTTCGGTGGACTACTTCCGGCGGGTGCGCCGCGGGCTTCCCGAAAGCCGCTACGACGTGCTGCTGCCGGAGGAGGTAGGCTTTACCCTTCCGAAAGAGAACCTGAACTCGGACATGGTGACCGGCGTGGACGGCATGGTTTCGTGGAACGACACGGCGGGCGACTGGCAGTATTCCGTGGCCGGCAGCTTTACCTATGCCCGGTTTTACGACTGGCATCAGTACAAGCCCCGTTTCGGCAATTCTTGGGACAGCTACCGCAACTCCAAGTGGGAAAGAATGGGCAATACCACATGGGGATACGTGTCGGACGGACAGTTCTCCTCGTGGGACGAAATACGTTCCTTTCCGGTGGATATAGACGGCCGCGGCAACTCGACGCTCCGTCCGGGCGACATCAAGTACAAGGACATCAACGGCGACGGGGTTATCAACTATCTCGACCAGCGGCCGATAGGATACAACGGCAACGACGCTCCCCCGGCCCTCAATTTCGGCTTCAACATTTACGTGCGCTGGCGTAATTTCGACCTGACGGCCCAGTTTGCCGGCGGAGCCGTGGGCACGTACCATATAAACTACGAGGTGCGCAATCCGTTCTGGGACGGCGGCAACACCGCGCAGTTCATTCTCGGCGACCAGTGGCATCTGGCCGACCCGGAGGACCCTTCGAGCGAGCTTATCCCCGGACGCTATCCCACGTCGATAGCCGGAAATTCCGAACACAGCAATTACTGGACGAGCGATTTCTGGTACCGCAACGTGGCGTACGTCAAGCTCAAGAATCTGGAGATAGGGTGGAACCTGCCCCGCAAGTGGCTGGCCAAATGCGGCATACAGAACCTGCGCATCTACCTTATGGGCCAGAACCTGTTCTCCATAGACAACCTGCACGATTTCGGAATAGACCCGGAAATAGCCAACGAATCGGCCCTGGCCTATCCGACCAGCCGCCTGCTGGGCGCGGGTATAAAGATAACCTTCTAACGGACCCGTTATCATGAGAGCCTTATACATATTTATTGCCGCGGCGGCAGCCGTCGCCGCGACGGGCTGCAACGATTTCATAGACCGCAGTCCCGACAACGACCTCAATTACGAGGGCATATTCAAAGACGAGAAGCTGACCCTCGCGGCGGTGGCCGGGTTTTACGGCCGCACCCGGTGGGGGCAGAACATAGACGACAACAAACTCTACATCTATCTGGACGAAGCGTGCTGGTCGAACGGCAGCCCGGACAATACGCTGGGGTTCGCGGACGACTTCATGCGCGTGTACGACTACAAGCTGCTGAGGGATATGAACGATTTCCTTAACGGCCTGCGGCTTTACGGTTCCCGGTATTACACCGAAAAGGAGTGCGTGGCCTACGAGTGGGAAGTGCGCTTTCTGCGCGCATGGACGTACTTCAACATGGTGCGTTCGCTCGGAGGCGTTCCGCTGGTAGGGGAGGAACTGTTCGAGTATTCGGCCGGAATGGACCCCACGGTGCTTCAGCGCAAGCGGGCTACGGAGGCCGAAACGTACGATTATATAATAGCCGAGTGCGACACGGCGGCGCAACGGCTGTCGATTTCGCCGTCGGTGAACGCTTCGAGGGCGAACGCATGGGCGGCTCTGGCCCTGAAAAGCCGTGCGGCGCTTTACGCCGGTTCGCTGGCGCGCTATAACGACCGCATGGCCATGCCGGTGCGCACGGCCGGCGGGGAGGCTGGCATTCCGGCCGCTCGCGCCGAAGGCTATTACCGGACGGCTCTGGACGCCGCACGGCGCATTATCCACGAAGGTCCGTACGGCCTTTACCGCGGAAACGCGGACAAGGCCCAGAACTTCTACGAGGCCCTGACCGTCAAGGCGGGCAATCCGGAAATAATCTGGGCGACGGACCACGTCTATCCGGGCAACCCTACGATGTTTTCGTTCAACAATGTTCCGACGTCCGTGGCCGAGGGGATTTCCTCCACGAACGTCACTCCGGTGCTGAATCTGGTGGAGGCTTTCGAATACACGGACTCCCGCGACGGCGCGCTCCGCACCGGGCAGGACGGCGATTACATATTCTACGACAATGCCGAAGACATTTTCGCGGGCAAGGACCCGCGCCTGTGGGGCACGGTAATCTATCCCGGCTCCGACTTCAAGGGCGAGGAGATAGTGTTTCAGGCGGGGCAGATGATTCCGAAGGACGGCTCGTGGGAGTTCGTGTCCGGCAAGGCCGGCAGTACCAACGAGCACGGCATGCTGACCAGCATCAACGGCCCGCTGGCGACCAACGACGGCCAGCGCAACAAGTCGGGTTTCTGCGTCCGCAAATTCATGGACGAGGCTGCCGGCGGGGCCAGCGACAAGGGCAGCACGGTAGCGTTTCCGCTGTTCCGCTATGCCGAGGTGCTGCTCAATGCCGCCGAAGCCGCATGGGAGCTGGGCGACCCGCAGGCTCTGGAGTATATAAACGAGGTGCGCGACCGGGCGGGCCTGACCGGGCTGATGTCGCTCTCGCTGGACGATTTCGTGCGCGAGCGCCGCGTGGAGCTGGCTTTCGAGGGACATCGCTACTGGGACCTGAAACGCTGGAGATTGGCGCATAAGGTATGGGACGGCAGCGATTCCAATCCGCAGGCGGTGCATTACGCCCTGTTTCCGTACCGCGTGGCGGCTCCGGGCGACGAGCGCGACGGCAAATGGGCTTTCGTACGCCGCAAGGCCGACATGACCGTATATCCTCGCTGGTTCCAGATGAAGAACTATTACAGTTTCTACGACGAGGGGTGGCTCAGCCGCAATCCCCTGCTGGTTAAGAACCCTTATCAGTAAACCGAACGAGCTATGAAAAAGATATGTATGGTGCTGCTCGCGGCCGTTGCGGCCGCCGGTTGCGGCAAGGATAATTACGACGCTCCGGCGAGCGTGCTGGAGGGCCGCGTAACCTACATGGGCGAGGCTCTCGGGCTGGCCCACGGAGCCGTGAAGCTCCAGCTTTACCAGGGAGGCTTCGGCCTGTCCACGGCCATAGAGGTGTTCGTGGCCGACGACGGTTCGTTCCGTTCCCTGCTTTTCGACGGCGACTACATGCTCAGCGTCCCGGACGGAGCGGGGCCGTGGCGGGGAGGAACGGTCCCGGTCGAAATAACCGTTTCGGGCGGGACGAAGACCGATTTGGAGGTCGTGCCTTACTATATGCTGCGCAATCCGCAGATAGTGCTGGGAGGCAGTTCGCTCAGGGCTTCGTGCGTTCTGGAGCGCGTGGCGGAGGGAGCCGCCGTGCAGCGCCTGTCGCTGTTCGTGGGGGACACCCGTTTCGTGGACGGCCGTACGGGACACAATATTTACAGGGCCGATTTCGCATCTCCGGCCGAGGGCGGCAACTCCACGACGCAGAATATCGGCTCGCTGCTCGCGCAGCACGACCGGCTCTGGGCGCGTATCGGGCTTCAGCTCGACGGAGCCGCCGAGCTGCTGTACGGCCCTGTGGTGCAAATAAAGTAGAAACTTCTTTTACTAATCTGATAAACCGTTTGAAATGAAACTTTTAGGCTTCGATATAGGCGGAACCAAATGCGCCGTGATTCTGGGCGCC
Organism: Tidjanibacter sp.; assembly: GCA_048214935.1. Taxonomy (GTDB): domain Bacteria; phylum Bacteroidota; class Bacteroidia; order Bacteroidales; family Rikenellaceae; genus Tidjanibacter. The sequence continues at coordinate 143,864 of DBFWXZ010000026.1, forward strand.
GCCGCCGACGGAAACCTGATAATCGAGGAAAGAGCGGCTTTCCCGACGCCCGCCGGCCCTTCGGCCGCAATCGAGGAAATGTTCTCGCGTGCGGAGGCCCTGCTCTCGGAACGTTCCCTTGCGGCCGGCGACGTGGCCGGCATCGGCATAAGCTGCGGCGGCCCGCTCGACAGCCGCCGCGGAGTGGTGCTCTCGCCGCCCAACCTGCCCGGCTGGGACGAGGTTCCCATAGTGGCTATGGCCGAAAAGCGGTTCGGCCGCCCGGCCGCTGTTCAGAACGACGCCAACGCATGCGCTCTGGCCGAGTGGAAATTCGGCGCGGGACGCGGCTCGTCCAACATGGCGTTCTTCACGTTCGGGACCGGCATGGGCGCCGGGTTGATACTCGACGGCCGCCTTTACAGCGGAACGTGCGATTTGGCCGGAGAAGTGGGCCACATGCGCCTTTCGGAATTCGGTCCCGTGGGTTTCGGAAAGGCCGGCTCGTTCGAGGGATGGTGCAGCGGGGGAGGAATAGCGCAGGTGGGGCGCAGCATGGCCCGGCAGCGTATCCAGACGGGCGAAAAGACCGGCTACTGCTCCTCGCTCGACGAGCTGCCTGCGGTGACGGCCAAAAGCATAGCCGACGCCGCCCATGCGGGCGATGCGACGGCGTTGGAAGTTTACCGGCTCTGCTCGGAGTACCTTGGCAGGGGCCTGTCGATTATAATCGACGTAATCAATCCGGAGGTGATTGTGTTGGGCAGCATTTACGGCCGCTCGCGCGACCTGATAGAACCTTACATGCGGGAAACGATAGCCCGCGAGTCCATAGGATTTTCGGCCGCGGCGTGCCGCATAGTGCCCGCCGGGCTGGGCGAGCGCATAGGCGACATGGCCGCGCTGGTGCTTGCCGAGGCCGCTTCGGAAAAAAACTTCAAAGGATAATGCCATGAACACTACGATAAAAACCATGTGCCTTGCGTGCGCCGCCCTGATGTCGGCCCTTGCGGTTTCAGCCGAGGCTCCGCAAGGCCTTTACACTCTGCGCGACGCCGCGAGCGACAGTCGCTGCAACTGGGGCCGGGTCGAAATAGCTCCCGGCGGGGAATACGAACTCGCCTCGTGGGACGGAGCCGGGGCGCTGACCTACTTTTACATAACCGACGGCCGAGGCGGTATAACCGACCCCGGACTCGTACTGAGGATTTACTGGGACGGAGCCGACGAGCCGAGCGTGAACGTGCCGCTGGCGGCGTTTTTCGGCACGTTCGCCGGAAGGGTGGCGGACTGGCAGTCGCCGTTTCTGAGCATCCGGCACAACTGCCACCAGAGCTATTTTCCGATGCCGTTCTCGAAAGGCATGAGAATGACCCTTTACAACGACGGCCCCGACACGTACCGCCGCGACGTGGCATACAACGCCGACGTTACGCTCGACGCGGCGTACGCATCCGAGCCCAGCCGTTTCCACGCCGTGTGGCGCCGTTCGAACCCGACCGGGGGAGAGCATGTGATTCTCGACGTCGAGGGCCACGGCCACTACGTTGGCAATATCCTGCACGTTTATACTCTCAGCCGCCGCTGGTGGGGCGAGGGAGATACCGATTTCACCGTGGACGGCCGCCGCATAAAGCACAGCCCCGGCACGGAAGACGAGTACGGAGCCTGCTTCGACTTCGGAGGGCCCTATTCCTACCTGTACAGCGGTTACATTCTGGGAGGCGAGCTCGTGAACGAGGCCACGGCCGAATACAGCTACACGGGGCACAACCGGGCCTACCGTTTCTATGCGGCCAACCCGGTGCGCTTCCGCAGCAGCCTGAAGGTGACGCTCGAAAACCAGTACGTCGCCCCCGGCACGGCCTACGATTTCAAGGGCCAGCAGGGAGCGAGCGACGACTACACCACCGTGGCGTACTATTACATGGAGGGCGCGCAGCCGGTGGCGCTGGCTCCGTACTCCGAGCGCACGGAGCCGACGCGGGCCGTGATTTACTGACACTTTAAAAATTCGCAGCCATGATTCAGGTTATAGCCATACTCTGCCTCGCGGTTTACGGAGCGATGATTTCCCTGCTGGTGGGACTCAAGCACGAGATAGCCGGGCGGATGAACATAAGCGACGCCCGCGCCGGAATGCTTTTTTCGGGCTTTATGCTGGCCGGAGCGCTCGGCGTGGTGCTGCTCTCGTCGCTAATCGACGTGCTGGGGCAGCGCACGGTAGCGATTTTCGGATTTTTCTTTACGGCCGCCGCCCTCGGCGGGCTGTCGCTGTGCCGCAAATACTCCCAGGTGCTGGCCGCCTACATAATCCTCAGCGTGGGGGCCATGTGCATTATTTCGGTGGGCAACACCATTCTGCCGCTGGTGCTTTTCGGCGGCGGCAACGCCAGCGCCGCCACCAATCTCGGAAACGCTTTCTACGGCGTGGGCGCCTTTCTGGTGTCCTATTATCTGACCGGGCTGCTGGCACGCATGGGCTACCGGCGCACGGTGGGGATGTTCGCGGCTCTGGTGCTGGCGGTAGCGGTTCTTTCGCTCGCGGCCGAGTTTCCGGCGGTGGAAGGCGATTTCCGCTGGGCCGACGTGCCGGGCGTGCTGACCAGCTCGGTATTCGTGGTGGCTCTGGTGACCAACTTTTTCGGCGCCGGGGTGGAGAACGGAGTCGGCTCGTGGGCCAACACCTACATGTCCCGGCTCGGCTCGACCGACAGGCAGGCCAACCGGGTGCTGTCGATGTTTTTCATAGCCATTCTGGCTGCCCGGCTAATCACCTCGCTGTTCGTAACCCCGTCGAACACGCCGCTGGTGCTGGCGGCGCTGGCGGTTTCGGCCCTCGCGGTGCTGGTAGTGCTGCGGCTTACGAGCAGTCGCCGTCTGGCCGCCGTCGGGCTCGTGACGCTGGGCCTTCTGATGGGTTCGGTGTGCCCCAATATTTTCGGCTACATGTTCAGCAAGGTGGACCCTTCGTACCACGGTACGGCTTTCGGGGTGATTTTCGCCGTCGGTCTGGCCGGTTCGAGCGTTCTGCCCGCCCTGATAGGCGTCGTATCCAAGCGAAGCTCTCTGCGCACGGCCTTCGCGGTCAATATGGCCGGGGCCGCCCTGTTCGGGGTCTGCGCCCTCGTAATGATGTCGATGTAATATGTACAGGATTTTGAACTTTTGGTTTTGGTTGGGGGCTCTCTCTCTGAGCGCCGGTTGTTCCTCCTGCACGAAGGAGGACGGCGGCGCTCCGGGAGCGGAGCCGTCGGAGGGCTTGCACCGCAGGCAGGAACCCGTTACGCTCGCTTCCCTGCTGGACGAAATGACCTCGGCCGAGGAAGCGGCCTACTGGCCCGTTCCGGGCTACCGCTGCCTCCAGCAAAGCAGTTACGACCGCCGCAGCGTCGGCCCCGGCCTGCCCGGATGGTTCGCCAATAACGATAACAGCGGTTTCGTCCGCTACGATACCCTGAACGGCCGCGTCGAGCGCGTGCTTTTCGAGCACGAAGGTCCCGGAGCCGTTACGCGCATCTGGATGACGGGGATAGTGCGCGATGCGAAGCTGAGATTTTACTTCGACGGAGCCGACACGCCCTCGTTTACGGTTTCGTCGTACGACATGAGCAGGGTTCCATTTTCAGTCCCGGAGCCCTTTCTTCTGAAGCACAACTATTACGACGAGCGCGGCGGCACGACGTTTTTCCTGCCGCTCCCCTATGCCTCCGGCTGCCGGATTACGGTCGAACCGGCGAATATAGGCTACGCGATAGCGGTGAACTACCGGGCTTACGACGCCGGCACGTCCGTGCGTACGTTCTCGCCGCAGCAGGCGTCGTCGCTTTCCTTCCGGCTGGCGTCGGCGGCCGAGTCGCTGTTGCGTCCGCAACCTTTCGAGGGCGGCCGGACGGTGGCGAAAAATGCCGCGATACCCGCTGGAGGGACGGTTTACCTCGACCTGCCGCAAGGCGCGAACGCCGTGAGGGAGCTTACGGTTACGCTCCGGAATACCGGAGGGGCCGAACTGGACGAGATTATGCGCGGCCTGTTTCTGAACATGGATTTCGACGGCCGCCGCACCGTGAGCGCCCCTCTGGGAGAGTTCGCGGGGGCCGGAGTGGGCGCTCCGGAGCTTCGCAGCCGCTACATGTCGTCCGACGGCCGGGGTTCCGTGACCTGCCGCTGGGTAATGCCCTACCGGGAAAACGCCCGCGTGGAGCTTCGGAATCTCTCCGCGCAGCCGGTAGAGGCGTCGGTGACCCTGAAGGTGTCCGACTGGAAATGGTACGACAACACGCTTTACTTCCACGCCGCGTGGCGGCAGGAAAAGAACCTCGTGCTGGGTACGGACTACGATTCGCCCTCCAACGGCCACTACAACATGATGCGCCTCTGCGGCCGCGGAGTTTACTGCGGGGACGTGCTTTCGGTTTACAACCGCAGCGGCGCGTGGTGGGGCGAGGGCGACGAGAAGATATACCTCGACGGAGAGTCTTTTCCGTCGCATTTCGGAACCGGCACGGAGGACTACTACAACGGTTCGTTCGCTCCGGTAAAAATCTTCCATACGCCGTTCGGGGGCGCTCCCCGCGCCGACAACGTGTCTTCGTCGGGCTGGAACACGTTCCTGCGTACGCGATGCCTCGACGCCGTACCGTTCGGCTCGTCGCTGTCCTTCGACTTCGAGCTGCTGGGCTGGGAGCCGGGAACGGCCGACTACGCCTCGACGGTATTCTGGTACGGCGACGCTTCTTCGTCGGCCGCGAACGCTTCCGACCCGCAGCAGGCGACAGGTCCGCTGCCGTAAACCACTATGTAAACCCGTATTTCTCCGCATGAAAACAAACTCTTGAAACTTTTAATAACATTGAAAATGAAAACCGGAACTTTAACATGTTTCGCCGCCGCGGCTCTGTTCGGGGCGCTGGCGGCCGGCTGCTCCGACGACGGAAACGACGGTCCGTCGGCTTCGTTCGACGCGAGTCCGAGGTCGCTGACCTTCGACACTTCCGCTTCGCAGGCCGTATTCCGCCTTTCCGCTCCCGGACAGTGGAGCATAGTGTCTTCCGACACGTGGATAACCTCGGTAGAACCTTCGCAGGGCGGCGCTACGGCCGATACCGAAATCACCGTGTCCGTCGAGGCCAACGGCGACACGGCCGACCGCACGGCTACCCTTACGATAACCTGCGAAGGCAATCCCATTACCGTCGGCGTCACCCAGTTCGGCGGCCAGAATACCGAGCGTTTCGCCTCGGTGCGCATTATGAAAGCCCGCCTGTCGGAAGACCCGGACGGTTTCAACATGCTTTCGAATCCCGGATTCGAGGATTACCCCGAAAAGGAAATCACCTACAACACGCCTTGGTATGCAGTGGACAGCCGTTATACGGACGATGCCCACGGCGGTGCGCATGCCTGCGCAATCGACTATGCCGTAGATAACTGGGGCGACCTGTGCGTACAGACCGTGCCCCTGATGCGGAATACCGATTACGTGGAAACGGCATGGTACAAGTCTAACGCGGACGACGAGCGCACCAACATATTCCTCGGAATGCGCCGGATAATGCCCGACGGTTCGACCCCGGTATTGAAAGACGAGCCGCAGATTATAAGCACTTCGTGGAACAGGGCCGTCGTGGAATGGAATTCCGGCGACGATTACAGGGCGCACATGTTCTCCGGCGCATGGGCATGGGTCGGCTTAGGCGTGGCAATCGACGATGTGAAGATAGTCCCGAAGGGGGTGGAACAGGATTCCTATCTGCTTTCCGACTGTTCCGAGGTAGCCGGCATTTCCGACGGCGGCAGCGTCCGCGCGGCCGACGGCTGCACGGTATGGAGCGACGGACAGGGCGGACTTATGATGGCGTTCGGACCGGCCGACGTGGAAGGCGCTGGAAAGGTCGGCAATGCCGTGGCGGTAAGCACGGACGGCGACCCCTCCGACGGCCTGACCTATACGGTCGTTGCGGACGGCGAGGGTAAGCCCGTGGAATTCGCGTCGGTAGAGGGCGGCGAGGCTTCGTGCGTTCCGACCGCCGGAGTGGCCGCCGGTTCGCGCCAGTACATCCATTATATGCGCGTGCTGGACAGGAATTACGGCGACAACGCGTGGACGGTAGGCGGAAGCGGACTGGCGTATTCCGACGACGGGGGCAAAACGTGGAGCCGCAGCGATATGAAATGGGCCGCCGACGGCAATTTCGTTCAAGCCGCCTTCGAAAAGCGCGACGGCTACGTTTATATGTACGGCACTCCCGCCGGACGCGAAGGTACGCAGGTGTGCGTCGCCCGCGCGTCCGAGGGCGACATGCTTTCGGCTTCCGGCTGGCAGTACTGGAACGGCGCCGAATGGAAAGCCGGGGACGAGAAGGCCGCCACGGGCGTGACGTTCGGAACCGCGGGCGAGGTGTCGGTGATGTACAATACCGCCGCCGGGCGCTGGATGATGCTTTACTATTCGCCCAACCGGGGCGCGGTGGTATTCCGCGATGCGCGTGCGCCCCAAGGCGAGTGGTCCGGAGAAAAACTGCTTATGACGGACGGAGGCGAGGGACTGTTCGCTCCGTCGTTCCATCCGGTAAGCGCCGACGGACAGGACGTTTACTTCCTGCTGTCGTCGGCATGGGGAAAGTAACGGGTTAGGTTGGTGCCGGCCTGCGGGCCGGAAGTGTCGGGAACCGGCGGAAACGAAAGTTTCCGCCGGTTTTTATCGGTGCGGACAAAAACGCCGGCCGACCCTGATAAGGACCGGCCGTGCGGCTTTCCGCCGTTGGAACGCCTTGTGCCGGAAACGGGCGCCTTTGCCCCGGAAATTCCTCGCCGGCGAACGGAGCGGGTTATTCCTGCCTTACGGCTTCCGGAATTTCCTCCTCGCCGTACTGCCGCAGCATGGTTTCGAGCTTGTAGGCGTTGACCACCCCGCTCTGGCGCCACTTCATATCGCCCTTGTGGAAGATGATTAGCGTGGGTACGGAGCGTACGTTGAATTGCTGCACGAGCTGTTCGTTGGCCTTGTTGTCGATGTCGAGTTTTATTATGTGGGCGCTTTCGCCGACGCTTTTTTTCAGCTCGTCCAGTATGGGGTGCATCATCCGGCAGGGGCCGCACCATGTTGCGTAGAAATCGACCAGCACCGGCTTGTCGCCGTTGATTATTTCATTGAACTTTTCCATTATAATCGGTGTTTTAAGTTGTCGTAAATTTCGCGTACTATGCCATTTCCGCCCATGTTATGCGGGCGCTCGGGCCGCTTTCGGACGCTTCGCTGCGGAAGGCGTCCACCGCCCGCCGCAGCCCTTCGTCCAGAGGTATGCGCGGCATCCATCCGGTAAGCTCGCGGGCGCGGGCGATGTCGGGACACCGGTTGCGTATTTCGTTCGGGGAGGCCGGCAGATGCACGACCCGCGAACGGCTTCCGGCAAGCATCCGTATCTTGGACGCGAGGGCCGAAACCGTGGTTTCGTAGCTGTGCCCGAGGTTCACCGGAGCGTCGGCCACGCCCGGTTCCAGCGCCATAAGAGCCATAAGCCCCTCGGCCATGTCGTCCGCGTGGCAGAAGCTGCGGGTCTGCTCGCCGTTGCCGAAAACCGGCATGTCGCGGTTTTCGAGCGCCGCGCGTATGAACTTCGGAACGACCCGCTCGTCGTCCGCGGCCGCACGGTCGCCGTAGGTGTTGAATATGCGGGCTACCCTTACGTCGAGTCCGCTTTGCCGGGCATAGGAGGCGCACAGGGCTTCGCAAGCGCGTTTCCCCTCCTCGTCGGCCGAGCGCGCTCCGAAAGTGTCCACGCTTCCGAAGTTGTCCTCCGACTGTATGGGATTCCGGGTGTTGCCGTATGCGGCCGCGGCCGATGCGAACACCACGGGCGCATGGCTGTGCAGAGCCATTTCGAGGGTGTTGACCGCTATGCGCAGCATGTCGCGCATGGCCGACGCAGGCCGTCCGCGCAGATATTTTCTGCTCGTCGGCGACGCGAGGGCGTAGATTCGGTCGGCGGGCATGTCGAACGGCGCGGTCATGTCGTGATGCACGAGCATCAGGTGCGGGTCGCCGGCATGCTTTGCGAGCGGCGGGGGCAGAGGGCGTCCGGGCAGGTCGAGGCATACCACCGTATGTCCCAGCGCAAGCAGTTTTTCGCAAAGCGCCGTTCCTATCAGTCCGGCTCCGCCGGTTACGAGTATCCTTTGGCTTTCCATAGCTGTCCGAGTGCCGTAAGCGGGTGCAATAATTGTTCCAGCGGGGCATATAAAAACCCGCCGCGGTTTTTTGCGGCGGGTTTTTCAGGGATGCGCGTGCGCGGACGGTCAACGGCGGCCGAACTTCCAGACCGTACGATAGGCATATACGTCGCCCGCGGTAAGCGGCTGCGGCCCGGATGCCGTTTCGCAGCCGGTAAGTATCAATCCTTTCCGTACGGGGCTTTCCGGGCCGGCTTCCAGCACGACGGTGCGCAGGGCCGGGAATGTGGTATATACGTCGAGCGTGCGGCCCGAAACAGTATCGGTCAGGGATGCGGCGTGCGTAAGCGTGTCGGGCCGCGCTCCGGGCAGAGTAACCGGTTGGGCGGGAAGCTCGCCGAGCGGTATTTCGCGACCGGCGAGTACGAGCGTTTGGCGGCCGGAGTCCTCTCCTGCGGAAAGGTCGAATGCGAGCCGCGAATACAGTCCGACGGGTGTGGAAGCGTCGCCTTTGGCGAGGTACGTTATTTCCAGCCCGAGGTCGTCGCTCCAGTCGTACACTATTTCAAGACCCAGCGTGCCTTCGTATCCGTCGGTTCCGTCGGGGCTTGCGAGGGAAAACACCACCCGGTCGGTTTCCACGCGGGAGGTCCATACGGCTCTTTCGAGCGATTCGCGGGAGCCGGTCACGGCTCCCGGCATGCCGCGCACGGGCCGACGGACTGCGGATGCTCCGACGCCCGCCAGCACGTCCGCCATGCGGCCGTTGCGGTCGGGAACCTGTACGGAAGTCACGGCGGCCCCGAGGTTGGCAAGGGATACGGACGAACCGTCGGTCGCACGCATAACGTAGGTCACGACGGCTTCTCCTTCGGGGGAGAATCCGGCTATGTACTGCTCTATTTCCACAGGCGTTCCGGATATGTTCCTTCGGCTGCGAGCTCCCTCAGACGGCGCATTACCTCGGGCTTGTCCTCCTTGTAAGTCACTCCGAACCACCGTGCCGGGCTGGACAGAACTTTCATGCGCGCGCGTCCCGACGACATAAGACGGTTCACCATCCACGGAATGTAGAATTCGGATTTCAGTTCCGAGCCGCTTTCGGCGAGAAATTCCCGAAACCCTTCTTCCGAATAATCGAAATAGTCGGGCGTGAATCCGAAAAGATTCATCGACACCGCGGTATCGGGAGCTATGGGAGTCATGTTTCCATGTCCGTCGTCGTACTCTATGCCGTTCGGAGTGCGGGTTACGGCCGTACGCTCCGTCAGGGATACCAGATAACCGTCCGCGTCCGTGCGACATTCGCCGCGGGATACGAAACCGAAGTCCGAGAGGGTATTTTCGAGGCGGTAGCCTACCATGCAGTAATCGCCCCGCCCGGATGCCGACCGCAGAAATCCCGCTATCGTTTCGTATGCTTCGCGGCCGTAGAAATCGTCGGCGTTGATAACGGCGAAAGGCCCGTTCACCCGGTCGGCCGCGCACAGCACGGCGTGATTGGTTCCCCACGGCTTGACGCGCCCTTCGGGTACGCGGCAGCCTTCGGGAAGCCGGTCGAGTTCCTGATAGGCGTAATCGACATCGACGGCTCCTCCGAAACGGTTCGGGGAAAACATCTCCCGGAATTCCCGTTCGAGGGCGTGCCTTATTACGAACACCACCTTGCCGAATCCGGCGCGGGCGGCGTCGTAAACGGAGTAGTCTATGATGGCTTCGCCTGCGGGCCCCACGGCGTCTATCTGTTTTAGCGAGCCGTAGCGGGAACCCATGCCTGCGGCGAGCACCACCAGAGTAGGTTTTTCCATATCTGTCCGATTTTGCGCAAAGATAGTGAAAGGTGAGCGACAAAGCACAAACTTGTTCGATGCTTTGTCCGAACCGCATCCTGTCTTCCGTTTTCAGACCGCAGGATTGCCGGATTGCGCCCGTCTGTCTTCGAGGATGCCTTTCATATTGGCCTGCGCCCATTCCACCAGCGCCCGTACGTGCGGCACGAGGCTTCGCCCTCTGTCCGTAATGCTGTATTCCACTTTCGGGGGGACTTCGGCATATACGCGGCGACGGATTATTCCGTCGGCTTCCAGCGTGCGGAGCGTGGCCGTAAGCATCCGGGGCGAAACGTCCGGAATGGCCCGGTGAATGTCGCCGAACCGCATGAGCGGGTTTTCGTCGAGCACGAGCAGCACGAGCACCGTCCATTTGTCGCCCAGCCGGCCGAGCACGTCGCGTACCGGACAGGCGGCGCCGGGAGTAAAATATTTCGTTCTTTCCATTTTGCAGCGGACTGATACCCAGCAACGGTTACATGAATGTAACTTTATATCGTTCAGGTTAGTTCTTGTTTCGGGCAGCCGGGACAACTATATTTGCATACAAATATAGGCTACTGCCTTAAAGTAATCTGAAAAATAATCAAGCTATGGGAAAGAAAGTGGCCGTGCTGGCCGTGAATCCGGTAAACGGGGCTGGACTGTTCCAGTATCTCGAAGCGTTTTATGAGAACGGCATTCCGTTCAGGCTCTATGCGGTGGCCGATACCGCGGACATAAAGACCAATTCGGGCGTGGCCCTGAAAGCCGACGATACGATAGCGGCGCTGAAAGGGCGCGAGGGCGAATACGACGCTCTCGTGTTCGCGTGCGGCGACGCCGTGCCCGTATTCCAGCAGAATGCCGACAAACCTTACAATCGCGACCTTATGCAGGTTCTCGAAGCATTCGGGAACAAGGGGAAGCTCATGGCCGGACACTGCGCCGCGGGAATGATGTTCGATTTCGCAGGGATAACCGCCGGCCGCAAGCTGTCGGTGCATCCGCTGGCCGCGGGAGCGATAAGCAAGGGCGAGGTTTCGGGGGAGGAAGCGACCGCCGACGGACGTTTCCATACCGCACAGGACGAGAACCGCATCCGCCTTATGCTGCCGGGGCTGATAAAGGCCCTTAAAGACTGAGCCGGGTCAGAGCAGGACGCCCGGAGCGTACGGCTCGGCCAGATTTATAATCTTCAGTCCGCTTCTGCGCGCCTTTTCGACCGTGTACCGCGTGCCGCCGCCCAGACCGGTATAGTAACATACCAGAACCGAGGCCCGGGCCGTCATCCAGTCGTTGCGTCGGCGGAAGCAGTCGCGGTCGTAGAAGGGGGAGAGCGTTTCCACGCTGTCGGCCGCATCGAGTATCTCGCCGTAAAGCGCCGCGTCCGTGCGGCCGTAGCCGTCCTGCTGTCCGCGGAAGGGAACCGCCGCCGTAAGATGCAGTTCGGGGAATCCGTCCGAGCGCATCCCTATTACCGTCCGGGCGGCCCACAGGTCGAAGCCGCGCGCCATGCCGGACAGGAACCTGCGGTAGCCGGCGGCATAGAGCGCGGCCACCGTTTCCCGGATAAGCGGGTAGGGTTCCAGACACACTTCCGGAGAGGCACGGCACAGACGCATTTTTTCCGGCCGGTAGCCCGAGAAAGCCGCCGTAATGTTTTTCCGGTCCGCCATGAATGTTCCGTTTGGTTCCGTCAAAGGTATGAAAAGGCTCGCTGACCGCCAAACTTTCAGGATACCGTGTCGTCGGTACGCACGGCCAGCGAATTTATGTCGGCTCCCGACGGCTTCTGGAACGCTACGAGGTCGAACTGCGGCACTATGGCCATGATATGGTCGAAAATGTCTGCCTGTATCCCCTCGTAGGCTACCCACTCGGTCGTGCTCGAAAAGCAGTAAACCTGCACCGGTATGCCGCTGTCGGTAGGTTCCAGATAGCGCACCATAAGGGTCATGTCCTTGTTGACGATGCTCAGCGAGCGCAGGTAGGACGTAAGGTATGCGCGGAACACGCCCAGATTGGTGATGCGGTAACGGTTGACGGGCGGAGCCTCGGGCGGCAGTTTGGAGTTGATTTCGTCCGCCTTTTTCTTCTGTCCGGCCAGATAGTCTTTCAGCAGGTCGATATGCCCGAAGCGGGCCAGCATGTCGTCCGTGCAGAAACGTACGCTGTTCATGTCTATGTTTATCGAGCGCATTATCCGCCTGCCTCCCGAAAGCGTCATCGAGTTCCAGTTCTTGAACGAACCTTCGGTCAGCACGTAAGGCGGGATGGTGGTCGTGGTGTTGTCGAAATTCTGGATTTTGACCGTATTGAGCGTGACTTCCATCACGGTTCCGTCCACGTTGTTCTGCGGCATGCTTATCCAGTCGCCCGGCTGGAGCATACGGTCTTCAGAAAGCATGACCCCGGATACGAGGCCCAATATCGTATTGCGGAATATAAGGGTAAGCAGGGCGGCCGACGCCCCGAGGCCGGTAAGCAGCTTGGACGGCGACTTGTCGATGATTATGCTTACTATTATGATTATGCCGATACAGATGTTTATTACCTGAAACACCTGCTGGATTCCTTTCAAGGGGCGGTTGCGGTAGTTGCGCTTGCTGTAAAGTATTCTGAAGGTTATCTTTATCAGCGCGTTGGTAAGCGCCATGGCGAAGCACACTATCAGAACCGCCATGCTGCGCTGCGTGATGACCAGAGCCCGCGTACGGACGTCGAACGCCACCGGTATGAGGGAGTAGAGCAGCAGCAGGGCCAGAATGCTCGCCACCTTGCGCATGGTGCCGGCATCGAACAGCAGCTTGACCACCGGCGAGCGGGACTTCGAGGCGATGCGTCCGCCGCCCTTTACCAGAAGGAAGCGCAGCACGAACCACCCGGCCACGCATACCAGCACGATGACCAGCAGGGAGAAATAGTCTACGTTGCTTTGCTGGTTGCCTCCGGCTCCCAGAAAGTCGAGAAATTTGGTGGCGAGTCTTTCCAGTTCGCGCTTCATCCCCGGATGATTTTGCGGGGATTACTGCAAACCTTCAGCCAAAAGAGTTGTCAGTCCGCCGGTTCCTTGCGGCGACGTTTGGCCGGGGCTGCGGCGGTTTTCCCGGATTTAAGGGTTTCGGCGTCCGCAGCCGGAATTACGTCCGGTTTTTCGGGCTTGCGGCGCTTTCTTCCCGGACGGTAGCTGCCGGCGGCATACTTGTCCGGAACCTGCTTGTCGGAGGAGATGCACAGCAGCTTGTCGCCGCGCATAAGGCGCGTGTCACCGCGGGGGACGATATAATTGTCGCCGCGCCGCACCATCATCACGAGCGTATTCTCCGGCAGGGGGATTTGCCGGAGAAAATGGCCTTTGCTTAGGAAACGGTCGTCCACCTCGGTTTCCACCAGCGAAGCCTTCACCTCGTCCGGCAGGTCTATGTCGAAGCTGTGTTCCTTTACCTTGGTGTTGAGGCCGAGCTTCTCCGCCATCCATCCCACCGTAGTGCCCTGAACCACGAGCGAAATGATGGTGATGAAAAATACCGTATTGAAGATAAGGCTCGCGTTTTCCACTCCCGCCACCAGCGGATACGTGGCGAAAATAATCGGAACCGCTCCCCGCAGGCCCACCCACGATACGTATAGTTTGGCTTTGAAAGGGAGCTTCCGGAAAGGCAGCAGACATGCGAGCACGGCCGCCGGTCGTGCAATCAGAATCAGAAAAAAGCCGACGAGCAGCCCTATTTCCACTACATGGGTCACGTCGCGGGGATTGACCAGCAGCCCGAGCGAAATGAACATCACTATCTGGAACAGCCATGTAAAGCCGTCGAAAAACGTCATCAGGTTCCTTTTGTAAACCACTTTCCGGTTGCCCACCACCAGACCGGCTATGTAAACGGCCAGATAGCCGTTGCCGCGGATAAGGTCGGTAAACGAGAAGATGAAGAACACGAACGCCAGCAGCAGCACCGAATAGAGCGACTTGTTCTGGATATTTATGTTGTTCAGCACCCTGACGGCCCCGACTCCGAGCAGGTATCCCGACAGGGCGCCCACGCTCATCTGTATGAAGAACATAAGTATGGAACCTCCCACGTCCACATGCCCCGACTGAATAACCTGTATGAGAAGTATGGTCAGTATGTAGGCCATAGGGTCGTTGCTGCCGCTTTCCAGCTCCAGCATGGGCCGCAGGTTGTATTTAAGCCCCATTTTTTTGGAACGGAGGATGGAAAACACCGAGGCCGAGTCGGTGGACGACATCACCGCCGCCAGCAGGAACGCTTCGGCCAGCGTTACTTTCAGTCCGAACAGCCCTGCTATGCCGTATATGAAGCCGCCCGTGAGGCCCGCCGTAAGCAGTACGCCCAACGTCGCGAGTATTACCCCTTCGCTCGCTATCGGCCGTATTTCCGACAGCTTGGTATCGAGGCCGCCCGAAAACAGTATGATGCTCAGGGCGACCATGCCTATGAACTGGGCCGTGGAAGGATTGTTGAATTCTATGCCTACCCCGTCGGTGCCGAACAGCATTCCGGCCAGCAGGAAAAGCAGCAGGGCCGGGGTTCCGAACCGTGTTCCGGCTTTTCCCAGCATAATGCTTACAAACAGGATTACGGAGCCGATAAGCAGGATGTTTCCCGTATTTAATATCATAAGCCAGACGTTGTGCCGGAGCAGTGTTTCCGCAAATATAGTGCAAGCCGAGGGCAAAGGCAAGCTTGCTTGCACTTTGCCGAGGCGCCCCCTGTATTATTCAAATATAGTGAAAGGTGAGCGGCAAAGCACAAACTTGTTCGATGCTTTGTCCGAACCGCATCCTGTATTATTCAAATATAGTGCAAGCCGAGGGCAAAGGCAAGCTTGCTTGCACTTTGCCGAGGCGCCGCCTGTATTATTCAAATATAGTGCAAGCCGAGCGATAAGCCTAATTTATTCGGGCTTGCCCGAACCGCATACTGTATTCTCTGAAGACGGCGCAAGCCGGGGCAGAGCCGGATTCGCTCGAACTTGTACGGAGCGTAGTATGCAAACACGGTGCGAATTTTCCGTCAGGCAGCCGGAGCTCACTGGCGGACGAACATATAGGATACGGTTCCTTTCTGTTTCTGCGGAGCCGAGGCGTCGGCATTGAACCGGGAAGCGAGCGCGGCTTCCACGGCCGCCGCGGTCATGCAGTAGTCCGACGAAGAGCGGCCTTTGTCGATTTCCGCCGCCGTCACTTCGCCGCTCCGGTCCACCGTAATGTTTACGACCACTCGTCCTTCTCCCCGGCAGCGGTAAGCCGGGACGCTCAGGAAAACGGCGGTCCGCACCGGAGCCGAAAGGGAATAGGATACCGTTACGTTGCCTTCGGCTTTCGTGCTTTCGGCCTGCCGGCTTTCTGCTTCCCCTGTTTCCGGCCGCGACGCAACCGACCGGGCCAGACCTTCCTCGTAAAGCTCGCGGCTGGCCTGAAGCCTGCGCTGCGCTTCTTCCGCCTTCTCGTACAGTTCGCGGGCGGCCGTCCCGCGGTCGTCGCGCAGGTTTTCGTCGAGGGCGGCGTTTTCGTTGGAATAGCGGTTCCGTACTTCGGATTCCATGCCGGCTGTCTGTTCGTTCAGCAGACGGTTCAGCTCCTGCGCTTCCCTGAGTTGCTCCTGAAGTTTTTCCAAATCGGCGAAATCCACCACTATGGTTTCCGACGGACTTTCCCGCCGGAGAACTATTTTCGCCGACATGAACACTATGGCGGTCAGAAGATAGACAATCACCGTAATGCTCAACGCCGTACGGTGATTGTAAACCCACACTCCCCAGTCGGTTTTCCTCTTTTCGAAAGGCAACCTAACCTTCTGGGGATTACCGGTATTCCTGTTCTCGGACTCTCCCATTAGGAATCATAAAACCGAACAAAATTACTATTTCTATCAAAAATTTAATACCTTTGCAGGCAAAATTGATGCAGGTTTATGGCCGATAACCAGTACACCGTCGGAAAATCGTTGGAATTTTCAGGTAAAGGACTGCATACAGGCGTAAATGTGAATATGAAAGTGCTGCCCGCCGAAGCCGGTTCGGGCATATTTTTCGTACGCACGGATTTGCCCGGCTGTCCCGAGGTTCCGGCGCTCGTCCAGTATGTGACCGACACTTCGCGCGGTACGACCGTGGAAAAGGGTCCCGCGAAAGTTTGTACGATAGAACATCTCATGGCCGCCTTGTGGTCTCTGGGTGTGGACAATGCCAGAGTGGAGCTCGACGGTCCGGAAGTCCCGATACTCGACGGTTCGTCGCGTTTTTATGCGGAAGCGGTTCTGAAGGCAGGTCTGGAGGAACAGCGGGCGGAAAGGGAGTATTTTACCGTAAAGCGCAAAACGGTTTACCGCAATCCGGAGAAGGGCTCGGAAATAACTGCCTATCCGGACGACGAATTCGCCATGAGCGTCCATGTGGATTATAATTCCAAAGTGGTAGGCAACCAGTACGCCTCTTTCGGTCCCGGTTCGGATTTCGCGGCGGAGGTGTCTCCGTGCCGCACCTTCGTGTTCCTGCACGAGCTGGAACCGTTGCTGAATCACAATCTCATAAAGGGCGGCGACCTCGACAATGCCATAGTGGTGGTCGATAACTGCGTGTCGGCGGCGGAGATAGAGCGCCTTTCGTCCGTTTTCGGAAAGAAGGACATAAAGGTTAGCGACGGGTACATCAACAATCTGCAACTGCGTTTCGGGAACGAGATAGCCCGGCACAAGCTGCTGGACCTTGCGGGCGACCTCGCGCTTTTGGGCCGCCGCATCCGCGGCCGGATTATGGCCGTACGGCCGGGACATCTTGCGAACACCGAGTTCGTCAGGGTCCTTGCGTCGGAAATCCGCAAGGAAGCCGTCGCTCCCCGATATGCGTACGACCCCGCGGCCGAGCCCGTGTACGACATAAACAAGATAAGGAAAACGCTGCCGCACCGTCCGCCCTTCCTGCTGGTGGACAGGATATTCCACATCGACGAAAAAAGCGTGGCGGGTATCAAGAACGTGACTATGAACGAACCGTTCTTCGTAGGACACTTTCCGGCCGAGCCGGTCATGCCGGGCGTTCTCATCATAGAGGCCATGGCCCAGTGCGGCGGCATTCTCGCTCTGAACGGAATAGAAGACCCGGAAAATTATTCGACGTATTTCCTGAGAATCGACGGGGTGCGCTTCAAACAGAAAGTCGTGCCGGGAGATACCATACAATTCGAGTTGTCTCTTACTCAGCCCATAAGGCACGGTATAGTGTCGATGGAAGCGAAGGCGTACGTAGCGGGACGGCTTACTACCGAAGCGGTGCTTACGGCTCAGGTGTCGCGCAACAAGGTTTAGCATGCCGCCTGTAAACTACTAATACCCGAAGAAGAATGATAAGCGATTTGGCATATATACACCCCGATGCCCGTCTGGGCAGGGACGTGACCGTAGAACCGTTCGCCTTTATAGAGGGCGACGTCCAAATAGGAGACCGCTGCTGGATAGGGACCGGAGCCGTCATACGCAACGGAGCGCGCATGGGCTGCGAGTGCAGAGTGCACACCGGAGCGGTAGTGTCCGGCATTCCGCAGGACCTTAAATTCGACGGCGAATACAGCACGGTGGAAATGGGCGACCGCAACACCGTTCGCGAGTGCGCCACCATAAACCGCGGAACCCGCGCGAAGGGCAGAACACTGATAGGCAACGACAATCTGATAATGTCCTATGCGCACATAGCCCACGACTGCACCATAGGGAACCATTGCGTGATAGTGAGCAGCGTTTTGCTGGCCGGCGAGGTCGAGGTGGGCGACTGGGCCGTTATCGGGGGCAATGCCGCCGTTCACCAGTTCACCCGGATAGGAGCCCACGCCATGATAGGCGGCGGCGCTCTCGTGGGAAAGGACGTGCCTCCGTTCGTGCTGGCGGGCCGGTATCCGGTGACTTATCAGGGAGCCAACGTCATAGGACTCCGGCGACGGGGGTTCACCTCGGAGCAAATCACTGCCATACAGGGTATTTTCCGGGTGCTTTTTCAGAGCGGCCACAGCTATAACAAGGGCGTGCAGACGGTGTTGGAACAGTTCCCGCCTTCGCCCGAAAGGGATGCCGTCATAGAGTTTATCCGTTCCTCCAAGCGCGGCATACTCAAGCCGTTCAATCCCTTCGCCGAGCAGGATGACTGAAAAAAACGTTGAAAAAATAAGGCATAGTATTGCATCGGACAACGAATTGTATTATATTTGCGGCGGTGAAGTGCAAGCTTTAGGGGACGAGAGTCCCCTAAATTCGTAAATTCAGGGAAACGTCCGAAGATGATTGACATTGAAAAAATAAAGTCCGCGGCGCGGAAACATCTGGAAGGCAGCACGCTCTACGTGGTGGACGTCGTCTGCTCTCCATCGAATGCCATAGAAATCACTCTCGACGGCGACGACGGGGTGGGCATAGAAGACTGTGCGGCCCTGAGCCGCGCCGTAGAGGCCGCTCTCGACCGCGAGGAGGAGGATTTTCAGCTTACTGTGGGGTCTGCGGGCTTGGGGCAGCCGTTGAAGGATGAGCGGCAGTACCGCCGTCTGGTCGGCCGACGCGTCGATGTCGTACTGAGGAGCGGGGTCAAACTTTCAGGGATAATGACCGGTTTTTCCGGCGGCGAACTCACTCTTGCGTTTACCGAGCGCGTACCGCCGGCGGGCGGCAAGCGCGGGGAAACCGTCGAAACCGTTCGGACGTATTCCTTATCCGATATAAAGACAACGAGGGAACATATAGATTTCCAATAATATACCGACCATGGACAATCTCAATCTGATAACCAATTTCGCCGAGTTCAAGGAGCTGAAGAATATAGACAAGAACACCATGATAGGAGTTCTGGAGGACGTATTCCGTCATCTGCTCATCAAGATGTACGAAACCGACGAAAACTTCGATATAATAATCAATCCGGAGAAGGGCGATTTGGAAATCTGGCGAAACCGCGTAATCGTGGAAGACGACAAGGTGGAGAATCCCAACCAGCAGATTTCCCTGAGCGAGGCGCGCGAAATAGACTCCACGTACGATGTGGGCGAAGAGGTGGCCGACCAGATAAGGCTGGAGTCGTTCGGACGGCGCGCCGTGCTGTCGCTGCGTCAGAACCTCGCCTCGCGCATACTCGACTTGGAAAAGGCCAATCTGTTCCAGAAGTACAGCGAGAGGGTGGGCGAAATAATCACCGGAGAGGTTTATCAGGTCTGGAAAAAGGAAACCCTCGTGCTGGACGACGAGGACAACGAGCTGGTACTGCCCAAGACGGAGCAGATACCCAGCGATTTCCTACGAAAAGGCGACACTATAAGGGCAATCGTTTCCAAGGTGGAAATGCGGAACAACAATCCGGTTATTATCCTGTCGCGTACCGCTCCGGAATTTTTGGAGAGGCTTTTCGAGCAGGAGGTTCCGGAGATATTCGACGGCCTTATAACCATAAAGAAGATAGTCAGGATTCCGGGCGAGCGGGCGAAGGTAGCCGTCGAGTCGTACGACGAGCGTATAGACCCGGTGGGCGCATGCGTCGGAATGAAAGGTTCGCGCATCTATTCCATAGTGAAGGAGCTCCGCAACGAGAACATAGATGTGGTGAACTGGACGTCGAATACTCAGTTGCTCATTCAGCGCGCGCTGAACCCCGCCAAGATTTCGTCCATAACGATAGACGAGGAACGCCGTACGGCTTCGGTTTACCTCAAACCGAGCGAGGTGTCGCTGGCGATAGGCAAGGGCGGCCTGAATATCCGTCTGGCGAGCATGCTCACCGGCTACGACATCGACGTGTACCGCGATGCCGAGGAGGACGTGGATTTGCAGGATTTCTCGGACGAAATAGACCAGTGGATAATCGACGCCCTGAAAGCCATCGGCTGCGATACGGCCAAGAGCGTGCTGGACTTGAGCAACGAGGAACTCGGCCGCAGGGCCGACCTCGAGGAAGAAACCGTCAGGGAAGTGGTGAATATCCTTCGGTCGGAATTCGAGTAGGAAACATAGTAGCGAAAATTAACGCCGTAAACGAATATATATGTCTAACGAACGAAAGCTCAGGCTCTTGCAGGTCGCGCGGGAGTTTAAGGTCGGTCTGGGAACCATAACGGATTTTCTGGAAAAGAAAGGTATAAACCTCGCGTCGCCGAGTGCAATCGTCGAGCCCGATGTCTATGCCCTTCTGGAAAAGGAATTCGGAAATGCCCGCCCGGCCGGGGAAAAGGTGAATATCCGGGAAAAAATCAACCTGAAAAAGGAAAGCGTGTCGTTGAGCGACAGGAAGGAGGATTCCGGCGGTCAGGACGGCGGCTTCGACGATGAGGTGGTTATCAAAAGCGGCGTTATAAGCGTAAAGGACGAACTTGCGACCCGTTCGCCCAAGATATTAGGCAAAATTGATTTGTCACAGGCGGGCCGCCCCGCGAAGCAACAGCCCGCGGCGCAGGCCGTTAAGCCGCAGCCGGAGCCCGCGCCGAAACCCGCGGAGCCCCGCAAGGCGGAAGTCGCGGAAGCGGCTCCGGCGGTTCGGCCGCAGGAGGTTGTCCCCGAAGCGGTTCCGCAGGAGGTTGTACCCGCTCCGCAGCCTGCTTCCGTCGTACGGAAGGAGGAGCCGGTGAAGCCGCGCCCTGACGTTCCGCGTGCGGTGGAGGTTGCTCCCCGTCCGGCTCCGGTTCCGAAAAAAGAGGAAGCCGCCGTGCCGCCGGCAGCCGCGCCCAAACCGGAAATGAAGATACAGGAAAAGACCTACGACGAGCGTGTGGCCGCCGACCGCAGCAATGTGTTCCGGCCCGACGAGGAAAACCGACTCAGCGGCCCGAAAGTGCTGGGTAAAATGGATGTGGGGGATTTGGGCAGGCGCGGCGGAGGCGCCGCCGGACGCCGCGAGAAACGCAAGCGCATAGGAAAGGACAAGATAGATATCACACGGCAGCCGGCGCCTTCGCCCGGTACGCGCGGCACAGGCCAGCAGGCAAAGGGTCAGCCGGCCGGAAGAAGCGGTCCGGGCCAGCCGCAGCGCGGCCCGCAGTCGCCCGTCGGCCGCAAGGACAAGAAGAAAAAGGTTGCTCCGAAGCCGTTGGTGCGTCCCGAAGTGAGCGACGAGGAAGTACAGAAGCAGATAAAGGACACTCTTGCACGCCTTACGTCCAAGGGAGGCAAGAGCAAGGGAGCCCTGCACAGGCGTGAAAAGCGCCATGAGGTGCGCGCGCGCCTCGACGAGGAAATGGAACGCGTACAGGCCGAGCAGAGCGTATTGAAAGTTACCGAGTTCGTGACCGTCAGCGAGCTGGCCACCATGATGAACGTGCCTGTTACGAACGTCATAACGGCCTGCATGAATCTGGGGCTTATGGTTTCCATAAACCAGCGGCTCGACGCGGAGGCCCTCGTGATAGTGGCCGAGGAGTTCGGTTACAAGGTGGACTTCGTATCGGTGGACATACAGGAGGCCATCGAGGAGGACACCGACGACACGGGCGAACTCGTGCCGCGTCCGCCTATCGTTACGGTCATGGGGCATGTGGACCACGGCAAGACCTCGCTGCTGGACAATATCCGCAAGACAAACGTAATCGAGGGCGAGGCCGGAGGCATTACGCAGCATATCGGAGCTTACAGCGTGGATTTGAACGGACGCAAGATAACGTTCCTCGACACGCCGGGGCACGAGGCGTTTACGGCCATGCGCGCCCGCGGCGCGAAGGTCACGGACGTGGCCATCATAATCGTCGCCGCCGACGACAACGTGATGCCGCAAACGGTCGAGGCCATCAACCACGCGGTTGCCGCAGGCGTGCCCATGGTGTTCGCCATCAACAAGATAGACAAGCCGGGAGCCAATCCCGACCATATACGCGAGCAACTCGCCGCCATGAACTACCTCGTCGAGGACTGGGGCGGCAAGTACCAGTCGCAGGAAGTATCCGCGAAAAAAGGCATAAACCTCGACAAGCTGCTCGAAAAGGTGCTGCTCGAAGCGGAGCTGCTCGACTTGAAGGCCAACCCGGACCGCAAGGCGGCCGGCACGGTCATCGAGTCCACGCTGGACAAGGGACGCGGCTATGTCGCTACGATACTCGTGCATAACGGAACCCTGCGGGTGGGCGACGTGGTGCTTTCGGGGATTCATTCCGGCCGCGTGAAGGCCATGTTCAACGAGCGGGGCCACAAGGTCGAGGAAGCCGGTCCGGCCACCCCGGTGCTGGTGCTCGGACTGAACGGCGCTCCGCAGGCGGGAGATACGTTCAACGTTATGGAAGACGACCGCAGCGCCCGCGAGATAGCCAACAAGCGCGAGCAGTTGCAGCGAATGCAGGGTCTTAGAACCCAGAAGCACGTAACGCTGGATGAAATCGGCCGACGCATAGCAATCGGCAACTTCCGGGAACTCAACATTATCGTCAAGGGCGACGTGGACGGCTCGATAGAGGCCATGACCGACTCGCTTATAAAGCTGTCGAAGGACGAGGTTCAGGTAAACGTCATCCACAAGGCCGTAGGGCAGATTTCCGAGTCGGACGTGCTGCTGGCCGCGGCGTCGAACGCCATTATAGTGGGATTTCAGGTGCGGCCCAGCGCGGGAGCGAGAAGGCTGGCCGAGAAGGAGGAAATCGAAATCCGCCTGTACTCGATTATCTACGATGCCATAAACGACATCAAGGATGCCATAGAGGGCATGTTGGAGCCGGAGAAGAAAGAGGAGATAGTCGCGTCGGTGGAGGTGCTCGAAGTGTTCAAGATAACCAAGGTCGGAACCGTGGCCGGATGTATAGTGCGGGAAGGGAAGATTACCCGCAACACTCCCATACGGATTATACGCGACGGAATCGTGATACACACCGGCCGTCTGGGGTCGCTTAAGCGCTTCAAGGACGACGTGAAGGAGGTTTCCGCCGGTATGGAATGCGGCCTCAACGTGGAAAGCTACAACGACATCCGCGTGGGGGACATGATAGAAGGCTACGAAATCGTGGAAGTGAAGCGCAAGTAGGCCGTCCGCTTAGGAAAACAGGCGGTAACCGGACATCCGGTTCCCGCCTGTTTCATCGTCTGCGGGTCCTTGGGCGGCCTTACAGCTCTTCCAGCCGTGCGGCGGGGGACACGTCCGGGTCGGACACCAGCCCCGCCTTCAGCCGGAACACTCCGGTCATGGCTATCATGGCGGCATTGTCGGTAGTGAACTTCAGCGGCGGCAGGAACGTGCGCCAACCGCGGCGCTTCCCCTCCTCTTCCACGGCCCGGCGCAGTCCGGAATTGGCCGACACGCCTCCTCCTATGGCTATGTCGCGGATTCCGAGTCTGCGGGTCGCCTCGACGAGCTTTTTGAGCAGCGTTTCGATAATCGTCGTCTGGAGCGATGCGCAAAGGTCCGCTTTATTGTTCTCTATAAAGTCTTCGTTTTCGGCCATACGGTCGCGCAGAAAATAAAGAAACGAGGTTTTCAGTCCGCTGAAGCTGTAATCCAGCCCCGCGACCGAAGGCTTTGCGAACCGGAACCTTTTCGGGTCGCCTTCCGCGGCCAGCCGGTCTATGACCGGGCCGCCGGGATACGGAAGCCCCATTACCTTGGCGCACTTGTCGAATGCTTCCCCGGCCGCGTCGTCGATAGTGGTTCCGACGATTTCCATTTTCAGCGGCGAGTCCACCCGCACTATCTGGGTGTGGCCTCCGGAAACGAGCAGGCACAGAAACGGAAAACCGGGGTGGGGGATGTCCTGTCCCGGAATGTCTATGAAATGCGACAGTATGTGGCCGTGCAGGTGGTTCACTTCTACCAGCGGTATGGCGTTTGCGAGCGACAGTCCTTTGGCGAACGACACTCCGACCAGCAGCGAACCGAGCAATCCGGGGCCGCGCGTGAAAGCTATCGCGTCGAGGTCGGCCGGCCCGATACCGGCTTCCACGAGCGCAGCATCGACAACCGGTATTATATTTTGCTGGTGGGCGCGCGAGGCGAGTTCGGGGATGACGCCGCCGTATCGGATATGAACCGCCTGAGATGCAATGACGTTCGAGAGAAGCTCGCTGCCCCGCAGTACGGCGGCCGACGTGTCGTCGCAGGACGACTCTATTCCCAGCACGGTAGGATTCATCGGATGCCCTTTATTAATTGCGTTATTTTTGCTAAAATTGTAGATTCGTTCGGAAGGTAGTGCGCAAAGTTATAAAAATAATCGTACAGGTGTTGTCGTCGGTCGTGCTGGCCGCGATAATCCTGCCTTTCGTGGTCGCATTGCTGCTGAATATCGGTTCCGTACAGAACTTCATAGCGCATAAGGCCGCTTCGTTCGCTTCCCGCAGGCTCGGCACGGAGGTTTCGGTCGGAACCCTTCGCATTACCGGTTTCAACAAGGTGGAAATAGGGGACTTTTATGTGGAAGACTATTACGGAGATACCCTTGTTTATGCCGGAGCGCTTGCGGCGAATCTGAACAAGGCGGCGCTTTTCAACGGAAACGTAGTGCTGGGCGACGTAAGCCTGCGCGATGCGCAGCTCAATCTTTTCCAACCGGAGGAGGGAGAGATGAACCTCAAACAAATCCTCGACCGACTGAGCAAACGCGACTCGCTCAAGGAAAAGAAAGGGTCGTCGATAGCTCTGAACGATATAGACATAAGCGATTTTACCTTTTCGTACCGGCGCGGGGGAGCGCCGCGCAAGGAATCCGGCATCGATTTCTCCGATATGCGCCTGACGGACATGAATGTACATAGCCGCGGCCTTCGCATTTCGGGCGATACGATAGCCATGGATTTGGACGGCCTTCGTTTCCGCGAAAAAAGCGGATTCGCGGTCGAGGACCTGTCGGCTGAAAGGTTCTCCATAATCGGCCCCTCTCTGAATTTCGACGGCCTCGCACTGAATACGCCCTATTCCTCGCTCGATATTCCGCATCTGAAAGTGGTCGGTACCGACTGGGGCGCTTTCAAGTATTTTACCGACAGCGTAAGGCTGGAAGCCGACGTGCGGCCGTCGGTGCTGGACACTCGTACGCTGGCGTGGTTCGCGCCTGCACTGTCGCTGAAGTCGCCGATGAGGCTGACCGGCCTTGCCTTGGATTTCGCCGGCACGCCCAACGACTTTTCGGGTAGGTTGGCATCCGTTTCGGCGGAAGGGACGTTTCTTGCGGCCGGCTTCTCCGTGCGGGGAATTACCCGGCTGTCCGACGCGTCGTTTGTGCTCGATGTGGATACGCTGCGTACGGATGCCGCGTCGGCGGGAAGAATTATGCGCAGCGTTACGGGTTCGGGGTTGCCGGATTCGACGGCCGTTATGCTGGCGCGTCTCGGAACGGTAGGTATGGAAGGCCGTTTCGATGGCGCTGTGGCGGCCTTTACGGCGGATGCGCGAGTGTCCACGGCACTGGGCGGACTTGCCGTGAACGGTCGGGCGGCTCTCCCGGCGGATGGCGGCAAGTCGTTCGACGGACACGTAGGCATCGACGGATTCGACGTGGGAGGGCTTCTGCACAATCCGCGGTTGGGCCGACTGTTCGCTTCCGCCGCGCTGGATGCTTCCGACATAGGCCCGGACATGAACGCCCGCGCCGACCTGAGGATTGCCGGTTTCCGGTTCGGGGATTACGTGTATCGGGACATAACTCTCGACGGAGTGTATGCCGAACGCGGATTCAAGGGGCGGGTGGTTTCGCGCGACCCGAACGCTCTGGTGACTTTCGACGGATATTTCGACCTGCGGGAACAGCGGATGCCCCGGTACGATTTTATGCTGGATGCCGAAAGGGTCGATTTGGCGGCGCTCGGATTGATGAAGGCCGATTCGGTGGCCACCCTTTCCTTCGGACTGTCGGCGCGCGGCCGCGGCCTTGACCCGGACGATTTCACCGGCACTGCCGTGATACGCGGGCTGACATACGTTTCGCCCCTCGATACCCTGAATGTTTCCGAGATTCGACTGGTCGGCGACAATTCGCCGGAAAGCAAGTACCTGTCCCTCGTTTCTCCGTTCGCCGACGCGGAGTTCCGCAGTCGCGACAGTTACCGCACCGTGTTCGGATACCTGAAATACCGCCTTGCCGCCTATTTGCCGGGACTGAGCAGGGAAACGGATATGTCCGTATCCGAACTCGGCGACGCGACGGACATAAAGGGGTATTCTACCCTTACGCTCCAAATCAAGGAGGCGGACCGGGTGACCGAAGCGTTCCTGCCGGCTCTGCACGTAGCCGACAGCACGAATCTGAGAGTTACGCTCAATCCCGAGGCGGACAAGTTCATGCTGTCCCTGCGAAGCCCGTATGTGGAGTGGAACAACTTCCTCGTGACCGGGTTGGATGTTTCGTCGCAGAACTTGGCCGACTCTCTCGTACTTTACATGCGTACCTCCGACGCCTATGCGGGCAGCTACCGGATGCCCGCCCTGATGCTGCTGGCCGGAGCCGGCAACGACATGCTGGACGTTTCGGCGGGATTCGGCGGCCCGGACGACAACGTGAGCGCGCGTCTGGGCCTTACGGCATCGTTCGGCAGCGATTCGACCGGGATGCCGAATATCAGGGTGCGTTTCCGGCCTTCGACATTTACGGAAAACGGCTCGGTGTGGGATATCGCGTCCCGGCAGATTGTGTACGATTCTACTCGGTTGCAAATCGACGACTTCCGGATAACCAACCGCGGTCAGGGTCTTTACGTGAACGGGGCCGTATCGGACAGCCGCAGCGATACGCTCAGGGTAAGGCTGTCATCGCTCAACCTCGCTCCGTTCTCGCAGTTCACGGCCTCTACCGGATATACTTTCGACGGAATACTCAACGGCGAGGGACGTCTGGTATCGGCCCGCAGCAATCCCGTGCTGACGGCGACGCTCGACATGGATTCGCTGGGGGTGAACGAAATCGCCGTGGCCCCGCTCGCTTTCGACAGCCGGTGGGACTTCGGTTCGGAGCGTGCCCGTTTTTCTCTTGTGAACAAGCTGTCCGGCAACGACGTCGTACGCGGGTACTACCGTCCGTCCGACGGAGCCTACATGGCCGACCTCAATCTCGGTAACCTGCCGCTGGTACTTCTCGACCCGATACTCAAAGGCGTGCTCGGAGATACGGAAGGATTCGCCGACGCTACCCTCTCGGTCAGAGGCAAGGGAGGAAGTCCGTCGATAGGCGGAGCGATAAGGATACCGCGGATGGTAACCACCGTGGACTTTACCGGGGCCACGTACCGGTTGGACAACGCCGAGATAGTCGTGGCGGATAACGTGCTGACTCTAAAGCCTAATTATCTTTACGACACGGACGGGAACAAGGCCGCTTTCGGCCTGACCTTCGATGCGAGCAACTTCTCCAACCTTTCCTACGATGTCAGCGTGAAGCCAGACAGGTTTATGGCCCTCAATACCACCGCCCAGCAGAGCGACATATTTTACGGAAAGGTATATGCTTCGGGGACGGTGTCGATTAAGGGCGACAAGCGGGGAATAAAAATGGATATCGTAGCGGCAACCGAGGACAATTCTGTGTTCTACATGCCTTTGAAGGGAGCTTCGAACGTCACCGACGCCGACTTCATCACTTTCGTGCACCGCCAGCGTCCGGATACCTCCAATTATCTGGTGCGCCGCAGGATGATGTACGAGCGCCGTACGAGGAAACCGCAGGTAAAGGCCGACATGGATATAAACATAGCCCTCGATATAAGGCCGAACATAGAAGTGGAACTTCAGATAGACCCCACCGTTGACAATACCTTGCGAGCTCGCGGGACAGGGACGCTGAACCTGCATATAAATCCCGCGCGGGGAGTGTTCACCATTTACGGCGGCTACGAGATAACCAACGGAAGCTACACGTTCAATCTGGAAAATCTGGTCACGAAGCAATTCGAGATACAGCAGGGCAGTTCGATACAGTGGAGCGGCGACCCGCTCGACGCCATTCTGAACATCACGGCCGTTTACAGGCTCCGCACGTCGTTGGCGGGCATAGTGCAGATAAACGAGGCCGGCCTTACCAGAAACGTGCAGGTGGACTGTATAATAAAGCTGACCGGCCCTCTTTCGCAGCCGAACATCACGTTCGATGTCGAAGTGCCGAACGCCGCGCCCGAAATACAGGGCCTGTTGGCGGACATCCTGAACACCACGCAGGAGATGATGGCAACGCAGTTTCTGTACCTGTTGGTATTCAATCAATTCTATACAGACAGCGGTTCCGCCGCCACCAATATAGGCATGAGCGGCGGCTCGATAGGATTCAGTTTCCTTACCAACCAGATAAACAAAATCTTTTCGTCGGACGATTTCCGGATAAACGTTTCCTACCGTCAGAAAAGCGAACTGACCTCCGACGAAATCGACTTCAGCGTGCAGAAAGACTTGTGGAACGACCGCCTTATACTCGAATTCGAGGGCAATTACGATACCGGCAACAATGCGACGTCCGTACGCAACACCAACATGACGGCGGGAGGGACCCTTACTTGGGTGGTGGACCGCTCCGGACGGTTGCTGCTGAAGATATTTTCCCGCACTATCGACCGGTTCGACGAAAACCAGGGGTTGCAGGAAAACGGGGTCGGAATATATTTCAGTCAGGATTTCGACACGTTCAAGGATTTGTGGGCCAAGTTCCGCCGAAACATATACAAAATAACGCACCGTTCGGACGAAAAACGGGCGGCCCGCATAGAGCGGAAGTCGCGGCGGCATAAGCCGGACGAGCAGCCCGAAGAAGGACTTGCGGCAGAACCCGCCGCCGCCGAACCTTACGTACAGACCGAAAATAAATAAAGAAACTCAAACGATTACCTATGATTACATTCCTGCAAACCGCCGCCGGCGCTTTGACCGAATGGCCGAAAACCATGAGCTTCGGAGAACTGTTTCTTGCCGGAGGCTGGCTGATGTGGCCGTTGCTGATACTGGGCGGCGTGGCCGTGTTCATATTCGTCGAACGGTTCATGGCTATCCGGAAAGCATCCAAAGTGGACATGAACTTCATACGCCGTATCCGCGACCTGATAGGCGAGGGCAAAACGGCCGCCGCGGTCGATATGTGCCGCTCGAACGGCACTCCGATAGCCCGCATGGTCGAGAAGGGAATAGAGCGTATGGGGCGTCCGATGGGCGACGTGCAGACGGCCATAGAAAACGTGGCCAATCTGGAAGTGTCGAAGCTGGAGAACGGACTGCCGTTCCTTGCGACCATAGCCGGAGGAGCGCCGATGCTCGGTTTCCTCGGCACGGTGCTCGGCATGGTGGAAGCGTTCATGAATCTGTCGCAAGCGGGCGGCACGGTGGATATGAGCCTGCTTTCGGGCGGCATGTACGTGGCAATGATAACCACCGTAGCCGGCCTTATAGTGGGCATACCCGCTTATTTCGGCTATAACTATCTGGTGGCCCGCATAGAGAAGCTCGTCTTCCGCATGGAGGCCAATTCCATAGCGTTCATGGACATATTGAACCAACCCGTACAGCGCAGGTAAGATGGCAATCAAACGCAGTTCCAAGATAGACAAGGCATACAGCTCGGCTTCGATGACCGACCTGATGTTCCTGCTGCTCATATTCATGCTTATAGCCACCACGCTCATCAATCCGAACGCTCTCAAACTCTCACTTCCGAAGAGTTCCAACCAACTGAAGGAGAAGCCCTATACCACGGTTTCGATAACCTCCGACCTGAAATACTATGTCGAAACCGAGCCGGTTCCCTTCGGCGAACTGGAGAACGTACTGCGGGCGAGGCTCGCGGGCAAGGAGGAACCCGCCGTTTCCCTGCATTGCGATAAAACGGTTCCGATAGACGAGGTGGTGAAGGTTATGAACATAGCCAAAGACAACGATTACCGGCTTATTCTCGCCACCTCTCCCGAATAGGCTATGGACGGCGGTTTCCGGGAAGACGGGGGAAACGGACGGAGCACGGCCTTCATGGCCGCTGCGGTTTACGTGCTTGTCGTTTCGGCGGTGCTGGTATTCGCCCGGGTGAGGATGCAGACCGCCGTAGCCGCCCGGCCGGTGGAAATAGATTTCGGCGCCGCGGTCGGTTCGGAGGAGAGGCCTGCGGACATTCCTTCGGATGCCTCCGTCCCGGCTTCGGGCGAGCTGGCCGCAACCGGGACCGGAGCTTCGGATGCACCGGCTGTCGGACCGGAACCGACGCGGGAAGTAAACCGCCGGGCGTTGTTTCCGGCCGGGGCGGTTCGCGGCGACGCCGGTTCCGGGATTCCGGGCGCAGTTTCCGGGCAGGCGGCCGGAGCGGACGGAGATTCGCCCGTGTCGTTCTCGCTTGCGGGCCGTATGCCCGCAGGAGAATTTCCTCTCCCCGTTTACACGGCCGACGAACAGGGTACGGTGGTAATCGGAATAACGGTCGATGAAAAGGGTACTGTGACGGCCGCGGAGTTCCGTGCCGCGGGTTCGACGACCCGGCACGGCGAGCTGGTTTCCGCCGCGCTCGCGGCCGCCCGGCAAACCCGCTTTACGCCGGTGGCGGACAAGGGCTTGCAGACCGGATATATAGTGTATGTTTTTAAAATGAAATAGCGGTGAAAAAAATGATTCTCTTGCATGTTCTTTTGTCATGCTCG
Source organism: Tidjanibacter sp. (assembly GCA_048214935.1). Lineage (GTDB taxonomy): Bacteria > Bacteroidota > Bacteroidia > Bacteroidales > Rikenellaceae > Tidjanibacter. The sequence goes on from DBFWXZ010000026.1 coordinate 174,375, forward strand.
TTTCTGTGTCCTGCGGCGGTCGGAAATGTAACCGGCCCGGTTCTGAAGTTCGACGTGCAGAGTCACGATTTCGGGACGCTGGAATTCCGCGGCGAACCGAAAGCGTTCGGATTCGATTTCGTGAACGACGGCGATGCCCCGCTGGTTATCGTGCGTACGCAGACCTCGTGCCGCTGCATAAAGGTGTCTTTTCCGAAAAAACCCGTGCCTCCCGGCGAGCGCGGCACTGTAAATGTAACGTATGAGCCGGACAAGGACCTCGGTACGTTCAGCAAGGGAATACACATTTATTCCAATGCTCCCGGCGGACACCAGATAATAGTGGTGCGCGGGGAAGTCGTGGAACCGGCCGAGTGACTTTCCGGAAGTCGTATTAAATTCGGTCCGTATGAAAAATAGCAGGGAAAAGGTGCTGGTGCTGGTAGCGCACCCCGACCTCGAGCACTCGCACGCCAACAGGGCGATGGCGGATGCGGTAAGGGAGCTTCCGTTCGCGGAGGTGGTGAATCTTTACGAGGAGGCGCTCGACCCGGAACGCTATCGGGTGGCCGTCGGCGAGGCTTCGGCTTTGGTATTTCAGTTCCCGCTATGGTGGGCTTCCGCACCCTACATGCTCAAGAGGTGGTGCGACGAAGTATTTATGGAAATCTACGAGGGCGGCACGGTGGCGGGCAAACCGTTGCTGGTAGCCGTAACCGCAGCCGCGCCTTACGAATCGTACCGCAGCGGCGGCGAGCATCGCTTTACCATGGACGAACTGCTGCGGCCCTATCAGTTCCTCGCCGAGTATTCGGGAATGAAGTGGCGCACGCCGTTCGTGGTTTACGGGGTAGGGATGCCCGGCACGGAAGCCGATGCCGAGGCCGGAGCGCAGCGATACCGCAGCGCCGTGGAAATGCTGCTTGGTTAACCGCACGAGCGGAACGGTATCTCCGCTTTCGCAAAGACGACGGCAGGGCGTAAGCACGCCCTGCCGTCGCGTTTGCGGATACTGCTTATAGCCGGTCGGCGACATCCCATGCGAAGGCCCGGAGGCCCTGCATGCGGGTAGCGTCGTCCAGCTTCCGGAGGTCTTCCAGAGCCGCCGTTACTTTTTCATCGTCGGTAACGGCCAGCACGGTCGAATTCATAGCGGGCCACGTATGATTGCCCATATGGGGTTCTCCCTCGAACGAACCGCGGCCGTGGGTAAGGGGGAACAGCGTGTAGCCCCTAATGGACCGCCGGTCGAGAATTTCGAGTATCCGGTCGGTAAGAGCCTGATTATAGCTTATGAACAACGCTTTCATTATTTTTTGGCTTTTGAGTCCGTATTGTAATACAGGGCCATTTTGGCTCTCTCCTGCTTGATTGCACGCCCTCCGAATACCGAGTAAACCACCGGAATCACCAGCAGGGTCAGCATGGTGGAGAACGTCAGGCCGCCGATAACGGCTATACCCATGGGCTGCCATATCTCCGAACCGGTTCCGATGCCGAGTGCCATCGGAAGCATACCCAGAATAGTGGTGAGCGAAGTCATCAGAACCGGGCGCAGACGGCTCTTCCCGGAGGCGATTACCGACTGGTTTACCGACTGCCCGCGCTCGCGGAGCAGGTTGATGAAGTCCACCATGACTATACCGTTCTTTACCACTATACCCACGAGCATTATGGCTCCTATAAGGGCTACGATGCTCAGGGGAGTGCCGGTTATGTACAGCAGAAGGAACACCCCGGTAAATGCGAACGGCAGCGTGAACATGATTATGAACGGCATCACGAGCGACTCGAACTGCGTGGCCATGACTATGTACACGAGCACGACTATAAGTCCGAACAGGGTCATCAGGTCGCCGAAGGCCTCCTGCTGGTCCTCGATGCTGCCGCCCATGTCGATATACACCTCGTCGGGTACCTCGTAGTCGGCCAGAATAGCGTTTATTCCCTGCATCACCGTACCCAGCGGCACTCCGTCGGCCAACGACGCCTGCACGGACACCACCCTCTGGCGGTTGTCGCGCTCGATTTTCGGCGGCGCGAACTCTTCCGTTATGGCCCCCACGTCGCCTACGCGTAGGGCTTTGCCGTTCTGGTTGTAAACAAGAATATCCGAAATGTCGTTCAGCGAACTCCGGAACGGCTCGTCGTAGCGTACGTTCACGTCGTACTCCTCGCCGTCCTCACGATAGAGGGTCGCGGTAAGTCCGTTCAGGCGGTTTCGGATGTAGCTGCCCGCAGTGGAACTGTTCAGCCCGTAGTAGGCCAGCTTGTTGCGGTCGAACTTCACGTTGTACTCCGGTCTGAGGTCGTCGCGCGAGAGCTTTACGTCGCGGGTTCCGGGAATGGCGGCAATCCGGTCTTTCAGGTCGGTAGCTATGTCGTTGGTGACGTTGAAATCATAACCGTAAACCTGCACCTCTATATTGCTTCCGCTGCCCATTCCTCCGGTCTGACCGCCGGGAGTCACGGTGAACCGGCGGACTTCCGGAATGGCGGCCAAATCCTCCCGGAGCAGGTCGCCTATCTGATAAATGGTACGGTCGCTGCTGCGCCTGCTGAGCTGGGGCAGTTTCATCATATAGTTTATTATGTAGCTGCCCTGGTCCGACGAGAACAGGCTCATGGTGGACGAGGAGGACGTACCGGCGCTGGTGCTGACCATTTCGACTTCCGGATACTTGACGCTTATTATACTGTCTATTTGGCGTGCTATTTTGGAAGTGAAGTTCACGCCGATATTCTGCTCCAGCTCTACCTTGGCCGAAATGATGCCGTTGTCGGTGGCCGGAAAGAACTCCGTCGGAACCTTGCGCAGCAGCAGCAGGCTGGCCGCGAAGATGAGAAGCGAAATGCCGAGGACCGCCGTGCGGTGATGCACGGCCCAGGTGAGAAGGCGTGCGTATGCGTCGTCGAGCCACGACAGGAACCGGTCGATAGGCTTGAAGATAATGCCGAGGCCCTTGTAGTCGTGCACCGTGTCGCTGCGCAACAGTTTCGAGGAAAGCATGGGGGTGAGGGTTATGGCCGCAATGGTCGAAACGCAAACCACAAGCGACACTATCCAGCCGAGTTCCTTGAACATTACGCCCGACATGCCGGTAAGCATCGTAAGCGGCATGAACACGGCGACCACCGTAAGGGTGGTGGCTATGACCGCCAGCCATACCTCGTTCGTGGCGTATATGGCCGCTTCCTTGGGCGACGAACCCCGCTCGATATGCTTGGTTATGTTCTCCAGCACCACTATGGCGTCGTCCACGACCATGCCGATTGCTATCGAAAGCGAACTGAGCGAAATGATGTTCAGCGTCGAACCGGTGATGAACAGGTAGATGAACGACACTACCAGCGACACCGGTATCGTAAGGCAGATGATGAACGTCGCCCTCCAGCGGCCGAGGAAAAAGAGCACCACGAGGATTACGAACAGGAAAGCGAACAGAATCGTTTCCTCGAGCGAGGCTATGGAGTCGCGGATGGATTCCGAACCGTCCATGACCATGCCTATTTCCACGTCGTCGGGGAGGCCGGCCTCGATGGACGGAAGGGCTTTCTGGATGTCCTCCACGATAGCGACCGTATTCGCTCCGGACTGCTTCTGTACGATTACGCGCACTCCCTTGCGGCCGTTGATACGCTCGTCGAGGGTTTCCTTCTCCAGCGTGTCGCGTATGGTAGCCACGTCGCGCAGCAGGATGTCCTTGCCTCCCACGCTTGCGACAACTATGCTGTTCAGGTCGTCGCTGGAATCGAATTCGACGTCGGCCTTTACGTTATAGGTGTTGTTGCCTATGTCTATGGTTCCGCTCGGAATGTTGATGTTCTCGGCGGCTATGATGCTGCCGAGCTGTTCTACGGAAAGATTGTAGGCCTCTATCTTGCGAGGGTCCACGTTTACCTGTATCTCGCGCACCGGCGCTCCGAGCACCGTCACGGCTCCCACGCCGTCGATGCGGTTCAGGCGGTTCACCAGTTTCTCGTCGAGTATCTTGTCCAGCGCGGCATAGCTCTGGTCGGCCGTGGCGGTCAGCACCATTACCGGAATCATCGAGCTGTTGAACTTGAATATGCTCGGGTCGTCGATATCGTCCGGCAGGTAGGAACGGATACGGTTGATTGCGTCGCGCACGTCGTTGGAAGCCTCGTCGAGGTCGCTGCCCCACTCGAATTCGAGAGTGATGAGGGACAGGTTGTCCTGCGAGGTCGAGGTGATTTCCTTCAGGTTGCTTACCGTATTGAGGTTGTCTTCCAGTACGCGGGTTACGTTGGTTTCTATGTCGCTCGCATTGGCCCCCTCGTAGGTGGTCATTACGGTGATGGTCGGCATATCCATTTCCGGATACATGTCTATGGCCAGATTCTTCAGGCTGAACAGACCGAAGATTATCACGCCGGCGAAGATAAGTATCGTGGAAATGGGTTTGCGGACCGCGCTTTCGTATATTTTCATACTTCGGGAATAAGTAGTGTATTATTCGTTTCTTACTTCCACCTCGGTCCCGTTGGAAAGTCGCGAGATACCGGCTACGGCCACCTGTTCGCCCGGCTCCAGTCCGGACACGATTTCTATCACGTCGCCCTGCTGCGGTCCGGTAATGACGGTGCGCCTTTCGGCCTTGCCGTCGCGGATTACATACACGTACTTTTCATTGGTTCCGACCTGTTTCTGCACGGCGAGGTCGTTGACCGCCACGCCTTCCTTTTCGCCCATGTTGAAAACGGTGCGGGCATACATGCCCGGCCGGAGCGTGCGGGAAGCGTTGGGAATAGCGACTTCGACATCGAACGTGCGGGTGGAGCTGTTTATGGAAGGGTTGATTATGGAAACCTTGCCGTTGAAAGTTCTGTCCGGAAAAGTTTCGACTTTTATCTCGACCGGCATCCCCGTCTTCACTATCGGATAATACTGTTCCGGTATGGCGACGATGGCCTTGAGCGGGTTTATCTGCATTACCTGAAGGATTCCCACGCCCCCGGCCGAATTGGGCGACATGGTGAACAGGTCGCCGACTTCGTTGAAGCGGCCCGTAACCACGCCGTCTATGGGGCTGCGCAGCTCGACGTTCTTTTCGAGGTCTTCGAGAGATTCGCGCATAACTCCGACCGAAGTTTCGAGCTGGTCTATCTGCTGCTTGGATACGCCGCCCGACTGGTACACCGCCTTGAGCCGTGCGAGGTCCACCTCGTTGTTGGCGAGCTGGAGGGCCGACTGGTTGTACTGGTTCTTGTCCATCACCACCAGCAGTTGCCCTTTTTCGACCGGGTCGCCCACCTCGACAAGTATTTCGTCTATCCTTACCGCCAGCGACGGACAGATGAAGCTTTGTTTCTCGGGCAGCAAGTTGGCCGTAAAGTCCACAATCTGTCCCACCGTACGGCCCTCGGCCGTTACGGTTTTTACCGCCACTTTCTCGTTCGACTGCTCCTGCTGCGTTCCGGCGGTTTTTTTCGGAGAGCATCCCACGGCCGCAAGGGCGGCCGCACAGGCTACAAAAAGCTGTTTTTTCATTGATTGCATATTTTTCGGATTCTTATTCGCCTTTCTGTCCGGGTATGAATTCATAGCCCATGGTGCGGTCGTAGTCCGCACGCGCCGAAAGATAATCGTATATGGACTGGGAATAGTTGAGATGCGCCTGAGTACGGTCGAGCTCCGAAGAGTTCAGCTCCAGAATGGTTCCTACGCCCGAATTGTAACGGGTCTGGGCTATGGAATACGCCTTGTCCGCCTGAGCCACGGTTTTTTCGTTGGCGTACATCATTTCGCGGGCGGCTATGAGCGAGTTTATGGAATTGCGTATTTCTACGTTTACGCTTTCCTCCAGATAGTCGCGCTGAAGCCGGAGCTGCGCCGCGCTGTTCTTGACCTGCTTGGCCTGCTTGTTGGTTTTGAGGCCGGAGAATATGGGCACTGATATGGAAACTCCCACCGAAAGCGGATGTTGCCACCAGAAACCTTTGGACGAGTCGCCGGAAGAGCTTCCCCCCGCAATCGAACCGAAATCGAACCGCTCCATGTCGTTGCCGGTCATTATGAACTGTCCGAAAGCGGCTACGGTCGGCCAGCGTTGCGAGTTGACCACCTTGAGCTGGCGGTCCAGAATATCTATCTGAAGGTCGAGCGCCCTGAGGTCGCTGTTGTACTGCGTGTCGGTCGAGAGCGGTACATCGGCGGCAGACACGGTTTCGGAAAATCCGTCGAGCGTGCCGGCGAGCTGTATGTCAACGTTCTGCGGCATGCCCATATACATTTTCAGCAGCATCTTGGCCAGAACTATGGAATTTTCCGTCTGGATGATATTGGGCCTCAGATTGCTGAGCTGCACTTCGGCCGACAGCAGGTCGTACTCGGACGCGAGGCCGTTTTCGTACATCGACCGCGTGTTGTCCACCGTTTCCTGCACGGTACGCTCGCTTTCGCGCAGCACTTCCAGCGACTGTTGGGCCAGCAGGATGTTGTAGTACGCTTTTTTTACCTCGTTCACGAGGTCTATCCGGGAGGCGCGCGCCGCCTCTACCGCACTGAGCATCTGGGCTTCGTTCATTTTAAGGGTGGCATACACCGCTTTTGCGAACAGAGGAACGGTCAGGTCGGCGGTAGCCGTAAAGGTATTGTCGGCTCCGAATGAAATGCCTTTGGCCATTTCCTGCTTTACGATGCTGCGCACGTACTGCCCGCCCGCCGACAGTTGGGGCAGATGATTGGACAGGGTTTCTCCGCGCACGTAATCCTGCCGCACGATTTCGAGGTCGGCCACCTTTATGGTCGGGTTTTCGCTCAATGCGATTTCTATGGCCTTTTGAAGGTCGAGCAGGACGGGTTGTCCCGCAGGCGCGGTTTGCACCGTGGGTACTGTTGCGGAAAGCGCCGGGGCTGCGGCCTGCGCTCCTGCGCCCCACATAACGGCCGCCGTCAACGGAATGATTATCCGATTCATAAATTGTCAGTGTTATTTGTCGTTACCCATTGTTTTCACTTGTCCCATAATGTTTTCGTCCATGTAACGGCGCCCTTTTTCGGTGGTTATACCTCTGAAGAACAGCATTATCATGTACAGAAACGCCGTCGGATTGGTCATATCCTCCATTTCCTTGCTGTATGCGCTCGTTTCTATCCGTGCTATGCCGTACAGGAAGCTGGCCGACACTTCGGAAAAATAGTCCATGTTGAGGTCCGGCATGAACAGTTCCTGACGTATGCCCCTGCGGAACATTTCCTCCATCAACTGCATCACGCGGGCGAAATGCTTTTCCAGCGCGGAGGCATAGAGATTCGGATAGAACTTCCACAGGCTGTCCATCAGCGTCTTGTTCTGTTTACGGAAACGCTGGCCGTGCTTTATTATTATCCAGACCTCGTCGAGCACGTTGCCGGCTCCGGACTCGGCGACCATCGCCGTCATGGTCTGTTCCTCGTGCGCCATGTGATAGTCGATGCATTGGGATATGAGGCCCTCGCGCGAGTCGAAAAGCTCGTAAATAGTCCGTTTGGATATTCCCAGCGCGGCGGCTATGTCGTCCATGCGCACGGCTTTCAGGCCGTCGGTCAGGAACATCCGGGTGGCCTGTTCTATTATGTGTGCTTTCGGTTCCATGATACGTGTTCCTTTTGGACGCGCAAAGATATATTAAAAAACTCCGGAAACAAATTTAGTTTTCAGGTTTTCGCTCCTTACTAACTGTGCGGACAAGCGGATTATTGCGTATCGGATTAAATTATTTGCATTTACCTTGTGCGGAAAAAATAAAAAACCGCAGACGGATTTTAGTCTGCGGTTCGGGAGAAATGTATGGCGTCAGGATTCTATTTCCACGTTCTTTCCGTTGAACACGTTTAGCCCCAATTTATTAGCCACGTATTTTATGGCCGCTTGGGCGCGCACGGAATTTCCGGCGTCGTCGAGCGGAGGCGAGAACGCGGCTATTCCCATAACTCCGGGAAGCACGCCCATTATGCCGCCGCCTACGCCCGTCTTTGCCGGTATTCCGGAGGTATATATCCAGTCGCCGGTATGCTCGTAGAAACCTACCGCCGCTATCAGCGAAACTATCTGCGGCATCAGTCCCTTTTTAAACGCCTGCTTTCCGGTAACGGGGTTGCGTCCGTCGGAGGCTATCGTGGCTCCGGCTACGGCAAGCTGCGTGGCGGTTATGCCCATCGAACACTGACGGGTGTACAGGTCGAGCGACATTGCCGGGTCGTCGTATATGCGGCTGTAATTTTTCAGCAGCCACGCTATCGCCCGGTTGTTGAAATTGGTTTCCGATTCGGATTTGTAAAGTTCGTCGATAAGCCGGAGCGGCGAACCGCACAGGTCGGTCAGGAAATCCGTAATCGCTTTCCATTTCGCATCGCTGTCGCCCACGGGCTTTACCATGCTGTCGGCCGAAATCGCCCCGGCGTTTACCAGCGGAGTGGACGGATGGTCCTTTTCGAGCAGTATGGCGAAGATGGAGTTGAACGGCAGGCCGGTGGCGTCGGCGCCTATCTTCTCGAGCAGTTCTTCCGGCCCGTACTGGTCCATCACCAGAATCGCGGTGGGTACTTTAGATACGGATTCTATGCCGAAAGCGTAGCCGGTGTCGCCCGCCTCGATTACTTCTCCGTTGGGAAGGCAAACCGTAACTCCGAACAGCGACGAGTCTATGTTCGCGAGATAGGGAATGTAGTTGGCGTTCGCGCCGCCTTTTTCCTCTCGGACGCTTTCGTATGCCTCGTTTACGGCCTCCTTTATCTGGGCCACGGTTATTTTCGTCGTCATGGCGCTATGCTTTCGGTTTGCCGCCCTTGTCTACCGGACGGTTGTTGTTGTGAGCCGTGGAAGCGGAACCGGGCGTACCCGCGGACGAGTTCCCGCCGCCGGAGGCTTTGCCGCCGCCGTTCACCGGGCGGTTGTTGTTGAGATGGCCCGATTTTGCGGTGGGAGTGTCGTGTACGTCCTTATGTGCGGTTCCGGTCGCGGAGGTATGCCCGGCGGCTTTTGCCGTGTCGCCGGTTACGGTCTTGGCGCTGGACAGCGACTTGTCGGTTTCGGAAGTGGTGGCGCCCACGGGCTGTACCTGCCAGTGGAAGGGCGCGAAATGCTGAGCCGCATCCGGGTCCTTCCACGATGCCTTGCGGGAGGCATAGATGATGAACGGCGCTACCACCACCACTATGCAGCCGATAACGAGCACCGAGAACCATACGGCATGGCTTCCGGTATTTATCTGACCGGGAGGAACGAAGCTCAGTATGAACGCGAGCAGCGAGCCCAGAAAGCCGAGGCCGCCGAGCACCCACATCAGACCGTTGCCCTTGCGCCCGATACGGAAGGGGCGGTCGAGTTTTTTCATGCTGTAACGCAGGTAAATGGCCGCCGAGAACATCAGCATGTACATTATAAGGTAAAGCAGCACGGTAAGCTGCGAGAGTATCTGGTAGAACGACTGCACGGAAGGCATGACCACGAACAGCAGGCTCAGAAGCGTGACGATGCAGCCCTGTATTATAAGTATGTTGCGCTGCACGCCTATTTTGTTGGTCTTCTGGAAGAACGGCGGCAGGTAGCCTGCCTTGCCCACTGCGAAGATACCTTTGGACGGGCCGGATACCCATGTAAGCACGCCGGCCAGCACGCCGAACATGAGTGCCACGGCTATGATGGGCGACGCCCAGCTCATGCGAAGGTAGTTGAAGTAGTTGTCGAAGCCTATAAGCAGGCTCTGGGTAAGGTTGATGTCCTTGGCCGGGATTATCAGGCCGAGAGCGAACGTACCGAGTATGAAGATGAGCACCGTTACGAGCGAGCCGATGAAAATGGCTCTGGGATAGTTCTTGCGCGGATTTTTGACTTGCATTACATGAATACCCATCATTTCCATGCCCGCGTAGAAAAGGAAGATACTCGATGCGAGCACGAGATTGTCGAACTTGGACAGGTCGGGGAAGAAGCCCTGGCTCATGTCCATATAGTTATGTCCCCCGGTGGACAGGTATATTATACCCAAAATGATAAGCAGCGCGGCCGGGATGATTGTTCCGACCAGCCCGCCTATCTTGGCTATCTTGCCGACCCAGCTCAGGCCCCTGAGAGCTATGAACGTGGCGGCCCAGTAGATGATAAGCACCATTGCGAGCGTGAACCACCTGTTCGATGCGAGCAGAGCGTCCTCCGTATGGTTCATGCCTATGAAGGCGAGGGATACGGCTCCGAACGTCAGTACCGTCGGATACCATATGGTGCTTTCTATCCATTGCAGCCATATCGCCAGAAAGCCCGTGCGGGCTCCGTAGGCTTCGCCGACCCAGCGGAACACGCCGCCCTGCTTGTCGGAAAACATGGATGCCAGCTCGGCCGCTACCAGTGCCGTCGGAATAAGGAATACGATGGCCGCGAAAAGATAGTAGAAAGCCGACGACAGGCCGTATACCGCTTCGGCCGGCAGGCCGCGCAGGCTCACCACGGCCGTGATGTTCATAATTGCAAGTGTCATCACACTCAATTTGAACCCTGTGCTTGTCTTTACACTCATAGTTTGTAGGTATTATTTTGGTAGATTATTCCTCGGAACCCCGTTCGTACCGCAAATTGTATGCAAATCCGTAACCGCGTTTCGTACAGGAATTCCAAAGTCGTCCCTGCGTATATTGTTTCGGCGTACCCGTGCGTTATTTTCAAGATACGTTCGTATGCGTCTCGGCTGTTAGTCCTGTCCGTCGCGGAATACAGGACGGCGTTCGTCGAAGCCCGGACAAGTTCGGCTTTGCCTTCGCTTTTAACTGCGTTTACGATATTAAAAGGCGTCCCGGCAATCTTTGCGTGCAAACCCGCACGATTGCCCCCGGCTTTCACTATCTTTGATTTTACAAACCGAAGCGATATGACAGGAAAGATGGTTCTGGCGGTTTTTACCGTATTGATGTCCGCAGCCTGCGGCGGCCGTACCCGTCCGGCTGCGGCGGATAAACCCGTCGCGTTTCCGTATGTGGAAGTGCCGGTTTCGATAGCGGCTCCGCAGGAACGTGCAGCCTATGCCTCCGCGCACTGGTGGGACGGGTTCGATTTTTCGGATACCTTGCTGGTGAACCGTCCGGAAGTGACCGAGCAGGGGTTCGCCGATTTCATAATGGTGCTCGGAGCTACCGGCTCCTACGATACGGCCCGCGGGGCTTTGAGGAAGATGTATGCGCGTGCGGAAACTTGTCCGGCTATGTGGGAGTATCTGGTCGAACTCGGGGAGAAATACCTTTACGACCCCAATTCCCCGTTGCGGGACGACGAGCTGTATATCGCCGTGCTTGAGGCGCAAGCGGAAAGCCGGCTGCTTTCGGAAGTCGAAAAAACCGGTCCCCGCGGCAGGCTTGAAATGGCTGTAAAGAACCGCGTGGGCGAACGTGCGGCGGATTTCGGATTCGTTCTGGCCGACGGCCGTCCCTTCCGGCTGTACGATGTAAAGGCGGACTACACGGTACTGTTCTTTTACAACCTCGGATGTACCGCCTGCAAGGAGGTGCGCGAGCAGCTTATGCGGATATTTACGGAAGAAGGGACTCTGCCCGCGCGTCTGTACTCGGAAGGCAGGCTGAAAGTGGCGGCCGTCTATCCGGACGAGGATATGACCGAGTGGGACAGGTATGCGGGAGATATTCCACGGAAGTGGATAAACGGATACGACAGGGCACAGAACGTAAACAGCGGAGCTCTGTACGACCTCAGAGCCATTCCGACCCTTTATTTGTTGGGAAAGGACAAGACCGTTCTTCTCAAGGACATTCCGGATGCCGGTCGTATAGCCGAGTACATCACGTACGATACGGTTTTCCGGTGACGAGGCCGTATAAGCAGGCCCCGTAAACCCGAGCAGGTTTACGGGGCCCGCCGCTTTCAGGTACTCAGTCTATCCAGGGGATGATAACTCCGGTATGGTTGCTGTCGCTCCATATCCAGCAGTTTCCGCCCGATAGCCTTATCACTTCCGCGTCGTCCGCGTTCAGGTTGGTCAGACCCATATTGTTGTTTAGAGTCAGCCCGGTAACGGAGCCTTGCTGCGGCGCTTCGGTCAGGGTGACTTTCAGGTAGCTTTCGCCGGTGTCGTTCTGGAGTCTGAATACGCCGGCCGAGGGATTCAGGTACAGTTGGTGGGCGTCCCTGTCGAATGTCAGGGCGCTTTCGCCCTTGGGATACACGCCTATTTCGGTCTGCGCGGCGAAGGCCTCGCGCTCCTCGCGCAGAATGTCGCCGGTGTCGTCGTCCTTGGTGCAGGAAACCGCGAGAGCGGCCGCCGCTGCGGACAGAAGCAATATCTTTATATTCATGGGATTCATTTGTTAACGGTTACGTATCTTATAAGGTATTCCTTCGTTCCGTCCGAATTTTCGACCTCGGCCATTATGCGGTGTTCGCCCGGAGCGAGCGTCAGGTAGGTGTCTTCCGTCGCTTCGCCGTCTATGTACCATGTTATTCCGCTGACGTCGCCGTGAAAGTCCAGAAGGCTGAGAGTGATGTATTCGCCGTTTGCATATTCCGGTTTCAGCGCATTGAAGCGGGGCGTGCCGGTCTGGCTTACGGATGCGGTCCTGAATTCGAACTCTTGCGGAACGCCGTTTTCAGCTCCCCGCGGAGTTACGTCGACGGTGTAGGACGTGCCGGCGCTCAGTCCCGACACATGCAGGGAATTGCCTTTGACCGTTTTGGAGCCTGCCGCGGTTTCGGAACCTTCCTTTTTCCATTCCACGAGCCATTCCCCGGCATTTCCGCCTTCCCATGTAAGCATGGCGTCGAACTGCGACGGAGCCGCCGTAAGTTCTATGGCGTCCGCGCCGGCGACATTGATGATTATGTTATCGCCCGATACGGAAATGTTTCTGAACTCCACTCCGGTCGGCTGCCGCTTCCAGCTTACGAAGGCCGGAGTCGTGGAAGCCGTAAAAGAGGTTACTTCCGACTCTCCGGGGAAAAACCAGTTGCGCGAGTTGGAGAAGTCGCGGGGAGATTCTATTCCCTTGGGTTTGGACTTTACCATCCTGTAACATTCGTGGCTGCTGTAAGCGTTTACCGTGTTGGCTCCTTCCCAGTAGGACAGATACTTGTCGGACTGGTCCACATGGAAAACCATCATGCCGTTTCCTCCTGCGTAATATCCGAGGCCGGGGTCGCCCTCCAGCAGATAGCGGTTCCATTTGAACGAGCTGCCGTTGCGGTTCTCGAATATAAAGAATTCCCCCTTGGTGGACGTATTGACTATGTATCCCGCTCCCTTGTCAACCGGTTCGAGCGTGTACTTGCCGCTGCTTTTTATTTCCACCGGTTCGGCCCAACCGGCCGTCCACCGCTCGAATATGCCGAGGGTGGGAGGAGTGCGTCCGTCGTTCATATAGCTTCCGGTATCCATAAGCGAGAGAGGGCCCGCGCCGAAAGCATAACCGTTCTGTTCGTAATCCGTATCGTACAGGTCGGGCCATCCTATAACGTGGCCGAACTCATGGCAGAATGTTCCTATGCCGGCCATGGTTTGACCCTGACTGCCCTTGAGCTCGGAGGAGCAGGCATAGACGGAAACCGAAGCTCCATTGGAGGAAAAGCCGCCGGTAGCGTAGTTGATATTCCACTTGTGCGGCCATACGGAATTCGCAGGGCCTCCTTCGGCTTCGTTGTATCCGGCGTAGAACACGAATATGTCGCGCACGTTGGAACCGTCGGCATACTGGGAGAAATCGACTCCGTCTGCCGCGGCGAGCCTGCATGCCTCCACTATCATCTGTGCCGCGTTCGTATCCTTCTGATAGTAACTGTTGCTGCCGTAATAGCTCATGGGCCTGCTCAGGTCGTACGGTCCGTAAACGTCGAACTGCGGGTCGAATTTGCCGTTGGAATTGTCATGGTAATAGTTCCATGCGCTTCCTGTGGCTCCGTTGACGCTGTACCCGTCCTGATTGAGCATGTCGGTAAAGGCTTGGTGGGGATTCGGGGTTATGAACTTTACATCCGAGAAGTTTACAAGTATCACGAGCGACTTGAGTTTGCCCGTGCGTCCTGTGGGGGCAGCTCCGTCCGGGCCCGCGACTTCGAGGCGGCCGTCGGCTCCGACGCGGAGGGTGGAGTACCGCATTGTATTTTTACGCGGGTCGGCCGTATTGGCGCGAATGCCCTTGGCGAGTTTTCCGACAACGGCTCTCTCCGACACGGTCAGGGCCGATACGGGCTTGGCCTTGACGGATGTCGCTTTCAGGTAGCCCTGCGGAGCGAGTTCGGCGAAATAGTAGTCGCCGTCGGGACCGCCTACCAGCGTGTATCCCTCCTGCGAAACCACCCGGCCGGAAAATTCGTCGCCGTAAATGCGGATTGTGATTCGGGTTCCGTCGCTCTGCGTGTAGGTGACGGGACCGGGATAAGCCGGCACTCCGTAAGTCCGGCTCGTGCCTGCGGCTACGGTCAGGAATGCCGCGAGAATTGCGATTCTTTTAAGGTGCATAACGGGTTTTTTGAAGCCGCGTCTCCGATGTCGGGGACGCTCTGCGCATGTTTCGGATTTTCTTAACTTAGCAAAGTTATCAATTATTTCGTAAACTGATGCCGGTCGATGATAAATAAGGTCGCGTGTATCGTGCGTGCGGTCGGGTTCGTAAGCCGCTTTACGGACTATTTGCTATGTTTGCGTCAGAAATTACGGAAAACATCAGTATCTTTGAAAGCGTTTGAAACCAATTATTACGATATCATATAATGGAAAGGAAATTAGTGGAATGCGTGCCCAATTTCAGCGAAGGCCGTGACAGAGGGATAATCGACCGCATAGTGGCTTCAATCGAGGCCGCCGGCGGCGTCAGGGTTCTGGACGTGGACCCCGGCGAGGCTACCAACCGCACCGTGGTCACGTTCGTGGGCGAGCCGGAGGCGGTCGAGAGGGCGGCTTTCGAAGGCGTCCGCGCCGCGTCGGAGCTGATAGACATGCGCCGTCACAAGGGAGCCCATCCGCGCATAGGGGCCACCGACGTTCTGCCTTTCATCCCGGTGTCGGGGATGACGCTGGAGGATTGCGCCCGCATGGCCGAACGAGTGGGGCGCCGCATTTACGAGGAGCTTTCCGTTCCGACCTATCTCTACGAGTCCGCTGCCCGCAGACCGGAACGCAAAAATCTGGCCGTTTGCCGGCGCGGAGAGTACGAGGCGCTCGAGCAGCGCATTTCCGACCCGGCCGAAGCGCCCGATTTCGGTCCCGGCCGCTGGACGGAGCAGGCCGCGCGCAGCGGAGCGACGGTGGTTGGGGCTCGGGATTTCCTGATTGCCGTCAATTTCAACCTGAACACGACTTCTACCCGCAGAGCCAACGCCATAGCGTTCGACGTCCGGGAAAAAGGCCGTCCGGTGCGCGAAGGCAACCCCATAACCGGTAAGATAATGCGCGACGAAGCCGGGAACCCGGTTATGAAGCCCGGAACCCTGAAAGGGTGCAAGGCCATAGGCTGGTTCATACCCGAATACGGCGTAGCGCAGGTGTCGATGAACATAACCGACATAGCCGCCACTCCGCTGCATGCGGCTTTCGAGGAGGTATGCCGTGCGGCGGCCGCACGCGGAGTGCGCGTAACCGGTACGGAAATAGTCGGCTTGGTTCCCAAGCGTTCGCTGCTCGAAGCCGCGGGGCATTTCCTGCGCCGCCAGCAGCGTTCGGCCGGCATATCCGAGAAGGAAATGCTGAAAATAGCCGTCAAGTCCATGGGCCTCGACGACCTGACGCCGTTCGACCCTTCCAAAAAGGTTATAGAGTATCTTCTGGATGCGGAGGGAAACACTGCGGAAAAGCTCGTGGATATGACGTGCGTCGCTTTTGCCGAAGAAACCGCCAGCGAGTCGCCCGCTCCGGGCGGGGGCTCCATTTCCGCCTATATGGGTGCGCTGGGGGCCGCTCTGGGTACTATGGTGGCGAATCTGTCGTCGCACAAGGCCGGCTGGGACGAACGGTGGGAGTATTTCTCCGAATGGGCCGAGCGCGGCCATGCCGTTATGACGGAGCTGCTCGCTCTCGTTGACGAGGATACGGACGCCTTCAACGGCATAATGGCGGTATTCGCCATGCCCAAGTCCACCGAGGAGGAAAAGGCCGCGCGGGCCGCAGCCATGCAGAAAGCGACCCTTTACGCCACACAGGTTCCTCTGAAGACCATGCGCGCCGCCGTAAAGGTGTTCGACATAGTGCGCGAAATGGCGGCGGAAGGCAATCCCAACTCGGTATCCGATGCCGGAGTGGGCGCTTTGGCCGCCCGTGCCGCCGTGCGCGGAGCCTGCCTGAACGTAAAGATAAACGCCGCCGGCCTGAAAGACCGCCGGGTAGCGGAAGAATTAATCGCCGAGGCCGAGATGCTGGCCCGCCGGGCGGACATGCTGGAGCGGGAAGTACTCGAAATAGTGGAAAGCAAAATAGATTAAAACGCGACCATATGACGCTCGAAGAATTTCAAAAGGACATAACGGCCGGTATCCCCGACATGCTGCCGCCTCTGCCTCCGTACGACGAGGAGGTGAACCATGCCCCGCGGCGCAAGGATATTCTTTCTCCGGCGGAAAAGGCGCTGGCCCTGAAAAACGCCCTGCGTTATTTTCCGGAAAAGCACCACCGGACTCTGGCGAGAGAGTTCGCCGGCGAGCTTGAGCGCTACGGCCGTATCTACATGCACCGCCTGCGCCCGGCCTACGAAATGCATGCCCGGCCCATAGGCGACTATCCGCACCGCTCGCTCGCCGCCGCGGCCATTATGCTGATGATAAACAACAATCTCGACAAGGCCGTGGCCCAGCACCCGCACGAGCTGATAACCTACGGCGGCAACGGGGCCGTGTTCCAGAACTGGGCGCAGTACCGGCTGGCCATGCAGTATCTGTCGCAGATGACCGACGAGCAGACGCTCGTGCTGTATTCTGGGCATCCGCTGGGGCTGTTTCCGTCGCACCGCGACGCTCCCCGCGTGGTGGTTACCAACGGCATGGTTATTCCCAACTACTCCAAGCAGGACGACTGGGAGCGGTTCAACGCTCTGGGGGTATCGCAGTACGGTCAGATGACGGCCGGCTCCTTCATGTATATCGGCCCGCAGGGTATAGTGCACGGTACTACGATTACGGTCATGAACGCCGCCCGGCGCAAGGCGGAGGGGGGCGACACCCGCGGGATGCTGTTCGTATCGTCCGGTCTGGGCGGCATGTCGGGAGCGCAACCCAAGGCGGGGGTTATTTCGGGGGTGGTGAGCGTTATCGCCGAGGTGAACCCGAAGGCGGTGGCCAAGCGTTACGAGCAGGGCTGGGTGGACGAAGTCTATACCTCGCTCGACGAGCTTCTGCCCCGCGTGGAATGTGCCCGGAGGGACAAGGAAGCGGTTTCGCTCGCTTACGAGGGCAATATAGTCGATTTGTGGGAACGGCTCGCGGACGAAGGCGTGCGGGTGGATTTGGGTTCCGACCAGACGTCGCTGCACAATCCGTGGTCGGGCGGTTACTATCCCGCCGGATTGAGCTACGAGGAGTCGAACCGGATGATGGCCGAGGAGCCGGAACGCTTCCGCGAGGCCGTGCGCGACTCGCTGCGCCGTCAGACTGCCGCGATAAACAGGCTGGCGGAAAAGGGAATGTACTTTTTCGACTACGGCAATGCGTTTTTGCTGGAGTCGTCCCGAGCCGGGGCCGACGTGATGGAGAAGGACGGGAGCTTTCGCTATCCTTCCTACGTGCAGGATATTATGGGCCCGATGTTCTTCGACTACGGTTTCGGGCCGTTCCGCTGGGTGTGCACTTCGTGCGACCCGGCCGACCTCGAGGCGACCGACCGCATAGCCCTGCGCGAACTGGAGGAAATCCGAAGGACCGCTCCGGAAGAAATCGCCGGCCAGCTCGACGACAACATTCACTGGATACGCGAGGCCGGCCGCAACAATCTGGTGGTCGGTTCGCAGGCCCGCATCCTGTACGCCGACAGCGAGGGGCGTCTGCGCATAGCGCGGGCGTTCAACGATGCGGTGGCTTCCGGAGAGATAAGCGCCCCGGTGGTTCTGGGACGCGACCACCACGACGTGTCCGGAACCGATTCTCCGTTCCGCGAAACGTCCAACATTTACGACGGCTCGCAGTTCACGGCCGATATGGCCGTGCAGAACGTTATCGGCGACGCTTTCCGCGGAGCTACATGGGTATCGCTGCACAACGGCGGCGGCGTGGGCTGGGGAGAGGTCGTCAACGGCGGTTTCGGAATGGTCGCGGACGGTACTCCCGAGGCTCGCGAGCGCATAGACCGGATGCTGTTCTGGGACGTGAACAACGGAATAGCCCGCCGCAGCTGGGCACGCAACGCCGGAGCCATGTCGGCTATCCGCCGTGAAATGGAGCGCACCCCCGGACTGAAAGTCACCCTGCCGAATATAGCGTCCGACGAAATCGTAGTCGAAGCGTTGAACGGAAACCAAAAGCAGTTATGATACATTACATAAGTTCCGAACATCTTTCGCCCCGGAAGGCTTACGAGATAGCCGCCGGGGACTATATCCTCGAACTTTCGTCCGAGTCGGAAGGCCGCATAGCCCGATGCCGGGAATTTCTGGACCGGGAGGCCGCCACGCGCGAGCGCCCCATATACGGGGTTACGACCGGTTTCGGTTCTCTGTGCGATACTACGATAGCGCCCGGCCAGTTGGCCGAGTTGCAGAAGAACCTGATGATGTCGCACGCCTGCGGCACGGGCGAGCGGGTTCCGTCGGAAATAGTGCGGCTGATGCTGCTGCTGAAAATCCAGTCGCTTTCGTACGGCAATTCCGGAGTGCAGGTCGCCACGGTAAAGCGGCTTATAGACTTTTTCAATAACCGGGTTCATCCGGTGGTATATACGCAGGGGTCGCTGGGCGCTTCGGGCGACCTCGCCCCGCTGGCTCACATGAGCCTGCCGCTTATAGGATTGGGAGAAGCGGAAGTCGAGGGAGAGGTGCGGGCCGCCGGTGAAATCCTCAAAAAATTCGGCTGGAAACCGATAGAACTTCAGTCGAAGGAAGGGCTCGCTCTGCTGAACGGCACGCAGTTCATGGGCGCGTGCGGCGTGTGGGCCGTGGAGCATGCGCACCGCCTGTCGGCGTGGGCCGACCGGATAGGGGCCATGTCGCTGGAGGCTTTCGATGGGCTTGCCGAGCCGTTCACCGAGGATGTGCACCGCGTCCGCCCGCACGGGGGGCAGGTGGAAACCGCCCGTGTTTTCCGCGGGCTGCTCGAAGGCAGCGGCATCGTCGGCGCCCCCAAGAAGCATGTGCAGGACCCGTATTCATTTCGCTGTATTCCGCAGGTGCACGGTGCGTCGAAGGACGCCATAGAATATGTTACCGGGGTATTCGCTACCGAAATAAACAGCGTAACCGACAATCCGACGGTGTTCCCCGAAAAAGGGGAAGTTATTTCCGCGGGCAACTTCCACGGGCAGCCGTTGGCTTTGGCCATGGATTTTCTGACGCTGGCCCTGTCGGAGTTGGGCAATATATCCGAACGCCGTACGTATCAGCTTATTTCCGGCGAGCGCGGACTGCCAAAATTCCTCGTGGCCAATCCGGGTCTTAACAGCGGATTTATGATACCGCAATATACGGCAGCTTCGATAGTGAGCCAGAGCAAGGGACTGTGTATGCCGGCATCGGCCGATTCCATAGTGTCCTCGCAGGGGCAGGAAGACCATGTAAGCATGGGAGCCAATGCCGCAACAAAGCTGCTCCGGGTGGTGGACAATACCCGGCGCGTGCTGGCCATAGAACTTATTAACGCAGCTCAGGCGCTCGATTTCCGTTACGGAATATTGGAAAAGAGCGAGCCGGGCCGGAGGCTGAAGGCGGCTCCGCGTACCGAACACCTGCGCTCGGACTACCGCGCCCGCGTGCCCTTCGTGGAGGACGACCGGGTAATGTATCCCCTGATAGCCGAATCGGTGGAGTTCGTACGCACCGACCCCGAAGGTATATATTGAGGTATGAGAAGGACTGTAAAGAATATCGGGATGCTCTGCGGCATACTTCCCGCGGGTATCGACAGGCTTCAGGGCTCCGATATGAAAATGCTGGGAACGCTGGAAGACGCCTTCCTTACGTCGGAGGACGGAAGGATAACGGCTTTCGGGCCGATGTCTGACTGTCCGGCCGATGCGGGAGAGGCGACGGACGCCGCAGGAGGCTTCGTGCTGCCGCTGTTTTGCGACTCGCATACCCATATAGTATATGCCGGAAGCCGCGAGGGGGAGTTCGCCGACAAGATAGCGGGCCTTTCCTACGAGGACATAGCCCGGCGGGGCGGAGGGATTCTCAATTCGGCCCTGCTGCTGCACGAAACTTCCGAAGACGAGCTTTACCGGCAGGCGCTGCCGCGAGTGCGGCAGATGATGCTGTCCGGAACCGGGAGCGCCGAAATAAAGAGCGGCTACGGACTTACCACCGCCGACGAGCTGAAAATGCTGAGGGTCATAAGGCGGCTGGCCGAAACGACGCCCCTTCGGATACGTGCCACGTTTCTCGGAGCTCATGCCGTTCCGGCGGAATACCGGGGCCGTCAAGACGAATATGTGCGCCTGATATGCCGGGAAATGATACCCGCCGTGGCCGCCGAGGGGCTGGCCGATTTCGTGGACGTGTTCTGCGACCGGGGATTTTTTACGGTGGCCGAAACCGCCGCCATTATCAATACCGCCGCCCGTTACGGCATGCGCCCGAAGATTCATGCCAACGAGTTGGATGCGAGCGGCGGCATAGAGGTGGGCGTGGAGCACGGGGCCCTGTCGGTGGACCACTTGGAGCACACCGGACCCGACCAGCTCGCCGTGTTGCGCGGCTCGCGCACGATGCCCGCGCTGCTGCCCGGAGCGGCTTTTTTCCTCGGTATGAACTATCCTCCCGCAAGGGCTATGATAGACGCCGGACTCGGAGTGGCGCTCGCGAGCGATTTCAATCCCGGTTCGTCGCCCTCCGGCAATATGAAATTCATACTGTCGCTGGGATGTATCAAGCTGCGGATGACCCCGGAGGAGGCGGTCAATGCGGCTACCCTGAACGGAGCCTATGCAATGGGAATTTCCGACGAAACCGGTTCGATAACCGTCGGAAAGGCCGCCGATTTTATGATTACCGGACCGTTGCCTTCGCTCGGCTTTCTGCCTTACGACTACGGTGCGCCGCTTTCGGCCCGCATATTCCGGGAAGGGAAAGAGGTTTGTTTGTCGGATTAAGCCCGTGCCGCCGTTAAGGCGCGTCGAAAACAACCCTGCAAACCGCGGTTTGCAGGGTTGTTTTACGTTTGGGGAATGTCTTTAGTTTCAAGGATAAAGACAATGGTTTTTATTTTTTTATGCCGTTGTTCGAGAGGGAACTTGTTTTTATAATAAATTAAGGTATTTTTGTTTTGTTTGTTTATTTGTTCTTTATGTAAATCTTAAAATTTTATGAAAATTCATTCTTCGATGTGGCTCGCTTCGGTGCTTGCAGCGTCCGTACTTGCTTCATGCGACAGCGACGATTCGGAGTCCGCGGTTTCGCTCTCCGCATTCCCCCGGACTCTTGAATTCGCCGCCTCCGGCGAAACGAAAGACCTGACCGTAGAGGCAACGGGTACGGCCTGGACCGTTTCCTCCGATGCCGACTGGCTCGCTTTCGACCCGACCGAAGGAGCAGCTTCCGGTATCGTACGCGTTACCGCTGCACTCAACTCCACAAACATGGAGCGTACCGCCATGATTACTGTTGACGGGGGGGGGAATGTTGAGCCGGTTATCATAACCGTGAATCAAAGCAAGCCGTTTGTCAAGTCCGACTTTTTCGGAACCTACCGGGCGCAGTACGACAAGTGGGACCTCGATGCCAAGAGTGCTTTTTATCCCGTGCTCGAAGACGGCGGTTTCGATTACGACAACGTGATTACCGCGCGTGAATTCTGCGAAGCCTATGCCGCCGCCTACAATGCCGCCGAGAATCCCGAAGCTCCCGTTACCGCCGAGGATTGCTCTTATAATTACTACGACGATACCCGCTACGTCCGCTTCGAGCTAACCGAAGAGAGCTTCAAGATGATACGGTATGTGGATGTGACCGAAGGCAACGGTATCAGCATGTACGATATCGACGGCTCGTACGTGTACGATGCGACGCAGAATGCGTTCGTCATCCACGATGTGGCGGTGGAGGACGACCCCCGCGACATCACGATAAGCGTAGCCGGCTTCACTCCCGGACAATCGCTCGTACTTAGCGTTCCCGATTACTACTGGTGGTGCGCCCTGTCCTATGACGGACAGACCGAGTATCTTCCGTGGGTTGTCGCTTCCTATCATACCGAGCCCGTACGATAGTCTTTCCGGAAAAAAGCAAGCCTCGCTGCCGTAAGCATAGAATGCAGTCCCGGGCAAGCTACGCGGTGAATTTCGAAGCGAATGCGCGGGGACGGTTTATTTCGCTTTAAGGGGAAGGGTTCAGAAGATTTTTATTATATTTGGATAATATAGGAGTCGCCTCGGCAAAGCACAAGTAAACTTGGCTTTGCTCTCGGCTTTCACTATATTTGAATAATATAGGATGCGGTTCGGACAAGCACAAGTAAACTTGGCTTGCCGCTCACCTTTCACTATATTTGAATAGCTTAGTGTTCGGTAGCGGCCGACAGTTTCGGCGGCACATGAAAATGAGAGATATGCCGATATTTTACTTCCGGCCGGGATACGGGTCCGTCCTGTATGTCTGCGCCTCTTACGGGGGGGGGTAAAATACGTCTGTGCAAAGGATTTTTGCACGGCATGTAAATATATCAGTACTTCGAACAGTTTAAAAGCGGTATGTTCCGGTTATTATGCCGGACATGCCGCTTTCGCTTTACGGAAGGCTCCGGCCCGGTTACGAGCTGTCAGTCCGCATGAACGAGCAGGTTCGTGCGGGCTATTTTTTAATATTTAACTGTTAATGCCATGAAAACCAGTAAACCATTGAGGATGGCCGCGCCGTTTCTGTGCGTGGCTTTCGTTTGGGGAGGCTGTACCGACAGTCCGGATTTGGCGACGCCCGTACCGGGAGCCGCCGTGTCGGTCGTGTTCCCCGAGCCCGTGGCGGAACCGTTCGGGTATTCGGAAACCCGGACGGTGGCCGTGAAAATTGAAGGAGCCGCGGAAACGGAGGTTTCCGCACCGAAAGGTTGGCAAGCTGAAGCGAGAGGGGAATCGGTCGAGGTGGTATCGCCTTCGTCAGATACGCCGGGCCTCGAACTGTCGGGATATGTGACGGTGACCGTTCGCAACGAAAGCGGGACGGAACGCTCGGCCTCCCTGCGCGTGTTCATAGGCGAGTGGGAGCCTTATGTCGAGTTTACGGACAAGGGGCCGGTGATTTTCTCCCGCGGGGAAACACGTTCTCTCGAAGTAATCGCCCGGGATGTGGCCGATGCCGAAGTCGAGGTCCCGGCGGGGTGGACGGCCGAATGGGACGGAAGCGCCGTTTCGGTTACGGCTCCGCAGGGTAACGAGGCCTCGTTCGAGGACGGCGGCAGCGTGGTTCTGAGGGCTTACTCGGAAAGCCGTACGTATTCGTGGGAAACTTCGGCGGCAGTGGAGCTTTCCGACGACTTGTCCGTGAATCTGAATCTGGGAGATACGTATGCCAACTGTTATGTGGTTTCCACGCCGGCTACGGATTTTTATCTGGATGCCACCGTTATGGGCAACGGAGAGGCGGGGTTGTCCGAAGGACTGAAGGCCAAGCTGGCCGAGCACGGCAATGACGTCGCTTCCGCGCAGCTTCCCGCAGGAGCGCAGGCCATGCTTTTGTGGGAGAGCGAAAAGGGCCTCGTATCGAATGTCAGGCTGTCTTCCGGCGGAAGCAGGCTCTCGTTCCGTACGGCCGATACGTTCACTCCCGGAAACGCTTCGGTGGCTACCGTGGACGGAAACGGAAATATAATCTGGAGCTGGCATATATGGATTACCGACCGGCCGGCCGAACAGACCTACTCCAACGGAAAAATTATGATGGACAGGGATTTGGGAGCCGTTTCCGCCGTGCCGGCCGATTACGGCGCCGTAGGGCTCATGTACGAGTGGGGCCGCAAGGACCCGTTTCCGGCCGGCTGCGCACTTGTGTCCGGAAATGCCGACAAGGCGGAGGATACCGAGGTGTTCGTTCACGACAATTCCCGGAAAATGTCCACTCACGCCGACTATCCGTTCCGCGTGGTTTATACGAATGCAGAAGTCGGTACGATAGAGTATGCCGTGCAGCATCCCACCGATTACATATGTACCGTCGCGATGACCGGGGGCGGCGACTGGTATTACGGGTCGTCCGGCATGTGGGAGTCCGACCGCAATCCGTACCTGTGGGGCAATCCGGAGGGTTGCGTGCTGGAGGGCGACGGCGGATACCGCCGAGGAGAGAAAAGCGTTTACGACCCCTGTCCGCCCGGCTGGCGGGTTCCCGACGCCGATACCTACGCGGTGTTCTGCACGCGGGGTTCGTCGGGCGGCAAATACGAGGACGGAGTTTACAATATCCACGGCACTCCGGAAGATTATAGGGTGGCCGCGGATTACCGGGGCTATGCGGGCGGCTCGTGGATAGTGGGCCTGAATTTCGTTTACGACGAGGCGGGCAGTTACAGTTGGTTCCCGGCGGTCGGTTCGAGGGTCAGCGAATCCGGAAGGCTCAACGGCAGCGGCATGAACGTATTTCAGTGGACCAACTCGCCGTACAGGGATTCGCCGCGCCATTCCTACTATCTGTGGGGCAGCAAGACATACCTTTATCCCATGCGCGACGGCGGCGACAGGGCCTACGGTTACAGTGTTAGATGCATGAAAGAATAACTTATGGACGACAGGATTATGAAAAACTTGTATTCCGTATCGCGCAGGCTGATTCCGATAGCGGCGGCCGCGCTGACGACGATGTTTACGGTTCCCGGCTGTTACGACGACTCGGATTTGGTGAATGCGATAAACGGTCTTAACGAGCGCCTTACCGAGCTTGAGAATCAGGTACGGGCCGATATAGAGGCTTTGCAGATAATAATCGGGGCCGTGCGCGAGCAGGTAACGGTGGCTTCGGTGGTTCCCAACGGGGACGGCAGCTACACCATTACGTTCACCGACGGCCGCCGTGTCACCATATCCGACGGCCGCGACGGGGATACTCCTCCCGTGGTGTCCATAGTTTACGAGGACGGCAACTATTGGTGGGTCTATGTCGCCGGGGACGGAACCGTTACCTATATTACCGATTCCGAAGGCAACCGTATCGGCGCGGGCGGCAAGGATGCGATTGCACCCATGGTGCGCATAAACCCGGATACGCAGGAATGGGAAATTTCCGCAGACGGCGGAAAGACATGGGTAAGCACCGGGGTCGATGCCCGCGGCGACGATGGCGATTCGTTTTTCCGGGAAGTGGCTCAGGACGACGGTTATGTATATCTGACCCTTGCCGACGGAACCGTACTGAAACTGATAAAATCTACCGACCTGCGTTTCGAGTTCGTCGCTACCGGCACGCAGTATTTCGAGCGCGGGCAAACCAGAACCGTCGAGGTGGCGATGAGCGGAGTGGACAAGTACACCGTTTCCAAGCCCGACGGATGGCGCGCCTCGCTTGTCGGCGAAGGAATGTCGATAACCGCTCCCGACGTACAGAACCGGTATGCCGAAACCGCGGGAAAGGTTTCCGTGGTGGCCGTGGCGGCCAACGGCATAAGCACGATAGCCGAACTCGAGGTAGAGGTCGGAGAGGCTCCTCCCTCCGTCGATTTGGGAGCCGCAGGAACCGCGAACTGCTACATGGTGCATGCTCCCGGTTACTATTCGTTCGACGCCACGGCGCAGGGCAACGGGGCGGTCGGCGCTACTGTGGAAGGCTTTGCCTTCGAGGATTACGTGCCTTCGATGGAACCCAAGCGGGCGCATGCAGTCTGGATGACGTCGCCGGAGCTGATAATCGACCCGGTATGCAGCGAGGGCCGTATTTCGTTCGTGGTTCCCGACCCGATGATTGAAGGAAACGCTTTGGTTGCGGCCACGGACGTAGAAGGCAATATTCTGTGGAGCTGGCATATTTGGCTTACGGCCTACGACCCGGCCGCCGATTTTCAACTCTACGACAACGGCTACACGGTAATGGACCGCGATTTGGGGGCGCTTTCCGACGTGCCGGGGGATGCGGGAGCTTTGGGAATGCTTTACCAATGGGGCCGGAAGGACCCGTTCGCAGGTGCGGCCGAGGTTTACAGAACCAAGCCTTCCGGCGAAGGCTCTTTCCGCCGTCCGGTTTACGATGCCGAAGGCAACATGTTGGACCCCTACGACGCGTTCCCGCCGGTCAAGGCAGCGGGCGACGGCACGACCGGTACGATAGCGTATGCCACCGCTCATCCCGCCACTTTCATAGCCGGTAAAAACAATACCGACTGGTACGACGGAACGGGGAGCGGCTACGGCACGCGGAACAATTACCTGTGGGGGAACCCGCACGGACATCTGCGCCGGGACATAACAGACCTGCCGTGGACCGAACTGACCGTCGGCTCGACGGTTTACCGGGCGACCGATACGGTTTACATGCGCATCGACAACGTTACGGCCGCCGCCGACAGGTTCGTTTACAGCTATTCGGCCAGCAGCCGGTACTACGACGAGGCGCATCCTGAAACCAACTACTATACTTTCCGGCGCGACATCGTCCCGCAATACGTCGAGGGCCGCAAGACGATTTACGACCCGTGCCCTCCCGGCTGGCGGGTTCCCGACGCGGCCGTTTGGGCAGGATTCAACGGCGAGAGCGAAGCCAACTACAACAAGCTGCCGGAATATTACAATACGCGTTTCGACAGCGGAAACATGGGCCGCACGTTCGTGATAAACAAGGCTACCGGAGAAACGGCATGGTATCCGTGCACCGGTTCGCTGAATTACGGCGACGGCAAATTCGGCAACTACGACAGCGGCCGCTATTGGACCGGAGAGGCAAACGTGAGCGCCGCGCGCATGGCTTGCGGCGAGCCGGGCGAAACCTCCCTGCCGGCGGGATACTACTACCGCTGGCGGCTCGACCAGGACGGTTCGGGAACCAATGCCAACTATAACTATTTCTCTTCGTCCGCACTGAATGTTAAAATATATTATATTCCGGGACTCGGCACTGTCGAAGGCAAGACGATGCCGACGGCTTCCAACATGCGGTATTACGGCTCGCAGGACATGAGCGGAGGCGCGGCCCGGTCGTTCGCCCATGCCGTGAGGTGCGTCAGAGAATAGCCGATGCGATACCTAACGCTTTAGTACCCGCCGTTTTATGCGGCGGGTTTTGTTTGACGGGAAGCTGATACCGCGTCGTGAAAGGTGGCTCCGCCCGGTTGCCGGGAGCTGGCGACCCCGCCTTTTATACGGCGGCAAAGCCGGCGGCAGTGACTTTTTATGCAAATTTTCATTGCTTTTATCCGTCCGATACCTATATTTGAATGCTCTATTCTCCGGCAGTGGGATTCCGTCTGCAGGCGGAACCGTAGCCCGCCTCTGCCGGTAAATCTTTAACGCTTTCCTGAACTTTCCGCACTCGGGCATGCGGATGCAAAACCTTATTCTTATATGATGAAACTTTATTCCGGAAGAGGCGTATGGCTGTTGTCAGCAGCCGTATTGTCCGCCTCCATGAATTCCTGCAAGGACGACCCGGAGCCCGCTCCGGACTCCGGTCCGACGGTAAGACTGGAGAAAGCGGACGTCGCTCCCACATCTCTGACCTTTACCGCCACCCCGTCGGGCGCGGACAGGTGCGCCTACGTTTGCGTGGCAAAAGGGACTCCCGAGGCGGAGGCCGAAGAAATTCTACTCGACGGGAAACCGTTGAACCCTGCCGGTGTTTCGACCGAAACGGTTCCGGGGCTTGCGTCGGGGACCGATTACGTGATTCTGGCCGCCGCATCTTCGGACGGCGTTGCCGGCGACGTGTCGCGGTTGGAGATGACTACCGCTGCGGACGAGGGAGAAATAGGTATTTCTTCCGAGTCGGTAGGCAGAAACTCGTATTCCTATACCGTGGTTCCTGCTTCGGACAAAGAATACCTGCACTGCGTCGTGCGTGCCGACGAGCTGGAAAAGGCTTCGGACAGGCAGTCCGCGATGAAACGCCTTCTGTCCGAATCCGGGTTCCGGGATGCCGGCAAACAGACTTTTGCCCGTACAGACGGGCAGGTAATCGACGGCAGGACGATAGAGGTGGTCGCAGGCACCGACTATGTAATCCTTGCGGCTTTTGCCGACGGAGAGAACACGGTTTTGGGGCCGGTTTACGAGCATGTTTTCAGTACGTTGGAGTCGGGGCAAAGCGAAGCCGCCATAAAAATCAAGCTCCACAATACCGAAAGCGTTTCGACGTACAGGATAGTCTGCATGCCCTCCGCAGGAATATCTTATTATCATATGCTGGTAATCCCGCAGTCGGAGGCCGATGGATACGTGTCGGCGGGCGACGAAGAGGGGCTGCGCCAGTTGGTATTGTCGCAGGGAACCCGGATGGAAGGCAACATGGAACATGTGTCGTCCGGCCATGAAAAGGCTACGTTTTACTCCGTATTATGCGCGGGAGTCGATGCGGAAGGCAACCAGATACTGTGCCGCGAAGACTTTTCCACACTCGTTTGGGTCGAGGCGTATGTTTTCAACTATTTCGCCCATTTCGGGGAATTTTCGTACAATACGGTGAATTACGACATTCACGGACACGGAGTTACTCATGCGATGCGCGGAGTGTTTCTTTCTTCGGATGTCCGTCGGTGGCTTTCCGAAGGTATGACGTATATCGATATAGTGAAAACCCATGGGTTGGACGATTTTATAGACAGGGATTACGAAGGGGTAAACAGTCCGGAAAGCGGAATCATATGGTTCGACAACAAGTGCCAACCCCAAACCGACTATACCGTAATCGTTTATGCCGAGGATTCCGAGGGCAACCGGGTCGCCGCATACGACGAGGTGACCACTACCGCCGTACCGGACCCTAACGCGCGGCTCTGGATTGAGGCCTATACTACCGACCTGATGGCCAATCAGGAGGCGTATTCCTACAACAGTGTGGCTTACGATATTCATGCGCATAATCCACGCTATATAAAACACGGCTGTTTCCTTACATCTGATGTTACTGCTAAACTCGCCGAGGGCGAAACCTATGCGACCATAGTGCAGAAGTACGGCCTCGCCGATTTTACCGCTGACGATTACTATCTGGCCGGTACGCCGGAGGGCAGCCAGTACTGGCTCGTGAAGGGCTGCGAGCCGCTGACGAGCTATACGGTTATAGTATATGTGGAGGATACTGCCGGCGACACCGCCGTAGAGTATGCCGAAGTGTCCACCGGAGCGGCTCCGCCGGAATCTCCGGCATCCGTATTCTGTCCTTCCTCTTCGCGGGACCGGCATTGCGCTTCGGATGCTGTCACGCCGGTAAAAGCCTTGCAACCGTTGAAGTTTTAACTTATTAAACCGTGCCGCCTGAATGCGGCCTTTAACAGAAAGAACCGTTTTATGAAAAGATATTTTCGGCTGTCCGTTATCGCGGCGGCCATGGCATCCTTATTCGTTTCATGTAAGGACGACAACGCCGAGCCCGCTCCGGGCCCGAACGGAAAACAGCCTTCCGTAACTATCGAAGGCGGTGATGTCGCCTGTAATACGCTTTCCTTTACGGTAAAGCCGCAGAATGCGGACAAATGCGCCTATGTGTATGCAGTCAAGGGCGGAGAAAAGCCGGATGCGGCTGCCGTGCTGTCCGAAGGCACGAGCGTGCCGGCCGACCGGATATCCGTGGTGCCCCTCTCCGGATTGCAGCCCGAAACCGTTTACGTTATATGGGCGGTCGCTTCATTCGGGGATACCGCAGGAGATATCGCCGAACTGGAGATGACTACCGATGCGGAAACTCCCGAAGACGCTATTCTTCTGGACAGAGCCATAGCGGCCAGATATTACGGCCGTCTCGACGAGAGCAGCGAAACGGGGGATTACTATATAATACTCGGCAACGTGGAGGCGGAAATAGGGGACGACAATACCGAGCAGCCCGCTGCCGACGGTTGCATGTTGTACATGGACTTGTGGAGTGCTCTGCCGTCCGGACAGTTGGCGCCGGAAAACGGAATGTATGTATTTTCCGGTTCGCATACGCGTATGACTTTCGACCCGTTCTACACCCTTTCCGTGGTTAGAAAGGGCGACGAGATTACGAAAATAGAGTTTTCGGACGGTACGATTACCGTTTCGCGCGACGGAGAGCAGTATGTCGTAACCGCCCGGATGGTAGCCGACGACGGCACTGCTTATAATTATAAATTCACCGGCGCATTTATGTTCGAAGACCTGACCCGTTTTTATTACGACCCGGTGGATTCGGATATAAACGCTTCCTTCATAGGAACCAAAGCGATATGCCACGGCGATAAGCACGGAAAAGGTTCTACGTCCATAGATTTGCTGCTGTACGATACGCCGCTCGACGACGAGGGCTATCTCTCCGGCCCGGGTCATGCCGTGGTAGTGGAGTTCAATACCTCGCTGGCCAAAGATGACGACGCGGTTATTCCTTCCGGAACCTACCGGGTCGAGGCGGGCTATGCCTCCGGAACGGCGACTCCCGGAAAAGCGGAGATAATGGGCGGCACTCCTGTGCTTATGGGCACTTATGCGGAAAAAGCCACCGCTCGCGATGCGATGTACGGATTCGCTTCGGAAGGCACGGTTACGGTCGCGCTTTCCGGAGAAACCTACACGGTTGAGGTGAACCTGACGGTCGACGGGGGACGCACGGTAAAAGGCCGTTACAGAGGAACGATTGCCATAGAAGACCTGCGCGGCGGTGGAGGAGGTATCTCGACGCTTCGGAAGGACACTTATCCCGACCTGAGCGGTATAGAAAAGGGAGTGCTTGTCTATCGGGGCGACATGTGGCGCGTAGGGCTGTCTAACTTCGTTATAGACATCAGCAGCGACGACGTGTCGGAGTCGATGTTGATAGAGGTTTTCTGCGACAGGGGTTTGACTACGGACATTCCCGCCGGGACATACGAAATGATGCCGGAGCGGGCCGAGGACTGTTTCGTGCCTTATGCCATAATGCAGGGTTATCCCAATGAGAGCCACTTTTTCGGCACATGGTACCGCGACTGGGACGCCGAGGAGGAGGACTACCGGAATTATGCGCCTGCGGTTTCCGGAAACATGGAAGTGTCGAAAGAAGGCGACATCTACACCGTCGAGTACAGGTTCAAGGACGACTGTACCGAACCCAACAAGATAGAAGGTTCGTGGTCGGGACCGCTGGATTTCATATCTTCTCCGCTGTCGCTGTCTCCGGTTGCCGACGGTTCGCTGCCCGCAGGTTCCCGGAAAAGCGGAAATTTGCCGGAAAGCGATTTCCGTCTGCGCCCGCTTGCGGAGAAGCCTGTTAAGAGAACCGCGCGTTAGAGGCGCAGAGCCTGTTTTTCCTGCGGCCGGACCGAGTAAGTTCGGCCGCTCGTTTTGTGTGCGCGACCTTGTAGCTGCTCCTCCGTTAAAAAAGGGGACGGACGAAAATCGTTTTTCGTCCGTCCCCGGGTAGCGAGTCTGAGACTTGAACTCAGGACCTCATGATTATGAATCATGCGCTCTGACCAGCTGAGCTAACTCGCCTCGGCGCTTTGCAAAAGCGGGGCAAAGGTAACGATTATTTTCTACTGTGCAAACAGGATTGAAACGAAATCGCAGACTTTCCGTCCCGGGCGGCCGTTGCTCGCAAGTCGCGTGCCCGCACCGTGCCGCATGTCAGAATGCAGCGATGAATTCGACGGTGAATTTATTATGCAGCAGGTTGTTGGCGGAAAAATCCGCGGGCTTTTTCCTGAGAAAATAGTGCTCGTAGTTGAACCGTATTTCCGATTGGAGGATTTTGCCCGCAAAGCCCACGGTAACACCCGCCCGGATGCGGTGGGCGGTGAACCCCGCAAGCGCCCCCGTCAGTTTGTCGATATATTTGATGTTGTCGCCGTAGTCCCAGCTCAGTAATGGCGACACCATTTCGGCAAAGCTGTTTTCAGGCAGCATGAAATGATACATTCCGTGGACGACGGCGGCCGTAAGCAGACGGTTGCGGTTCTTGTCGAGCAGGCGCTGCGCGAATTCCGCCTCTATAAGGAATTTATCACCGATATAGCGCAGCTCGGCATCCCACATACGTATATTCTGTCTATACTTTACCGTTTCGAGTTTCCCTCCTACCATTGCGGCGCGGGTGCTTAGGGGGGTATTGCCCGTGTAGAAGCTGGCCGAACCCCCGAATCCCTTTTCCGCTCCTATGCGCAGGCTGGCCACCACGTTTACGCTGCCCGTCCATTCCGGGTTGTTTATACCCTCGCCGTTGAAGATGCCTGCGAGCAGCCGTACGGGCGTGTCGCCGTCGAACCGGTAAGATGCCAGCGCGCCTATGTCGCGCGAGCCTATGCTTTTCAGCACGGGGACCGCGCGTCCGTCGTCGGCTTCGGTTCCGTAGTACTGGGTAAGGAACTTGCCTATGAACGAGCGGTTGGCGAACAGGTTGCGGCTCGCTCCCCGGTCGAGCTCGGTGCTGAAACGGTACTGCTGCTGGCCGACCGACAGCTCGAATCTTCCGACCTTGTATGCTATGTAGGAATCGAGCACGTCGAGTTTTCCCTCGCTGCTCAGTTCTATCTGCGCCCTGTAACGCATGCTGCGGCTGACGTTGCCCTGTACCCCGAAACGGGAGTTGCGTACGTTGAAGCGGTGGTCGCCGTTGTCGGTGCATATCTCGAACCGGGCCTTGATGACCCCGAATATGTCCGGCTTGTAGTCGGTCTGAGCGGAGGCGGCGACAGAGGCGGACAGCGATATTCCGACGGCGATTACTGTTTTACGAAGGCTCATGGGCGGCTTTTTTAGCGTTTCCGGCAGCGCCGGTATGCAAAATTAAAACTATCCCGCCACACTCCAAATATCGCACCTTTCGCTTGGTACGGGATTTGACCTCTCTTTCATCGACTCACAAAGACACGCCATGATTAAACCTACGCGCTATCCAGATTTGGTTAAGTTCTTCAATTTTCTGACGCTACTGGGCAGTATCCTTCTTCTCGTGTCGCTTTCATACGACGTGGTGGTGTCCGGACGGTACGACATAACCGGCGGTCTGCTCCATCTCCAACTGGTAATCTGCGCGGTGTTCATGGCCGATTATTTCGTAGAGCTGTATTCGTCGTACGACCGCAGGAAGTTCGCGGCGACGCATTTCGTGTTGCTTCTGGTTTCCATACCTTATCTTAATATAGTGCGCTGGGTGGGAGCCGAGCCTTCGCAGTCGGTTTACATCATACTGAAAAGCATGCCGCTCGTAAGGGGCTTTTATGCAATATATGTAATGATACGGTGGGTAACCCGGAGCAGGCTGAAGGGACTTCTGATTTCCTACGTGTTTTCCACGCTTGCGTTTTCCTATTTCGCGGCGCTGATATTTTACTCGTACGAAAGCGGCGTAAACAAGGGGGTGGACAATTTCGGCGACTGCCTGTGGTGGGCCGGTATGAATGTGACTACCGTGGGAGCCGACCTGTTTGCCGTGACCGTCATAGGTAAAGTGCTGTCGGTGGTGCTTCCCGCTCTGGGAATGATGATGTTTCCCATATTTACGGTGTATGTTACCAATCTTTTTCAGAAAAGCCGTCCGGCGGACTCCGTACGCGGAAGCGGAGGCACATCCTCCTGAAAGACATCTGTTTGACGGCAGCTATGGATAACGGGCCGTATGAAGCCGTCGTTTTTAACGGTAATGAAATGCAGCGTAGGGACTACGGACAGGGAGTTTCGGCATGAAGCGTGCAGAAACCGCGGCAGGGTTATTGATTAAAAAATAAGACCGTTTCGTGCAATTAACATTTTTTTGGCTATCTTAGCGCCGTGAAACGTGTGCTTCAAGCGGTTGAGAATAAATTAATTATAAAGTCGGATATTATAAATTACAGATTATGAAAAAGTTGCTCGTTTCTTTATTCGCTTTGGTGGCGGTGGTGAACGTCTCGAAAGCACAGGAAGTGGCCTTGAAAACGAACCTGGCTTACTGGGGCATCAGCGGCGCTAACATGGCCGTGGAGTTTTCCGTCGCACCCAAATGGACTCTCGGAGCCGAAATGACCGGATTCCTCTGGGGATACAAGAAACTCGATTTCAACGGTTGGTTCGCCAGCGCCGAAGCAAGGTTCTACTTGTGCGAAGCGTTCAACGGACACCACTTCGGCGCATACTTTACCGGCGGTAATCTGCCGTATGCCTATGTGGATGTCAAACTGCTCGACTGGTCTACCAATAAGGATATAGCATCGAAAGAAGCCCGGCGGGACGTGATAGGCTGGGGCCTCGGTATTTCCTACGGCTATTATTTCAAGTTCAATCGCGGATGGGGCCTCGACTTGTATGTAGGTTACGGTATCCAGCAGGTACGCAGAAGAATGGCGGACGGAACCAACGACTGGACAGGCGTGTTTCCAATGCTCAATAAAGTCGGGGTCAGCCTCTGCTATAAATTCTAAGTCAGTCGGAAATTATCCGGCCGAAACGAAGCGCCTTCCCAACGGTGGGAAGGCGTTTTTTATGCGCCCGGTTGCAGCCTGCGCAGGGACACTTTTTCATAAAAAGGCACTTTCCGATTTCAGATTGTAATTTCATCGGAAAATATTTCATAAAATCGTTGCTATGTCCAAAACAATGACTAATTTTGTTAGCCGAATAACAGGCTGACGCGCCGGCTGTCTTGACGGAGAGCACCGCGATGTTCCGGCCATGGAAAAACTGACATAAAATACAAAAACAAATAACCTGTAAACAAACCTTTAATTATGGCAAGAGAACTGAAGATAAGAGACTTGACTCTCAGGGACGGCCAGCAGTCTTCTTTTGCGACCAGAATGAACCAGTCGCAGGTTGACCGCGTGCTTCCCTATTATAAAGACGCTAATTTCTACGCCATGGAGGTATGGGGAGGAGCTGTTCCCGATTCCGTGATGCGATATCTGGGCGAAAATCCGTGGACCCGCCTCGAAACCATTAAAAAAGGAGTAGGCGAAGTTTCCAAGCTCACCGCCTTGTCGCGCGGACGCAATCTGTTCGGCTATGCTCCCTATACGGATGAGATAATCGACGGTTTCTGCCGTAATTCCATCGAGTCCGGTCTCGGAATCATGCGTATATTCGATGCTCTCAACGACGTGGACAATGTCAAATCCACTATTAAATATGTGAAGCAGTACGGCGGCATAGCCGATTGCGCGGTTTGCTACACCATCGACCCGAAGTATCCGGAGCTCAGCTTTATGGACAAGCTCAAGGGCAAGAAAAATCCGAAACCGGTATTTACGGACGAGTATTTCCTCGACAAGGCCAAGCAAATGGCCGCGCTCGGAGCCGACATGATTACCATAAAGGACATGAGCGGCCTGATTCCGCCCAAGCGCGTGGCCGGGCTGGTGAAGTTGTTCAAGAAGCATCTTTCCATACCCGTGGACTTCCATACGCATTGCACCCCGGGCTACGGTCTGGCATCGGTGGTGGCAGCCATCGCCGCCGGCGTGGACGTCGTGGATACCAATATCTGGAACTTCGCCGGCGGACCCGGCGCGCCTGCCATAGAGTTGGTTTACATTTTCGCCAACAAGATGGGCGTCGACCTGAAGGTGAATATGGAAGCCGTGGCGAAGATAAACGAACATCTCGCCGGAATCCGCAGAGAGCTATCCGACTTCGATACCACCAAGAAGCTGCCCAAGCCGTTCAATCCGCTGACCGACAAGCTCCCCGCCGAAATCGAAGCCGAATTCGACCGGGCGGTAAAGGCTGCCAGGACCGAAGACGAGAATACCCTTATCGATGCCTGTCACAAGATAGAGGCCTATTTCGGTTTCCCGGCTCCCAACGAACTCGTGAAGAAGGCCGAGATACCGGGCGGTATGTACACCAACATGGTGGCCCAGCTCAAGCAGCTCAAAGCCGAGGATATCATGGAGAAGGCGATGGAACTGATTCCTTCCGTGCGTCTGGCGGCCGGCCTGCCTCCTCTGGTGACTCCTACCAGCCAGATTGTAGGCGCTCAGGCGGTTAACTGCGCTCTGGATATGAAGAAAGGCAAAGCCATGTACACTACCATGTCCAATCAGTTCGTGGCTCTCGTAAAGGGCGAGTACGGCCATACTCCCGTACCTGTCGACCCGGAATTCCGCCTCAAGATAGCAGGCGTGCGCGAATATACTCCCTACGATACCACCAAGAACAAGCCTCAGCCCAATCCTACGCTGGAAGATTGCGGAGGGGTTAAACTTGCGGAGAACGAAAAGGAAATGCTGTTGCTGGAACTTTTCCCGCTGGTGGCCAAGGACTATCTGACCAAAGTGAAACGCGAGCGTTTCACAACGCAGAAGCAGGGCGACGCTATCGCTGCGGAGAAACCGGCCCAGCAGAAATGCGAATGCTCCAAGCCGGCCGAAAGCTCGGCTCCCGGCAAGATGGTCGTGTCCCCGCTTCCGGGCCGCGTGTTGAGCATCATGGTCAAGCCCGGCGACGTGGTCAAACCCGGTCAGGAGGTTGCCGTTATCGAGGCTATGAAAATGGAAAACAGCATAGCTTCCGAAATCGGCGGCGTGGTTAAGCGCGTGGTGGTTGCCGAAGGCGATACCGTAGCCGAGAACGCCGCTTTGATAGAGATTGTCGAAGGCGCGCAGGCCGAAGCTCCGAAAGCCGCTGCTCCGCAGGCTGCCGCACGGCCCGCACAGGCCGGCAAGCCGGTTCTGGCTCCGCTTCCGGGCCGCGTGCTTCAGATACTCGTCAAGGTAGGAGATACCGTCAAGGCCGGTCAGGAAATCGCCGTGCTCGAAGCCATGAAAATGGAGAACAGCATTTCCTCCGAGTTCGGAGGGACGGTTACGAAGATACTCGTAGCGGAAGGCGACGCGGTAGCCGAGAACGCTCCTCTCGTGGAGATAGGATAACCCTTGCGGGAAATCCGAATGAAAAATCCCGGCTCTCGGAAAAGAGCCGGGATTTTGTCGCAAAATATCCGATTACATATTGTTCTGGATTTTGCCTACGGCTTCGTGCATCATGCCTTTGGCCTCGTTGGCATAGCCCTTGATTTTGTTTTCTCCCGAATGGAACTTGTCGCTTATCATACGACGCGTTTCGTCTCCGGAATAGGGGGTCGTCAGAAGAGCTATGACGGCGCCTGCGGTGGCGCCCAGAAGGAAGGAAATCAAGCAGTGTCCTCTCATGATATTGAAAATTTATGCTATTAATAAAAAGTGTGTCGTTCCGTGCGCGGTTAAGCGGTCGGTATTCCGGCGGTAGCGGTGCAAAAAACGCTCCACAAAACATTCCGTACGGACGTATATGGAAAGCGGGACGATATATTTTTCCGTCGGCTTCTCCGTCAGGAGAAAAATCTCTACCTTTGAACGATTTATCCGTATGTTCGGCAACGGACGGTCGGAGAGGGAATGTATGGTAAGACAGGTCGAAATAACGGCAGGGCCGTATCCGAAAGGAATACACCTGATAACCGCGCTGGTGGAAAGAGGCGTCGGAAAATTTCCGAGGACCGGAATCATGCATGTTTTTATCAGGCATACCTCGGCCGCGCTCGCCGTGAACGAAAATGCCGACCCGAGTGTGAGGCACGACATGGAATCGTGGCTCGACGAGTTCGTGCCGGAAGGCAGACCGTATTATATACATACCGCCGAAGGCGACGACGACATGCCCTCGCATATTAAAGCCGTACTGTGCGGGCAGTCCGTTACGGTTCCGGTGAAAGACGGCAGGCCGGCTTTCGGTACATGGCAGGGAATATATTTGTGCGAGTTCCGCAGGAATGCGGGACCGCGCGGGATAACGGTTACGGTGATAGGGGAGGATTAATATTATAATCGAACAGATGAAGCAAACGGTGCTGATTACCGGCGGAGCCGGATATATAGGGTCGCATACGGCCGTGGAACTCGTGGCTGCCGGTTTCGGAGTGGTTATAGCCGACAACCTTTCCAATTCCGAGTTGTCGGCCGTAGAAGGTATCAGGAAAATTACCGGTACGGACGTTCCGTTCGAATGTGTGGACTGCTGCGACCGCAAGGCCTTCGAGACCGTATTCCGGAAATACGACTTCGATGCGGCCGTGCATTTCGCCGCATTCAAGGCGGTGGGAGAATCCGTCGAACAGCCGTTGAAATACTACAAGAACAATGTGTGCTCGTTGGTGAACCTCGTCGAATTGATGCACGAGTACGGCAGGCCGAACATAGTGTTCTCGTCGTCCGCCACCGTGTACGGGGAAGCCGACCGTCTGCCCGTTACCGAGGAATCGCCGCGTAAACCCGCTACGTCCCCGTACGGTAATACCAAACAGATATGCGAGGATATATTGCGGGACACGGCGGCCGTGTATGAAAATTTCAATGCCGTGCTGCTGCGGTATTTCAACCCTATCGGCGCTCATCCTTCCGCCTTGATTGGAGAGCTGCCCCGCGGAGTGCCCAACAACCTTATTCCGTACGTTACCCAGACGGCTGCCGGACTGCACGACCATCTGTCCGTGTTCGGCGGAGATTACAATACTCCGGACGGAACCTGCATCCGCGATTACATAGACATCGTGGATTTGGCCAGAGCCCATGTCGCGGCAATCCGACGGATGACGGAGCACAGGAACGGAGCTCCGTACGAAATATTCAATATAGGCACCGGGAAAGGACTGTCGGTATTGGAGGTCGTGAATACTTTCAGGCGGGTGACAGGCGTGGATTTGAATTATGTCGTAACGTCGCGGCGGCCGGGCGACGTGGAAGCAATCTGGGCCGATGTTTCTCTTGCCGCGGCCGAATTGGGCTGGAAAGCGGAACGTGCCGTAGAGGATTCCCTGCGTACGGCGTGGGAGTGGCAGAAGACGCTGCCGGGATACTCGGCCGAGGCCGTTAAACGGACCGGGGATGGAAAATGAAGTCAGAATTGCGTATTTTCCCGTAGGGGTATGTTCCGTACGGATGGATATAGTCCTTTCGGGGGATATCGTCGAGGAAGTCCGCATAACGGGCGGATGCAGGGGCAATTCGCAGGGAGTGTGTGCGCTCGTACGCGGCATGGATGTCCATAAGGCGATAGAACGGCTGGAGGGCATAGACTGCGCAGGCAAGGGAACTTCCTGTCCCGACCAGCTGGCCAGAGGGCTTCGGAAAGCGGTTACGGAAAAAGGCTGACAAGCACGTTTTGGATATGAATTGGTTTACGGAGCTTTTGTTCGGCAGCGGTGTCCCGCATATCGTATTCGTGCTGGCAGCAGTGATAGCTCTCGGCATTTTGCTGGGCAGGATTAAGATTGCCGGAGTGTCCATAGGCATTACATGGATACTGTTCGTCGGAATCGCAGCGAGCCACTTCGGCATGGGCATAGACTCCCGGGTGCTCGGCTTCGTAAAGGAGTTCGGGCTTATCCTGTTCATTTATTCCATAGGAATGCAGGTAGGCCCCGGATTTTTCTCGTCCTTCCGCAAAGGAGGACTCAGACTGAATCTGTTCGCCGTACTTATAGTCGTAGCGGGCGTCGCCGTTACTTATGCGGTGCACGTTTTCAGCGGCACTCCTCTCACTACCATGGTGGGAGTGATGTCCGGAGCCGTTACGAATACACCGGGACTGGGCGCGGCCGGGCAGGCCTACATGGATGCTGCCGGCGGTCAGGACCCCACTATCGCCTTGGGTTATGCCGTGGCGTATCCCTTGGGCGTTATAGGCGTAATTCTGACGATGATAGTTCTGCGGCTCGTATTCAGAATTAATCCCGCGCAGGAGAACGAGCGGGTGGAGAACGAACGCAGCCACGACCCTTATGCGACCGATTCCATGTCGGTTCATCTGCTTAACCCCGGGCTGTTCGGAAAGAAGCTTTCGGATATAAGGAAACTGATAGACCTGCCCTTCGTCATATCGCGCATAATGCGTGCCGACGGAACCGTGGAACTGGCGAATGCACAGAGCACGGTCGGCGACGGAGATACCGTTTACGTGGTGGCGTCCGCCCATAATTTCGACTCCATAGCCGCTTTTCTCGGCAAGAGGGTGAATATAAGCCCCGACGACTGGAAGGAATCCGGCTCGCGGCTCGTTTCCCGCCGTATAATAATTACGCGGCCTTCGTTCAACGGACGGCATCTGGGAGAGCTCAAGCTGCGCAGCAAGTTTGGGGTTAACGTGACGAGGGTAAACCGCTCCGGCGTCGATTTGGTGGCTTCTCCGTCGTTGCAGCTTCAAATGGGAGACCGGCTGACCACCGTCGGAACGGAAATGGCCGTTGCCGACGTGGCCCGCCTTCTGGGAAACTCCATGAAGAGGCTGCGGGAACCGAACCTGATATCCATATTCGTAGGCATTATACTCGGAGTGCTTTTGGGTTCGATTCCCTTCGCTTTTCCCGGCGTACCGCAGCCGGTAAGGCTCGGACTTGCCGGCGGCCCGCTGATAGTCGCTATTCTTATCAGCCGTTTCGGTCCCAGATACCACTTGGTTACATATACTACTATGAGCGCCAACCTGATGTTGCGCGAGATAGGCATATCGCTGTTTCTGGCTGCCGTAGGGCTGGGGGCCGGGGAAGGATTCGTGGATACGCTCGTGTCGCAGGGGGGATACAGGTGGATAGGATACGGAGCGCTGATTACGGTGCTGCCCGTTCTGCTTGGCGGCATTGCAGCCATGCGGTGGGGGAAGCTGGATTATTTTCAGACCATAGGGCTCGTATCCGGAGCTACCACCAATCCGCCGGCTCTGAAATTCGCATCCACCGTTTCCCCGAACGACGTTCCGTCGGTAAGCTATTCCACGGTTTATCCGCTGACGATGTTTCTTAGGGTTCTCAGCGCTCAGTTGCTCGTTCTTTTCGCGGTCTGACGCGTAATCCTGCAATCGGGCTTTTTCTTCTCCGTTTTCATCCCGGAATGGGGCGTGGGGCGGCCGTTGGAAAAAAGTATTATCTTTGCCGAATATAAACCAACGATTGTAGCCATGTCCCGATATATACCTGTTTTGCTTGTCTGTATGCTGTTGGGGGTCTCCTGCGCCTCGACTAAAGACATAGCTTATTTTCAGGACGTAGGGCCGGCGGCCGAGAAAATGGATATACAGAACGATTATGTAAACATAATCCGTTCCGGAGACATATTGTCCATAATAGTTTCGTCGTCCAAACCGGAACTTGCCACCCCTTACAATCTCTACGGCGTCAGAACTCAGATGTCTGGTTCTTCCAACACTACCTATCGCCCGGAAATGGAAGGGTACACTGTGGACCAGTACGGCAATATCGACTTTCCGGTATTGGGATACATACATGTGGCCGGTATGACGCGCCAGCAGTTGGCCGAGTTCCTGAAGGAACGGCTGAAGGATGTGGTTCCTAACCCGGTCATAACGGTCAGTTTCCTGAATTTTAAGGTGACGGTGCTCGGCGAAGTGAACAAGCCGGGGCCGGTTTACGTGCAGGGCGACCGCCTCACGCTGCTGGAGGCTATCGGAGCGGCCGGCGACCTGACGATATACGGTCGCAGAACCAACATTCTTATTATCAGGGAAACCAACGGCGTGAGGCAGGCTTACAGGCTCGATTTGAAAACCAAAAATCTTTTCGAGTCGCCTTACTTTTATCTTCAGCAGAACGATATAGTTTACGTCGAGCCTATAAATGCCAAGGCTCAGTCTATATCCGGATTCAGGATGAATTTCCCGACAATAGTTTCCATAGGTTCTATCCTTACATCTATTGCCATGGTGGTATTCTATTTCAGCAGAGGCTAAACTTATCCTTCATGGACAGTAAATTCAGCGAGGAAAAGGTCAAAAAGGGCGGCAGGCCGGAAAGCGGCATTTCGCTAAGGCAGGTTTACGACTTCGTCGTATTCAACTGGTATTGGTTCGTATTGGGAGTCGTATTTTTTCTATGCTGCGGATTCCTCTATACCAAGATAACTCCCAAGATATACAATTCGGCCGCTTCCATTTATGTGGATGAGGAGTATTCCCGGGGGATGAACAGCGATGTGACGGATTTCCGTCAGGCCAAAATGTTTCGCTCCACTTCCACGGTCGAGAACGAAGTGGTTATCCTGCGTTCCAATTCGCTTATGCGCCGGGTAGTAGATAACGTGGACGCCAATGTTTATTACTATGTAAAGGCCCGGTTCCGGGAAGTGGAAATTTATCGCTTCGCCTCGCCGGTGGACATGCAGGTGGATTCACTGCGCATACCGTTCGAAATCCGTCTGGAGATAGACGGGCCGCAGTCGTGGAGCGGAGTTCTGGAGTATCGTCCTTCCGGAAGCAGGACCCGCGTGAAAGTTCCGATAGAAGGCCTTTATGGCGAGCGTAAGACCGTGCCCGACATCGGTACGTTCACCATAGACAAGCGCAGCCATTTCGACAGGTCTAAAAGCGGGTATATACGTATAAAGGTACTCCGTCCGGCCGAAGTGGCACGTGCATACGCGAACAAGCTCAATGTCGGCACTGCAAGCCGGATGACCAGCATAATAAACATTTCCCTGTCCGACCCGGTTTCGATGAAGGCCGCCGACATCATAAACAATCTTATCGACGTTTACAATGCGGATGCGATAGAAAGCAAGCGGGAGTCGGCGCACAATACTCTGGACTTTATAAACGACCGGTTGAAGCATGTGGACGTCGAGCTGGCTAACGTGGACAGTGCCGTAGAGGAATTCAAGCAGAGCAATCAGTCGATAGACATCGTATCGGAATCCGGAATCTATCTCCAATCGGTAAGCAAGCTGCAGGATGAAGCCGTAAACATAGGCGTGCAGTTGGATTTGGCCGATGCGGTGCAGGCCCACTTGGAAAAATACAGGGGACAGGCCAAGCAGTTGCCTCCTAATGTAGGCATAGAGGACCAGGCGGTAAGCCGGGGGATAGATACCTACAATCAGCTTGTGCTGCAGTTGCTTCGTCTGGGCGGGGACCAGATGAACGACAATCCGGTTATTCAGGAACTCAGGACTCAGCTTACTTCCATGCAGACTTCACTGCTGGAGTCCATCATCAATCTGAAAAATTCGCTGACGGTGCAGCGTGCTGCGGTGGACAAGCAAATCCGGGAAGTGACCGGGAAAGTCAGGAACGTGCCCACTCTAGAAAAGAAAAGCCTTGCT
Organism: Tidjanibacter sp.; assembly: GCA_048214935.1. Classification (GTDB taxonomy): domain Bacteria; phylum Bacteroidota; class Bacteroidia; order Bacteroidales; family Rikenellaceae; genus Tidjanibacter. The sequence goes on from DBFWXZ010000026.1 coordinate 217,595, forward strand.
ATTACCAGAAATCAACAGATAAAGGAAACGCTTTATGCCTTCCTGCTCAACAAGCGGGAAGAAACCAGTCTCAAACTGGTTTCCACGGCCCCCATAGCAAGGGTCATCGACCCGGCTGTAGCGGGCGTCATACCCGTTTCTCCCAATACGCCGCTTATTCTGGTAGTATGTTTTCTGCTCGGACTGGCTGTCCCCGCTTTCGTGATATTCATGCTGGAACAGCTCAGAGTGAGGGTCGCCAACGTAAGGGAAGTGGAAGATTCGGTGACTGTTCCGGTGATAGGGAACATTCCGTCGAAGGACGCTTCCGTGAGGGATGAAGATTTAATCATTACGCCCAACAGCCGCGACATGATATCCGAGGCGTTCCGTATGGTCCGCACAAACATCGAGTTCGCCATGCCGAGAGGCGGTAAGGTCATTATGGTCACATCCATGATTCCGGGCGAAGGCAAGAGTTTTCTGTCCATCAACCTTTCCCTTTCTCTTTCCATCACCGGTAAGAAAGTGTTGCTCGTGGACCTCGACCTGAGGAAGAATACTTTGGCTTCCCGTATAAGCGGGCACAGGCACAGCAGAGGTTTTACCTCTTATCTGGCCTATAAGGAAGAAGACCTGGAATCCCTTATAGTCAAAAATGCGATGCAGGGGGTAGACGTGCTTTATGTGGGTGCGGTTCCTCCCAATCCGGCCGAGTTGCTGATGAACGACAGGCTCGACGAGGCCATACGCTCCCTGCGGGATAAGTACGACTACATCGTAGTGGACACTTCGCCCGTGGCGCTGGTTACGGATACGGTAATCGCCAACCGCGTAGCGGACCTTACCATACTGTCGGTCCGTCTGGGCCACTCGTTCAAGCGTAACCTCGAATCTATAAACATCCTGTCCGAAAAGAAAACTCTGCACAATCTGGTCGTACTCATAACCGATGTGGGAACCGGTAGGGCTTTCAGCAAGTACGGCGAGTACGGCTACGGTTACGGATATGGCTACGGCTACGGTTACGGATATGGCTACGGATATACGGACGTACCCAAGAAAAGCGGTCTGATAGGGCATCTGGCCGAGTGGTGGAAGAAAATAAAGCGGTAGACGAGGTTGCCTGCGGTATAAAAAGTCGGCTGATTTCTTGGAAAAAAAGAAATTATGTTTAGTTTTGCGTATGAATACGATTAACCCAATATTTTAAACTTATACGATTATGCAAAAGCTTCTCGAACAGATTAACGAGCAGATTGAGCTTTTCCAGAAGAATGCCGAACTGCAGTTTACCAAGAACAATAAGGCAGCCGGAATGCGTGCACGTAAAGCCGCTCTCGATTTGTCCAAACTGATGAAGGAATTCAGAAAGGTATCCGTAGAAGCCGCCAAGTAAATTATTCTTGCTTGTTTTGAATTGGAACCGCCCGGATGCCTTTCGAGTGGTTCTTTTTTATGCGTAACGGCGGTCGGAGTTTTCTGATGCGGCGTTACAGGAGTATGGCGGCCCGCGCAGAGATTCCGCGGGTCGATTTCCGGGCGTGCGTGCCCGACGCGGAGTTTCGTTGAATCGTTCTCAGCCCCGTTTTACCGCCGGGCTTGGGAGATGTCAGCGGCTGCTCATGCCCATACCGCGCATTACCTCGTAGTCTTCTTCCGTTAAGGGAACCATGCTGAGCGGAGTGGCGGAGTTGTCCTGTTCGTTCAGTATGTAACGCGGTGGCTCGGTAAGCGATTCGCTGAAAACGGACAGCGTAGAGTCCACGCAATACGATTCTATGCCTGCCATTCCGGCCATGGAATGAAAGATATTGCGGGTCGAAAGACATGCGGTCGAATTTTGCGAAGCGTTCCGATACCTGTCCGGATGCCGTTTTATATAGGATTGGGACATCCATGCTATGAGCGGTATGTGAAGCTGGTATATGGACACGTCCGGGGACGCATGGAGGAAACGTTTTCTGCGGTCGTCGAATATATCTTCCCCGTGGTCCGCACAAAACATCAGTGCGGAAGGACCTTTTTCTCGTTTCAGTCTTTCTATTATGGCGGACAGCACCGCGTCGGTGTAGTATATGGTATTGTCGTATGCGTTTATCCATTTGTCGCGCTGCGACTGCGACAGCAGATTGCCGTGGTCGGGCACGAATATCCGGCATGAGTCCGGGTATCTTTTGGAATAATTGAAATGCGAACCGTAGCAGTGCAGGACTGCGAAAATGTCTCCCGGCGTGTCGTCGAGCATCCGTTCGAAACTGTCCGCCAAGTCCCCGTCCATAGAGCCCCTTTCGAGGTACACCACGGTATCGGCATCCGAAGCGAAGTTCTCTATCATTTCTCCGTCGGGCGGCTGGTTGGACAGGAATACGGATTTGAATCCCGCCTCTTTGAACAATGCCGGCATTCCCTTGCTGTAATATATGTATTTCAAAGACAGGACGCCTCTTGGCGAAAGTATCATCGGAACGCTGCGGTGAGTGGTATTGCACTGGGTTATGACATCGCGGAAAACCACCGTTCCGCGTGTCGTATCGAGCCTCGGACTGGTTTTGCGCTCATATCCGTAGGCCGACCAGTTCATGGCCCGGGACGTTTCGCCTATGACCAATACATAGACTTCTCTTCCCGGCCCGGTTTTTTTGCGTTCGGGGTCGAAGTAGAAATGCGCCGTATTGGCCGGATATTCCTTTGCTCTCATGACCTCTCGCGTACTCGAAACGATACCGGCGATTATGTTGCCCGGCATGACGGCATGGCGGAATGTCTGGGGGCGGCCGTCCATTTTGGACAGCGAAGCCGATATGCCGCCGGTCAGCAGAACCAGAAACGCCACTACCCGGTATTTCTGCCTTTGTTCGAGCGTGGACACATGCCTGCACCGCAGAGACGACACGGCCCATACTATCACCGGAACGTACACCACGCATATGGCGGCTATCGGCACCAACAGATATTTGAGCAGTTCTCCCGCTTCGGAAGCGGAAGTGGTAAATATGCTGGTGAACATGTTGCCGCTGAATACGCCTTTCCCGAACAGATACAGCTGTACCATTTCGCAAGCGTTTAATATAATGAACGGCAGGGCGCAAAGTATCATCAGTCCGGGCTTTTTGGCGAAGTTTATCCACAGCATGTAGAATCCGGCCGGTATTAGCAGGGCGGCCACTATCGAAAAAAAGGAAAGCCGTTCGACGAGTACCAGCAGCAGGCTGGGCAGTAGCATCGAAGCCAGAAAAGCTGTCGTAAGGTTTCGGGTGTTGCAGTTCATATATCGGTCCGGGTCGAAATGGTTTGGGTACGGAATAGTACCGGGGTTATCTGTAATTTTCTATGAAAGTGTAAAAATCCGCTATTTCTTCGTCCGATAATTCTCCTTTGTGGAGATATACCAGCTCTCCGTCCCTGCTTACCACTATAAGGGTGAACTGGTTGTTTACGTCTCCGAGCTGCCATCCGTCGCGCAGGGCATGATTGGGGTCGTTCAGTATCAGAGCCCCGGTTTTTTCCACTTTCTTGCGGGCTATCGACCGAACGAGGGAATTGGGGAACAAGGGAGCGTCTTTCAGGTTGATTACGCCGAAACCCGCCAGCCTATCGCTTTCCACTCCGTTTTCTTCCAACCTGTCGGTAAACCTCTGATTCTGCTTGTAGTGGTCGGGGTCGACATAGAATATCAGCAGGTTCTTTTCTCCGAGAAAAGGTACTTCCACCTCGTTGTTGCGACTGTCGCGCAGCGTCACCTGCCCTACTTTATAGGGCGGTTCCGGAGGATTGACCGCTCCCGATGCCAAAAGAGCCGCGAGCGTAGCGGCGGCCAGAAGTATAGTGTATTTCATAACCGTTACGTTTAACTAAAATCATGCCGTCCGGGCGTTGCAAAATTAACTATTAGGTTATGATAATGCACGATTAAATATTAGTCGGAAGTTCTGAAAAATAGGCAATTCATGGATATCGGGCCCTTGTCGCAGTACAAATACGGAACGACCGTGCGCCATACGGTCATTCGGAAACCCTGAAAAACAGATTGTCGAGAGAATACCATCCTCCTCCGGAAATGGCCAGAAACACATATATCCCCATGTAAACGAACGAAAGCTCTCCTTGCGCGAACGATTGTCCGGGAAAAGCGAGGAAAGTGGCCACGAACATTCCGAAGGCCAGTATAATGGCCGATATCCTTACGAAGAGGCCGATTATCAGCAGACACGAGCATCCCACTTCGGCCAGCGCTATGAGCGTTATCGAAGCTCCGGTTCCTATGCCCAAGGGGTCGGGAAAGGTTGACAGGAGCATATCGTAATTCTGCACCTTGGTTATGCCGTGGGTAAGCATCATCGCTCCCACGAATATCCGCATGAACAGCAGGGCGGAGTTTATCCACCGGGTAGAAGTGAGAAAGCGATAAAATCTTCTTTTAGCGCGGTTCATAGACGTCGTCGTTTACTCTCCGATGCTCAATTATCCTGCCAGCACGGCTATCGCTATTACCGCCAAGGCAAGACCCGCCAGCTTCGTGCGGCTTAATCGTTCTCCGAACAGTATTATTCCCGCAAGGGATGTCACGGTAACGACTCCTATATAGTACACCGGATAAAATATGCCGGTGGGCATGACGTGGAGTCCGTGGAGAACGCCGTAGGTCGCCAGAAAATTGAATCCCCCGAGACATATTCCTCCTGCTACGCCAGTCAGGGTGAATCCGAATGCCGAACGTCCGGCCGTCACGGAGTAATACACAATCGAAAGGATGAAGGCGGAGAGAAATATCGAGGGTTCGAACATCGGATAATCCGGGCTTCCGGATACCCTGTGCTGCGCGTATTTCATCACTATATCCAGCGTGCCGGTCATAAGGAACACGCAAAGGGGAAGCAGTACGACGGCATTCCTTTTCCCCTTTCCCTTGCCGGCTCCTCCTCCGAGTATGAGTACCAGTGCCGCGAGGGTGACTATTATACCGGCCGTCTGACGTCCGGTAAGCCGTTCGCCGAGAAACAGGCAGGAGAACAGTACGGGCAATACCAAAGCCGTGCGGGATGAAACGGTGGTGACGGCCACGCCGGCCTTTTTGGTCGAATAGGCCAGCAGATTCATCGAGGCGAGGTACATGGTTCCTGCCAGAGCCGCTATCCAGAACCAGCTTTCGGTCGCCGTTTCGATTGGATTGTAGCCGCCCCGTACGGCCGCGATGCTTACGACGGCGGCCAGCAGATAGTTCACCATAACGGCCTGAGGTATAGATATGCCTTTCATTCCCATGACTTTCAGGGTAAGCATTATGGCCGACATGGCGGCTATGGCTAACAGGAGATACCACATGACTGATTTGGCCGGATAAAAAGCGGCGGCCCAAATATACGAAAAACGGCCGGAAAGCGCGTTGCTTTCCGGCCGTAAGTCAGTTGCAGGTTCAGTGTCAGTACGTCAGAGCCCTGACGTCGAACACCGAGCCGAGAATAACATTGACGACGACCGATACGACTATCATTACAATCAGCCCGACGACGAAATACCCGGTCAGTTTTTCCTTCGGAACCTGCATTAGCGGTTCGAGTCCCAGATAAAGCAGATACAAGGAATAGAGCGATGCGATGGCAGCCAGAAAGCTGATGCCCCAATAAATATAGAATATGCCACCTGCGCACACGGCCGTGTAACAGTAGGCTACGAGCTGAAACGACTTGTCGAATCTTTTGCGGGCGCCGAAATTGGGAGCCAGAAAATAAAACACGAGCGCCGTCAGGTATGCGCCGGCTATTATACTCAGATACTGAGTCACGGCCAGACGCAACCCGAGTCCCGGATTGGCATACCTTATGAATAACACTTTCCCTCCTATCAGTCCCCAGCTTATAAAGCTGGCCACGGCAGGAATGAGGGCGAGTATCAGCAGATAGACGGTCGCCGATTTTATATTTTCGTCGTTCTCTGCCGCTACGATGCGCCACTCCTCTTTCGGTTTGACCAGAATATTCGTTGCCCGTTCCAATATATTCATATCTTCGCTTTTAAATGGTTGCGTATTAGACCGGATTGTGCGTCGTGCCGAACGCTATTCCATCATGTCGGCATCGAAAGCCTGTTCCAGTTCCTGCATGCTTTCGTTTACCATCTTTTCGATATCTTTCGAGCCGACTTCCATATATAGCCCGGCCCATTCCATAGCCATTCCGAAACATTTGAGCTTGTCGGCGTCGCTTAATTCATCGGCGTTTATGGAGTCCATTTTTTCGGTTATCCGGTCGTTCAAGGCTTCCAACCGCTCGCAGGTAAGATTATCCTTGTCGGCCTTGGCCTCCCGGATAAGGGCCTCGACTTCGCCTATGGCTTTTTTCGACGGATTTTGTCCGCATTGGGTCAGCGTCATAACGACGGCAAGGGCTGCAGAAACCAGAAGCAGAGATTTTTTCATACGATAATATCGGATTAAGTTTTGCGGTCGCTTTTAATGCCGGATTATCCGGCCGCAGCGGACCGATGCTCAAAAATAGTCATTTCATTTCACCGCACATCGGGAAAACGGAAATATATTCGTTCTTTCGTGAGAAGCCGGTTATTTGGCTATCAAGTACCATATGAACGCTATGTATGTCGCCATATAAACGGCTCCGTCGGCGCGGTCGATTTCCGAGCGGCGGAACGTGAATACGGATATGAGCAGGTAAAAAGCCGATAAAAGTATCGTCCATATATCCAGAGGCGTGATGTCGCCGGTGCCTAACGGGGTTATTACGGCGCATACCCCCAATATCAGGCCTATATTGCAAATGTTGGAACCAAGTATGTTGCCCAGCGCGAGCTGCGAGCGTTTCTGAAGGGCGGCCACTATCGAGGTGGCCAGCTCCGGCAGCGACGTACCCACCGCCATCAGGGTTATGGCTATTACCGATTCGCTTATCCCCATTCTGCGTGCAAGGTCGGAGGCGCTTCCCACGAAAATTTTGCCGCCCCAGATAAGAGCCGCCAGCCCTGCGGCTACCAGCACTATGTCCAGCCATAGATACTTGGAGAGCCATTCATTGTAGCGGGGGCGGGTAGGTTTGCCTATGGTCTTTACCTGTTTGCCTGCCGGCGGCGCCGACGGATTGTCGGCGGTGCGCTTGCCGTACCGGAAAGAGAGATAGATATAGAGGACGAAAAGTACGAGCAGCACGATGCCTTCCGCACGGTCGATGGTTCCGGTCAGATGGCCGCCGAACCGGAATCCGAAACAGAACAGCAGCAGCAGAAAAGTAATCAGTATATTGTACGGTATGTCGAACCGGGTATTGTGCCGGCTTACGGCCACGGGCCGGATAAGGGCCGTAAGTCCGAGTATAAGCAGTACGTTGGCGATGTTCGAGCCCACGATATTCCCTATGGCCATGTCGGCCTTTCCTTCGAGCGCCGAGGTCAGACTTACCACCAGCTCCGGGGTCGAAGTGCCTATCCCCACGACAGTCAGCCCTATCACGAATTCCGGCACGCGGAAGCGTGCGGCGACGGCCGACGAACCGTCCACGAGGAAGCGCGCTCCTACTATTATCAGAGCGAGGCTTGCGGCGAGCAGCAGTATTTCGTGCATAACGGCCTGTTTTGAAAATCGGTCGGAAAGCGTTCCATAATTATGCCACGGTTTGCCGGAGGACTGTACGGAACACGAAAACCCCGCTTCGTACGTCGCCTGGGAAAACCGTCCTGCGGGGTTTAGCCCGTGGCCTCGGCATTCCGAACCCGGTTTTCCGGGTTATACGGCTCGCAAAATTAGGATTTTTATTCGTACCCTGCTGGCCGTACGGAAATTAATCGTTTGCTTTTGCCGCTGAATTTTACTTGTTTCGTATATGGAAGGAATAAGCGGAACCGGTTGACGCAGACCGTAAGAATACGAGGATATGAAAGACATGTTAAAGTCGCTCGACCTGCCTGTTTCTATCACGATAGCCATAGGCATTACGAGCCTCTGGTCGGGACGAAACAAATTCGCCGACGAGTTGTGGTCGTTTATAGCCTGCTTTATCGGGGCGTGGGGCATAAGTTTCCTCGTAAGGCGGTACAGGAGCAGGAAAGCGGCCGCGGCGAAGAACGCGGGCAGGGAATGAATGGCAAATAAAGCCGGAAGTTTATCGCTTTTCGCATACAGGATGCCCGTTAGGTTCTTTTCCGATACCTTTTGCGGGTTCGGTTTCCCGGATGCCGAACCCTACGGAAACATCGTTCCGTACTTTTCAGGTTTGGAATAAAAGTGTAAGGGCCTCGTATTTATAGAGAGGCCGTCATGCTCCGGCGCGACGGGAGAAATGGGACGCATCATCTTTCTCTGTCCGTACGGCAGGAGGACGGTTTTATTAACGTTTGTACCTGTGGAATTAAAAGCGTATATTTGCCTCAATGCTTTTACCGGGTCGTTGGGATTACGGTAGTTGTGTTTTACCGTATTACGTACCGGTCTTATACCGGCGACTTGGAAAGTTAATTGGATGCAAGTCAGATTCATATGTAAAGAAATGCCGGATTCGAAATGCGAATGCTTGCTGCACAACCGGTTCGGGCATAGTCCCGGGCAGTATCGTTATGGAAACAATCCGCATTAGAAGGACAAGACATGAATTCCAAACTGCTTAATTCCATCGTTTCGCTCAAGTATCTGAGTTATTGGATAATTCTGATGATAGATACTGTGGCGTCGACGGCTTGTACGCTTGCGGCCTGTCTGATAACCGGATATATTTTCCACAGTGCGGAACTTTCGACGGGCACGGTGCTCAGAATACTGCTCATATCGATGCCGGTCAGCGTACTGTCCTTTTTCGCCTTCAAGACCTTCCGGAATATCATCCGTCATTCCACCATCAAGGATTTGTGGAGAATAGTTTCTGCGACCCTGCTGAAAGCGGTTATCCTGTATCTTCTGGTAGGATATATGGGATATATCGTAGGAGTTGGACTGACTCTTTGCATAAGTTTCGACGTCATGCTTACCATGATAACCCTTATAGCGATGAGGGTGCTTATGGTACTGTTTTTCGATACGGTGGTTTCCAAGGTTTCCCGCAAGGACTGCAATACCCTTATCTACGGAATCGGCGATAAAAGCGTTTCGCTCGCCACGAGGCTGCACAATAACGAAAAGTACAATATAATAGGTTTTTATGTTTTCGGCCATAACTACCGTTCCTACCGGTTGGCCGGCCTTCATGTATATTACTTTATAGACGAAAAGGATTTCGAGTGGGTGCACAATCGGAAAGGAGTGGAAGCCATTCTGTTTCCCGATTATAAGACGGCGCAGGCCGAACGCGACAGGCTTATTCGTTTCTGCGAGCACAGCCGGGTGCGCATACTGATAGCTCCGCCGGTGGACGAGATAAGCGAGGACACCCTTTTCAAAACCGGTATTCGGGAAATACGCATAGAGGACCTGCTGGGCAGGGAGGAAATCAAAATAAATCTCGACGAGGTAAACAGCTATTTTTCCGGCCGCACCGTTCTGGTGACGGGCGCCGCCGGTTCGATAGGCAGCGAGCTGTGCCGCCAACTCGCCGGATTCGGCGTCGGCAAGCTCGTCATGTACGACAACGCGGAAACTCCCATGCACAATATCCGCCTCGAAATGGAGGAGAAGTTTCCGCACCTTATTACCGTGCCCGTAATAGGCGATGTCCGCAACCCCAAGAGGTTGGATATGGTTTTCCGGGTTTACAGCCCGCAGGTCGTGTTCCATGCCGCCGCTTACAAGCACGTGCCGCTTATGGAGGAGAATCCGTGCGAAGCGGTTCTGGCGAATGTTTACGGAACGCGCAACGTGGCGGACCTGGCCGTTTCGTACGGTACGGAGATGATGGTCATGATATCCACCGACAAGGCCGTTAATCCTACCAACGTTATGGGAGCGTCGAAAAGGCTCTCGGAAATCTACGTGCAGAGCCTCGGTACGGCAATCGCCGCCGGAAAAGTACCGGGCCGGACGCATTTCGTGACCACTCGCTTCGGCAATGTGCTGGGGAGCAACGGCTCGGTTATTCCGCGTTTCCGCAAGCAGATAGAGCAGGGAGGCCCCGTCACGGTGACCCATCCGGATATAACCCGTTTTTTCATGACCATTCCGGAGGCTTGTCGTCTGGTGATGGAAGCGGCGACCATGGGTACGGGAAACGAGATATTCGTATTCGAGATGGGCGAGCTGGTAAGGATAGCCGACCTTGCCCGCCGCATGATAGAGCTGGCTGGTTACAGGCCCGACGAAGACATACACATAGTTTATACCGGACTTAGACCGGGAGAAAAGCTGTACGAGGAGGTTCTCAGTTGCGATGAAAGCTGTACCATACCCACCTCTCACCAAAAAATCAAAATAGCCAAGGTCAGAGAGTATTCTTACTACGGCATAAAGGATGCGGTGGGCGAGCTTGTAAGGTTGGCGGCGGTAGCACGGGTGGACGACACGGTGAGACTGATGAAACGGATAGTTCCGGAATTCAAAAGCCGAAATTCCCGTTTCGAGCACATCGACCTCGAGCTGGAGTCGGAGCCGACCGTCGGCGATACGGAGATTTTCCACGATGTCCGTCTGGGGAATGAAGTCTAACACGCTAAACTTAAATATTCAATCATGCCTTGTATTTCTGAACGCGGAAAGATATTGCCGGCTTCGGCTATCCGCAGACTCGTGCCCTTGTCCGATGCGGCCAAAGCACGCGGTATCAAAGTGTACCATCTGAATATCGGCCAGCCCGACCTTCCTACCCCCGAAGTGGGGCTGGAAGCTCTCAAGCATATAGACCGCAAAGTATTGGAGTACAGTCCCAGCGACGGTTTCGCATCTCTTCGCGGCAAAATGACCGATTACTATGCCAAATTCGGCATCGACGTTGCCAAAGAACAGATAATCGTAACGACCGGCGGTTCCGAAGCCTGCCTGTACGCTTTTATGGCGTGTCTGAATCCGGGCGACGAAATAATCATGCCCGAACCGGCCTATGCCAACTATATGGCGTTCGCCGTGTGCGCCGGGGCGGTTATCCGCCCGGTGGTTTCCACCATCGAGGAAGGTTTCGCCCTTCCGGGAATAGAAAAATTCGAGGAGCTTATCAACGAGCGCACCCGGGCTATTTTGATATGCAATCCCAACAATCCGACCGGCTATCTTTATACCCGCGAGGAAATGGAAAAACTGCGCGACATAGTCAGGAAGCACGACCTTTTCCTGTTCTCGGACGAAGTTTACCGCGAGTTCGCATATAACGATACCCCCTATTATTCGGCCATGTGTCTGGAAGGCATAGAGGATAACGTAATCATGGTCGATTCCGTTTCCAAACGTTATTCCGAATGCGGCATCCGCATAGGTGCTCTGGTCACCCGCAACAAGCAGGTGCGCGATACGGTAATGAAATTCTGTCAGGCACGGCTCAGTCCGCCCCTGTTGGGGCAGATAGTGGCGGAGGCCTCTCTCGATGCTCCGGAATCCTACACGCAGGAGGTTTATGACGAGTATATGGCCCGCCGCGATTTCCTTATCGCCGGGCTGAACCGCATCCCCGGAGTGTATTCACCGCTGCCTATGGGAGCGTTCTATACCGTGGCGCGCCTGCCTATCGACGACAGCGACAGGTTCTGTGCGTGGTGTCTGGAAGAGTTCAGCTACGAAGGGGAAACGGTTATGATGGCTCCCGCTTCCGGCTTCTATTCCGAACCGGGCTGCGGCCGGAACGAAGTGCGCATCGCATACGTCCTTAAACGCGAGGATTTGGGACGCGCCCTGATGCTGCTCGAAAAGGCGCTGGAACGGTATCCGGGTCGGGTAAACGGATAATCCGGGTATGACTGTCGCCCGGGCAGTCCGACAAGTCTGGTATTAAAAGATTCTCCCCTGCCGCGTATGCCAGCGGCAGGGGAGAATCTTATTTGCGGTTTATCTTTTTACGAATTGAGCACCGACGTATGGTGCTTGAGATATTTCAGCACGCCGTACGCCACGAGCAGAATGCCGGTGGTGACGGCAAGCCATATATATTTGGGTGCATGGCCTTCGATTAATTCGCCGCTTGCGTCGAACAGGCAGAATATAAGGAACAGGGCTACGAGTCCGTTCTTTTCCTTTCGCAAAACTTTTTTCCAACTGAACGGGGCGGACGGTTTCCTGAAATCCCGGAATTTGGGCAGTACGCAAGGAGTGACTTCGGCCCACTGCCGGTATTCTTCGCCGAATTTTTCGAGCAGGAATTTTTCCTCTGTATATATTATACGCTCGTAATAAAGAATGTAATACAGTATGAAGGCTGCTATGAACCATACGTTGGCCGTAAGCAGGGCTATGCCGAGCCACATGAAAAAGTTGCCGACATACAGGGGATTGCGCACTACGGAATACGCTCCCGTGGTGTTGAGGCAGTCGGCCACCTGTTTCCGGCTGTTGCGCCCGGATGTATTTTCGGGAGAATGACCTACGGTATAAACTCTTATGGCCAGTCCCATAAGCGAAACCGCCAGACAAGCCATTTGATATATATACTCCCATACGGAATTTTCCGGAGGAAACGCTCCGGGAGTCAGTTCCATGCGGAGGTATTCGTAAAATCCTATGGCCAGCACTACTATCGGCAAAATGCCCCGGTAACGGAAGAGCCATTTGCCCTGCCTGTCGAGATTGTCTTTAAGCAACATGATTTTTATGTGGTTATAGGTAAGGTCGCTGTTTTCCTGTCTAACGCCTTGCGGAACCGTTTTCATATCCACTCCTTAAAAAGTTTAAGCGGTTTCCGCGTTGCGGGTTTCTTTTGCATTATAATCGGCGAAATTAACTGAAAAATCGTATATTTGGAATCAATTCCGAAATAAAAGGGCTTTTAACGCGCATGAAAGCAAACTAATCCGAACAGTATGGAGCAGAACGACAATCTGAACAATTGCCTGCCGGAGAACGCCTATCGCGAGCTTCGTCCCGGCGAGGAGTACAAACCGCTTATCGAACCCAAAAGTTCCCCGAAGGAGGTAACGCCCTATTCGGTTTCGATGGGAGTGCTGATGGCTGTTATTTTTTCTGCGGCCGCCGCTTATCTGGGTCTTAAAGTAGGGCAGGTTTTCGAGGCGGCCATTCCCATAGCGATTATAGCCGTCGGGGTGGGCAGCCTTTCCAAGAAGAAGGGGATGCTCGGTCAGAACGTTATAATCCAGTCGATAGGAGCGTCTTCGGGCGTGATAGTCGCCGGAGCGATTTTCACCCTTCCGGCTCTGTATATCCTCGGTTTGGAAACCCATTTCTATCAGGTGTTCCTGTCCTCGCTTCTGGGAGGCGTATTCGGCATAGTGCTGCTCATTCCGTTCCGCAAGTATTTCGTAAAGGACATGCACGGCAAGTTGCCGTTCCCGGAAGCCACGGCGACCACCGAGGTGCTGGTTTCCGGCGAGCAGAAGGGCAACCAGGCCAAGCTGCTGGCCGTGAGCGGCCTCGTAGGAGGCCTGTACGATTTCGTGGTTAGCACGTTCGGCCTGTGGACCGAAACCGTTTCGACCCGAGTGGCCGAATGGGGCACGGTGGTGGCCGACAAGTTCAAAGTGGTGTTCAAGGTCAACACGGGAGCGGCCGTGCTCGGACTTGGTTATATAGTGGGGCTTAAATACGCCGCCTTTATCTGCGCCGGCTCGTTTACGGTGTGGTTCGTATTGATTCCGTTCCTGAGTTATTTCGCCGGAGGGCAGACGGTGGCGGTAGGCGAGGGCGTTACGGCCCTGCTGGGCAACATGAGTCCGGAGGAGATTTTCACCAACTATGCACGGCATATCGGCATAGGCGGCATCGCCATGGCCGGAATTATCGGCATAGTCCGTTCCGCCGGAATCATCAAGTCGGCTCTCGGTCTGGCAGTGTCGGAACTGAGCGGCAAGAGAAAGTCGGAAGACGAGGTCCGCACGCAGCGCGACATCAAGATGAAGACCATCCTGACCGTGCTCGTTGCGGCTTTGATAACCACGCTCGTATTTTTCTACTTCGGCGTGCTCGGCTCGTGGTGGCACACGATAGTCGCGGTACTCATAGTGTTCGTGATTTCGTTCCTGTTCACCACCGTGGCGGCCAACGCCATAGCTATCGTAGGGACCAACCCGGTGTCGGGCATGACCCTGATGACGCTGATACTTACCTCTCTGATTCTGGTGAGCGCCGGAGTGAGCGGAACCGGGGGCATGACCGCGGCTATGATTATAGGCGGGGTCGTATGTACGGCTCTTTCGATGGCCGGGGGATTTATCACCGACCTGAAGATAGGCTACTGGACCGGGACGACGCCGCGCAAGCAGGAAACATGGAAGTTCCTCGGTACGGCCGTTTCGGCGGCTACCGTCGCCGGAGTGATGATAGTCCTTAACCAGACGTACGGATTCGTAGGCGAAGGCGCGCTGGTAGCGCCGCAGGCCAATGCCATGGCGGCGGTCATAAAGCCTCTTATGGAAGGCGGTACGACGCCGTGGATGTTGTATTTCGCCGGAGCCGCTCTTGCTTTGATACTTACCATGATTGGGATTCCAGCGCTCGCTTTCGCGTTGGGAATGTTCATTCCTCTGGAGCTGAACACGCCCCTGCTGATAGGCGGCCTTGTAAGCTGGTATGTTTCCACCCGCAGCAAGGACGAGGCCGTGAACAAGAGCCGCCGCGACCGCGGTACGCTGATAGCGTCCGGATTTATAGCGGGCGGGGCCCTTATGGGAGTGATAAGCGCCATGCTCAAGTATTTCGGCGTAGAGGCGTTCGCCAAGGTCTGGAACGCTTCCACCGGGGCCGAAATAGTCGGTATATTCGTTTACATCGGACTTATCGGTTACTTTATATGGGATTCGCTCAGAGCTAAAAAAGAAGCATAATATATGGAATTGAAAGACAGGTTTCTAAAATACGTCGGCTTCGATACGCAGAGCGACGAGGAAAGCGCCTCGTATCCTTCGACGGAAAAACAACTCGTGCTGCTCGGGCATCTGGCCGACGAGATGCGGGCCATGGGCATGAGCGAAGTGGAAATGGACGAGTGGGGCTATGTTATGGGAACGGTTCCGGCTTCGCCGGGGTATGAAGACCGCCCTGTTATAGGATTCATCGCCCATGTGGATACCAGTCCCGACATGAGCGGAGCCGACATAAAGCCCCGTACAATCGAGAATTACGACGGCGGCGACATATGCCTGAACGACACCCTGACGATGAGTCCCGCGGAGTTTCCGGAACTGCCTTTCTTCAAGGGTCATACTCTTATAGTGACCGACGGTACGACGTTGCTCGGCGCCGACGACAAGGCCGGAGTAGCCGAAATAATGACTGCTGCCGAATATCTGCTTTCGCATCCGGAGGTTCAGCACGGAAAGGTACGCGTAGGCTTTACCCCCGACGAGGAGGTAGGACGCGGGGTGGATCACTTCGATGTGGAAAAGTTCGGAGCCAAGTTCGCCTATACGGTTGACGGCGGTTTCGAAGGCGAGCTGGAATACGAAAATTTCAATGCGGCGTCGGCCAAAATAGCCGTGCAGGGCCGCAACATTCATCCCGGTTATGCCAAGGACAAGATGATAAATGCTCTGTCGGTGGCCTGCGAGCTGAACGCTCTCCTTCCGCCGTGTCAAACTCCGGAACACACCGAAGGGTACGAGGGGTTCTACCACCTTACCTCTCTGAACGGCTCGGTGGAAAAGGCCGAGATGAGCTATATCATCCGCGACCATGACAAGGAGAAGTTCGAGGCTAAAAAGCGGTTTATTACCGAAGCGGTGGACTTTGTAAACCGGCGTTACGGCGAGCCGGTTGCGACGCTTGCCCTGAAAGACCAGTATTACAACATGCGGGAAATGGTGGAACCGCATCCGGAGGTTATCGGAAAGGCTGTCGAGGCCATGCGCCGGGCCGGGGTGGAACCGCTGGTGCGGCCTATCCGGGGCGGCACGGACGGAGCCCGTCTGTCCTTCATGGGGCTGCCGTGTCCCAACCTGTTCACCGGCGGGATGAACTTCCACGGCAAGTACGAGTACTGTTCGCTCGACACGATGCGGCGCTCGGTGGATACCATACTGAACCTGATAAGACTTTGGACGGAATAAAGATAACGATAAACCGATGAATATGAAGAAATTGTTTTTGACGGCGCTGTGCGCCGCTATCGCCGTGAGCGTTTCGGCGCAGGACAAAAAGGACGAGAAACCCAAAGAAGAAAAGAAGTACGAGTTTACGGTCGTAAAGGAAATTCCCATGACCTCCGTAAAGGACCAGGCCAGCAGCGGGACTTGCTGGAGTTTTTCCGGCATAGGTTTCCTCGAAAGCGAATTGCTGCGTCAGGGCAAGGGCGAGTACGACCTTTCCGAAATGTGGATTGTTCGGAACGCCTACCGCGACAAGGCGGAAAAGTATGTCCGCATGCACGGAACCATCGAATTCGCCGGTGGCGGAGCCACCGACAATGTGTTCGAAATGATACGTCGTTACGGAATAGTTCCGGAATCGGAGTACACCGGCCTTAATTACGGAACCGACCGCCACCGTCACGGCGAGTTGGACGCCGTTATGCGGGCTTATGCGGACGCGGTCATAAAGAACAAAAATCGCAGCCTTTCTACCGCATGGCTCGACGGAGTGGACGGTATTCTGGACGCATATCTCGGCGAGAAGCCCGAAATGTTCGTTTACGAAGGCGTGGAATATACTCCGCAGACTTTCGCCGAGCATCTGGGGCTGAATATGGACGACTATATTTCCATCACTTCCTATACTCATCATCCATTTTATACCCAATTCGCCATTGAAATTCCCGATAATTGGGCGTGGTCTTCTTCGTATAACGTTCCCCTCGAGGAAATGATGTCGGTAATCGACAATGCGTTGGAGAACGGATACGCCGTAGAATGGGCTTCCGATGTTTCGGAGAAGGGATTCAAATGGAACGAGGGCTATGCCGTAGTGCCGGAAATCTCCGGTGTCAAGAACTTGCAGGACAGCGAGAAGGCCAAATGGTCGAAACTGACCGACGAAGAAAAGGCGGCCTCGGACGGTGTGCAGGAAGGCGAACGGAAAGAAATCACGCAGGAAATGCGCCAGCAGGCTTTCGACAACTATGAAACGACCGACGACCACGGGATGATTATCGTGGGCATAGCGCGCCACGGACAGGGCGACAAGTTCTACAAGGTAAAGAACTCGTGGGGAACGGAGAACCATGTTTACGGCGGCTATTTCTATGCTTCCGAACCTTTCGTGGCTTACAAGACCATGAGCATAACCGTGCACAAGGACGCTATTCCGAAGGAACTCCGCAAGAAGCTCGGCATAAAATAGCTTTTACGGAAACATAAGTATGAACCGTGCGACGGCCTTTTCTTTTTGAAAAGGCCGTTCGGTTTTTTCCGACGGCATCCTCTGGTATCATACTTGCTCCCGGGACACGTAAACACCCGTGCTATGAATACTCCGCTCGAATCGCATCTGCTGTTGTCGGCGGTCGTAGCCATTACGGCCGCCCTCGTACTTTACACGGTCGGTGTATGGAGCGAGCGTGTAGTCCGCAGGCTTAAATTCTGGCATCTCCTGTTCTTTATTTTCGGCGTTCTGGCCGATATAATAGGGACTTCCATAATGACCCGCATCGCCCGCCTTACCGGCGCTCACGACGCAGCGCACACTCTGACCGGTATGGTAGCCGTACTGCTTATGATAGTGCATGCCGTATGGGCGGTTTATACCTACTACCGGGGGTCCGAAAAGGCGAAACGGAACTTCAGCCGTTTCAGCATATTCGTCTGGGGCGTGTGGCTCGTGCCTTATATCTTGGGTATCTATTTGGGAATGTCGCTTCACTGAGCCGGTCAGAAAACGGCTTTCAGTATCTGGCGTATATTGTCCGGCCTTCCCATGGTATAATAGTGTATGGCGGGTACGCCGTGCGAAAGCAAGTCCCGGCTTTGCGAGGTGCACCATTCTATTCCCAACTCGTAGTAGTCATGCGGGGTACGGCAGTGCGAGGCTTCGTCCTTCAGCTTCGCCGGCATTTCGAGAGAAAATATTTCGGGCAGTTTCGCGAAATGGGTTTCTGTGGAAACCGGTTTCAGGCCGGGGATTATTGGAACGGTTATTCCCGCCCGACGACAGCGGGCTTCGAAGGCGTAAAAATGCCGGTTGTCGAAAAACATCTGTGTTACGATATAGTGGGCGCCGGCATCCACCTTGCGGCGCAGGTTCAGTATATCGGCGTCCGCGTCCGGAGCCTCGGAATGCTTTTCCGGATAGCCGGCTACTCCTATGCAGAAGTCGGTGGGAGTGGCATCGACTATGTCCTCGTCCAGATACCGGCCTTCGTTCAGCCGGGTGATTTGCCTTACCAGCTCGTCGCAGTGGGGATAGGCGAACGTACGACCGGAAGTCTTCCCGGGCTTGCTGTCCCCGCGCAGGGCCATTACGTTATGTATGTCGAGGAAACTCAGGTCTATCAGGTCGTTCTCTATTTCGTAAGGGGTTGCCCCGGCGCATATCAGATGCGGCACTACCTCTACCGGAAACCGCTTCATCAGCGCGGCCGCTATCGCCACCGTCCCGGGCCGGCGCGTCAGGCGGCGCATTACCGCCGTACCGTCGGCTCTCGTGCGGTACTCCGCCTCGTCGCAGTGCGAAGTGATGTTTACCAACGGTACTCCGAACTCCACCAACGGTGCGAGGGACTCGTATAGCCGGTTTATATCGCCTCCCCGCAGCGGCGGTACGAACTCGAGGGAGGGAAACGGCCCGGCGCTCCGGTTTATTATCTCGGTGGCTTTCATGTTGTCAAAATTAAGCATTGAATGCCTACAAAAAAAGTCCGGAATGAAAATTCCGGACTCCGGCCGCTTCGCGTCGGCCTCGCATGCCAATCCATTCTCCCAAATAAAAACGGCATGCTTTATTTGAACAGGTCGTTCAGGGCTTCTCCCATGCTCGGATGTGTGAAAACGAAATCGCGCAGGAATTTATTGTCCCGCCCGGTTTTTATTGCCATGGCCACCGCGTTGATTACCTCCGGCGAATCCGCGCACAGCAGCGTGCATCCCAGTATTCTGCCCGTACCGTTTTCAATCAGCGCCTTGAGGACGCCTTCGGTTATTCCGAGAGTATGGGCGCGGGTAAGCGAGGATGCCGCTATTCTGTTTACCCTGAAGTCAAGTCCGGCTTTGCGGGCATCTTCCTCGCTCATTCCGATGCGCGAAAGGGGAGGGTCGATAAATACGCTGTACTGTACCGGTTCGCGGTCGGCGACGGTGCGTGCGCCGTCGCCGAAAAGCTGGTCCCGGATTATGCGGTAGTCGTCGAGAGAAATATAGGTGAACTGTGCCCCGCCTTTTACGTCACCCAAGGCCCATACGCGCGGGTTGGACGTTCGCAGATGCCCGTCCACTACTATGGCGCCCCTCCGGTCGGTTTCTATGCCTGCGGCTTCGAGGTTCAGGGAAGATGCCGCCGGCCGACGCCCCACCGATACCAGCACGGCTTCCGCTTCGGTTTCGGCCCGCCTGCCGTCGGATAGGGTATATTTCACTACGGCGTATCCGCCGGTATCCTCCACCGACTCGATTTTGGCTCCGACGACTATCCGGATGCCCCGTTTTTCCATTATCCGCACGACCTCTGCGGCTATATCCCTGTCTTCGCGCGGGATAAGTTCCGGCATACCTTCCAGTACGGTTACTTCCGAGCCGAAAGCCGCGAACATGGATGCGAATTCCAAACCTATGTATCCGCCCCCTATGACCGTAAGTCTGCCGGGCAGCTCTTGCAGGTTCAGTATGGACGTGCTCGTATAAACGAACCGGCTGTCGTCGAGGCCCTTTATGGAAGGTATAACCGTTTCGGAACCGGTGTCGATGAATATGCGTTCGGCAGAAAGCGTTTCCTCTCCGTGAGCGGTGCGCACTCCTACGGTATCGGACGATATAAAGTAACCTTCCCCGTCTATAACCTCCACGTTCGGATTATTCGCCAGCATACGGTAGTTTTTTGCGCGGAGCGCCGCTATCAGCCTGTTTTTTTCCTTTACCGCCTCGCGGTAGTACGCCCGCCTGTCGCCCGTACTTTCCGAGGCTTTGTGTATTAAAAATTTGGTGGGAATACAGCCGATGTTTATGCACGAGCCTCCGTACATTTCTGCGGAGCGTTCCACCACTGCTACCCGGCCTCCCCGGCCGGCAATATCGGCGGCGAGAGTTTTTCCTCCCTTGCCGAAGCCTATGATTACCGCGTCAAACGTTTTCATCCTTTTTTTGTTTTATTCCGTTCAGTATTCTGCGCGAGGAATCCGCCATCAGTACGACCGCTCCGGAAAGGATTGCCGTATCCTTTATCACCAGCCTCCCGGCGCCGGACAGCAGGGGAACCCATGCTCGCCGCTGCCGAGGTCGGGGACCCATACTTCCGGAGTGGTCAACAGGAACGACAGTGTTCCCAGAGTCATTATTACGGCAAGCAATTCGCCTACCAATCCCGCCTTCGGGCTGAACAGCCCCAGAAACACCAGAATCCCTATCGACATTATCAGCGCTCCCAAACCGCGCGAGAATACGTAGGTATTGTTGGCTTCGTGCCACCGGTGTTTTACAGGGTCGGTTTCCCCTTCCTTCAGTTTATAGCCTTCGTATTCGGGCGCTTTTTGATGGTAGAGAAAACTCATGAACGGACTGTTCGCTACGAACGGGACTATGCCTTCGGCTTCGTAGTTCCAGAATTTCAGACCGCCTATCCACACGAATATTATCAGTATGGCTACCCTCATCATGGCGCGTCCCGCTTTTCCGGCTCCGGAAGCGTACTCCAGAAACCTTATGAATGCACGTTCGATTTTTCCGCTCATCGCAATACGATTTAGATTTTCGTACTGCAAAGGTACGGGCGTGCTGCGGACGGGGCAATGGCTATTCTTCCGGAACGTTTGTCAATTGTGCCCGGCGGCGCTGCGGCGGAACTCGGTGACGCTCTGTCCGGCGGCCTTGCGGAAGAACCGGCTGAACGACGACTGGTCGTCGAAGCCGAGCAGCGCGGCTATTTCCTTGGCGCTTTTGCCGGTGTGCAGCAGCAACCGTTTGGCCTCGGCTTCCACCCGGTCGTGGATTATCTTCAGCGGCGACGGCAGGCCGCAGGAAGCGAACAGGTTGGTCAGCGTCTTGGGCGACCGGTTGAGCATGAAAGCATAGTCCTGCACGAGCTTCTTTTCCCGGAAATGGCTGTCCACCAACATATAAAAATGCCTCGCCGTTTCGTAGGCGGGTTCCTTGTCCTGCCCGGAGCCGAACCGCTGTCGGGCGATGCGGGTAAAAAATATTATTACGTGTTTCAACTGCATCCGCAGCATTTCCTCCCTGAAGCCGTCGCCGACCTCGTACTCGGCAAGCATGGCGTCGGCTATGCCGTCCAGCCGGAACAGCTCTGAGCCGGAAAGGGCGAAGCGGGGGACCTGCGACGAGCCGTTGAACAGCAGGCCGTTGCACGAAACCTCGTCGTCATGCCCGAAAATACAGTAAAAATTGCTGTTGAAAAGCAGAGCGCGGTAGGTTCCCTCGACTGCGCCGAATCCGAACTTCTGGAGCGGGCTCAGGGTTACGGCGCTTCCCGCCGACAGTACCGAGTCCACATGGTCTATGCTCACCGTAACCGTGCCGTCGGCGACCCACAAGAACTTGTACAGGCTTTCGTCCGACATCAGCCCCCGGGCTTCGTGCAGCTCGGAAGTAAGCGCTATCCGTCCGCCGAGAGCGGTAGTCAGGTCCATTGACCGGGTGATTGCGGTCGCCGTATAGTTTTCCGCCATGGTACAAATATAATCATTCGTACAGCTTATAAAAACCGCGGGCTCTGACTTTTCAAGGACTCTCGGACTGTTTCCAAGGGCTGCGCTGCATTTCCGCGGAAGCCGTATCCGCACCTTCATATCGTATGCCGACCTCCCGGCGCTGCCGCGGTTCCCGAATTCCCGTGTTCTGGCGTCCGGCGGCAGGCGCTTCCTGTTCCTAAGAGTACGGTTAATGCGTTGAAAGTAACGCTTTTTATTCTGTCCGAGTAAAATTATGCCTATTTTTGTCGGTAAATAACCGCTATGGCCGATAAACGGTACTCCAAAAGGGAACTTACGGTAGGTTTCATCTCCCTGCTGTTGCTTTTCGTATTCATTTACGAATGCGCGAGCCATACGGTTTCGAGCAGTTTCGCGGAAGGGAGTTTCTTCCGGAAAAACTTATTCTGGTTTTGCCTTGTACTTGCCTTTTTGTCGGGGTATATATCTTGGGCGGTATTCCGCCGGGTCAAAGACCGGTTTCGGCATAACTTCGTACTTTTCGGCCTTCTTATAGCGTTGGTTCCCGTCTATTTCGGCTATGAATTCGGAGTCAGGGAGGAAGGGGCTCCCGTTACCGGATTCGTGCTCGACTACCTTGCCCTGATTCTGTCCGGCGGCTCGCTGATTACGGTGGCCATCACGCTTTATTTTCAGAGGAGGCAATTGGAGGACAGCAAACGACTCGGAATATGGACATACAATGCTCAGGTTCTCCGCCTGATAGACGATTTTTTGTCCGTTCAAATGCAGGTGCACCGGGATAAATGCAGCGAACTGTGGGATAACCTCAAGTGCGGGAGAACCGAAACCGTCGAGGGACTTAAATTCGCTTTCGAACGCCAGATTCGCAACGATACGTATGAAACCGGCGAAGAATGGGCCCGGTTCAAATCGGGAGAAATTTACGGACAGTATTCTTCTTTTATACGCCTGTCCAGATATTTCGATATGATTTCCTTTTACACGCTCGACAGTCAGACCTCCGGGGCGCTGCATTTTTATTATGTCTGGTGGCGGAGCTTTTTTATACAGGTGAGGGATATTTTCACCGAGGTTTGGGAAAGTGTGCCTCCGCAGGAAAGGCTGTTGTCGTTTGTGCCCGGTTGGGCAGGCATGCCCGAACGTCTGGACCGTCAGTTCGAAATGTGCGGCCTTCCGCTCGAATAAAGGCCGTTGCCGGTGGATTGTTTCCGTCCATTCATCCCGGCCGTTTTATTCCTTCGGTAAACTCCTGTCCGCCTCTTCCGGCTCGACGCCGTTTCGAATTTGCGAAAAAGGAGGATACTTTTCCCGGTCGGCCGTAAGCCCGTAACAAGTAAACTTGATATGAAGCCATGGCTTTACGAACGGGGTTAACGGACGGACCGAGACTTTTTACAAAAAAAGAAACCGCCCTGCACAGGGGCGGTTCCGTTTACGAAGTACGCAGGATTAGTCGGCCAGCACTACGTTGCTGTTCATCGGAGCGTCTTTCAGGCTGTTTTCCCAGTAGGGTTTCTGTTCCTCGCGCAAAGTGAGCGACAGAGTTTGGGCGGTCGAGCCGTCGGAAGTCTGGCTGCCGCAGAAGAGGTTGTAACCGCCCGGACTGGCCATATCCGAAGCATCCAGCGTCGAAAGTCTGTTTTCATGAGCCATCACGCCCATAAGGGAAGTACATCCGGATATGTTGAGCGATGTCAGGTTGTTGGTACTGCACATCAGACTCATAAGCGCGGTATAGTTCGGCAGGTTGAGGTCCGTCAACTCGTTGTTCCGGCAATCGATGGATTCGAGTACGTCGGGGCTGGCCGGCCAGAGCTTGGTCAGTTTATTGTTGGAGCAGTTTACCTTAACCAACTGCTTGGTGAAATTCAGATTCAGTCCGAGCCCGGTCAACTGGTTGTTCTGACATTCGAGCATCCGAAGCTGTCGGCAGCCGGCTACGCTGAGATAGGTCAACTGATTGTTCTGACAGTTGACGCTGAGGAGCGATTCGCCGCCGTACCCTTTACTGATAACGAGTTCGGTCAGTTTATTGTCGTTGCATACGAGGCTGGTCAACTTGGAATCGCGGACGGCGACATCGAGTTTGGTGAGTTCGTTGTTGTTGCACACCAAAGTCTGAAGGCCCGTGAAATAACTCAGTCCGTCTATTGCTTTAATACCCATGCCGGGGACTATGATTTCGGTCACCGCCGCGGCTTCCTCCTGCGAGAGCTTGCCGTTGTTGTCGGTGTCGAACCGCTTGCAGTATTCCCAGAACACCGGGTCGGTCAGGGTCTGGAAAACATCCGCGCCTTCCCCTGCAAGTTCCACGTCCGCATTCATGTCCTGATAGGGAACCATATAGACTTCCCAGTGCGGTTTCTGTTCCTCGCGCAGGGTGAGCGTCAGGGTTTGCGGAGTGGTGCCGTCGGAGGTCTGAACTCCGCAGCCGAGCGTATAGTCGTTGGGCTCGGCCATGGTCGAAGCATCCAGTTCCGTCATCCGGTTCTTATGGCATGTAAGATACTCCAGCGCAGTGCATTTCGATATGTCGAGCGAGGTCAGTTGATTGCCTAAACACTGTAAATTGGTCAGTGCGGTACAGTTGGATACATCGAGCGAGGTCAGTTGGTTATTGAAGCAGTTGAGCACTTTCAAGGCAGTGCATTTCGACACGTCGAGCGAAGCCAGCTGGCCTTCGTAGCAGTCCAGATTCGTTACCGCGGGATTGTTGGAAAAGTCGAGCGAAGTGATTTTAGGGCAGTACCCTCCTTTTACGACGGCAAGTTTGGGATTATGGGAAACATCGAGCGCGGTCAGTTCGCTGCACTCGGTGAAGTACAGCGTTTCGAGCTCGGGACATTTGGACAAGTCTATTTCGGCGATGGGATTTTTGTTGAAGGACAAATCGATGAGTTTGGTGTTCTTGGTTATATCAAGCTCGGACAGTTGGTTCGTACCTACGTGCAGATAGGTAAGCTCGGTGTTTTTCGACACGTCTATTTCGGCGATGGCGTTGCCGTAACAGGTCAGATACGTGAGCGAGGTGAAATACTCTATTCCGGCCAGCGATACAATCGGCGTGCCCACTACCTGATACCATTTGTCTACTTTGATTTCCTTTACCGCCTGCGCTTCTTCGAGCGACAGTACGCCGTCGCCGTCGGTATCGAACCTGCCTATTTCCTGACAGTAGAACAGGAAGCCGGGGTCGATAATCCTGTCGAAGACATTCACCGGAACCTCGGCGAACTCCGCCCTGACGGACACGTTTTCCGCAGGCATGGTGAATGTGGCGGGCGTGGCCGTTTCGTCCGAAAGCTTCGCGCTGCCGCTCTCGACCACCCAGCGGCCGAAGGTATAACCTTCGCCGGGAGTGGCGGAAAGGGTGAGCACGGTTCCTTCCTTCGCTTCGGTCACGGGATTTCCGCCGAAAGTCGCCTCCGCCTTGCCGTGACCGTCGTCGGAAACGGTTACCGTATAAACAGGGGCCGCCACCGGGGTAAACTCCGCCTTGACGGATACGTTCTCGGCGGGCATCGTAAAGGTAGCGGGATTGCCGGAAAGTTGTATGCCGCCGCTTTTGGCCGTCCAACCGCCGAACGTATAACCTTCGTCGGGGGTAGCGGTAAGGGTGACGTTGGCGCCTTGCGGAGCTCGGGACGCGGCCACGCCTTCGACCTGCGCTTCGCAGCGGCCGCCCGGGCCGGCGGTTACGGAAATGGAGTATTCCTGCGGTTCCTCCGCATCCTTTTCGCAGGATGTCGTCGCCGTCAGCGCCAGTGCGCCTAATAACAGAAAGGGTAAGTGATTTTTCATCGGATAATTTTTGATAGGGTTCGACAAGTACCGTCATCGTAAAATTAGGCGAGCACCGGAAAAAACGCTTGTCGAATCGGGAAAAACACTTGTCGAATCAGGAAAACATGCCCCGAAGGGGTTCGCAGGCGGATTTTCTTCCGGCTATAAGGATTTAGCCGAGAAAAGCCTGCGATATTCCGAAGGGCTCATTCCGTATTTTTTAACGAATGCCCTGAAGAAAGGCGAATAGGATGCGTAACCCGATTCCTGAGCCACCGTTTCGAGCGTCATGTCGGGATTGCCGGTCAGAAGGTTCAGCGAATGCGCGAGCCTCAGACCGGATATATAGTTGGCGAAAGTCGTATCGGCAGCTCCTTCGCGTATGGCTCCGGCAAGGTAATTCTCGTTGGTCCCGAGTCTGGCCGCCACGGAGCGGCGGTTAACTTCCGGGTCGAGGAACAGTTTTTCGGTGTACATCAGCCGGGACAGTTCCCTGAACAACTTCATGCCGCGCGAGAGGTCGGCTTCCGGAATCAAGCCGAGCATGCGCTCTGCTTCCTTTTCGGCACGCGTCATTTCCTGTATCCGGTTGTAGAGCGAAACGGTTTTCCGTCTGAGATTGAGCGAGTAGATAATGTATATGGCGATGATGACGGCCAGCAGCAGGCATCCGGCGCTGACGGAGATGATTATAAGCCTCTGCCGCTGCTTCTGGGCTTTGAGCTTATCCACTTCGTAGATAGTGCTCAGTTCGTTCAACTGCTTTAGGTGTTCGATGTTGTAAAGCGAGTCCGACAATGCCAAAATTTCGTCGCCCGCAGCAACGGCCTCTTCGTAACACCCCAACTCTTTAAGGGATTTCCGAATACCTACCGCCATCGAATAGTACATCAGTATTTCCCCTCTTTCGGCATAATAGTCTTTTAACCGGGCTCTGACGGCGAGCGCCTCCTCGTACTCGCCCTTTTCCTCGTGAATTGCGAGTTTCGTGAGCAGGTAGTAGTTCCGTACGAGCGTGGGATAACCGTCCACTACGGCTGCGACGCGGGCGAGATATTCTTCGGCTTCCTCGAAATCTCCCATGAGCGCGTATGTTTCCGCCCGAAACATATCGCAGTGTACCCGCGACAGGTCGCTCGTGAACAGGCTTTCATTGGCTTTGGTAGCCCACGCCCTGCACTCTTCGATATTCCTGCTCCATTCTTCCAGTATGGCGAGCGACCGTTCGTATTCTTGAGCCTCGTTGAACTCTATAACCAGTGCCTGTCCGCAGTAATATACCAGTTTGGCCCGCTTCTGCGGGTCTTCCACCTGACTTACGTACGACCATGCCTCGAGGAAAGCCTTTCGGGCCTCGCCGCTTTCATTGGCCATCTGATAGGCCGTGCCCAAACGGCAGGAGGCGATGGCAAGGCCGTAGGTATAATTCATCGACTTGGCCCGGTCGTATAATTCCCGGGTAAGCGCTATGACTTTTTCCTGATTGTTCGAGGTATGCAACAAATTCGTTTCGAGAAAGAGATATTCCCAATAGTGCTCCTTGTATCCGTTGTCGAGATAAAATTTGCCGGCTTCGTCCGAAATGGCGAAAAACCGCTCCTTGTCGCCGTAATTGTTGTAACACAGCAAAAGCAACAGCATCCCTTCGGCTTCCATATCCTTGTTGTCCTGAAGCCGGGCCTCCTCCAGAAGCCGGTTGACGGCATCCTCTTCCGCTTCCCTTCCGGCTCCGGTATCCCTTGCATGTTTGGCCGCCCCCAGAAGAACATTCAGTTTTTCCTGTTCTGCGAGCGCGGGCGACACCGTATGCAGCGAATCCGTCCGGCGGCCGGCAACACCGGAAAATGCCGCGAAACTCGACGAAACCGACAGTATGCCGGCTGCCGGCACGGCATAAAATATTATCTTTTTTAAACGGTTCATGTATATGGATAAAGATTGTCCGCCCGTGCAGTTCGTTCGGACCGATAATTACCGGGAATGTACGTTGAGAATCATCCGGCCTTCCGAAGCGTAGAGTATCTCCCTTTATAAAGTTCGACTAAGATAATGAAATTTTCGATACGGACCGCTTCTGCTATCCTTTGCTTACGCCTGTCGGGATAACGGAAAAGAGAATGCCGGGACGGGCGGGCCGGATATGTCCGTGCGTCGGCGACCGGCAAACCGTTTATGGACAAATGGTTCGTAATACCCCTGTGCGACGGGATAAGTTTCGTTTTTATGGCGACTGTTTTCGACCGAAACGTATATCCGGCCGTCGAGCGTCCCGGCCGGTAGGAGTACGGTGAAAAAATCCGTTTAACCTCGATGTCGCTCCTGCGCCGGACCGCATTTCCGAGGTTGATTGCATCGCGGTTATACGTTTTTTGCAGTCGGATGAATCCATTCCTTGTGCGCTTCGGAGAATCCGGTCCGCTGCGTTTTTATTTCGAACCGCCCTCGGAGAGAATATGAGCGTTGATAAGACGCACTTCGTTTGCCTGCGTTTCGTCCCGCAGTACTTCCACTCCATTCCGGCGCAGCAGGGCGGAAGAACGGCAGTCGGCCAGACACGGAGGCTCTGCAAGTGCATAGACCACTTTGCCTATGCCGTGGCGCAGTATAAGGGCGCAACAGCTTTCCGGTTTGGAAGCCCTGTTCGAACATGGTTCCAGCGACGTGTATAACGCCGCCCCGTTCAGCGAGGCGCCGTCGGCGAGCGCCTTTGCAATCGCTTCCTCCTCGGCATGTTCCGCCGGGCCCGTTTCGTGCGTGTACCCTTCGTAACGCCGTCCGTCGGCGGTTACTATAATGCACCCGACTCTGTAACAGGTCGGGCAGGGTACCGAGCAACGGCTCAGTTCCACGGCTTCGGCGAGCAGTTTCCTGTCGGCCTCGTCCGGCTCCGGGTGGAAAACATAATGCAGTACGGCCATGTCGCCGGCAGCATGTATCTGCGGACCCGGAGCACGCCGGCCGCTGCCGTACGGATATATTCCCGGTACGGTCAGCCGGGGAGCGTCGGCGTCGCCTACGAAAAACGGGGCTATCGCCAGACGCAGCTCATCCGCTGCATCTTCCGAAAGGAACATTCCGAGCGTGCGGCTGCCGCCTTCCACCAGCAGCCTGCGTATGCCCATTCCTTCGAGCGCGGCCGCTATGCTACGCGCGCTTATGTCGGATAGACGCACGGTTTCGGCAGGGAATCGGTCGGTCGAGCTCGAGTCGGTAAATACTATGCGTCGTACATCGCCCTCGAAAAAGCGGAGAGAGGAAGGCAGGTTTCCGGTGCGGGTTACGGTCGCGCGTATTAGGTCAGGCGGCATTCCCGCGCTTTCCCGCCACTTTCTGAGTCGCGGGTCTTTTATCCTCAGGGAAGGGTCGTCGCGTCTGAGGGTTTCGGCTCCCACGAGTACGGCGTCGCATGTAGCCCGCAAACGGTGCACTTCCTCCCAGTCCTCGGGCCCGGACAGCACCAACCTGCGCGGAGAACAGTCGTCGATATATCCGTCGAGGCTTACGGCGGCCGAAGCGATTACTCTCATCTCCGTAAAGTTATAAGGGTTACTTCGGGGCGAGCGCCTATGCGTGCCGGAAGCATTACGGTCCCCATGCCGTCATTGATATAGAGGTATCGGCCGCCCTCGTCGTAAAGCCCGCTCCAGCGCCGGTACATAACCTGTGCGGGCGACCATCTCCAGCCGAACAGTTTTATTTTGCTCTGCATCGAATGAACGTGTCCGGAAAGCGTCAGTGCGGGCCGTCCAGACTCCAGAATATCGTTCCACATTTGCGGCGCGTGCGACAGGGCGATACGGAACATGCTGTCGGGAATATCGTCGTACAGGTAATCCAGCGGCTCGCGTTCGGCAAGCTGCGAATGGCTGCTGCGGCTGAGGGCTTTCGGATAGTTCAGCCCCGTGACGGCTATCGCATCGTCGTTCCTTCGGATAATAACCGTTCGGTCGCGCAGTACGTTCCAACCGAGAGCCTCTTGGAATCCGGTTATTTCGGCTATGTTCTTTTCGGGGCTTATAAGCGACGTGTCGCGTATGTAGTAGCCCATATCATGGTTTCCGAGGACTGCGTACACTCCCAGCGGAGCCTGTATGCGCGACAGCCCGCGGCGTGCTCCGTCGTCCAGCTCCCGGTAATCTATGGTCGCGTTGTCCCCGCAGTTGACAATCATATCCGGGTTCAGCCCTGCTATGGTATCGGCCAGCGATGCCATAAGGCGTTCGGCACAGGGTGTAGTTCCGTAATGCAGGTCGGAGAAAAGGGCAATCCGCATTCCGTCGAATGCCGGCGGCAGGTCCGGGACCGTAAGCGTTACGCGCTCTACCCGAATGCGGCTTCGCCCCGCGGTAGCTCCCCATATTACGGCGGCAGCTGCAAGAGCGGACACGGCGATACCGATGAAGTGAAGAGTCGCCCATGCCGACAGGTAACCGTAACGGCGGAACAGCCGTGCCGGAATATCGAACACGGTCCAAAGCAACTTCACCGTACCGTTCAGCACGAAAGCCAGCAGTATCCACATGGTGACCCGGATGGTAAGCGCAGTAGGTTCGTAGGGCAGAAAAAACCCTATCATCATGCCCAGCATAACGGCATAGAGCAGTATGAAGGCAGATGACCAGGCGACTCTGAACGCCCGGCTGCGCACGCGTACCGCTGCGAACCAGACGTACAACTCGGCGGCTACCGCCAGAGCCGCGCATATTATGAACGCTATTTTAATCATATCGAACCTTTTCCGACCGAAGTACGCGCAAATATAGTGAAAGGTGAGCGACAAGCCGAATTTATTCGAGCTTGTCCGAACCGCATTCTGTATTATTCAAATATAGTGAAAGGTGAGCGGCAAAGCACAAACTTGTTTGATGCTTTGTCCGAACCGCATCCTGTATTCTTCAAATATAGTGCAAGCCGAGGGCAAAGACAAGTTCACTTTCGTTTTGCCAAGGCGCAGCCTGTATTCTGTAAATACAGTGCAAGCCGACCTCGCCCGAAACTTATCCGGGGCATTGTCTGTTTTTTCCAATACGGTGAAAGCGGTAAGTAAAGCCGGGTTTGCCCGGGACTTGGCGGGACGTATTCCGTATTATCCGGATACAGGTAAGAATTTGGCATACGAATTGTTAACAGCGGAATGAAATAAACTGTTGATTAACAGCGGGTAATATAGTATTTAGTCCCCCGGGTGCAAACATTGTCCAACCAAACTGACACAAAACATGAAAAAAACGCTACTTCTCGCCGTCTTGTTGTGCGCTGGCGCGAAACTGTCCGCTCAGTATACCGTAATTTATACGCCGGAGGTCCTGCTGGGCGTCTGCCGTGCCGAGACGGTGGATTCGTCGCTGGTGGACGAAGCCGTTCGCCGTTACATGGAAACCCGGGTCGCCGGATTCCAGCAGTCGCACCTGCCACAGTTCATAATCGCCGGACGTTCCAACCGTTTCATGCTGGGCATAGGCGGCTATGTCAATTTCCGTACCGCCTACGATTTTCACGGAATAGTCGACAATCTGGATTTCGTGACCGCCGACATTCCGGTTCCGGGAACGTACGCCGACCGGCAGCACTTATATATGGGAGCCAGCACTTCCCGTCTGTTCTTCAAGGCGCTGGCCAATACCCGGCTGCTCGGGCTGGTTACGGCCTACATAGAAACCGACTTCCGCGGCTCGCCCGAGTACAACCTGCGTCTTCGTCAGGCTTACATAGCCTTCAAGGGCTTCCTGTTCGGCCGCAACGTAACCACATTCTGCGACCTTACGGCTTCGCCTACGACGGTGGATTTCGAAGGCCCTTCGTCCTATAATTTCTTCTTCAATACCATGATACGCTATATCCGCGATTTCGGCCGGCACTGGAGCATAGGCGCGGCGCTCGAAATGCCTTCGATAAGCGGGACCTACACCGACAATCTGAAAAGCATTCCCCAGCGCGTTCCCGACTTGCCCGTGTACGCTCAGTATAATTTCGGACGCACTTATCAGGGACATATCAGGCTTTCCGGCATATTCCGCGACCTGTTCTACTATAACGTACGCCGGGACGAGTCGTCGAGCAACTTCGGCTGGGGCGTGCAACTCAGCGGTACGGCCGGCATCAACAAGTATCTGCGCCTGTTTTATCAGGGAGTGTACGGACAGGGTATCGCCGCGTATATTCAGGATATAGGCGGTCTGGGCCTCGACGCGGTCCCGGAAGCGGGCAACCCGGACCGGCTGCAAACGCTGCCGATGTACGGCTGGTTCGCCGCCGCACAGGTGAACATACGGCCGAATCTGTTCGTGTCGGGCGGTTACTCGCAGGTCAGGGTTTACGGACAGGACGGCTACCGGCCGGCCGACCAGTACAGGCGTGCGGAATACATATTCTGCAACATGTTTTACCACATAACCCCCAACCTGCAAACCGCCGTGGAGTACCTGCACGGCATGCGCAAGAACATGGACGGACGGTATCATCAGGCCAACCGCATACAGGCCATGATTCAGTATAATTTCTGAAAGGCCCGCTTTGCAGACGGAACGCCGCGTTTTTCCGGACGCGGCGTTTCGTATTTGCCGGTATCCGTTCACAAGCGAGTCAGGGTGTTTTTCGGCGTCGAACGAAAACCCGATAAGTTCTTACAGTATGTTCTTCTTGTTTTGAAACGGAGGAAAAGGCGACCCGGAAGAAGCCGCCTACCGGTTCAACTTCGATAAGACGGCTACCGTATCTGGCTGTCCGGTTACAGCCGCTTTGGCCTCGTTCTTCGGCGACGATTGGCTTACGGAAACCCGAAACCTTTACACTCTCGCCGAAGGAAAGACCGAAGAACAGGTACTGAACGACATTTGGCATGCGCTTTTTTCGTTCGGTGACCCGGACAGACTTCGTTTGTGGGCCAAGGAAAAGTTACGTCTGACGGACGAACAGGCCGAAAAATTCTCCGGCATCCGGCTGCCGCGAGGTTATGCCTCGTTGAGCCTTAACGCGATAAACAAGATTTTGCCTTATCTGCGGCGCGGATACCGTTACGACGAAGCGGTTTTCGCAGCCCTGCTTTGCGGGTCGCCTGAGCGAGCGATGATTCGGCCGCTCCGCCGGTTCGCCCCACTTTTGAGGAAGGGGTTTCCGCTCTCGGTTTTTCCGAAAAAAATTGCTATCTTTGTTCGTTTTCATGACGACTGTTCCGCATGGAAGGCAATCCGGTCATAGAGCTGCGCGAGGCGCAGATTTTTCATTCGCGCGACCCTTACCGCAAGGCCGGGTCAAGGCGCGGCGAGCTGGTGCTCGACGGGGTGAACCTTCGGGTGGGGAAAGGCGAAATGGTGTATCTGATAGGCCGGGTAGGAAGCGGGAAAAGCTCGCTGTTGAAAACGCTTTATGCCGAGCTGCCGCTTTGCAGCGGGCAGGGCAGTATCGCGGGCTTCGACCTCAGGCGGCTGCGCCGGCGCGACATACCGCGGCTGCGCAGAAGCATCGGGATAGTGTTTCAGGACTACCGGTTGCTGACGGACCGAAACGCATACGCCAACCTTTATTACGTTATGCGGGCCACCGGCTGGCGCAACGACGCCGATACGCGCCGGCGTATCGGAGAAGTGCTGAAGCTGGTGGGTCTGGAGAACAAGGCTTACAGGATGCCGTTCGAACTTTCGGGAGGCGAGCAGCAGCGCCTGAGCATCGCCCGCGCGCTGGTCAACTCTCCCGGCGTGATACTCGCCGACGAGCCTACCGGCAACCTCGACCCGGCGGCCGCGGAGGAGATAATAGAGCTGTTCCGCAGGATAGTCGGCCGCGGGTGCTCGATAGTGATGAGCACGCACAACATATCGAATATACAGCAATATCCGTCCCGCACCATACGTTTTTGCAGGGGAGGAATAGAGGAAATAGACATACGTTCCGTTCTTAGTTTCTAACAGGAAAATTCGGATTATTATCATATGAGCAACGAACAGGATATACGCAACAACGGTCCGCAGGAAGAATATTCGGCTTCGAGCATTCAGGTGCTCGAAGGCCTCGAGGCGGTGCGCAAGCGCCCGGCCATGTATATAGGCGACATAGGCACTCGCGGCCTTCATCATCTGGTGTACGAAGTGGTGGACAACTCCATCGACGAGGCGCTGGCCGGCTATTGCAGCAATATAGAGGTTATTATAAATCCCGACGATTCGATTACGGTGGCCGACGACGGCCGCGGCATTCCCATAGACTACCACGAACAGGAGGGAAAGTCGGCGCTGGAGGTAGTGCTGACCGTGCTCCATGCCGGCGGCAAGTTCAACAAGGACAGCTACAAGGTGTCGGGCGGCCTGCACGGCGTGGGCGTTTCGTGCGTCAACGCTCTGTCTGCCCGGTTGGTGGCCGAAATCCACAGGGGCGGCAAAGTGTACCGCCAGACCTATTCTCAGGGCGCTCCCACGAGTGCGCTGGAAGTGGTGGGTGAAAGCGGCCGGACGGGTACGGTCATAACCTTCAAGCCCGACGATACCATTTTTACGGTTACGGAGTACAGCTTCGACATATTGGCCGCGCGTCTTCGCGAGCTTGCCTACCTTAACAAGGGAGTGCGGCTGAATATAACCGATATGCGGGAGCTGGACGACGACGGAAGTCCGCATCGCGAGGAGTTCTATTCCGTGGAAGGGTTGAAAGAGTTCGTGCGCTATCTGGACGCGAACCGCGGCACTCCGCTTACGGAGGATATTATCTATATCGAAACGGAGAAGGAGGGCATTCCGGTGGAAGTAGCCATGCAGTATAACGACAGTTTCTCCGAGAACGTACATTCTTACGTTAACAATATCAACACGATAGAGGGAGGCACGCATCTGACCGGTTTCCGTCGCGCCCTGACGCGTACGCTGAAGAAATATGCCGACGACTCCGGAATGCTCGTCAAGCTGAAATTCGACATAAACGGCGACGACTTCCGCGAGGGCCTTACGGCGGTCATCTCCGTCAAGGTGGCCGAACCGCAGTTCGAGGGGCAGACCAAGACCAAGTTGGGCAACAGCGAGGTATCCGCGGCCGTTGACCAGGCCATATCGCAGGCGCTGACGCATTATCTGGAGGAGAATCCCAAAGACGCCAAAGCCATAGTCAACAAGGTCATCCTTGCCGCAACGGCGCGCAATGCCGCCCGCCATGCCCGCGAGTTGGTGCAACGGAAGACGGTGCTTTCCGGGTCGGGACTTCCCGGCAAACTGGCCGACTGCTCGGCCCGCGACCGGGAACGTACGGAGATATTCTTCGTGGAGGGTGATTCCGCAGGCGGTACGGCCAAGCAGGGCCGCGACAGGAATTTTCAGGCCATTATGCCCCTGCGCGGCAAAATCCTCAATATCGAAAAGGCGCAGGAGCACAAGATTTGGGAGAACGAGGAGATAAAGAACATGTTTATCGCTCTGGGCGTTTCGATAGGAACCGAGGAAGACAGCAAGGCGCTCAACCTTGAGAAACTGCGCTACAACAAGATAATAATCATGACCGATGCCGACGTGGACGGCAGCCATATAGCGACCCTGATGCTCACATTCTTTTTCCGAAAGATGAAGGGGCTTATCGAGCAGGGACACGTTTACATAGCCACCCCGCCTCTTTACTGCGTCAAGAAAGGTACGCAGAAGCGTTATTGCTGGACCGAGGAGGAGCGCGAGGCGGCCATAGTCGATTTCGGCGTTAAGGGCGTGCATACCCAGCGTTACAAGGGTCTGGGCGAGATGAACGAGGAGCAGTTGTGGGAAACCACCATGTGTCCCGACAGCCGCATACTGCGTCAGGTGACCATAGAAAATGCCGCCGAAGCCGACCGTATATTCTCGATGCTGATGGGCGACGACGTGCCTCCCCGCCGCGAGTTTATAGAACGGAACGCCCGGTATGCCAATATCGACGCTTAAAATATCGACAAACCCGAGTAAACGAAGAAACCATGGATGTAACCGTCATAGGCGTGGCCGGCGGCACGGGTTCCGGAAAAAGCACGCTGGTGAAGCGGCTTCAGGAAGCGTTCGCCGAGGACGAGGTCATTACCCTGTGCCACGATTATTATTACAAGTCCTATCCGCATTTGACCTATGAGGAGCGTACCAAGCTTAATTACGACCATCCCCAATCGTTCGATACCGATATGATGGTAAGCCATATCCGTTCGCTCAGGCAGGGAATCCCGGTCGAGCGCCCGGTATATTCGTTCGTGGAGCACAACAGGCTGCCGGCAACCGTGCCGGTCATGCCTTCCAGAGTCATAATAGTGGACGGAATCCTGATATTCGACAACAAGGAGTTGCGCGACCTTATGGACATAAAGGTATTCGTGGACACCGATGCCGACCTGCGGTTGGCGCGGCGTATCCTGCGCGACGTGAACGAAAGGGGCCGTACCATGGAGTCGGTTATCACGCAGTATACCCAGACTGTCAAGCCGATGCACGAGGAGTTCGTTGAGCCCTCGAAGAAGTACGCTGACGTGATAATCCCAGAAGGGGGATTCAATTCCGTGGCGGTCACCATGCTGATAGAGAATATCCGCTCGCTGATACGGAGCAAGTAGTTTTTGAATTTATACGGCCGCGATAGCAAGAAGTTTACGCCTTGCCTGCGGGGCCGGAAAACGGCCGGGTACGGGACGGGGATAAGTCATAATGGTAAAAGGTTGAACCGTCGGCGTCCCGTGCCGGTTCTCATAAGAAAATATAGAACGCAGAATTAGGCGAATATAGACTTAAACCGTGTTCTAGTTGTGGTTTGATGTAGAATCTTTGTAAGTTGAGTCGGGCGCTTCATGTATGAACACAGTGCATGTTGTGGTTTGATGTAAAGCACTAATAAGGTACGGCGTCAGTCGGAAAGGTAATCGTAGCCGGCTATTGTCGGGTGACGTGCCGGAACGCGGGTTTGGCGTATTATTTTCCGCACGTCGGCAAACCGGCAGGGAACCGTGCGGAAGCAAACCGGAAAGAATGGAAAATGAAATGCTGTTTTGCCAGAGCTGCGGAATGCCGCTCGAGCAGGAAGAACTGAAAGGGACCGAATCTGACGGTAGCCTCAGCGACGAATACTGCATCTATTGTTACAGGGACGGAGAGTTTACCGTCGATTGCACCATGGAGGAAATGATAGAGCGGTGCGCCGCCTTTACCGGAGAGTTCAACGAGGGAGCCGGCACGGATTTCACGCCGGAGCAGGCCAAGGAGGAAATGCGCAAGTTTTTTCCGTACCTGAAGCGTTGGCGTACCGATACGGAATAGCCGTTGCCGTATGTAGGAAAACAGGGGCCTTTCGGCCCCTGCTTTTGCTTACCGGTCAGATACCGGCGATTTTTTTTATTTCGCTCAGTTCGTTCAGGGCTTCGAGAGGCGTGAGCGTGTCGATGTGCAGGTCGCGTACGCGGTCGCGGATTTGCACCAGTACCGGGTCGTCGAGCTGGAACATGCTGAGCTGCATGCCTGCGGCCGATACGGGGTCTGGCTCGGTAACCGCAATTGCCGGACCGCGCTTTTTTCCGTCGCTTCCGTCGCCGGTATCCCCGCCGCTTCGCCTTCCGGCTTCCATATGCGACAGCATCTGCTCGGCGCGTTCGACCAGCCGGGACGGCATGCCGGCCATTTTGGCTACATGGATGCCGAAAGAGTGTTCCGTCCCGCCCCTTACCAGCTTGCGCAGGAAAAGTATGCTCCGGTTCACTTCCTTGACGCTTACATTATAGTTCTTGACCCTCGGCAGGAGGCTTTCCATTTCGTTCAGCTCGTGGTAATGGGTGGCGAACATGGTTTTGGCCTTCGCTTTCGGATGGTTGTGTATGTATTCGACCATCGCCCACGCTATGGATATTCCGTCGTAAGTGCTGGTTCCGCGGCCTATTTCGTCGAGCAGTATAAGGCTCCGGTCGGAAATGTTATTCAGTATGGATGCCGATTCGAGCATCTCTATCATAAAGGTGCTTTCCCCTTCCGAAATATTGTCGCTGGCCCCTACGCGGGTGAATATCTTGTCCACCAAACCTATACGGGCGCTCGAGGCCGGAACGAAACTGCCCATCTGGGCCATCAGAACTATCAGGGCCGTCTGACGCAGCAGAGCGGATTTACCGGCCATGTTCGGTCCGGTTATCATCATTATCTGCTGGTTGCGGTCGTCCAGATAAACATCGTTGGGAATGTACTGTTCGCCTACTCCCAGCAGCGTTTCTATCACCGGATGCCGTCCGTCGCGTATATCTATCACGGTGTCTTCGGAGAGTTCCGGTCGGCAGTATCCGTGTTCGGCTGCGATGGCGGCGAACGAAAGCAGGCAGTCGAGCCTTGCGACAAGGGACGCGTCGGCCTGCATGACCGGTATGGCCTCCGAAAGATAGGAAACGAGCTCCGCATAGATGCGCTGCTCTATGGCTATTATCTTTTCCTCGGCGCCCAGAATTTTTTCCTCGTATTCTTTCAGCTCCTGTGTGATATAACGTTCCGCGGACGTCAGAGTTTGTTTGCGTATCCAGCTTTCCGGCACTTTGTCCTTGTGAGTGTTGCGCACTTCTATGTAGTAGCCGAATACATTGTTGAAGCTAACTTTGAGGGACGGAATCCCGGTCGCTTCGCTTTCGCGGCGCTGAATTTCCGCAATTACATCCTTCCCGTGCAGTACTATGCGGCGCAGGTCGTCGAGCTCCATATCGACCCCGTCGGCTATGACGCCCCCTTTCTGTATCTGGTTGTTTTGCGGGTCGGGATATATTTCGCGTCCTATACGCGCGCGCAATTCGGTGCAGGGGTCGAGCCTTTCGGCGATTCGGCGCAGTTCCGGACAGTCCGATGCCGCCAGCAGTTCTTTAATCTTTTCTATTGCCAGCAGCGAGCTTCGCAGTTGCACCACTTCGCGGGGCGTAATGCGCATGGCCGCTATGCGGGAGGACATACGCTCCAAATCTCCTACCGTGCTCAGGGCTTCCGTTACGGTTTCGGCCAAAGCGCGGTCGCCGTGGAATTTCTCCACCACGTTGAGGCGGCCGTTCAGCTTTTCGATATCCTTTATGGGAAGCGTTATCCAGTGCCTGAGCATCCGGCCGCCCATGGGAGTCACCGTGCGGTCGACCGTTGCCGCGAACCCTCCGTTCCGCACCGAAGAATTGGATGAAAGCAATTCCAGATTGCGGATAGTGAAGCGGTCAATCCATACGAACTTGTCTTCGTCGATACGGGAAATCGACGTTATATGCTTTATGTTCCTGTGTTCGGTAAATTCCAGATAATACAGCACGGCTCCTGCGGCCGAAACGGCGCTCCCCATATGCTCTATGCCGAAACCTTTGAGCGAGGACGCCCCGAACTGCGTGCGCAGCTTGTCGCGGTTTATATCCTCCGTGAATATCCACTCGTCGAGCCGGTATGTATAGACCTTATTGCCGAAAATACTCTGGAACCGGTCTTCCCAGCCCCGCTGGTATATGATTTCTTTCGGAGAAAAGTTGGACACCAGTTTCGCTACGTATGCGTCGCTGCCTTCGGCCGCATAAAACTCTCCGGTGGACAGGTCGAGGAAGGCCGCCCCGGTGGACTTTTTTCCGAAATAGACGGCCGCAAGAAAGGTGTTTTCCTTGTTGGACAGTACGTTGTCGTTCATTACCACACCCGGAGTGACCAGCTCTATCACTCCGCGCTTGACTATGCCTTTGACCGTCTTGGGGTCTTCGAGCTGTTCGCAGATGGCTACCCTCTCGCCGGCCCTGACGAGCTTGGGCAAATAGGTGTCGAGCGCATGGTACGGAAACCCGGCCAATTCGACGCTTCCCTCCTTGGCGTTGGAGCGCCGTGTGAGGGTTATGCCCAGAATACCGCTCGCCTTGACGGCGTCGGCTCCGAAGGTTTCGTAGAAATCGCCTACGCGAAACAGCAGTATGGCATCGCTGTGAACCGCTTTTACCGCGTAATACTGCTTCATGAGCGGAGTTTCCACGTATGTTTTGTCTTGGGGTTGCCTTTTAGCACCCTTGTTCTTCTTTTCTTCTGCCACAGTCCGGGTTGGTTTTATGATGCCGCGCCCTGCCGTTCTCCGGCAGGGCATGGGGTATAACTATCTCGTAAGACTGCGCGTCAGCGGATACGCCGGACCGAACCTCCCGACGAAGCCCGCTCCTTCACCGTTTCCGGTTCGCCGGCATATGCAACCGAGGCGCCCGACGATGCCGAAGCATCCAAAGCCCGGCCGACATAAACTTTTGCGGACGCGCCGCTCGAAGCCGTTACGACGACCGTTTCGCATATCAGGTCCGTTGCCCGGATATACGAACCGCTCCGGCATTCGATTTCTGCCGTTCCCGCTTTCCCGCGCAGTTTTGCAGTCGCTCCGCTTCCGATGTCTATTTTTACCATTCCGCATTGCAGTTCCCCGTCTATATAGCCGCCGCTACTCAGTTCCATGAATGCTTCGGTGCAGTCGAACTCGCCCTCGACGGAGCCTCCGCTGGATACCTCCGCGGTCAGGTTGCCGCTTTTGACTTTGCCTTTTGCGGTGAAACTCGAGGCGCTCGAAACGGTTATCGCATTCATGTCCGGTCCCGAAACGTAAACGACCACTTTTTTATCTTTTCGGTCGCGTCTTGTCCTGTCCCGGTTTTCACGGTATATGCGGAGTACGCCGTCGCGTACTTCGGTTATAACGCGCGGCATAAGTTCCGCCGAAGTTTCCACCTCTACGGAATATTTCGCGGTCTGCGTGTAAACCACGTCTATCGCGGCACTTACCGAAACGGCTGAAAATCCGTCGAGCAGGCGGGTTTGCCGGATTGCGTCCGGAGCGTTGCCGGCCTTGCCGAACAGCGGGGCCGAGGCCAGCATTAAGATGAAAATCAGTATTTTTTTCATGGCATCATGGGATTTGTAACTTCTGCAAATATACGAAAATTGGCCGCTCCCAATTTAAATAAAGGAGGCAGAGGCTCATTTTTAACATTTTTTGGCCCTTTTGTGTTACGATGCCTGCTTCCTGCATTGACAGAAGGCGCTTTAGCAGGTGCGGAAAGTTATGTTCTCGCGGTTATACCGGAGCGCGGAGACTCACCGGCGGCGGCCTTCTCGAAACAGCTCCACAGAGCGTCGCCGGCGGGTACGGGCGCAACGATGTGCAGCCGTTCTTTTCTGACCGGATGCAGAAACTCGACCGCGCGGGAATGGAGGCTTATGCCTCCTCCGGGATTGGAACGGCGTGCCCCGTACTTGAGGTCGCCTTTTATGGCGCATCCGACAGTTGCGAGCTGGGCGCGTATCTGGTGGTGTCGTCCGGTGACGAGCCCTATTTCGAGCAGGACGTAACGCTCCCCGCGTGCAAGCAGTTTATAGGTAAGTTCGGCGAGTTTGGTGCCGGGTCTTTCCTCAAGGACGGCGCGGGACCGGTTGGAGGCCGGGTCCCGGACAAGGAAGTGCCGGAGCGTACCTTCAGGTTCTGTGGGAACGTTTTCGGCTATGGCCCAGTAAGTTTTGGTTATTTCCCTTTTGCGCATCATTTCGTTCAGCCGCACGAGCGCCTTGCTCGTCTTGGCGAATACGACCGCTCCGCTAACCGGCCTGTCCACCCGGTGCACTACGCCGAGAAAAGCCTCTCCCGGCTTGCCGTCGCGCCGTGCGATATGGCGTTTCAGCTCGTCTTCCAGACCGGGCGTTCCCTGCGGGTCGCTCTGCACGAGGTCGCCGCAACGCTTGTTTACCACGAGCAGATGATTGTCCTCGTAAAGTATATCCTCCGGCAAAAACATTTCAAAGTTCGAACTGGAAAGGCAGCATGGCCGTCACATCGCTTACTTCGGTTGCGCTGGTATCCGAAACCATGATGAGTTTTATGGGCGAGCCTTGCCTTTTGCGTACGTCGGCCAATACCTGACGGCATATGCCGCAGGGATAACACTCTCTTTCTCCGGGCTCCGAGGCAATCGCCATAGCCAGTATCCGGTCGTCCGGAGCCGTGGCCTCGTGGTGGAACAGCAGATTGCGTTCGGCGCATATTCCGGCCGGAAAAACTTCGCTTTCCTGATTGCTGCCGTACGCTATGCGGCCGCTTTCGAGCAGGGCGGCCGCCCCCACCCGGAATCCGGAATAGGGGGCATAGGCGCTGCGAAGCGCTTTTCGGGCTTCGCCGACCAACATTCTTTCCTGCTCCGGCAGCTCTTCGAGCGAATCGTACCGGCGGTATCTGAAACTGAATTCCTTATCCATACAGAGTATTTTTTCGGCATCCCGTCGGGATGAAAGGGTACCAAATTTACTTCTTAATACTTATAATTCCAAATATCGGCGTTGCAGCCGAAGACGCCGACGGCCGGAAAGGCTTGCGGAGAGCCTGCATTTCCGGCCGTCGGTATCCGATTGGGGCGATACTATTCCAACAGGAATTTCACCTGTACGGAATAGGTCAGTTTCATATCCTGAAACTGCAGGTCGGGCTGCTGCGGCCCGGCGGCGCTGTCGCTTTCGGCTTTTGCGGTGAAATTCGCTGCTCGCATCAGTATCGGCCCTTCATTGTAGAAATAGTTGTTGTCCTGTATGTAAATGGCGCGTCCGGATTTCTGGCCTACGGCCTCGGCGAGAGTCTCGGCTATGGCCTGAGCGTTTTTCATGGCCTCGGTGCGCATCTCCATTTTTATCGACTGAAGGTCGGAGCGGGTAGCCTTCGTAACGTTCATATCGGTTATGCCGAGGTCGCTCAGGGCGGCGTAGGCTTCCCCGAGCTGCTTGGCGCTGCTGAGCTTGAGGGAATACGTTTTAGTGGTCTGCATACGGTCGCGGCGCAGCATATAGGTTTTCAGGTCGCCCGACAGGTCGCCCACCTGAAGCTGCTTTTCGGGGTCTATGCCGATGCGGCGCAGAGCGGCCACCATTTTGCGTTCGACTTCGTTGACGTCGGTCTTGCCCTTGACGGCATTCTGGTCGATAACTATGCTCAGGTAGATTTCGTTCGGAACTACCGTGCGCTCGGACTCTCCGGTGACGCGGATGAAGTTCTCATAAGGCTGCACCTGCCCGGCAGGCTGCTGTGCGGTTGCGGCCGCCGTCAGGAAAGCCGCGGCTAACATCAATGCCATTTTTTTCATATCGGTACGTTTTAGCGTTGGAAAACTATTTTATGTTGCATCCCCTCAGCCCGCAGCGCGGCTTCTCTTCGTTTATAAGCCTGCGGTTCACGCGCGGGAGGTATTCGGCTCCGTCGGCGAGCCGTTCGTCGCCCGAAGCCGTTGCAAAAATCGGGTCAATGTATTCTTTCAGAAACATCGCTCCTGCGTTTTTTGGGCCGGCTCCCGGATTGAAGATGTAACGGAACACTTCCATGCGTACGGCTCTGCTGCCGCCGGGGGAAAGACCGGCCGCGGCGATAGCGGTGGAAGGGGTGACGAGCTGGCCTTCCCTGACCAGCGCGCTTCCCTTTTCCAGCCCTGAATACACGGCTATCGTGCCGTCGGTATGTTCGACCCATATCCGGTTCTCCGGGGCGTAATCCGTTTGGGATTCCGGCGGCATGTCGAGACCCTCGATTCTTATTACCTTTCCCCTGCGGGCGGCATATACGGTTTCGCTTTCGGGCAGCGCGAATTCCCATACGTGCAGGTTGACCGAGCCGCCGCGGGCCATATAGCCCGCTTCGTAGCTCGACAGGGAACGTGCTTCCGCCCTTACGCCGCCGGGATAGGGCAGCCGGTAAACGAACGCCGTATCGGCATCGTCGGGGTCGGCGTCTCCCTGTATCCAATCGTAGGTATATTCCGCCTGTGCCGGCCTTCCCGGCTCGGCCGGGTGCAGCCTGAGTATCTCCCCGTATCCGTCCACACGGAACGTGTCGCGTCTTGCAAGGGCGACGTTGTCCCACGAGGTGAAATCTACTACCACGGTGAACGTGCCGTAGCCTCCGGGGTCGGCCTGTACCGAAAGCGAGCCGTCGGGTTGTCGGACGCTTTCGAGCCTGAATGTGGGCTGGGCCGCATGCAGGGCGGCCGTTATGCCCGCTCCGGCTGCGGCCGTTGACAATATGCGTTTGATTTTCATGATTTCGTTTTGATGAGTTCCACTACGTTTTCCACATGCTGCGTATGCGGAAACATATCCACCGGCTGTACGCGCCGCACCGAATATCCGGCCGCCAACACCGCCAAATCGCGTGCCTGAGTAGCCGGATTGCAGCTTACGTAAACGATACGCTCCGGAGCCGCCCTGAGAATCGTTTCCAGCACTGCCGGATGCACGCCGGCCCGGGGCGGGTCGAGCACGATTACGTCCGGTTTTCCGCTGGCTTCTACGAAAGCGTCGGTAAGCAGGTCCTTCATATCTCCCGCGTGGAACGACGTATTGGCGATGCCGTTGAGCTCGGAATTTCGGCGGGCGTCGTCGATGGCTTCGGGAACATACTCTATGCCTACGACGCGGCAGCAGCCGCGGGCGATGAAGTTGGCTATCGTTCCGGTTCCGGTATAAAGGTCGTAAACGGTCTCCGCGCCTGTCAGCGCCGCGAAGTCCCGTACGACCTTGTAAAGTTCGTATGCCTGCCGGGAGTTGGTCTGGTAAAACGATTTGGGTCCGACTATAAACTCCAGGTCTTCCATGCGCT
This sequence comes from Tidjanibacter sp., assembly GCA_048214935.1. Lineage (GTDB taxonomy): Bacteria > Bacteroidota > Bacteroidia > Bacteroidales > Rikenellaceae > Tidjanibacter. The sequence goes on from DBFWXZ010000026.1 coordinate 261,712, forward strand.
CGGTTATGTAGCCGGGGCCGGTAAAATTGTGCGCCGGCAGGTCGGACACGGAATCGTTATACTTGGTATTGACCATATACATCAGCGAGGTGATTTGCGGAAAAGTTTCCGCAAGGTGTTCCAGCAGCCGTTCCCGCTTTTCGCGGTCGTCTTCGCCGAAAACCACTACGACCATCGTCTGCCCGGTGGAGGACGTGCGTATTATCAGATTGCGCATCAGCCCCCTGTGGGCGCGTATGTCGTAAAATTCGTAACCGTTTTCGATACAGAAACGTTTGGTTTCCAATCTTATTGCGTCGGACGGTTCCGGTTGCAGGAAACACCGTTCTATATCAAGCACCTTGTCGAAGCGTCCGGGAATATGGAACCCGAGCGCCGGGCGGTATTCCGGGCTGCCTCCGGCCATTTCCTCGAAAGTGACCCAGCCCTGAGGGGAAAACGTGTACTCCAGCTTGTTGCGGTAGTATTCGGTTTGTTCCGAACCTGTAATCGGACTGATTTCCGGCAGTTCGATACGACCTATGCGCCTGAGCTGGTCTTCCACCTGCCGCTGTTTCTGCGCGAGCTGTTCCCGATAGGGAAGGTTCTGCCACCGGCAGCCGCCGCATATGCCGAAATGCGGGCAGAAAGGTTCCGTGCGCAGCGGGGAGCGTTTTATGAACCGCACCGCATAACCTTCCATGTAACGGCGCCGGTTGACCGTTACCTGCACGTCTACCACGTCGCCCGGAACTGTCAGCGGAACGAACACGACCTGTTCGTTCCACCTGCCCAGCGCTTTCCCTTCGGCTGCCAGCGCGGTTATTTCGAGCCCTTCTATAAGGGGCTTTTCCCTGTTTTTCCTTCCCAATGTTTTTCGTTTTACGGAGCTTCAAATTTAGTCATAATCTTCGGGATTGCGTCGCATTTCGCCGCTCTCCGCTGGTTTAAACGTACGCTATCGACCGGCCCGATGATTGCGTGACAGGTATTTTTTGTATATTTGTAACATATAGCGAGAGTCGGGCCGGGCTTGCTTGTGCTTTACCGGCACGCATCCCGTATTGTTTGAATGCCGTGAAATTCGGGCTTGTCCGGGATGCTGTCCGTACTCGTTGATTAAAAAACCTTTCGGAAATGATAAGCGTAGCTCAGTTCGTGTTCAACCCTTTTCAGGAAAACACTTATGTGGTGTGGGATGAAACGGGTCGGTGTATAATCGTAGATGCCGGCAATTACTCCGACAAGGAAACCAAGGCGCTTACGGATTTCATATCGTCCAATGGTTTGACGCCGACGGCTTTGGTAAATACTCACGGTCATGTCGACCATGTTCTGGGAATTGCCGCTTTGAAAGAACTGTACGGTGTGCCGTTCATGCTCAACGGCGACGACGAGTTTCTGCTGCGTACCGTACGGGAGCACGGAAAGATGTACGGGTTTACGGTCGGCGAGGTTCCGGCAATCGACGTACGGCTGAATGACGGCGACGAGGTACGTTTCGGCGACACGGTATTGAAAGTCATAGCCACTCCGGGCCATACGCCGGGTCATATTGCGCTTTACGACCCGAAGTCGGGTACGCTTTTTACGGGCGACACGCTGTTTCGGGAGAGCATCGGCCGCACCGATTTGCCGGGCGGCGACTACGGCTGGATAATGCGCAGCATACTCGACAGGATAGTGCCGCTCGGCGACGCGACGGTTATCCGTCCCGGACACGGTCCCGAAAGCACCATAGGGCACGAAACGCTTTACAATCCGTTTCTGACGGAAGTGCTCGGCGGCGAGGTGAATTACGAATGAGGCCTTTCAGGCATGCGCATCGATTTGCTTACCGTCGTTCCCGAATTGCTCGAATCTCCGCTCCGCCAGTCCATACTCGGGCGGGCGCAGGCCAAGGGGCTGGTCGAAATAGCGGTTCACAATATCCGGGACTGGACGAGCGACCGTCGCCGTCAGGTGGACGACTATCCTTTCGGAGGGGAGGCCGGCATGGTGATGAAACCGGAGCCGGTGTTCCGTCTCGTGGAGCATCTTCTCTCCGAGCGTGCCTACGACGAAGTAATATACACTTCTCCCGACGGCATCCGTTACGACCAGCGGGAGGCCAACCGGTTGTCCACGCTGGAAAACATAATCGTGCTGTGCGGCCACTACAAGGGCATAGACCAGCGGATACGCGACGCTCTGGTTACGAGGGAAATATCCGTAGGGGATTACGTGCTGACCGGAGGCGAACTTGCGGCAGCCGTTATAGTGGACAGCGTGGTGCGGCTGCTGCCGGGGGCAATCGGCGACGAGGAATCGGCCCTGACCGACAGTTTTCAGGACGGTCTGCTGGCTCCCCCGGTTTACACGCGTCCGGCGGAATTCAGGGGTATGAAAGTCCCCGAGGTGCTGCTTTCGGGAAACGACGCCCTTATGGACCGCTGGCGGGAGGAGCAGGCGCTGGAGCGCACGCGCCGGCTCAGGCCCGACCTGCTCGGCGAACTTGAATAGTGAAGAAGTGAACGTATGAAATACTACCTGATTGCCGGAGAAGCGTCCGGCGATTTGCACGGGGCCAACCTGATATCGGGCCTTCGCAAGAGCGACCCGCAGGCCGTATTCCGGTTCTGGGGAGGCGACCGTATGTGCGGGGCGGCCGGCGGGGAATGTCTTGCGAGGCATTATCGGACGGCTTCCTTTTTCGGGTTCGCGGAGGTAGTCAAGAATCTGAGAACGATTCTTTCCCAACTTGGAGAATGCCGCCGCGACATCGCGGCTTTCGCCCCCGACGTGCTTGTTTTGATAGACTATCCGGGATTCAATTTCAGAATGGCGAAATTCGCACACAGGCTGAATATTCCGGTATTCTACTATATTTCTCCCAAAGTGTGGGCATGGAAGCAGCGCCGCGTAGAACTTATACGCCGCTATGTGGACAGGCTTTTCATCATATTTCCCTTCGAGCGGGAGTATTTCGCCGCGAGGGGCATCGAGGCGATTTTCGAGGGCAATCCGTTGGTGGATGCGGTGGAGCAGGGGGCGATGGCGCTGCCGTCCCGCGACGAGTTTCTCCGTCTGCACGATATTCCGGACGACAGGCCGCTGGTGGCTCTGCTGGCAGGCAGCCGGGCAAGCGAGATAAGGCACAATCTGCCGCTTATGGTTTCCCTTGCAAAGAAATTTCCGGATTACAGGTTCGTGGTCGCCGGAGTATCGTGGCTGGAAAGGGAATCGTACGACCGCATACTTGCGGGCAGCGACGTGCTTTATGTCAGCGACGCCACGTATGCACTGCTGCGTTACAGCGAAGCCGCCCTCGTGACTTCCGGCACCGCTACGCTGGAAACCGCTTTGCTCGACGTTCCGGAAGTGGTGCTCTACCGCTCGGACGAAATCTCCATGCGTATAGGCCGGTTGGTGCTTAAAATTCCCTTTATTTCGCTGGTGAACCTGATACTTGGCCGGGAAGCCGTGCGGGAACTTATCCAGTGGGATATGACTCCGGAAAACGCCGAGACGGAGCTACGGGCCGTACTTCCGGGAGGAGCGAAGAGGGAAACGATGAAATCCGACTTCGCGGAACTCCGCAGGTTGGTCGGTCCTCCGGGAGCTTCGGACAGGTTCGCTGCCCGCATGGTGAGTATTCTTAAAGATGTACGGCGGTGAAAATAATATGTATAGGCAGAAACTACGCCGACCATATCGGCGAACTGTCCGGGCTTTTGGCGAAGAATGCAGGCCGCTCTCCGGAAGGCCCCGTATTCTTTATGAAGCCCGACACGGCCCTGCTGCGGAACAACAGTCCGTTCTATATACCGGATTTCAGCCGGGAGATACATTACGAAACCGAACTCGTGCTGCACGTATGCCGCGTAGGCCGTTCCGTTTCGCCCCGTTTCGCTTCCCGGTATTACGACTCCGTGGGTCTGGGCATAGATTTCACTGCCCGCGACCTTCAGCGGCGTGCGGCGGCCGAAGGATTGCCGTGGGAACCGGCGAAGGCGTTCGATTTCTCGGCCGCGGTTTCGCCCCGTTTCGTTCCGTTATCGGAGCTCGGAGGCGACGTCGGAAAGCTGCGTTTCGAGATGCGGCTCAACGGCGAACTGCGGCAAAGCGGGGATACTTCGATGATGCTGTGGTCGCCCGACGAGATAATCTGCCACGTATCCCGGTTCGTGACCCTGCGCATGGGCGACCTCATATTTACCGGTACGCCCTCCGGGGTGGGCCCGGTAAAGGCCGGCGACCGGCTCGAGGCCCGGCTGGAAAGCGTCCCGATGCTCGATTTCGAGATAAGATAAATTTTACATATGCTTCTCAACGACAAACTCAAAGGAAAAAACCTGATACTCGCCAGCGCGTCGCCGCGCCGCAGCGCGCTGCTTGCGGAGAGCGGTTTGAACTTTACCGTAGCCGACAAATTTTCCGTCAACGAAGTCTATCCGCCGGAGCTTCCGGCGGCGAAAGTCGCAGAATATCTTTCCGGCTTGAAGTCCGACGGCTATCCCCCGGCACTCGGCCCGGATGACATCCTGCTTACCGCGGATACCGTGGTAATCTGCGGGGGCGTCGTTCTGGGCAAGCCGCGCGACATGGAAGACGCACGCCGGATGCTTGCCGCTCTTTCCGGACGGACGCATACGGTAGTGTCGGGCGTTACGCTCCGTTCCGCCCAGCGCCGCACGTCGTTCTCTGTCTGTACGGACGTGCGGTTCAGGGAACTGTCCGCCGAAGAAATAGATTGCTACGTAGCCCGTTGCTCTCCGCTGGACAAGGCCGGAGCCTACGGCATACAGGAGTGGATAGGATATGTCGGAATAGAACGTATCGACGGCTCGTTCTATAACGTAATGGGACTGCCCACGCAGGCGGTTTATGTGGCGCTCGATAAATTTTTAGACCTTTAGGATATGAAGAAACCGTTGCTTTCCGTGCTGGCTCTGGCGTCGCTGCTGTGCGCGTCGGCCGACGAGGGAATGTGGCTGCCGAGCCTGATGGGGACGAGGCAGGCCGATATGAGAGCCAAAGGCTTCCGCCTTACGGCCGAGGATATTTACAGCGTGAACCACGCGTCTTTAAAGGACGCCGTGGTGCTTTTCGGCGGCGGGTGCACCGGCGAGGTGGTGTCGCCCGAAGGGCTGTTGCTTACGAATCATCACTGCGGTTACGGTTCTATTCAGAAACACAGCTCCTTGGAGAACGATTACCTTACCGACGGTTTCTGGGCCATGGACCGCGGCGAGGAACTGCCCAATCCGGGACTGGAGGTACGGTTTCTGGTAAGAATGGAGGACGTTACCGACCGGGTGCTGGCCGGAACCGAGGCCGGAATGCCCGATTCCGTATGCAACGCGCTGATAACAGAGAATATGAAGTCCATTAAGGAGCAGGCGTCCGAGGACGGCCGTTATTCGGCTTCCGTGGAATCGCTCTATTACGGCAACCAGTATTTCCTGTATGTGGAGGAAGTTTTCCGGGATGTCCGGCTCGTGGCCGCGCCGCCTTCCGGCATCGGCAAATTCGGGGGCGACACCGACAACTGGATGTGGCCCCGTCACACGGGCGACTTTTCCGTGTTCCGGATTTATGCGAACAAGGACAACCGCCCGGCGGACTACTCTCCGGACAATGTTCCGTACAAGCCTAAAAAGTACATTCCGATTTCCGTAAAGGGAGTGGACGAGGGCGACTTCACGTTCGTGTACGGCTTTCCGGGAACCACCCGGCAGTATGTGACTTCGGATTACGTGGACTATACTCTGAACTATTCCAATCCGCACAAGATACGGCTTCGCACCGAGCGCCTCGACATTATCAAGGCAGCGCAGGAAGCCGACCCGGCCGTTAGGATAATGTATGCGGCCAAGTGCGCCAACATAGCCAACGCGTGGAAAAAGTGGCAGGGCGAAAGCCTCGGCCTGCGGCGTCTGGGAACCGTGGAGCGGAAGCGGGCTTACGAGGAAAGGTTCTCGCGCTGGGCCGAAGGGCGGGAAGAGTATTCCGGGGTGCTGCCCGCTCTGCACGAGGCGTACGACAGTCTGGCTCCGTACGCTTTCGCAAGGGATTACTATAACGAGGCGGTTTTCGCGGTCGAATTGCTGCGTCCCGCCATGGGCGTAGTTTCGGGAGTCGGCGATTCTGCCTACTATAATGCTTTTTACAAGGACTATTCCGCCGGGATAGACAGGAACGTGGCCAAGGCGATGTTCCGTTCGCTGCTGGAGCATGTCGGCCCGGAGTTCCTGCCGGAAGGGTTCGCCGCCGGAGTGGAATCCGCCGGCGGAACGGACGGATACGTGGACGTTTTGTTCGACGCTTCCGCATTGACGTCGCCCGAAGGATACGAGCGCCTTGCGGCCGACAGCGCCGCTCTGGTTTCGGACCCCGCGGTAGTGCTGGCAAAGCGATTTATGGATTTTTACAGAGAGAAAATCTCCCCGGCATACGTGGAACTCAGTAACCGCATCGAAGGGTTGTACCATACCTATATGCGCGGACAGATGGAGTTCGAACCCGACAAGCCGTTCTATCCCGACGCCAACCTGACCCTCCGCATAGCATACGGGCATGTGGACGGCTACCGCGCCGCCGACGCCGTAAGGCATGCCCATTTGTCCACTCTTGAAGGGATTATGCAGAAGGACGACCCCGACGTGTACGACTACGATATACCGCAACGGTTGAGGGATGCATACCGGACTAAAGACTACGGACGGTATGCCGTGAATATCGGCACGCGGCGCGAGCCTTACTACACCGTTCCGGTCGCATTCATAGCCACCAACCACACTACCGGCGGAAATTCGGGCAGCCCGGTGCTCGACGGCCGGGGTCGGCTGGTTGGACTGAATTTCGACCGCACGTGGCTCAGCACGATGAGCGACCTCGAATTCGACCCGCAGGTATGTAGAAACATAGCGGTGGACATACGCTACGTGCTGTTCGTAATCGAGAAGGTGGGCGGCGCTTCGTGGCTGCTCGACGAAATGGATATAGTCGGATAGACTCTCCGCGGTTCGTCCGGAACCTATGCGGCGGCCCGCACCCGGTCCGCCGCGTTCCGTTCGTAAAGGGTTATGAGCTTCGGTTGCTCGTTATGTCCGATATTTCCGGAAAATAGGACCGGAACCGGGGATTGCGCATAAGGTTCCGTATCCGGAGTTTGTCCGGAGGAAGCTAAGCGGGAACTTTTAAATGCAATGGCCGGAAAAAGCGGACTTCATGCGCTTGTTTTTCAAGTTTTTTAATAGTAAATTTGGAAACAACCTTAAAAACCGTACGAGTATGCCGAAATCCTACCTGTTTGTGGCGGAGGTTGCTGCTTTTGCGTGTTCCGCAATTTTTTCTTCTTGCCATAGTGACGGCGATATTCCCTATAGCCTCGCTTTGAGTACCGACCGTCTTGACTTCCCGGCGGTCGGCGGCTCGCTGACCGTTACGGCGAGCACCGAATCTGCGAGCCCGGTCGAAGTCTCGGCTTCCGGCGGCTGGATTACCGCCGTTGCCGACGGCCGGACGGTAGCCATAACCGTCGCTCCCGCGGATACGGCACGCACCGGCACGGTTTACATAACAGTAGAGGAAGCCGGAACCGGAACCGTAAAGATAGTTCAGGCCGGTCCGGACCCGGCCGACCGAATCTGCGTCGCTCCTGCATCCTGCGAATTTCCGGCCGAGGGAGGCGATACGGAGTTTACCGTTACTTCCGAGTCCGAGGGATGGACGGCGGAAGTCGTCGGGGATGGATTTTCCCTGAAAGGAGAACCCGACGGCGACCGGATAACCGTGACCGCCGCCCCTAACAAGGGAGAAGCCCGCAACGGAAAATTGACAGTGAGTCACAATGGACATAGCGCAGAAGCGACTCTTTCCCAAAATGCACGCGAGCGCTCCTACAGGCATATATATAAACTCGAAGGTTTTTACATGGGCGACAGCGATGCGGGCGCGACGTGGGTTCATATTGAAGCCAGAGCCGACGACTCCCCGGGCACTCTCGTACTCTGGGCTTTCTCTTCGTTAAGGGATTACAAGGGATTCGAATTCGACGAAGGGGACTATTCCGTATCCCTCGCCCGCACCCCCAGAACGTTATACCTGTGCTACGAGGACAGCCCTTACCCTTCGTACGTAATAGCCGGAACGGACGAGATAATATACAGAATCGTGGGCGGGGCGATGCATGTGGCACGCAACGGGTCGGCCTACGCCCTTACGATGGAGCTGATGGCCATAGATACCTCCACGGGAGAGGAAACGGAACTTTGCTATAATTATGCCGGAGAGATAGAGTGGCAAAACGCCGTCGGGACATACGGATATCCTTACGGCGACAGAGTGCCCCAAGGCTCGCTGGAACTTGCGGATATAAAAGAGGGTTACTATGCGGCATCGGGGGTTCCCTCGTATGCCTACGAACCTGGACCGGGGACATGGACCAGTAATATAATTAATTATTACACGGGAGGAAGGAGTTGGTGGATAGAAGGTTGGGGACATGTGCCTGTCCAAAACGCCGGTTACATTATCCTGGATTACTATCCCGGAAAAAAGAACGTGGCGGTAAATAACTATTCTTACAGCATAGCGCCGTATCCGGAGGTGGGAGGAGTCTATATCATAGGAGAGGTGATTTACAAACGTGACGATGAAACTTTCCACGAGGCTTCCCGCATTGAGGTTGCCTCGCCCCGGTGGGAATCAGATGTGATTGATTTTTCGGTTATCAGAGGCCCCGAAGGGGAGGAAACCATGGTGGGGGTAGCTCTTTACGAAATTATCACGTGGGAATTCATGGGTTTTTGCACCGAGCTTTACAAGAATGCGAAGCTCGTTTACAAGGGTAATAGCACTTGGACTGCACCTACCATATCGGGAGAATCTGTGGGCGTTTTCAATGGTGTGACAGGGCTGTACGACCTGCCGGGCGGCATGAAGCTGGAAAATCCGACCCATAGAAAAAAGAAGCCCATATACTTTCCTCGGGGTGGTTCGGAAGGATTTCCGGTTCATTGAGGGAAGGCACGATTATAGCTTTCGCCGCAGGTGGATTTATAAGGGGGCTGCTGCAAATTATCCGAAGGTATGCAGGAAAGTTTCTGCGTCCTTTTTAGTCTGTAAAGAGGGGTATGAAACGCTGCCTATTCGAAAGTGCCGGTTTACCGGCGGTGGTTGTTGTAAATAAATAATTTATAGTGTGGTACTATATCTACGGAGCGTTTTAGCGCGTGTGCACCCGGAACCGGAGTCTTCCGGGCCGTCGCTCGAGGCGGAGGTGCGGGAGGCCATAGCCCGTTATCTGTCGGTTTTTTCCGGGGCGGCAGGCCGGGCGGATGCGATGCTGCGTTTCGCTTCCCGATATGACGGGGCGGCTCTTTTCGACCGCCGCAATCCGGAGGGTCATTTTACTGTAAGCGCCGTCGTATGCGATGCCGAGGCCGGAAAGGTTCTGTTGCTGCATCACAAGACCCTCGGCAAATGGCTCCAGCCGGGAGGTCACGTAGAGCCCGGCGACCGTACGCTTTTGGACGCCGCCGTGAGGGAAGTGGAGGAGGAAACCGGGTTCGCTCCCGGACAGTACGAAGTGGTAATGCCGCCGGGTTTGCAGGCGAACCCGAGCGATAGGCCGCTGCTCTTCGACCTCGATTCGCACGCCATACCGGGCAACCCTTCCCGGGGCGAAGGCCCGCATTTCCACCACGACCTGCGGTTTCTGTTCCGGCTGAAGGATTCCGGCGCAGTGCCGCGCGCTGTGGAAAACGAGTCTCAGAAGTTCCGCTGGCTTTCGGTTCATGCGTTGCCGCGTTTGTTCGCACGGCCGGACATGGCCGCGGCGCTGGATTGTTTTCTGGGTCGGTAGCCGGTTACCGAGGGTCAAAAAGAAGGCCGCCGGAAAAACTTCCGGCGGCCTGTGTTTTTCGGGAAGGAGATACTACTTATCCGTCGGTTTACCCAGACGGATTACCCATGGTTGACGCAGCGCGTTCCAGCCGCATATCACCGTACCGTCGGCCGATATTTCCTGCGGAGTGTTGAGATACTCGTTGGGCGCGTCGGCGTATTCTCCGAGCAGGTCCTGGGGAATGGTATATCCGTAACGGTCTTCGAGATACTCGTCGAGGTCGTATTTGGTTCCGTCGGGGGTTATTATGAACGGAAACCGTATTTGGCCGAATCCGCTGATATAAAAGTATCCTGCCGTCGTACCGTCGTCGGCGACGCTCGATACCATGCCCCCATTCATTCCGGCAGGCACTTCGAGGAGTTCGATGCCCGATTCGCTGCTCCATACGAAAGGAACCCCGTCCGAGAATCCTCCGATATATCCCCCGCTCCACTTGCCGTTCGGGCTGACCGTATAGACCTCTCCGCTGCTGCCCATGTTCATGGGTTCGCCGTCGACCCACTGAGTCGGGATACGCGACCCGTCGTCGCCGATTAGCCATCCTGCCATTACCTTGCCGTCGTCGGATATATCTTTGACCAATCCCCCGTTCGCAGGTGCGGAGTATTGTGTAAGGTCGCCGTATTCGGTTCCGCTCCAAGTGGCGGGACCGAACACGATTTGTCCGAGATGTACCCCGCCGCCGATTTTAGTGCCGTCGCCGGTAATGCATTGTGCGACTCCGTCCAGTCCGCTGCCGAACATGGGCACTTCCTCGAGCCTTTTCAGGGGCGTCCACCGACCGTTGCGGTAAACGCCCGGTATCAACTCGGAAAAACGTAATACATTTCCTTGGTCGTCTTCGTATTCCATCAACACGTCCGGAGAATAGAACAGGCCTACCATAGTGCCGTCGTTGCTGATATCGTACACGTTGCATTCATTGGACGGCCCTTCGACGGTTTCCACGTCGGGACTGTATATCATGGTGGTTTCCCAAGTATCGTTGTCCACCATAAAACTCCAGTTGTATTGCTGAAATCCTACGGAATACCGTCCGTTGGACGATATTTTGTTCATGGTTCCTCCGAGTTCCGGAAAAACTTTCAGCTCCGTAACTTTCCAGACTTTACCGGATTGAACTACGTTTACGGTAGCCGTCGCATCTCCTGCCTTTACGGTTATGACGGCGGTGCGTTCGGTTTCCTGAAAATAGGATTCGGCGGTTACTGTAAGTAGGGCTGCTTCCGGTTCGAGAGTCAGCCAGTCGGCTTCACCGGCATCCGCCGTCCAGTGTTCGGCATCGGTTGTTACCGTAATTTGCTGGGGTTCGCCTGCTTCGGCGAGAAAGGAGAGTTTGTCGGGTACGACTTCCAGTTTTGTCGCGGGCAGGTTTTCAGGGTCGGGAGTCGCGGGTTTGTCGTCGGAACAAGCGGTCAGAATCCCCCCCCCGTCAACAATACAACCGCGGAAAAAGCAACTGCAACAGATAGTTTTTTCATACTGAATAAACGGTTATGGTTTGTAGTGTCCTGCAAATATAAACAAATATTTACTTCTGCCAACCGCTCGACAATTATCGGTGTGATAATTGACGCGACACTATCAATAAAAACGAAATGTAGTTAAAATGTTGACGCGGGTGCACCCGTGCGAAATATTTATAACTGCCGGGCAGGCTTGTCCGCCGGTCGGATTTGCAGGAACATTTCGATGAGGAAGTGAAGCACGGAAACTTCGCCGGAAAGTTTTTCCCGAAGTACCGGATAACGGTAGTTTTGGTAATTTTGGCGGTTCTTATAAAACTGCTATGTTTACGAAAGCCCTTTCCACCATTGCCCTGCTGGTGGTTTCCAATACCTTTATGACATTTGCCTGGTACGGCCATTTGAAATTCGACCGGATGCGTCCGGGCGATGCCGTGCCTTTAATCGCCATAATACTGATAAGCTGGGGTATCGCCTTCGTGGAGTATTGTTTCCTTATTCCGGCCAACCGTATCGGCTTCGTAGGAAACGGCGGTCCCTTTTCGGTGTTCCAGCTTAAAATAGTGCAGGAAGTTATATCTCTGGTAGTATTTTCCGTTCTGGCGCTGCTTGTATTCCGGACGGAAACTTTCCGGATGAACTACCTCTTTTCTTTTCTGTGCCTCGTTCTGGCGGTATGGTTCGCCTTTAAAAAGTAGCCGTGGCCATGAAGGAAAACAAGTACGACGACGAAGTGTTTTTCAGGAAATACGCAGCTATGGAACGCTCGAAAGAGGGTTTGGCCGGGGCCGGAGAATGGGAAACGCTTCGGGACATGCTGCCGGATTTCACCGGGAAGCGGGTGCTCGACCTGGGGTGCGGATACGGTTGGCACTGCATATATGCCGCGGAGCATGGAGCGGCTTCCGTAACGGGGGTGGATATTTCTGAAAAAATGCTCGAAACGGCCGCAAGGAATACTTCTTGCCCGCAAGTGCGGTATATCCGTCAGGCCATAGAGGATGCGTACTTCCCGCCCGAGAGTTTCGATGTGGTCGTCAGTTCCCTCGCTTTTCACTATATTCCCTCCTTCGAGGACATGGCGGAGAAAGTGAGCGGGTGGCTGGTTCCCGGCGGTCGTTTTATCTATTCCGTCGAGCATCCGGTATTTACGGCCCGGGGGTCCCAGCAGTGGCATTACGACAAGGACGGGCGTATCATGCATTTTCCCGTGGACAATTATTTTTACGAGGGGAAGCGGGTGGCGGATTTTCTGGGGGAGGAGGTAGTCAAGTACCACAGAACCCTGACCGCATACCTGACCGGTCTTCTGAGCAACGGATTCGAGATTCTGAACGTGGCCGAACCGCGTCCACCGGAGTACATGATGTCTTTGCCGGGAATGAAGGACGAGCTGCGGCGTCCCATGATGCTTATAGTGTCGGCTGTAAAGAAATAGCCACGGATTAATTTTTGCTGCCGGACATATCAGAGAACCACGGTCTTGAATGTGTTGTCGGACGCAGCATTGGTCTTGTGCTTGGGAGCGATTGCGAGTCATCGACGTGTCTGAATATCATTCTTATCTGGTAAGGACTATTGTCCAGCTTGCCGGAGTCGGGATAATAGGATACTGTATGCGGAAACTACGTAAAGCGCAGTCATAAATGCGGAGCCGCCCGATTGATTCTCGGGCGGCTCTTTGCGTTTATCCGGATTGCGGTTTTGCGCAGCCTTATCTCTCCGTCGGATGCGAACGACGCATGTCGCCCTGTCGCTTTGCCGTAACGGTTTGTTCCCATGCAGGATACCACGCTTCCGGAACAGGCGACGGTCTTTTGTTTTCCATAATCATCGTGCCAGTCCAGATGCCTGTTACATGGTTCGGAACGGGTGCGTCGTCGTAGAAATCGGCGCCGAAAGTGTACGTACCGTCGCTGTTGCGGGTTACATCTATGCCGCCGGATATTGCCGGCGCGTACTCCGTCATATCGTCGGCCGTGGCATAGCCTATCCACCATGTTCCGTACAGATAGCCGTATTGCATGTAGCCGGGATATATCGTGCCGGCCGCATAGTTGTCGGCTACTTCGTACCGACCCGAGGGTATTCCTTCGTCGAAGGCGCCGGAGCAGTTGAGGTCGAATGTAAAACCATCTCCCGGATACGTTCCGGGGTCGATATTCACGGTCCAGTTGCTCGCGCCTACTTCGTAGTAGTCCGCATAGAACTGGGCGGTTCCGATACAGCCGGACAGGTCGGCTTCATGGTCGCCGGTCAGGGTAGTATAGATTTCGGGCGTATCATCGGAATCGTCGATAAGCCCGATTTTTCCCTTGTATTTTGCCCGCGCCTTTTTCCCGTCGTCGAATGTTACCCTAAGCTCGAGCACATAGTCGGAGCCGTCTTTTTCCACGCTCAGCGTCCCTTCGGTGAAATAATGGCGCTCGGTGACCTCCGCCTCGCCGTCGGTGATATAATAGTAACTCATATCGGACGAGAAAGTGCCCTGCGGATAGGTTTGGCTGGCGTCGAGCGTATAGAAGCCGACGGGTATTCCTCCGTCGTAGGGAACCGGGGCGAGTTCCGCATACAAATCCACATGAAAGTAGGTGGCCTCGGGCAAACCCGTGTCGTCGGGGGCGAAACCTTTGTCCGAGAAGAAGAACCAGTAGTCGCCGTATCCCGGAGAGAACTGCTGGCCGTAATAATAGCCGGTTAACTTTTCGGCCTCGAAGTCGATGTCGTAATGAGGCGGCTGTGAAACTGCAACGCTTGCAGAAACGGTTTCGCCTCCGTTATAGGTATAGGTTACGGTTACTTTGCCGGTACGAGCATCGAACGTTTCGTTGAGGGAAACGGTAAATTCCACCTTGCCCGGAGCGGAATAATCGGTAACCGTTATCCAGCCGGCGTCCGCGGCGGCCGTTACCGCTCCGTCATCGCGCTGGCCGGTCAGTTCGTACGTAAGGGTGAAAGAGCCGCCCTCGTATGGAACGTCGATGTTTTCGCCGCTCAGAAACTTGAGTGCGGGCTGGTTTTGGGACGGAGTAGGAGTTTCGGACTCTTTACATCCCCCCCCCGTCAAAACCGCAACGAAAAGTGCTGCGGACATAAATAATGACATGTGTTTATTCATAAACTTATGGACTGAAAGGTTTGTTAAGGTCTTTAAGGTCTGTCGTATCAAAGGCGTATATAGCATTGTTTCCGTATCGTACTTGTCTATTCGGCGCCGGATAGTGCTGCGGTCGGCTTTTACAACCGTCCGGCATCGTGCCATTGGAACAAATATACGAATATTTATGCTGTTCCAGTACGTGCGAGGTAAATTTCATAATACGTCCAATAAATTGAAAAACCGTGCGCGGATGTCTTAAAAGGGGTATTTAGGGCTTAAATTCCTGACAATATTTAAATTGTATGAAGAAAGACGGTTGCATATCCTCCATACGGTATGTAAAAACGTGTTCCGGATAATTTTGGAATTATTCCAATTTTAAATTTGGATTGATTCTAAACAGTGTTTATCTTTGCCGCATGAAAACCGGCCGGGATGTCATGGAAGACGCGTTCGAATATTTGAAAAGCATGTCGGTACGGCCGTCCGTTCAGCGGGTCGCCGTGACGGGTTACCTGCTTGCCAACCGGGTACATCCGACGGCCGAGCAGGTTTACGCCGCTCTCGCCGCCGGGGGCCTCAGATTGTCGCGGGCCACGGTGTACAATACCCTGCGGCTGCTCGTACGGCTCGGAGCCGTTGCGGAACTCGACGCCGATGCCCGGAATACGCGGTACGATATAGACACTTCTTTCCATGCCCACTTCGTGTGCGACCGGTGCGGGGGCATAACGGACGTGCGCGTGCCCGACAATGGGTTCGTAAGGTCGAATGCGCCCCACGGAACGCTCGTCCGCAGCGTGCAGATGGTTTACCGGGGACTATGCGGCGCATGCGCGGCTGAAGAAACAGTTTTTTGCTAACCTAACATATCAGATTACAGCTATGAAAAAATTCAGATGTACGGTTTGCGGGTATATCCACGAAGGCGATACCCCTCCCGAAAAATGCCCGATGTGCGGCGTGCCCGCTTCCAAATTCGAAGAAGTGGTTGAAACGGAAGGAGCGCTTCAGTTCGCTCAGGAGCATGTCGTAGGCGTGGCCAAAGGCGTGGACCCGGAGATACTTCAGGGGCTTAAAGACCATTTTATGGGCGAGTGCACCGAAGTGGGCATGTATCTGGCCATGAGCCGTCAGGCCGACCGCGAGGGCTATCCCGAAATTGCTGAGGCTTACAAGCGTTACGCGTGGGAAGAGGCCGAACATGCAGCCAAATTCGCCGAATTGCTGGGCGAGGTCGTTTGGGATACCAAGACGAATCTGGAGAAACGCATGATGGCCGAGGCCGGGGCATGCGAGGACAAGTGGCGCATAGCCAAGCTTGCAAAGCAGCAGAATCTGGACGCCATTCACGACACGGTGCACGAAATGGCCAAGGACGAAGCCCGGCACGGAAAAGGGTTCGAAGGGCTATACAACCGGTATTTCCGCAACGAATAACGGCTTACGGAAAGTGTGCGGGAGGAGGTCGGCAAAACCGGCCTCCTCTCTTTTTCCGGCGTGTATTTCGGGAATTAAATACCGGGCCGGAGGTTGCACGGTTGCGATTAATTATTAAATTTGTATCAATTTAGTTCAGAATAACCTGTAAACTTTGACATTATGGAGAACGCGCTCTATTCATTCGCCAAGCCGATTAACGAACCCGTCAAACCCTATGCCCCCGGTTCGCCGGAGCGGAAAGCCCTGAAGGAGGCTCTCGACCGCATGAGCGGCGAACGGTGGGATATTCCGGTGGTGGTCGGCGGCAAAGAAATCCGTACCGGCAATACCGGCAAGGTGGTTATGCCTCACAATCACAAGCACGTACTGGCCTCCTACCACAAGGCCGGAGAGAAAGAGGTTTCCGATGCCATAGCGGCGGCGATGAAAGCCCGCGAGGAATGGTCGCGCCTTCCGTGGACGGAAAGGGCTTCCCTGATGATGCGCATAGCGGAACTGATTTCCACCAAGTATCGTTACGAATTGGCGGCCAGCGTAATGCTGGGCCAGAGCAAGAATCCGATGCAGGCCGAAATCGACGCTCCGTGCGAGCTTATCGACTTCCTGCGCTATAATGCCTATTACGCATCCCAGATATATGCCGAGCAGCCTTTTTCCGATACCGGCATTCTCGACCGGCTGGAGTACCGCGCGTTGGAGGGCTTCGTGTTCTCGCTCACTCCATTCAATTTTACCTCGATAGCTTCCAACCTGAATCTGGCCCCGGCCATGATGGGCAATACGGCCGTGTGGAAGCCTTCGACCACCGCTATTTATTCCAATTACGTGCTGATGAAGATATTCCGCGAGGCCGGCCTGCCCGACGGCGTGGTGAACTTCATTCCCGGTCAGGGCAGCCTGATAGGCAAGGTTATTACGGCCAGCCCCGACCTCGGCGGATTCCATTTCACCGGCTCCACCGAAACGTTCAATACCCTGTGGCGGGCCATAGGCGAGAATCTGGGCCGCTACAAGTCCTACCCGAAGGTGGTGGGAGAAACCGGCGGCAAGAACTTCGTGTTCGTGCATCCTTCCGCCGGCGCCGACGAAGTAGCCGTGGCAATCGTGCGCGGAGCTTTCGAATATCAGGGCCAGAAGTGCTCGGCGGCTTCCCGCGTCTATATGCCGGCTTCGCTCTGGAACGAAGTGCGCGACCGCATCGGGGCCATGCTCGAAACCGTTACCGTGGGCGACGTGAAGGACTTCACGAATTTCATGAATGCGGTGATAGACGAAGCGTCGTTCGATAATATAATGGGTTATATAGAGTACGCGAAGAATTCACCGGATGCGAAGATTGTATTCGGCGGAACAGGCGACAAGAGCATAGGATATTTCGTGCAGCCCACCGTTATAGAAACCACCGACCCGCAGTTCAAAACCATGACCGAGGAGATATTCGGCCCCGTGGTGACGGTTTACGTTTACGACGATGCTCGTTTCGAGGAAACCCTCGCGCTTTGCGACCGCACGTCGGCCTACGGACTGACCGGTTCCATCTTCTCCCGCGACCGCTATGCCGTACAGAAGGCGATGGATGCCCTGCGTTATTCGGCGGGCAACTTCTACATCAACGACAAGCCTACCGGAGCGGTAGTGGGGCAGCAACCTTTCGGGGGTTCGCGTGCGTCCGGAACCAACGACAAGGCCGGCAGCCAGCTCAATCTGCTGCGCTGGGTGAATCCGCGCTGCATCAAGGAAACATTCGTGCCGCCCACGGATTACCGTTATCCGTTCCTTGGCAAGGATTAACGTCCGACGGTCATGCTCGATTTCAACGATACCCGCATCGCGTTCGCTTCGCGGACGGACGGGGAACTTCGTAATGCGCTCATGCTGTTCGGAACGCTGAAGCATCCGTGGCTCGTGAGCTGCGGGAAGGCGGCCGTGGGAATAGCCCAGAAAGTCCGCTTTCCGCTGGGATGGGCCGTCAAGCCGACTCTTTACAAGCAATTCGTAGGCGGAGAAACGCTTGGCGACTGCGACCGGATAGTGGCTCATCTGGCCGAAGCCGGAGTCAAAAGCACCCTCGACTATTCGGCCGAGAGCGAGCAGACCCCGGAAGGAATAGCGGCTACGTTTGCGGAAACCATGCGCAGTATAGAGAATGCGGCCGCCAATCCGGATATAGCCTATGCGGTGTTCAAGCCCTCGACCCTGACCACGGACGAGCTGCTCTGCAAGGCTTCGGAAAAACGGCAGCCTCTGACCGATACCGAGCGTCGGGAGTTCGCACTGTTCCGCGAGCGTTTTATTGACCTTTGCGCTCATGCCCGCAGGCTGGGCGTGCGCTTGCTGGTCGATGCGGAAGATTACTGTTTTCAGGATGCCATAGACGAGCTTACGGACGAAGCCATGCGCCGTTTCAACGGAGAAAGGGCGATAGTCTTCGCCACCTTGCAGATGTACCGGCACGACAGGATGCCTTACCTGCGCCGCATTTACGAGGACGCCGTCGCCAACAATTATATAGCCGGCATAAAGTTCGTGCGGGGAGCGTATATGGAAGCCGAGCGCGAGCGCGCGGCGCTTATGGGCTACCCCGACCCTATCTGTCCGGACAAGGCGGCGACCGACGCCAACTACGACGCCGGGGTGGAGTTCGCGGTGGAGCATTTGGACCGTATGGAAATGTTCATGGGTACGCACAACGAAGCGAGCAATATGAAGCTGGCTCGCCTGCTCGACGAAAAGGGAATAGCACGTAACGACCCGAGAGTGTTTTTCGCCCAGCTCTTGGGCATGAGCGACAATATTTCCTACAATCTTGCCGCAGAGGGTTACAACGTTACCAAGTACGTGCCGTACGCTTCAGTCGGGGACGTATTGCCGTACCTGATACGCCGGGCGGAGGAGAACACGTCCGTGGCCGGACAGACCGGACGCGAATTGTCCATGCTCCGGCGGGAGCTTTCGCGTCGCCGCGCAGAAAGAAGGCGGGGAACGGGGAACGGAACCTGCGAGAACTGACGGAAACGTTTCAAGAAACTCCGCGGCGTTCGGATAAGGAGGTCGCGGAGTTTTTTATTCCATTTCCCTTGTCATAACCGTAAGGCGGGGCCTGAAACCGAACTTTTCGTAGAGCCTTTTGGCGGGGTTCCCTTCGACTACTTTCAAGTCCACCGCCGCAACGCCTCTTTCGGCGAATTCCTTCAGTGCCCAGCGCATCAGGCGGTCGCCCAGTCCGGAGCCCCTGTAATCTTCCGCTACATAGAGCAAATCCAGATTCCCCACCCGGCGGGCGAATTCTATCTTGCAGAATGCCACGGCCCTGCCGTCGACGGTTATGACGTTTACCGCCGCCGTGCCTTCCCCGACCTGCTTACGGATGCCGTCGAGAGTGTCCCGGTAGGGAAGGAAAGGGTAGGCTCCGCGAAAGTCTTGGGCTACGCGATTATGATAGCGGGCCAATCCCTCCAGCAACGGATGCAGCATATCGGTTTCCTCTGCGGAAAGCATCTTTTCTTCCATGTCCTTACTTTATGCCCCGGCGGTCGAGGGCTTGGGCCCAGCGGCGGGCGTTGCGCTTGTGTTCGGCGTATGTGGATGCGAAACTGTGATAGCCGGAAAAATCCTCTCTGGCGCAGAAATATACGTAGTCGTGCTCCTTATAGTTCAGGACGGCGTCTATGGCCGCTATCGGAGGCATACATATGGGGCCCGGCGGCAGGCCTTTGTTGCGGTAGGTGTTGTAAGGCGAATCCGTACGCAAGTGCTTGTACAGTATCCGCCGCAATCCGAAATCGCCGAGCGCGAACTTTACCGTCGGGTCGGCCTGCAAAGGCATTCCCATGCGCAGCCGGTTCATATAAACGCCCGCTATGACCGGCATTTCGTCGGTCATGCGGGTTTCCTCGGCTACAATCGAGGCGAGCGTTGCTACCTCGGCCTCGTCCATTCCGGTGCGTGCAAGCCCGGCGCGTCGCTCCGGAGTCCAGAAAGCGTCGTGCTCTCGCTTCATACGGTCCAGCAGTTCCGACGGAGTGGCCGTCCACCATACCTCGTATGTGTTCGGGATAAACATGGACATGAGCGTTTCGGGCCTGTACCCGTAGCGGTTCGCAACGGAATCCGAGAGCAGAAGAGCGGCGAAGTCGGCCGAATCGGCCTCCATACGCGCGCCCAGCTTGCCGGCCAGTTGCGGCAATGTCCTCACGTTGTTTACGGTAAGCTGCATGGGGGTCTGCGAGCCGCTCAGGAACATATCGACTATTTGTTTGGCGCTCATGCCGGGGACGAGACGGTAACGACCCGGCTTCACTTTTTCGTCGAGCGAGTTCAGGCGGGCTATCCTGTCGAACCTGCCCACGCGTCGGAGCTTTTGGCCGTCGGAGCCGAGTGAATCGAGCAGCGCGGGATAGCCCGCTCCGCGAGGCACGTACACGTACGATTCCTCCGCTACGTTGTCCCAGCGATAGACCGAGAGCAGAGTAAGGGTGGCGGATACCGCTATGGCCGCGGCCAGCAAGGATACCAGCGCGGCGACCGTTCGTTTGTTCCGGGATGTTTTCAAAGCGAAAGGCGAATTTATGACAGTTGCAAAATTATTAAAAAAACGTACCTTTGTGCCGGGTAAGTCTTATACGACCAGCTCCCGCCGAATCCCCCAGGGCCGGAAGGCAGCAAGGGCAGGCGGTCGTAGCGGTGCGATATAATTAGCTTACCCATTTTTATTTCCATGCCTTCCTGCAAACATTGCTCCGTTTTTAGAAGTCATTTCGGTTTACCGAACGCTGCATCCGGAATAATCTTGTGTCGGGAACGGCCGTGTTTTTGATATATTTGCAACGGTTTAGTATTTGGGCGATGCTTGTAAAAATATATCCGGACAATCCTTCGCGCCGGGAAACGGACAGGGTGGCCGACATTCTGCGGGACGACGGGGTTATAATATATCCCACCGACGGGGTTTATGCGTTCGGCTGTTCGGCACGCAGCGTAAAAGCCATCGACAGGATAAAATCAATTCGCGGCAAGCGCGACGACGAACTCACGATAGTGTGCGAGTCGCTCTCGCGCATAGCCCAGTGGGCGAGGGTGGACAACGTGCAGTTCCGCGTCCTGAAACGCAATCTGCCGGGTCCGTTCACTTTCATACTGAAAGCTTCCGGCAGCGTGCCGGACAAGGCTCTCGGCCGCCGCAAGACGGTCGGGGTACGTATGCCCGCCAATCCCATACCGCTGGAAATCGTGCGGTCGCTCGGCTTTCCCATGGCGACGGCTTCCGTAAAGGACCCCGACGAAGTGGTCGAGTACACCACCGACCCGGAGCTTATATGGGAACGGTACGGCGGGACCGTGGATGCCGTCGTGGACGGAGGATACGGAACCAACGTACCTACCACCATGGTGGACCTTACGGGCGACGAACCGGAAATCCTGCGCTACGGAGGGGGAGAGTTCTCCTGACACGGAGAAATTAGTTATCTTAGCATCCTGAAACCAAACGATAGTGTATGACTGACAGGAAAACCGGTTTTTGGACCGAGGCCATGAAGGCCGGGTCGGTGATAGGGGTAGTAGCCGCGGCTTTCGCCCTGCTGGCCTACGCTTTGCAGGGCACGGCGACGAGTTTCTGGACTACTTTGACGGCGTGGCTCGACTTCGCGGTGTTCGCCGGTCTTATATATGCTTTTTCGCGGCGCATGTGCCGTATGGCCGACCCGCGGGTTGGCTTCAGCTACGGACGTTCGGTCGGCTTCGTGTTCGCCTCGATGATATTCGCCGGGATTATACTCGGGGTATATACTACGGTGATGAACAATTTTATAGCTCCCGAATTGGTGACGGAGCAACTCGACCGGGTTATGGCAGCCTATCAGGATATACTGCCCGCCGACCAGTTCGACGGTTTTTACTCCATGACCCGGCGCATGATGTTCAATCCGGTGATGCTCGTTTTAAGTTCCATATTCGGTCTTTGCATAAAAGGCGGACTGGTGGGGCTGATGACTTCGATATTCACCCGCCGGGAAGCCGACCCTTTTGCGGGAGGCGGAACGGCTGAGGAATAGTTTTCCGAATGGAAAAAGACGTACCCGACATATCGATAGTAGTCCCTTTGCTGAACGAGGAGGAGTCGCTTCCGGAGCTGGAGGCGTGGATTGATTCGGTGATGCGGGCCGGAGGTTTTACCTACGAGGTAATTTTCGTGGACGACGGCAGCACGGACGGCTCGTGGGATACGGTAGCGGAGTTGGGCCGCAGGAACCCTTCGGTCCACGGCATCCGGTTCCGCCGCAACTACGGCAAGAGCGCGGCGTTGTATGCCGGTTTCGAGGCCGCCCGTGGCGAGGTGGTCGTAACGCTCGACGCCGACCTTCAGGATTCTCCCGACGAAATTCCGGAGCTTTACCGGATGATAACCGAAGAAGGGTACGATTTGGTTTCCGGCTGGAAAAAGGAACGCCGCGACCCGTTGGGAAAACGGCTGCCGAGCAGGTTTTTCAATGCCACGGCGCGTGCGGTGTTCGGAATCCGGCTGCACGACATGAACTGCGGCCTGAAAGCCTACCGCCGGAAAGTCGTCAAGAGCATAGAGGTTTACGGAGAAATGCACCGTTACATTCCCGTGTTGGCCCGCAAGGCCGGTTTCGGCAGAATAGGAGAGAAGGTGGTCGAGCATCGTCCCCGCAAGTACGGCCGTTCCAAATTCGGGTGGGAGAGAATGGTTAAGGGTTACCTCGACCTTATAACCGTATCGTTCGTTTCCCGCTTCGGCAAAAGCCCCATGTATTTTTTCGGCGGACTGGGAACCGTCATGTTTATGGTCGGAGGCATAACTACGGTATGGGTGATTGTAAACAAGCTGGTGCGTCAGGCCCATTCCCTGCCTGTCAGGGGCGTTACCGAGCAGCCGCTTTTCTATATAGCCATACTTGCCGTGATACTCGGCGTGCAGCTTTTTCTGGCCGGTTTTTTGGGCGAACTTGTCAACCGAGGCTCTTCCGACCGGAACAACTACATGACCGATGAGCGGTTCTGACATTCGAGGATAAATTTTACTGCGTATTATGATTCAACGCCAACAAACCCTTTGGCTGCTGCTTGCGGCCGTATTGATGAGTCTTACTCTTTTTATGCCGCTGGCACGGTATATGGCCGGCAGCGAGCAGCTCGTACTTCGGGCTTTCGGACTTATGACCGACCCGGCCGGAAGTGCCGGGGTCGTTACGGTGGTTTCGACCGTTTATATGGGAATAGTTTTGGTCGCCGCCGCCCTGCTGCCGCTGGTCAGCATCTTTCTCTACAAGGACCTGCTTTTGCAGTTCAGGCTTTGCGTTACCGAATGCGTTCTCCTGCTCGGTTCAGCGGCGTTCATCGCATTCTGCATTTTCCGCGGCATGAGGGGAATCGACGGATTCGAATTCTCCGCGACCCGGCTTATGCCGGCCGTGGCGTTCCCGGTCGCCGCTTTCCTCGCCGTTTGCATGGCGATAAGGGGAATCGTACGCGACAGACGGATTCTGAGTTCTCTGGACAGAATCAGGTAATCGGTCCGTTGCCGGCGTCTTGAATGGGCCGTTTCGCGACGGACACTATGCACGGTTGTTGAAGCAGGCTCAGGGCCGAGCTGAAATGGTCGTTGTCCTGCCTTGTGGACTGTCCGTTTCGGCATCGTCCGAAATCATATCCTGTTCACGGTTACGCCTTTGGATATCAGGTATTCCTCGATTTTTTGCCGAGTATTCGGTTGAAGGACTATATCCGAATCATGCGAAGCGGCTTCTTTGTCGTGAATATATAAGCGGTCGTCAGACAGTTCCGCATAACCGATGGAGTTCCAGGGAATGCGTGTCGAATTTACATAAGAATTATTTATCGTAAGGCCATTGTGTCTAAATATAAGCTGGCGATTGTTTAAAACCAAAGCTCGGAATACGGGAAGGGAAATGCCTGCAAAAACATAAATATTTATTCCCTGCCATGCGACTTCGGACTGTACAAGTATGCCGGTAATTATAAAAGTCGCGCTTAGTATGCCGGTTGTAATAAGTTCGAACCTGTACAGTAAAGGCCTTCCTATTTTTAATAGTTTTCCTTCTCGAGTATCTGCGTGCTGAATTGTTACTTTTATGAAATAAAATAGGACTAAAAGCAAGGTAAGGGCAGGAAGGAGGAAATTATGTGCTTGTATGCGATATAATAGTACAGAGCATGTCAAATACAATACTATCTCTACGATTATAGTAAAATATTTCATCGGTATGAGTCTGTTTGACGGTTTAGATATATGAATGCTGCTAAACTATGTTAACAAAAACTAACGGAAAACCAAAGGCTCTCCGTTAGTTACAAGTTTGCTATGAACCGCATATAGATGAGGCGCATCCGTGTTC
Organism: Tidjanibacter sp.; assembly: GCA_048214935.1. Classification (GTDB taxonomy): domain Bacteria; phylum Bacteroidota; class Bacteroidia; order Bacteroidales; family Rikenellaceae; genus Tidjanibacter. The sequence continues at coordinate 285,973 of DBFWXZ010000026.1, forward strand.
CGATAAAGGACGGTTTCCGATTATTAAACACAGTGCACCGCCTACATAACCGCCTATCGGCACTGCGCCCGCGACAAAAGACATAGCCCCCATTACCCACTCATACCATTTTCCATCAGGGCCTTTTATATACCCTTCTCCCGGAGACTTCTCGCTGATTATACCGCCATCGAATACTCCTCTAAGCGCTGATATTTCTACGTTGTTTAGCGGAGTAACGGTTCGTTTGTTTAAATTAAGCATTTCTTTCTTCATACTAGTAGTTTTTAGGTTTGTTTTGCAATTATAATAAGAATAAACGGAATATGTAAATAAAAAAATAGGATTGTGGTAAGAATCGTATAAGGATTATATGCCATGAAAAAATGAATAATTAAGTTGTGGCGACATGTTAAACATATTACACGGCTGTACAGGCGACATGATTTGTATTTTCGTGCAGCGCAATCGAAGTATTCGGTTTCCGGAAGGCAACTTGTCCAACGTTTGGAAAAAGGTAAACGGAAACTGTCCCGGCCGAAGCCGGGACAGTGCTACTCGTCGATGCTGCGTTTTTCAGTTTTCCCTCAGTTTGAGGATTCTGATATTTTTTCCGCCGTCGGTATCCGGCGTGCACAGGCAGAAAAATCCTGCATACGGATGGGCGTTGTACTTAAAACAGGCGTTTTCCAGCCGCAGGCTCTTTATGACTGCTTTCTGCGCATCGACTTCGATGTTCCAGTAGTAGGTAACTTCGCCGTCCGGAGTCTGAGGTATCGACTGGGTGAAAAAGAATTTACCGTAGTCGTTGACGAGAATAGCGCCTGCCGAACCCACGTACTGCCCGATGCGATTGCTGAAAAGCGAATACATGCCGCTCGTTTCGTTTTTTTCTATTTTCCATGTGTAAAGCGCCGTGGCGTCGGTTGCTTCTACGCCGTTTCCTGTAAATCCGATTGTTGTGGGATTAATTACAGATGTGTAACTTTTGTTGTCCGGCGTATGGTACGACGATTCGTCGCGGTCGGCTACAATCAGATATTTGCCTTCCGGTGTAAGGTCGGCCATGTCCGTTACCTGCGTATAATATAGCTTTTCAGGCTCGGGAGTTTCTTCCAGAGGCAGGCTTATGCGGTACAGAGTTCGGCCTTTTTGATTCAGGTCCATCGTTCCGTCCGGAAAGACATACACGCCGGCATCCGTTTCTACCCTGACCTCCACTCCGGTATAAGCGGCCGGATTGACGGCCATATATATATAGAAACGGTTGTCGAGCCGGGCGGCTTCTCCCGTAACGGTCGTTCTTACCGTTTTCGAGGTTCCGGTGAAAGTCCATGCCGGGTCGCCGGACATATCGAAGGTATAATTTCCGGCGAGGTATTCGTCGGCGGAGAGCGTAATCGAACGGAGGGTTTCCGTTTCGTGCCCGGCTGCGTCGATGGAAAACCTGATTACCGAGCCGAGCGGCCGGTAGTCGGCGTCCACTTCCGTGCCGGTGGCAGGAATCCTCACGCATGCATACATGGGAAGCAGACTGCCGTCGAATGCGGCTCCGGCTTCCTGACCGAATTCCGACGGCAGTTCCGCAGTTATTCCTTTCAAGGTCAGCCCTTCTGCACGTTCCGACGGCCACAGCACTGCGAGTACATCGTCGTCCGTCGCTCCGGAAGGGATTTCGGCCGTAAACCTGTTGCCGGATACCGCGGCCGTCTTGAACGTCTGGCCGGGCAGGTCGGTTACGTAGGCTACCTCGTCGCCTTCTTTCCATACGAGGTGCGACACGTCCGACCCTTCGTATTCGATTGTGGTACGGGTTATCACTCCATTGACCGTCAGGGTACGCCCCGCTTTCGGGCTTGTTTCGTCGCCGGTGTCGGAAGAACAGGAGAATGCGGCTGCGATTGCCGGCGCGAACAGTATCTTTCGTAAGTTTTTCATGGCATTTTGAATTTTAAGCGGTCGGGTATGATTATTTCCACGGGTCGATTTCCGCGTCGCCCCATTCACCTCCGCCTACGTCGTCGAACCGGTCGGGCTCTTTATAATAAACCGTAACGTAATCGTCCACGCTGAGCGTGTTGTAATTCGAGTTCTCGTTTATCCAAACCGTTTCCATATACGGATTGTCGTAGGCGAACAGAAAACTCATGGACATATTGTTGCTGAGGTCCAGCGATTTGAGCAGGTTGTTGCGGCAGTCTATATAGCGGAGAGCCTCGCAGGTATTCACGCCGAGGTAAGGAAGTTCGTTGCTGAAAACGTGCAGTTCGTCCAGTCCGGTGCAACCGTAGGTGTCGAGTTTCGTCAGGTTGTTTTTTTGCAGTTGGCACACTTTCAGTTCCGAAAGGTTGCGGATACGGACATCCGAAAGGCGGTTGTAGCCCAAGTAACATTCCACGAGCATTCTATTGGAGGTAAGGTCGAGAGCGGTCAGCCGGTTGTTCTCCACGTCCAGCGAAAGGAGTTTCGTGCACCGACTGCATTTGAGCGTCGTCAGTTCGTTGTCCGTGCAATAGAGCCTTTCCACGTTCGGATTATTGTCGGCATCGAGCTCGGTAAGGCCGTTACCGTTGAAGTCTATGTTCACAAGCGAACTGTTCGTGGATATATCCACCGAAGTGAGTTTGTTGTCGCGTGCCAGAATGGATGTCAGTTGGGTAAGTCCACCGACATTCAGCTCCTCGACTGTGTTGCCGCTCAAATCGAGTTCTTCCAGTTGGCTGCACGTCGAAACGTCGAGCCTCGACAGTTGGTTCCAGCTTACCGTTATTTTCTTCAGCCGGGTGCATGTCGAAAAATCTATCGAACTTAACGAGTTGAAACTTAAAAATACGTCTTCGAGCATAGCGTTGCCGCTCAAGTCGAGCCGAGTCAGTTTGCATCCGTGGAGATACAGTGTGGCAAGCTGTCCGCAGGAAGAAAGGTCTATTGTTCCCAAGTCGTTGTAGTATGCTTCCAACCGTTCGAGTTTGGAACACCCGCTGACATCGAGGCCGGTAAGGTTGGCCGAGTAACAGGCAAGGTATTTCAGGTCGGGGCACATGCTCACATCTAATTTTATGCCTGCGTACGGATTGTTGCGGCAGGTGAGGTTGACCAGCTTCGTACAGGCCGAAACGTCGATTCGGGCGAGTTGGTTGTAGGCGCAGTTCAGGTCGGTCAGAGAAACGCAGTCGCTCAAATCCAGCGAAGTTACCGAGTTGTCTTGCAGTTCGATATTGGCAAGCGAACCGCATCCGCTTAAATCGACCGACTCGAGCGTATAGATATCTCCTCCTATCTGCGGGATGTAATTGTCGTTCGCTTTGAATGAACGGAGAGCGCCGCAGTCTTTCAGAATAATGGAGGTAAACCGGTTGTGGTCACATTTGAGCTGCGCGAGCTTTTCGAATCCTGCAAGGTCGAGCGTACCGTCTATTTCGTTGTACGAGCAGTCGAGCGAAACGATGTTGTGCATGGAGCGGATACCTTCGAGCGAAACGATTCCCATATCTTCGCAATCGATTACGTCCACCGCCTCGGCTTCCTCTGCACTCAAGCGTCCGTCGCCGTCGGTATCGAAATTTTCCAGCACGTATTCCCGGAAGATTTCGTCGGGTATGTTTACGTATTCCGGTTCCGGCTCGTCGGACGAACGCTGGACCACGGCGAATTTCAGGAAGGCGCTGCCGCAAACTATTCTGAATGCGGTTTCGCGTTCGGTTCCGTCCGCAAGTTCTTCGGCGCTTACGCTTACGGTTGCGTCGCCGGCATTGCCGTAAGCCGGTTCGACGGTGCACCAGCCTGCGGTCGTTTCGGCATCTCTGTCGATTGCCCAGTTCAGAGTGGCGGAGAATTTTACCGTAACGGGGCTTCCGGTGCAGTCTATCTCCAGATGCGTGGGCTGACCTTCGGACAGTGTTAGTTTGCCCTCCGGTACGGCTTCGTCGTCTTTGCAGGCCGTCAGTGCGACGACGGCTGCGATTAAGGCGTAAAGTTTTCTCATACAATACTTGTGTTTGGACGTTAGGATTAAAGCGACGGTGCGCAGAGGTTCCGGCAATTCCGGAACGCCGAGAGCAAAGTAAGATTGAAGGAATGCGATTTCCTACCGTAAAATGTTACACGAGCGGCAATTTCCGCTTATGGAACGTTTTCGTACTTACAGGTGTCCCATGTTGCGGGACCGGGCAAGCTCGGCCACTTTTTCACGGAACTTCATCGGAGTCATTCCTACCGTCTGCTTGAAAATCTTGTAAAACGTCGAGAGCGATGAAAACCCTGCTTCCATGGCTATGGCTTTGAGAGGCGTTTCGTTCGCCGGGTCGGAAAGGAGCTCCGCGGCTTCGCCGATACGGAAAGAGTTGATATATCCGGTAATGTTGGTTCCTTTATGCTCGTTTATCACGCGCGAAAGGTACGTGCGGTTGCAGCCCGCTATTTCGGCCAGTCGTTCTTTTGTAAGGTTGGGTTGCCTGTAAACCTTCTCGGTTGTCATCAGGCGTTCTATGTCAGCAAGCAGTACAAGGCTTTTCCGGCTGTCGAGCGACGAGGCCGCGTATTTCCCCCCCCGTCGTATCCGTAACGCGGCATCGCTCGGAGAGCGCCTTTTCTCGCCGTATCGCGTCCTGATACTGGCTGACTATCCGCAGGTACAGCGCATTCTTACGCTTGTACAGAATCCAGACTGCCAGGAGGACGGCGGCGATTGCGGCCGCAATCAATCCGGTTATCTGCACGCGGCGTTTTTCCCTGAGCACTTCGTACTGTTTTTCCCGGAATTCTTTCTGCCTTTTTTCGGTTTCGTATTTGACGTGCATCTCGCTCAGGGAACGTTCGCGCTCGACATTGAAAATACTGTCGGATTCCGTGTGGAAAATTTCGTAACAGTCGAGAGCTTCGCTTAACTGTCCCGAACGGCGGTAAACCAGCGACAGTTCCCTGTAAAACAAGTGACGCCCTACCGTATTGCCGCTGCTCCTGGCCGCTGCTATTCCGGCTTGCAGTGTTCTGGCCGCCTCGCGGTAACGTTTCTGCTCGATAAGGAACCGGCCGTAGCCGAGATAGTAATCCGAAACCGACGTGGCTTCCGCATCGTTCAGACGGTGAGCCGCAATCCGATAGTGTTCGGCGGCTTTCGCGTGGTCGCCTGCTGCGTTCAGTATATTGGCGCTCAATGTATAAACCCCGGTAACATCATAGAATTTGTCGGCCATGGCCGTAGTTTCTTCTATATATCCGAGTGCTTTCGTATAGTCGCCGAGCAGGTAGTGTATCGCTGCACAGGCGTAAGTTCCGTAAAAAATCTGTACCGAGTCCCGCCGCTTTCGTCCGTATTCGAGTACTTCGGAGGCATACGGCAATCCCGAAGGGTCGTTGCGCCGCCAATAGGTAAGTGCCAGATTGGCCATGGCCACATGGTACAGGACGCGGTCGGCGCTGTTTTCGAGCGCCTCTACGCTTGCGGTAAAGCACCGGAACGCTTCGTAATAGTCCATGCGTGCGCAAACGGCCACGAGGCCGAGCCCGTTGTAGGCGGCTCCCACGCCCCATTCATCGTTCCTGCTCCGGGCCATACCGAGAGCGCGGTCGAGATACAGCGAAGCCGTGTCGTAACTGCCCAGAAAAAACGAGGACTGGCCGATACAAATCAAAGCGAATATCTCGTCCGACCCTGAAACCTCGTCCGCGGCAACGTTCAGCATTTGCCGGGCATAATAAAGACTGCTGTCGAACCGGCCGGCGGCCGTAAAGGCTCCGATTCGGTCGCGGAGCCGGATTCGGTCGGTTTCTGCGTTCCGGGTGTCGTGGAGCGACCGGACAGGGCCGGGTTCCATACCGCGACATGCGACGAGCACGATACCCGCAATCGCCGCGGTAAAAATCCGAAACCTGACCGATAGCGCCATACGTACAGAATTTTGCTATAAAAATAGTGCGGGCGGACGGTAAAAGCAAGCGTGTCCGTACTTTGCCGGCATCATAACGTGGAAACGCCCGGCCCCTGTGGACAGGGCCGGGCGTTTTACGAATCTCGGACCGTTTAACGGTCGTCGTAATCTCTCGGATAGTAGCGTTTCACGTGTTCGCGGACTTCGGCATTGCGAGTGTGAAGGTTGCGCAGGTCGAAAGCGAGCATTATACGCAGTATGCCGATTATCAACAGAGTAAAGGCTACCAGATAGACGAGTGCTACCGCGCCTATAATCGGACGCCACAGAATACCGAATGCGCACAGAATGGCCAGAATGCCGAAAGCAAGTATCCATCCCCAGTTGGAATGGCCGTAGCGTTGCATGTCCATGGAATATCCGAGAGCGGTAAATCCCCGGTACATCAGCCAGAAGGCCAGCACGAAGGGAAGCACCTCCATGCTCAGTACGGGCATGAATATAAGTATCAGGCCGAGTATGAGGTCGAGTATGCCTCCCGCCAGATACCAGCCCCAGCTCGTAAGGATTCGCCGGTTGGTCGCGGCGAAAACTATTTCCATTATACCGCTGAGGAACATCAGCACGGCGAACATTACGCTGAGAGCCACATAACTTACGGCCGGCCAGAATACCAGTACGATGCCGAGTATGATGAACAGAAGGCCGACCAGCAGTGAAATCCACCAGTTTCTTACCGCATAGTCGATTGTGTCGATAATTGTTCTCATAATAAGTAATTTATATTTCGTTTATGGTTGTTTCGGATACAGGTTGTAGCGGTAATCCGTGGAACGTTCGCTCATACCTGCAATTTTCTTGCAAAACTTTACGAGAGCGAAGAGCGGTTCCTGCCGTAAGCAACGGAATGAACAGCCGATACGGATTCCGCAGGACAAACGAGCGTTTTTATGCCGTTTTCGGACATCTATCTCCGTGTGACAGGGAATTTTGTAGGAAGGATAATTATGAATACATTTGCAGATAGTTTGTCTGCGACAGTCACTTGCAGCGTGATTCGGGGGCATGTATAAACCACGGTTTAAGCTTTCGTACGTTTTTGACGACGTGGATTGCCATAAGACGGTTTCCGGGAGTACGGGGCTGAGGCGGCGCCTAATGATAGCGGCACAGCCCGCGAAGCCGAATTGCCGCGGGACCGTCCGCGTTACGGATTCGCAAGGCATGCGGCAGGAGCGGTTATAGATTGGATTCATGTAATTCATTGGTTATGCATACTGTATTGGTAACCGGCGGAGCCGGATTTATAGGTTCCAATTTGTGCGAGTCGCTGTTGAAAGACGGACACCGCGTGTTTTGTCTGGATAATTTTTCGACCGGGCATATAGAGAATATCATTCCGCTGATAGAGAACTATCCGGACAGCTTTACGCTTATCGTGGGGGATATCCGCAATCCCGACGATTGCCGCAAGGCTGCCGAAGGTGCGGACTACGTGCTCCACGAAGCGGCTTTGGGGTCGGTTCCGCGCTCTATCAAAGACCCGGTTACGACCAACGAAGTCAATGTGGGCGGATTTCTGAACATGCTGGTAGCGGCCCGCGACGCCGGAGTGAAACGGTTCGTTTATGCGGCAAGTTCGTCTACTTATGGAGACAGCGCCTCGCTTCCGAAAGTGGAAGAGGTGATAGGGCGTCCGCTGTCGCCGTATGCCGTCACCAAGTACGTGGACGAGCTGTACGCCGACGTATTCGGCCGTACTTACGGCATAGAGTGCATAGGCCTGCGTTATTTCAACGTGTTCGGCCGCCGACAGGACCCGAACGGAGCCTATGCAGCCGTCATACCGCTGTTCGTAAAACAGCTTATGCGGCATGAAAGTCCGCGCATCAACGGCGACGGAGAGTATTCGCGGGATTTCACCTATATAGACAACATCGTTCAGATAAACAAACTCGCGCTTGCCGCCGGTTCCGAAGCCGTCGGTACGGTATATAACGCGGCCTACGGCGAACGTACCACGCTCAATCAGCTCACGTCATACCTCAAGGAGTATCTTTCGGCTTACGACGCCGTTATCGCCGACATTCCGGTAGAGCACGGCCCGGTAAGAACCGGCGATATTCCGCATTCGCTCGCTTCCATAGACAAGGCGCGCCGCATGCTCGGTTACGAGCCCCGGTTTTCCATGCGCGACGGTTTGCGCGAAGCCGTAGGTTGGTATTGGGAAAACCTGAAGTAAAGCAGTAGTAACGATGAATGAAGTCAGGATTTGTGTTATAGGGCTGGGATATGTAGGACTTCCCCTTGCCCGCCTTTTTTCCACCCGTTATCCGACCGTGGGGTTCGATATGAACCGCAGCCGGGTGGAGGCTTTGAATGCCGGTCACGATTCGACCTTGGAAGTTTCGGACGAACTGCTGCAAAGCGCTTTGAAAGGCGGTTTCGTCTGTACGGACGATATCGAGCGTATTCGCGACTGTAATTTTTACGTGGTCGCCGTGCCTACTCCGGTGGACAGGAACAACAATCCTGACCTTACGCCTTTGTATCGGGCCAGCGAAACCGTGGGCCGGGTTATAGGAAAGGGCAACACGGTGGTTTACGAATCCACGGTTTATCCGGGAGTCACCGAGGACGAGTGTATTCCGGTTGTGGAACGGGTTTCGGGGCTGATGCTGAACAGGGACTTTTTTGCCGGCTATTCTCCGGAGCGTATCAATCCCGGCGACAAGTTGCACACGGTGGAAAAAATCAAGAAAGTGACCTCCGGTTCGACGCCCGAAGCGGCCGAATTGATAGACGGAGTGTACTCCTCGGTCATCGAAGCCGGGACGCATCTTGCGCCTTCCATAAAAGTAGCCGAGGCCGCCAAGGTGATAGAGAACTCTCAGCGCGACATCAACATAGCTTTCGTGAACGAACTTTCCAAAATATTCGACCGCCTCGGCATAGATACGGGCGATGTACTCGAAGCTGCATCTACGAAATGGAATTTTCTGCCGTTCAGACCGGGACTGGTCGGCGGTCACTGCATAGGAGTGGACCCGTATTATCTGGCCCAGTGCGCCCAGCGGCACGGGTACAATCCGGAAATAATTCTTGCCGGACGCCGTATGAACGACGGCATGGGAGAGTACGTTGCCGACAAGGTTGTTAAGCTGATGCTTAAAAAGGGAGTGCAGGTGCTCGGCTCCCGGATACTCGTACTCGGCTTTACCTTTAAGGAGAATTGTCCGGACGTACGCAACACGAAGGTTATCGACATAGTAAGGGCACTGAAGGAATACGATTTGTCCGTTACGGTTTACGACCCGTGGGCCAATCCCGCCGTAGCGCGGAGGGAGTACGGCATAGAAGTATGCAGCCGGGTTCCGGACGAAAAGTACGATGCCGTCATCCTCGCCGTATCGCACCGGGAATTTGCCGAGCTCGATATAAACCGCTTCCTGTCCGACAGACATGTAGTGTACGACGTTAAGGGGATTTACGACAGAAGCCTGATAGACGGTCGCCTTTAACAGTCGCTTTATGCCGCCAGCTTCCTATTCGTCCGGAAGGATAGCCAAAAATACCCTCATGCTGTATATACGCATGGTGGTGATGATGGTCATCACTCTGTATACATCCAGAGTGGTGTTACGGACACTGGGAATCGACGATTTCGGGATTTACAATCTGGTCGGCGGTATCGTGGTCATGTTCTCGTTCCTCAACTCGGCCATGGCCACTTCTACCCAGCGGTTTATAAATTATGAGTTGGGATGCGGATACGAGGAAAATGTCCGGAAGGTTTTCAGCACCAGTGTGATAATTCACCTTCTGCTTATCGTGCTGGTGGTTTTGCTGGCGGAAACCGTGGGACTGTGGTTTCTCAATACTCAGTTGAACATTCCCTCCGACAGAATTACGGCAGCCAACTGGGTTTATCAGTTTTCGGTTCTTACTTTCTGCGTCAACATATTGAGGGTTCCTTACAATGCGGCCATAATAGCCTATGAAAGGATGACGTTCTATGCTTATATCAGCATAGCGGAAGCTGCTTTACAGTTATTAATAGTTTACCTTCTCCTTATCACGTCCGCCGACAAACTCATACTTTATGCCGGACTCGTATTCGTGGTATCGGTGGTGGTTTGGCTCATATATTACGTTTTTTGCCGGCTCCGGTTCAGCGTTACGCATTTGAAGCTTGTATGGGAAAAGGACTACATTAAGAGGATTACCGGTTTTTCCGGCTGGACACTGTTCGGAAGCGTGGCGAACGTGGGAGCCCAGCAGGGAATCAACATTTTCCTTAATATATTTTACGGCGTGGCGGTAAACGCCGCCGTGGGAGTGGCTACACAGTTGAGCTCGGCCATCTACCGGTTCATATCTAATTTCGGGCTGGCCTACCAGCCCCAGATAGTACAGTTGTACGCCGCCGGTAAAGGTTCTGAATTGACGAATCTGGTATTCAAGTCCTCCAAGTTTTCCTATTTCCTGTTTCTTATTCTTTCGGTTCCGGTATTCGCGTATTGTAGCCCCATACTGCATATATGGTTGGGAGAGGTTCCCGAGTATTCCGTAGGTTTCTGCCGCCTTATAATACTTTATCTGCTTTTGGACGCGGCTTCGTCTCCCTTGTGGATTTCGGTGCAGGCTACCGGCAAGATACGGAACTATCATATGGTAATATCTATTCTTATACTGTCCAATATTCCTATTGCTTACATATGCCTTAAAACAGGCATGTCTCCGTATTCGGTATGGGTCGTACGGGTAGTGCTCAACGTAGCGGCATACATATTCCGCTTTACATATTTGAAGCGCGTCATGAATTTTGCAGTGGGGGAGTACGTTAGAAAAGTAGTATCGGTGATTCTGACCGTAACCGTTTTGGCCGTGCCGATTCCTTTGCTTCTGGTAAACGTTACGCACGGTTTGGCGGGAGTTATTCTCGGCATTGCCGGCTCTATGATTTCGGTGGCTGCCGTGGCATATTGCTTCGGCCTTACAAAGCCGGAAACCGCTTTCGTCAATGGCCTTATATTAAAGGTATTAAAGAGGTGAATAATATTTGCGGAATAAAAAACTGCTATGGGTGCGGCGTATGCGCGGCGGCGTGTCCAAAACGGATTATAGGCCTGCGGCTGAACGACGACGGATTTTACGAACCGTTTATTACGGACCTTTCGGCGTGTATCGAATGCGGCATATGCCGCGAGTGTTGCGCCTTTACTTACGATGAACCCGCCTGCGGCTCCGCTGTTCCGAAATGTTATGCCGCGTGGAGTAACGCCGGAAGCGTAAGGCGCATGTGCTCGTCAGGAGGAATAGGGTTTGAAATAGGGGCGCGGCTAATAGATATGGGTTATAAGGCGTGTGCGGTAAAATATGATGCCGATAATGCCCGGGCTGTCCACTTCATAGCGTCTACGGCAGAAGACTATTCGGCTTCGGCAGGTTCCAAATATATCCAGAGTTACACCTCGGAGGCTTTTTGCAGCATGGACCGCAGGGAAAAACACGTTGTTACAGGCACGCCCTGCCAGATAGATTCTTTCCGGCGTTATATCCGCCGGTACGGAGTCGAGGATAATTTCCTGCTTGTGGATTTTTTCTGCCACGGTGTTCCCAGTATGCACGTATGGACCAAGTATTTGGAGAAGGCAGAACGGAAAATCGGGAAAGCGGTTCATGCTACGTGGCGGGACAAGTCCGAGGGCTGGCGCAATTCGTATGCCGTAGGAGTAAGCGGGGAAAAAGGAAATCTGCGCTCTCCGGCTGCTGCGGGAGATGAATTTTTCCTGCTGTATCTGAGCAATATCTGCCTTGGCAAGGCGTGTTATGGAAAATGCAAGTACAAGTATATCGGCTCGTCGGCCGATATACGCATAGGTGACCTATGGGGAAAGGAATACAGCGATAACAAAGAAGGGGTTAATGCGCTTCTGGTCTTTACCGGTAAAGGAGAGGAGGTAATCGGCGAGCTGAGGGATTGCGCCCTTACTCCGCACTCTTTGGCGACGGTAACCGAAGGCCAGCTTAAAAAGCCGTTGAAAGAGCCCTTCCTGCGCCGCAGGGCCATGGCGTTGCTGAGGCAACCGGAGACGGGCCTTGAAGATGCGGTTCGTCTGGCCGTTTTACAACGTCGGTCGAAAATTTGGAAATACAGGCTGAAATATCCTTTGTCCGCAGCCCGCAGGTTTATAACCAAAGTCAAGCCATGAAAGTTAAAATCATAACCTGTAACAGAGCGTATAACCTCGGGGCGGTACTCCAGACGTATGCACTTCAGGAATATCTGAATTTTGCAGGATACGATGCGGCGGTAATAGACTACAATCCGGATTATTTCCGCAAGAACGTCGCCTATACGGCCGTGGGGTCGTATGCGGACAGGAATTTCGTGCTTCGGGTACTGTATATGGTCTACAAGATTCCGAGGCGTTTTACCGACCATCGCATTTTCAGGGGATTCCTGAAGAAATATGTCCGACTGACCGACGAATACCGGGCTGCGGAAGACTTGGAAAGGGCGAATCTGAAAGCCGATGTCTTTATATGCGGCAGCGACCAGATATGGTGTCCTACCAAACCTACCGGCAGAGACGATGTCATGTATTTGTCTTTCGTCAGGCAGGGAAGCAAGGTTTCGTATGCGGCCAGCTTCGGCGAAACGACCCTGACCGCCCAACAGGAAGCTGCTTTGAAGAACAGACTGAGCGATTTTTCGTATATATCCGTGCGTGAATCCAGCGGCGTCAAGATTCTGCAAAAGGCGGGCATAGGTTGCGTACAGGTTATGGACCCGGTGTTTTTGCTGTCCGAAGAAACCTGGACCCGTTTTTCCGCATCCGGTCGGTTCGCTTCCAGTGCTTCCGAAGGATATGTGCTGGTTTATCCGATGTCGGTGTCCGATGCTGCTTATATAATAGAAGTTGCAAGACGCATAGCGTCGGAAAGGAACCTGCAGGTTATGGTTATAGCCAAAGGTAAAATGAAGTCGGACAGAACGGTGCGCCGTATAAGCGACGCCACGCCTCAGGATTTCGTGGGACTGCTCCGTAATGCATCCTTCATAGTTACCAATTCATTTCACGGAACCGCTTTTTCCATTATCTTTAACCGCGAATTCGTCGTTTGCGGAAAAGAATCGCGGCCGAATACCCGGATAGATTCTCTGTTGGAACTTACCGGTTTAAGCGCCAGATACATAAATGTTTCCGCTCCGACGCCCCCGGAGGGCGAGAAAAGAAGCATTGATTACTCCGCTGTCAACCGCGTAGTGGCCGTGCATACGGCGAATTCGCGGCGATATCTTTCCAAGGCTCTGAACGGCGTTGCGGATAAGAGTTGATACGGTATCCATCTCGACCGGATGCCGACAAACTTGCTTCGCCTTTCGCTATATTTGGATTAAAAACGAGAAGTTATGGTCAGAGTGCTGCATGCGCTTGGCAGGATGAATATGGGCGGCATAGAGTCTTTTATCATGAACGTGTACCGTGCGATAGACCGGGACCGTGTGCAGTTCGATTTTCTGGTAAGCGCCCGGGATAATAAATGGGAGCCTGAAATAAAGGCGCTCGGAGGCCGTATCTATTACATTCCGCCGCGGAACGAGGGCATATCGGCTTACAGGAAAAATGTGGACCGGTTTTTTTCCGAACACGCCTCGGAATACGGCGCGGTGCATGTACACGTATCTTCCCTGTCGTCCGTATATGTCCTGAAATCTGCCGGAAAGCACGGCATAAGTACACGCATAATTCACGGTCACAGTACCGGCATCAAGGGCAGCAGGCTGCACTATTTGCTGCATTGGTCGAATAAGCCGCGCCTGCGGCGGTTGGCAACGCATTTTTTTGCCTGCTCCGATATGGCACGTCGTTGGTTGTTCGCCGGAACCGGGTGTTTTACGCGTTCCGAGATTATAAATAACGGCATTATTACGGATGATTTCGCATATAATCCGCAAAAACGGCTTCAGGCCCGGCGCATGCTCGGTATCGGAGAGGACACAATAGCGGTTTGCCATGTAGGAAGTTTTATAGAAGTTAAGAACCATGACTTTTTGCTCGATATATTCGCCGAGCTAAAAGCTCTCGGCGAACGGTATGTTTTGTTCCTCGTGGGCGACGGCCCTTTAAGACCGATGATAGAAGAAAAAGCGGCGGCTCTGGGCTTGGAAGATTCTGTCGTTATGCTGGGACTGCGCGACGACGTGTCTTTCCTTATGCAGGGATTCGACTGTCTGGTGTTTCCGTCGCTGTTCGAGGGACTGCCCGTTACTCTGGTTGAAGCGCAGGCATCCGGCTTGAAGGTAGTCTGCTCCGATACCATTTCCCGAATGGCGGCCATATCCGAAGATACAAGGTTCGTTTCCCTGAATACGCCTTCTTCCGAGTGGGCCCGGATAATCGACCGGCGGATTGGCGACGGGGACAGAAAAAACAATTCCGAACTGATTCGCAGAGCCGGATTCGATATACATGCCATTGCGGACAGACTCCAAAAATCATATGTTGCTGACGCGTGAAAAAATACAAAAGCATATTATTTATAACGATATTGGTGCTGATAGCATATTTTTATTCGGCGCTAACTCCCATTCCGACTTTCCACAATCTTAGGATAATGGGGATTATGGGCGTCATACAGCTTGTTGTCAGCCTGTGGACGTGGAAGTGGATTGATAAAAGTCTGATAAGCCCATATATAATATTCCTGCTTGCCCTTTACGCTTTTTCCTTCGGACAATCGTTGCTGTATGCTTTCGGCATAGTTTCCGAACAGCGCGACTTGTTGGGGTACATGGGAATTACGATTCCACAGCTATTCGCTGCACAGAGCGTTACGCTCGTTATGCTCGGCGCTTTCCATATCGGGGCGCTGCTTTCCGTCAGAAATGGCTACGGGAGTATGGCGTACGTCGGGAACGTCGATTATACGCGGAGAATACGTACGGTGGGGTGGATACTTTTTGCAGCTTCGGTAATTCCGTATTTCTCCAATACCATAAATAATCTGGTACTTTCGCTTACAATGGGGTACGGAGCACTTTACGACGGATTCGAAGACGTCGGAGCTTCCCAGTTTTCGAGATACGTGGCCGATTACTTTATTCCGTCCCTGATATGCCTGTTTTTCGGATACAGGGACAACAGGAAAATGAAGTACTTCGTTTTCATAATCTGTATTTTAAACATTCTGGCTATCCTCCTTACCGGAGGCCGGACGCCGGCGGTGGTGCTTACGGCTCTTCTGGTTATACTTTACCAGTACGGCGTAAAAAGAATATCGGCGAAGGGAGCGATTCTGTTAGCGGTATTTTCATTTCTTTTTCTTACGCTGCTGTCCGTCGTTTCCCGCTACCGGTCCGAGTCGAGCCGTACCCTGCAGACCTATTTGCAGGGAGACGACTATTATGATAACGGAGCCGTGGAAGCGGTGGTGGAAATGGGAGGCACTATGTTCTGCCTCGTTAAGACTATGGAAATCGTTCCCGTACAGGAGAACTATCGTTACGGCCGTTCGTATCTCTATTCGGTAGCCACTTTGGTTCCCAATCTGGGTTTCTGGGCTATGCACCCTGCGCGCAGGGAAGCTAACTTGGGAGAGTGGCTTACCCGGAAACTGCGGCTGAATTACGGCACCGGCTATTCCATGTGCGCCGAGGCTTACATAAATTTCGGGCACTTGGGCTGGGCTATGATGTTGCTTATGGGGTTTGTGTTGGGCCGGATATTCAGTAAGGCGGATACCGCTTTGGAAAATAACGATATTCCGCTGCTGATATTTTCATTGATTATATTCTGGTTTTGCGTGAAGCTGACCCGTAATTCTTTCGTAGGGTTCGTAAGAGCCTTCTTTTATTATGCGTTGCCCATTTATATAATTATACGGGGGCGCATAGGTTATGGCAATGCCCGCCGGAAAGTATCCGGTATTATTCGTTAAAGGTTGGAGTATGGATGCAGTGTTTGTCACGGAAGCGCGTTTCGTGCGCGGAGCGGATGGCAGAATTTATTCCCCGGACGTGTTTACAGGTTCGTTGTGGAGCCGTTATCTGACCCGTTTCGACCGCATCCTCGTGGCTGCCAGAATAGCGGACGACCCGTCGGCCTGCTATGATGCAGGGTCGCTCGCGGAAAACGAGCGGGTTTCGTTTATCCCGCTTCCGCATTATATCGGCATGAGCGGTTTCCTGAGAAACAGGGCGCGAATCAAGGCCGTTATGAAGCGTGCCTTTATCGGCGGCAGGGCTTATATTCTGCGTGTGCCGGGCGCATTGGGCAGTTTGGCCGCCGGTGTTTTATCCCGTCGCAATATTCCCTACGGGGTCGAAGTGGTGGGCGACCCTTGGGATGTCTTTGCTCCGGGAGCGGTCGGGCATCCACTTCGGCCTGTTATACGTTATGTATCGGTTCGGACTCTTCGGAATACCGTAAAAGGAAGCAGTGCGGCTCTCTACGTTACGAATCATACTCTTCAGAAACGCTATCCGGCCAGAAAGGACGTGTTTACCGTTTCGGCTTCCAATGTGTCCATAGAGGGCGAGGCTATCTCTGCGAAACCCAAAACGCTGCCTTCGTCGGGTCCGTACAGATTGGTTTCGGTCGGTTCGCTGGCGCAGATGTACAAAGCCCCCGACGTGGTTTTGGAGGCTGTGGCCATACTCGGAAAGCGCGGGGTGGACTTCAGACTCGCCTGGCTGGGCGACGGCCGGTACAGGGAATCCATGACGGCGCTCGCCGGCAGCCTCGGAATCTCCGACCGTGTCGTTTTTGCTGGAAACGTATCGCACGACCGCGTAATGGACACTTTGCGCGATTCGGATATTTTTATACTCGCCTCCCGAACCGAAGGGTTGCCGAGAGTAGTAATCGAAGCCATGTCGTGCGGACTGCCGTGCGTGGGGACGAAGGTCGGCGGAATACCGGAACTGTTGAATGAACGGGTATTGGTTGCTCCGGGAAATCCGCAAGAGCTGGCAGAAAAACTTGCCGAACTTATAGGTAACCATGCCTTTGCGGCGGCGGAAGCCGAACGCAATCTTCGGGAATCGCATCTGTATAAAAGCTCGGTACTTATGCAGCGCAGGACGGCTTTTTACGAAAAACTGATTCAACTTTCGCGGATATGAAAGCGTTGCACTTGGTGAAAACGTCGGTAGGCGCCAAATGGGCGCTGCGGCAGATGAGGGAACTGGCCGGAATGGGGGTGGAGGTGCATGTGGCTATGCCTGTCGGCGGGCCATTGACTGGCGAATACGAGGCTGCCGGTATAAGGGTGCATGATTTGGATTACAGCCTGTCCGGTTTTCTTGCAACATGCCGCAGATTGCGGAAAATAGTCGGGGAAGTGGAACCCGACCTGATTCACAGCCATTTCGTACTGACCACGCTCGTTATGCGCCTCGCTCTTCGCGGCGACCGTCGTCCCCGGATATTTCAGGTTCCCGGTCCGCTGCATCTGGAAAGTTCTTTTTTCCGGATGCTGGATATCCGGACTGCGCGGAAAAACGACTATTGGGCGGGGAGCTGCAAATGGACCAACGAAAGGTATGCTGCAAGCGGTATTTCCCGCGACAGGCTTTTTCTGTCGTATTACGGAGGCGACATCATGCGCCACGAATGCAGGACGCCGGGTAAGATACATACGGAGCTCGGGTTGCCTGCCGATGCCGTTATCGTCGGAATGGTGGCGTATATGTACGCTCCGAAACGTTTCCTCGGCCAGACTCGGGGCCTTAAAGGGCACGAGGACTTTATAGACGCCATAGCATCGGTCGCACGTAAGCACCCGGAAGTTTACGGCGTTTGCATCGGCGGCGCTTGGGGCAAGGCCGCGGAAGGCTATGAGAAGCGGGTTAAAAATTATGCACGCAGCGTTACCGACCGCGTAGTTTTTATGGGTACTCGCTCGGACGTTCCGGAATTGTATGCGGATATGTATTGCGTGGTGCACCCGTCCCACAGCGAGAACCTCGGGGGCGCGGGAGAATCCCTTATTTTGGGAGTGCCTACGATAGCGACGCGGGTAGGCGGTTTTCCGGATATCGTAATCGACGGCAAAACAGGCATACTCGTGCCGCCCAAAAGCCCGGAGGACTTGGCCGACGCGATAAACGGTATGGTGGAAGGCAGGTACGACCTGAAGGAAATGTCGGAAAACGGAAGGAATCTCGTATCCGGTATGCTCGACGTAAGAACCACGGCTGCGAGCGTTTATGATATTTACAGACGGATATTGGAACGGTAAGGATGTACGGAAGTTTTTTTAAGCGGTTTCTGGATTTTACGGCGTCGTTGACGGCGTTGGTGCTTCTGAGTCCGTTTATGATTGTCGTTGCGTGCTGCCTTCGGGCGGTCAACAGCGGAGGAGTGTTTTTCCTTCAGCAGCGGGTAGGGAAAGGCGGCAAAGCGTTTACGGTAATAAAATTCAAAACGATGACCGACGCCCGCGATGGCAGCGGAAACCTGCTTCCCGACGAAAGACGTCTTACCAGAATAGGAAAATTCGTGCGCTCTGCATCTATCGACGAACTTCCTCAGCTTGTCAACGTACTGAAGGGAGATATGTCCCTGATAGGGCCGAGGCCGTTGCTGGTCGAGTACCTGCCGCTCTATTCTCGGGAGCAGTCGCGGCGGCACGAGGTCCGTCCCGGCATCACCGGCTGGGCGCAGGTCAACGGCAGAAATGCCATATCGTGGGAACAGAAGTTCCGGTACGATGTCTGGTATGTAAATAATCTGTCTTTCAGGCTCGACGTTAAAATATTTTTTCTTACCATTGTTAAAATCTTCCGCCGCGAAGGCATAAGTTCGGCTACCGCCGCTACCATGGAGCCTTTCGACGGAACGAATTGATGAATGTTATGTATTTATACGGAGCAGGGGGCCATGCCCGTGTCGTTGCCGATATTTTGTCCGCTTCCGGCGTTAGGCTCGACGGTTTTATCGACGACGACCCGGCACTCGATAGTTTTATGGGATTTCCCGTTTGGCACGAGGCGGCATCGCGTCGTCCTGTCATAGTGTCCATAGGCGACAATTATATCCGTATGGTTAAAGCATTGCAACTGGAAGACGGTTACGGTACGGCCGTACATCCTGCCGCCGTGCTCGCTCCGGATACGACGGTAGGGGAAGGAAGCGTAATAGCTCACGGGGTCGTTATACAGGCCGGTGCGCGGATAGGCAGGCATTGCATAATAAATACTTCCTCGGTAGTCGACCATGAATCCGTTGTCGGGGATTATGCGCATGTAGCCGTGGGGGCTTCGCTTTGCGGCAGGGTCGAGGTGGGAGAAGGGGCGTTTATAGGAGCCGGTTCGACAATTATACCGGGAGTAAGTATAGGAAAATGGTCCGTGATAGGAGCGGGAGCCGTCGTAATCCGCGACATGCCGGATTTTTCCATAGCGGTAGGAAATCCGGCGAAAGTGATTAATTTTGTCGGCATGGATAAGGTGGAAAAAATCGACCGAACGTTACGGGGGGGGGAATTTGAATACCTGATTATAAGTCCGGCCGTCTGGACCGCTACGGAAATTAAACGGCCGGCCTGATGAAAGATATAGCCATATACGGCGCCGGCGGGTTCGGACGCGAAGTAGCCTGTCTGCTGAATGCGATTAACCGGAAGAATCCGGAATGGAATTTTATCGGATTCTTCGACGACAATAAACCCAAAGGGACTTTTATCGACTACGGCGAGGTGCTCGGCGGCATGGACGAGCTCAATTCGTGGAACGCGGAGCTGTCGGTGGCAATAGCCGTAGGAGTTCCCGGGAATATAAAGGAACTTGCCGGCCGCATAGTCAATCCACATATTTCTTTTCCCAATATACTGGCTCCCGATACGGTTTTGCTCGACCCCGACCGGGTTGCTTTCGGCTGCGGCAATATATTATGCATGGGATGCATACTGAGCACTAACGTGCATATAGGCGACTTCAATGTTATGAACGGCGTCGTTACGCTGGGGCACGACGTACGTATAGGGTCTTTCAACTGCATAATGTCGTCGGTCAATATTTCCGGAAACGTTTCCGTGGGCGACCGCAATTTTTTCGGCGTAAAGTCCGCGGTCCTGCAAGGCGTGCGCATAGGCAACGACGTGCGTATAGGCGCGGGGAGCGTGGTTATGAGGAATACGGCGGATAATTTTTTGTATATGGGAAATCCGGCTACCAAAGTAAAATTTTAATAGAGTGCGATATGGAAAAATTCGTTGAAAACTTTGCGGCATTATTCGAAGACACGGAACCCGGAACCATCGGGCCGGAAACCCGTTTCCACGAGCTCGACGAGTGGAGCTCCCTAATGGCTCTGTCGGTTATAGCCATGGCCGACGAGGAGTACGGCGTAAACCTCAAAGGCGACGATATCCGTTCGTCGCAAACGGTCGGGGATTTGTACGACAGGGTAAAGGCCTTGAGCTGACATGGGCTTTCTGGTTGTCCGAAACGTGGTTTTGCGCGGAGTTTCGGCCTGCGTCCCGAATAACGTCGAGGAGAATATCTCTTCGGGCGTATTTTCGGAAGAAGGAGATGCCGCCAATTTCATGCAGTCCACGGGCGTAATAAGAAGGCACGTAGCCGGGCCCGGCGTCACTACCTCCGACTTGTGTCTGAAAGCGGCGGAAACCCTGCTCGACGACCTCGGTTGGGAAAGGGATACGGTCGATTGCCTTGTGTTCGTTACCCAGACGCCCGATTATCCGCTGCCCGCCACCTCGTGTCTGCTCCAGAACAGGCTTGGACTGAAAGAGGAGTGTTACACGCTCGATATTTCCCTCGGATGCTCCGGGTGGGTGTATGGAATGAGCGTATTGTCGTCGCTTCTGTCGGGCGGTTGTTTTAAACGGGGTCTGCTTTTGTCGGGAGATACCGCCTCCAAGTTTACGTCGGTGCAGGACAAGAGCACGAGGCCTCTTTTCGGGGATGCCGGAACTGCCACCGCCTTGGAATTCAGCGAAGGCGGTAAGGACTGGTATTTCCATTTCGCTACCGACGGCAATGGTTACGATGCCATAATAGTGCCCGACGGAGGATTCCGCAACCCTGTGTCGCCGGATTCATTTACGCCGGTGCGGGTGGAGGAAGGCATAATCCGGAACAGGATTCAGGTTGCGTTGAACGGCATGGACGTATTTTCCTTCGGAATATCCAAAGCGCCGCAGAGTGTTAAAAAGCTGCTGGAATTTGCCGGGAGAGATAAAGATGCGGTGGATTACTATATTTTTCATCAGGCCAATCTTTTCATGAACGAGATGATTCGCAAAAAGCTGAAACTCGCCCAAGAGCAGGTTCCTTACTCCCTTGCGGAATACGGAAACACTTCTTCCGCCACCATTCCGCTTACCATGGTCGCCGAGCTGGGAGAGCGGTTGCGGAACGATTCGCTCGAAATTCTCGGCTGCGGATTCGGCGTGGGGCTTTCATGGGGGAGCATTCTGTTCGATACCGACCGTATAGCGTGTCCTCCCATAATTACGATGTGATATGAACGACTATAATCCTTTTTCCCTCGATGGCCGTACCGTTCTGGTTACGGGCGCTTCCTCTGGAATAGGCAGGGCCGTGGCCATAGAGTGCTCGCGTATGGGGGCTGCGTGCATTATAACCGGACGTAACCGGGAACGGCTCGAAGCAACGCTGACGAGCCTTGCCGGAAGCGGACATTCCAGCATCGAGGCGGAGCTTACCGATGAAAGTAATCTGGCGAAAATAGTCGAAGAGGTCCCTGCCCTCGACGGAATAGTGCAGTGTGCCGGTATCATAGACCCGCGGCCGTTCAGTTTCGTTACTCGTGAACGTATGAACCGCATGTTCGCCATTAATTTCGAGGCTCCGGTCGTGCTGACGCAACAGTTGTTGAAACGGAAAAAGTTGAAGCGCGACTCGTCGGTGGTATTTATTTCATCCGTTTCGGGCGTGTTCTGCTCCGTTGCGGGAGGGTCCGTTTATTCGGCTACGAAAGGGGCTGTCAACGGCATAGTGAAAGGCATGGCGGTGGACCTCGCTCCGAAGGGTATCCGGGTGAACTCGGTAGCTCCCGGAATGGTCGATACGGATTTGTTCACTTCGGGCATAATAACGGCCGAACAGCTTGCCGAGGATGCCAAGCGTTATCCGCTGGGGCGTTACGGCCGTCCGGAAGAAGTGGCATGGGCGGTCGTTTACCTGCTGTCCGGCGCTTCGTCGTGGACTACCGGCTCGTGTATTCTGCTCGACGGCGGTTATACGTTGCTCTAAATTTGTGAACCTATGGATGCTTACATAAAGTCGATAGCCTATTACCTTCCGGAAAAAGTGTTGAGCAACGAAGACCTCGTGGCGGAGTTTCCGGAGTGGACCGTGGAAAAGGTGGCTTCCAAAGTAGGCATTCGCGAGCGTCGTATAGCGGCTCGCTCGGAAACGGCCGCCGATATGGCGGTTCGAGCGGCAGAAAAACTGTTCGAGGAAACCGCGGATTTAGACCGGAGCGATATAGATTTCGTATTGTTCTGTACGCAGAGTCCGGATTATTTCCTGCCTACGAGCGCCTGTATAATACAGGACAGGCTGGGACTTTCCACCGGTACGGGGGCGCTGGATTTTAATTTGGGCTGTTCGGGATATGTTTACGGCCTGTGCCTCGCTAAAGGATTGGTTGCGTCAGGTGCGGCGGCCAATGTATTGTTGCTGACCGGCGAGACCTATTCCAAGTATTTGCATCCGCGCGACAAGGGCGACCGTACCATATTCGGCGATGCCGCTTCCGCTACCGTGGTTTCCGGAGAAGGGTTCGCACGCATAGGCGCTTTTTCGCTCGGCACGGACGGCCGCGGCGCCGACAATCTGATAGTCCGCAGCGGATGCGCCCGTCACCCCGGAAAAGCCGGAGATTTGGCGTTCGACGAACACGGCAATCCCCGTTCGTCGGATTACCTGTTTATGGACGGAGCCGAGATATTCAATTTCACCATAGATGCCGTCCCGGCGCTGGTGTCGGATACCCTTGCCGAAAATTTACTCGGCCCCGAAGATATAGATTTGTATGTTTTCCATCAGGCCAACCGGTATATGATGGATTTTCTTCGGAAAAAACTTCGTATTGTCCCTGATAAGTTTTATTATTGCCTCGAAAATGTCGGAAATACCGTTTCGTCCACCATACCGATAGCGCTCGTTCATGCACTCGGCGAGAACAGGCTGCGCGGCAACGTGCTTCTGGCCGGATTCGGGGTCGGATATTCGTGGGCCGGTACGGTGCTCCGTACTGACTGTTGAAAACTGTACGACTATGCGGGAAAGAATTTATCTCTCGCTCGCCCACATGGGCGGGCGGGAACAGGAGTTTATAAACGAGGCATTCGAAACAAACTGGGTCGTTCCTCTCGGTCCGAATGTGGATGCTTTCGAGAAGGAGTTGTCCGAATACATCGGAGAGGACAGACATGCGGTCGCGCTCAGTTCGGGGACCGCGGCCATTCATCTTGGCCTTCTTCTGGCAGGAGTCGGACCCGGCGACGAAGTGATATGCCAGTCCTTCACTTTCGCCGCCTCGGCCAATCCGGTTACTTATCTGGGAGCCGTGCCTGTTTTCGTCGACAGCGAGCCGGAAACGTGGAATATGTCGCCGGAGTATCTGGAGGAGGCCATACTTTACCGCAAGGATAAAACAGGTCGTTATCCGAAAGCCATTATTCCGGTACACCTGTACGGAATGCCCGCCAAAATGGATGAAATAATGCGGATTGCAAACCGCTACGAGATTCCGGTGGTCGAAGATGCGGCCGAAGCCCTCGGCTCCGAATACAAGAAGCGGCGCTGCGGCTCGTTCGGAGAGTTCGGGGCGCTGAGTTTCAACGGCAACAAGGTAATAACCACTTCCGGCGGAGGCGCCTTGATTTGCCGTACCTCCGAGGAAGCCCGCCGCGCCATGTTCTATGCCACGCAGGCGCGGGAGAACCGTCCCTACTATTACCACGAGCATATCGGATACAATTACCGTATGAGCAATATCTGTGCGGGCATAGGACGCGGCCAGATGTTGGTATTGAAAGAACACGTGGAGAGGCGCAAGTCAATCCACCGTCTTTACACGAAACTGTTGGCCGGAGCGAAAGGCATAGCCGTGAAACAGGCTCCGGATGCGGCTTTCGATTCGAACTATTGGCTTACGTGCATTACGGTCAATCCCGACAGGGCAGGGGTTACGCCGGACGAGATTCGTCTGGCGCTGGAGGCGCAGAATATCGAGTCGAGGCCCTTGTGGCGGCCCATGCACATGCAGCCGGTGTATGCCGGCAATCCGTTCTACGGCAACGGTACGGCGGAAGCCGTCTTCGAATCGGGACTGTGCCTGCCTTCGGGTTCGATACTGTCCGACGACGACATACGCCGGGTAGCGGAAACAGTGCTCGGCCTGCTTAAATAACCGCAGGGGAGTGGAGTGCCGCGATGAAGAGAGGCTTTTCGCCCTTGTAAGAACTTCCGTGGGAAACGTTCCGTTGCGACCCGAACCGTTTGCCGGAATGGACGGAGCCGCGTGGGAGCGCCTGTTCGGATTGTGCGCCTCCCAGGGCGTGCTCGCTTTGGCGTGGCCTTCGGTTTCGGTTCTGCCGTTCCGTCCTCCGCGCAGCCTGCTGATTCGCTGGGCTCTTAGCGACGAATCCATAAGGCAGCGGTACGAAATGCAGCAATCCGCAGCGGAAGCTCTTGCGAGGCTTTATGCGGATAACGGTATCCGCATGGCGGTGCTCAAGGGAGCCGGCCTCGCCCGCTACTATCCCGACCCTTCGGCGAGGGAGTGCGGCGACGTGGATATATGGCTTTTCGGAGAGTACGAGCGCGGCAACCGGCTGGCGGTGAGCGCGGGGGCTTCAGCCGACCATGTTACACGAAAACATGCGTCCCTTATGTTTCGGGGCGTGCTGGTGGAAAATCACCGTACGTTTCTGGATGTTTCGGGGTCGAGAATCGACCGCAGGCTGGAAAGGATTCTCGTCGGGGAAGCTCCGCATTTCGTGGAATACGGTTCTTTCCTGATTCCCTCTCCTCGTTTCAACGCTTTGTTTTTGCTGAGGCATGCCTCGCGGCATCTGGTGCACGGATTTACGCTGCGCAGTATTCTGGATTGGGGCCTGTTTCTCGCCCGCGACGGCGACCGGGCCGGGTGGGACCGGACGGCGGCGGTAATCCGGGATTTCGGACTGGCCGGGCTGGCCGATGTTTTCACCGGTATCGCGGAAAGAATGACCGGAGCGGATTTGTCCCGCTTTATAATTGCCGGACGCAATCCTGGCCTTGAAAAAAGGCTGACCGACAGAATGCTTGCCGGAGAAGGAGAGTTGCCGCCGAGCTTTGCGGGCCGGCTGCGCTTCAAACTGTCGGGGGCGTGGGATTCCCGCTGGCTGTTTTCGGAGCTGCTGCCGGATTCTTACCATGCGTATATTCTCAAAGCGGCGAGATTGAATATTATAAGGGAGACCGCCCGGCGTCGCCCGAAATAATATTCGTATTTTTACAGCATGAAAGGTATAATATTGAGCGGAGGCAGCGGCAGCCGGCTTTATCCGCTGACCAGAGCGGTGAGCAAACAACTGCTCGGCATTTACGACAAGCCGATGATTTACTATCCGCTGTCAGTGCTTATGCTTGCCGGTATCCGGGACATACTCGTGATTTCCACGCCGCGCGACCTTCCGGCTTTCAGGCAGCTTTTCGGCGACGGCGCGGACTTGGGCCTGAGATTTTCGTATGCCGAGCAGCCCTCGCCCGACGGAATAGCGCAGGCGTTCCTGATAGGTCGCGAATTTATAGGCGACGACGAAGTGTGCCTTA
This sequence comes from Tidjanibacter sp., assembly GCA_048214935.1. GTDB lineage: Bacteria > Bacteroidota > Bacteroidia > Bacteroidales > Rikenellaceae > Tidjanibacter. The sequence goes on from DBFWXZ010000026.1 coordinate 311,647, forward strand.
TACTCGGCGACAACATATTCTACGGACAGGGTTTTACTCCCATGCTCGCCGAAGCCGCCCGCGCCGCTTCGGAGCGGAACCGGGCTACGGTTTTCGGCTATATGGTGGGCGACCCGCAGCGGTACGGCGTTATAGAGGTCGATGCTGAGGGTCGGCCGGTCGCCATAGCGGAAAAGCCCGCCGAACCGCGGAGCAATTATGCCGTGACCGGGCTGTACTTTTATCCGAACGACGTAGTCGAAGCGGCCCGGAATATACGTCCGTCTGCCAGAGGCGAGCTGGAGATAACCGATGTAAACAATATCTACCTCGGTGAAGGGAGGCTGGGCGTGTCGCTGCTCGGCCGCGGGTTCGCGTGGCTCGATACCGGGACTCACGACTCCCTCAGCGAAGCGTCGCTGTTCATAGAAACGATAGAGAAGCGTCAGGGCCTGAAAATTGCCTGTATCGAGGAGATAGCGTGGCGGCGCGGCTGGATAGACGACGAGGGTCTGGAAAGGCTTGCCGCTCCGATGAACAACAACCAGTACGGCCGGTATCTGCTGCGGCTTCTGGGTAAATAAACACAACCATGAAAGTGACCGCAACGGAGATAAAGGATGTTCTTGTCATCGAACCGGACGTACACGAGGACGGCCGCGGATATTTTTACGAGTCTTACAACCAGAACGAATTCGACAGGTTGGTGGGAAACGTACGCTTCGTGCAGGACAACCAGTCGTATTCGAAGTACGGAGTTATCCGCGGGTTGCACTACCAGTTGCCGCCGCATGCCCAGAGCAAGCTGGTGAGGGTAGTAACGGGCAGGATACTCGATGTTGCGGTGGATATTCGCAAGGGGTCGCCTACGTACGGCCGTCATGCGGCCGTGGAGCTTTCCGCCGAAAACCGGCGGCAGCTTTTTATTCCCAAAGGATTCGCCCACGGCTTTTCTGTGCTGAGCGCCGAGGCGCTCGTACTGTACAAGTGCGACGATTTCTACGCTCCGGAATCGGCACGCTGCATTTCGTGGAACGACCCGGCATTGGGAATCGACTGGAAAACGGTTCCGGGCGAGCCGCTGCTTTCGGAGCAGGATTCACGCAGCCCCGCATTGCGCGAATCGGAGATACCGTTCAATTATTTCGAAACCATATACTGACGGCAAGAATGTCGGCCCGAGTAAACGTACTCGTAACCGGAGCATCGGGACAGTTGGGACGGTGTATAAGGGACGTCGCGCCTGCAGAGGGATTTATATTTACCGACCTGCCGGAGCTTGACGTCTGCGACGAGGATGCGGTCGCCGCTGCGCTCGGAAGGCCCGGAATAAAATCTGTAATAAACTGCGCCGCATTTACCGATGTGGAAGGGGCGGAGCGCCGGTGCGCCGAAGCATGGAAACTGAATGCCGAAGCCCCTGCGTCGCTTGCGCGCATGTGTGCGGAACGGAATATAGGACTGATTCATATTTCCACCGACTACGTTTTCGACGGGCTGGGCGGAACCCCTTATTCCGAATCCGCCGTCCCGGCGCCGAAGTCGGCGTACGGCCGCACCAAGCTGGCAGGAGAAAAGGCGGTGGAAGCGTCCGGGGCAGATTACGTTATCGTCCGCACAAGCTGGCTTTACAGCGAATACGGTCGGAATTTCGTCCGTACCATGCTGCGTCTGGGGGACAAGGGGGAAACCGTAAGGGTGGTGGACGACCAGACCGGTTCGCCTACCTATGCCGCGGATTTGGCCCGTTTCATAGTCCGGCTTTTGAACGAGGCCCCCGATTTCCGGGGCACGGTGCATTACAGCGGAGGCGGCGCGTGCACTTGGTACGAATTCGCCCGAGCGCTGCTGGCAGGAAAACGCGTGAGCGTGGAGCCGTGTACGACGGTGCAGTACGGAGCCGTGGCTCCGCGTCCGGCATATTCCGTACTCGATACGGCGCTTGCCGAAAGCCTGTGTCCGGGAAGCGTAAGGCCGTGGCGGGAGGCATTGAAACGCTGTCTGACCCGCATAGAGGAAACCGAAATAAAGACTGAAAGATGAAAAACATACTCGTAACCGGCGGGGCCGGATTTATAGGGTCGCATCTGGTGCGAAGGCTGGTAACACGCTATCCCGAATGTCTTATCGTCAATCTCGACAGCCTGACTTATGCGGGCAACCCCGAAAACAATTCCGACGTCGAGGTGCGTCCCAACTATACTTTCGTGAAAGGCGACATATGCGACTCGGGGTTGGTGAGAAAGCTGTTCCGTGAATTTTCCATAGACGCCGTTGTGCATCTCGCGGCCGAAAGCCATGTGGACCGGAGCATATCCGACCCGCTGCTTTTCGCTCGTACCAATATAATGGGGACGATAACTTTGCTCGATGCCGCTGTCGATGCGTGGAGAGGGGATTATGAGGGGAAACTGTTCTGCCACGTTTCCACCGACGAGGTGTTCGGGTCGCTGGAGTCCGGTACGCCCGACGCTTTCCGTGAGGACACTCCCTACGGGCCGCGCTCGCCATACTCGGCGTCCAAGGCTTCGGCGGATATGTTCGTATCGGCATACCGTGAAACATACGGACTGCCGACCGTAATAACCAACTGTTCCAACAATTACGGCCCTTACCAGTTCCCGGAGAAGCTCATACCGCTGTTCGTCAACAATATAGTGCACAACCGTCCGCTTCCGGTTTATGGCAGGGGAGAGAATGTGCGCGACTGGCTGTACGTGGGCGACCATGTGGCCGCGCTCGACGAAGTGCTGCGCCGCGGCCGGCCGGGCGAGCGATACAATATCGGCGGCAACTGCGAGAAACGCAATATAGATTTGGTGGATAAGTTGGTCGAAGTGACCGACCGCCTGCTCGGCCGTCCGCAGGGGTCGAGCCGCGGTCTTGTAACTTTCGTGGCCGACCGCGCCGGGCATGACGGACGCTATGCCATAGACCCGTCGAAAATCCGCGCGGAGCTGGGGTGGGAACCGGCCGTCGGATTCGAGGAAGGCATCGAATTGACCGTACGCTGGTATCTGGAAAACCGCAGGTGGCTCGACAACGTAACCAGCGGCAAGTATATGGAATACTACCGCGAAATGTACGAAAACAGAAAATAACGGCTTCTGCCGGCCTGCTAACCTTGTTGAATCATGTATCTGATAATGGTAAACTACAAAGTGCCGCTCGAAACAGTGGACAGGCATCTTGCCGCACACCGTTCGTTTCTGGACAAATACTATGCTTCCGGCAACCTTGTCTGTTCCGGTTCCCGCAATCCGAGGGTAGGAGGAATTATACTTTGCCGGGCCGAAAGCCGGGCGCGGGTCGAAACCATTACGAAGGAAGACCCGTTTTACATTAACGGCGTGGCCGACTATGAAATAATAGAATTCGACCCGGTGAAGTACGCTCCGGATTTCGCCCCGTTCGTCAATCGCTCCTGACTTACAGGCCGAGCGGCTCGGCTTTGAAACCGGCCTCGGATACCAGCGCGGCTATCCGCTTTGCAGGCATGTCCGTTTCGACCGTCAGCGTTTTGTCGGACGAAGTCAGGTCTATGTTCCAACGGCCGGCCAGACCGGCGCGGTCGAGCGCTTTTCCTATCGCCGCCACGCATCCTGCGCATTTGGCGTTCGTCCGCAGTTTAACTGTTTTCATGTCGCTTTAATTTTATACCTTTAAGTTTCAAACTGTTCAGCACTACCGATACGGAACTGAAAGCCATGGCCGCGCTGGCCCACATCGGATTCAACAATATGCCCCACAGGGGATATAGCGCCCCTGCGGCTACCGGTATGCCCACTACGTTGTAAACGAACGCCCAGAAAAGATTCTGACGTATCGTGCGAACCGTGCGCCCCGACAGCCGGACCGCAAGCGGCAAAAGCAGCAGGTCCGAAGTGACGAGCGTTACCATGGCCACGTCCATGGCCACGTCGGTTCCTTTGCCCATGGCTATGCTGACGTCGGCCGCCGCAAGCGCCTGCGAGTCGTTTATGCCGTCGCCGACCATGGCCGTTTTCATGCCCCTGCGCCGCAGTTCTTCTATATAGTCCTGTTTCTGTCCGGGCATGACTCCCCAACGCACATGCTTTATGCCGACTTCCAGAGCCACCGCTTCGGCCGCTTTTTCCGAATCGCCGGTAAGCAGGTGCATTTCTATCCCCATTTTTTCGAGTGCTTTTACGGCGGCGGCCGAGGTCGGCTTCAGGCTGTCCGCTACGGCAAAGGCCGCCAGCAGCCGGTTTCCGGTTCCGAAATAGATGCGGCTGCCGGTTTCGCTGTGCAGCGACGCATCCGCTTTCCGCATGTCGGCTCCGCGTTCGGACGCCAGCTTTTCGCTCCCCGCCCAATAGGTTTTTCCTTCCGCTGCGGCTTCTATGCCCAATCCGGTAAGGCTTGCGAATCCGGCGTCCGTAACCGCCTTTATGTTTTCGCTTTTCAGATAAGAGGCTATCGCCGCCGCTACCGGATGCTCCGACCTCGTTTCCGCTGCCAACAGAATCCCCAGACTGCTCTCCGCTTCGGGCGCGAGCCATGAATGCGTGACCCGCGGCGCTCCTTCGGTCAGCGTTCCGGTTTTGTCGAGCACCATGCAGTTTACCGAGTGCAGGCTTTCGAGAGCCTCGGCGTCCTTTATAAGAATATGGTTTTCGGCCGCCCGGCCTATTCCGACCGTCAGGGCGGTAGGAGTGGCGAGGCCCAGGGCGCACGGGCAGGCGATAACCAGCACCGAAACCGCCGAGAGCAGGGCATACGGAAACGTACCGGTGCTTCCGGCAATCATCCAGATTATGAAGGTCAGTGCCGAAGCGGCCATTACGGCGGGCACGAATACCGCACTTACCCGGTCCACGACCCGCTGTACGGGTGCTTTGCTGCCCTGCGCCCGACGTACCGCCTCGACTATGCGTGCGAGCACTGTTGTGCTGCCCACTTCGGCCGCCGTTACGGTAAAAGCCCCTGTTCGGTTTACCGTTCCGGCCAGTACGCGGTCGCCGGCGCGTTTTTCCACCGGCAGCGGTTCTCCGCTTATCATGCTTTCGTCCACGTACGACGCTCCGGATTCTACGGTTCCGTCAACGGGAATCTTTTCGCCGGGGCGCACTATTATCCGGTCGCCTGCCTTCAGCTCACCGATAGGCACGTCTGCTTCTCCCTGCGGGGTGATTTTCCGCGCCGTGCGGGGCTGAAGGCCCATAAGGCTTCGGATGGCCGAAGCCGTGCCGTTCTTCGCCCGGTGTTCTAAGAGGCGGCCGGTCAGTACGAAGGCGATTATCATGGCGGCAGCCTCGTAATAGACATGGGCTTCGATGCCGCGCCGTGTCCAGAATTCCGGAAACACGGTATTGAACAGGCTGAACACGAATGCCACGGACGTACTGAGAGCTACGAGAGTGTCCATGCCCAACCGCCGGCTGCGTATTTGCGCCGCGGCGTGCGAATAGAATTCGCTTCCGCACCACAGGAGCACCGGCAGGCTCAGGACGAGCATCGTCCACGGCGCCCACTTTTCGTGCATGAAAGCCATGGCCACGACCATCAGCGGCGCGGACAAGGTCCACGCCCAAACGGTTTTCCGCCTTATGCGCCTGAAGCTTTCGGCTTCGGCACTCACGGCTTCGTCTTCCGAACCGCTGATTACGAGGTCGTATCCGATTTCCCTTACGGCGTCGCGGATTCGTTCCGGAGTGATTGTTTCCGGGTCGTATTCGACGGTAAGCTCGGCGGAAGCGAAATTCACACCGGCCGCTGCCACGCCGGGCAATGCTCCGACTTTGGCTTCCACGTTACCGGCGCACACGGCGCAGCTCATTTCCAATACCGGCAACACGGCTTTTTTCATGCTATCTTTCTTTTTGCGGAAACGTTATGCGGCTCTGTTTTCGTACATCGGAACTACCCGTCCAGTACGTCCCGAAACCTTTCGGGCAGGTATATGTTGGCGGCGTCTTTCGCCGCGGAGAAAAGCGGCGCTATCTGTTCCGGCGTAAAGCCGGCTATTCCGCACCCGATTTCGGTTACGAGGAATTTTTTGTCAGGATGATTGCTGGCGTATTCTATGAACTCGTCTATATACGGACGTATGGTTTCCGGGCCGCCCTGCATGGTGGGAATGGCATAGGTGCTTCCGCTGGGGCCGCTTCCGACGCCCCAGCGTGCGCCGAACCGGGAGTGCGCGAGGTTCGCCGCCCCTCCGCCGTGAAATCCGGCGAGATTGCTTCCGAAGACGAAGATTTCGTCCGGCTGCAATTCGGTTATTCTGTCCGGAGATGTTTTCATTGCAGTGATTATTTGCAGGTAAAGTTACCGAATTTATGTTTTTTCCGCTGTCGGTAAACCCGTGCCGAAAAATGGACATGCAAAAAGCGGTTACGTTTCCGTAACCGCCTCACCCGTAGTGACTCCGACAGGACTCAAACCTGTAACCTTCTGATCCGTAGTCAGATGCTCTATTCAATTAAGCTACGGAGCCGTTTTGCGAGTGCAAATATATGGTTTTTTGTTCGCAGCAACAAATTTTACCCTCGAATTTATCCGTGCATCCCGAATTTAGGGTCGCTTGGATGCGTGTTATTCGCGCCGGGAGCCGGAAGGTTCACCGAGCAGTTCCGCTACCTTTTCCCGGAGGGCTTCGCCGCGCAGGTTTTTTGCAATTATCGTTCCGTCGGGGCCTATCAGGAAATTGGATGGTATGGAACGAACGCTGTAATCGGCGGCAGCCGGGTTTTCCCAACCTTCCAGCAGGCTCGTCTGCGGCCAATCCATGCCGTTGAGGGCGATAGCTCCCAGCCATGCGTCGCGCTTCTTGTCGAGCGACACGCCGAATATCTCGAAACCTTTGTCATGGTATGCGGCATAGGTAGCGGTCAGGTACGGAACCTCCCCCATGCACGGACCGCACCACGACGCCCAGAAATCCAGCAGAACGTAACGTCCTTCGCCCACGTAGTCCGACAGGGACAGCATATCGCCCTGTGCGTCCGGAAGAGTGACGTCTATGTAGCGATTTCCTTCCTCGGTGGCCTTCATTTTTTCCGCCTCCCCGGCCAGTGTCCGCAGATAGAAACTGTTGCGCATATTCTCGGGGAACAGCGATATTTCCCGCTCTATTTCACCGGAGTTCATGCCGTAGGCATTTGCGCTGAGCAGATAGGCTCCCAGCAGGTTGCCGCGGTTGCTTTCGAGATAGACGGCCGTGAGCGAATCGGCCTGTTCCTCGATAAGCGCCTTTTCCGTTTCGGTCGTCAGCGGGTCGTAGTATAGGGCGATTAGTTCCTGCTTTTCCTCGTTCAGCATATCGTACGCCTTTTGCGATTCTGACCCTTCAGCAACGATTTCTCCGTCGAGGTTTCCGGTAAGAATAGTTCGAGGCCCGTCTATAAGCAGCTCCACCGCCCACGGAGTCTCGGCCGAGGACACGACTATCATCATCGGCTCTTCTATCGGCAGGACGGCCTCGAAGCGACCTTTCATTACCGTTACCGAGTCGGTGCGCCCGTTGTCGGCTTCGATATATATTTTGCCGTTCAGGCCGGTTATGTCGCCGGACAGCGTGTACCGTTCGGTTTCTTTGCATGCGCCCATAATGGCGGCCGCGCCCACAAGGATAAGTACCTTTTTCATTTTATCGGAGGTTTGACTTTGTTTCCTGTTATTCTTTCCGGGTTTGCGTTCAGAAACGCTTCCCAGCTTCCATTTCCGGTGCGCCGCGCCGGAGCGGCCGCGTGCAGTGCGGGAGCCGAAACGGCGAAGCAATGGCACATGGCCACTGCCAGCCCGTCAGTCGCGTCCAGCCGCCGGGGGTCGAATTCTATGCCAAGCATGCTTTTCAGAAGCATGGCTACCTGAAGCTTCGCCGCAGCCCCCTGCCCGGTAATGGCCTGCTTTACACGGCGCGGCGCATACTCGCTGACGGGCAGACCCTTGTGCAGAGCTGCCGCCATCGCCACTCCCTGAGCGCGCCCGAGTTTGAGCATACTCTGTACGTTACGCCCGTAGAACGGCGACTCGAGCGCGACCTCGTCGGGCGAGTATCTGACGATTAGTTCGCTTACGCGCTCGAATATTTCATGCAGCTTGGCATACGTGTCCCCGATGCGTCCCAACTCTATGCAACCGAGGGCTACGCATTCGTAATGGTTGCCTTCGACTGCCACGACGCCGTAACCAGTTCGGTTCGTGCCGGGGTCGATACCCATTATTGTCCTTTTCGGATTTTTCACCTGTCGGTCACCGAGCCTTTTCGAGCAATTGCCCGAGTTCTTTTTCAAGACGGAAAACCTGAGCGCTCAATTCCGGCAAATGACGGTAAATCGCATTGGAGCGATGGAATTTTCCTGCTTGCATGGCCGGATTGCCGAGCATCGTCGTTCCGTCCGGAATACTGTTAGGCACTCCGCTTTTGGAGCCTATCTGAACGCGGTCGCCTATTTTGAGATGCCCGGCTATGCCTACCTGCCCGCCCAGCATACAATGCGAACCGACTTTTGTGGAGCCGGAAATACCTACCTGCGCGGCGGCTACGGTACCGGCGCCTACGGTTACGTTATGGCCTATCTGGATAAGGTTGTCGAGTTTCACTCCGCGGCCTATCACCGTGGAGCCCATGGTGGCCCGGTCGATGCAACTGTTCGCCCCTATTTCCACGTCGTCCTCTATCACCACGTTGCCTACCTGCGGTATCTTGGCGAAATTCCCGTCGGCGTCGGGAGCGAAACCGAAGCCGTCTGCTCCTACCACCGTTCCTGCATGGATAATCACGTTGTCGCCCAGCACGCAATCCTCGTAAACTTTCACTCCGGGGTACAGAACGACGTTGCGCCCCATGCGAACCCTTTCCCCTATGAATACCTGAGGATATATCCGCGTGCCGTCGCCTATCCGGGCGTCGGCTTCCACAACCGCGAAATCGCCCACATAACAGTTTTCCCCTATGACGGCGGAATCGTCTATCGAGGCTTTGCCGCTTATTCCGCGGCGTACCGGCTTGCTCGCTGCATACAGTTCCAACAGCTTGGCGAAACATCCGTATGCGTCGTCCACTACTATCAGAGTAGCTTTTACCTGTTGGCGGGGCTTGAACGACCTGTCCACTATGACTATCGTGGACTCGGTGTTATAGATGTAGTGCTCGTATTTGGGGTTAGCCAGAAACGAAAGCGCGCCGGGCATGCCTTCTTCGATTTTGGCTACTGTCCGTACGGAAACGTTTTTGTCCCCTATGATGTCCCCTCCAAGGAAAGAGGCGATGGTTTCAGCCGTAAATTGCATGTATAAACAGGTTATATGTATTTTTTTATGTCTATGCCTTCGGGCATAAGGTCGGTCGGGTCGCCTCCGAAAGTGACTATTTCCCGTATCATGCTCGAAGAAATGGCCACGTATTCCGGGGGAGTGAACATCAGTACGGTGGTTATTTCCGGAAACAGTTTCTGATTCACGAGCATTACGTTGCGCTCGTACTCGTAATCCACCGTATTGCGCATTCCGCGCAGGATAAAGCGTATGTCCCGGCTGCGGCAGTATTCGCCCGTCATGCCTTCGTACACGGCTTCCTCGATTCGGCCGTCGCAGCCGTAAATATCCCGGATAAGGCGGCGGCGGTTCTCCAAAGGCAGCATTCCGCGCTTGTCGGTGTTCGTGCCTATGCCTATCACTATACGGTCGAACAATTTCAGGCCCTGTTCCACTATGGCCTGATGACCGACTGTGAAAGGGTCGAATGACCCCGGAAACAAGGCTATCCTGTCCATCGTGCCGAGCGCAGGAGCTAATTTATTGAATGGATATGGTTTCCCGACGCGCTGGAAAAATTCGGATTGCCGCGGTACCGGATAGAACCGCTCCCTTCGCATACCGCTTTTATCGAGGCGGCGGCATGGCATTCTATTTCACCGCTTCCGACTGCGGTGGCGATTACGTTCTCGGCTACGAGCCTTCCGGCCATAATGTCGCCGGTCGAGTAGGTTTTGAGTTCGGCCGTCGCGCATTTGCCGGAAACCGTTATGTCGCCGGAGGAAGTAGTGGTAACGGCTACGGTTCCGGAGCAGTCCGCGTGCGCCTGAAAATCGCCGGTTCCGGCAAGCGAAACTTCCATGCCGTCGCAGACCATTCTTCCGTAATCGGAGTCGCCGGTTCCGTAAATACCGGCATGCAGGCTTCCGCAATTCACGGTATCCATGTCGATATCGCCGGTTCCGGACTGGCTGGTAGTCATGGCATCGCATGTAAGGACGCCGACCGTAATATCCCCTGTGCCGGCGGTTTTTGCCGTAAAGTCGGCACATTCCATTTTTCCGGCCGTAAAGTCCCCTGTGCCGTAAATATTTATGCTCATATCGCCGTCGCAGACGATTTGACCGGCGGTGAAATCTCCGGTTCCGAGCAGCTTCACTTCTAAGGAGGGAACGTCGAGGGGGCCTTTGACCGTCACATCTCCGGTACCGTGAATTCCTACCTCTTCAAGGGAAGGGCTCGAAGCTATGACCTTGAGTCGGCTTTCGCCTTCCACTCTGTAACCCTCGCGGAGTCCTACGTTGAGTTTTCCGTTCCCCGTATAGTCGAGGGTAACGAGGTCTATGAGATTATCCGAGCCGTATATCCTTATGGCGGTCCGTCCGTCGGTACTCTGAGTATAGTCCACGTCCACTATGTGCGAAACCGTCAGTATGCGGAAGTCCTGCGGGGCGGTCACCTCTTTGGCGACATAGTTTCTGCTGGCTACTATTTTCCTGTCGCGGCTGTGGGCCGGTGACGCTGCAAGCATCGCTGCGGATGCGAGCAGAACGGTGTATCTGAGTCCTTTCATAATTTTGTATTTAATGGACGACACACAAAGGTAAGACATATTTCGGGAAAAGGACGCATCGCGGCGTCCTTACGGGAAGATAAATTGACTGTCAGTTAATCGTGTGACGGTCAATTCAATTTTTCCAGAAGACTGCGCAGGCTCGCGCGCCGTTCCACTTCGGCCGCTATTTCCGATATGTTTATGCGGGTCTGTTCCATGCTGTCCCTGTCCCGCAGCGTAACGGTGCGGTCTTCGAGCGTTCTGTGGTCGACGGTAATGCACAGCGGAGTACCGATAGCGTCCTGACGGCGGTAGCGTTTGCCTATGCTGTCCTTCTCGTCGTATTGTACGTTGTGGTCGAGTTTCAGGGAATCGACGATTTCCCGCGCCGTTTCCGGAAGGCTGTCTTTCTTTACCAGCGGCAGCACGGCGGCCTTTACCGGGGCGAGGGCAGCCGGTATGGCGAGAACCACCCGTTCTTCGCCTCCGTCGAGCTTTTCTTCCCGGAATGAGGCCGAAAGCACCTGAAGTACCATGCGGTCCACGCCTATCGAAGTTTCCACCACGTAAGGCACGTAACTTTCTCCTGTTTCCGGGTCGAAATACTGTATTTTGCGGCCCGAGAACTTCTGATGGCTTCCGAGGTCGAAATCGGTACGGGAGTGTATTCCTTCCACTTCCTTGAACCCGAACGGAAAACGGAACTCGATATCGGCGGCGGCATTGGCGTAGTGGGCAAGTTTTTCGTGGTCGTGGAACCGGTACAGTCCGTCGCCGAAATCGAGGGCCAGATGCCATTTCATGCGGCGTTCCTTCCAGCGGCGCCACCATTCCATTTCCTCGCCCGGCCTGACGAAAAACTGCATTTCCATCTGCTCGAATTCCCTCATTCTGAAAATGAACTGACGGGCAACTATTTCGTTGCGGAACGCCTTGCCTATCTGGGCGATACCGAACGGTATCTTCATGCGGCCGGTTTTCTGCACGTTCAGAAAATTCACGAATATGCCCTGAGCCGTTTCAGGGCGCAGATAAATGCTGCCCGCTCCTTCGGCTACGGAACCTATTTTGGTTTCGAACATCAGGTTGAACTGCCGCACTTCCGTCCAGTTGCGCGTGCCCGACACCGGACAGACTATTTCGCAGTCGAGGATGATTTGCCGCAGTTCGTCGAGGTCGTTCGCATTGAGGGCGGAGTTCATACGCTCGTTTACTGCTTCACGGCGAGCGGCGGTTTCCAATACGCGCGGGTTCGTCGAGCGGTACTGGTTTTCGTCGAAGCTGTCGCCGAAACGTTTGCGGGCCTTATCTACCTCTTTCTGTATTTTTTCGTCCTGTTTGGCCAGCCAATCCTCTATAAGCACGTCGGCGCGGTAGCGTTTTTTGGAGTCGCGGTTGTCTATCAGCGGGTCGTTGAACGCCCCTACGTGTCCGGATGCTTCCCATACCCGCGGATGCATGAATATGGCGGCGTCGATGCCCACTATATTGTCGTTCATGCGGGTCATCGCCTCCCACCAGTATCGCTTTATGTTGTTTTTAAGTTCCACGCCCATCTGGCCGTAGTCGTAAACGGCGCTGAGTCCGTCGTATATTTCGCTCGAAGGGAATATGAACCCGTATTCCTTGCTGTGGGCTATCAGCTTTTTGAAAAGTTCTTCCTGTGTCATAACTGTGGCGTTTGAGCCTCGGGGCTGGATTGCTTTCGTGCCGCAAAGATAGTCAGAAGAATCGAAGTTGACGAGCCGTCCTATAAAAGCTTACCTTGCAAGCATGGAAAGGCCGGGACTTCCGGAAGTCCCGGCCCCGCGTCGCATGTTTCCGGTTTACCTTCCGGCAGAGCGGCTCAGTCGTACCGGACGGCCGTTCTGGTTTTCGGTACTCGGATGCAATCCCCGGAATGTATTTTCGAGGGCGGTCCGTCGGCGTTCGGATTCATTTTCTTCGACGGCAGCATAAGGCGGTCGGCCGTATAACGGCGAAGCGCCGTTTTGAACTGTAAACTTTACCGGGCCGGTATAGATGCAGTCTATTTTTTCGTTGCGGTTGTCCTGTCCGCTGAATGAAAGCCTGTATCCGTTTTCTTCACGGGACACGGTTACGGTGGCGTTCCAGAAGTTGAGCGGCAGGAGATTGCCGTTTTTGTCGAAATGCTGTACGTAGGTGTACTGTCCGTGGCAGGTTCCGGGCATCGAGGAGTAATCCATGTAATACGTCCCTTCGGGAATAGCGGGTGCGGCCGGGTCGGCGGGCTCCGTACCCCAGAGGTCGAGCACCGCATGGTTGCCGGTTCCACCGGATATCGGGCCGAAATTCTCGCCGGTGTCGAATTCCGTGTCGAATAATTCTACATGGTAGTTGTAACCGCCAGCTCCCGAAGGCTGCGGGTTGAAAGTCGCCTTGTAAATCCTGTCGGCGTTTATGGTCAGGTCGCCGGGCGGGATGGGGTACTTGTTTTCTATGGGCATCCGGGTCGTAAATGTACCTTTGACCGTGCGCCTGAGCGGCTCTTCGGCGTTCGGGTTTCCGTAAATTTGCAGGCCGCTGCCGGAATAATTTCCTTCGTCGGTGATAACGAGGTCGAGGTCGAAAGTGTACGTTCCGCCGCCGTCGTCGCGTACGGCGAACGAGCCGTCGCGCACGTAGCCGCGGGTGAGCACCTCGTCTATAACGGATTCCGTATAGCTGCCGTATATGTGAGTCCCTCCCATGACTTCTTCTCCGACGTAATAAGTCCACGGTTCGGTGGTAAGCCATTCCCCTTTGGTAAAGGTCCCGGACGGTATTTCCGGGTTGCCGGGGTCGCTGCATACCGGTACATAAAATTCGAGGATAACCCTTTGCTGCGGGTCTTCTGCCGTATCCTGAAGACATACTATGAACTGGTCCGAACCCAACGAGTTTTTTTGTCCGAGATAAACCGCTTCGGCCGAACCGAACCCCCTCACGTCTATATCCTGCAAGTCGCTCGGCACGGTATTGCGGAACCCGCATTCTCCTTCATAGGTAAGCTTTACGGTCCTGCCGTCGCTGTAAGTCGCATATGCGACGATTCGGTAGTTTCCGTCCTTTATCAGGTATTCCAGCACGGCATTCGTCAGCAATCCGTAATTTACAAGCAGCCCCTGTCCGTCGGTTTCCCTCCACATGCTGTTTAAGCCCCCTATGGAGTATTCTGTGCAGGCATCGACGAAAGTGCCGGGCTCCTCTCCGGGTATGGGCGTTATAAATCCGTATATTCCGTTCAGAGGCTCGGCTCCCGTTTTGACCGCGGACAGTTGCGAATAGGTGTCGAGTTGGAGTATGGTTCCGGCGGAAACGGCATAGTCGTTTATGAATTCCACGTCGGTCAATACGAGAAAAAATTCGCCCGTGCCTTTGTCGTTGTACATATCGCCGTAGTAGCTGCCGGCCGCATACGTGCAGGCTACCGTGCTCTCGTAAGCCGGCTCCGGCATCTTTTCCAGCTCCAGAACCGCTACTTCGGAGCACGCATACGCATTTCCCGCTGCTGCAACTACGATATAGTCGGCTTCTGATTTTAGCTGCGAGAGATATATTTTTTCGGGCCCGTCCGTTCCGACACGCATGCCGTCTTCCAGTATTTCCTGCGCCGAGGGAACCCCTTCGTCTTTTTCCAAGAGCATGTAGGCGGCGCGTTCCGCTTTGGAGGAAGATATCGAAAACGATGCGGTCAGGAATGTAAACTCCTTTCCCTGTTCGAGTGCCGCGAAAGGCGTGGAGCCTGTGGATATTCTGGCCGTGGCGACTTCGGATAGGCCTCCTTCGTTGGACGCGGCCACTGCGATTATGTATTCCGTGTCCGGTTCGAGGCCGCCTGCGGAGTAGATTTTTTCCTGCGAAGGGTCTCCGGGGATTCCGTCCGTGAGTATATCGCGGGCTTCCGGCATGCCGGCCGTGGCCACGATGACCGTGTAGGCCAACTCGTCGGCATTTTCAGGGGTTACGGTAAAACTGATTCCGGTATCGGTCGGAATGCCTGCCGTTACCGTAACGACGGGGGGGGGATTTTAATTATGTCTGGTTCCGGAGCATTGTCTTTGCATGAAGGCAGTGCTGCCGCCATAACGGCGCATATTATGCCGGGGCGGTTCATGGATAAGTGTTTCATGTTTTCATTTTGGTTTTAGGTTAATAATCGAGTGCGTAAATGCGGCGGCCGGACCGTTGTCGGAGGGAAGGGTAAATCCGCAATGCCCATAAGCAAGGGAAGCCTGTCTCCGTAAATACGGTACGGTACTCAAATATAGGAAACTTATGCGACTTTCCGCATGCGGCGGCATTCGCGGAAAAGAGTTACGTCGCCTTGTTTCCGGTTTTCTTGGAACGCCGTTTTCTTTCGAGCGATGCTATCCATTTTTTCAATTCCGGAATCTGGTCCTCGGTGACATACATTTTGAACTCGAACATTTCCTTCCCCCGGCCTCCGTGCGCGGTTGCCGTAACGGGAGATTTATTGACTGCATAAGGACCGCCTTCGCCGAACAGCAGCCAGCCCATGCTGTACTTGGGGTAGGCGGCCACTATGCGCTGTGCAAGGCGGGCGCTCATTTTGTAACGTCCCGCCTTGATTTGGTAGAACGTGGCCGGATGCTTCATGCCGCAGGCGCGAGAAAGGACGCTGACGGTTATCCTGAGTTCTTTTACGATAAAGTCGATTCTTTCCCACTCGGGGTTGGATACTGACTGCGGTTGCTTTTCTTTTTTCATGGCCGGGACGCATTTGTGCCCGGGCCATAAAAGAGGCGCAGGCACTGAACTACTTGCCCTCTCGGTTGGCTTTGGCGGACCAGTCATAGTAGCAAGCGTCCAGTAACCTGCGCCGTGGCACAGTCTACCGACATTTACCGTGCCGCATAAAACGCGGCCGGTAAGATACTCCGTTATACCTTGACTGATGTAAATTGCCAAATTTACCGAGAGGATAACAGAGCTGCGGGATACCGGCGGTACGGAATCCCGGTACAAATATAATGATTTATTTATAAGATGAAAAGTTTACATATAAAAATTGTAGATTGCTATTATGCTGTCCGTTTGCCGCAGAAATACGCTTTATTCGCGGCCGGCAGTAATGGAAGTCTATAAATAAAGCAGGAAGGCAGTATCCGTAAAATGGCAACAGACTCCCATATTTCCGTTTCCGGCTCCGGCGGTTCCCGGCTCGGAAACGCCGGAGCCGGACAGCAGGCTAAGGAAATCCGGGGGGAGTAGACTGCTCGTCGATATCGGTGCGGGTGCATCCCCACAAGACCGATAACGATATTGCCATAGTCAGTATGTAAGTCGTTTTCATTTTTTCAATAGTTTAATACCAATTAATGTCCTGCATTTCCGGTTCCGCATAGCGGAATTTGCCGGTTTCGTAGAACCAGTTG
Organism: Tidjanibacter sp.; assembly: GCA_048214935.1. GTDB lineage: Bacteria > Bacteroidota > Bacteroidia > Bacteroidales > Rikenellaceae > Tidjanibacter. Next base: position 327,802 of record DBFWXZ010000026.1, read on the forward strand.
GCAAGCTGGACGTGAGTGCCTGCCGAAACATTCGTACACGCTACCGAAACTCCACGCAACAAGTAACTTTCTCTTATTACGAACGCATTTACCCGGCGGGCATATTCCTCGACCATATCCAAATCTTCCTCGGAGTTTACTCCTACATAAATGAAATTGGAAGCACCGCGTTCCTTGTATGGATGGATTGTCTGCGGAGCACGGTATAAATGGGTGTTATAGACAAGCTGCGGGATTTCCCGAAGATTACCCGTCCCCTTTACATTCGTACACAAACAGTCCTTCATGGATTCAGGAAAATACGGATAATTGTGTGAATAGTAAGGCATATATGTACTGTCCACAATGGTAAATCCTTTCTCTTTTAGCTGCTGCAATACGGTCTGTTCGTCGTTCCGTTTGAAGACGATAAAGTGAGTATCGTGAAGTATCTCCAAAGGAAACTTTTCGTTATCGACCCACATATATCCGTCGTAATTGCTGGGATTGGGTATAACCGGTTCGTCTTTCGCGCATCCGCAAAGCAACAGAGCGGCCAGAGTAAGGATTGCTGTGAATTTCATGCAGGGAAGGTAGTTCGCTTGGCATGTAAGAAGCATAATGGAATATAGTTATGGAAAAGAGTATTGACAAATATACGGTTTTTCCGGTTTGACAATTGCGGTTTTCCCTGTCGGGGGGTGAGTCTTACGTGCAAGGAAACAACATGCGACATTCCGAGGGTATGGCACACTATTCAATTCAAAGCCGTCGAAGCATGGTTGTACAAAACTTCGATGTATGAAAAATTTTAATGCGCTCAATTCTGACGCGTGTTTTAGGTTTTTGGCATTGAAATCCTGACTTCTATATTGAATTTAGCCGCCATTGATAGTCAGCAACTTACAGAAGTATGGTAGAAGGCTTGTATAGTGGAATTTGAGTATAGAATACAACCGTTTGTTTTTCCGATGGTTACTCTTTTTCCAGTTCTATCCTTACTTGGCACTGTTCGGGGAATATATGCACGTTCTCCATAAGGTAGAGGCGGATTCGGGCCGGGGATAGTTCTTCTATCCGATACACGTCGTCTATACAAAGTTCCCTGTCTTGCTCGATAAAGAGTTCTTGGTTAAGGGGACAATAAGCATACTTTAGCTGTTCCTCCGACTTGTCCGGGTAATGGACGGTAAGGCTATTTTGGTCGGTAAATATCCATTCTTCGGGAAAGTCCTTGCTTTGGGGAAGGGGTTGCCAAGATTGGGTATCGTTTTTAATGCAGGTTTCTGTGTGGAGCCAATGGCCGGTAAGACTAAGGGTATCTTTTCTTTGTATAGATGCTACCGGGTGATTCCAATGGATTTTCCGTAGGGTAAGTAAATGTATGCCTCTTTCCGGCGTGCAGTCCAGCAGCTCCATATGATTTCCGGTAAGGTCTTTTATTATGTAGCATTTGGAGGAAAGGGCGAGCGTTCCTACATGTTGGTCATAAAGGAACGTGTCGCTAAGGACGCTTCGGGCATTGTAGAATATCTCGGCCTCTCCGTTGTCTTTAAGATTCCATTCGCACTCCAAGTTAGAGTAAGACCGAAGATGCCTCCATCCTCTATCCCCGCTTTCCATACCGTATTCGTGTTCGAGTATCCAAAGGCCGCACAGGTATTCTACCGGGGAGATTGGCGGAGGGCAGGAAAGGGCTGCGGAGATAAACGGTTCCACCCGGTTCTCATATTGCCGGGCCGCTTTATCGGGACAGAGGTTTATTATCCGAAGATTAAGCTGTTTGGCCAAGGCAAGCGAGGAGGGTATTTGGCCGGACGTTTCCGGAAAGAATGTAATAACGGTGCTTGAAAGACCTATCATCAAAGCGTTCTGAATAGAATAACTGTCCTTGCCGGAAAAAGAGGGGGAATAATTATAGCCAACTTCGCAGGTTTGCAGGGCGGGAAGCCTATGACCGATTATTCCGGCCTTATGTGGGCGTATAAGGTGACTGAACGTCTTGTCGGTATCATGGCTCTGGACTCTCGCTTGTACCGGCACAAGTTCTACGTCCGGCTTTAGGGCTTTCAAATCGAGTACTGCCGAAGCGGCTATAATGCCTAACTCTCCGCCTACCGGACAAAGAAACGTTCGGTAACCCTCTTTGTAGAGCAGGTCTAATAATACTCCGATTCTGTGGCTTAAACGCTCGCGGACAATGCTCTGTTCTTTTTGGCTTGTTCCCTCCCGGAACAGCTCCGAGCCGTAATCTGCAAAACAAGCGGTAGAAGCAAGGTCTAAGTTTATATTGACAATGGGATAAAACGGGTGATGCATAACTCGGCAGACAAATAGGTGGATGATACATTCGTCCCCGGCAATAAAAAAGCAAGGGACGCGATAACAAATCCCCCTTGAAGGCATTGGGATACCCGGAATCAGGAAATGTACCGCGCCCTTGCAGTCCTGCCCGCAGGCAGGACATAACAAGGGCTGGCAACACTTATACCCGATTCCTTAACATTCCCAATTTCTCAAGGTGGTATAAAAGAGTTGCTTACTCTTATTATGTCCGTCGGCTATGCCGAGTTATGATAGCGCAAAGTTAGCATAATTCATGTAACCGTTTAATATAAATCACCTGCAAATATAATAACAAATAATACATGCCCTGCTTATTAGCATGGATAAATCCCAGATAGTTCTGATTTTTTTGCAGCTATGGAGAGAAACAGCCGTTATAAAGATGCTGAATTAGCAGAAAAATTAGTTGAACGCATTAAAGAGTTGCGGAAAAAGTATGGTGTAGCACAAGAAACAGCAATAGACCATACCCATTCGGATATATATAGATATGAAGCCGGACGTAAAGTTCCTACTATCATGACAATCCGAAAGATTTGCGAGTTTTACAATATCACTATCCGCGAGTTTTTCGATGTAGATTCATTCGATTATCCCCCTAAAAAGAGTAGCTAAGGAAAGACCCACTCACGCCAAAGTGTACATAGTATCGGATAAGATGTAAACATTCTTTCCGGCAGAATATCGGTAGTATCGCTCCTGCCTTTTGATGTTACTATCTCTTTAGATTTTTCGACTACGGAGCAAAAATGTCCGCTTCCGGTAGGTGCGGACGTTTTGGCGAACGGATTTCCGTCCGACGAAAACACAGCTTGCTGCCGACCGGCGACGGCCTGTGTTTCCCCTTTCGGTGCTTACAGAGCACGCTTAACATAACGGCCAAGTAAGCCCCATGCGTAAAGCGCCTTGCCGGACTATACTCGACCATACCGGACCCCCGCAAGCTCTCTGCATATAGGTAGATTAGGTGGATTAGTGAGTGAGTGAGTGAGTGAATGAGTGAATGAGTGAGTGAATTAATCAGTACGGTTGCGACTTCGGAGCAAGATGTCCGCTGCCGGAAGGGGCGGGCGTTTTCGGGGCGGATTTTTCCGCATACGAAAATACAGCTTGCTGCCGACCGGCGACGGCCCGCTTTTATCAGGAAAAATATGTCCGATATTTCAAAAACAATACACAATAGCAACCGACCTTCAATGCTTCATTTACCAATGGACGATAAGTGCCCGGCCTTTACGAACACCGGCCCGGAGAGAATACCACAATCTCTCCGGGCTTTCTGTGCGTAAAGGCCGGATGACGTAGGGTTCGCGACTATTCCGGAAAAAGTAAAACCATCCTGTAATAGAGTATAGTCCAATTTCTCACATCCTTCCCAATGGTTGGGAAAGAAAACGCTCACTCTCCGACAGTTATGCAATAGTCCATAAAAGCCCCTAAAAGTCTGCCACAGTCCACCAGAGTCCGTTATAGTCCACCGCAGTCCAATTCTAAGCATTTTTGAGAATCGTACCTGTTTAATTATGTATTATTTAAAAGCGGTCGAAATATGGTAGAAAAACCTGCATTTCGAGTGGGCAGCCACGAGAACAGGCGAGAAAGGAAAACAGATAACTAACTGAAAATATGCGACATTGTGCCCATTCGAGACTTTTCAAAACCATTTAGCTGGTTGTCCCCACTAGGCCTTCATTTCTGAGGGCTCAAGCTATAAAATTAAATCCATTTATGATTCCAATATCTTATCCAATATCAACCGTAGGTAATCTTTCTGTTCTTCCATGAAATATACATTCCGGCTGTTAAGCTCAGAGATGTCATAATCATTTATCCAGGACGGTTCACTGTATTTCGTTGTCGATATTATGAAACTGTTTAGCCTTAAAGTTTCATCATTCTTTCTTATCCGTGGTTCAATATCGGTCTTAATTCGTTTATGTAATCCGATCTTATCGCTATTAATTCCCGCAACCTGCCTCAAACCTTTCGGATCGATAAATGAGATGTGCTGTATGTTTTCTGCGAGTATCCACAAAATGAAATCAGGGTAGAAATTATGAGTCTCTTTAAAGAAGCCTATTCCTTTGCGGCTTTGGTTCCTTAGAATATATAGCTCCTTGTCTAAAAAATATTCAGGGTTACTTATGTAGAACGATTTTAAATCCTCTACGAAATCACGTTCTCCCTTATTCAAACCAATGGGGGATACTTCCACAACTGCTACACTGGTATCATTACTAACCGGTTTCTCCGGGTTTATAAAGATTAGAGGCTGGTAAAGATGCTGGGAGAAATATAATCCTGTTACTTCCACTTCTCCCTCTTTAGCTTTCACATTATTTGTAATTTCATCCTTTTCGATAATTGCTTTCATTTCATTGAGCTGTGAAATAAGCATTTCAAGCTCACGATGAATAGAAAACTTATATTTTGGAATAAAATTAGAATCGTTACTATCGACCATAACTGGTATAACATGCTGGCTTTCCCACTCGCTCTTCTTGTAATTATAGAATCGGTGTGTGTATGATTTAAGGAGAGAAACCAAAATCTCCTGCCACATGATCGTCTTTTTGAAATCGCTAAACTCCAGCTCAGAATTAGGAATAAGCAAGGTGTACCAATTTGGATTCTTGGATACGTTTTTTAAATCCTCTTTCAATATATTAAGGTTATACCAATTGCGCTCATTCTTGAATTGCTGCATCTCAAAAAATACCTGATCCCAATCTATAAAGGCCAGGTGACTGTCGGTAAGTTTGCCCTCTTTTAGTTGTGAAGAAATACTTTCCGAAACTCCGCTCTTACGGCTTTTAAGAATTTGTACTTTAGGATAATAATCAAGGGTAACTTTTATTTTGTCCAATAAAGCAAGATCAAGGGTAACTTCTTTCTTAAAGTCACGCCCTGGTTCTATCCTGATAAGTTTTAGCTTTTTAGAAGTCAGATCCGGTATTTGCTTCACGGGAAGCTCAATCTCTTCGAAATTATAATCATTCGTAGGTAGTCCTTCCGCCTTAAGGTAATCACGGAACTGGTCCATATAATCGGCCCTGATGCCGAAAATATTGAGTGTCTCAAGCAGCGACAGATATGCAGGTGGATCTTGTTCAATCTGTGTTAACTCACTACTACGTTTGAGCGAGAAGTTATATCCCTTAAGGCGTACTCCACGCCCGAATAACTGAATAATCTGGGATCCTTCCGACTGTCCAATGTTCATAAGCCCCATAGTAGAAACCCTCCATGAACTCCATCCTTCTGAGAATTTACGGGATCCGAGCAGTATGTTAATTACCGAATCCGGAGTATTGATAGATTCAAACAAAGATTGATTTGAATAATCTTTCGACCCGGTAAGAATTCCGGCTTCATCGCATTGTTTCAGAAGTTTTGCATCGTCTCCGACATTTACAACCCCGAAATATTTGCAGTCACCGACACGAAGGCCCAATTCTCCGGATTGCCCCTTAATATTATCCACATGCAGTCGGGCTCCCGAAATTGAAGAATTGAATACGGCCTTCAGCATGTGGTCGAATATAACTTCCGCCATAAGACCGGTTTTTCTCAGATATTTGAAAGAATGCGCAAAAACACTGTGATTATTCTTATCTACGAGCCCGTCGGTGCCGGATAAAATACGCTCTATGTTGGCTACCGTTTTAGGCTTTTCATTTACGAAACTCTGAATGAATTTAAGTATCAACACAATATCCGAAATATCCTTCTGGCTTGTAGTGGCGGTGACGCTTCCGCCAACAAATATGGCTAACGGTTTATCGATCAAGAAAGGTTTGATAGCTCTACCGTTGTCTTGAAATAGGCACATTTGCTCATAAAAGCCTATCATGCAAGCAGTCAGATAGAGTTCAGTCCTATCACTATCCCATTTCTGGTTAAGATTAAGTATCTGATAATCTTTTCCGTAGCCGTCCTTGTAAAAGTATTTATATGAATAATCGAAAATTGTGGCTTTACCGTACTCTTCGAGCAGCTGCCTCTTTTTGCCTGCACCTGCAGCGTGGATAGATTGACTGAAAGTTGCTGAGTATTCAAAGGAGAATCCAGTTTCAGACATTTTATCACGCATTCGTTTCCATACGTCTCCGCCCGTTCCCTTATGACCTTCATCGACCAAAACAAGATTGTTGGTTTCGAATGAATCGACAGCAATAGTCTTATCCTTCGATTCGTCTGTTATTTTCGATATCTCGATTATTTCGACGTTATCACCTTTGAACAGACCGCCAAGATTAAATGATTTGGTGAAAATCTCCGCCTCTATGTTGGATAGTTTGAACTCCGTTAAATGTTGGCTGGAAAGTCCTTCATTTGGAGTCAACAGTATAATACGATTGTGAACTTTCCCTTTTGAGTAATGCAAAAATTGCTTGATGTTTACATGCATCAGGAGAGTCTTTCCCGAACCGGTAGCATTCCAGAAAGCCAGTTTATTGAGGTCGGTCAACTTGAATGGGGAAATCTCAATGTAATTGTCCGGATCCTGAATGAACACCAGTTCAAGATAACTGTTCAGATCGTCGAGCAGTTGTTCCTTATCGGAAAAATACTTGTCGAGATAAACTTCGGTAAAAAGCAAAGCCAGATACTGAAAATACTTCCACTTTATCGGTTCAGCCCGTTTCTTGCTGATTGCTATTGTATGACGAAATATGTTTTCATCGTACTCCAACAGTATATCTGCAGTAAAGGTGCCCTTATTTACCAACTGAGCTGCAATATTTCTGTGGAAATGTGAAACATTCTCTGAGTCATAACCCTCAAGCCTCGGATCTTTGAGATTGGAAGCTAACTCTTCAAGCGTTTCGACACCGAACAAGCTCAGAATATATTTATTCAGCACCAATGCATGGGAAAGCCGGGCAGTATTATTATTCTTTCTTCTCTTCGCGGCCATGGCTTACTCGATTTCAAACATTAATTTGGCAAATTCCTGCTCGGTTAATATAACCTTCCACGTCTGGCCCTCTCTGCGTATGTTTTCCAGATTGTTATTGCCGTTGCAATAGATACGGTCAAATTCATTATCCCTTGGATTGATGTCAAGTTTCTCAACTATTGAATTCAGCTTATCGTTAGGAATTTTATTAGTGTCCCGCCAGAGTATGAATGTCTTTTCTCCTCTTCGCGTGATGCCTGTAACTATACAGACTCCATCAACCGGATAGGTGATGGAATGCACATTGAGTCCTATCAGATAATTAAATGTGTCAACGAGATCGATCTTCTCACGCCTCAATTCATTTTTACGGGTAATGTTTAATTGGAAATTGAACGGATCAGCAAACCACTCTGTACTGAATAGGCTGCCTTTGGTTTCTGTATCCAGCATATAACTCAACAGAAACGATTCCTTCATAGCACCATTGTTCTCATTCAACGCCTGAGCGAAATCATTGGTTCTAAGAGCAAGATTGTTTAGGGTGTCTTCATAGCTTTCCAAACGGATATACTTAAAACAGTGGGAGGAACCCTGACGAGAAACGGGTTTGCCGTTTTTCCAGTCTTTCGAGTATATCACCTTCTGTATCCGCGGCTTTGTGACAGTATCGAAGTACTCACCCATCTCAACAAGGATGTACTTTCTTTTACCCTTATCTTCTCGGTTTAAATTAATCACAGCATGACCAGTAGTGCCGCTCCCGGCAAAGAAATCAACTACTAAATCATCTTTTTCAGTTATTATACTCGCCGTGTCTTGCACTGTATAAACGGATTTAGGAAAATCAAATTTCTTTGTGTTGAACATGTTTCCCAAAAGCTGCGTTCCATAGACACTTGCATCATATCTTTTGGCATTCCAAGTTGTCTTTACTTTGTCCGTGTTGTCTGCAAGTTCTATTTCTTTACGATCTTTAGAATCACGCATTCTTAAAGTGTCGATTATTGTGTCAATGGTTTGGTATGCGTATCTCCACTTTCTCTCAATTCCCTGACCATCAATAGGCCATACCCACATTTCACCATCGCCTTTTATTTCAGTTTGAGAAGATGGATGGTAACTATCATCTGGAACTTCACCTTTACCAACGATCTTACCTTCTCGGATAATTATTGGATAAAAGCAGTTCTTAGCATCTGCTCTTAAAGACTCTCCACCCCAATTTCTTAGATTAGAATACGTCCAATCTTTTTTATTACGAGGGATTTCTGTTAAACATTTAACAGGAGGAATGCAGAAAATAGCATAGTCATTATTATAAGAAAAGTTATTGCCCTGTATTCCTCTGGGATTGTGAATCACGGTTACCGAAACAATATCTTTATTCGGCATTTGAGCCTCTAGCATTATAGATAATCGATCTTTCTCATTTTCGTCAATAGCTATAACCATTGATGCGTTACTCGACATTAAATTCTTTCCCATATTAATTCTATTATCCATCAAAGACAACCACGAAGAATGTTTAAAAGAATTCTTGTAAGCTATCTCGCTTGACTTAGCATTATAGGGTGGATCGATATAGACACACTTAATCTGTTCTCTGTATTTCTCCTGCAACAGATTCAGGGCTTGAAAATTCTCAGATGAAATCAGTAATCCATCAGTGTTCTCATCTATGTTCCCGATCGAACCGATCAGTTTGTGCTTGAAGTCATCATCAAAAAATGCCGTATCCAAAACCAAATAAGGGTTTCTCTTCAGAAACTCTATCGACAGCGGATTTGAATAGGCTGTTTGAAGGCCGGACGGCTTCCTTTTGTCGGCACCGATTTCATCGATCGCAAACAATTTTATCCACTCTTCACGTTGAGAATCATTGGCAGCAATTTCGGCATGAAATTCTTCAGGAACCCTATCCAGGGTAATGCAGTAATTATTTTCGACAACAAATTTCTTTTTCAACCAAAGCTTTTTCTGAAAATCCTCAAGACTGGCAAGGAATTGGATAATGTTGTGCCCGATCTTCTTTATGGTCTTAACTACCGATAACTGACGGAACAGCCTGTTCTCATCGTCGTATTCAAGGTCGTCGATATAGAGTATTTCATTCTTTATGTAGAAATCGAGTTCCCTTGTTAAGAAAGCACCTAAATCTTTATGAATAAAATAATCAAACGTATTCTTGGCTACATAATCGTTAAGATGCTTTTCAAGCAAAGTTCGGTCAGGAGCTTTTTCAGATGGTTTCTTTGTAAAAAGATCGTAAAAGTCCTGGGGGATCATGGGAGTCAGAGTTTGAAAAGCTATACGGGTCAACTCCTTCTGGAAAACTTTTTTGTCTGTCGGTTCATAGGTAAAATAAATCTTCAATTCCCCATCGACCTCCTCCAAAGGCTTTTCCTTATACAAAGCGAATCGGCGCTCTTTATCGCTATGAATTTTGTTATTATTCTGCTCTGTTGAGGCTTCGACCAAGTTGAACGAAACTTTTTTGCCGTTATAAAGATTGAAAGAGTATTTCCTAAAATATTCCGATGATTTGATGTAATACTGATCGGAGTTAGCCCAATAAAGCTTTACCTCCTCTCCATCATAAGGCAGCGCATATACGTCTTTTTTATAACGCCGCAAGCTGATAAAGTCCCCTTTGTCATAGTATCGCTTAAAGAAGGTCGTCAGGTGTGAATAGACATTTTCTTCCAACTCTTCCTTACTGCTGATTCCTTCAAGCTGTTTTTTTAGATCGTTGTATTTAGAGCTACTTTCCAGACTTACTCCAGCATCAGTAAGACTTTCGGCTAACTTGGCGATCTCATTCTCAAGATTGCTCCTAGTTTTACCGCTGAATTCATCCAGATATCTCTCAACTTCACTTTTAAGTTTATTATCCAGGTAGTCATTTATTTCAGCTCGTTTCTGGTTCATGATTCGATAAATACCAAAATCAAGATCAGCCTGATCCATCATGAATAGTTCGTGTAATACTTCTTTAAATTTGGTGAAATGGGGTGCCATGTCGTATCTTTTGCTTACATTCAATTAAAGTGGTAAATTTAATTAAAATTAAAATAATTTCCATCTGAGAGTGAGCACAGCTGCTCGAAGATATCCTGGTTCGACCGTACTTTAATCTTAGCAAACGCCTCTTCTCTCTGAAATTCAATTTGATCTACGGTAGAGAAAATTTCCGTCCGGATTCTGTAAGGACTAAGTGCCCTTTTACATTTCTCGCCGCATTTTATGTAGGTACTACATACATGGATTATCGTTCTCCCTATACAAGATCCACAGCGACGAGCGTGTATACCCGAATTTCTTGCACGCTTCGGCTACGCTGTACCAGAGGGTATCGGTATCACCGTTTTTGCGTTCCGAAAAATAGGAGTCAATCCCTTGCTTGTCGAAATAAACCTTACCACCAGAAGAAACTTTTAGAATTTTCTTGCGTTTGGCGGCTTCGTGTACGGCGCTTTCGGTTACATCGTACATGGTCGTAATCTCCCGAAGGGAGTAGAGGGATTCGAGGCTGAGATCGGAGGGCTTCGCACGAGCTTTGTAGTGCCCGGTATGCGCCTCTATCATCTTTTTGGTGGACTCCTGCGGAACCAATGTAAGGCGCTTTGCAAGCTGTACCACTTCGAGCGTTCCGGCCGCGGCAAGGTTATATACCGTCTGTCGGGAGCAGTCCAACAGCTCGGCCGTCTCCGCCATGCTCAGGTACGGCTTTTGGGACAACTCCTGCATACGCTCTATGGAGATTCTCTCCTTTGGAGACTTATGCAATGAGGGAGCGCTGGAAGGTTTTGCGGCTTCTTCCTTTGCAATCTCCTCGACGGTCTTGCCTTTTTTACGCTCTTGGTATCTCTTACGCTGGTAGCATTTGGGGGAGCAAATACTTTTTACTGCCGATCTTGCCTCGAACTTTTGTCCGCACGCCTCGCAGGTACGCATAACTCTAATTCCGCTCATGGTTCTCCTCCGGCTTTAAGATTGGTAAGACTCCTTTGGCGACCCACGTCGGAAGGAAGGATAAATCATCTCTCATACAATCCTCTTTTAATGGTTTGACATTTTAAGAGAACCGTACTGCGGCGGATAGTCAAAATTCTCACATAGCACCGGATGGTTTGGAGGGAACCTCCACATTCTTCGGCAGTTATGCAACAGTCCAACGAAGCCTATAAAAGTCCGTCACAGTCCATGACAGTCCGTTATAGTCCACCGCAGTCCAATTCTCAGCATTTTTTGAGAATTGTATCGTTTTGATTTTGTGTTATTTGAAAACGGTCGAAATATGGTAGAAAAAACCGCATTTCGAGTGGGCAGCCATGAGAACAGGCGAGAAAAGAAAGCCGCTAACTAACTGAAAATATGCGACATTGTGCCCATTCGAGACTTTTCAAAACCATTTATCTGGCTATTGACATTCGGTCAAGAATTAACGACATACTCAAGAGTATAAAAGAGGTCAACAAAGAAATTATAGAAACGGATATAGATTTAGCAAACGCCCAAACACGATTAAAAAACTTCTATAAAAACCATGGTTTAGTGCCGCCGCCCGACGACCCTAACGGCAATGATGACAAAAAAACCGATGCACCCAAGACTGCGGCCCGGTACAGAATCGAATTGTACGAAAAGACGCTCGAAGAATTGGAGAGAATAGCATCCGAGAGCGAGGATAAGGAGGAGAAACGTACAGCGCGGCAGCTTATCAAAGAAAAGCGTGCAGCCGAACAGCGGGCACAGATAATCCGAGAAAGTGCCGCGCAGGTCGTGCAGTTACAGACCGAAAATGTGAAGGCCGAAATAGATGCTCTGGATGAAGGTTTGGAGAAGAAACTGCAACTCTCCAAGCACTCCGAGCAGCAGGAGCTCGCCCGGCTCCGGCAGGACTTCGATAAGCGACGGGCAGTCATAGAAAGTAAACTGCGAGAAATCGAGGCCGCACAAAAAGGGCTCTTAGGTATGGGTCTTGGCAACAGCCCGGAGTACGAGCACCTGACCGAACAGTATAAGGCCCTATCGGCCGAGCAAGTACAGCTTACCGAGGCAACAGAGGCCCGGCGGTCAGGTATCATCGCCGCTGCGACTGACTATCGCATTAACCTCGTCCGGCAGGCATCCACCAAGGAACTAAACGCATACGCGGAAGTCCTTCAGATGCGGTTGAAGGGTTACGACGAGGAATCGGATGCTTACCGGCAGACGCTCGGGGAAATTGCCGCCGTGAGGGCGAACCTCGACTTGCAATATGCGGCCGAGCGGGTGAGCCGTATGCTGGATATACAGGAAGCGGGAGATAACGCCCGGCGCGAAGCGGAGAGAACCTACCGGTACACCGCGGACAGAGACAACGCTCTCGAACTTAACCGGCGAGAACACCGCCGTCGGCACATAGAAAACGAAGTCAGCTACCGGGAGGAACTATTAAAAACCTATCAAGAAGAATTGCAGGCTTTGGCGCTGCTCGGCGCAACCGACACTGAGCGTTATGGAGAGCTTTTAAGACTTTTGGGTAGTCTGCAAACCGAACTCCTCAACATCGGCCGAGGCAAGAATCCGGACGGCAGCCGAAAAGGGTTCTGGCAGCAAATGCTCGAACTGTCCGACGAGGAGATACAGCAAATCCAACAGCAGGCGTTTGACCTAGCTTCTTCAATAGGCAGCCAAATTGTACAGGCCGCACAGCAAGCCAGCCAGCGCCGTCTTAACAACGAGAAGAAAGCCATTCAGAACGAATACGAGACGTATTCAAAGATGCTCTAAGATAAGTTACACAAGGGCCTGATAAGCGACGCAACGTACCAACGCGAAAAGGAAAAGCTCGATGCCGAGAAGGAAAAGCGGGAGGAAGAAGCCGAGCGTCGAGCGTTCGAAAAGGATAAAAAACTACGCATTTCCCAAGCAATGATGGATATGGCTTCAGGTATTGTGAGGATTTGGTCACAAGCTGGTATTAATGCTGTTTTAGGAGCCATTATGACGGCACAATTTGTCGGAACTACTGCGTTACAAGTTGCTTTTATCAGCAAAGAAAAGTATGCGCAGGGCGGCATCATTCCGGTAGGCGACCGCATGGGGATAGTCAAAGGCCGCAGCCATGCCCAAGGCGGGCATAAGATTTATATCGACGACCGGCCTATCGGTGAAATCGAAGGTGATGAACTGCTTGCTATTGTAAATAAACACGATACTCGCCGTATCGCGGCTCTGTCGGACATCAATTCCGTACATGGGCACAGGTTTGCCCAAGGCGGAATAGCTCTCGGCCCTATTCCTCGCCCTGTGCTTCCGTACGGTTACTCCAAAGCCGAGGCGGCGTATTTGGAACAACGCATCGAGCAGTTACGGCAAGAGGCGGCAGCACAGGTCGAGGCAATCAATAACCGGATAGATAACCTTCGGGTAGTGGTCGTCGAGCACGACATAACCGAGGCACAGGGAAATGTAAAAAAGGTACAGGTTAAATCCTCATTCTAATGGAAACACGTCCACTTGACCGCTCCGAGCGGGAAATGCTTACCCTTGCCGAAGGGTTCGACACTCCCCGGCAGCTTATCGAATGGCTCTTGGAAAAAGGAGTGATAGACCATAAGATGTGTCGGGTTGTAGTAGTAAAGAACCACTACCGGCGACTTTTAAAGAACGGTTATAAGCCTATGGACGCTATCACCGTTACCGCCGACCGTTTTTGCATCTCTGAATCTACTGTACAGCAGGCGGTGTACTATTTTAAAGATATTTAAAACATCCAAACAACATATCAGCATAATATTCAGCTTTGGCTGCTGTTAAGTATAGATGATTCTTGTTGCCTCCTTTCCTTAATATGATAGTAGTTTTAAGTTTTCAAGTGGATAAGGATATGCATGGGACTTGTCTAAGAATGTCATAATAAAAGTGCCAAGTTTTCGTTCTTTATTTAGATGAAAACGGAAAAGTTTCGCTTGATTCTTGTATATTTGCCAATGTTGATTATAGCAGTATAGTACACTGATAATATATGAAATCTATTTTTCAGTATAAAGCTGAGTTATATTGTTTACCTAAAAGCACTTGGTACATTGGTGTAGGTAGTTTAGGTAATGTAAGTGGTAATTACTTTGGTGACTACTTAAAGTTCCTGAACAGAAGTAGCGACTTTATAATGATAATGAAAGACTGGGATGCAGTATTAAAAGACATACATTATGGGGTCCAGACATATAAAAACATTAACTCTAAATCACTACTAACCTATGAAACCCCAAGAATCCTTAATAAAGGAAGAAGAGGAAATTCCAGAAGAAAGTTGCAATGACAATCCAGACGAAGCGTTAACCGAAATAGATATAGAAAATGTTACGCCAATAATTGAAAATAAAGATTTATCTCCTCAGCACAAAGCATACATAATTACGAAGTATTTTAGGAGTGAGTCACAACTTTATAAAGGGCCTATACCACCCGCAGCAGAAATAAGAAAATACGAAGATATTTTGCCGGGGTCTGCCGACAGAATCTTAAAGATGGCAGAAACCCAGTCAAATCATAGAATGGCTTTAACAGAAAAAGTGTATAGTAGCCAATTAAAGGAAAGTGGTCGTGGTCAGTGGATGGGGTTTGTCTTGTGCCTTGTTTTTATCGGTATTTCAGGATGGTGGTTTTATATGGGTAAAACGTTGGCTGCCTTAATAGTTATTTCCGTTACCCTGTTAAGTGTACTTGCATTCTTTTTCAAAGGTAAAATAAGTATTAAAAAAGATTCCGAAGAAGTAGAGTAGGTGCATTATCTCTTGTTTACCAAGTTGACCGGCTATGAAAATAGCCGGTTTTTCTTTTGCTGATATTGAAGCAAATCCATATCAAAAGCCGGTAGTAAACCATAACCATGAATTTAATGGGCAGCAATTTAACCCCACAAGTACTTTAAAGGTAGAGCATTAAAAATCATGTGAATTCCAACCATACCATAAGAGCTAAGTTTGTGCAAAACTTAATAGATGCCTTCTCAAATCATTATTACCAACTCTGCCGAAAAGGCAGTCATAGATATAGAAGGGATTATCGGCGTGCCCGAGTGGTTGCAGTTCGACGCTCCCGAGGAAAGAGTATCTACATATGACCGGTTTAAGGCTGCCGTCACGGAAATCGCCTCCGTCAAAGCGCCGGATGTAGCCGTGAATATCCGTTCCACCGGCGGAAGCGTAAACGATGCCCTGCTGATATATGATACCCTAAAAGAATTGCCTGGACAAGTTACGACCCGTTGCTATGGATATACCGCCTCGGCAGCTACGGTGATTGCTCAGGCGGCCACCGTGGGACGGCGATTCATATCGAGCAATTCGCTATATCTTATTCATCGCTCATCGTCGATTGCCGCTGGAACGGCCGACGAAATAACGAGCGTCCTTACGCTTGTTCAACAGACCGACGAGCGTATAGCCGATATATATGCCACGGCATCCGGCCGACCAAGGGAAATGTATTCCGACCTTATGAGTGAGAACGCCGGGCAAGGGCGTTGGCTCTCTCCGCAGGAAGCCCTTGGATACGGTCTTGTGGACGCGGTAGTAGAAAGCTCTCAGGTGTATAACTATACGCCCGAGCAGATTTCAGCCTGCCGTCTGCCGCAGATTCCCGAAAATCTTATTAACGATAATCCTATGAAAATGATTTTTAAAAAAACATGGAACGCTCTGCTCTCTACGCTGGGCATTACGGCAACCACCGATGAGGTGGAGCACGAACTGCAAGCGACCGACTTCGAGAAAGTGAACGAAACGCTTCATTCGCTTGCAAGCGAGCGCGACGCTCTGAAAACGGACGTGTCGAACCTTACGGCCGAACGCGACCGGCTGAACGGAGAGCTGGCACAGGCAAAAACCACTCTTTCCGAGGTTACGGCCGAGCGGGACCGACTTAAAGCCAGCCCGACCGAAACCGAGCCGCGTGAAGACCCGCCCATAGGCGACGAACCGCGCACGGCCAATGCGCAGTCCTACGAGGCCGACATAAAAAACTTCAAATAGACAATCCTATGTCACGAATTATCGAAAATCCGAAAACTTACGAGGGGCGCGAGCTGGAAACCATCTTCTTCCGGCCGATGCTGACCGGGCCCGATGCGCTGTCGCTCGGGGTACGGATGATGTACAACATGCCTGTCCCCACTACACTATCGTTGTGGCGCGGCGCGGAGAACGTTCTTAAGCCTTACAAGAAAGGCTTCGAGGGTGGCGAGCTGGCTAAGAAATACCAGAAGAAAATCGAACTCGAAAAGGTCAAATGCGAGATAGGCATGAGCGCGGAGGACTATTTCGGGATGATTTACGAGCAAATCACCAACTCGCCCGATGTGAACCTCGACGACCTGACCGGTACGCAGCTGGAGGCTGCCGAAACCCTCCTGTTCCGTCAGGCTATTGCTGAAAGCATCCGCCGCACCATGTGGTTGGGCGATACCTCGCGAGCATCGGGGTATAACACATTCAACGGTTTTCTGAAAGTCATATCGGCTGATACTACCGGTGACGAAGCAATAAAGCGCATCGACATCACGGACATGAGCGACCCGGATGCCGGAGAAACGGTTCTTAAAAACCTCTGGTCTGCCGCCTCTCCCATGCTTCGTGCCCTGAAGGCCGATGGTGACCTTGTGTACCTCGTCACTTCTGACGTTTACAATAACTACGAAGATTCTCTGCGCGGCCGCTTCCTCGAATCCGCATTTGCGGCACTTCAGAACGGCCGCCAAACTCTCTCCTATAACGGCATCCGCGTTATCGATGTAGCCCTGACCGGCGTGCTCGAACAGTACACGGACATGCCGCAATCGTTCGCTCTGCTGACCGACCGTCGGAATCTGGCGCTGGCGGTCAATACGCGCGACTTTCCGGGAACGCAGGTGCGCATGTGGTACAACCCCGACGAGATGGAGAACCGCCAGAGGGCCATTTTCATGGCCGGGTGCGACTACCTGATGCCCGAACTGATGACTATTGCCACTCCGCGCATAGAAACCCCTACTGTTTAAGCACTTAAATTAAAATTATGACACTTGTAGGATATAACAGCAGTTGCGGAAAGAAGCATTCCGGGCTGACAACGATAGGGCTTGTTCCGGCAAGCGACATTAAGGCCGTGACCATAGACCCCACAGGGAAGACCTGCACGGCTATTACCTTGAACGCCGAAGCGAAATTGGCTACTTACCAATTCAAGGAGGACGAGGCCGAGTACAAGGAATCCGTCAAAACCGAGAACGGTATGTATTCGGTCGAGCAGACCCTCACGTTTAAGACGCCGGATATGTCTCCCGAGAGTCGGGCCGCGGTAGATGAGATAATCGAAGCGTCGTACTGCGGGGTGGTGGCCCTGATAAAGCGTGTGAACGATACGTGTATGATTATCGGTTGGGACGAAATGCACGAGGGCACGCGGCCGCTTCGTCTGTCCGGAGCTGAGGGCACTACCGGCAAGAAGTTTACCGACGAGCAGACCGAAGAGATAACCCTCTCGCGCACCGGAACCACCAAAGCGTACTATTACACCGGCGACACCGCCGCTCTCTTTTCCAAATAGTCGTTCACCGGGAGGGGTTCGCGCCCCTCCCACTTATAACAGCCATGAAAAAACGATATAACATAAGAGCCGGTTACGAAGATTACGTGCTTTTTACGTCCGCTCCGCCCAAACGCGCCGAGGGTGGCCGGTTCGTGCTAAGAGAGTGTTCGCAGACGGAACTGAAGTACCTGCACGATGTGGCAGGTATAGACTTTATATATGAAGATGAGCCGAAAGCGGAAAATAGCTAACAGTCAACCCCGGAGGTCGGTCGTGGGCTTTGCGGGAAAGTCATTGACCGACCCCTTTACTCCGATGGGTCGTGGTGGCGGCCTGTCGTCGTTGTATTGGTCTTGGGGGACGGACAACCTTCTGCCGCTGGCTCTTGCGTACATTTACCGCCATGCAACTGCCCACCGCCGGGTAATCAACGATAAGGCCGACTATATATCCGGCAGGGGCATTACGTGCGACGAGAATGATGCGGCCTTAATGGCCTTTATTGAGAAAGCGAACGGACAGGGGGATTCTCTACGCTCGGTACTCAACCGCCTCGCCGTGGATAAGTGCGTCTTTGGGAATGCCTTTTTGGAGGTCGTTACCAATCGACGTCATACCTTTCTATCGCTCTATCATCAGGACGCTACCCGATGCCGGTTATCCAAGGATAAGGAGGCTGTCATCCTGCACCACGATTGGACGGCGTTTTCGGCATCGAAGTCGAAGCGCCTGCCGCTATATCCTCGCTTCGAGGTCGCCAGCGACGGAACGCTGCGGTCTATGGTTCATTATAAGGACTACGAACCCGGATATGAAAACTACGGACTGCCCTCGTATGTTGCCGGACGCGGAGTGTCGGCCATAGCCTATAAAACCGACCGTTGGAATATCAGCCGATTGGACAACTCGTTCCAGCTGTCGGGAGTGATGATGCTCGACCGAAGCGCCGATAGCGACGAACAGGCCCGAGAGATAGTTGCCACCGCCGAGAAGAAATTCGCCGGAACGCCCGGCCAAGTCATGTTCCTTATTAACCGCGGTGCGGATGATAGCACCAAGTTCGTGCCTATCGAAAGTTCTAACGAAGGCGATTGGCAAAGCCTTCACGACCAATCTACGGCCGACATCGTGGTGGCGCACTCATGGTTCCGCGCCCTGAGCGGGTTGGATTACTCGACCGGCTTTAATCCGGAACGTATTTTATACGAGTATCAGATAGCCTTGAATACCATAATTCAACCCGAACAGACGGAACTGCTGGAGCCCATTCGCAATATCATGGAATCCATAGTCGGCATCAATTCTTCATCTATGCAGATTGTCAATCGTCCTCCGGTCACAATCAAACCGGGGTATCTGAAGGTTTGGGAGGCTCGGAAGATAGACGGACTGGATTACGACGAGTACGACCCGGCACAGAATCGCCTGCTGGCGGAAATATCGAAGCGAAATGAAAACTCTGATTCTGCCGCGTGAGGTAGTAGAAATCGCTTTTTCGCCCCTCGAACATGT
Organism: Tidjanibacter sp.; assembly: GCA_048214935.1. Classification (GTDB taxonomy): domain Bacteria; phylum Bacteroidota; class Bacteroidia; order Bacteroidales; family Rikenellaceae; genus Tidjanibacter. The sequence continues at coordinate 347,102 of DBFWXZ010000026.1, forward strand.
GACCGAGGCGGCGGTTACGGTTCCCAAAATAAAGGCCGCCGAGCTCTGTCATCTGGAACCGGCTTTGGGGGAATTATACGACGCATTGCTGGAGGGGAAATACGAAGATTTTACCCGGCGATATATAAAGCCCGCGCTTGCTTACTTCGTACGATACGGCGTGATTCCAGACCTTGCGGTGAAGATTACAAACTCCGGAGCGCAAACCGTATATACAGACCACACGAACGCAGCCACCGACCGCCAGCGCGACACGGCCCGCGCACAAGCCAAGTCCGATGCTGACGCATATCTGATGCGAGCAATAAGAGAGCTGGAGGCGCATCCGGAAATATATATCGAGTACAAGCCCCGCCGGATAACAAGCTGCGCTGGGGGAATAGTTCTTCCTAAACTTATTCGACGATGAACGTACGCTATCGGGGCGAAACCATATCCTTTGATATTGAAGGAACCGGCGGGGTCGATTTGACAACTCTGGACTTCGCCGTGTACCTCTACTGTCACCGGGATAACCCTACTATATTACGAAAGCAGGACGCTTTGGAAGTATCGCCCGGCCGATACAGATGCACTTTACCGGCAAAACTCACCGCTCGAATGGACACGGGGCGTTATGGGGTTGAAGTGTTCTTGGAGGGAGAAAAAAGGACATCCATATGCGTCGTGAACGAATGGTTTACCCTTGCCGATGCGGTCTCTAAAGCGGAGGTAATATGATGTGTAATTCCACCGGGTCGGTAAAGCTGACACTTCTCTCCGGGCCAGAACCGCAGTCGCAAGCAAACGAGATAACCGTTTCGTTGGAGTGTGGCCGGGACGGCTTTTCCCCGCGAGTGCTCGTCCGCGAGAACGACGACCTAACGCGCGACCTTATCATCACCGACGAGGAGGGCGAAAAGACGATACCAAACATCGTAACTTATGCTGCGGTGGAGAAAGTAACCGGGGATTTGAGTGCCGCCATTAAAAGTGCCGACGATGCAGCACAGACGGCCGCAGGGGCTGCTTATGTCGCCGGATACTACGGTTCGGCGGCGAGCGATGCGGCCGATTACGCCAACAAAACGGCCGCTGAAGCCGTACAGGCTGCGCAACAGGCTCGGGATGCCACCCAGAAGGCTTTAGAGGCAACAGATACAGCCAACGATGCCGCCACTCGAATAGATAAAGGCGTACAGGATGCCCAGAACGCTCTGGAGCGTGCAGAAGCGGCAGTTTCAGATGCGGCAGCAGCACTAACGAGTGCCACCGAAGCGGCAACAAGCGCGACGGATGCCGCAGCACAGGCTACCGCTTCAGCTACCGCTGCCGATATGGCTGCCTTCCGTGCTAACAGCGCGGCAGACAGACTGACCGTGGGTGCAGTGAGTGCGACGGAAGGTATATTCCGTCAGGATTCCGGAATGTTGTGGTTGGGCAAAAACCAATCCATAGAGATGTTTTTGCGGATGCCGACTGAACCTATAAGCGGCTTTCAGTGGGTATTGAATTCACGCACGGAAGGATATACACAACTACTTCTGATGCTTTACCCGGCAGATGAAGGGTATTCCCTCAATGCGCAGGTTAATAATGGAGGGTTAACCTTCCTGACATCTTACGGAAAGGCATACCATATAGTCCTTTCCGTGAACGAAAATCATTTATTCTATTACGTGAACGGCTCGCTTGTGGGAGAGGTGGCCCCGAGAACCTTCCTGCCGACGGATTCCATATTCTACATATCCAACGCCGTCGCGGGATATGGATTCAGCGGCCTTATGTTTCACGTTCGAGTATTTAACCGCGGGCTGACTACCGAGGAAGTCACTCAGATGTGGAACGACGGACGACCACAGGAATATGTTTTGTCGCAACCGCTGGCGGCTGCTTGTGTAGGAGAATATTTGCCGCAGAACCTTCAGGCTGCGGGGTGGACGGACACCTCGGGTAACGGAAACGATTTCGTACTCTACGGCACGGCCACGCCGGTGGAGGATAGACCCTGCCTGCCCAGAATTATTACTGCGGCCGGGGCTCCAGATGTCCCGCCGTTATTCGTAGGCCAAACCTGCATAGATACCACATCTAAGAACATTTATATGGGAGCCGGGATACTATCAGCGGACGATTGGGTTATGATTAATGGATGACGATTATGTATAATGCGATGCCGGAAAACATAAGACGGCAGATGGAGGTAGAGGCCCCACCTGTGGAAATGGGATATTCAGCCGAGGAAGGGACGTTCAAGTACCGGCTCAATAAGTTGTATGCCCGTCGTAACGAGCATAGGGCATATCTGGCCCGGACCGACTGGTGCGAGGTGAAATGTTCCGAACAGGGAATAGACATCCGTTCCAAGTATCCTGAACAATCCGCTCTAAGGGAACAGGCTCGGGAAATTATCAACCTTATAGAAGCAGAAATAGCGGCACATCATGTTTGAAATTATATCCAATATTACCGGCGTGGAGGCGCTGATGTTGCGCCGAGCAATAATCATAGAAATAGCTATATGGGCGGTAATGCTCATCGCCGTACTCATCGACATGCGAACCGGCATCCGCCGAGCGCGTGCCTTGGGTATAAAGCCCAATTCCCACGGACTGAAACGCACGTTTGTCAAACTCGGCGACTACGGCAAGGTAACAGCCCTGTTTATGTGCATCGACATTCTGGCGATGCTTTTCAGCCTGTACGTACTTCCCTACGCTTCCGGAATATCCGCCGTCGGGGCCGTAATGATAGAATGTTGGTCTGTGCGCGAAAATCTTCGGGCCGTCAAGTCCTCGGCGGCCGCCATTCCGGAAGTGGCCCGGAAGCTCGCTTCCACTAAAGACCCACAGGAAGTGATGCAGATAATGCAAGACTTCGTTACGCTTCTGGCAAAACACAAATCGGAAGAAACTGATAAAATGCTTTCAAAATGAAAAAGAAATTGATTATCGTAGGCGTTGCCGTCGTAGCGGCTGCCGCCGCATTGCTATTCTTTCCGCGCTATGCGCTGGTCGGAATTCTGTGCGCCCTCGTCGGGTGGGTAGGGCATTATATGTACGTTAAACCGCAGGCGTAAGGCCCTACAACCCCCTTGATTATGTTACCGCGAGGACTACGCAACAACAATCCGGGCAATATCCGCAAGTCAGCCGACCTGTGGGCGGGCGAGGTGTGTCCGTCCACCGATGCCGAGTTCTGCCAATTTCAGACGATGGCCCACGGCTACCGAGCGATGTTCGTTATTCTGAACAACTACCAGCGGCGGCACGGCCTTACTACCCTTCGTCAGATGATAAGCCGCTGGGCTCCGCCCGAGGACAACAACCACACGGAAGCCTACATTGCGGCCGTGTGCCGCGAGACCGGGATAGACCCGGACAGCCGGATAACGACGACCAACCGGGACGTGATGATACCGGTCGTATCCGCGATGAGCCGCGTAGAGAACGGATGTCCGGCCGACTATGCCGAGGTACAAAAAGGATGGAACCTGTTTCAACAGTCGAGGCGATGAAACTGAAAGAAACAGCTATCGTGTTGGGCATTTTGGGTGCTTTTTTCCTGTCCGGCTATCTACTCGGCCGGTGTACCGCAGGCCATTCAAAAGAAACGGCTGCAAAGCCGGAAACCGGCATCCTTACAGCCGAGAGGCTTCAGCCGGTCGAGATAACGGAACCGGAGGATATTTTGTTCGCCAATCCGGAACCGAAGCCCGAAACGAAGGTTATGCCTAAACGAAAGGGAATCGCTGTACAAGAAAGCGGGAATAAACAGGAAAGAGCTCTTTCGGATATTCCGCCGGCCCGTCCGGTTCAACCCGGCGACGATACGTTAAAATACGCCCTTGCAACGGTTCGCGATTGGAACCGCGAAAGAGTTTACCGGGGGACGCTCTTTAACAACGCTCGTTCCGGTACGCTCACTTACCATGCTGCCGTGCAATATAACGCGCTGAAGGCACTCGAATACGATTTCGTCCCCGCTCCGGTTACGGTCAAACGAAACCGGCTGCGTCCTTACCTGCGCGGGCAAATCGACACCCGTGGAACGTATGGCGTTTCAGTGGGAGCCTTATATAGATGGTTCGGTGCGGATGTCGGCATCGTCCGCTATGATAGGAATAAGTATGCCATATCCGTGGGAGTGATGATTATATTTTGAGTGCATCCCCGAATCGGGGAAGGCAATCGAAGGACGGTAAGCAGATTTGCCGTCCTCTGTTTTAAAAATCGGAAAGAATAATGTATCCGATGCGAACAAAGGCGAAGTAATTTCCGAAATTTATGCCCCGCCTTATGTCCCGCCCAAAACAAAAGCCGCTGTAAATCAGCGGCTTTTCTTGTTAAAATGTGCCCAGGACGAGACTCGAACTCACACGGACTATAACGTCCACTACCCCCTCAAAGTAGCGTGTCTACCAATTCCACCACCTGGGCTTGCGATTGATTAAAAAAACAAGGAAATGCGGCGAGGGATTAATCCCTCATGCCGAATTTCCTCTACTAACCTAAAACTACTAACCTAAAATGAACCTTAAAACTTCGGCACAAAGATAAGCAGTTTTTTTCGTTCCTCCAAATCATCTTAAAAAAATTCATTAATTCTTTAAGCGACTTAATCGGAGAAACGTGGTCGGGAAATCCTATGCAAAGAACCTTTGCTTTCTAAGCGGAGGCAAATATATGCAGGTTTTTCGGTTTATCAAAATATTTTTCGCTTACGGTCGGTTTGTGGCCGCCGATAAAAGAGAAAAATCAGCCGACCCTAAATTTTTCCGGCAAAGTTCTCGGATATGAAAAATATGCTTATATTTGCACGCCTTTCCGAAACATCCGCCTGAGAAAGGCCGTTCTGTAAACCATGCCCAGGTGGCGGAACTGGTAGACGCGCACGTTTCAGGTGCGTGTGCCGCAAGGCGTGCAGGTTCGATTCCTGTCCTGGGCACTTATTCTTTAGTAGGGAGCTGATTTTCAGCTCCCTTTTTTGTTTGCACGACCGGTTGAGGAAATCCCCAAAAAATTGATAGTTCACCCCGACGCATCGGCAAAGTGAGCTGTCGCCAATTTCTTTACTGTAAAGAAAGTTAATTGTACTGTTTGTTGATATATTTATTTTAATCCTGTCATTCTTTTTGGCTATCCCGCTTCCCCCCCCCGACAAGTAAACGGCCAATGCCTTTTAGGGAGGCTTGTCTGCCATTGCAGGCGCAGAAGCACAACTGCTCAATCCGATTACGGATAAGAGTGAACGCAAAAGTTTAGTTTTCACGGCGGATATTTTATTTCAGGTTTTCGAGAAAGAATGTTTCCAGCTCGTCGAACGGAATTGCACGGTCATAAAGGTCGGTATGGTTGGCCCCGGGTAGAATCAGCAATTTCTTGTTATCGCCCGTCAGCTTTTTGAAGGCATCCTCGCTGAAGTAGCGCGAGTGGGCTTTCTCTCCATGTATAAGGAGTACGGGACGAGTGATTTCACCTATGTAGGACAGTAAGGGCATGTTAATGAATGCCAGCGGCATAGTGGGACTCCATGCACCGTTGGAATTGATGGAACGGGGATGGAAACCTCGGTCGGTCTTGTAATAGTCGAAATAATCCTTGACGAATTGAGGTTCTTCGCCAGTGATGCTGTCCGGCAGTCCGGGGGTACCGGGAGTGCTCGTTCCGGCTTGTGCGTCGCGGGTACGGATGGCATTCATCGCTTCGCGTTTCCGGTTGCGGGCAGGGGCGCTGTCTTCGGAGTCGAAATAACCGTTGGCATTCACGCGGCTCATATCGTACATCGTGGAGGCTACCGTTGCCTTGATGCGCGCGTCCATCGCCGCCGCATTCAGCCCCATGCCCCCGAATCCGCATATGCCTATAATACCGATACGCTCCGCATCCACATCGGGCAATGCGGTGAGGAAATCCACCGCCGCGCCGAAATCTTCGGTATTGATGTCGGGCGATGCCACATTGCGGGGTTCGCCGCCGCTTTCGCCGGTATAGGAAGGGTCGAACGCAATGGTAAGGAACCCGCGTTCAGCCATTGTTTGTGCATAGAGTCCCGAAGCCTGTTCCTTTACTGCGCCGAACGGTCCGCTCACGGCAATGGCGGCCAGTTTACCTTCGGCGTGTTTGGGTTCGTACAGGTCGGCGGCGAGCGTTATGCCGTAACGATTCCTGAATGTCACTTTGCGGTGATTTACTTTGTCGCTTTCAGGAAATTTTTTGTCCCATTCTCGCGTAAGAGTCAATGTTTCCATGTTATCGCTCGTTTTTTGATTGGTTTTACCGTTCGTGCAGCCTGCAAACATGGCGATGCCCGTTACAGCCGCGACTGCCGCGGATTTAAAATTCATCGTTTTCATCTAAGTCGCATTTAATCCTTATGGATTGTTTTTCAAAGCTGGTGTGCCGTCTTACCTGATTTACGGCAGCAGGACGGCGGTTTGACCGGTATGGAAAGGCCGGGGCCCGTGTTTGTTTTCATCGCTGTTTACCGTACTATTTCAATACCAACCGTGTTTCTCGTTCCGGTCGTCCGTATCGATTTTTACCGTTCCTTCCGGTATCGGTCCGCAACAAAGTGTGCGCGTCGTGTCCGATGGACGGCTTTTTATGTCCGTTTCTGAGCATTACTGCGTATGGACTGCCGTTCGTCGAATCGGTCGGATTCAGGTTAGGGTAGGGCACGGAATTTTCCGTTATTGCCGGATTATTGTCCGGGTCGCAAGTACGCGTTGTCGATGGTGTCCCATGCAACCGAATTAGGAGTGATGACCGCTTTACCATTATGGGGTTTTATATTTGTTCAACACGACGGCAAAGGTAAAGCGGGAACCTCGCGGCAACGTTGCCGTAAGGCTCAAAGATTTTTTCTCAAAAGTCCAACCCGTTTTTTTGATGCGGAGATTACGCAATAAGGGCGGTGGGAGGTACCCCGTATCGTTTCTTAAAGGCGGTCGAAAAGTGAGAAGCATTCTTGAACCCGACCTCCGTGTAAACATCCGCGACCTTTTTGCCTCCCTCTTTCATCTTGTCGTAAGCCACTTCGAGGCGTTTGCGAATAAGCCATTTTTCGGGGGTCAGGTCGCTGATTTTTTTGAAATCGCGCTTGAAGGTTGCCAGACTCCGTCCTGTATAGTGTGCGAGTTCGTCCAGCGTGAACTCGTGCATATAGTTTTTATTCATAAAATCCAGAATGTCTATCTTCCACGGCTCGTTGAAGTCGAATAGCGTGGGAGCAAAGCGCTCGTCTATATGCAGTAGCGCAAGCAACCCTTCCTGCAGCTTCAGATTCATCACATCGTCTTTGGGTTGCACATTCGGATTAAAATAAGGGGTCATCGAGGCGAAAAGGCTCGAAAGCTCCGCCGTATCTGGGAGTTTAATCACGCCTCCGTCGAGTTTAGGAGTGGTGGCGGGGACCTTATACAGCTCCGATTTGCCGTACATCTCCCTGAGGAAATTGCGGGTGAACCTCAAAAAAATGCCGCAGTACCGCTCTCCGCCGTACGTTTTCTTGTACATGGTGATGCGGTGGTCCCGCGGGATGAATACGCATTCCCCTTTTCCTGCGTGAACCTGCTCCTTGCCGTTGTCGAGAACCATTTCGCCCGAATAGACATAGTTCAGGGCATATTCGCGGGAACGGTGTATGCAGCCGCTTTCATCGTCGTAGAAGAAACTGAAAAATATGTCGTTGTAGTTGAAGATAACCTTCATGTTGGCTTCCTGTTCCGTGCGTTCTCTTTTCATGGTCGGAGCTGTTATTGTTTCTGTAAAGATAGGGGTAAAATGTATAACCTGCCATTGCTTTGCGGCTCGAAGCGCATCTGCCGGCATTTTATTCGTAAACAGGACCGCCGTAAGGATTGTTTATTTATATTCCCGAACCGCGCCCTGTCGTAAACGGTTTGCTATTCCTCGCTCCGGCATAAAGGCTACCGGTCGAGAGCCGCTTGTGAACGGAAGCGTAGGTGCACCCGTGGAAGCCGGAACGCACCGGGGAGAGCGGCGGGAAAAATCCGTGAATGCACCTGCCGGGCACATTTATGTTTGCCGCTTCAAATCCGGAATATAAAAAGCCCCTGCGCGGGCAGGGGCCGTCATCAGTGGTTAGGTGACAGGTGGAGAACCTGTTTGGATGATGTTTCTTTTATTTAACGTTTCAAAGATAGGTAAAATGACGCGACTCGCAGCATATGCTGCCTTTACGGGGCACAAATAAGACGAAATATGTTACTGTATGTCATATGCTTTAAAGCATGGGTTCTAACGTATTACGGTTCCGGGCAGTGCGTGCGGTTTTCAGGAGTTTTTCCGGCCACGTAAAATATTTCCTGAATTGCAAAGAGAGAGCGAAAAACCTCCTATATTTACGGACGCTAACCCGAAACGCATAATTTCATGTTCAAAGCATTTGCTACCTGTCTTGCAGCTATGTGCTTTTCGTTCGCTGCTGCGCGTATTCCGTATGTTCCGTCTTCCGAAAACCTGAAAGCGCGCGAGGAATTCCGCGACCGCCGCTTCGGCATATTCCTTCACTGGGGCCTTTACAGCATGCTTGCGACCGGTGAGTGGACCATGACCAACCGCGACCTGAATTACCGGGAATACTCCCGGCTTGCAGGCGGATTCTGTCCCTCGCGGTTCGATGCCGCGCAGTGGGTGTCGGCTATAAAGGCTTCCGGCGCCAAATATATATGCTTTACCACTCGTCACCACGAGGGTTTTTCCATGTTCGACACGAAGTATTCCGACTACGACGTAGTGGATGCCACCCCTTTCGGAAGAGACGTCCTCGAAGAGCTGGCGGAAGAGTGCCGGCGGCAGGGGATAGGACTGCATCTTTATTATTCGCATATAGACTGGTATCGCGAGGATTTTCCGTGGGGTCGTACCGGCCGCGGAACCGGGCGTCCGGATTCCGCAGGAAACTGGAATTCGTATTATGCTTTTATGAATAACCAGCTTACGGAGTTGCTTACTAACTACGGCCCCGTAGATGCGGTATGGTTCGACGGGTGGTGGGACCAGCCCGCCGATTTCGACTGGGGGCTGGACGAACAATACGCTTTGGTACATTCCCTTCAGCCCGCCTGCCTTATAGGCAACAATCACCATGTATCGCCCTTTCCCGGCGAGGACATTCAGATTTTCGAGCGCGACCTGCCGGGTGAGAATACGGCGGGACTGTCGGGGCAGGAAATAAGTCCGCTGCCTCTGGAAACTTGCCAGACCATGAACGGAGCGTGGGGGTACAGGATGTCCGATATGAATTATAAGCCGACAAGGGAACTTATCCACTATCTGGTGCGTGCTGCCGGCCGCGACGCCAACCTGCTGCTCAATATCGGGCCCCGGCCCGACGGCACGCTTCCGGACGAGGCGCTGGACAGGTTGGCGCAAATAGGAGAGTGGATGAATACGTACGGACCCACTGTTTACGGCACGCGGGGAGGACCGACCCGGCCGCACGCTTGGGGCGTTACCACCCGGCGGGACGACAAGATATTCGTGCATATACTCGAATTGGAAGACAATGCTCTTTATGTTCCGTTGACCGGAGTAAAGGTCGGCCGTGCCGTAAAGTTTTCCGACCGCAGTCCGGTCGGATTCGTACAGGACGGCGACGGAGTGCTGCTCAAGTTGGGGGCTGTCCCGAGTGAAACGGACTGTGTAGTGGAACTTACCGTAAAACAATAATATGAAACGCTGTATTGCTTTTTTGGCGGCGGCCGTCGTGTTCGCCGGATGTTGCGACCGGCATTTTATTCAGGACCGGGAACTCAGACGACAGGTCGAAGCGAATTTTTCGGCCAAGCGCGCCGCCCTGCCGGACGGCGGTCTTTTCGAAGTGTTCGGAGAAGAACTTTCCGTTTCCGAAAGAGAGGCGCTCGAATTTCTGTATGCTTATATGCCGTTGTCTGATATTTCGGATTACGACGGCGATTTCTGGTTGCGCAATGTACGCAGTAGTTTGCAAACGCGGCAGGAGATGCCGTGGGGCCGCGACATACCCGACGATATATTCCGTCATTTCGTATTGCCCGTAAGGGTCAACAACGAAGCTCTGGATTCCTCGCGGTGGGTGTTTTATGCCGAGTTGAAGGACAGAGTGAAGAATCTGTCGCTCGAGGATGCCGTGCTGGAAGTGAATCACTGGTGTCACGAGAAGGTGAATTATGCCCCTTCGGATGCGCGGACGAGTTCTCCGCTGGCGTCGGTGAGTTCGGCTACCGGCCGCTGCGGCGAGGAATCCACTCTGACGGTGGCCGCCTTGCGTTCGGTAGGCATTCCGGCCCGGCAGGTATATACCCCTCGTTGGGCGCACACGGACGACAATCATGCGTGGGTCGAGGCATGGGTCGACGGACGATGGCGCTTTATGGGAGCCTGCGAGCCGGAACCGGTGCTCGACCTGGGATGGTTCAATGCTCCGGCCAGCCGGGGAATGCTGATGCATACCAAGGTTTTCGGACGTTACGACGGTCCGGAGGAAGTCATGTACCGCACTCCCAACTATACCGAAATAAACGTTATAGACAATTATGCGCCGACGGCTGCCTTGACCGTTACGGTGCTCGATTCCGAGGGCCGCCCGGTTCCGGGAGCTAAGGTGGAGTACAAGTTGTACAACTATGCCGAGTTTTATTCCGTGGCTACCAAGTATGCCGGCCCGGACGGAAGGTCGTCGCTGACGGCAGGCCGGGGCGACATGCTGGTGTGGGCTTCCGACGGCAGCCGTTTCGGCTACCGGAAGGTGTCGTTCGGACGCGATACGGCCGTTACGGTTCCGCTCGTACGGACGGCCGGGGAGATTCGCTCCGTCGATTTCGACATAACCCCGCCGGACGAACGTTCCAACATCCCCGAAGTAAGCCCGGAACAAAGGGCGGTCAACGACCGTCGTTTTGCATTCGAAGACTCCGTCCGCAATGCTTATAAGGCGACTTTTATGACGCTTTCCGCCGGCCGGGAATTCGCTTCCTCGAACGGCTGTGAGCCGGACGCGCTGGCTCCTTTGCTGGCGGCCTCGCGTGGAAACCACCGGGAGTTGTGCGGCTTTCTGGCCGGGGCGGAGTCGCCCGAAATGCGCCGCCGTGCTCAGGCCCTTCTGTCCGGATTGAGGGAAAAGGACCTGCGGGACGTTTCGGCCGTAGTGCTGGCCGACCACCTGTATTCATCGCCCGAAGGCTCCGGAGAAATTTATGAAAAGTACGTGCTTTGCCCTCGCGTGGAGGATGAGATGCTTACGCCCTACAAGGCGTTTTTCCGCCGGGAAATATCCGGCGCCGATGCCGCCCGGTTCGCATCCAATCCATCGGAACTCGTGCGCTGGTGCCGCGACAGTATCCGGATGCTCGATACGCTAAATTCGCAGAGAGTTCCGATAAGCCCTGTTTCCGTATGGAAGACCCGTGCGGCAGACAGGCGCTCCCGCAATACATTTTTCGTGGCGGTCGCCCGAAGTCTGGGTATTCCGTCGCGCATAGACCCGGTGACCGGCAAACTGCAATACGTGGATTCGGAAGGGCGCTTCATGGACGTGGATATGGAGGGAGCCAGCCGCGCCGAAACTCCTTCCGGGAAACTGAGGGCTACGTACGAAAGGACAGGTTCGCTTTCCGACCCGAAGTATTACAGTCATTTCACTCTTTCCCGTTTCGACGGAGGTACTTTCCGGCTGCTGTCCTACGATGAAGGCGAGGCGAGCTGGAGCTCTCTGCTGCGCGACGGAGCAGTGCTCGATACCGGTTACTACATGCTCGTGACCGGAACCCGTCTGGCCGGGGGCGGCGTGCTGGCTTCCGCTTCGTTTTTCCGTATAGAGCCGGGGCGCACTACGGTTATTCCGCTCAAAATGCGCGAAGACAGTACCCGGGTGCAGGTTATCGGGTCTTTCGACTCGGAGGCGCGTTATATGCCGGCAGGTTCGGAAGAATCTTATTCGGTGCTTCAGACCGCCGGGCGAGGCTATTATGCCGTCGGCATTTTAGGCGTCGGAACGGAACCTACCAATCATGCGCTGCGGGATTTGGCAACCGTGGCGGACGAGTTGGAGGAGTGGGGACGGAGCATTATCCTGCTGTTCCCTTCGCAGGAGGAGTACGAACGTTTCCGGCCGGAAGAATTTCCCGGACTGCCTTCGACCGTCGGTTTCGGAGTAGATGCCGATGGAGCCGTGCGCCGCAGCCTGACGTCGGGGATGCAGCTCGACGGCCGGGGCCGACTTCCGCTGCTGATTGTAGGCGATACGTTCAACCGGGTGGTGTTCTTTTCTGAAGGATATACCATCGGCTTGGGAGAGCGCCTGTTGAAAACGATTCACGGGCTTTGAACCGAACGTGGTTGCGGCCGGTTGTGTTCGATAGTGCCGCCGCTTTTTAAATCAGTGGCCGCCCCGGCATCGTTCGCAGCCGCTTCAGGCATGTCCGTATCTGTCCGCGCGTAGCCGGGCGGGTTTTATATGCGGCGCTGGATTCCGACCGGACGCGTCGATACGTTCCCGCCGCAGAGTTCTGTGCGGTTCCTTCCGTAACCGGCCGCTCCGGGCGCATCCCCTGCGGCCTGCGGTTAAACCGGCTCTCCCGCATCCCGGTAAAGTGCGCGGATAATGTTTTCCACGCGACGCGGTGAAGTGGCATAGTATCCGCATTCGTCGGCCCCCGGCGTGCCCATATATATATCCGGATTGACCGCCTTCATTCGTCCCGGTTTGTATTCGCGCGCCGAAAAATGAAATTCCCGCGCTCCAGTCAGGCGAGCTATGCGACCTATGTTGGACTCGTCTATTCCGCATCCGGGCATTATGGTTATGCGGTTGCCTGCCGCTGCGACGAGTCGGCCGAGGAGAGGGATTCCTTCCTCCGCCGTCGGGCTTTGCCCGGACGTCAGGATACGGCTGCACCCCGAGCCTATCACCTTTTCCAGTGCGGAAAAAGGGTTCGTCGCCATATCGAATGCCCGATGAAAGGTGACCGACAGTCCGTCAGCCTTCCTCACAAGCCGTTCCAGAGCTTTAGTGTCCACGTCGCCGTCTTCGGAAAGACAGCCGAGCACCACTCCGTCGGCTCCCAGCTCCCTTGCGGCGGATATATCGTATTCCATGATTGCAAGCTCGGTCGGCGAATATATAAAGTCGCCCGGCCGGGGTCGTATCAGTACATGCAGAGCTATGTTTACGGCTCTGCGCGCGCAGGCGGTTTCGCCTGCCGAAGGCGTCAGTCCGCCTTCGGACAGCGCGCTGCACAGCTCGACCCGGTCGGCTCCGCCCAGTTCGGCCGCGATGCAGCTTTCGGCCGAGGATGCGCATACTTCGACTTTCATAAGCCAGCGCTTTATTTTACGGCGTCCTGCACGTTTACCGTACAGACGGCCGATACCGCTCCGGCGCTGGCGGTAATGCGGGCGGTTCCTTTCGACACGCCCGTGACGAGTCCCTCGTCGACTCCTGCTATGCCGGGGTCGCTCGACGACCACGACACGCTTTTGTCGGTAGCGTCTTCGGGCAGCACGGTGGCGGTAACCGTTTCGGTCTGTCCCGCGGTCAGGGTCAGCTCGGTGACATCCAGCTCCAGCGCGGTTGCATAAACCAGTTTTTGTGTCTCTCCGCATCCGGCGAGCAGGACGGCTGTTGCCGATAGCGGTAAAATATATTTTTTGAAATACGGTTTATTCATTGCAATGTTTTTGAGCGTATTACGGTATAATATAGCAGGACAGTACGACAAATATAGCGGTTTGTATCCGGAAACCGAAAGCCATGTGTGCTTGCACGTAGCGTGAAGCGTTCGTTTTATGACGTTTTATTATTTAGGTATGTCGAAAATAAGAGCTAAATTTGTAAACTTATGCCGTATCCATACACGGGCGGATAAAAGTTTTTACTGTGAAAAAGGATTTGATGGCCGACAACGAACGTTATGCCCGGTTGATGCAGCTTGCACGTATGGGTTGGTGGGAGGCCGATTTCAGCAATCAGCGCTATTTGTGTTCCGAATTCGTGGCCAATCTGCTCGGATTGGAAGGAAATGCCGTAGGGTTCTGGGAGTTCCAGAGTATGATACGAGAGGATTACCGGGAAAGAATAACAAAGGAGTTCGCATCCATAAAGCAGCAGGAAGTTTACGAGCAGACGTTTCCGATTCTTACCCGTTACGGCGTTTCATGGGTCCATTCCAAAATGGACAGCAAGTATGTCGATGAAGACGGATTACTGAAAGCATTCGGATTTTTGCAGTGCGTGGATGCTCCCGACTCCGATGCATATATGGAGGTCAACGAGCTGCTGGCTTTTCAGGGCAGCATTTCCCGCTCCCTGCTCTCGTTTCTTCAGACCGAGGACATGTCGCAGATAATACCCAATATTCTCAGCGACGTACTGCGGCAGTTTCACGGAGGAAGAGCTTACATATTCGAATTCGACCCGGACGGACGTTCCCACAGTTGTGTTTACGAAGTAACGGCATCGGGAGTGTCCAAAGAGATAGATTCGCTTCAGAACATACTGGTAGAGGATACTTCTTGGTGGTGCAACCGCGTGTTCAGCCGCAAGCCCGTGATTCTGTTCAGTCTGGACGACATGCCACCCGAGGCCGAGCTGGACCGGCGCGTACTGTCGGCCCAGAATATAAAGTCCCTTATGGTGGTGCCGCTTCTTTCGAGCAACGGAGTATGGGGCTACATGGGAATAGACATCGTGGACGAGCATCGCCGGTGGAGCAACGAGGATTATCAGTGGTTCGCTTCGCTGGCCAATATCGTCAGCATTTGTATTCAGTTGCGCCGTTCCGAGCTGAAGGCGCGTTCCGAGCAGCTTTACCTCGACAGCATTTACCGGCACATGCCCGTGGGATATATTCGCCTGTCCATGATACGCGGCTGTGACGGAAAGTTGGTGGATTACAGTTGTCTGGACTACAATGATGCCGCCGAAGCGATGATTGGTTTCCGGCTCGGCGACAGGCAGGGGCGCAAGTTGTCCGATGTCGCCTCGTCTTTGGAAAACGACCTGGATTTTTTCTCCGAAATTCTGGGGTCGGACGGATACCGCGAAGCGAATTTCCTTGTGCCTGAAACCGGTAAGCGTTGTCATTCCATAATATATTCCCCGCAACCGGACGAGATAGTGATAATCTTCTCGGACATGACCGAAACTCTGGCCGCCAACGAAGCTCTCGACCGCAGCGAGAAGATACTGCGTAACATCTATAAGAACCTTCCGGTAGGAATAGAGCTTTACGACAGGGACGGCTACCTCGTGGATATGAATGATAAAGAGCTGGAGCTTTTCGGACTGGCGAGCAAGGAAGTCGCCCTTGGGGTCAACGTTTTCCACAATCCGAATATTCCGGACCCGGTCAAGGAAAAACTCCGGCGCAAGGAGGATGTGGACTTTACGCTGAACTACGATTTTTCCTGCACCGGGGAATATTATCCGACACGCAAACAGGGGATTATGAATCTCGTAACCAAAGCTACGGCTCTGTACGATTCTCAGAACAACTTTATAAACTATCTGTTTATCAACATAGATACTACGGAAACTACCACCGCGTATGCCCGCTTGCAGGAATTCGAGAGTTTTTTCTCGATGATAGCCGACTATGCCAAGGTCGGGTATTTCAAGTTCAATCCGTTGACGGGAGAGGGGTTTGCAATCAATCAGTGGTTCAAGAATTTGAACGAGCCGGAGGGTACAGCCGTAGGTGAAGTGGTGGGAGTGCACGGCACTTTCCATCCGGACGACAGAGCGGCTATGCGAGAATACTACGACAAAGCTTTGAACGGCGAGGTACGCAACGTGAGGCGCGAGGTGCGCGTAAAACAGGCCGACGGCTCGTGGAAGTGGCTCAGTTATCATGTGATAGTGCAGGAATATGCTCCCGAAAGGAACGAAATAGACATGCTCGGCATCAACTTCGACATCACCGAGCAGAAACAGGTGGAGGAGAAACTTACCGAAGCCAAAAACAAGGCCGAAATGCTCGACAGGCTGAAATCGGCTTTTCTGGCTAACATGAGCCACGAGATACGCACGCCGCTGAATGCAATCGTAGGATTCTCCAACCTGCTGGTGGATACGGACGACCCGGACGAGCGGCATCAGTATATTTCCATAGTGCAGGAAAACAACGACCTGTTGCTTCAACTTATTTCGGATATATTGGACTTGTCCAAAATAGAAGCCGGAACTTTCGAATTCGTAAAGGGACCGGTGGACGTAAATCAGCTTTGCAGCGAAATGGTAATTTCGATGGGAGTGAAGGCCGCAGGCAGCGGAGTATCGGTGGAGCTGGCCGACAATTTGCCCCGGTGCAGCATCGTGAGCGACAAGAACAGGCTGAATCAGGTGCTTTACAATTTCATAACCAATGCTTTGAAATTTACGGATAATGGTACGGTTACGGTGGGGTACGGCCTTACCGGCGACGGACGCATACGCTTTTTCGTCAGGGATACCGGCTGCGGGATTCCCGCAGAAAAACAGGATGCCGTGTTCGACCGGTTCGTAAAGCTCAACAATTTCATTCAGGGAACGGGGCTCGGACTGTCTATTTGCAAGAACATCGTGGAACAGATGGGCGGTACGATAGGGGTCGATTCGACCGAAGGCGAGGGGTCGTGTTTCTGGTTCACGCTTCCCTATGACGGTTACGAGGCTTCCGACGGGAGGAGCGACGCTTCGGCGGTCGTACAGCCGGTACGCGAGAGCAACGAACGTCCGGTTATCCTTATAGCTGAAGACACCGACAGCAATTATCTGCTGCTTTCGACCGTGCTGAAAAAGGACTATGACCTGCGCCGCGCGCACGATGGTCGGGAGGCGGTCGGGATACATGCCGCCGGAGGTATCGACCTTATACTGATGGATATGAAAATGCCGGTTATGGACGGTCTGGAAGCGACCGAGGAAATCCGGAAAAAGGACTGTGCCGTGCCCATAATAGCCGTTACGGCGTTCGCATACGACCGCGACCGTCAGAAGGCGCTGGATGCCGGCTGTAACGATTATATGTCCAAACCCATACAGGCGGCGGCTCTCAAGGAGAAAATCCATACATACCTTTCACGTTAGTCCGGCGCTTCCGAAAAGGATAAAGGCGGCCCTTCGCAGGCCGCCTTTGCATTTGGCCCGAAATTGGCTTGGTACCGGTTAAAACTTCCGATATGAAATCTGTCAGAAACGTACTCATAGCTATCGGCGTGGTGGCGCTGGTGTTGCTTATATTCTTTCTGGTTCTGGGTATAAAAGTGGTCGGGACGGTATTCGTCTGGATAATGGGGGCATTGATAATACTGTTTATCATAGGGTGGATAGTCTATAAGCTGATGTCTATTCGCAGCCGTCGCGGAGAAATGCCGGACAATACCTGAGCGTTTGCGGAAAACTGCGCGTTGCTTGTGCCGCGGACCGGTCCGGGACGTTTTGTCCTTACGGATATTATGGTTATCTTTGCGCCCGCAGGCGAAATGGGAGCCCGGAGGATAGGCCGGGTTTGAGTGTCGCCGAAGTATGAACGTTAAAAGTAACCAACTATGAAAACCATCCGGTTGAGCGGCGCTTTGCGCGAGCAGTTCGGCAAGAAAGGCGCTAAAAGCGTGCGCCGTGAAAAATTGATTCCCTGTGCCATTTACGGAGGGAAGGAAGGACCGATTCATTTCTCATTGGAGGAAAAGGCCGTAAAACCTTTGATTTATACCCCCAATTCCTATATCGTGGAGTTGGACATTGCCGGCCGTCAGGAAAAAGGAGTAATGCGCGAGGTGCAGTTTCATCCTGTAAGGGACGATATTCTTCATATAGACTTTTACCGGGTTTCGGAGGGCAAGCCGGTGGCTATGGATGTGCCGGTAAGGCTTACCGGCAATTCGGAGGGCGTCAAGCTGGGAGGCAAGCTGGTCCTGTCGAAACGCAAACTGCGCGTGAGCGCCCTGCCCGAAAACCTGCCCGACGAACTCGTTATCGACGTTACAGATTTGGGAGTGGGCAAGTCCGTTTTCGTGGGCGACCTGCATTACGATAACCTGAAGATGCTTACTCCTCCCTCTACCGCCGTGTGCGCCGTTATCATCACCCGTGCGGCGCGCGGAGCCGCTGCCGCAGCCAACAGTTAGCAGCCGTGGGGTTGTTTGGGTTTTTGCGCCGAAATGAAAAGCCCATCGAAGTGAAATATCTGATAGCAGGTTTGGGGAATGTCGGCGCCGAATATGCCGGTACCCGCCATAATATAGGATTCAGTGTATTGGACGCTCTTGCAGGGGCGTCCGATGCCTTTTTTGCTTCGGCCCGTTACGGCGATGTCGCCCGGGTTGCGTACAGGGGACGCACCATGGTATTGCTGAAACCGTCCACTTATATGAATTTGAGCGGCAAGGCCGTTCGCTACTGGATGGCTCAGGAAAAGATACCCCGGGAGAACCTGCTCGTGGTTCTGGACGATTTGGCCCTGCCTCCCGGCAGCCTGCGTTTACGGGCGCGCGGCAGCGACGGAGGGCACAACGGTCTGAAGAGCATCGACGAGTGTTTGGGGTCGTCGGATTATGCCCGGCTAAGGCTCGGCATAGGCCATGACTTTCATCCGGGCGGTCAGGTGGACTATGTGCTCGGCCGTTGGCCGGAAACCGAACTGCCTCTTGTTAAAGCCGCCGTGGATGAATCCGTCGGAGCAATCCGCAGCTTCGTTATGCAGGGGGTCGAGCGCACCATGAATCTTTATAACAAGAAAGGAATCGCCGGTCGGAAGCCGGAGTAAACGATAGCCGGCCCGGCTTGTCCCGAAGCATCCGCTTCGTATTTTCCCGGAGCAGTCTTGCTCATCCCGGCTTCAATCCGCAAAGGTACGGGAAAAGCCGTCCGGAGTTCCCGGACGGCTTTTTGTAAACGGCATGTTTCTCAGACCGAAACCGTTTTATTCTCGCCCGGTCGGCGCAGGAGATATTCGCCGTGCTTTTCCGACCGGAAAAGCTCTGTAATCTCTGCGTCGCCTTATACGGACTAAGGCATGAAAACTACGCGGAAACCGTAGTAATCCCAGCCGTGGTGTGGTTCCTTCAAATCCCGGTAAGCCGACTTGCAGTCTCTCGCATAAAAGTTGTAAACTCCTCCGCGCAGTACGCGCTGAGTGCCCGAAGCCGGCCCCGCAGGGTCGGTAGCGTCATTGCCCGAGTATTTCTCATACCAGTCATAAACCCATTCCTCCGCATTTCCGTGCATGTCGTAAAGGCCGTAGGCATTGGGAAGCTTCTGGCCGACTTCATGGGTGCGGCCTCCCGAATTTTCGTATGCCCAGCCATAGTCGTCCATATCGTTCGAGTCGTTTCCGAAATAATACGATGTCGTCGTACCCGCACGGCAGGCATATTCCCATTGCGCCTCGGTAGGCAACGCTCCGCCCGCCCAAACGGCATACTCGTAAGCTCCGTACCACGTTACCCATATTGCGGGGTGATTCTCATAGCCCGGAGCCGGTTTCCATCTGGAATTGTCTTCGTCCCAGTTTATGCCCCAGTCTTCCCGGACGGACTGGGCGTTGGAAGATGCATCGAAAACCAGATACTTACCGGCATTCTCGCCCCACGTACATTCGGCTACGATAAACTGGCCGTCATAATAGGCATGGCCTCCCTCCGTTCCCGGTATGCCTTTGACGTTCAGAAATTCTGCATACTGGGTATTGGTTATTTCATATTTGCTCATACGGAAGTCCTGCGTCAGCGTTACGGTGTGCACGGGCTCGTCCACGCCTGTCTCGCCCATAAGGAACGTTCCGGCGGGAATCGGAACGGTTTCTATGTCGGGACCGCCATAAGCGGTGAATTCCGCCTTGACGGACACGTTGCTTTCGGGCATGGTAAATGTCGCGGGGTTGGTCTGCGCATCGGGGGCAAGCGTAACCGAACCGCTTTCCACAGTCCACTGTTTGAAAACGTAACCTCCGGCCGGCTTGGCGGTAAGGGTCACGGTGGTTCCGGCCTCTGCGGTTGACACGTCCGCCTGAGCTGCGCCGTTGCCATCGTTAGTGACGGTAATGGTGTATGTGGTTGCGGCTTCTTCCATAAATTCCGCCTTGACGGACACGTTGCTTTCGGGCATGGTAAATGTCGCGGGGCTGGTCTGCGCATCGGGGGCAAGCGTAACCGAACCGCTTTCCACGGTCCACCGTTTGAACGTGTAACCGTTATTGGCCGTAGCGGTAACTGTAACCGTTTCTCCCGCCTCTGCGGTTGTAATGTCGGCTTGTGCCGAGCCGTTGCCATCGTTAGTGACGGTAACGGTGTATGTGGTTGCGGCATCTTCCATAAATTCCGCCTTGACGGACACGTTGCTTTCGGGCATGGTAAATGTCGCGGGGTTGGTCTGCGCATCGGGGGCAAGCGTAACCGAACCGCTTTCCACGGTCCACCGCTTGAATTTATAGCCATTCTTTGCCGTGGCGGTAAGGGTTACGGTAGTTCCGGCTTCGGCGGTCGTAATGTCGGCTTGAGCCGTACCGTTGCCGTCGTCGGCAACGGTAACGGTATAGGTCGGCCGTTCGGCATCGTCTTTCTTGCAGCCCGATAGCAGCATCGCCGTGCCGGCCAACAGAGTCATAAAAATCCTTGTCGTCTTCATTTTTTCGTTTTTAAGGTGTGAGTGTCGCGTATATATTGCTTCGTTGACGGGGCTGCGTTAGCGGCTTCGTCGTAAGAGTACGGGAAAAGAACGGTGGATGCCGGTTGCCTGCAATGCCGGGAACTTCGTATCGGTTTAAGATACGAAGCAAACGGCGTCTGAATGGCGGAAACCGCTCCGGAGTTTTTCCGTCGTCCTGAAACGGCGGAAACAGGAAGTCCTTTGAAGGACAAGGATTTTCGTCCGCTACAAAGCGGAATACAAAGGGTGGATAAGCGGGCTTGAAAAAGTTTCTGGTTTCGGGGCGTACTGTCCGCTTTAGCCCGCTAACGAAGAAACCGGCAGGCCGAACCTTGCGCCGGGACGTATGGGGGGGGGAATAACGGCCCCTGAAATTATGCGGGCAAGATAATGTAAGGTCGTCGTCATACGGATTAAGGTCTAAAGCGACAGGGCCTTGTTGTCATAAGAACGATTTCCGCCGCTCTTTCTTTTCCGTTTTATGCGGGGACTGTTTTCGCTCATAAAAACATTCGGAGATTGCGAAGGCCGGCACGGCGAAGATACTAACGGTTTTACTCCTGCCGGGCCGTTTCCGAACTTCGAGCTGATGACGAGGATTGAACTCGTGACCTCTTCCTTACCAAGGAAGCGCTCTACCACTGAGCTACATCAGCCTTGTTTGCTTTTCGGCTTCGGGGGCCGGAAAGCGGGACAAAAGTAGATACGATTTTTCGATTTTGCAAGCATTCGGACGAACGAAACGGCATTAATTTGCTATATTTGACCGCCCAATCGAAAGCAAAATGGAAAATCTTCGTGCAATCCGTACAGTAATATGGCTCACGGCCGCCGTAGGGGCCGGAGGCATGTTGCTCGCATTTATGACCGTTCCGCTGCTTACGTGGAGGCTCGTGGTCGCCCTGATAATAGTGGCTCTGGCACTTGCGTACGCAGTCAGGACGGCTTTGGTTCTGGCGTCGGAAATCGAAAGGCGGGAGCGTCAGGACGACAGGCCCGAATGATGCCGGAACTTCTCCGGAGTAGAAACTTGAAGAACTCGTTATAATACTAACTAACCATGAAGAAGATACTAATAGTCGGCGCGGGTGGCCAGATAGGTTCCGAATTGACCGGCTATCTGCGCGGAATCTACGGCCGGGACAACGTGGTGGCCGCCGACCTGAAGGAATGTCCGGCGCTGGCGGATTCCGGACCCTTCGAGAAGCTGGATATTCTGGACACCGAAGCCTATGCGGCTCTGGTACGCCGGTATAAAATAGATACCATATTCAATCTGGTGGCTTTGTTATCGGCGGTAGGGGAGAAGAATCCTACTCTGGCGTGGAAAATAAACATGGGGGCTCTGACCAATTCTCTGGAGCTTGCCCGCGAGTATTCGTGCGCTTTGTTCACTCCGAGCTCCATAGGAGCTTTCGGCGGGGACTTTCCCCGGCAGAATACACCTCAGGATACAGTCATGCAGCCCGGGACTATTTACGGCGTCTGCAAAGTGACCGGCGAGCTGCTGGGAAACTACTATCACAATCGGTTCGGAGTGGATACCCGCAGCGTGCGTTTTCCGGGAATAATTTCCAATGTCACCCTGCCCGGAGGCGGCACTACGGATTATGCGGTGGAAATATATTACGAAGCCATACGCAACGGCAGGTTTACGTGCCCGGTTCCGGGGGACGTGTATATGGATATGATGTACATGCCCGACGCATTGCGTGCGTGCGTGGAGCTTATGGAAGCCGACCCGGCCCGGCTCAGGCACCGCAACAGTTTCAACATAGCCTCGATGAGTTTCACCCCGGAGATAATAGCCGCGGAGGTGCGCCGGAATATCCCGGATTTCGAAATGGATTACGATGTCGACCCCGTTAAGGAGTCGATAGCCCGCAGTTGGCCCGACAAGCTCGACGACAGTTGCGCCCGCGATGAATGGGGCTGGAAGCCGGAATGGGACCTCCCGCGTATGACGGAGGACATGCTCCGTGTTATCAGAGAAAGGTTTCGGTCGGGTGAGCTGAAGTAAGCCGGATTGCATCCGTAAATATCCGGGGCAGACTCGTACGGGGAAATCGTCAGGCGGTTTCCCCGCTTGTTTTCGTCGTAGTGGCAGGAAACTGCGGCATCCGGCGAGTAAAAGTGAGCCGGGCGATATGGCCCGGAATGATTCCCCGGTTTGCGGAGATGCTTGTTTTGCACTTGTTGCTTAATGTGCAGCGTCCCGGAAGCCTGCGCTTCCGGGCTTTTGGTTTTTGGCATACCCTCGATACGGTTCATTCGCATGATGATTTATAGGCGGGTAGCTTGACATTGCCGACAAATGTTATATTTTTGCTGCGCATGCGAACGACACAAGAGCGAAGTGCAAATATTCGTATCGCATTAACCTAACCACAACCTTGTATGAAAAACCTTTTGACTGTCGCAGTCGTAACGGCGGTGGCGCTGACCGGCTGCATGAAAGACCCCCTGCCGGAACCGGCATCGCAGGATGCCGTTACCCGCAGTGCCGACACTGCCGTACATGTGTTCGGCGAGCCTTCCAACTGTTACATAGTTACCGGAGCCGGAGAGTACGCTTTCCCGGCCGTTATATTGCCGGGAGGCATACAGCCGTCTTTCTCCTCCTGCCATGCGCGTTTGTTGTGGCAGACCAGAGAGAGCACTACCTCTATGCCTCTCGTTACCGGCGTACGCCTTGAAGGGAGATATATACGCTTTACCGCTTCCGACCTCAAGGGGAATGCCTCGGTCGGGTTGTTCGAAGCCGACAGTAGCCTTGTTTGGTCGTGGCATATTTGGCTGACCGACCAACCGGAAGAGATGGCCGGCCCGGGCGGCACGGTTTTCATGGACCGGGACTTGGGCGCTACGGTAGCACGGAATGTCGGCGTGGCTTCCCATGGGTTGTTTTACCAGTGGGGCCGTAAAGACCCGTTTTATGGAAGTACGCTAAATGAGAATACATCTGCTTTCGGTCAGGCCAAGGCCAAAACCGACGCGGCCCCGGGCTTCGAATGGCATATAGCCAAATATGCGGTCGGCACCAATATAACTGTTCGGAACGCGATAAAGAAGCCGACCGGTTTCATAACCATAAAAAATCTTTTTAGTGCGAGCGACTGGCTGACCAAATCTGTCGATGGACTGTGGGGACCGGTAAAGACTGTGTACGACCCATGTCCGGCCGGTTACAGGGTGCCGCAGGCCGGAGAATGGTGGAGCGATGCAGGTAGCGTGGATTCGCTTTCCCGGCCGGATGTTACTTATGCTCCGGGAGGAAATTATCTCACTTACGGCGGTCGCACTTCGTTTTATCCATACTCGGGAATGAGGCTGCCCACCAGCGCGGCCGTTATGGGGACAGGTTACAACGGATATCACTGGACCTGCACTCCCGACGGAGACGGCAAGGCCCGGTATTTTATCAACCAGCAGACCGGGAGCAGCGGTATATGGTCGCAGTCGGTGAGCAGGGCTTCAGGTATGAGCGTACGGTGCGTCAAGTATAACGGTCCGGTAGTAAACGTCGATACCGGCGATGTCCACTGGGGACGCGAGGCTGCATCCGGGGTTTGACCCGCTCTGTGTCCGGCTTGTGTGAAAGACATGAATACCGCCCGGAAAGGTCGTACTTTTCCGGGCGGTATCGTTTGGCGGCCGTTTTATTTTTTGACTTTCGGAGCGAGCATCATCGTCATGCGCTTGCCTTCCAGTTTGGGCATCATTTCCACTTTGGCCAAGTCTTCGAGGTCCGTAGCGAAACGCAGCAGCAGGATTTCTCCCTGCTCCTTGAACACTATGGAGCGTCCCCGGAAGAATACGTAGGACTTTACCTTGGAACCTTCCTTGAGGAAGTTCTGAGCATGGCGCAGTTTGAAATTATAGTCGTGGTCGTCCGTCTGGGGGCCGAAACGGATTTCCTTTACCACTACCTTCACGGTCTTGGCCTTGATTTCCTTCTGTTTCTTTTTGAGCTGATAAAGGAATTTCTGGTAATCGGCTATTCTGCATACCGGCGGCTCGGCCTTGGGGGATATTTCTATCAAATCCATTTCCCGCTCCTGAGCCATGCGTATGGCATCGCGCGTAGGCATTACTACCGAACCTTCTATGCCTTCTCCCACCACGCGCACTTCGGGCGCGTCGATTTTCTGGTTTATCCGGTGGGGCATTTCCTTTTCGACCCTTGCCGGCCGCGGTCCGCGGCCGCGGAACCCGCTTGGTTTTCTCGTGTCTATAACTTTGTCCTCCCAAAAGGTTTGTTAAACATTCTTCGGCTGTTCTCCCGTCTCTTCTGCAACGAGGGTCTGTATGTGCGAAGCGAACTCGGCCGGCGTCATCGCACCCCGGTCGCCCTCGCCTTGGGCACGTACCGAAACCGTGCCGCTTTGTTGTTCCTTTTCTCCGACGACGAGCAGGAACGGTATCCGTTTGAGCTCGTTGTCGCGTATCTTCCTGCCGACCTTTTCATTGCGGAGGTCGGTTTCAGTGCGAATATCGGAATTATTCAGGAATTCCGAAACTTTTTCCGCGTAATCGTTGAACTTTTCGCTGATAGGAAGCACGACGGCCTGCGTCGGAGTGAGCCACAGCGGAAACCTGCCGCCGGTATGCTCCAGCAGCACCGCTACGAATCTTTCCATGGAACCGAACGGCGCCCGGTGTATCATGATGGGGCGATGGGGTTTGTCGTCCGCTCCGATATACGTCAAATCGAACCGTTCCGGCAGGTTGTAGTCCACCTGTATGGTTCCCAACTGCCACTTGCGACCCAAGGCGTCGCGTACCATGAAGTCGAGTTTGGGACCGTAGAAAGCGGCTTCGCCGTATTCCACTACCGTTTTGAGGCCTTTTTCCTCGGCCGCACGGATAATGGCCTGCTCGGCCTTTTCCCAGTTCTCGTCGGAGCCTATGTACTTCTCCTTGTTATTCGGGTCGCGCAACGACACCTGAGCGGTGAAATTCTCGAATTTGAGGGTCTTGAATATATATAGCACGATGTCTATAACCTTCTCGAATTCTTCTAGCAACTGGTCCGGACGGGCGAATATGTGCGCGTCGTCCTGCGTGAAGCCCCGGACACGGGTAAGTCCGTGCAGCTCTCCGCTCATTTCGTAACGGTAAACCGTCCCGAATTCGGCGAAGCGCAGCGGCAGGTCGCGATACGAGCGAGGTTTGAAACGGTATATCTCGCAGTGGTGGGGGCAATTCATGGGCTTGAGCAGGAACTCCTCACCTTCGTCCGGCGTGTGGATAGGTTGAAAGGAATCCTTGCCGTATTTTGCATAATGCCCCGACGTTACGTACAGGTCCTTCATGCCTATATGGGGTGTAATGACCTGTTCGTAACCGTGCTTCTTCTGTACGGCCCGCAGGAAATTTTCGAGCCTTTCACGCAGAGCGGCTCCCTTGGGAAGCCACAGAGGCAGCCCCTGACCTACGCGTTGGGAGAAATGGAACAGCTCCAGCTCCCGGCCCAGCTTGCGGTGGTCGCGCTTTTTGGCTTCCTCCAGCATGGTCAGATACTCGTCGAGCATGGACTTTTTGGGGAAAGTGATGCCGTAGATACGGGTGAGCATCTTGTTTTTTTCGTTGCCGCGCCAATAGGCTCCCGCCACCGAGGTCAGCTTTATGGCCTTGATGTAACTCGTGTCCGGCAGGTGAGGGCCGCGGCACAGGTCGGTGAACGCGCCGTTGGTATAGAAACTTATCGTACCGTCCTGAAGGTCGCGGATAAGCTCCAGTTTGTATTGGTCGTCTTTTTCGGTAAAAGTCCGCAGGGCCTCGTCCTTGCTTACTTCCGTGCGTACTATCCGCTCCTTTTGCCGGGCGAGTTCTTCCATTTTCTTTTCTATCGCCGGCAGGTCGGCTTCCGTAATAGGTATCGGACTGTCCACGTCGTAGTAGAATCCGTTCTCTATGCTGGGGCCGATGCCGAACTTGATGCCGGGGTAAAGGCTTTCGAGTGCTTCGGCCATAAGGTGCGACGACGAGTGCCAGAAAGCGTGGCGCCCTTCCGGGTCATCCCACTTGTTGAGTTTAAGCGAGGCATTCTGCGTAATTGGTCGCGTAATATCCGTTACCGTACCGTTCACGGTAGCGGACAGCACTTCCTGAGCGAGGCGCTGGCTTATGCCCTCGGCTATCTGCCGCGGCGTAGTTCCGCAGGCATACTGACGGATGCTGCCGTCCGGAAACGTAATCTCGATGGTCTGTGAATCCATTTTTTTATTTTATTTTTTGCCGTTCCTCTCCGATACGGACCGGAGCGCCGGCGCAAGTTTTCGGTATATATGGTCCGGAGTTCAGTCTTCGTCACCGGTCTGGGGCAGGTCTGAGGCCGATACGTCGGCTCCCTTTTCGCGTTCGTAACGGCGCAGCGGGTTGGCGGTCATGGCCGCCCAACGACGGCGGCTGCGCCATATGTCGCACGCCGTCCACACTGCCTGCCGCAGCGATGCGGGGTCGGCTTCGTTCCGTCCGGCTATATCGTAGGCCGTGCCGTGGTCGGGGCTGGTGCGGATTATCCCCAGAGAAGCCGTGTAGTTCACCCCGTCGGGACAGAGGGCCTTGAAAGGCGCCAACCCCTGGTCGTGGTACATGGCGAGCACGGCATCGTATTTTGCATACGCACCCGACGCAAAGAATCCGTCTGCCGGGAATGGCCCGAAAGCGAGAACACGTTCGTTCCATGCCTGCTCTATGGCGGGACGAATGATTTCCGATTCTTCGTTTCCGATAAGTCCCCCGTCGCCGGCGTGAGGGTTGAGGGCCAATACCGCTATGCGCGGCTCCACTATGCCGAAATCGGATTTCAAACATTCCCGCAATTGGACGATACGCCTGTGAATCAACCCGCTGTTCAGCACCGAGCTGACTTCGGCGAGCGGTATGTGCACTGTGGCCAGGCCTACTTTCATGCTTCGTCCGCACATTATCATCAGAGGCTCGCCGCCGAATCTGTCGGCGAGAAAGTCGGTGTGGCCTTTATAGGCGAACCGGTCGCAGTATGCGGTTTCCTTGTTTATGGGAGCCGTTACCAGCACGTCTATAAGACCGCGTTCGAGGTCGTCGGCCGCGCGAAGCAATGCGTCCACCGCCGTCGAGGCGGCTTCGGCGCTCGGTGTTCCGGGCTCGAAACGGATTTCCTCGTCCGAACATTCCACCAGATTGAAGCGTTTCGCCTTGGCCTCTTTGGGTGTGCCTATCACATTGACCGTCAGGTTTTCCGCTTCCGGAATCCCGCGGCGATAATAAGCGACCGCACGCGACGACCCGTATATCACCGGTGTCAGCATTTCGCTCATGCGCGGGTCGGCGAAAGCCTTTATCACTGTTTCCGGACCGATGCCGTTCGGGTCGCCGAGAGTGATGCCTGCCCGCAGGGTTTTATTTTCGTTCATTGTACGCTACATGTCGTTACAAACTACAAAGATAACATTATCTTTCGGATTCCGTCCGGCGTTGCCTGATAATAATGGGCTACGGCGGCCACTCGGCCGCCGTATGCAAAACGAGGTAAACGCGTTGAAATTGTGGGTACGCAAGTTCAGAAGATAAGCTCCAGAGCGACCGTATAGCCGATGTAAAGCTGTCCGGTTCCCGAACGTACCCCGCCCTTCCACAAGTGGCCGGAGGGAAGCATATCGGCGCTCCCCCGGTCGGCGTACATGAAATTTATCGACGGACCGCCGAAAATACCCACCCGCCGCGCGATGACGAATTCCGGAAGCAGTCCGTAACCGGCTCTCAGGGTGCGATGGTCGTCAGTCCTGCACCCTATTGCTTCCGCCGTCACTTCGTTTTTGATGCGCAGCCAACGGGTGCAGTTTATGTGGGCCCCTATACCGGCTACTGTCGCAAATGCTTCTTTTCCGTCGGCGCGGTGGTTGTAGCCCGCGCCCAGTATGCCGTACGTTACCCGGCTGCCGGACCGGAACTCGGCCGTTACGCTGCCCGTTTCCCTGTACACGACCGCTACGCTCATCTCTCCGTCCCCGATGATGTTTACGAGGCCTATCGGACAGGTGCTGCTTCGGGCGATATTGAGCAGCGCCGCCGCCTGCACGCCTTTCACCCTGTCGGCGATATTCACGAGGCCGGCCAACTGAACGCCCTTCATGCGACCGGCAATGTTGAGCAACCCGGCCGCCTGCACGCCTTTAGTTTCGGACGCTATGTTTACCAGCCCGCTTCCTTGGAATCCTTTCATACGCTCTGCAATACCGAGCAGTCCGTTGCCTTGAAAACCTTTTACCCAGTCGGCCGACCCGAACAGTCCGGCCGCCTGCACGCCTTTCATATCGCCGGATACGTTGAACAGCCCCGACGCCTGAACCCCCTTGAAATCGCCGGACATATTGAAAAGCCCGGCTGCCTGTACGCCGTTATATCTCGCTCCGCGTACGATATTGGCAAGCCCGGCCAACGACACTCCGCGTCCGTTTCCGCCGGTGTAGTTCCATGCTCCCGCAAAGGACAGCCCTTTCGTATCTACGGCCACCGTATTTCCGAGACCGGCGAAATCCACGCCCCGCTTGTTCCCGCCGGTATAGTTCCACAATCCGGACAAGGATACGCCTACCGCATTGCCCAACACCGTATTGCCCAGCCCGGAGAGAGCGAACGCCCTTTCTCCGGCAGATACGCCGACGAGCAGGTTTACCGACACCGTGTTTACATATTCCTTCGCAGCGGAGCCATGGGTATCGAGCGGAGGGAAGAACCCTACATGGAACGCCGACTTTTTGTTCTGTGCGTCTGCTTGGGTAAAGGCGGCCAGAAACACGGCGGTCAGTAATACGAACTTTGCTGTTTTCATTTTTATACGGATATTATTTATCTAATAGCAGTTACGGTTTTATTGTCGGTTTGCAGACGTCGGTTTCTATTGTATGCGCCGCCTGAATTCGGAGCATACTACGGCCGCCGCCGCCGCCACGTTCAGGGATTCGGCTCCCTTGCGGTCGGGCAGGGGGCAGGCCATTTGCCATGCCGGTGCGGGGCGGGAGGCGGGGACGGCGAAGGCCGGAATATACAATCGTCGCCCGACCTCTGCGGCTGTACGCGGGCCGATTCCGTTTCCTTCGTTGCCGAGTACCGTGACGCCCGTTTCCGGAAGCGCAGCCCGGTAAATGTTCTCTCCTTCGAGAAATGTTCCGAATACTTCCGTCCCGGACGTTTTCGCGCGGGAAAGCATTTCCGGCAGGTCGCCGTAAAATACCCTGACTCTCAGAAATGCACCCATGGATGCCTGCACTGCCTTCGGGCCGAAAATATCGGCGGTTTCTTCCGAACATATCATGTCGTACATCCCGAACCATGCGGCCGTACGGACTATGGAACCTACATTTCCGGGGTCCTGCACTCCGTCCAGAGCCAGAATGGGCGCGCGCCCGAATATTCCGGCCGTGAATTTTCTTTCCGGCAGCACGGCCAGAGCCATGCAGCCCTGCGGAGTGCGCTGGGCGCTTATGCGTTCCAGCTCCGCCGGGGATACGGTTTCCATCTTGCCGTAGTCCAAAACGGCCGCGCACCGTTCCGTTGCGAACACTCTTTCTACCACGAAGTCCGAAGCCAGCAGCTCTTTTACGGACTTGGAGCCTTCCACGACGAACAGGCCGCTGCGGCGGCGCTCCGTGCGGTCGGACAGAGCCCTTATCAGTTTTATGTCGGCTTTGCTAAGCATCGGCTCAGTTTTCCGGCATACACTGAAGTATGTCCAACGCAAGGGCCGTCATAAGTGCGGCGCCGTATCCCATAGCTTTTTCGTCCGGGTTCAGCGTTCCGGTATGCAGGCTGCCCGCGCGTCCGCGCTTGAAATCGTTTCCGGAATATCCGGCTCCCAGCCGGTAGTACACCGCAGGGTAGAGCTGGCAGTAGCGCCCGAAATCGTCCGAAGTGGGCCGCAGTCCGAGAGCTTTTACCGACGAGGCTCCGAACATGCTCCGCGCGAATTCCCGCGCCCGGCCCGTGAGGGCCGCATCGTTTTCCACGCACGGATAGCCTTCGGATATTTTCACTTCGGTTTCCACTCCCCGGCAGGCGCTTACGCAGGCGGATTCCGCGCGTACGGCTTCGCGCACGACCTCCCGGCGCGCCTCGTCGAACGTGCGCATGGTTCCTTCCATGTACACTTCGTCCGGAACCACGTTGGTGGCTCCTTCGGCGCGGATTTTTCCTATCGAAACTATTACGGGAAGCTCCGGTTTGCCGTAGCGTTCCGGCAGGGCGTGCAGCGCGGTTATTATTTCTGCGGCAGCCACTACCGGGTCGCGCAGTTTGTCCCGCAGGGCGGCGTGTCCGCCCTTGCCGCGTACCGTCAGACGCAGTTCGTCGTTGGACGCCATGTAGCGCCCTTCGCAGAATCCGAACGTGCCGGTAGGCAGTTCCGGGTCTATGTGCTGCCCTATAAATGCTTCCACCTCGTAGTCGCAGAACGGGTCGTCGGACAGCACGAGTTCGGCTCCGCCGGGATTCGACTCCTCGGCCGGCTGGAACAGTCCGAACACTGTGCCGCAGAATGTTTCCCGCACTTCGTTCAGGACTTCGAGGGCGGCCAGAAGCGCGGCGGCGTGCATGTCGTGTCCGCATGCATGCATTACTCCTTCGTTGCGGGAGGCGTACGGCAGCCCGGTTTGTTCTTTGACCGGAAGGGCATCGGTGTCGGCCCTCAATACCACCGCCCGGCGGCAAAGGCGCGAGGAGGCGACTGTACGTCCGTCCTTTCCGGACAGTTCGGCCGCCTTGCAGCCCGTGCCCTCTATGCGGGCAAGCACGCCGGTTCGGGCTATGGACTGGTACGGTATGCCGAGGGATTCGAGCCTGTTGGCTATGACTGCCGCCGTCTGCCATTCGCAGAACGACAGTTGCGGGTCGGAATGAAGGCGCCGGCGTATTTCGCAGGCGCGGGGCCACACGCTCAGGGCCCGGCGGGCTATTTGGGAGAGTTTCATCGGAAAAGGATATTTTTCGGTAACAGTATTTTTGCCTGCGCGGGCGATATGCCGCGGCGCAGGGCGTAATCTTCCGTCTGGTCGGCTCCTACGGGGCCTACGGCGAAATAACGGTCGGCATTTCCGGCGAACACCAGTCCGCACAGCGATTCTCCGGGACTTATCATGTGGTTTTCGGTAAGGCTCAGAGGGAGCCGTCCCTCCGCTCCGAGAAGGTCGAAGGCTTCCCGCTTCAGCGAGTGGTCGGGCGTGGCCGGATAGCCGAACGCAAGCCGGATTCCCCGGTATCGCCCGGCTATGATGTCCGCCGCACTTTGTTCGGGCCCCTGTTCGTAACCCCACAGCACACGGCGAATCCGCCGGTGCATGGCTTCGGCCAGCGCTTCGGTAAGCCTGTCGGCCAGCAGTTTGGCCATGATTGACCCGTAATGGTCGCCTTCGGCGCGCAACCGCTTCGTCCATTCTTCCAGCCCGACGCCGGCGCTAACCGTAAAGGCTCCCACGAAATCGCCCTGCGGAGCTACGAAATCGGCCGCACTCGACATTTCGCCTCCGCTTCGCTGGCGACGCAGCATGGGAAAGCGTATGTCCCGGCCGTCGGGGGCCGTTATGATAATGTCGTCGCCTTCCCTGCGGGCCGGGTATATGCCTGCGGCTCCGCACAGAGTGAGCAACCCTTTGCCGGTCGCTTCGGCCAACGCAGCCTGCGCGTCGTCCCACAGGCGCCGCGCCTGCGGTCCCTTGTCGGGCGAGTCGAGAACGGCGGGCCAGCGGCCGCTTATGCCCCATGCGTGGAAAAAGAAATTCCAGTCGATAAGCGGTACGACTTCGTCCGCCGGATAATCGGCATGGTATTCGGTTCCGGGGTGCGCGGGTTCAGGCGTGTCGGGCGAGGTTTTGACCTTTGCCTGCCTTCGGGCTTCGGCGAGCGGTACGAGCTCCGCCCCCTTCGTTTCGGCTTCGTCGCGCAGGGCTTTCTGCCGCCGGAAGGTTTCGGCCAGAAATTTATCCCTTTCCGGGCCGCACAAGGCATTGAGGATTCCGATATTGTCCGCTGCGTCGCGCGCATGTATCACCGGTCCGTCGTAAAGAGGGGCCAGCGCACGGGCAGTATGTTCGGCCGAAGTGGTGGCTCCGGCTATCAGTACGGGTATATCCGCTCCGCGCCGCTGCATTTCGCGCAGTACGGACGCCATTTCCTCCAGAGAGGGCGTTATAAGCGCGCTCAGACCCACCGCGTAGGCATTCCATGCGACGGCGGCATCGGCTATGTCCGCGGCCGGAACCATAACTCCCATATCCCTTATAAGATAGCCGTTGCACCCCATGACTACGGACGCTATGTTCTTTCCTATGTCGTGCACGTCGCCCCTGACGGTGGCTACGAGCACTTTTTTCCGTTCGGCTTCTCCGGATTGGAAACCCGGAGTTACTCCTTCCGACGGCGGCATTATCGCTTCCACCCCTAATTTCATTACCCTTGCAGCCCTGACTATCTGGGGAAGGAACATCCTTCCCTCCCCGAACAGCCGTCCTATATGCTCCATAGCGGGCATGAATACCGAATCTATGACCTCGAACGCTCCGCCTTTCGCTTCGGCCGCGGCCTCGCGGCTGTCACCGGCCACGTAATCCGTTATTCCATCGAGCATCGCATGGCGAATGCGCTGCGCCGGGGTAAGTGTGCGCCACGCGGCGGCTTCTGCTTTGGAAACGGAGACGGTATTGCTCCGGGACGCTTCGGCTGCCGCTTTCTCCCGTGCGGCATAATCCGCCAGACGGCGTCCCGCATCCGGGCGCCGGGCGAGTACGACGTCCTCGGCCATAAGGCGAAGCTCGTCGTCGAGTTCGTCGTACGGAATCATAGCCGAAGGATTTGCAATGGCCATGCCCAGCCCCGCTGCCGCGGCATGGTGCAGGAACACCGAGTGCAGGGCTTCCCTTACCCGGTTCGCTCCCCTGAAGGCGAACGACAGGTTGCTGACTCCGGCGCTTACGGTGGCTTCCGGCAGATGCCCGCGTATCCAGCGGCACGCGCGGATAAAGTCCAGCGCATAGCGGTCGTGCTCTTCCATACCGGTGGCTACGGCGAGTACGTTGGGGTCGAAGACTATGTCGCGGGCCGGAAAGCCGTCTTCCGTAAGCAGACGGTAACTGCGCGCCGCCACTTCTATCTTGCGTTCGAAGGTGTCCGCCTGTCCGCGCTCGTCGAAAAGCATCACCACGACGGCGGCGCCGTAATCGCGTGCCTCGCGGGCGCGTCGCAGAAATTCATCCGGGCCTTCCTTGAGCGAGATGCTGTTGACTATCGACCGGCCCTGTATGCACTTCAATGCCGCCGCGACGGATTCCCAGCGCGAAGAATCGACCATTACCGCTGCGGAAGCCGCCGCCGGGTCGGCCGCCAGAGTCGGCAGGAAACGCTGCATCGCCTCGACCGCATCCACGGCCGAATCGTCCATGCACACGTCCGTTATCCGGGCTCCGGCTTCGGTCTGGGTACGTACGACGGCGACGGCCTCCTCCCATTTTCCGGCCCTTATCAGTTTGGCGAACCGGGTCGAGCCGGCTACGTTCGCCCGTTCGCCCGCTATGAGCAACCCGCCGTCGGTCGGCGCTTCCACCGCTTCCGTCCCGGACAGCAGAAGCCGGCCGCGAGGTCGGGGTATCGGGCGCGGAGAGTAGCGGCGCGCCGCTTCGGCCAGAAGCATTATATGTTCCGGCGTCGTCCCGCAGCATCCGCCCACTATATTGACCAGGCCGAGTTGCATGTATTCCTCCACTTCCGAAGCCATAGCGGCGGCCGTACCTTCGTATCCACCTCCCGGAGCCGGCAGGCCGGCGTTGGGATAGACCGCTATGGGATAATCGCTTACCATTGCCAGCGCCTTTATGTGCGGAAGGAGTTGCTTCGCTCCGAAAGAGCAGTTGAATCCTACCGTCAAAGGCTCGAAGGGAGCTGCCGAAGCGTAAAACGCCTCCACGGTCTGTCCCGAAAGAGTGCGGCCGCCGGGCGTGAGCGTCCCCGACACCATTACGGGCATATTCGTCCCCGAACGGCGCATCACTTTTCGGGCCGCCATAAGAGCCGCGCGCGCGTTGAGGGTATCGAAAAACGTTTCGAGTTGTATAAGGTCGGCTCCGCCCGCGATAAGAGCTTCTATCTGTATCTCATATCCTTCGGCAAGAGTATCGAACGCGATGCTGCGCGAGGAAGGGTCGTCGGCCGAGGCGGGCAGCGAGGCCGAGTGTCCGGTAGGCCCTACCGACCCTCCCACGAACCGCCGCTTGTGCGGATTCCGGAGGTTGAACTCGTCGGCCGCCTGCCGGGCGCACCGGGCGGCGGAGTAATTGATTTCGTATGCTCTGCTGGCAAGTCCGTAATCGGCCAGCGACACCGGATGGGCATTGAACGAGCAGGCGGTTACGATGTCCGCGCCGGCGGCCAGATAGCGGCGGTGTATGTCGCCTATCACGTCCGGCCGGGTAACCGGCAGCAGGTCGTTGCATCCGCGCAGTTCTGCCGCGGCATCGGCGAAAGCGATGCCCCGGTAGTCTTTCTCGGTCAGGCCGTAGCTCTGTATAAGCGTTCCCATGGCTCCGTCGAGAACGAGTACGCGCTCCGCGAGTACCCGGCGTAAAGGGTGCTCTCCGGTAAAGGGCAGGGTATATTTACGTGTGTCCGTCATTCGGTGGATTGGGGTATGATTTCTATTTCGTACAGTTTGTTCCACCGTTTGCCGGTAACGAACACGCGGCCGGTTTCGGAGTCGTAAGCTATGCCGTTCAGCACGTCGGAAGCCGGCGTACGGTCGCTTTTTTCCTGCAGGCCGCTCAAGTCGATTACTCCGGTCACGTTTCCGGATTGTGGGTCTATGGTTACTATAAGGTCGGACAGGTAAACGTTGGCCCATATTTCGCCGTCAATCCACTCCAGTTCGTTCAGAAGCCGCAGGCGACTTCCGCCCATCGTGACCGTCAGGACGCGCTCCGCGGCGAAATTGTCGGGGTTGCGGACGACGATACGTTCCGAACCGTCGGACGTATAGAGCCTGCGGCCGTCCGAGGCGATGCCCCAGCCCTCGCCGTCGTAGCGTACGACTTTGAGCAGCCGCATGGATTCGGGGTCGTAAACGAATGCCGAGCCTTCGAGCCACGTAAGCTGATATATTTTTCCGTCGTGAAGCACTGCGCCTTCTGCGAAATACTCCGGGCCGAGATTGCGACGGGCCTCTTCGCGACCCGATTCCAAATCGACTTTCAGCAAGGCCGACCTGCCGTATTCCCCTATGCTTTCCCACAGGGAGCCGTCGTTCCAGAAAAGACCCTGCGTATAGGAATTTTCCGAGTGGGGGTATACTTTCACCACCTTGTAACCGTACCGTTTCGGAACCGCTTTGCGAACGGTATCGGAAGCGGACGCGCGGGTGACGGCGGCCCGCTGCCGCCCCGGGGAGCCGCCGCAGGCGGTCGTGACGACTGCTAAAAGTATGAAACAGTATGTTTTCATGCCGGTTCGGAGGTTTATCATAAAGTACAAATATACGGACAATCGTGCCTAAGAATAGCCGCCAGGATAATTTTTTCGTGCCGGAAGTCCGGTCCGCCCGCTTTTGCGGCCCGATAACCTTGATGCTCGTAGAGCACGACAAGAGTTTTGCCTGCGCTTGCGAAGCCGAACCGCTGTCGGAGAACCGGTGCAAATCCGTCGGGTATTATGGAGCAGTTGCCATTTTCGGATGTCTTGTCGTTCCGGAAATGCGCAAACCGGCTTTTATACGGGCAATCCGGTCGCGGGAGTGCGTCCCGGCGGGGAAATTCCTATCTTTGCGCGGTATAACGTTCAAGTGCGAGGAATATGCTTACGGTCAAACAAATCAGGCAGGATACGGAGCGGGCGGTGGAACGTCTTTCCGTCAAGGGATTCGATGCAAAGGAAACGGTGGAGCGGGTAGTGCTTCTCGACGACCGCCGAAGGGAGATTCAGCAGACGCTGGATAAACTGCTGGCCGAACAGAACGAGATAGCCCGGACGGTCGGCAGGCTCTATGCCGCCGGACAGAAGGACGAGGCCGAGAAGGCCAAGCGCCGCAGCTCCGACCTCAAGTCCCTTTCGCGTGACGCCGAGCTGGAGCTGCGGGATACGGAACAGCAGCTCAATGCGGCGCTGGTGACGCTGCCGAACTTTCCGGCCGAAATCGTGCCGCACGGTCTGACCGCGGAAAGCAACGTGGTGGTCAAAGAGGGCGGCCGTATGCCCGACCTCGGCTCCGATGCGCTTCCCCACTGGGAGCTTGCCCGCAAATACGACCTGATAGATTTCGAGTTGGGCGTAAAGCTGACCGGAGCCGGCTTCCCGGTTTACAAGGGGAGGGGAGCTGCGCTTCAGCGCGCGCTGATAACCTGTTTCCTCGACCGCAACACGGCTGCCGGATACACCGAGGTGATGCCGCCGATAATGGTGAACGAGGCTTCCGGGTTCGGTACCGGGCAGCTTCCCGACAAGGAAGGGCAGATGTACTACGTGCAGGCCGACAATTTCTATCTGGTTCCCACCGCCGAAGTCCCGGTCACCAACATTTACCGCGATACGATAGTAGAGGAGAAGGACCTGCCCGTGAAGCTGACCGCCTATACTCCCTGTTTCCGCCGTGAAGCCGGTTCGTACGGCAAGGACGTGCGCGGCCTGAACCGCCTGCACCAGTTCGACAAGGTGGAGATAGTCCGCATCGAACGACCCGAACATTCCTACGAGGCGCTCGACGAAATGGTGGCTCACGTGGAGGGAATCGTATCGGAGCTCGGACTGCCGTACCGCATTCTGCGACTGTGCGGAGGCGACATGAGTTTCGCGTCGGCTCTTACCTACGATTTCGAGGTGTACAGCGCCGCCCAGAAAAGATGGCTGGAGGTGTCGAGCGTGTCGAATTTCGAAACGTTCCAGTCCAACCGTCTGAAACTGCGGTATCGGGATTCGGCCAGGAAAACGCAGCTCGCCCATACGCTCAACGGCAGTTCGCTCGCCCTGCCCCGCATATTGGCCGCGCTGCTGGAGAACAATCAAACGCCCGACGGCATCGTTATACCCGAGGCGTTGCGTCCGTATCTGCGATTCGACCGTATAGATTAGGCCCCGGCGGCATATTCGGCGCACCCCGACGGAAAATCCGACGGACGAAGCGTCATATTCAACTTTTTTATATATTTGCCGGAGTTTTATAAAACTAACAGAGGAAGAAATGGCTTACAGAATTATTGAGGACAAATGCGTGGCATGCGGCTCCTGCATGGGCGAATGTCCGGTCGAGGCTATATCGTCGGGCGACGTTTACGTTATCGACCCCGACAAGTGCATCGACTGCGGCACCTGCGCCAGCGTATGCCCCAGCGAAGCAATCGAGGCGGAATAGGGACAATCGCCCCGAACGTAAACCCCGCGGCTCAACGGCCGCGGGGTTTTGCATGGCAGCCCTGCTCGCAGGGCGGTTCCGGCCGGTAATTGTAAAGCTGGTCGCGCAGGCGCGGAACGAACCCGGCATCGCGTATGGCCCGGCGGATGCCCGCCGCATCGAACCGGTTGGCCGCTCCGGCCGCCGATACCACGTTCTCCTCTATCATAATCGACCCCATGTCGTTGGCCCCGCAGTGCAGGGCTATCTGCGCGGCGGACTGTCCAACCGTCAGCCATGAAGCCTGAATGTTGGGGATATCGTTCAGTATCACGCGGCTCAATGCGATGATGCGGAGGTATTCGGCGGCCGAGAATCGGGTAGTAACCCCCATGCGCTCCAACTGCGTGCCCTTGCTGCGGAATATCCACGGAATAAATGCGGTGAAGCCGAGCGAACCCTCCGGGCGTTCCGCCTGAAGGTCGCGCAGGGTTATCAGGTGTGCGACCCGCTGCCGCGGGGTTTCCACATGACCGTACATCATGGTGGCCGTGGTCGGAATGCCGAGCCGGTGCGCTTCCCGCATTACCTCGCACCACTGTCCGGCCGACGGTTTGCCGGGAGAAATTCGGCGGCGCACTTCGTCGCACAATATTTCGGCTCCCGCTCCGGGAAGCGTGTCCAGCCCGGCATCGCGCAGGCGTTCCAGAGCGCGTCGTACTGTAAGGCCGCTCCGCCGGGCTATGTAGGCCACTTCGGGTGCGCCCAACGCATTGAGCTTCAGTTCAGGGGCCATTGCTTTCAGTTCCCGGAAAAGGGTTTCGTAAAATTCTATTTTCAGGCCCGGATGCAGTCCGCCCTGAAGCAGCAGTTGGTCGCCTCCGAGAGCTATGGTTTCGGCGGTTTTTACCCGGTATTCCTCGAGGGTGGTGACGAAAGCGCGTTCTCGCTCGCGGGGGGACGCATGGAAGTTGCAGAACCGGCAGCCCGAAACGCATACGTTGGTTATGTTCACGTTGCGGTCGATTTGCCATGTTACTACCTGCGGGTCGGGTACGGTGCGGCGGCGCACCGTGTCGGCCGCATACATAAGTTCCGGCAGGGGGCATCGCTCGTAAAGAGCAAGAGCCTCGTCCTCCGTCAGGGATATTCCGTCGAGGGTCTTATCGAGCAAGCTCCGCAGCTCCATCGCGGGCGGCTATTATGAATTCTATTTCGCGGAACAGGTAGCCTTTCACTATTCCTTCCGATTCGACGAGCAGGGTTCCGTCGTCGCGCACTCCCCGGATAATTCCGGTAAAGGGGCTGCCTCCCGGCAGGCGGAAAGGGGCGGGTTCGCCGAGCCGGTAAAGCAGGGCATTGTAGTCGGCTTCCGTTTCCACCGCTCCGCCGCCCGCCAGCGTGTCGTAGCGCGCCTCGAATTTTTCCGAAAACGTTCGGAACACATCCATAATGTCGTGGCTGCGGCCGGTAAGCAGGGCGAGCGAAGTCGGATTCGGCAACCAGTCCGGAAAATCCGTCTGGTTTACGTTGATGCCAATGCCGATGACCGAGCGGGCGAGCCGGTCGCCGGCAAGGTCGTGCTCCAACAGTACGCCTACTATCTTGCGGTCGTCGGCATAGATGTCGTTGGTCCACTTTATGCGGGCATCGACTCCGTAAGCCGAAAAAGTGTCCGTAAGCGCGAGGGCCGTACATTCCGACAGAAGGAACTGCCTCCGGGTTTCCAGAAATGCGGGTTCGACTACCAGACTGAAAGTGAGGTTTTCTCCGGGGCGGCTGCTCCAGCGGTTGCCGCGCTGCCCGCGCCCGGCCGTCTGTTCGAGGGCTATGACCGCATCGCCGTGGCCGTAAAGGTCCCGCCGCGAGGCTTCGATATTCGTCGAACCTACCGTATCGAGTATGATGCACTTCATGTCAAACCGCCACTTCGAAAGTACGGAGCGCCTCGTTGAGAGATGTTTTCTTGTCGGACGATTCGTTCCGCCGTCCTATTATAAGGGCACAGGAAACCCCGAAGTCCCCGGCCGGAAACCGCTTCGCGTAAGTCCCGGGAATCACCACCGAGCGTGGAGGCACGTATCCGCGGTACTCTTTGGGTCCCGGGCCCGTCACATCTATTATATGCGTGGAAGCGGTTATTACGGTATTGGCCCCCAGCACGGCTTCGGCTCCTATGTGCGCTCCTTCGACCACCACCGAGCGGGAGCCGAGGAAACAGTCGTCTTCCACTATCACCGGAGCCGCCTGTACAGGTTCGAGCACTCCTCCTATGCCGACCCCGCCGCTCAGATGAACCCGGCGGCCTATCTGGGCGCACGAGCCGACGGTAGCCCACGTATCGACCATGGTTCCCTCGCCGACATAGGCCCCGATATTTACGTACGAGGGCATAAGGATGACGCCTCTGGCAAGGTATGCGCCGTAGCGCACCGCAGCCGGGGGGACTACCCGTACGCCGGTTTCCCGGAAGCTGTGCTTGAGTTCGATTTTATCGTAAAACTCCATCTCCCCGGCGTGCATTTCCCTCAGCGGCCGGGTGGGGAAGTAAAGTATCACCGCCTTCTTTACCCATTGGTTCACAAGCCATGTACCGTCGGGAGCGGGTTCGGCGCAGCGCAACTCTCCGCGGTCGAGCAGTTCTACCGTTCGGTCTATGGCTGCCTGTACGGATGGGGATTTCAGCAGGGAATTGTCGTCCCAGACGCTTTCGATGGTTTGTCTAAGCTCGTCGTACATAACGGTTCGGTTTGACGTTCCGGACAAAGGTAGCAAATTTTCCCGCCGCGGGTAATATCCCCGCGGATGCGGGAGATTGGTTGAGAATAGTTTGCTATCTTTGTGAGCGGTTGTGCACCGGCCCGAGGCCGGGCCGTTAACTTAAAACACTAAGCCTATGTTCGGAAGTACGTTCGTTTCAAAAACTGCCGTTGCGGCAGGGGCGTTGCTGGTTGCCGCGGCGCTTACCAATTGCGGTTCAGGCATGAAGAAAATAAATACTATGCCGTATCCCGAAACGGCCAAAGTGGATGCCGTGGACGATTACCACGGCACGAAGGTAGCCGACCCGTACCGGTGGCTCGAGGATGACAATTCGGCCGAAACGGCCGCATGGATAAAGGCCGAAAACGAGGTGACCGACGATTATCTTTCGCA
This sequence comes from Tidjanibacter sp., assembly GCA_048214935.1. GTDB lineage: Bacteria > Bacteroidota > Bacteroidia > Bacteroidales > Rikenellaceae > Tidjanibacter. Next base: position 388,206 of record DBFWXZ010000026.1, read on the forward strand.
GATACCCTTCCGCGACCTCGTGCGCGAGCGCCTTACCCGGCTCTGGAATTATGAAAAGACCGGCGCTCCGGTCAAGGTAGGCGACTATTACGTATTTTTCCGCAACGACGGTTTGCAGAATCAGTCGGTCATGTATATAAAGAAGGGACTCGACGGCGAGCCTTCGATACTGCTCGACCCGAACACCCTGTCGTCCGACGGAACCGTGGCTCTGGGCGACGTTTCTTTTTCCGAGGACGGCAAGTACATGGCCTACGGTCTTGCGTCGGCCGGTTCGGACTGGGTTACCCTGCACGTTAAGGAGATTCCTTCGGGCCGCGACCTGCCCGACGTGATAAAGTGGCTGAAATTTTCCGGCGCTTCGTGGGCCGCCGATTCCGAGGGCTTTTATTACAGCGCCTACGACGAACCGGCTGAAAGCGAACTCCTGTCGGGTCAGAACCGAAACCAGAAGGTGATGTATCACAGGCTCGGAACCGAGCAGTCGGCCGACCGCCTGATATACCGCGACCCGGAGCATCCTCTGCGTTACCTGTCGGGCGGCGAAAGCAAGGACGGCCGCTGGATATTCATATCCGCTACGGAAGGGACGCACGGGACCGAAATACTTTTCCGTCCGACGAAGGGCAACGGCAGGTTCCGGATACTGTTCCCCGGTTTCGACAACGACTATGCCGTGGTCAGAGCCGAGAACGACAAGGCATGGGTCTATACCAATGCCGGCGCTCCCAACTATCGGCTGGTCGTGATAGACCTTAAAAATCCGTCGAAAGGACTGAGCGATGTACTGCCCGAAAACAAGGAGCACCTGCTCGAAGGGGTTTCGTTCGTCGGAGGTTACATAATAGGACAATATCTGGAAGATGCCACCGGGCGGGCTTACCAGTACGATATGGACGGCAAGCCGGTGCGCAAGATAGAACTTCCCGGCATAGGAACCATAAGCGGTTTCGGAGGAAAGGACAAGGATACGGAAACGTTCTATACTTTCACCAATTTCATAACTCCCGCGGAAGTTTACCGCTATGACCTCGCTACAGGGAAATCCGAAATTTACACTCGTCCCAAGCTCAATTACGACCCCGGCATGTTCATGGTGGAACAGGTGTTCTATCCGAGCAAGGACGGTACGATGATACCGATGTTCGTGGTACACCGCAAGGACATGAAATTCGACGGCAGCAATCCGACCTATCTTTACGGTTACGGCGGATTCAATGTCAGCCTTACCCCCGGTTTCAGTCCGGTTTACATCGCGCTGATGGAGCAGGGCGGCGTCTATGCTCTGGCCAATCTGCGCGGAGGAGGCGAATACGGCGAAAAGTGGCATCGGGCCGGTATGCTGGACAAAAAACAGAACGTGTTCGACGACTTTATAGCGGCCGGAGAATTTCTGATAGACCGGGAATATACCTCGAAGGGCAAGCTGGCGATTGCCGGCGGTTCCAACGGCGGCCTGCTGGTGGGCGCGTGCATGACGCAGCGTCCCGACCTGTTCGCCGTGGCGTTCCCCGCCGTGGGCGTGATGGACATGCTCAGGTTCCACCTGTTTACCGTAGGCTGGGGCTGGGCCGTGGAATACGGAAGCAGCGAAGACCCGGAGCAGTTCGAATACATATACAGGTATTCCCCGCTGCACAATATCCGCGAAGGGGTGGAGTATCCGGCCACGCTTATAACCACGGCCGACCACGACGACCGCGTGGTTCCGGCTCATTCGTTCAAATTCGCCGCAGCCCTTCAGGCCGCGCAGGCAGGCGACAGACCCATACTTATCCGCATCGAATCCAATGCGGGGCACAGTGCCGGCAAACCTACCTCGAAGCGGATTGCAGAGAACTCAGATGTGCTGTCGTTCCTGTTTTACAATACGGATACGGAATACAGCCCGGTAAAATAATCCGGGGTTCCGTACGTTGTTATCAATCCGGGCCGGTTCCATGCCGGCCCGGATTATCGATATCGGTAATGCTTTTATAAGGCGATGATATGAAAGTGTATAAGTTCGGAGGCGCGTCGGTCGCAAGTGCGGAGGGGGTTCGTAACCTCGCCTCTATAGTATCGGCGGAGCCGGGCAGACTTCTGGTTATAGTTTCGGCCATGGGGAAGACTACCAATGCGCTCGAAAACGCATTGGAGTGTTTCGTAAGCGGGAATGCTTCGGAAGCCGTCGGAAGGCTCCGTGCGGTCGGGGAGTACCACGCCTGTATTATGGACGGCCTTTGGGGGCCGGACGGCGCGGAGCGCATGGCCGCGGGCCGTTCCGTCGATGCCTTGTGGGACGAGCTGGAGAGCCTGCTCGCAGGTTCGGAGCCCGGATTGAAAAGTTACGACGAATGGTACGATGCCGTCGTGAGCTACGGCGAGTTGGTTTCGACCGCGATAGTCCGCGCTTGGCTGGCGGGGACTGCGGAAGGCGGCTGTCGCCGGGTAGATATGCGCCGTCTGTTCGTCACCGATTCCCGGCACCGCGACGCTAACGTGAATACGGAACTGTCGGCTCCGAGGTTGCGAAAAGCATGGGAGGAAACGGACGCCCGCATTATGGTCGGGCAGGGGTTTATCGGCGCGGATGCTTCGGGGGCCACGACCACGCTCGGCCGCGAAGGTTCGGATTACTCGGCAGCCGTAGCCGCATATATGCTCGATGCGGAGAGCGTGACAATCTGGAAGGATGTGCGCGGCATACTGAACGCCGACCCCAAGCTGTTTCCGGATGCGCGGCATATTCCCGTTCTGGGGTATCTGGATGCCATAGAACTGGCGCACAGCGGAGCGCAGGTGATTCATCCGAAAACTATCAAGCCGTTACAGAACAAGAACATACCGCTTTATGTGAAATGCTTTTCCGACCCTTCGCTTCCCGGAAGCGCGATATGCGGGGGCGACGTGGAACGCACGTCGCTGCCGGTGATAATCCTCAAGCGCGGGCAGGTGCTGCTGACCCTCAGGCCCGACGATTTTTCGTTCGTGTTGGGGGAGAAACTTTCCGACGCTTTTTCCATGCTGGAAAAACACCGGATAAAGATTAACATGATTCAAAGCTCGGCCGTAAGCCTGAGTTTGTGCATAGATGCTTCCCGCAATCTGGAGTCGCTGGTGGAAGAGCTTCGTGAGAAAGGGTTCCATGCCGGCTGGAACACCTCGATGGAACTGCTGACCATACGCGGCTATACTCCGGAACAGGACGAACTTTACGCCGAAGCCGAGGGCGTATATATGGTACAGCGCACGCGGCGTTCGCTTCGCATAGTCCGCAGGTCCGTAAAGTAAATTACCACACTATTTCTTCCTTGCCCACCGAACGCAGGTATTCATTGGCGAGGGCGAAGTGCCGGTTGCCGAAAAATCCCCGATAGGCGGACAGCGGCGACGGATGCGCGCTTTTCAGAATGCAGTTGCGCCACGGATTCACGATTTCGCCCTTTTTCTGGGCGTAGCTGCCCCAGAGCATATATACTATCTCTTCCTTGCGTTCGGAAATTGCTTTTACGACTGCGTCGGTGAACCGCTCCCAGCCTTTTCCGGAATGCGAAGCCGCCTGATGAGCCCGTACGGTCAGCACGGAGTTGAGCAGCAGCACGCCCTGTTCTGCCCAGCGGTCGAGGTTTCCGCTGGCGGGAAGGGGGGCTCCGGTGTCGTCGTGCACCTCCTTGAAAATATTTTGCAGGGACGGAGGAAACTCCACTCCGTCGTTTACCGAGAAGCTAAGGCCGTTGGCCTGTCCCGGACCGTGATAGGGGTCCTGACCGATGATAACCACCTTCAGTATGTCGAACGGACACTTGTCGAACGCCCGGAAAATATTGCTTCCGGCCGGATAAACCTTCCCGGATGCGTATTCCTGCCGCACGAAACGGGTAAGCTCCTCGAAATACGGCTTGTCGAATTCGGGCTGGAGGATGCGTTTCCAATCCTCGGCTATCTTCACGTCCATGGTTCGTATGGTTTAGTTGCCCCGCATAAGGTCGTAAAGCTCGATTATTCCGGCCAGCGAGCCGGAATCGTCCACGACAAGCAGGGAATGTATCTTGTGGCGGTGCATTATATCTTCGGCGTCGGTTACACGTGCCGACTGGTTTACCGTTTTGGGAGTTCGGGTCATTATTTCGTCCGCCGTTACATCGAAGAAACGGCTGCCGTACTTCTGCATCGCCCGCCTTATGTCGCCGTCGGTGACGAGGCCGAGTATGCGGCCGTCCTGCATGATTACGGCTACTCCCATGCGGGCGTTGCTGATGGCTATAATCGCGTCGCTCAGTTTCGTGCGCGGCTCCACGCACGGCAGGTCGTCGCGCCGCATCACGTCGGCCACCTTGGTTAGCAGCCGCCGTCCGAGCGAGCCTCCCGGATGAAAGCGGGCGAAATCCTCCGCACGGAATCCGCGCAGGTGCATCAACGCTATGGCCAATGCGTCGCCCATTACGAGGGTCGCCGTCGTGGACGAGGTAGGAGCGAGCGACAGCGGACACGCTTCCTCGCTTACGGCTACGTTCAGGTGGTAGGCCGTGTTGCGCGCAAGGGTGGATTGGGGATTGCCGGTCATAGAAATGACCGTGTTCCCGTTTTCCTGCAAATAGGGAATAAGCCTTAGCACCTCGTCTGTCTGCCCGGAGTAGGAGAGGGCGAGCACTACGTCCGTTTTGCCTATCATCCCGAGGTCGCCGTGGTAGGCTTCTCCGGGATGCAGGAAAAAGGACGGCGTTCCGGTGCTTGCGAGCGTGGCCGCTATCTTGCGACCTATGATTCCCGATTTCCCCATGCCGGTGACGATGACTTTCCCCCGGCATTCGTGAACTGCCCGCACCGCATGCTCGAAATCGTCGGTCAGAAGGTCGCCCATCCGGGCTATGGCTTCGCTTTCCACCCGGAAAGTGTGAATGGCGCTTTGAATTATATCGGTCATAGCAGCGTTTTTATTACGGTTTCGAGCCGGGCCAGTGCGAGCGAGTTGGGGCCGTCGCTCAGGGCTTTGTCCGGGTCGGGATGGACCTCGAAGAAAAAGCTGTTGGCTCCGAACGCCTTGGCTGCGAGAGCCATTGCCGGAATGAACTCGCGGTTCCCTCCGGTGGCGCCGCCCGCCGAGCCGGGACGCTGCACGCTGTGCGTGCAGTCCATTACGACGCGCGGGACTATTTCCAGCATGTCGGGTATATTCCGGAAGTCCACTACCAGATTATTGTATCCGAACGAATTGCCGCGTTCGGTGAGCCATGCTTCGCTGCCTCCGCTGTCGAGCACTTTCCGCACCGGGTAGTACATGTCGCGCCCGGAAAGAAACTGCGCCTTTTTGATATTTACCGGACGCCCCGTCGAGGCCGCCGCCGTAAGCAGGTCGGTCTGCCGGCACAGGAACGCCGGTATCTGTATGACGTCCGCCACCTGTCCAACCGGTCCTGCCTGATAGGTTTCGTGGATGTCTGTCAGCACCGGAAGCCCGTATCGACTTTTTATATCGGAAAGCATGACCAGCCCCTTTTCCATGCCGGGACCGCGGAAGGAGCCGAGCGAGGTACGGTTCGCCTTGTCGAACGAGGCCTTGAAATAAATTTCGAGTTCGTACCTGTCCCTGACGCGGGCTATTTCGGCGGCGATTTCGTCGAGAATTTCCGCATTTTCTATAACGCAGGGTCCGGCTATGAAAACGGTTCGGGTCGGAGTATTTTTATCCGTCATCGCAGGCAGCTTTTTAGACGCATGAAGCGGTAGGTAAAGTTAGGAAATAATTTTAAAACAGCGGAGTTATGACTGTAAAATGCACCTGTCGGCTCTCCTTCAAGTTATCCATGCTACTATAAGGCCGCTTGCAAGGCGGAAGTTCGCCGCCGGTATCCGTTCGCCGCATACGCGGCACCCGGCCTCTCCGTAAGTCCCGGAATCGTCCTCACGGAGTTTCAGGCTTTCTACCCGTATGTCACGGATAAAGTCCGGTGCGTTTTTCCCCGCATACTTGTATGCCGACTCCTTGATACACCATATTATTCCCTCGAAATGCCGGCTCCGCGCTTCCGGAAGCATCCGCTCGGCGGAAGAAACGTAGCGGGAAGCGGCCCTGTCGAATCTTCTGTCGGCTTCCTCTATATCCACCGCGCACTTGTGCGGCGAGAAAAGCACGGCAACCGCGTCCGCCGTATGCGACACGCTTATATGTTTTATTTCGGGACGAAGTGCGGAAAAAGACGTGAGCACCGGAGCGCCCGACGGTTCGTATCCTATGCCCACCGGCCCGAGGGTACGCCTTGCGACGGCCCGCCATGCGGTCCATTCGGCCCGCCGCCTTTCGGGCGACAAGAGTTCGGCCTCGGCCTTTTCCGTTTCGGTAAGCCATTGTCCGTGCTCTGCGGTGGCAGGAGCGAGTATTATAAAGGCTCCGCTGCCTGCATCCATAATGGTTTCGGAAATCCCCATGTCTTTCAGGAGCGCGGTTCGGCTGGCAATTCCACTTTAATCGTACCGATGCGCCGTCCGTCGAGCGAGTCCACGGTAAAGCGGATTCCGTGCGTAGCGAGCGATTCGCCTTTTTTCAGGAAGTCGCCGCGTATTTCGAGCATCAGGCCGGCTATCGTTTCGGCTTCGCCTTTAACGTCGTCGAAAATACCTTCGTCCAGACCCGCCACGCGCTCGAAATCCCAAAGCGTGGTCGTACCCTCGAAAAGATAAACGCTGTCGGATATTTTGGTGTATTTCACATGGTCCGTGTCGCTTTCGTCGGTTATTTCGCCTACGATTTCCTCTACTATGTCTTCGAGGGAAACGAGGCCGAGCGTGGAGCCGTATTCGTCGACCACTATGGCCAGATGCACCTTGTTCTTGCGGAATTCTTCGAGCAGGTCGTGTATTTTCTTGTGTTCCGGTACATAGTAGGCGTTTCGGAGATGTTTACGCCATTCGAAACCGCTGTTTTCCGATATGAACGGAATGATATCCTTTACATAGAGTATTCCCTCTATGTTGTCTATGCTCTCGCGGTAGGCCGGAATCCGGGAAAATCCGGAATCCAGTATGACGCGCTTTACCTCGTCGAAATCCGATTCCACTTCGATTCCGGTTATGTCGGGCCTCGGCCGCATTATGTCCGTTACCTCCGTGCTGGCGAACGTGACTATTTCGGACAGCATCTCCTTCTGCGGCTGGTTCTGGGACGCGGTCATTTCCAATGCGTCGGAAAGTTCGTCTATGGAAATGTTGCCTCCGCTACGCTGTCCGTTTCCGAGCGAGCCTCCCAACTTTACGAGCAGCCACGACAGGGGCCTGAGCAGGCTTCGTGTCCAGCGGAGCGGAACGGCTACAATCCGCGCGAATCCCAGCGGGTTGTAGTTGGCGAATATTTTCGGCATGATTTCCCCGAACAGCAGAAGCAGGAACGTTACCAGAATCGTTTTGATTCCGAACTCCCAGGCTGTGCTTCCGAATGTTACGAGGGAATCTATTATGCGGTTCGACAGTATGACTATGCAGATGTTGACCAGATTGTTTATTATCAGGATTGTGGCCAACAGATAATTCTGGTCCGAGAGAAGCGAAATGACGGCTTTTCCGGCGCGGCTTTCCCACGAGCGGACTTTCCGAATGTCGGTTGGAGAAAGCGAGAAGAAAGCGGTTTCGGAACCGGACACCAACGCGGAAACCGCGAGCAACACCAGCAGAACCGCGAGGTTCCACAAGACATACGGCTCGAAAGGCCTGAAAATCATTATGCTGGTTAACGCTTCCAATTCCGGTAGGTATTGCAGGCGCAATTAAAGGGCCGCAAATTTTTTCGTCGGATTACTTATCCGAACAAATCGCCTTCATCGCTTCCCTTTTCCTCTTTTTCGCGTCCGTCGCGGACATCGTTTTCTCCCAGAGTAATACGCTGGGAACGGCCGGCCGGGGACGATTCGCCCAGCTTTACGCCGCGGCGTTTATAGGCGGGCACTTCCAGATAGTGCTCCACGTTTTCTATGTGAACTATCGGGTCCCATTTCAGAGCCACTATTTGCTGCGGTTGCTGGAACGTCGCACTGAAAGGGTTGGATGCCGGTATCGGTTCGGCCTTCCGGGAAGTTTCTTCCGTCCGAACACCGTCGAGCGACTCGAAGCCCGTAACCACCATGGTGATTTCGACGTCGTCGCCGAGGAATTCCTTGTATCCGGACCCCCAGATTATGTTGGTGTCGTTGGTGACTTGTGCGGAACGGCTCGTCTTTTCCTGAATGTAGGAGAGAATGTAGTCGTGCTCCTCCGTAGTAGCCTTGCGGTCTTCGTACGAAATGTTCAGCAGCACGTCTTTCGCTCCGCGTATATCCTGATGATTGAGCAGAGGGGAGTTGAGTGCCGCTTCGGCCGCTTTGCGGATGCGGTCTTCGCCCCCAGCCCTCGAAACGGTCATAATGGCCATACCGCTGCCGCGCATGACCGTATCCACGTCCGCGAAGTCGACGTTCACATCCGTCGTTCGGGTTATCAGCTCGGCGATGCCTTTGGCGGCCGTGGCCAGTATGTCGTCGGCCTTGCCGAATGCCTCGTCGAGGGGAAGAGAACCGTAAATTTTTGATATGTTGTCGTTATGGATGACCACGAGGGCGTCCACGTTTTCCTTGAGCTGCTTGAGACCTTCGCCGGCCTGGTCCACGCGCTTGCGGCCTTCGGTGGAAAAGGGCATCGTAACTATGCCTACCGTAAGTATTCCCCGGTCGCGGGCCGACTTGGCTATTACCGGAGCCGCGCCGGTTCCGGTCCCGCCTCCCATGCCGGCGGTTATGAACACCATGCGGGTATGCTCCTGCTCGAACCGGGTGGTAATGTCGTTGAGGCTTTCGAGGGCTGCCTGACGTCCGCGCAGGGGATTGTTGCCTGCCCCCAACCCTTCTCCCAACTGCACCTTTATCGGAACGGGACTGCTGCGCAGGGCCTGCTTGTCGGTGTTGCACACCATGAACGTCACGTCCTCGATGCCCATGTCGTACATGTGGTTCACCGCATTCCCTCCGGCGCCTCCCACGCCGAGCACCATTATTATGGAGTGCTCCTTGGGTTCGAACCCCACTCCCTTCATAACTTCGTCTTCAATCATGCCGGGTAGGGTTTACATGTCTTCGTCGATGATTTCGGGGTCGAATATCCTGCCTATGACCTCCTTGAACCAGCCGGGTTTCTTTTTCCGCTTTTTCCCGCCTGCCTGTCCGTTTCCGGTTTCGGGCTCTTGGATTTCTCCGCCGCCCTGTCCGTCCGTCACGGTTTCCGAAAGAGTTTCCGGTTCCTGCTCGGAAATTTCTCCGTCGAGTTCTTCTCTTTCGGTCACTTCTATCGGGGATTCCCGCAGGGCCATCAGCATAATCCCTATAACGGTGGAAAGAGACGGGTCGGACGCCTTTTCCAGCGAGTCGGCCGACAGTCCGTTTTCCGGAACGGCCGTCCGTACTTCCAAGCCCAGCTTGCGACGGAAAAGCTCCTCGGTACCGCTGAGGCAGGAGCCGCCGCCGGTCAGCACTATGCCCGAGGACAGCTTGCCTGCATATCCGGATTCCTTAAGAGCCTTTTCCACGGCTTCCACTATGTCGAGCATACGGGATTCGACGATTCGGGTAAGGTCGGAATACGAGATTACCTTGGTTTCGCGAGGCGTGCGTCCGGGAATGCGCAGCGATGCTTCGCGCTTGTCTTCCGGAATGGCATCGGCGGTCGCATAGCCGTGGTTGATTTTCAGTTTTTCGATGTGGCGTTCCGGAATGGCGCTCGAACGTATGTCGCGGTTTATGGCATCGCTTCCGATAGGCAGCGTGGCTACGTAACGCATTATGTTGCCGTACCAGATGCATATGTCCGTACAGCCGGCTCCTATGTCCACCACCGCTGCGCCCAAGTCGCGTTCGTCGTCCGAAAGTACGGCTTCGGCGCTTGCGGCCGCATGGGCAAATATCTTGAGCGGAGAAACGCCTATGCGCTGAAATGTGCGTCCTATGCGGTCCACTATCGCGCGGTTTCCAAGTAGGAAATTGAACGTGGCCTCGAGCCGCTGTCCGAAGCGGCCCACCGGTTCCATGGTTTCAGACTGGGAGTCGATTACGTATTTCTGCGGAATGCGGTCGAGTATGCAGATGCCCTGCGGGGGCTGGAGGTTGTTCATGCTGTCCCAGAGCTTGCGCACGTCGTCGTCGCGGATTTCGTTGTCGCTTCCTCCGATGTAAACGTAATAGGAACTTTTGGCGCATTGCAGATGCTCGCCGGAGATTCCCGTGAACACCCCGTCTATTTTTCCGCCTACCATTTCTTCGAGGTCGCTCACCGCAAGGCGAAGTCCGGCGGACACCTGTTCGATGTTGTTCACCTCGCCGCGCACGATTCCCTGCATCGGGTGACGCACTACGCCGAGCAGTCTGAGCCTTCCGTCGGGGTCCAGAGTGGCTGCCGCCGCGGCGATGTTTCCGCAGCCCAGCGACACGGCGGCGATATATTTATTTTTCTCCACTTTGCCTTATGTTAGTTTGTGCATACTATCTGGTCGTCGTATCTAAGGTCGACGGTGCTCCAACGCCCCATCGACCCGCGGCACGTCCGGGTCCGGTAGAAAGCCCGCATCCGGTCGAGCCGCTCGCGGAAACCGTCGATTTCGCCCAACAGAATCAGATAGTTGCCCGCGCGGGGCACCAGCACTATCTCACGTCCGTAAGCCTCTTTCCGCACGTCTATCTGGACTATCATGGCGTTCCAGAACGGGTCCTCCGCAATGTAACTTACAAAAGTAAGCAACTTCCCAAGGAATTCCGACCCTTCGGATACATTTTTTTCTTCTTTTTCCGAAAGGAAACTGCCCGAAGAAGGCAGCGGCACATCGCCGGTCACGACCGGTACATACTGTGAGCTCCCCGGACGCGCCGGCAGTATGCAGCCGTCGTCGGTTACATAGAGGTCGTATCCCCGGCCGCCGGCTATGCGCATCAGCGGTGCGCGCTGCGTGATGCGCACGGACATGGTCCCTCTAAGGTCGGTCCATACGTCGGCGCGCCGCACGAAGTCCTGCGAGCTCGTCAGGGACAGCACTTCCGCAACCGGCGCGGCTTTCAGCGGACGTCCAACCGGGTCGAGTCCGGCGGAGTCTATCCATTTTCGTACGTCTTCGGCGCTCAGTACGGATGTATGAACGGAATCGGTTACCGTTACGTCGAGCCGCCTGACGGTAATCGTGTCCGTCATGCCGCCGCCGAACGAAACGGCCTTTACGAAATAGAACGTAACGGCCGTCCATACGGTCAGAGCGGAGAGTATGCCGAGGACACGCTTTATCATTCGTCCGGAAACAGTTTTTCTTTGAGCCGCCGGGCGATTTCAGCCGGATAGTTGTCTATGTCGCCCGCACCGAAGGTTACGAGCACGTCGACCGAGGCGCGCTCGACTTCGGCGGTGAGCCGTTCGCGGGGTATGGTGCGGTGCGGCACGGTCAGCAGGTCGGCTACCAGCCCGCTGTCCACCCCTTCTATCGGTTCTTCGCGGGCCGGATATACGGGCAACAGAATCACCTCGTCTGCAAGGGAAAGCGCATCGGCGAATTCCGGGTAAAAGTCGCGGGTGCGGGTGTACAGGTGAGGTTGGAAAACGGCCGTGATGCGGCGTCCGGGATACATGTCGCGCAGGGATTCGAGAGCCGCCCGCAGTTCGCGGGGATGATGGGCGTAGTCGTCCATATATACCGTGCGCGGAGTGTCGAGCCATATTTCGAAGCGACGTTTGACGCCCTCGAACGATTCGAGTCCGGCCCGCAGCCTGTCCGCGTCCAAAGGTTTGTTTTCGGCGCGTGCGGCTGCCCATGCCAGAGCGCATGCGGCTACGGCGTTTTCCACGTTTACCAATCCGGGGATGCCGAGCGTGCAGTCGCTTACGGTTCCGTCGGGGGTTACAAGGTCGAACCGGTAGCGGCCGCCGCCGGCGGGGGTTATGTTTTCCGCCCGGAACGATGTAGCTCCGTCCAGCGAATAGCTGTAAACGCCCGTTCCGAGGGGTGCTTTTAAGGGCACGTCTTGTTTGAGAATAAGCGTCCCTCCGGGGCGTATCCGGTTTACGAACTGTTGGAACGCTTCCAGCAGCGAATCCCGGCTGCCGTAAATGTCGAGGTGGTCGGCGTCGGCGCTGGTCACTACAGCCGCGTCGGGCGACAGTTGCAGAAAGGAACGGTCGAACTCGTCGGCCTCCACTACGGCGCGCTCGCCGGAGCCGAGCACGAGGTTGCTGCCGAAATTGCGGGATATTCCTCCCAGAAACGCACACCCTTTTTCACCGAGCGATGCGTTCAACCATGCGGCCAGAGTGGTCGTGGTGGTCTTGCCGTGCGTGCCGGCAACGGCCATAACGTGTTTGTCGCGGCAGAGGCGTCCGAGAGCCTCGGCCCTTTTCACTACGGTAAACCCTTCGCGGCGGAACATGGAAAGCTCGCGGTGGTCTTCGGGAACGGCAGGCGTGTATATGACCAGCGTGGACTGCGGGTCGCGGAAAGGGGTCGGAATCAGCGCCGGGTCGTCGTCGTAGTGTATGGATATTCCCTCCGCTTCGAGGGTTCGGGTAAGAGGGGTGGAGGTTCGGTCGTAGCCGGCGACCCGCATCCCTTCGTGTACGAACCAGCGGGCGAGGGCGCTCATGCCTATTCCGCCGATTCCTATGAAATATACGTTTAGGCAATTCATATCGTTTCCGTTTTTCCTGTCAGACGCAGTATGCGGTCGGCTACCTGCCTCGCCGCTTCGGGAGTGGCTATACGCGCTATGTTGGCCGAGAGTGCGGCGAGTGCGGCCTCGTCGGTTATAAGGCTGACGGCCGAAGGTATGACTTCGGTTGCGGCATCCGCATCGGCTATCATACGGGCGGCCCCCGCGGTCGAAAGCGCCGATGCGTTTTTCGTCTGGTGGTCTTCGGCCACGTTGGGCGACGGCACGAAAATCACCGGTTTGGCTTCGAGGCACAATTCCGAGACGGTGCATGCTCCCGCACGGGAAATCACGAGGTCGGCCGCGCGGTAGGCGTAGTCCATACGGTCGATAAATGCACCGTGCCAAATCGTCGGAGCCTGCCGCGCTTGCATGAAGCCGTCGATTTCGGCGGCATAGTAACGGCCTGTCTGCCAGATTACCTGCATCCGGACGTCTTCGGTTATTCGGTCGGCCCACCGTTTCATCGTTTCGTTCAGGGTGCGCGACCCTAGGCTGCCGCCCAGCACGAGGAGCGTCGGCAGCCCTTCCCGGAGTCCGAAATATTCCAACGCTTCTTTCCGGGATGCTCCGGAGCCGAAACGGCCCCGCAGAGGATTGCCTGTAAGGGTTATTTTGTCGGCGGGAAAAAATCTGTCCATTCCCTCGTAAGCCACGCACACTTCGCACGCCCGGCGGCCGAGCAACTTGTTGGTAAGGCCGGCATAGGAGTTCTGTTCCTGTATCAGGGTAGGGATGCCCAACCGTTGGGCCGACCACAGCACCGGGGCGCTGGCATAGCCGCCGAAGCCGGCCACGGCGTCCGGCCCGAATTCCTTGAGGATTCGCCGGGCGCGGCGCAGGCTGCGCACTACGTTCAAGGGCGCTTTCAGATTCCGCACGTCCAGACTTCGGTGCAGTCCGTCTATGGGCAGACCCTCTATGCGGTAGCCGAGGGCGGGAATTTTTTCCATTTCCATTTTCCCTTCCGCTCCCACGAACAATATGTCGAGCCGTTCGCCCAGCCGCCGCCCGAGCTCTTCGGCCACGGCGACCGCCGGATATATGTGGCCGCCCGTGCCGCCGCCGCTCAGTATTATTTTTACCTTGTTCATAGTCCGCTTACTGTCTGTTTCCCGGCGTTTCCAGCATCGACTCGTCGCGCGGTTCGTCGAGCGTCCGGCATTCGGTCTGTCGGCTTACGCCGATTATCATTCCCACGGCCAGCAGAGTGAATATAAGCGAGCTTCCTCCCCGGCTGATAACCGGAAGCTGCTGGCCGGTGACGGGAAACAATCCCACCGACACGGCCATATGTATCGAAGCCTGAAGCACTATCATCATTGCCAGCCCCAGCACTATCAGTCCCGGAAAGGCCGTGCCGCATTTTTTGAAAACGCTTATGGCTCTGAACATTAACCACATGAACATGAGCAACACTATTCCTCCGCCCACGAGTCCGTATTCCTCGATAAAGAAGGCGTAGGCATAGTCCGACTCGGACTTGGACAGCGTGCGCCGGTGGGTGCTCATACCGGGCCCTTTCCCCAGAAGTCCGCCGCTGGCTATCGACATCCGCGCCGCCTCTGCCTGATAGGATTCTCCCGGATTTTCGTAATATTCCTTTCCGTCGGCTCTTATCGTCGCGTGTTTTTCGAATATGTTCCATTTAAGGCCGGATACCCGCCGGCCGCCTATGTCCGTACGGCCCGCTCCCGCAAGGAATACGACCGCTCCGGCCACGACGCCCAGCAGGCACAGTTTCAGCAGGTCGGTTTTCCGTACTCGCCCTATGCACAGCATGGTGAAGCAGGTCGCGGCGATTATCAGCGTGGTCGAGTTGCTCATAGGCAGCGTGGCCCCGCAGGCGAACGCCACCGGCAGTAGCAGCGGCACGGTCTGCCCGGTAAGAATGTCCATTTGTTTCTGCGCCTCGTGTTTCCAGCGGCGGGGGTCGAAAGAGGGCAGGATAGGGGTCCGGTCGATGTCCTTCTGCCTTCGGGCCAACTGCCGGGCCAGCATCAGCACGACCATTATTTTAAGGAACTCGAACGGCTGGAAATTGAATCCGCCGATAACGAGGTCCCGCCGGGCTTCCGCGCCCTCCAGTCCCATAATCAGGGTCAGGACGGTCAACAGCAGGGCGACGACGTAGAAGAAAGTGATGAAGCGGCCGTAAAACTGGTAGCGGACGAACTGAATGCACAGCAGCCCGGCGAAACCGGCCCCCACGAACCTGAGCTGGCGTACGAGCTGCGAAGTGGTCGAGAGAGAATTGTAGTAGGCGGTAGCCGACCATGCGACCAGCACGGATATTACCAGCAGCACCGTTATTATGGCCCAGATGGCGCGGTCGCCGCCGAATACCGTGCGTACGGCTCTGCCGTACAGCTCTGCCGCTTTTGTTTTCAGGCGTTCCGAGAACCGTGGTCTTTCGGGCAGCGGCTCCGCTTCCGGTTCGGCGGGCGGCATTTCTTCCGCTTCGGAAGGGCGTGGGAAAGCGCTTTCCGCTCCGGCCGTATAGTCGGCTTCCGATTCGGGCGCGGCTTCGTCACCGGAAATTTCCGGGACGGGCTCCCGTACGTCGCCTTCCGGAAAGAAGCCTTTGAAGTCATCTTCCGTATGTTTCCCCGGCGTCATTTCTTTTCCAGCACCTTGTTTTTGAACTGCCGCCCTCGGTCTTCGTAATTGCCGAACAGGTCGAAGCTGGCGCAGGCCGGCGACAGCAGCACCGTATCCCCGGCTTCTGCTTCGCTTCGGCATGCGGCTATTGCTTCGTCGAGGCTCCGTGTATCGTGTATCCGGCCGACCGTGCCGGTAAATTCCCTTACGAGCTTGCCGTTGTCCAGCCCCATACATACCAGAGCCTTGACCTTTTCGCGAACGAGGGCTTTCAGCGGTCCGTAGTCGTTGCCCTTGTCCGTTCCGCCCGCAATCCAAACCGTCGGCCGGCGCATGCTTTCGAGTGCGTACCAGACCGAGTCCACATTGGTGGCTTTGGAATCGTTTATCCATTCCACCCCGTCCGTTTCGGCTACGAACTCCATGCGGTGTTCGACGCCGGGAAATTCGTACAGGGTCTTCTCCGTAACGGCGGGGTCCGCTCCCGCCTCCAGCGCGGCCAACGCGGCCGCTTCGGCGTTGCGGATATTGTGAAGACCTTTTATTCGCAGCCGCTGAGGGTCGATGGACAGGGTTTTTCCGTTCGTCCGTATCGTTATCCGTCCGTCCGACATCGCCGCGGCGGTGTCCGAACGGTCGATAGCCGAAAATGAAAGCGCCTTCATTTTCAGCGCGGTTTCTTCCAGCATATCGGCCGTCAGCGGGTCGTCGGCACTGTAAATAAAGGTTTGTTCCGGACCCTGATTGCGGATTATGCGCATTTTCGAGGCGGCGTAATTTTCCAGCTTGTGGTCGTACCGGTCGAGGTGGTCCGGGGTTATGTTTGTAAGCACGGCTATGTCGGCGCGGAAATCGTACATGCCGTCGAGCTGGAAACTGCTCAACTCTATCACATACCAGTCGCGGGGTTCTTCAGCTACGCTGAGGGCGAAGCTCGAGCCGATGTTTCCGCACAGCGCCGCGTCGATTCCGGCGGCCTGCATGAGCGAGTGAGTAATGGTGGCCGTGGTGGTCTTGCCGTTGGAGCCGGTTATGCAGACCGTACGGCCTTTGCAGTAACGTCCGGCGAACTCTATTTCCGATACGACCGGAATCCCTCTTTCCCGCGCCGCTTTCACGACAGGAGCGGTTTCCGGAATGCCGGGACTTTTGACCACTTCCGAGGCGGAAAGTACGCGTTCGAGGGTATGCCCTCCTTCCTCGAACGGGATGCCTTCGGCCTCCAGCATAAGCCGGTAGCGGGGAGCTATTCCGCCGCTGTCGGACAGGAATACGTCCAAACCCCGACGCCGGGCCAGCACGGCCGAGCCGCATCCGCTTTCTCCTCCTCCGAGCACCGCTATTTTTTCCATGACTATCTTATTTTAAGCGTTGCAAGGGTCATTGCGGCCAGTAAAAGCTGAATAATCCAGAAACGTACGACTATCCGGGTTTCCGGAATCCCTTTTTTCTGGTAATGGTGATGAACCGGAGCCATCATCAGCAACCGTTGTCCCTGACCGGTGCGTATGCGCGTGTATTTGAACCAGCCTACCTGCATCATTACGGATATGCTTTCGACAAGGAACACTCCGCACAGCAGCGGAAGGAGAAGCTCCTTGCGTATCAGCAGGGCGAATACGGCTATTACGCCTCCTATGGCCAGCGACCCCGTGTCGCCCATGAACACCTGCGCCGGATAGCAGTTGTACCAGAGGAACCCTATCAGCGCTCCCACCAGAGCGGCGGCATAGACGGTCAGCTCGCCGCTGCCCGGTATATACATTATGTTGAGGTAGTCGGAATATATTATGTTGCCCGACAGCCACGCGAGGGCTCCGAGCGTCACCACGATTATGGCCGAGGTTCCGGTAGCCAGTCCGTCGAGGCCGTCGGTCAGGTTGGCCCCGTTGGAAACGGCCGTTATTACGAAGATTGCGGCCAGAATGTAGATAAGCCACGTTATTATGTCGCCGGCTTCGCCCTTTACCGGGGCGAGCCAGTGATAGTCGAATTCGTTGTTCTTGACGAACGGAATGGTCGTTTTAGCGCTTTTCCTGCCGCGTTCCGGCGAAACGGTTTCCCCGGCGCCGAACGAAGCGGTTTCCGGTTCCTTTTCCCGCACTTCCGCCGAACGCATCTCCCTTGCCGGGACTTGCATGGAGTCCTTTTCCACTACGGTTATATTCCGGTTCATGCACATCACCGTGCCCACTATTATGCCGAGGCCGACCTGCCCGATAATTTTGAATACTCCTTTGAGCCCCTCCTTGTGTTTTTTGAAGACTTTGATATAGTCGTCCAGAAAACCGAGCACTCCCAACCATACGGTAGAGATTATCATCAGCCAGACGTATATGTTTTTCAGGTCGCCCAGCAACAGTATGGGTATCAGTATGGCTCCGAGAATGATAAGCCCCCCCATGGTCGGGGTTCCCTTTTTCTGCATCTGTCCTTCCAGCCCGAGATTGCGGATGTCTTCGCCTATTTGCTTGCGGGCAAGCATGTCGATGATGTAGCGACCGAATACTATCCCTATTATCAGGGCGAGAATTATTGCCATGGCGGCCCGGAAGGATATGTAATGCCACATGGCGCTTCCCGGTATGTCGAACCGTTCGGAAAGATATTTAAACAGAGAGTACAGCATATCGCGGCGGTTTCTGCGGATTTCAGTTGTTCGGGTTCATGCACGCCGCGACCTGTTCCCGGTCGTCGAAATGGCGTTTTTCGGTTCCTGTTATCTGATATGTTTCGTGTCCCTTGCCGGCTACGAGCACTATGTCGCCGGGTTCGGCCAGTATCACGGCTGTTCGTATCGCCTCTGCCCGGTCGCGTACGACGATGTATTTTCCGGCCCCTTCCGCCCCGGCGGTCATCTGCCGGAGTATTTCGTCAGGGTCTTCGGTCCGGGGATTGTCCTGAGTGAATACGGCGAGAGAACTTTCCGAGGCGGCTATGCGTGCCATTTCCGGACGTTTCGATGCGTCGCGGTCGCCTCCGCAGCCGACCACGGTTATGATGCGCCTGCCCGGCGGGCATATTTCCGCAAGGGTGGAGAGTACGTTGCCCAGAGCGTCGGGAGTGTGGGCATAGTCTATGACCGCAGTTATTCCGTCGGCGGAACGCACGAATTCCAGCCGCCCGCGCACCGGCGACAGTTCGCTCAGCGCCGTCAGGGTCTCGCCCTTTTCCGCTCCGAGCAGCCTCGCCGCCGCATAGACGGCCGTAAGGTTCGATGCGTTGAACCGTCCAAGAAACCGTACCCATAGCTGGCTGCCGTCCATTTCGAGCAACATGCCTTCCGGGTGCATTTCCAGCACGCGGCAGCGGAAGTCGGCATCCCGTTTCATGGCGAACGTGCTTACCTGTGCGCGGGTGTTCTGTACCATTACCTGCCCGTTGCGGTCGTCGGCGTCGGTAAGTGCGAACGCCTTGGGGGGAAGAAGGTCGAAGAAGTGTTTTTTTGCACGGATATACTCTGCGAACGTGCCGTGATAGTCGAGGTGGTCGTGCGTTATGTTAGTAAAGATTCCTCCCGCGAACCGCAGCCCCCGGATGCGGTTTTGCACTATGCTGTGCGAACTTACCTCCATAAAGCAAAATTCGCATCCCTCGTCGGCCATTTCTGCCAGCATGGCATTGGTTCTCAGCGGGTCGGGAGTAGTGTGCGTCGAGGGAAGCTCGCGTGAGAAAGTTCGGTAAACAACGGTGGAAACAAGCCCGGCCTTATAACCGAGCCGGGTAAAAAGGTCGTGCAACAGGGTAGCCACGGTGGTTTTTCCGTTGGTACCCGTTACTCCCACCAGACGCAGCTTGCGGGAAGGATGTCCGTGCCATGCCGACGCCGCCGAGCCGAGAACCTGCGAGGCGTCCCCTACCGCTACCCATGCCGTTTTCGGGTCGGGGTTTTCGGGCAGCCGTTCGCATACTATGGCCGCAGCTCCGGCGGCAACGGCGTCCGGTATGAAATCGTGACCGTCGCAGGACGTGCCTTTTATAGCGAAAAAGCAGGCTCCCGGCCCCACTTCCCGCGAGTCGAAGGTGAGCGAGCTCAATGCCGCATCGACGCACCCGGCGCGGCCGGTTACGTCTTCTGCGGATATTATATCAGACAGTTTCATACTTATCGTTTGGAGTTTTGTTTTTTCGGGTTTCCGAGCACGAGCTTCACCATTCCGTCCGATGGAACGGGACATCCGGGTTCCGGCCGTTGCGCCAATACTCTGCCCGTGCCCGTAAACTCGGTTCGCAATCCCGTCCGTCCCAGCAAATATACGGCATCTTTCAGTCCCATGCCCATCACCGACGGAACGGTGTCGGGAGAAATCGTGATTGGCTCGGAGCTGTATCCCGCCGAATCGGCCTCGACCGACGACCAGTTCCTGTTGCGCCGCCTGAGGTCGCCTTCGAGTGCCAGCTCCTTTGCCGCCACGAATATTTCCCTTTCGTTTCCGCCCTTTATGTCCACCGGTACGGAAGACTTGTCGGGACTTTCCGATGCCGTATGCGGTTGCAACGACGTATCGAGCGCCACCACGCGGTCGGCTATCGCCCTGAAAGCCGGCCCTGAAAGAGGGCCTCCGTAATAGGGCAGGCGCCCGCCGGGTTTATGGTGCGTGACTATAGCCACTATGAGGGTATATTTCGGACGGTCGGCAGGAAAGTAGCCGACAACGGTTCCGAGATAGTCCGTGCCTCCGTCGGGGGTTTTGTATCCGTTTTTACCTTGAGCTATCTTGGCCGTTCCGGTTTTGGCCGCCACCGTATAGACGTCGTTGCGCAGCATGGAGGCCGTCCCTTCGGCTACGGTTCCTTCGAGGCACTCGCGCAGCAGCTTCAGGGTGCGGTCGGAACAGATTTCCGGATTCACCGTGCGCGTTCCGAAACTTTCGACGCTGCGTCCGTTTTCCATTATGTCGGTCACTATGACCGGGGTAATCAGCTTCCCGTCGTTGGCTACGGCATTGTACATCATAAGGGTATGTATCGGAGCGAGTTCGACCGCGTATCCGTGCGACATCATAGGCAGCGACAGCGAGTCCCAACCGCTTCCCTTTTCACGCGGGTCCTTTATCCGTGGCCGCAGCACGCCCTTCAGCTGCATTTCGGTTGCGTCTTCGAGGCCGAGTCGGCGTATGAAATCCACGAAACGGCCCTTGTCGTGCCGGTATTCCCGGTCTATCATTTTTACGAAGCCGATGTTGGACGACTGCTCGAACATGCCTTTCACCGTGGTTTTTCCTATCGGATGCGAATCGGTGAACGGGTGGGAGCGCGTCCTGCCGCGAGTATTCCATTTGTAGAGGTAACGTCCGTCGGAACAGCAGTCCACCGGCTGCTCGAGGCCGACGTTTCCCTCTTCCAGAAGGGCCATCAGCGTGGCCAGCTTGAAGGTCGAACCCGGTTCGAGCCGCATTTTCAGGGCAAGGTTGTCTATGTCGTCCACATCTCGGCCGTTGCGCTCCAGATTCGATATGGCGAGAATATGACCCGTAGCGACTTCCATAATGACAGCGGTTCCCTTAATGGCCTCGGTTTCGAGAATGCGCCGCCGCAGCTCGGTTTCGGCTATGTCCTGCAAGTCGATGTCGATGGTGGTAAGAATATCGCGTCCGTGACGTACCGGTATGTTGCGGGGGTCCACTATCGGAATATACACGCCCCTGCGCAGCCGTACGTAAACGTTGAATCCGTCGCTTCCGCGCAGATAGCCGTCGAACGACGCCTCCAGTCCCGTTTGCCCCGAAGAGCCTATGGTACGCCGGGCCAGCGAGCCGAACGGGCGGTAGCGTCCCTCGTCCTGCCGCACTATGAATCCTCCTTCGAGCGGGCCGCCCCTGAAAATGGGAAACCTGCGCAAGCGGTCGAGCTGGAGCTGGTTCACGCTTTCGCGGCGCAATTTCTGGCTGCGGCTTCCGGGTCCGCCCTGCACTGCCCTGCGCCTGATAGTTTCCAGCCTTTCGGCCCATCCCCTGCGGGAAAGTTCCGGGAACAGTGCCGCAAGCGAGTCCGCCAACGGACCGGAGTTGCGCCTGAACGCCTCGTCGGTAAGTGCCGGAACCGAAAAATCGAGTATGATATTGTAAAAGGGCGCATCGGTGGCGAGTATCCGGCCGTCGGAAGCGAGAATATTGCCGCGCGACGCGGGAACCGAATCGGCCGTATAGCATATGCTGTCCGACAGGTTTCGCAACGGCTGACCGTTAGGCCCCCACATGGTGGCGGGTATCATTATGAAAATGAGCGTTCCCAGCAGGGCGAATGCGGCCGACAGCACTTTTACCCTCGTGAGGATACTGCGCTTGATATGCTTGGGCCGGTCCGCCGGATTTTCCTGCCGGGTATGCCTTTCTCTTTCCATCGTTTATTTTTCCGCTACCACCGGCGGGTGCTCTCCTTCGTGCAGCGGAATGCCTCTCCGCTCTATTTCCCTCATTATATTGCTGTGCCGCACCGCGTTCATCTTCATGGAAAAGAATACCATGGCCCGCGAGCGTTGCTCGTGGAGCGACATTTCCCGCACTATCTCTATGCGCTGGAGCCGCTGGTAATCGAATACGTGTCCTATATACAGGAATATCAACAGTATGCACCAGGCCGCCAATGGATACCAACCCCGGGCCGACTCGTGCCGGAGGATTTCTCCGGTGATTACGTCGCTTACTCCGCGTGCGAAGCCTCTGACTTTACGTGCATTCGGTGCGGCTGTGCCTGCCGGTGCGGTTGCTCCGTCCGAAGGGGCGTATGCGATGCTTGTGTCGGCTCGCTTCATAATGTCAGAGTTTTCGCGCCGCACGAAGGCGGGCGCTGCGCGAGCGGGGATTGGCGGCAATCTCGGACTCGTCGGGGACGACTGCTTTCCGCACGACGGGCTCGACGGACGCTTGCGTGCGGCCGTAAAAGTCTTTTTCGATGCGGCCCTCTGGGTTTCCGCTGCGCATGAAGTTCTTAACCAGACGGTCTTCGAGAGAATGATAGGATATGACCGCCAACCGGCCATCCGGGACAAGCATTTTAAGACTTTGCGACAGGGCCATCCGGAGAGCTTCCATTTCTCCGTTGACTTCTATGCGCAGGGCTTGGAACAGTTTCGACAGGAATTTGGACGGGTCTTTAGGCGGAGTGCACGGCGCTACGGCTTTTACCAGCTCTCCGGTAGTAGTTATCGGAGCTGCCGTACGGGCTTTTTCGATACAGCCCGCTACCCGTCCGGCTTGTTCCACTTCTCCCCAATCGCGCAGGATTCGGGCAAGTTCGTCCGCAGGGTATTCGGAGATTATTTTCGCGGCCGTCAGGCGTGCGCCTCTGTTCATGCGCATATCCAGAGGAGCGTCGCCCCGGAAGGAAAAGCCTCGCCCGACTTCGTCGAAGTGGTGCGACGAAACGCCGAGGTCCGCCAGCACTCCGTCGAGCTTTTCCACCCCTCGCGCTCTCAGAAGCGACCGCATGAAACGGAAGTTGCCGTGTATGAATTCAAAGCGGGAATCGTCGGGAGCGTTGGCCAGTGCGTCCTCGTCCTGGTCGAATCCGTAAAGTTTTCCGTCCGTGCCGAGCTGCGACAGGATAATACGGCTGTGGCCGCCGCCTCCGAAGGTGAGGTCGGCGTACACTCCGCCGGGCCGCACATCGAGCAATTCGACGGCTTTCCGCGCCAGTACCGGTATGTGGTATTCGCTCACTTTAGAGAGCACAAAAATTAGCTTATAAAAGTAAGGGGTTCCGGAGAGTATTCCAAAAATATCCGGCGGCTTTTTTATCCCGCCGTTTTTTGTCCGAAGCGGCCTGCTGACACTGTGCGGATTGCACGGTGCCGGCAGGCCGCTTCAGGTTTCGGCCGTCAGTGCTGGGCGGCCCTTTTGCGTTCGGTTTCGCCGAGCAGTATCTTGCGCAGCCGAATCGCCTTGGGGGTTACTTCCACGTATTCGTCCTCCCGTATATATTCGAGCGCCTCCTCCAGCGAAAATACTACCGGCGGTGCGATGTTGGTCTTTTCGTCCGAGCCGCTCGCCCTCATATTGGTCAGTTTCTTGGACTTGGTAAGGTTTATTGCGATGTCCCCCTCGCGGGTATTTTCTCCTACGACCTGACCGCAGTACACCTCGTCGCCCGGAGCGACGAAGAACCGTCCCCTGTCCTGGAGCTTGTTCAGCGCGTAGGCATACACAGGGCCGGTTTCCATAGCTATCAGGGACCCGTTGGTACGCATTTCTATATCTCCTTTCCACGGCTCGAAGCCGGTCAGACGATGCGTCATCACCGCTTCTCCGGCAGTAGCGGTCATCAGGTTTCCGCGCAGGCCGATAATGCCGCGCGAGGGTATTTCGAATTCGAGCCGGACCCGGCCTGCGGCCGTAGTCATGTTTTTCAACACTCCGCGGCGCTTGGTCGCCATTTCTATCACTTTGCCCGAATAGTCCTCGGCCACGTCCACCGTAAGCTCTTCCACCGGTTCGCACTTGCGCCCGTCTATTTCCTTGACTATTACTTTAGGCTGTCCTACCTGAAGTTCGTAGCCTTCGCGGCGCATGGTTTCTATAAGGATGGACAAGTGCAGAATGCCGCGTCCGTAAACTACGAAACTGTCCGCCGAAGCGCCCGGAACCACCCGCAGCGCGAGGTTTTTTTCCAGCTCTCTTTCCAGACGTTCCTTCAGATGCCGCGAAGTCACGTATTTTCCGTCGCGGCCGTAAAACGGCGAGTCGTTGATGGTGAACAGCATGCTCATCGTAGGCTCGTCGATAGCTATTGGCGGAAGGGGTTCGGGATTTTCGGCGTCGCATATGGTATCTCCGATTTCGAAGCCTTCTATACCGACCAGCGCGCATATCTCTCCGCAGCGCACTTCCTCCGCCTTCGATTTGCTCAAACCCTCGAATGTCATGAGCTCCTTTATCTTCTGGCGCGTCGAGGTTTTCCCGTCGCGGCCGGCAAGGGTTACGGTCATGCCGCTTCTCAGCGTTCCGCGCGTGAGCTTGCCCACCGCTATGCGTCCTACGTAGGGGGAGTATTCGAGCGAAGTTATAAGCATCTGAGGCGTTCCCTCCACCGTTTCCGGTTCGGGTATGTCGTCTATTATCGCATCCAGCAGGGGCGTTATGGAATCCGTGCGCTCCGTGGGCTTGTACGACATCCAGCCCTGCTTCGCGCTTCCGTAAATGGTCTTGAAATCGAGCTGTTCCTCGGTGGCGTCGAGCGAGAACATCAGGTCGAACACCTGTTCGTGGACTACCTCCGGCCGACATCCGGGTTTGTCCACCTTGTTTATCACCACTATCGGCTTCTTTCCGAGCGACAAAGCCTTCTGAAGCACGAAGCGGGTCTGCGGCATGGTTCCCTCGAAAGCGTCCACCAGCAGCAGAACGCCGTCGGCCATGTTCAGCACCCGTTCCACCTCGCCGCCGAAGTCGGCGTGGCCGGGGGTGTCTATGATGTTGATTTTGTAATCCCTGTAATGTACCGATACGTTCTTGGAAAGGATGGTGATACCCCGCTCGCGCTCCAGGTCGTTGTTGTCCATAATGAGTTCGCCGGTCTGGGTGCCGGCGCGCATGAGGTTTCCCTGAAGTATCATTTTGTCCACCAGAGTCGTTTTGCCGTGGTCGACATGAGCTATAATTGCTATATTGCGCAGTTTACGCATTTGCCGTAATGATTTTTGACCTGCAAAGGTACTACAATAATCCGATTTGTACTATATTTGAAAGAAGCGTAGGTACGTGGAACGAGGCCTGAATCCGTTCCGTACATTGTATCCGAATGAAAAACACTATTGATATTGCGTTCGAAACTCCCAAGAGACGGAGTACCGTATATTTCGGCCGGGCGGCCGAACTTCTGCCCGAACTGACTGCCGGACGGAGAGTCGTAATGGTCGCCGACGAAACCGTACTCCGGCTGTGGGGGAACGCCTTCGACGTCCGGGACCGAATCCCTGTGAAGGGGGGAGAGCGTTACAAGACTCCCGATGCCGTGGTAAAGCTATGCCGGGCGCTGGCCGAAGCGGGAGCCGACCGCCGGACTTTTCTGCTCGCCGTCGGGGGCGGGGTTACTACGGACATGGCCGGTTTCGCCGCTTCGGTTTACATGAGGGGAATACCGTTCGGGCTCGTGCCCACGACCCTGCTCGCTCAGGCCGATGCTTCGGTGGGAGGCAAGAACGGGGTGAACCTCGACGGGGCCAAAAATCTTATAGGCACTTTTTCGCAGCCCGAATTCGTCGTGTGCGACACTTCGCTTTTGGCGACCCTGCCGGCAAGGGAAATGCGGTGCGGACTTGCGGAGGTCGTCAAGGCCGCCGTTATAGGCGACCCTGAGCTGTTCCGAATACTGCGCGAAGCGGGTCCGGACGATTTTACGCACGAATCCGTCCTCGAAGGCGGGGGAGTGTTGAAGGAAGCCGTTTTCAGGGCTGTCGAAGTGAAGGCACGCATAGTGCGGCGGGATGAGCGCGAAGCGGGGGAGCGTCGGCTGCTGAATCTTGGACATACGTTCGGTCATGCCATAGAAAAACTGTTCCCGGACTACCGGCATGGAGAAGCCGTAGCTGTCGGGATAGTTATTGCATGCCGTGTAGGCGAGGGCCTCGGGCTGCTGCTTCCGGAGGATGCACGGGCTATAAGAGAACTTCTGGACAAATACGGGTTCGATACCCGTATGCCGGCCGGCGCCAGCGAATTGGCCGGGGCCTTGAGATATGATAAGAAACGCGACGGAGAAGAAGTGGCGTTCGTGGTTCCGACCGGAATAGGGGAAGCGGAGACGGTTCGTCTGGGAACGGACGAACTGCTCGGGCTGCTTTCCGCAACGGAAACGAAATGAAGAAAACGATTATCGCCGTGCTTGCGGCGGGGGCTGTGCTCGGCGGGGGCTGCGACCGAAGGGATTCCGGCTTGAAAAAAGGAGATTTGTTATTCAGGGCGGACGGCTCCGATGCCATTTCCGAGGCTATACAGGGAGTGTCGGACGGATACGAAGGCATGCGTTTTTCCCATGCTGGGATACTCGACATACAAGGGGAGGATACTACCGTTATAGAAGCGGTCTTTTCCGGAGTCAGACGCACGCCGCTCGGGGAATTCCTTTCGCATGCGGCAATGCGGGAAGGGCGTCCGGCAGTGTTGGTCGAAAGGCTGCGGCCTCCCTACGACGTTTTGTCCGCTTCGGCGGTCGAAAGGGCGTCCGGCTTTATAGGCAGGCCTTACGACGAGGCTTTCCTGCCGGACAACGATGCGTATTACTGTACAGAGTTGATTCAGGCCAGCTATCTGGACGGAGGTGGCAATCCTCTGTTCGCCTCCCGGCCGATGACATTCCGGGACAACCGTACCGGCGAGATACCGCAGGCATGGACGGATTTTTTCGAAGCTCGCGGGCTGGACATTCCCGAGGGAGTTCCGGGCACTAATCCCGGCGATATGGCCGTCGATACCGTTTTGTACGAAGTATTCAGGTTTTACTGAAACGAACACAGCGGGCCGTACCGTCGAGGCGCGTCCCGCTGTCGGTTTTCCGCCGTCCGGGTCAAACGGATATGTCGAGCACTTCGAACGACACCGTTCCGGCCGGAACCTGCACGTCCACCCTGTCGCCTTTTTTATGTCCCAGCAGAGCTTTGGCGATAGGCGTTCCTATCGCTATTTTACCTTCCCGGAGGTTGGCTTCCTTTTCGGACACGATAGTGTATTCGACGTCTTTTCCGGTAGTTATATTTTTCAGCTTTACCTTGTTGAGTATCTGCACCTTGCTTGTGTCTATACGGCTTTCGTCTATAATGCGGGCATTTGACAGCGTGCGCTCCATGTTCTGTATGCGCATTTCCAGAAGCTGCTGGGCCTCTTTCGCGGCGTCGTATTCCGCATTTTCCGACAGGTCGCCCTTGTCGCGTGCTTCGGCTATGGCGTTCGCCGCAGCCGGGCGCTCTATGGCCCTGAGCTGGTCGAGTTCGGCCTTGAGCTTGTTGTAGCCCTCTTTGGTCAGATAGATTATATCGGACATAATCGTCGGTTTTTGGAACGAACAAAAAGATAAATCCCGACGCTGACGTGTCGGAACTCATCGCTTTAACTGTATGTGAACTCCCGGAGTGGGGAGCTCTGCTTTAGCTTAGGCAAAGATAGTCATTATTTTCGATTGAGCAAAAACCGGGCTGTTTTTCGGTTCGGCCGCCGGCGTTGAGGAAAAAGAAGTATATTTGTCTGTCTGCCCGACAAAATTCCGGCCTATGGAGCATTTCGCCGTAACGGTCAGTTTTACCGACATCAAAAGCCTGCTGGTAGTCTGCTACGTAATGATAGTGGCGGCTACCATCGCCGTTATCATATACGACCGCCGCGACCCGGTAAAGGCGCTGGCGTGGATAATGGTAATCACCCTGATACCGGTGGCCGGCATTATTCTGTATATTCTTTTCGGGCGGAACCACCGCAAGGAGAAGCTTTTCAACCGCAAGGAACTCGTGGACCTCAAGCAGATAAGCACCCTGTGCGGCGACCAGTTGCGCGACCTGCTCGACCCCGACCGCGAGCGCAGCAGGCTGGTGAATGCGAACCGCAATATCATCACTTTGTTGCTGAACAACAACAAGAGCCTGCTTACCATGCGCAACCGGGTGAAAATCCTGAACGACGGCCGAAGCACGTACGAGGAGTTGTTCGGGGCGATTCGCGCTGCCCGCAGCTCGGTACACCTCGAATACTACATTTTCGAGTGGGACGAGATAGGTCAGCGGCTGGCGGAGCTGCTCGTCGAAAAAGCTAAGGAAGGGGTAGCCGTACGGCTTATTTACGACGACGTCGGAAGCTGGAGCCTGAAGTACAGGCAGGTTCGCCGGCTTCGCAGGCAGGGGCTCGACGTAAGATGTTTCATGCCCGTCGTATTCCCCTGGCTTACAAGCAAGATAAATTACAGGAATCACCGGAAGATAGCTGTAATAGACGGGCGCGTAGCCTTTACCGGTGGCATCAATATTGCGAAAAGGTATCTTGCCGGAACCAAAATGGGACCGTGGCGCGACACCCACCTGCGCATAGAGGGCGAAGCCGTGAATATGCTTCAGGCGGTGTTCGTCACGGACTGGTATTTCGTCAGCGGCAGACAGCTTCTGACCGAGAATGTCTATTTCCCTAAAACCCGCATCCGGAACGTGTGCCCAGTGCAAATCGCTTCGTCCGGGCCGGATTCGGACTGGGCGTCGATTATGCAGGCGTATTTCGCGGCCATCAACAAGGCCCGGCGTTCCATATATGTGACCACGCCGTACTTTCTGCCCAATCAGGCCATACTGACCGCGCTGAAGGTGGCGGCCCTGAGCGGGATAGACGTCAGAATCATCCTTCCGTCGAAATCCGACAGCCGGATTGTTTACTGGGCCACGCGCTCTTATATATCCGAATTGCTGGATGCCGGCATAAAGATATATTTTTACCGCGACGGCTTCAATCATTCCAAGCTGATGATAGTCGACGGGTCGTTCTGTTCGGTCGGTACGGCGAATCTCGACATCCGCAGTTTCGAGGACAATTTCGAGGTGTCGGCCGTCATATACGACCCGCGGGTAGCTTCCCGGTTGACGGAATATTATATGAAAGACCTCGAGAAAAGCATACTTATAACCCCGAGAATGTGGAACGAGCGTTCCAATCTCCATGCGGCCTACGAGTCGCTTTCCCGGCTGCTGAGCCCCTTGCTGTAAGGGCGGCCGCTTTTTCCGAATGAAGAATCCTTGCCCTGCCGCGCGGCAGGCCGCGGTTGCTCCGCATCGCCGGAGCTGCCGTATTCCGCGCGTGCGGTACGCATCAGGCCCGTCGGCTTGAGGTGTACCGGCGGCTTTGATTTTGTTTAACTTAAAATACTGTCGAGTAAAATTATGAAATTCGGAATAGCGCTCATACTTGCATCTCTGGCGTTCTGCTGCGCCTCAGCCCGGCCGACCTACAAAACCATACGCGTAGGTATCAAAGGCGGCATGAACATAAGCAACTATACGTTCGACCGTACCGATATAGGGGAGAATGCCGTGGGACGCGTGCCCGGCAGCAAATTCGGCTATCAGGCCGGGGCGGTGTTCCGCCTTACCATACCGGGTTTCATTCACATACAGCCTGAAATTAATTTCATCGAACGCAATTACGATTTCAGGCTTATACGTCCTTCGTACTACGGAAAGGTATCCATGTCGGCCCGGCGTATAGAGCTGCCGCTTACGGTGGGATTCAATATTTCGGTAGTGCGCATATTCGGCGGAGCCGTTTTCAATCTGGCCGAATGGCGCCATTCCAATGTTTCGAGTTCCGTGTTCGACGTGAAGTTCAAAAAATCGCACGTCGATATGCTGCTGGGACTCGGACTGGACATAAGAAAGTTTTTTCTCGATGCCCGCTACATAGTGCCGACCGGTTCGAGTCACGAGGACGTAAGGATAATGGGGGTAACGAAGCGCACGCACGTACGTTGCGATGAGCTATGGGAAATAAGCGCGGGATTATTTTTCTGACATGGAAAAACATACGGCAGCCGTGAAGGCTGCCGTATCTCTTATTTGCGAAGCCGGTTAGAGCACTCCGAGGTCGTTCAGTACCGAATTGGTCTTGCGTACCGCATCGGCGCTCTTTGCGAACTTTTCCTTTTCTTCCGGGGTAAGCGGAATTTCCACTACTTTCTCTATGCCCCTGCGGCCTATGACCGCCGGTACGCCGATACATATGTCGTTCTGGCCGTACTCGCCTTCGAGCAGGCAGCACGAGGGAATGATTTTCTTCTGGTCGTTCAGAATACTCTCCACTATCATGGAAGCTGCGGCTCCGGGTGCATACCATGCCGAAGTGCCGAGCAGCTTGGTCAGCGTCGCGCCTCCCACCATAGTGTCGCCGGCTACTTTCTCCAGCGTTTCGCGGTCGGCCATTTCGGTTACGGGCACGCCTTTGCACACGGCTTTGCTCAGGAGCGGAATCATGGTGGTGTCGCCGTGGCCGCCTATAACCATGCCGTCGATGTCGTTGATGTTTACGTTCAACGCTTTCGCCAGATAGCACTTGAACCGGGCGCTGTCGAGTGCTCCGCCCATGCCGAATATGCGGCCTTTGGGCAGCCCAGCCGTTTTGACCGCCAGATATGTCATGGTATCCATCGGGTTGGATATCATCAGAATCACTGCGTCGGGGGAGTATTTGAGCACGTTTTCCATAACGCTCTTTACTATCCCGGCGTTCACGCCTATCAGCTCTTCGCGGCTCATGCCCGGTTTGCGCGGCATTCCGGAAGTGATTACCACGACGTCCGAGCCCGCCGTTGCGGCGTAGTTGTTCGTCACTCCGCGGAGGGTAGTATCGAAGTCCATAAGGGTTTCGGTCTGATAGATGTCGAGCATCTTTCCTTCGGAAAGGCCTTCCTTTATGTCTATCAGCACAACTTCGCTTGCCACTTCGCGGCAGGCCATCACATTCGCACAGGTTGCGCCTACGTTTCCTGCGCCGACAACTGTTACCTTTGTCATAATATCTTCGGTTTATAAGAACTGCATTGCCGTCCCGGCCGGAATCAGCCGATAAGGGCCTTGTATGCTTCGGCGTCGAGCAGGCCGTCGAGCTGCGAGGGGTCGGTCATCCGCACTTTGATTATCCATCCCTTTCCGTAAGGGTCCTTGTTGATAATCGAGGCGTCGGTGCTCAGGTCCTCGTTGAATTCCACTATTTCTCCGCCGACCGGCAGGAATGCGTCCGAAACGGTCTTTACGGCTTCTATGGTTCCGAAAGTGTCGTGCTGGTCGAGGGTTTCACCCACGGTCGGGACATCTACGTAAACTATGTCGCCCAACTGTTCCTGCGCGAAATCGGTGATGCCTATGTAAGCGTCGCCACCTTCGGTTTTTACCCATTCGTGGTCTTTGGAATACTTCAAATCTGCCGGTATGTTCATAGCTTTTGACAATAAATTTTTGGATGTACGGAATATGCGCCTCCGTCGAAGGACGGGTGCGCTGCGGCCGGGATACCTTCCCGGTAAGTCGGGTTCAAAGGTAAGGGTTAAATAATTACGGACAAAATTTTCCTGTGATTATTTTCACAGCAGTGCAGGTTCCCCAAATGCCGCCGTTATCGCTTGCCGCGTTCGAGAGCCGCGGCTACTCTGCCCGCTATGATTTCAGGGGATATGTCGCTCATGCAGCGATAATTATGGTGTATGCACTCCTTGTCGCCGTAAACCGAGCACGGACGGCACGGCAGCTCCAACTGTACGGCATTGCGCTCGTCCTGCCCGTATCCGTAGAACCCGGCCCATGGATGGGTGGCTCCCCATACCGATACCACCGGCGTGCCGACCAGGGAAGCTATGTGCATGGACGAGGAATCCATCGTCACCATTACGTCGATGACGCTCATAAGGTCCATTTCCCCCGACAGGTCGGTTTTGCCTATGACGGAAACCACGCCGGGATGGAGCCGCTCCACCTCTTCGGCGAAGTCCTGTTCGTACCGGCCCCCTCCGAAAACAAAAATTTTCTGATAACGGGCGGCCAGCAGGCTAATCAGTCTGTCCACCAGAGGAATCGGATAAATTTTACCTTTGTGCGCCGCGAACGGGGCTACTCCGACCCAGATGCCGGTTTTCTCTCCGGCCCGGTCTTTCAGGATTGCGGGTACGGTTCCGGCCTTTTTTTCGGGAGCGGGAGCGAGGTCGCAATAAAGACCGAGTTGCAGAAGCGTGAGTCGGTAACGTTCGACGGTAGGGGTGAGCGGACGCCTGAACTTGCGGAAACGCCGGATGAGCAGCCGTTTTTCCTGCCTGCCCTTGTCGATTACAGCCGTTTGAAGACCCCTTGCCGACAACAACCGTCGAATAACTTTTGTACGCAGTACGTCGTGCATGTCCGCCACGGCATCCACTCCGGCTTTCTTGATTTCTCCTGCAAGCCTTGCAAGGCCGCGCAGCCCCCGGTGCCTTCCCTTCGGGTCGAAATCTATGAATTCTATCCGGGGTATGTCGCGGAAAAAGGCCCGGAACGGAGTGCGCGTCAGAACGCTTATTCTGAGGTCGGGCCGTGCCGCACGCAATCCGGCCACGGCCGGAACCGTCATGGCGGCGTCGCCCATAGCCGAAAGCCTGATTATCAGCAGGTGTCGTATTTCCTTATCCTTGCGGGGCAATTTTTGCTGTTACTGTTTTTTATATAAAACCGGGTTGAGGGCGGGGTCGTTGTACATTTTCATCTGCTTGTACGTCTTCATATACTTGCGTCCCCGCTCTATGTCGGAGAGCAGTTCCTCGATGGCCGTCGATAAGTCTTCCTGCTGCGAAAGCAGCACTCCGAGTTTCCGGGAACACGTTTCCCGGTGCGCTTCGTCCACGTCCGGGCGTTCGGTTTCCCGGCGCATGTGATATATTTTCAGCGCCAGAATGGAAAGCCGGTCGATAGCCCACGCGGGGGTTTCGGTATTTATCTTGGCATCGGGAGCCGGCTTCACGTTCTTGTATTTGTCCAGAAGCCACGAGTCTATGTATTCCACCATATCCGTGCGCTCCTGATTGGAGGAATCTATGCGACGCTTTATCCCCAGAGCTTCCGCAGGATTTATGGCCGGGTCGCGGATAATGTCTTCCAGATGCCACTGCACCGTGTCAATCCAGTTCTTCTGCCACAGCAGCCATTCGAGCGTACCGGCCCCGTAGGGATTGGCCGGAGGGAAATCCACGTCGTCGTGCCGGTGGTATTCGTCTATTACGTTGCGAAATATCTCGTTGGCTTTGTCGGTAAACATCGTATCCGGTTTTTGAGTTGGTTTACAAAACTAATAATTTTAGACGTAACGCCAAACTTCGCTTTAATCCTCACGGTTGCCGTACGGCGGGGAAAGGTTGCCCGTATCGGGCGGCGGTTCGTATTTATTGAAAGGAAAATTACTAAATTTGTGGGCGGTCGCGGATGAAAGGGAAAAGATACATATTGTTGCTTGTGCCGGTGCTTTTGGCGCCGTTGTCGGCCTTTGCCCGGAAACCGGAGCAGCGCATGACGCGGCAGGAGTATATAGCCCGGTACGCTCCGCTGGCGGTCGAGCACCAGAAGCTTTACGGCATTCCGGCGAGCATAAAGCTCGCTCAGGGCCTGTTGGAATCGGGCGACGGAAACAGCCGCCTCGCCTGCGAGAGCAACAACCATTTCGGAATAAAATGCAAGACGGACTGGCGCGGCCCGGTGGTTTTCCACGACGACGACGAGGCTGGCGAGTGTTTCAGGGCATATCCCACGGTCGAGGAATCGTATGCCGACCATTCGCTTTTCCTGTGCGGCAGCAAGCGTTACGAGGCGCTGTTCAAGCTCAAAACTACGGATTACAAGGGTTGGGCCCGGGGGCTCAAGGCAGCCGGCTACGCAACGAATCCGCGGTATGCCGAAATACTTATAGGCATTATAGAGGATAATCAACTTTATTATTACGACCGCGGCATGGTACCGCTTCCTGCGGTCGGCGGTGCGGAAAACCTTGCCTTCGCCGTGACAGGCGGTTCCCTTACGGATGGAAGGATAGACCTGAACGGTTATGCGGCGGCCCTGAGCACCGTGGCCGGAAGGGGCGTCTTCGTAAACAACTCGGTACGCTACGTTACGGCCGCGGCGGGAGATACTTATGAAAGTCTGGGGCGTCTGCTGGGTATTCCGGCACGGCGTCTGCGCAGGTACAACGATGCTTCCGGGACTTCGGCTCTCCGGGCCGGAGATGTGGTTTACATCGACCGTAAGGGACGCAGGAGCTCCGCGCCGTCGGGCATACACAGGACGGACGGCTCCGAAAGCATGCTCGACGTTTCACAGCGTTACGGCGTGCGCTACGGTTCCCTGCGCGCTCTCAACAAATCCCTGCGGGTGCGCGAAGCTTCCGTTCCGCTTGCTGCCGGGACCGAAATAAAGCTGATGTAAAACGTATTTATATAGTATGGAAACGGAATCGGACAGACGGAGCGCGGTAATAGAAACCCTCGTACACAAGTCCAATCTGAAACAAAGGGTTTCGGACAATACTTTCGCCGTATTCAACGACTTCAAGGAAATCCTCCATGAAATGAGCGCCGAGCTCGGAGACGAGTTGGAGAACCGCATCGACAAGCATGTGCGCATAGAGTATCGCGACAGGGGCAAGTTCGAGGCGCAGATACAGGTGGCCGAGGATACCCTGATATTCGTAATGCACACCGATGTGTTCGGCTTTGCCGACAGCGACCCTATTTGGCGCAATCCGTACGTGAGCGGCGACCGCGACAATGCCTACTGCGGCATGATAAGCGTTTACGACTTTCTGGCCGACAGTTTCCGGTACAACCGTGCAGAGGACGAAGGTTATCTTATAGGCCGCATATTCGTCAACCGTGACCTGCACTATTTCGTCGAGGGCAAGGAACAGCATTCGGTGCGCCGCGGCGGATTCGGTTCGGCCGTAGTGGACAGGGGGGCGCTTATCGACATCATCTGGTCGGCCGTTTACTACGCTCTGCGCTTCGACCTGCTCGTGCCTCCGTACGACAGGGTGAAAATAGCGACCCTCGACCAGTTCAACACCAAAATGGAAAATTCCAAATTCATAACCGGAAAGCGTCTGGGGTTCGAGTACGATACCAAGGACGTATAGGTTTATCTCCCCGTTTTTTACGGCGGCGACTCTTCGGTTGCCGCCTTTTTCATTCGGGCCGCCGTAAAAACGAAACCGGGAGGACTAAGCCTCCCGGTTTCGTTTCTATGGAAAGAAACTATTTGACTTCCTCGAATTCCACGTCGGTCACGTTGTCGCCCTGCGAGCCGCCGCTCTGGCCGGCCTGCTGCTCCGAGTGTCCGGAGGAAGCGTCCTGCGGACCGCCCTGTTGAGCGCCTCCCTGCTGCGCGGAATAAATGTCCTGCGAGGCGGCCTGCCATGCGTTGTTGAGTTCCTCCGTGGCCCGGTCTATGTCGGCTACGTTCTGCGCCTGATGCGCCGTCTTGAGTCTTTCCAGCGCGCTTTCTATGGTAGAACGCTTGTCGGACGGTATTTTGTCGCCGTATTCCTTGAGTTGCTTTTCGGTGGTGAATATCATGCTGTCCGCAGCATTTACCTTGTCCACCTTCTCGCGTTCTTCCCGGTCGCGCTGCTCGTTGGCCTTTGCTTCATCGCGCATGCGCTGTATTTCGGCTTCGGTAAGCCCCGACGACGCCTCGATACGGATGTTCTGTTCCTTACCGGTTCCCTTGTCCTTGGCCGATACGTTCAGGATGCCGTTGGCGTCGATGTCGAACGTAACCTCTATTTGAGGCACGCCCCGCGGCGCGGCCGGAATACCGTCCAGATGGAAACGGCCTATAGTCTTGTTGTCGCGGGCCATGGGACGTTCTCCCTGAAGCACATGAATCTCTACCGAGGGCTGGTTGTCCTGAGCGGTGGAAAATACCTGACTCTTGCGCGTCGGTATGGTGGTGTTGGCGTCTATCAGACGTGTGAACACCCCTCCGAGGGTTTCGATGCCGAGCGACAGCGGGGTTACGTCCAGAAGCAGCACGTCCTTCACTTCGCCGGTCAGCACGCCGCCCTGTATGGCCGCGCCTATGGCTACCACCTCGTCCGGGTTTACGCTGCGGTTGGGTTCCTTGCCGAAGAAGTCCTTGACTACTTTCTGTATGGCTGGGATACGCGTCGAGCCGCCAACTAGGATTACCTCGTCTATCTGTTCCTTGCTTATGCCCGCATCCGAGAGAGCCTTGCGGCAGGGTTCTATCGTTTCGTTTATCAGTCCGTCGCACAGTTGCTCGAACTTGGCCCGCGTAAGGGTGGTTACCAAGTGCTGCGGTATGCCGTCCACCGGCATGATATAAGGCAGATTGATTTCGGTCTGACTCGTGCTCGACAGCTCTATCTTGGCTTTTTCAGCCGCTTCCTTGAGGCGCTGCAATGCCATGGGGTCGCGCCTGAGGTCTATATGGTGTTTGCTCTGGAACTCGTCGGCCAGCCAGTTGATTATGACCTGGTCGAAGTCGTCGCCGCCCAGATGGGTGTTGCCGTTGGTGGATTTAACCTCGAACACACCGTCGCCGAGTTCGAGTATGGATATGTCGAACGTACCGCCGCCGAGGTCGTAAACGGCGATTTTCATATCCTTGCTGGCCTTGTCCATACCGTATGCGAGAGCGGCCGCGGTGGGTTCGTTTATGATGCGTCGTACTTTAAGGCCCGCTATTTCTCCCGCCTCTTTGGTGGCCTGACGCTGGGAGTCCGAAAAATATGCCGGAACTGTGATAACGGCTTCGTCTATTTTTGTGCCGAGATAGTCTTCGGCGGTTTTCTTCATTTTCTGAAGTATCATGGCCGAAATTTCCTGCGGGCTGTACTTGCGTCCGAAAATTTCAACCCGCGGGGTATTGTTCTCGCCCCGGACCACCTTATAGGGCACGCGTTCTATGTCCTTGGTTACCTGGTCGTACGTTTCCCCCATGAATCTCTTTATGGATGACACTGTGTTGGCCGGGTTGGTTATGGCCTGACGCTTGGCCGGTTCGCCCACCTTGCGCTCGCCGTTTTCCATAAACGCCACGACCGACGGGGTCGTGCGGTGTCCTTCGCTGTTGGGGATTACCACCGGTTCGTTGCCTTCCATTACGGCTACGCAGGAATTGGTCGTTCCGAGGTCGATTCCGATAATCTTTGCCATACCTTATTGTCGTTTTTAGTTGTCTTCGTATCGTTTTCCGCCGGCGTGAGCCGGACCCGGTTTCCGGGCCGTTCGATTCCGGAAACCAGTCTTACTGTGTTTCAATCTTTATGCCAACGGTCGTGTGTGCGAAACCGTCTGACATTAGGGCCGGTTTTGGCAGAGCCGCTGACAAAGGCTCTGCCATTTCGTCGGTTCAGTTATCCGTTCAACGCTTTGCATTGAAATTTTACCGGACGTTTTGCTGTTTTGAAAATTGTTCATACCTTTAAGCGTGGATTGCATTGGATAATCGTGCGCGGTTTCGGCTTTCGGGAGGATGCCTGCCGCCGCGTTCTGGATAGATGTTTACCAAATACTTTAAAGTTATGATAATAACCTTTAACGAGCTGCGCCGCATCAAGGACAAACTGCCCAGCGGGAGCTCGCAGCGCATTGCGGATGAATTGGGAATAGAAGTGGACCAGGTGAGGAACTATTTCGGCGGCCGGCATTTCGACGGCGGCAACACGGCCGGCGTACATTACGAGTCGGGCCCCGACGGCGGAGTAGTCACTCTCGACGATACGGCTATTTACGATTGCGCGATGCGTATTCTGGACGAGCGCGAGGCCTGAGCGTTTCCGCAAGTTTTACGGCCGGGACGCCTGAAGCGTCCCGGTCGTTTTTTATGAATGGCCTCAGCGTATGATTTCGATTGCCGGACCGTTGCCGCTCTGGGTGACCGTGCATCCGGGACTGCCGGTCAGGTCGATGACTGCGAGCGAGGGATTGCCGGTAGCCGTAACCGAGGAGAGGGAGTTGCGGTATCGCAGAGATATCCTCTCTATCGTGGGATTGGAGTTGCATGTAACGGCCGTCCATGCGTATCCGGAAGAAGGATACGCGGCGTAGTCGTCCGCAATCACTTCCTTCAATCCGGTTGCGGAAGGTATGGCGAACGTGCCTGCATTTACGGCGTTGATTCCGGCGGCGAAATATATGCGGTTCAGTTTCGGCGTGCCAGAAATGTCGAGCGTACGGAGCGGATTGTTTTCGCAATAAAGACTCGAAAGGGAGATGCACCCGGAAACGTTCAGCTTCTCCATGGAATTGTTGCCGCATCTGATAATCGTAACCACCCGGTTGTCCGGCACTTCGAGGACGGAGAGCTTGTTGTTTTGGCACGACAGGCTGTTCAGCGCCGCAAGGTTTTTTATTTCCAGACCGGTCAGGTCGTTATAGCTGCAATTAAGCGCGGTGAGGCTTGACGGCATACCTTTCAATTCGGTAAGGGAATTGTGCGAGCAGTCGAGTTCGTACATATTCGTACATGCCGAAATGTTCAGGGATTCCAGCTCGTTGTAGTCGCATAGCAGGGTGGTCACTGCAGGATTGCCGGACAGGTCGAGTTCGGACAGTGAGTTTTCCGAGCATATCAGTTCTTCCAGCTTCGGAAAGTATTCGATTCCTTTCAGGGATGCTATGCCGATAAAACCGATATCCATTTGCGTGACTTGCGCTCCCTTTTCCGTAATGTTCACCCGGCCTTCGTCGTCCGTTTCCGTTATGTATCCGAGCCGCACCAGCTCCTTTCGGAAAAGAGGGTCGGGGATTACGGCGGCGGGGTCGGGCAGTATCAGTTCCGGGACGGGGTAAATGACGTTTCGGCGGTGCACGGCTCCGGCTTTGGCGGCAGTGCGCACTATGTCGCCGCGATTCGTCACGAACGTGAATCGGTAGCCCTGCGGATAGTCGATTGCCGGGACCGCTATGTGTACCGTAACCGGTTCGGTTCCGAGCGCGAGCGCGGGGCCGGCGGTGCAGTCGAGGACGAGCCGTTTGCCTCCGGCATCGGCGAAGCCGGCCTGTGGCTCGCCCGAAGTCGGGTCCGCCGTTATACGGCCCGAAAGGGCTTCCCCGCCCTTTCCTTCGAAGATTACCTGTTCCAGAATAAGTTTTCCCGCTGTCTGAGGCTCCGTGCTGAGGCGCAGGGCTATCACGGCGTACAGATTTTTAAAGAGAAGGGACGCATTTCCGGGTATGCCCCTGTGATAAGCTACCATGGGCAGTCCGCCGAATCCCTCGGCGACGTAGGTTTGTGTTTCCGGAGCGGTAAGGACGAGAAGTCCGCCTTCGCACTCCGCGTCCGCCGAGTAAGGATAATACGAATATACGTCGCTTTCCCTGTCTGGCCCGGTCAGGATTCCCTCGAAGGAAGCCGTGCCGGGTTCGGTGTCGGCAGCGGTTCGCACGAATTCCACGTTGGCGTCCGTTTCCGTGAAAACGCCTATGCGGTCGTCGGCGTGCCAGACCATCCCTCCGCCTTCCCAACCTGCGCGCGAGCCTTCCGGAGATTCGGAAAGAACATCGAGCACCGTTTTTGTAATCTTCGGTCCGGCCGGTGCGTTTTCTTCTTTCCCGTCGCAGCCGGCAAAGGCCGTGCATACGCCTACGGCCAAAATACATTTGAAAAGATTGCCGCTTTTCATGAACGTATATTTAATCCCAGTAGCTTTCGCGGTCATAAGAGTCGTCCGTTATGTAGTTTTCCAGCCGTGCGCTGTAAGCGATGCCTTTTTCAGCGGCCACCGCAACCGTTTCCACGGAAGGTGCGATATAAGATTCTTTAAGTGAAATCATGCGTTCGGGTTTTTGTAATATTCCATACGGTTCGATGTAATGCAAATATAATCAAATCATAATAATGTAAAAAGGTTTTTTCGTGTTCCGTACGGATTTTTATCCGTAGAGTCCTCCGAACGGATTCCGGGAACGGAGGAACGATAAGGGAGAAATATGCCGCCGGTACGGCCCGCATACTCCGACAATTATCGAAACCGCTGTTGCTTTTGCCAAAAAATATGTAATTTTGCGTCCTATCGGCTGCAAACGCCCGGAACTTAAAGATTAAAACATAAACTTTCCAACAATGCAGAATAAAGGCGCAATCAAACTGCTCGCTATCGTGCTCGCCATAGCCTGTGCCTACCAGTTGTCGTTTACGCTGGTTACCAGGAACGTGGAAAAGAAGGCCGCACGCTATGCGTCGCGGTTCGACGTGGAGGAGCGGAGCCAGAAGGAACAGGCTTACCTCGATTCGGTGAAGTCCAAGGTCGTTTATAACCTCGGTCTGGTGAAATTTACCTACAAGGAAGTGAAGGACAAGGAGATAAACCTCGGCCTCGACCTGAAGGGCGGCATGAACGTGATGCTCGAAATTTCAATCGAAGACGTGGTAAGAGCACTTTCCAACGACAGCAAGGACCCGGTGTTCAACGAGGCGTTGGTTCAGGCGCGGGAGATGCAGAAGAACAGTACGGAAGACTACATCACGCTGTTCGCGCGCGCCTACAACCAGCTTTCCGGAGGAGCGCCGCTCGCCTATATATTCAACACTCAGGAATTGCGCGACCGGGTGAGTCCCACGAGCACCAACGAGCAGGTTATAAGAGTGTTGAGGGACGAGGCCGAAAGCGCCATTTCAAACTCCTACAATGTCCTCCGCAGCCGTATAGACCGTTTCGGAGTTACGCAGCCCAATATCCAGCGCCTTGAAAATTCGGGCCGCATACTGGTGGAGTTGCCCGGAGTGAAAGAGCCGGAGCGCGTGCGCAAGCTGCTTCAGGGAACCGCATCGCTGGAGTTCTGGGCTACCTATGAAAATACGGAGATATTCCCGGCCTTGCAGCAGGCCAACGGTATGCTGCGCGACCTGAACAGAGCTACCGAAGCGATAGAT
The DNA here is from genome assembly GCA_048214935.1 of Tidjanibacter sp. GTDB lineage: Bacteria > Bacteroidota > Bacteroidia > Bacteroidales > Rikenellaceae > Tidjanibacter. The sequence continues at coordinate 428,847 of DBFWXZ010000026.1, forward strand.
ACGGAAGAGGAAGCATCCGAAGGTACGGCCGAGGCGCTGCCCGGCGAAACGCCCTCCGGGGATGCCGACCTGCTCGCCGAGCTGGGCGACAAGGTTACTCCAGAAAGCGTGGACCGGGAAGCTTTCCTGCGCGACAATCCGCTTTTCGGGCGCCTTTCCCCGCTGGTTACCGAGGACGGACAGTTGGTTCCGGGGCCGGTCATAGGTCATTCGTTCGCTTACGATACCGCCGCGGTGAATTCCTATCTGTCCATGCCGCAGATAAAACTGCTTCTCCCGCGCGACGTCAAGTTGATGTGGGGCATCAAGCCGATTGACGCGGCTGAATCCGTGTTCGAGCTTTATGCCATAAAGGCCAATACCCGCGACGGCAAGGCCCCGCTGGACGGCGGCGCCGTGACGAACGCCAAGGCCGATTACGGACAGATGAGCGCCGCCGCCGAGGTATCCATGACGATGAACAGCGCCGGAGCCCGCACGTGGGCGCGCCTCACCGCCGATAATGTAGGACGTTTTATCGCCATCGTGCTTGACGGTTACGTGTATTCGGCTCCGAGGGTAAGTAACGAGATAACCGGCGGAAGCTCGCAGATAACCGGCAATTTCACCATACAGGAGGCTACCGACCTCGCCAACGTGCTGAGGTCGGGCAAGCTGCCCGCACCGGCCCGCATTACGCAGGAGGCTGTCGTGGGCCCGTCGCTCGGTCAGGAATCCATTCATTCAAGCATGATTTCGTTCGTGCTGGCGTTCGTGCTCGTGCTGCTTTACATGATATTTTTCTACAACAAGGCCGGAGTGGTGGCGAGCGTCGCGCTGGTAGCCAACCTGTTCTTCCTGTTCGGCGTGCTGGCTTCTTTCGGGGCCGTACTGACGCTGCCCGGTATAGCCGGTATCGTGCTGACGATGGGTATGGCGGTGGACGCCAACGTGATAATCTACGAACGAGTCAAGGAGGAGCTAAAGGCGGGCAAGGCACTGGGAACCGCGGTCAGCGAAGGCTACCGCAATGCCATGTCGGCCATTATCGACTCGAACCTTACCACAATCATTACAGGTATCGTACTGTTCATGTTCGGTACAGGGCCGGTTCAGGGCTTCGCGACCACTCTTATAATAGGTATCATCACCTCGCTGTTCTGCGCCATATTCATCACCCGGCTGCTTTTCACCTCGATGCTCAAGCGCGGCACCAACATTACTTTCTCCAACCGGTTCACGCGTAACTTCCTTTCCAATACGCATGTGAATTTCATAAGAATACGGAAGGTGTCTTATATAGTGTCGGGTGTTCTTATTCTGATATCCATCGTTTCGCTGTTCGCCCGCGGGATGAACTACGGCGTGGATTTCTCCGGAGGCCGTACGTTCGTGGTGAGGTTCGACCAGCCGGTTACGGCCAACGAAGTCCGCGCACAACTCGACCGCGTGTTCACTCGCGAAGACGTGGAGGGCGACGACGCGTACAAGAGCTTCGAAGTGAAGCAGTACGGAAGCGAATACCAGATGCGTATCGTGACCCAGTACCTGTACGACGACCAGAGTCAGGATGCTACCGCGGTGGTGGAGGACCTTATATACGATGCGGTTAAGGGACTGTATGTGGTTCCTCTTACCAAGGAGGAGTTCACTTCCACCGTCACCAATCCGAACGGCATAATATCGGCCGACATGGTAGGACCTACCGTCGCCCACGATATAACCGTCAATTCGTTTATCGCCGTCATATTCAGCCTTCTGGCCATAGGGCTGTATATAATACTCCGGTTCCGCAAGTGGCAGTGGGGCGTGGGAAGCGTGATTGCCCTCGCGCACGACGCTTTCCTTACCATAGGCATTTTCTCCCTGCTGCACGGACTGCTGCCGTTCCCTCTCGAAGTCAATCAGGCGTTTATCGCGGCTATCCTGACGATTATCGGTTATTCCATAAACGACAAGGTGGTTATATTCGACCGTATCCGAGAATACGCCGGACTGTATCCGAAACGCTCCATAAAGGACAATATCAATCAGGCCGTCAACAGCACTCTATCGCGTACAATCAATACCTCCGGTACTACCATCGTCGTGTTGCTGGCAATCTTCCTGTTCGGCGGAGAGGTCATTCGCGGGTTCGTGTTCGCCCTGATGTTCGGGGTGATTGTCGGTACTCTGTCGTCAATATTCGTGGCCACGCCCATCGCATACGACCTTATGCGCAAGCGCGACGGTAAATAATCCGTCGAGGGTATAAGAACGCGGCGCACGGAAAAACGTGCGCCGCGTTTCAATCTGCGGACCCGGCATTCAGAATTTTTCCTTTATCCGGTCGCCTGCCTGCTGGGACTTTTCCTTTACCCGGTCTTTCATCTCGGTCGCTTTCTCCTTGATGACATTTCCCGCATGGCGGGTGTTTTCCTTGATATCGTCCCACGTGTCGGACGCCTTGTCGGCCGTGCGGTCTATGGCGCGGTCGGTCCTGTCGGCTGCACGGTGTGCCGAATCGTTCATACGGTCGGATGCCCGGTCGATGCGCGCATCGGCGCGGTCCGCTTTTTCCCCGGCCCTCTCGGCGGTGCGGTTCGTTTCATCGTAATAGTCGGACGTGTGGTTCGACGACCGTGTGCCGGTGTAATCGTTTCTGTCGTTCATGTTCTTAAAAATTTAAAGACTGTTTGTCACAGGACGGCCGATGCAAAAACCTTGCGAAAAATCCGTCCGGACAGGCTTTTCGGAAGCAGCGCCGGAGCCGGGCCGTAGTCTTTTTTCGTATTTGCGCTTTTCCCGGCCGGGTTGGGCGACCTTCTTTTTGCCTGTTTCGTATAAATATATCAGGGTTTTGCCTGCGCCGCCGGGATAACAGATGCCCTTGCGGGTTATTTTTGCAACTGCAAACATATTCGGAGATGACGAAAGAGGAGCTGCGCGGTCATGCCGCCCTGCTGGGGACGAACCTTATATTCGGACTGAATGCGCCGGTAGCGAAAAGCGTACTGACCGAAGGCGTGCTCACGCCTTACTCGCTGATATTTTTCCGGGTCGCGGGAGCCGCCGCACTGTTCTGGCTCGCTTCCGTGCTTTTCGTTCGGGAAAGGGTCGGACGCAAGGACATGCTTATGCTTGTTTTCGCGTCCCTGCTGGGGATAGTTCTCAATCAGTGCGTGTTTATCATAGGACTTGCCAGAACTTCGCCGATAGATGCCCTTATACTCGAAACGCTCGTTCCGATAATGACCATGGCCATAGCGGCCGCGTACCTGAAAGAACCGGTTACATGGAAGAAAGCTATCGGGGTTTTTATAGGTGCTTCGGGAGCGGTGGTGCTTATACTGTCGGGGAGCCGGAGCGGAACAGGAGGCGGAACGGTCGCGGGGAACCTGATAATTCTGATAAGCGCCGCGGCGTATGCTCTGTATTTTACGGTATTCAGGAGTCTTATATCCCGCTATTCTCCCGTTACCCTGATGAAATGGATGTTTCTGTTTTCCGCAGTCGTCTGCCTGCCGTTCTGTTACGGGGATGTGAGCAGAGTGCGTTTTTCCGCTTTCGCCCCCGACACGTGGCTCAGACTGACGTTCATAGTGGGGTTTGCCACTTTTCTTGCATACCTTATGCTTCCGATAGGGCAGAAACGCCTCAGACCCACCGTGGTAAGCATGTATATATACTCGCAGCCGGTGGTCGCCACGATAGCGGCGGTGGCGATGGGTCTGGACACGTTCGGGATAACGAAAGCCGCCGCCACCGCGCTGGTGTTCGCAGGAGTGTGGTTCGTGACGCAAAGCAAGTCGCGCGAGCAACTGCTGCGCGAGCGTAAGGGCGCGTCATTCGGAGAAAAAGGATAACGGAAGTTCCCAAGGTAAAAAAGACGGAGCACGACCGGCTCCGTCTTGTCGGAACATTAGTAGCGGTAGTGTTCCGCCTTGTACGGTCCTTCGGCCGGAACCCCGATATAGTCGGCCTGTTTTTGCGTCAGGGTCGTAAGGTGAACCCCTATCGCTTCCAGATGCAGGCGGGCGACTTCCTCGTCCATGCGTTTAGACAACCGGCTTACGCCGGGTTCGGCCTTGTCGCGGTTTCGCCACAATTCGATTTGAGCGAGCGTCTGGTTGGTAAACGAATTGCTCATCACGAACGACGGATGCCCCGTGGCGCATCCCAGATTTACGAGTCTGCCTTCGGCCAGCACGAAAACGGCGTGTCCGTCGGGAAACACGTATTTGTCCACCTGCGGCTTTATGTTGACTTTCCGTACGCCCGGACACTTTTCCAGCCGGTCCATCTGGACTTCGTTGTCGAAATGCCCGATGTTGCACACTATCGCCTGGTCGCGCATTCCCTGCATATGCTCCAGCGTGATTATGTCGCAGTTTCCGGTAGTGGTCACATATATGTTGCCTTCCCCGAGCGTTTCTTCCAGACGCTTCACCTCGTATCCTTCCATGGCCGCCTGAAGAGCGCATATGGGGTCGATTTCGGTCACTATCACGCGGGCTCCGTACGATTTCAGGCTGCGCGCGCAGCCTTTGCCGACGTCGCCGTATCCGCACACCACCGCCACCTTGCCCGCTATCATTACGTCCGTGGCCCGCTTGATGCCGTCGGCCAGCGACTCGCGACAGCCGTACAGGTTGTCGAACTTGCTTTTGGTTACGGAATCGTTCACGTTTATCGCCGGGACGAGCAGTTCTCCCCGCTGCTGCATCTGATACAGCCGGTGCACTCCGGTAGTGGTTTCTTCCGATACTCCTTTCCAGCCGGCTACCGTACGGTGCCACTTGTCCGGGTCTTCTTCGAGGCAGCGGCGCAGGGTTTCCAGAACGACCCCTTCCTCGCGCGAGGAGGGAACGGCGTCGAGCACGGCGGCATTGTTTTCCGCCGCGTAACCTTTGTGGATAAGCAGTGTGGCGTCGCCTCCGTCGTCCACTATCAACTGCGGGCCGAGGCCGCCCGGGAAACTCAGGGCCATAGCGGTGCACCACCAGTAGTCCTCCAGCGATTCTCCCTTCCATGCGAACACCGGAACCCCGGCTTCGGCCATGGCTGCGGCTGCGTGGTCCTGCGTGGAGAAGATGTTGCAGGAGCACCAACGCACGTCGGCCCCCAGCTCGCGCAGGGTTTCGATAAGCACGGCCGTCTGCACGGTCATATGCAGCGACCCCATTATGCGGGCGCCTGCAAGCGGTTTTTCGGACGAATATTTGCGCCTGAGAGCCATAAGCCCCGGCATTTCCTTTTCGGCTATCTCTATTTCACGGCGGCCCCATCCGGCAAGCGATATGTCGGCCACGCGGTAGGGTATGTCGGTGTCTGTGAACATGGGTTATGAGTTTTATATTCCGTTGTCTTTAAAATACGCTTCGGCCGTGCGGCAGTCCCGCGCTATGCTTTCGCGCAGAGCCTCGATTGAAGGAAACTTCCGTTCGGGCCGGATAAATTTCTTCAGCACGACCGAAACGGTCCGTCCGTACAGGTCGCCTTCATAGCCGAGCAGGTGGACTTCGAGGCTTCGGACGGAGGTTCCTCCGACGGAAGGCTTGTGACCGAGGTCGGCCACGGCGGGGAAGCGTTCCGCATCCACCTGCGCCACCGCTATCCATACCCCGTCGCGTACCGGACAGCCGTCGGGCAGCGGTATGTTGGCGGTAGGAAATCCCAGCCGCCTTCCGAGCCGGTTTCCGGGCGTTACCGTTCCGGTTATGGTCGTTTCTCGGGTCATTGCATTTCGGGCAAAGGTAGGAAAATAATACGGCTTGTAAAAGCGGCCTTTTATTCGTAACTTGCACCGATTAACGCATCCGTCAGCGGTTATGGAACCCATAATTCATCCGGAAGGGAAAATGTACTATTCGATAGGGGAGGTGGCCGAAATGTTCGATGTGGCCCCGACTCTTATCCGCTTCTGGGAAAAGAAGTTCGATGTTCTGCGACCGCGCAAGAACGCCCGGGGCAACCGCATGTTCACTCCGTCCGACGTCGATAACATCCGCCTTATCTATCATCTGGTGAAGGAAAGGGGGATGACTCTTGCGGGAGCGCAGAAACGGATGAAGGAGAACCCGCAGGGATTGAACCACGACGCAGAGGTGGTCGAACGTCTTATGTCGGTACGGGCCATGCTTGCCGAACTGAAGGCGGAACTGGACGGAAAGGGCATGTTGGTGGACGAAGACTGCATACCTGCGGTTGCGGACGAAGCCGGGCCCCGGCCCGAAGTCATCGACCTTCCGGCCGTAAGTCCTGAAACGGAAATCCCTGTCCGGTATTTCGTGGAACCTACGTTCGACTTCGAGCCCGACGTCGGAAGTACGGAAACTCCCGCAGCGCAGGATACTTCTTCCGGCGAACCGGAAGGCCCGCGCATAATAGAACAAACTCTTTTCTGATATGGTCAAGGTCAAGGATATAGCGGCGGCGGTGGAATGTGCGGCTCCCCTGCGTCTGGCCGAAAGCTACGATAATCCCGGACTGATAGCGGGCGACCCGGATGCCGAAATCGAAAGCGCCCTGCTCTGTCTGGACATAACCGAGGCCGTGCTCGACGAGGCCCGGCAACTGGGAGCGGGTATGATAGTGTCGCATCACCCCGTTATATTCCACCCGCTTAAACGGCTGACGGGGTCAACGTATGTCGAGCGGGTGGTCGCCGGAGCCATACGTTGCGGAATCGCCCTCTATGCCAGCCATACCAACCTCGACAGTGCGCCCGGCGGTTTGAGCTGGCATCTGGGTCGCCTGCTCGGGTTGCGGAATATGGAACTGCTCGACGCTCCGCGGCCCGATGAACCGGGGACCGGATTCGGAGTGGCCGGCGATTTGCCGCACCCGGTCGAAACGAAGGTGTTCCTGAAGGAGCTGAAGGAGAAGCTGGAACTGGAGGTGCTGCGTCACAGTCCTGTAACCGCTGCCGTGACGGAACGCGTGGCGTTGTGCACCGGCGCGGGCGCATCGCTCGTTTCCGCGGCGCGTGCGAAAGGGGCGCAGGTTTATGTGTCGGCGGATTTCCGGTACAACGATTTTCTGGATGCCGGCAGCGGTCTGGTCGTAGCCGACGCAGGACATTGGGAGACCGAACGATACGCCGCGGATATTTTGCACGATATAATTCGGAAAAAATTGCCTACTTTTGCACTTCATAAAAGCCTTAAATCGGTTAATCCGGTAAACTATTTGATTTAGAGAGAAATGGCTACTACGAGTAAGAAAACCGGCGAAAGCGTCGATTATTCGATGCAGGACAAGATACAAGCCCTGTACGAACTTCAGAAAATCGACTCCAAAATCGACGAAATAAACAAACTCAAAGGCGAACTGCCGGCCGAGGTGCAGGATTTGGAGGACGAAATCGCCGGCCTTGAAACCCGCATAGTCAATATCACCAAGGGCGTCGAGGAACTCGGTTTGCTCACCAAGCAGGCCAAGGAGGAAATCGAACAAAGCCGCGGGATGATAAAAAAGTACGAGGAACAGCAGCGCAACGTACGAAATAACAGGGAGTTCGATTCCATTTCCAAGGAAATGGAGTATCAGGAGCTGCAAATCCAACTTTCCGAAAAGCATCTGAAGGAATACTCCGCCGAAGTGAAGGTCAAGAAGAAGATGGCCGAAGATGCCGGGGAAGTAGCTGCCGAACGTCGGATAGACCTCGAGCACAAGCGTGCCGAACTGGACAGTATCGAGGAGGAAACCGCCCGGGAAATAGAGGTTCTGCGTACTCAGGAACAGGCGGCGAGCACGAAAATAGACGAACGTTTGCTGGATGCTTACAGGCGGATAAGGGCCAATGTCCGCAACGGTCTGGCCGTCGTTACCATAAAGCGCGATGCATGCGGCGGCTGCTATAACCGCATCCCGCCCCAGCGGCAGTTCGAGATAAGGCAGGGAAGGAAAATAATCGTCTGCGAATACTGCGGCAGGATTCTGGTAGCCGACCCCGAACAGGAGGCCTGAGCGGGACGGTTAAACGTATTGCGGGCAACCCTTTCGGGCTGCCCGTTTTTTGCAGAAAGGATTTCGACCGTATCCGACAGGTCGCAGTAACGACAGCTATGGGTCTGCCCGATAAAAACATATCGGTGGAGCTTCTTGCTCCTGCACGTAATCTGGAAACGGCCGTGACCGCGGTGGATTTCGGAGCGGATGCGGTATATATGGGAGCTTCCGGTTTCGGGGCGCGGGTCGCCGCGGCCAATACGATAGAGGACATAGCGGCCGCTGCCGACTACGCCCACCGTTACCGTGCCCGGCTGTATGTTACTCTCAACACCCTGCTGTACGACCGCGAGCTTGCCGACGCGAAAGCAGTCGGAGAGGCGGCGATAGCGGCCGGAGCCGACGCCCTTATAGTGCAGGATATGGCTTGGTTGGAAATGGGGCTGAAAGGCGCGGAGTTTCACGCATCGACCCAGACGTACAATGCCTCGCCTGAAAAGGCGAGGTTTCTTGCGGAGGCCGGTTTCTCGCGCATCGTTCTGGAGAGGGGGCTTACGTTGGAACGGATTGGGGCCATACGGGCCGCCACGGATGTCGAACTGGAGTGTTTCGTTTACGGAGCCGTATGCGTCGGAGGCAGCGGCAGGTGCTACCTGAGCCGCAGCATGGGGCCTCGCAGCGGCAACCGGGGCGACTGTGCGCAGCCGTGCAGGCTCGCATACGACCTGCTGGATGGAAAAGGCCGGATTTTGCAGAGCCGGAAACATCTGCTTTCGGTGCGCGACCTCGACCTTTCCGGACGGTTGGGCGACCTGCTCGACGCCGGAGTTACCTCCTTTAAAATAGAGGGCCGTTTAAAGGATACGGCTTATGTTCGCAATTCGGTGGCTTTGCTTCGGAGCGCCCTCGACAGGGAAATAGCCTCGCGCCCCCTGTTCCGTCGCGCTTCGGACGGCGTTTCGGCTCCGCGGGGAATGAAGCTGCCGGGTGAAGTTCTGTCCGGCCGGTCGGTTTACGATTTCGAGCCGGGAGCTTCCAAAAGTTTTACGCGCGGCGGAACCACCTACATGCTCGACGGCGGACGGCCGGGACTCGCGGATTTCGACTCTCCCAAATCCAAAGGCGATTTCGCGGGATGCGTGTCGCGCTCCGAACGCGGACGGTTCCGTTTGGATGGCGAAGTTCGCCTTGTCGCGGGCGACGGTATCTGTTTTATGCACGAGGGGAAGCTGACCGGCACGGGAATCAACGCGGTCGATAACGGCTGGATTGTTCCGGCGGACATGAATGGAATAAGGCCTGGAATCAGCATATACCGCAACTACGACAAGCGGCACGACGATGCCGTTACGGGCAGCCGGGTCCGACGGATTGTTCCGGTTCGGATTGTGGCCGAACTTTCCGCCGACGCGGTGGAAATATCCGCGCGGGATATGTACGGCTTCACTGCCTCCGTACGCTCGGAAGGTCCGTTCGAAGCCGCAGTCGATTCCGGCCGTATGATTGACGTCGTGCGCAGAAGCGCCGGCCGCAGCGGCCGGGAGCCGTTCGAGGTGGCGGATGTTCGGATTCGCGTGTTCGGGGATGTTCCTTTCGTTCCGCAGTCGGTTATCGGCCGCCTGCGCCGGGAGTGTCTGGACGAGTTGGCCACCGTGCGTCTGCTGAACCGTCCGCAGCCATGCCGGATTGCCGGAAATCCCGCCTGCCGGTGCCCGGATGCACTCCTCGGCCCCTGCTGGAACGTAACCAACGCACTGTCGGAAAAGTTTTACCGGGACCGCGGAGCGGCGAGCGTGGAGCGGGGATACGATTCGAGCCCGATACCGGAAGGGGCGCGGGTAATGGAAACTCCTTACTGCATCCTGCGGGAGCTCGGCCGGTGTCGGAAGGATAATCCACGGTATGACGAGTCGTTGTATCTTTCGCACGGCAAATACCGTTACAGACTGGAATTCGACTGCAAGAACTGCATGATGAGCCTTATATACGAACCTTTAAAATCCGTCCGCCAATGAATCCTCCCTCGATACTCACTCCCGTCTGGAAAGATTACGAGCTGATGGACAGCGGCGGTTTCGAAAAGCTGGAACGTTTCGGAAAATACGTGCTCCGGCGTCCGGAGCCTCAGGCGATATGGAACAAGAGCCTTGCGGAAAGCGAATGGAAGCGGGCGGCCGATGCATCGTTCGTACGCGAGGGTTCGGGGGACAGGGGACGGTGGACGCTCTCGCCCGGAATGCCGGAACAGTGGAACGCGCATTACTCGTACCGCGAAATGAACCTTACCTTCCGATTGGGGCTTACGTCGTTCAAACATGTCGGCCTTTTTCCGGAACAGGCGGCCAACTGGAATTTCATACACGACACGGTAACGGACATGAGGCGCCCTGACGGTTCTCCGTCGGTGCTCAACCTGTTCGCCTACACCGGCGGAGCCAGTCTGGCTGCGCGGAGCGCGGGAGCCTCGGTCACGCATGTGGACTCGGTCAGGCAGACCGTATCGTGGGCAGCGGAGAACATGGAGCTGAGCGGCCTCGACGGGATACGCTGGATAGTGGACGACGCTCTCGGGTTCGTGCGCAGGGAGCTTCGCCGCGGCAGGCTGTACGACGGCATAATCCTCGACCCGCCGGCTTACGGCAGGGGCCCCGGCGGAGAGAAATGGATTCTCGAGCGCGACATAGGACCGCTGCTGACGGCTTGCGCAGGACTGCTTTCCCCGCACGGATTTCTGGTGCTGAATCTCTATTCCATGGGACTTTCGGCGCTGCTGGCGAAAAGCGCGGTCAATCAGCTCTTTCCCGGTCCGCGGACCGAGGAGTACGGAGAACTTTGCTTCCCGGACCGGGCCGGAAAGATACTGCCGCTGGGAGTGTTTTACAGGGCCGTTTTTTAAACGGGTTTGTCCCCGGCTTCCCAGATAAGCGTCCGGTTGTTTTCCCGAAGCTTTTCGAGCATAGGCATAAGGTTCCCCGGTATCGAGGCGTTTTTAATCGTATGCAGATATACAGATGAATGGGTGTCCGTGCCAAGAAAGGCATAGAGTCCGTCCGTCAGGAATTTGACTGCAAGCTGGCGGGCGCCTTTTCCGTGGTATCCGGTAAGCGACAGCAGGTTGAGCTGGAAGCCGAATCCCTTGTCCCTAAGTTGCTTCAGCAGGTTCTTCCCGCCGCTTCCGGATAGGAATGCGTATCTTTCGGGATGCGCTATTATAATATTGTATCCTGAAAGGGATGCTTCGAACAGCATGTCGAGCGACCGGTTAGCATAGGCGTTCAGTGCGAACTCCGCCAAAATATGGTTGCCTCCCATGGTAAGGGGGCGGTCGGAGATATGGCCCGGAAAACCTTCGTCCAGAAAATATTCCGCTCCCAGCCGCAGAGAGAGCGGCCCGGAATAATCGAACTCCGCAAAGGCGGCTCTCATGTCCGACTCGTTTCTGGAGCCGTACATGCCGTAAATTATGTGCGGGGTCAGATATGCGCCCGCCATGCCCATATCATACATTTTTTCCAGAAGCGCATGGGAATGCTCGGAATCGGGGCTTCCGTCGTCCACTCCGGGGAGCAGGTGACAGTGTATGTCGTAAAGCCCGTCCATTATGTCGGCGAGCGGTACGTTGCGGGTGAACAGACTGCACATAGTTTCAGGAGTTACCGGTTAACTGACGGTCGAACCATTCGACGGTCTTTTTCAGCCCTTCTTTCAGAGGAACGGCCGGTTTCCAACCGTCGAGTACCCGGTTGGCGAGGGTTATGTCCGGACGACGCTGGCGCGGGTCGTCGGCAGGAAGCGGACGGAACACGAGGCGGGACTTCGACCCGGTGATGTCGAGCACAAGCCGTGCCAGTTCGAGCATGGTGAATTCGACCGGATTGCCCAAGTTGACCGGCCCGGTGAATTCGTCGGGCGTGCGCATCGTACGAACCATTCCTTCGATAAGGTCGTCCACATATTGAAAGCTGCGGGTCTGGGAACCGTCGCCGTAAACGGTTATGTCATCTCCGCGCAACGCCTGCACTATGAAGTTGGATACAACCCTGCCGTCCTGCGGATTCATTCGGGGGCCGTAGGTGTTGAAAATACGGATGATTTTTATTCTCACTCCGTTTTGCCGGTGGTAATCCATGCAGAGCGTTTCGGCCACCCGCTTGCCTTCGTCGTAACAGGAACGCGTTCCTATTGGATTCACATTGCCCCAGTAGCTTTCGACCTGCGGATGTACGTCCGGGTCGCCGTAAACTTCCGATGTGGATGCCTGAAGTATTTTGGCCTTGGTGCGTTTGGCCAGTCCGAGCATGTTGGACGCGCCGAGGAACGACGTTTTGGCCGTTTTAATCGGATTGTACTGGTAATGGACGGGCGAGGCGGGACAGGCGAGGTTGTAAATTTCGTCCACTTCGGCATAATACGGAGCGGTGACGTCGTGCCTGACCAACTCGAAACTGTGGTTGCCGAGCAGATGGCGTACATTGTCCTTGCTGCCTGTAAAATAATTGTCGAGGCAGATTACGTCCATGCCTTCCGCCAGCAGGCGTTCGCACAAGTGGGACCCTATAAAGCCTGCTCCTCCGGTTATGAGAACTCTTTTCATCTGACTGGGGTTAAGCGTTCGTGCAAAAGTAGCAATAATTGTCCGAAAGCGGCTTATGGGACGAGCATGGCATCCGGCTTGTTTTTGTGGCGGAAAAGAGTTAGTTTTGTACGATTATATTCATTTCTGCCGATGCGTTTTTTCCATATATGTCCCGTTTCGCTTGCCTGCGTGGTTTCGGCCGCTTTCTTCTGGAGCTGCGAGAATGAAACCGACCTGTCGCTCGACAACCAGCGCACTTCCATAGAGAGGTATCTGGACGGCAGGGGAGCGGATTATGTCCGCGACGGCGACGTGTTCGTAAACATTCTGGGCAACAGTCTTCCGGCATGGGAAACTCCGACGCCGGTCGAACGCGGCGATTCCGTGTGGTTTATGTTCGCGGCATATGTTTTTTCGGGCAGCAGCGCGGCCTCGCAGCCGTTTTATACCAATATCGCCGAACTGGCCGAAAGCATAGAAGGGCTGGACACGCAGTACTGGTCTTTCGAGCCGGTAGGAGTGAAAGCGGGAGCCACTCCCATAATAAACGGAATAGCCGTTGCGTTACCTTACTGTCACTATGGGGATTCGGTCGAGGTTTACATGACTTCCGAGATGGCCTACGGCGATAAGAATATAGGGATGATTGACAGGAACACGGCCCTGAAATTTATGCTCGAAATAGAGCGCGTGAAAAAGAACGATTAGTTTATGGGAAAACTTGCAGGCATGGCGGCAGTTGCGGCTTTGGCGCTGTGGATGGCCACCGGATGCGCCAAGTCCGAGGATTTCGACTACGATGCGGTCGAGCAGGCGTCTTTGGACGAATGGATGAGCCGCAACGAGCCGGATGCGCAGAAGCTCGAAAACGGAATGTATATAAAGAAGCTGGGAGGCGGAGAGCCGGACGGAGCGGTGGCCGAGTATGGCAACTGGCTTTTTATTGATTATACCTACACTGATTTGAGCGGCAACGTGGTGGGTACGCGGTACGAGCAGACGGCCCGCCGTCAGGGCACATATACCCCCTACACTCATTATACGCCGGACTATGTCTATTTCTACGACCCCGACAAGATAAGCACCGGGGTCCAGATAATGGTGGACGGCCAGCATCAGGCCCTTATCGGAATGCGCGAGGGGGAGAGCGTGAGGGCATGGCTTCCGTCGCCGCTGGCTTACGGCGGCAGCGGATATGCCAACACGGTAGGATACGGAGGAGAGGCGACCCTTCCGGCCAGCGTACCGATGGTCATACGCGAGCTCAAGTTGCTGGAGGTGGTCGAAGACCCGGTGGATAGAGAGGAAAAACTCGTGAAGGAGTATGCCGAGCGCGAACTCGGCTTGCCGGAAACGGACACCCTCGCTACCAATCTTTATCTGAAAATAACGGAAAGACACCCGGAGGGAGCCAAGATTGCGGAAGATTCGACCGTCAATGTATATTACATAGGGCGTTTTCTCGACGGATTCGTTTTCGAAACCAATATAGACACCGTTCAATGGAGGCTGTACGGACAGATATACGACAACAGCGTAATGAGCTACAAGGCTTCCAACGATACCGGTATCGGCGCCTGGTACAAGGCAATTCCCACCATGCGTTACGGCGAAAGCGGAATCATGGTTTTTACGTCGGAATGGGGTTACGGCCTTGGCAAGGGAGCCGCAAGGCTCAATGCGGATTCGGAAGATACATCCAACTACACCAACAGCCTGCTTTACAATCCCTATTACGGATACGGGGGCTACGGCGGTTACGGTTATTCGGATTATACGAATATGTACTACAACAGCCTTTACTACCAGCAGCTTTACGACAGCTATCTGAATACGGCTTACAGTTCGCGCAACGACGAAAGCGATGAAAATATCGTACTGTCCACCGAGGTACTGCCGTACACGCCCTTGGTGTATGAGTTTTATATTCAGCCCTATAAGAAAAAGTAACCGGTGCGTGTCGCAGCGTTCCGTCCGCAAGGAAAATTTTTACGTTTTTTTTGCGTATTAAAAATTTTGGATTACTTTTGTCGCACGGTACTTACGCTCCATTCGTCTAACGGTTAGGACGGCAGATTCTCAGTCTGCAAATGCTGGTTCGATTCCTGCATGGAGTACGACTTCAGGGAGGAAGTTAAAAAATCGGAAAAGGGTGAAGGTAGGCGGGGCCTCGGCGAGGTCCCGCCTTTACTTTCGCGCGGCTGTTTCCGTTCGGGATGTCGAAGTACATCCCTTATTCCCGGGCTTCGGTGCGTATGTTGGAGTTTTTTGATTAGTTTTGTGTCGGATAGTTCGGAGGGAGGCATGGATTTTATTCCAATTACGGTTATAGATATTATCGACATCGTTCTGGTGGCGCTGATAATGTATTACCTTTATAAAATAATCCGGGGAACTCATGCGACCAGCATTTTGTCCGGAATCCTGCTGATATACGTCATATGGGTCATAGTCAGGGCTCTCAATATGGAGTTGCTTTCGGCTATTCTGGGCAACGTCATAAGCGTGGGAATAATAGCCCTGATAGTTATTTTCCAGCCGGAGGTAAGAAAATTCCTGCAGGTTCTCGGAACCCAGACGCGGTCGCGACAACATTCGTTTTTCAGCCGCTTTTTCGATGTGAAATACAAGGATGCCCCCGATACCCGGTATATCGACCCGATAGTTTCGGCCTGCGCGGATATGTCCGCCTCGAAGACCGGCGCGCTGATAGTCATAAGGCAGCGGGGCGACTTGCAGGACATAATAGATACCGGAGTGATGCTCGATGCCGTCATTTCGTCCTCGCTGTTGAAAAATATATTTTTCAAGAATTCTCCTTTGCACGACGGGGCGGTAGTGGTCGGCGGCGGCAGGGTAATCGCAGCCAAGTGCGTGCTTCCCTCAACGCAGTCGGAAGTACCGCTGTCGTTCGGAATGCGTCACAGAGCCGCTCTGGGAATAAGCGAGGTATCGGATGCGCTGGTGGTGGTCGTTTCCGAAGAAACCGGAGCCATTTCCATCGCGGATGCCGGACGGATAAACTGCGGGCTGTCCGCAACGGAACTGAAGGCGGAACTGATGAAACACGCCGCTCGTCCTCAGGACGGAGGAGACGGCGCTTCCCGTCACGGCCGCAGAAAACTCAAGGAAGATAAGGGGGATGAAAAAAAGGCTTCGGGCCGACCCGAACCAGCCGCTGCTCCCGATTCCCGGCGTCAAGAGGTTCCGGACAAGGCGGTGCTCGGACCCGAACCGGTCCAAAAATAAACGGATGCTCCAAGAGCATCCGTTTTATACGGGTGTAATAGCGTTTACTTTGCGGCGGATTTCTTTTCTTCGGCATAACGCCGGTTCAGTCCGTTTACCACCTCGGCGGTAATGTCCAGCGAGGGGTCGGCATTCAGAACCGGGCCGGCCGCCGTCGTGCTCAGTATCATGCTGTATTTTCCGTCGGCATTGTAGGAAGTCAGAAATTCAGTTACGCCGTAGTATATCCTGTTGTTCATCACCGCTTCTTCCTCCGAAAGCTCTCCCATGAGCTTGTCGCGGTTTTCGATAAGCGTTTGCTGCTGCATGTTCAGCCGTTCCTCCATTTCTGCGGCCTGCGAGCGGGTGACGAGCCCTTTCTGAATTTTCTCCTGATAGTCGAGCACGTCTTTTTGCAGACGGTTCATTTTGGAATTGAGCTCGTTTTCGGCTTTTTTGTATTTCGTTTCCAGCGAGGTCCGCAGTTCTACCGCAAGGTCGTATCGTGCCAGAACCGTGTCGATATTTACATAGGCTATTTTAACCGTTCCGGATGCCTGCGGCGCGGAAATTTCCGTTTCGGCGGACGCAGTGCCGGAAGCCGGCGCCGACTGGTTGCATGCCGCCAAAACGGCCGGTACGCACAATGCTGTCAACAAGAGTTTTCTCATTTTATCAAAGTCGGTTTTATTGTTATGAGGGCAAATATAGGAATAGTTTACCTAACTTTGTAGGAAAGAGGAACGAAAATGTATGATTATATAAAAGGGGAATTGACGGAGCTTACTCCGGCCGGCGCCGTGGTCGAGGCGGCCGGAGTCGGCTGGTTTCTGAATATTTCCCTGCGTACCTATTCGGAGATAGAAGGCAGAAAGGAAGTCAGGCTGTACGTGCATTTCGTGGTGAGGGAGGATGCACAGATATTCTATGGATTCGCCACCCGCGAGGAGAGGGACTTGTTCAGGCAGCTCATATCGGTATCCGGGGTGGGAGGCAATACGGCCCGGATGGTGCTCTCCTCGTACTCTCCGGCCGAATTGAGCGGAATAATAGCGAGGGAGGATGCTGCCATGCTCAAGGGGGTCAAGGGGTTGGGGCTGAAAACGGCGCAAAAGATTATCGTCGAATTGAAAGACCGGATGCCTGCAACGGCCGCTGTCGCTTCGGAGTCGGATTTTGCCGGACAGCCGTCCGCCTGTGCGGAAGCCGTGGATGCTTTGGGTATGCTGGGTTTTTCCAGAGCGGCTTCGGAGAAAGCCGTGCGTGCCGTATGCCGGGAAAATCCTTCCGCAGCCGTGGAAGACCTCGTGCGGCTGGCTCTCAAGAGATTGTAAAAAGCGGCTCGCAGGCTCGCCGGAGCTTCGTTTTAATAAATTGTTAAGTGTTGGCTCTACCCGGATGCCGGGATTCATTTTCGGTTACCTTTGCGGCGCAATCGAATAATACCAACCTATGGCAGGGATTTTTACTTTTGCTCTGATAGTTCTTTTGGTTCTTGCGGTGGTCGGACTGGTGGTGGGAGTTTCCAACGACGCCGTTAACTTTCTCAATTCGGCCATCGGTTCCAAAGTGGCCACGCGGCGTACCATTATGACGGTGGCTTCGGTCGGCATCATAATGGGCGCTCTCACTTCGAGCGGAATGATGGAGGTGGCCCGCAGCGGCGTATTCTATCCCCAGTCGTTCACTTTCGGGCAAGTCATGATGCTCTTTCTGGGGGTTATGTTCGCCAACGTAATCCTTCTCGACCTGTTCAATACTTTCGGGATGCCTACCTCCACGACCGTGTCCCTCGTGTTCGGCTTGCTGGGGGCGGCCGTAGCCGCGGCCGCGGTTTCGATTTCGGACGACCCGTCGCTTACGAGCGCCGACATGTCGAGGTTCATCAATTCCGGAAGCGCGATGGTTATAATATCGGCCATTCTCTCTTCGGTCGTCATCGCCTTTATAAGCGGCGCGCTCATAATGTTCATAAGCCGCCTGATATTTACTTTCAGGTACAAAAAAGTATTCCGCCGCTTGGGCGCCTTGTGGTGCGGAATGGCATTCACGGCCATAGTATATTTCGCCTTGTTCAAGGGACTGCGCGGTTCCGGACTGGTGAGCGAAAGCTTCTTCGAAATGGTGCAGGGCCATATGCAGCTTTCGCTACTCGTATTCTGGGCGTTCAGCAGTCTGTTGATGTTCGTCCTTCAGATTTTGAAAGTCAGTATCCTCAAAGTAACCATACTGTCGGGCACTCTTTCGCTCGCTCTGGCCTTTGCCGGAAACGACCTCGTGAACTTCATAGGCGTACCCATAGCGGGTCTGGATGCCTATAAGATAGTGGCTTCGACCGGAGGGAACGCCGCGATGACGATGGGGCAGCTCAACGAGCCGGTGGTGGCCGACCATTTGCTCCTGCTTATAGCGGGCCTTATAATGGTCGTGACACTTTGGTTCTCCAAGAAGGCCCAGACGGTCAGCGATACCGAAATAAACCTCGCCAAGCAGGACGAGGGAACGGAACGTTTCGGCTCGACTCTTTTTTCCCGCTCTGTGGTAAGGGTCGCCGTACAGTTCAACCGCTGGTACGAAGACCACGCCCCGGAATCGTTGCAGAGGGCTGTCAGCCGACGTTTCATACCTCTGCGCACGTCAGAGAAGGGGAAGGCGCATTTCGACCTAATACGCGCTACGGTGAACCTGACGGTGGCCTCGATACTTATTTCGATGGCTACCTCGTTTCAGTTGCCGTTGTCCACTACTTACGTGACCTTTATGGTGGCTATGGGTTCGTCGCTGGCCGACAAGGCATGGGGCAGGGAGAGTGCCGTGTACCGCATTACCGGCGTCGTAACGGTTATCGCCGGTTGGTTCGTAACCGCCCTCGTGGCCTTTCTGATTGCCCTGCTGGTAACGTGGGTGCTGTTATGGGGAGGGTCCGTGGCGGTGATAGTCGTTTCCGTGTTGTGCACGCTTATGTTCCTGCAAAGTACCGTTATGCACAAGCGCCGCAAGAACAAGGACGTTCCGCAGGATACTGCGGCGGCATCCGAAAGCGACGACGTGATAGGCCACAGCGTCGAGGAAATATGCCGGACGCTCGAAAAGACTACCGCCATTTACCAGACTACCATAGAGGCAACGCTGAAGGAAGACCGCCGCGCCCTGCGACAGATGGTCAGAGAATCCAACGACCTGTTCTACATGGCCCGCGAGCGCAAGTACGAGGTGCTAAAAACGCTCCATAAGTTTCATGACAATTATATCGAGGCGGGGCATTATTATGTACAGGTGGTCGATTACATGAGCGAGATAACCAAGGCGCTGGTGCATATCACGCGTCCGTGTTACGAACACATCGACAACAATCACAGGGGGATGAGTCAGGAACAGGTCGGGGACCTGCTCCGTATAAACGACGAAGTAGCCGGCATATACCGCCGCATAATAGATATGCTCAGTACCAACCGGTTCGACGATATAGACGTAGTGCTGGAAATGCGCGACAACCTGTTCGACATAATAGCCGAGGCTATCAAGAACCAACTGCGCCGCATCAAGACCGGTTCCAGCAGCACCAAGGCCAGCATGCTGTACCTGACTATCCTGAACGAAACCAAGACGATGGTGCTTCAGTCGCGCAATCTGCTCAAGAGCCAGAAGTACTTTATCGAAGGGCAGGAAGCGGATTGAACGTTCCGGGCGGTACATTTTTGTCAATACTTTTGGATAAGGTAGAATATGCCCCGGCAGAAGCATGGTTGCTTCTGCCTTCGGCTTTCGCTGTTTTCGAATAAGACAGGATGCGGCTCGGCAATCTTTGCGTGCTTGCACGCAAAGATTGCCCTTACCTTTCATTATCTTTGCCGGAAAGAAACTCGGAGCGATGAACAATTCTCCTGTCGGCATATTCGATTCCGGAGTAGGCGGACTGTCCGTCTGGTTGCAGGTACGCAAACTGTTGCCTGAGGAGTCCATCCTCTATTTCGGCGACGGAAAGAACTGTCCTTACGGAGACCGCCCGCAGGCCGAGGTTATCGCTTTCGCCGAAAGGGCCGTGTCGTGTCTGTTGAGGGAAGGCGCGAAACTGATAGTGGTTGCATGCAATGCGGCGACCGCCGCAGCCATAGAGCGCTTGCGTTCGGTTTACACGGTGCCTTTCGTGGGTATGGAGCCGGCCGTAAAGCCGGCGGCGGAAACGACACGGACCGGAGTAGTGGGAGTGCTGGCCACTCGTGCCGCTCTTACCGGAAGACTGTTCGCACGCACGGTTGCCCGTTACGGCGGAGGGGCAAGAATCATTTCGGCGGTCGGAGAGGGGTTCGTCGAACTCGTGGAAAGCGGTGCGGAGCATCTGCCCGAAGCTCTCGAGGCGGTGAGAGCGGCGGTCGAGCCGTTGCTGGCCCGAAATGCCGACCGTATAGTGTTGGGGTGTACTCACTATCCGTTTCTGGCATCCCGTATAAGGGAAGTCATAGGCGACCGCGACGTAATGATAGTGGACCCGGCTCCGGCAGTGGCTCGCCGTACGGCCGAATTGCTGGACCTTTTCGAAATGCGGGCTGCGCACGGCAACGTGCCTTATTACGAATTTCTGACGGCCGCCGACGAGGACTACCGGGAACGGTTGATAGAGAAAGCCGCCCGCATAAGCGGAGGCACCGCCGGGCTGCCGAAATTTTAGCTATCTTTGCATACGGCCTTGTCCGAATCCGTATATGCCCGACAGCAAACACACGAAGCGAGCCGCAACGAAAGGCGGCAGGAAAAAGGAAATGCGACCCGGTGAAACCCGCCGGTGGATTATCGGCTTTACCTTGCTGTTCCTGTCGCTTTTCGTACTGCTGGCGGTGGTTTCCTATTATTTTACATGGAATGTGGACCAGGCCATTCTGCTCGAAGGACTGAAATGGAGCGACGTGCAGTCGGCGGCCAATGCCGGAGGGGTACTGGGGGCTTTCGTCGGCAGTTGCCTCGTGGGAAGCTGGTTCGGAGCCTTCGCGCTCGGAATCCCCGTCTTGCTTATAATCCTCTCTTTGCGTATAATGCGCTACCGGCCCGTGTTTCTGGAACATTCCGTCCGGCTCACCGTAATAATCATGATACTCGGCTCCCTCTCCCTCGGATGTCTGTTCGATACCCGTTGGGGAATATTCGGAACCGGATTGGGAGGCACTCTGGGAATAGCAGTCGCCCGTTGGGGCGTTTCGCTTATCGGACGTTTCGGACTTTTGCTCATGTTGATTTTAGGCTGGGTGCTCGTGGCGGTGTATATAAACCGGCGCACTATCGCCGTAGTCAACCGGATGGGGGATGCGGTTACGCGGGGAGCGGAAAGCGTGTCCCACAAAATAAAGGATTCCGTACGCGCGAAAGCGGAAGCGCGGCGTACGGCCGCTCCGTCGGGTAATACACAGGAAACGTTGCCGGAATCCGAGCCGGAGCCGGAACCGGATTATCCGGAAGACCAAGCCGATACCCCGCTGGAAGACTGTGCTGCCGCGGAGGACGGCGAGTCCGCCTGTCCGTGGGACGAGCCGGAAGAGCGAGTGGAAGAGCCTGAAACCGCAGGTACGGACGAGCCCGAACCCGAGCCTGTAGGCGGCCCCGTATATACCGAAGACGGATTCGAATTCATCGGAGGCATTCCGTTTCACGAGAACCCCGACGCCGGGGAGGAGAGAGAAACGGGAGCGCCGACGGGCGTGGTGCTGGGCGCCGGCGGCGTAGTGGTTTCCCGCGGAGAAGACGGAATAGAGGTGTTGCTTACCGAAAAAAAGGATGCGGAAGCTTCCGAGGAGGATTTGGAGTCGGATTTGTACGACCCGACCCGGGAATTGGCCGATTATAAGCGTCCTCCGGTGGAACTGTTGGAAAACCACAAGGTAGGCGTGCGTATAACCGATGAGGAAATCGCCGACAACAAGCGCCTTATCCGGGATAAGCTGGCGGATTTCGGCATACAGATTTCTCCGCTTATAAAGGTCACTATCGGCCCTACCATTACCCTGTATGAAATAGAGCCGGCGCAGGGCGTCAAGATTTCCCGGATACGTTCGCTGGAAGAAGACATAGCCCTCGCTCTGAAAGTACAGAGTATCCGAATCGTTACGCGCGCTCAGGGCAGGGGTACGATAGGAATCGAAGTTCCGAATTCGTCCCGCGAGGTGGTGTCGATGTATTCGGTAGTGCGGAGCGCCAAGTTTCAGGACTGTCGTTATCAGTTGCCGCTGGTGTTGGGACGCACGATACATAACGAAACGTTTATTATCGACCTCGCCAAGATGCCGCATCTGCTGATAGCCGGGGCTACCGGGCAGGGCAAGTCGGTGGGACTGAACGCTATCATCACATCGCTGCTTTACAAAAAACATCCGGCCGAACTGAAATTCGTGCTGGTGGACCCCAAGCAGGTCGAGCTTTCGCTGTACGCCAAGCTCGAAAAGCACTTCCTTGCCAAAATGGAAAGCGAGGACAGCGCCATACTGACCGACACGCAAAGAGTGGTATATACCCTCAACTCTCTTTGTATGGAAATGCAGCAGCGATACCAGTTGCTCAACAAAGCCGAAGTGCGAGGCATTGCGGACTATAACGATAAGTTCCTGCACCGCAGGCTGAACCCGAAAAAAGGACACCGGTTCCTTCCGTACATAGTCGTGGTGGTGGACGAGTTCGCCGACATGATTATGACCGCCGGGAAGGAGGTCGAAATTCCGATTACGCGCCTTGCACAGCTTGCCAGAGCGGTAGGCATCCACCTCGTGATAGCTACGCAACGTCCGGATGTTAAAGTAATAACCGGGCTTATAAAAGCCAATTTCCCCGCGCGCATAGCTTTCCGCGTGACGTCGATGGTGGATTCCCGTACCATACTCGACCAACCGGGAGCCAACCAGCTTATAGGGCAGGGAGACATGCTCATGCTGCTTAACGGCGACTTGACTCGGTTGCAGTGCGCTTTCGTGGATACCCCGGAAATAGAGCGCCTTACTTCGTTCATAGGTAAACAGCGGGGCTACACCACCGCCTATATGCTGCCGGACTACGAGCCGGACGATTCGGGTGCTCACTCCTCGTTGCAGGACCCGGGGCAACTGGACAGCATGTTCGCCGAAGTGGCCCGGTTCGTGGTGCAGAATCAGCAGGGCTCGACTTCGTCGATTCAGCGTCGGTTTTCGATAGGTTACAACCGGGCGGGAAGGCTTATGGACCAGCTCGAGGGAGCCGGTATCGTGGGCAGGGCCGAAGGCAGCAAGCCGCGGGAAGTTATGATAATGGACGCCGTGTCGCTCGAAAGGATTTTGACGGGCATGGGAATGTAACCGTGTATTTCGGTAAAAATGACAGCGAATCATATGAAAGTGGGAATCGCGGCCCTGACGGCGGTTATCGTCGCATGCGGGTTTTTTCCGGCGCAGGGAGCCGGTCGGATGCGGCCGGATGACGATACCGCCTCCCGGGCGATAAAAAATATCGGAGAACGTTTTGCCGCGCTCGGCCCTTACAAGGTATCGTTTACGGCCGGTTCGGAGGATATGGAACCTGCATCCGGGGAATATGTGGTGGACGGCGACAGGTTTTCCATCGGCCTTGCCGGAAGCCGCCTCATAAGCGACGGCGTAAGCCTGTGGCATATCGACGGAGCCAACATGGAAGTCACCATAGATGAGGCGGACCCGCAGAGCCGGAATATACTGGTGAATCCCGCCGGAGCCTTCGATTTCGGCGAAGATTCTTTTCGCTCCGAAGATGCCGGAGAGGATTTTTTCGGAGGCCGCATGTGCAGGACGATAAGGCTGACCCCGAAGGGCGAAATTTCGGGAATGGCCGGCTCGGTTATCCTTTACGTGGATATGGCTACCGGGTTTCCCGCCGGCCTGCGTTACGTTATGGACGACGATATCCTTACCGTTACTGTGACGTCCGTAACCCCGGTCGAAAATCCCGAACCTTCCGGGTTCGTTTTCGCCCCGGAAGACTATCCGGATTATGAAATAATAGATTTTCGCTGACCTTTTTCAACCCTTTCTTAATTCGTACGTTCGGTCGTATGCGGTTGCGCCCGCATGCCCGATAGCGGTATGTCCGGAACTTTATGGTATATAATTTGCATAAATATCCGTGCACGCGCAAACGTGGGTTTGTACATGCAAGTGAAATCATTGTATGTTCGGCCGTAAGCGTCCGGTCACGTCCGGGTTGCCCAAGACTTGACAGCAGGATATTTCAAATCAAATTTTACCATTATGAAAAAGTTCAACAGCTTTATCGAAACCGGACGTAACGAAGAGTCCGGAAGCAGCAGCCGTTCCGAGAGCGGTCGCAGCAGCAGTCGTTCTGAAAGCGAACGCGGCAGCCGTTCCGAGAGCGGTCGCGGCAGTTCGTCGAGCAGCAGCGACGGTCGCAGCAAACCGGGTGGCAACAATCCGGAAGGCCATAACCAGTACACCAGCCGTAACAGCAGCCGTTCCGAAAGCGGTCGCAGCAGCAGCCGTTCGGAAAGCGGACGCGGCAGCTCGTCCAGCAACGGTCGTCAGGGGAACAACAACAATCCTCAGGGCCACAACCAGTATACCTCCGGCAACAGCAACCGCGGCGGTAGCAGCAGTTCTCGCGAGCGCTAATCGGAATCGTGTTTTCGCGGCCGGTCATTCCGGCCCGGAATGTCGGAAAAGCCGTTCTGCACGAACGGCTTTTCTTATTGCGGGCGCTGAAAGCGAGTCGAGCAGAAATCGAGCTATAAACCGCCGGGTTTGGAACGGAAGTTGCAATCCAACGTAAACAAGGCTTAGTTTCATTGTTTTAATCTGTATTGTTAGCAGCGGGCGCCCGGTTTTCAGCCGGGCGCTTTTCTTTGCGGTCCCCCGGCGGATGGGGCAAACGTTTGGATAATTGCCGGAAAATTTGTAATTTTACACGATTGTTCGGCGGTCTGTCCGGCATTGTCCGAGGACTGCCGTCGTTAACGGAACAGTTTTAAAGCAGTACTATGCCTGAAGAAGGTAACATAATCAAAATCAATATAGAGGACGAGATGAAAAAGGCCTATATCGATTATTCGATGTCGGTCATAGTGTCTCGTGCCCTGCCCGATGTAAGGGACGGTCTCAAGCCGGTTCACCGCCGTATCCTGTACGATATGAGTAATGAGCTGGGTCTTTATTCCGACAGGCCTACCCGTAAGAGCGCCCGTATAGTGGGCGATGTGTTGGGAAAATTCCACCCTCACGGCGACAGTTCGGTTTACGAAGCGATGGTGCGCATGGCCCAGACATGGAGCATGAGGTATCCATTGGTGGACGGTCAGGGCAACTTCGGTTCGATGGACGGCGATTCCCCCGCGGCCATGCGTTACACGGAGGCCCGCATGAAGAAAATCGCCGACGAGGTTATGGCCGACATCGACAAGGATACGGTCGACTTCATCAATAATTTCGACGACACTTTGCAGGAGCCTACGGTTTTACCGTCGCGTATTCCGCTGCTGCTGGTGAACGGGGCTTCGGGAATAGCCGTGGGCATGGCGACCAACATGCCGCCGCACAACCTTTCCGAAGTATGCGACGCCATCTGCGCCTATATCGACAATCCGGATGTAGATGTTTCCGAACTTATCAAATATGTGAAAGGCCCGGATTTTCCGACCGGAGGCATTATTTACGGCTACGAGGGAGTGCGCGAGGCGCTCGAAACCGGCCGTGGCCGCGTTACGGTGCGGGCCCGTACCGAAATAGAGCACACCCACAGCGGCCGTGAATGCATAGTCGTGACCGAAATTCCCTATATGGTGAACAAGGCCGAAATGATAAAGCGGATTGCCGACATGATTAACGAAAAGAAAATCGATGGCATCAGCTATATCAACGACGAAAGCGACCGCAGAGGGCTGCGCATAGTTATAATACTCAAGACCGACGCTGTCGCCAGCGTGGTTCTCAACACGCTTTACAAAAATACGGCGTTGCAAAGCACGTTCGCCGTAAACAACATCGCTCTCGTGCATGGGCGGCCGATGCTTCTGAATGTCCGGGATATGGTCCGGCTGTTCGTGGAGCACCGTCACGACGTGGTGGTTCGCCGTACGCGTTACGACCTTCAGCAGGCCGAGAAGAGGGCGCATATCCTCAAGGGCCTTTTAGTGGCGCTCGACCATATAGACGAAATAGTGAGCATCATCCGTTCGTCGCCTACGCCGGATACGGCGAAAACTTCGTTGATGGAGCGTTTCGACTTGAGCGAGGCTCAGACGCAGGCCATAATAGACATGCGCCTGAGGGCCTTGACCGGGTTGGAGAGGCACAAGCTGGAGGACGAGTACGAGCAGCTTTGCAAGAAGATAGAATATTACAGCTCCGTTCTTGAGAGCCGGGAGTTGCAGTTGAGCATAGTGCGCGACGAAACCCTGGAAATCAAGGAAAAGTACGGCGACGAGCGCCGCACGGAAATCCAGATGAGTGCCGAGGAGTTCAATCCGGAGGACTTCTACGCGGATGAGGACGTGGTCATAACCATTTCGCACCTCGGATATATAAAGCGCACGCCTCTGGCGGAATACCGTACCCAGCACCGCGGAGGTATAGGTGTCAAGGGAAGTTCCACCCGCGACGAGGATTTCATAGAGCACATCTACGTGAGTTCCATGCACGATACCCTTATGCTGTTTACCGAAAAGGGAAGGTGCTACTGGCTCAAGGTTTATGCTATTCCGGAGGGAGCGAGGGCTTCCAAGGGCAGGGCCATACAGAACGTCATACAGATAGAGCCCGACGATAAGGTAAGGGCGTATATAAAAGTCAGGGGACTGGATGACAGAGAGTATGTCGAGAATAACTATATCGTAATGTGCACCCGCGAGGGAGTGATTAAAAAGACCCGTCTGGAAGCATACTCGCGTCCGCGCGCCACCGGAGTGAACGCCATTACCATAAAGGACGGCGACCGGCTGATAGACGCCCGCCTTACCAGCGGACAGGCCGAGGTAGTAATGGCTACCCGCGACGGAAAGGCCATCCGGTTCCACGAGGATAAGGCGAGGGCCATAGGCCGGACCGGAGCCGGCGTGCGCGGAATATGGCTCGAGGAAGGGGACGAAGTCGTAGGCATGGCATGCATCGAACCGGGCAGCAACCTCGACCTGCTGGTGCTCAGCGAGCACGGTTACGGCAAGCGTACCGACCTCGATGCGTACCGGGTGACCAACCGTGGAGGAAAAGGCGTTAAGACCTTGCAGATAACTCCGAAGACGGGCAGGCTCGTTTCGCTGCAAGCGGTTTCCAATGCCTGCGACCTTATGATTATCAACCGCAGCGGCATGACCATACGCACGGCGGTCGAGAATATCCGGCTCGCAGGCCGCGCCACGCAGGGGGTAAGGATAATCAACCTGCGCGAGGGCGACTCGATAGCGTCGGTAACGGCCGTTCCGCACAACGAGGAAAGCGATGAGGCAGAAGTTTCAGAAGCCGTTTCCGGCCCGCAGAACGACGGAACCGATACGGAACAGTGAATCCGAAAACAAACGAATCATAAAACCTCATAACATGAAACGGATATTATTGACTACGGCCTCGGCGCTGTTTTTTACGGCGGTTTCCGGTTTCTCACAGGGAAAGGTTCAAATCGACAGGGAGGGACTGCTCAAGAGAATTGAAAAGTCCGACGCCGAAATAGCCAACCCCAAGAAAGCCGAAAAAGCCGCGACGTGGCTTAACCGCGGCAAACTGTTCTATGACGCCGCGACCGAAGTTTCCAAAAACCTTTTCGACGGAATGGACATAGCCATGCTGGAGGCAATGTTCGGCGAGCCATCCGCGGTAGAGGAAGTCGACCTCGGAGGAGTTCCCATGCGCAAAATGTCCTATCCGTATTTTACGGCGTATGTCAATGCCGACAATCAGTTGAAAGCATGGAAAACGGCCGGAGAGATATACGAAGGCGCTCTGGAAAAGTCCGTCGAGGCTTACCAGAAGGCATACGAGCTGGATAAGAGTGTGGCGGATAAGGTCAGAGCCGGTACGGAGAATATTTTTAACCTGCTGTTGAAGGAAGGCGGAAGCGCTTACGTGATTCAGGACTTTCAGGGAGCGGGCGACAGTTTTGCCAGAGCTTACGGCGTGTCTGTCATGCCCGGTTACAATCTGCCCGATTCCTCGGCTGCCTATAATGCCGGTCTCGCATATCTGTTCAGCGAAGATTATCCGCACAGCCTCGAAAATTTCGACATAGCCGAAAATTTGCAGTACGAGCAGAAAGGCGAACTTTACTATCTGAAATATCATGCCTATAAAGGGCTTGCAGAGCAGGATTCCACGGTGTTGTCCAACGCCAAGGCTACGCTCGAAAAAGGAATAAAAAGGTTTCCCGACAATGCCGATATTATAGAAAGTCTGACCGACTATTATGTAAGTCAGGGCGAGGACCCTGCTTCCATAGTTCCTCTCGTTCAGGAGGCTATTGCCAAGGACCCAGACAATCCGGCATTGTGGAACGGTTTGGGACGCATATACGAGCAGTTGGGCGACAACGAATCTTCGGTGAAGGCGTTCGAGAAGGTGGCCGAACTTATGCCCGGAAATCCGAATGCCTTTTTCAGCGTGGGGGTGCTTTACCTGCGGATAGGCGACAAGATGGGCGAAGAGCTGAATAAAAAGACTTTCACCGGCCAGGCCGAGTACGATGCCGAATTGAGCGAGGTATTCGACGTATATAAGAAAGCTCTCGCGCCGCTCGAGAAGGCTCATGAGCTTAACCCCACCGAGAAACTTACGGTAGAGCTGCTCAAGAACGTTACGTTCCGCCTCCGCGACCAGGAAGGTATGATGGAAAAATACGATAAATACAACGAGTTGCTTAAAAATATGCAGTAGGGTTCCGCGGCATATTTTCCGATTGTGCGGGTGGGAATGCCGGAAGCATTCCCACCCTGCCGTTTATAGGGTCGGGACATTCGGGAAAGTTTTCCGCCATACCGTGAGCGGGAAATTTTTCGGTCGAAATTTTGCACTCTCTGGCGGGATACTTAAATTTGCAGGTTAACCTTTGTCCGATGGATGAAAGCGACAAGATAATAAAGGATATAACCGGTCAGGAGTACAAGTACGGTTTTACCACGGATATAGATACCGAAACTATTCCCCGTGGACTGAACGAGGACGTCGTGCGCCTGATTTCGTCCAAGAAAGGCGAGCCGGGCTGGATGACCGACTATCGTCTGAAGGCCTATCGTTACTGGAAACGCATGAAGATGCCGCATTGGGCGCATCTCGACATTCCGGAAATAAATTACGATGATATAATTTATTACGCCGCTCCCAAAACGTCGCCCAAGTATGCCAGCATGGACGAAGTGGACCCCAAGTTGCGGGAAACGTTCGACAAGCTCGGAATCCCTCTGGAGGAACAGAAAGTATTGACCGGCGTAGCCGTGGATGCGGTTATGGATTCCGTGTCCGTACGTACCACCTTCCGGGAAACGCTGGCCGAGAAGGGCATAATATTCTGCTCGATGAGCGAGGCCGTGCGGGATTATCCGGACCTCGTCAGAAAATACATGGGGAGCGTCGTACCCTACACGGACAATTTTTTTGCGGCTCTGAACGCCGCCGTATTTTCCGACGGCTCGTTCTGCTATATCCCCAAGGGAGTGCACTGTCCTATGGAGCTGAGTACGTATTTCCGTATAAACGCCGCCGGAACGGGGCAGTTCGAGCGTACGCTCATAGTGGCCGACGAAGGAGCGTATGTCAGTTATCTGGAGGGATGCACCGCTCCGCAGCGCGATGAAAACCAGCTTCATGCCGCCGTCGTTGAAATAGTGGTTATGAAAGATGCGGAGGTGAAGTATTCCACCGTGCAGAACTGGTACCCCGGCGACCGGGAGGGGCGCGGCGGGATTTACAATTTCGTAACCAAGCGCGGCATCTGCCGGGGCGAGAATGCGCGGCTGTCGTGGACGCAGGTGGAAACGGGTTCCGCTATCACATGGAAGTATCCGAGCTGTATCCTTGCCGGCGACAACAGCATAGGGGAATTTTACTCGGTAGCCCTTACCAATAACTTCCAGCAGGCCGACACGGGCACCAAAATGATTCATCTGGGACGGAATACCCGCAGCCGCATCGTGTCCAAAGGAATTTCAGCGGGCCGGAGCCAGAACAGTTATCGCGGGCTCGTCAGGATGTCGGCGCGGGCTGACGGCTCTCGCAATTATTCGCAGTGCGATTCCCTGCTGATAGGCGACAGGTGCGGTGCGCATACTTTTCCTTATGTGGACTCCGCCAACGGGA
This sequence comes from Tidjanibacter sp., assembly GCA_048214935.1. GTDB lineage: Bacteria > Bacteroidota > Bacteroidia > Bacteroidales > Rikenellaceae > Tidjanibacter. The sequence goes on from DBFWXZ010000026.1 coordinate 458,835, forward strand.
ACTGCGTGGTGGAGCACGAGGCGACGACCTCCAAGATAAGCGACGACCAGCTTATGTACTGCAACCAGCGGGGCATTTCCACCGAGGAAGCGGTGGGGCTGATAGTGAACGGTTATGCGCGCGAGGTGCTCAACAAACTGCCGATGGAGTTCGCAATGGAAGCGCAGAAACTTTTGAGCATAAGCCTCGAAGGAAGCGTGGGATAGAAAACGAATAAGGGATTATGGAATCCGCAGACGATATAATGCTGAAAGTAAGCGGCCTGAGGGCTGCCGTGGAGGGCCGCGAAATACTGCGCGGCATAGATTTCGAGGTACGACCCGGAGAAGTCCACGCTATAATGGGGCCTAACGGTTCGGGAAAGAGCACGTTCGCTTCCGTTCTGGCGGGCAGCCCCCGTTACGAAGTGACGGGAGGAAGCGCGGATTTCATGGGCTGCGACTTGCTGGAGATGCCGATAGAGGACCGGGCGCGTGCCGGACTGTTCCTCGGTTTTCAGTATCCTGTCGAGATACCGGGGGTAAGCATGGCCTCGTTTATGAAGCTGGCCGTGAATGAAAAGCGCAAGTACGAGGGGCAGGCTCCTTTGAGCGCAGCGGAATTCCTGCGTCTGATGCGCGAAAAGAGCGCGGTGGTGGAGCTCGACGGCAACCTGACTTCGCGTGCGGTGAACGAAGGGTTTTCGGGGGGCGAAAAAAAGAAGAACGAGATATTTCAAATGGCCATGCTCGACCCCAAGCTGGCCATACTCGACGAAACCGACAGCGGGCTGGACATAGACGCCTTGCGTATAGTAGCTTCCGGAGTGAACAAGCTGCGTCGGCCCGACAACGCGACGGTGCTTATAACTCATTACCAGCGGCTGCTCGACTATATAGTGCCCGATTACGTGCACGTGCTTTACAAGGGTCGGATAATCCGCTCCGGCGACCGGAATCTGGCTCTGCGGCTCGAAAAGGAAGGCTACGACTGGCTGATAGCCGAAACCAAAGACGTGATATAGGTATGTCGTCCGCTCCGGAAAAGAATCTGACAATCCTGTGCGAGAAAGCGATAGGGGATACGGCCGTTAAGGTTCCGGCCGTGTGGAACGGCAGGCGGCGGGACTGCCTTGCCGGGTTTGCGAAGCTCGGCCTGCCCGACGCGCGTACCGAAGGATACAGGCATGCCCCTTTGCGGGAGCTGTTCGGGCGCGAGCTTGTAGTGGCTCCGTGCGGCAGCGCCGGGAGAGCCACGGAGCTCTATACCGCCGGGTCTGTCGGAACGGTACGCCTTATATCGCTTTTGAACGGTTGCTGTTCCGACGGCTCTTTGCACGAGGAGGCCGACGGAACCGTTTGGGGGTCGCTCCGCGAGGCGGCCGTACGCTATCCCGAACTCGCCGGGAAATATATAGGTGCTGCGGAACTCGGTTCTACGGCCGAATCCGCCCTGAACGGGGCTTTCGCTTCCGACGGAGCGTTCGTTTCCGTTCCGCCGGGAGTGCGGCCGGACGGTCCGTTTCTGATAGACTTGGAATATACCGGCCGGGGATTGTGTTTCCCGCGTATCGTCGTCGCCGTTGCCGATGGGGCGAAAGCCGAGGTAGCCGTCGTTGGCCGGTCGGATGCCGGGGTTTCCGTTTTGGCCGACCGGGTGCAGGAGGTTTATCTGGGAGAAAGGTCCGAGCTCAGGTTTTTTTCCGTTGCATTCGCCGGCCCTGATACGGCCGAGGTAGGTTCGGGTTTCGTAGTGCAGTCCGAAGGGAGCGTTTATGAAGAAACCTTTACCGAAGTGTCCGAAGGGACTTTTTCCCGCCTCGGACGCCGGATAGACCTGAAGGGAAGGAATGCAGAGTGCCGTTTGCGCGGACTGTTTATGGGCGGTTGCGGAACCCGGCGGAGCGTGGACCTGACCGTAAACCACATTGCTCCGTTTTGCCGGAGCGACCAGTTGGTAAAGGGCGTAGTGTGGAACGACGGCGTCGGTTCGTTTCGCGGGCTCGTCAGGGTTCATCAAGATGCTCAGAAAACGGAGGCGTATCAGCAGAGCCGGAATGTGCAGTTGGGCGACGGAGCCCGGATTTACACCGAGCCGCAGCTCGAAATATACGCCGACGATGTGAAATGTTCGCACGGAGCCACCGTCGGAAGGCTGGACGGAGAGTCGGTTTTCTACATGCGCCAACGGGGCCTCAGTCTGGCCGACGCCCGGCGTCTTCAGCTTGTAGGCTTTATCAGGGATATTTTCGACCGTTGTCCGTACGATGCCTTGTGCGGCCGGATTTCCGAAGTTATAGATAAAAAGCTCGAACAGATATTGTAACCGATGGACATCGACAGGGTAAGAGCGGATTTTCCGATTTTGAGCCGTCAGGTTTACGGCCGTCCTTTCGTATATCTCGACAATGCCGCCACCGCCCAAAAACCGGCCAGAGTCATAGATGTCGCCGACCGGCTTTACCGGGAATCCAATGCCAACATCCATCGCGGGGTGCATTATATGTCAGAACAGTGTACGTCGCTTTACGAGGATGCACGGCTGCGTATAGGCCGCTTCATCGGGTGCGACGACCGGGAGGAGCTGATATTTACGGCCGGCGCGACAGCCGGCCTCAATACGGTGGCATACAGCTACGGCGAACTGTTTTTCCGTCCGGGCGACAATATAGTGGTGAGCGAGATGGAGCACCACTCCAATATAGTTCCGTGGCAGATAGTGTGCGCCCGCAAGGGGACGGAAATTCGCGTGCTGCCTTTCGACGACAATGGGGAGCTGCGTACCGACCTGCTGCCCGGGCTGCTCGACGAACGCACCCGGCTGGTTGCCGTCACGCAGGCTTCCAATGTGTTGGGTACGGAGCCCGATTTGGAACCGATAATCCGCATGGCGCACGATGCCGGAGCGGTAGTGGTAGTGGACGGTTGCCAGGGAGTGGTGCACGAGCCGACCGACGTGCGCGAAATGGGCTGCGATTTCTACGCTTTTTCGGGGCACAAACTCTACGGCCCCAACGGCATAGGCGTGCTTTACGGGCGTCGGGAGCTACTCGAACTGATGCCGCCTTTCATAGCGGGAGGAGATATGGTGGAGAAGGTGACTTTCGCGCATACCGCCTATGCGCCCCTGCCGCTGAAATTCGAAGGGGGCACGGCCAATTATGTGGGAGCCATAGGGCTGGCCGAAGCCGTGGCGTATCTGGAAAGCCTCGACCTCGAAGCGGCCCGCGCTCATGAGCGGGCTTTGCTGGATTATTCCGCCAGTGAGCTGGAGAAGATAGACGGCCTCACGGTTTACGGTCATGCCCGCAGAAAGTGCAGCATAGTTTCGTTCAATGTGGAAGGCGTGCACAACTACGACCTCGGCATGGTGCTCGACAAGCTGGGCATAGCCGTGCGCACGGGCGCCCATTGCGCCGACCCGGTCATGGAACATTACGGGGTCAGGGGGATGTGCCGGGCGTCGTATGCCTTTTACAATACTTTCGGGGAGGCCGATGCTCTGACCGAAGGAGTGAGGCGAGCGGTGAAAATGCTGCGTCATTAAGTTGCGTTCGTATGGCTTTTATAGCGATAGAGGGGCTCGACGGAGCCGGCAAGTCCACTCAGATAGATTTATTGGCCGGCTATGTTACCGGCTGCGGTGCAGAGTGCGAGTACCTGCATTTCCCCCGGTACGATTCGCCGGTTTACGGCGACCTGATAGGCCGGTTTCTGCGCGGCGAATTCGGAAACGCCGACCGGGTGGACCCGTTTCTGGCGGCTCTTCTGTTCGCCGGCGACAGGGCAGCGGCAGCCGGAGTTATCCGGGACTGGCTTGCAGAGGGCAAGACCGTACTGGTCGACCGATATGTTTGTTCCAATGTTGCTTTCCAATGCGCCAAGGTGGCCGACCCGGTCAGAAGGCGGGAATTGCGCGACTGGATACTCGATACCGAATACGTCCGCTTCGGAATCCCCCGGCCCGATGTTTCGGTTTTTCTGGACGTGCCCTTCGGGTTTACCGCCAGAAGACTGACCGAAGCCCGCAGCGGAGCCGACAGGGATTACCTGCGGGGAGCCGCGGACATACACGAGTCTTCGCTCGACTTGCAGTGCCGGGTGCGTGAAGAATATCTTTCCCTCGCCTGCACGGAGCCGCGATTCCGGGTGGTGGATTGCGCCGCTCCCGACGGCGGCATGCTTCCGCCGGATGAAATATCCCGCCGCGTAAGGTCGGTTGTGGCCCCTTATCTGTGACAGAACCGCCTGCTAACCCCAATACAGACATGGACATCAGAAAAGACGTATTTCCGAATGTGTGCCGGATAATTCTGGCGGCCACCTTCATATTCTCAGGTTTCGTCAAGACAATCGACCCGTGGGGAACGGCCATAAAAATAGGCGAATACCTGTCGGCATTCCACGTAAATTGGCTGCTCGGCGGCGAAGCGGTGCTCGGAATATGGCTGTGCGCTGCCGAGCTGATGCTCGGCTGCATGCTGATGTTCAAGGTGCGGCTTCGGCTGATTTCCATATTCGCGGTAATTTCCATGGTGATTTTCACCACGCTGACCCTCGTGCTCGCTGTCACCGACCCTATCGAGGACTGCGGGTGCTTCGGGGAGGCAATCAAGATGACCAATTGGCAGTCGTTTTTCAAGAATCTCGTTTTGCTGCCTATGAGTATCGTCGTCTGGCGTGCTTCGCAATGCCTGCACTTCTTTCCGTTCACTTTGCGGGAAGCTCTTCTTACGGTGTTGTTCGCCGCGCTGGCCGGAGGATTGGGAATATGGTGCTGGCATCATCTGCCCCTGATAGACTTCCTGCCGTACAAAGTGGGAGTCGATTTGCGTATGGCGCACGATGCCCCATCGGAGGAGAATCTTCGTACGACCCTTGTTTACCGCGACCTGAATACGGGACGCGAGCGCGAGTTCGAGGTGACCGATACCGCATGGTACGATTCCTCGCGCTGGGAATACGTGGATACCCGAATAGAAGGCGAGGAGGAAAATTTCGACGAGGCACTCCTGAAAGACTTTACGGTATTCGATTCCGAAGGGGAGATTACGGACGAGATTCTGGGCGACGAGGGTACGACATATCTGGTGTGCGCACTTCGTCTGGAGGATATAAAACCGTGGTGCAAGCGTCGTCTGGAAACTCTGGCCGAGCGTGCCTCCGCCGAAGGGGCGCGTATGGTGTGCGTCACCTCTTCGTGGCTGGACGGCTCGCCGGCATGGCTCGAGCTGGACGGATATCCGGTACGGTGCTACAATATGGACGTGACGGTTCTGAAATCCCTTATGCGTGCAAGGGTGGGAGTAGTAACCCTGTGCGACGGAGTGATTGCCGACAAGCGCACCTGTCACGACGTAAGACGCTGACCGCGGCGGTTCAGTCGAGCGCCGGCTCCATCTGAGGCGTGTGTATATATACCTCTATCGTTACGGGAGCTATCATTTTCATCATACGCACCAGTCCGCAGTATTTTTCGTGCACGAGCTGTACGGTGGTACTCACGGTCGCATGGTCGCGCGGCTCTTCGCACTCGACGCTGAACTTATAGTCGATAGCCGTATAGACGCTCTGGGAAGCATACTGGGTCTGCGAAAGTTCTCCGGCTATGCTTACCGTTACCGAGCGGTATCCGATGCCCATTTTGGAGAGCAGCGAAGCTACGGTCATTCCTGCTCCCTTTGCGGCCGCATAGAGCATAAGGCTCTTGGCATCGAGCGAGTCGCACGAAACCTCGCTTTCCGGATGCTCCGGAGCCGAATCCTTTTCCCATTTGAGCGTGATGTTTTTCATCGGAGAGGGTATTGTCGGAAAACTTCGGCGTACAAAAAGCAAGAATCGTTCCGGCAGGAATAGCCTTCGGGCATATTTTTGTATTTTTGTCACAGGAACGATACGCCGGGATGACGAACCTTTGCCGCTTTACCGTACTTTTTTTAGTTCTTGCCAACTGTTTGGATGCGGGAGCACAGACGTTGGCGCCCGACCGTGTTCGCAATGCCCGGGAGCTTCTGCACGCCGGCCGTCCGGACGATGCCGCCGGGGAATTCAGGGCGGCGGTGCGTCGCGGCGATATGGAGGAGGGGGAAGGCAGCTGGATGGAAGCAAGTGCGGCCGCCGCTGCGGGGAGCCGCGATGCGGCCTCTCTGCTGCAAAACTATCTTTCGGATTACCCTTACTCCTCCGTTTCCGTCCGGGCGCGCTATCTGCTGGCGGGCGTTCTGTTCGGCGACGGCCTTTGGTCGGCTGCGGCCGAGTGTTACGCGGGAGTTCCGGAAAGGGAGCTGTCGCGCCGCGAGCGGGCGGATTATTTCTATCGCTACGGCTATTGCCTTTTCGAATCGGGCGACTACGGACGCGCCCGGCCGCTGTTGGAGAAGGCGTACGGTTCCGGAGAATACCGTACATATTCGGCTTACTGCCTCGGATATATGGATTATGCGGAGGAAAACTACGCTTCCGCCGAAAAATACTTTGCCGTAGCCGCATCGAACCCCGCTTTCGCACCTGTAGTTCCTTTCTATCTGCTGCGCACGGCTTATGCCCGCGGCGATTACGGCTATGTCGTTTCCGAGGGAGAAGCGGTGCTTGCTAAGGCTGCCGGCGAAACGGCGACGGAAACCATGCGTATAATCGCTCAGGCCATGTTCGACAGGGGCGACTGGCAGGGAGCGTCGGATTATCTTTTCCGTTTTGCAGAAGCGGGCGGAGCGCCCGACCGCAGGACGAACTACATGCTCGGATATGCGGCCTACCGTCGGGAGCGGTACGGGGAAGCCGCCGGGTACTTCCGCCGCGCGTGCGGGCCGGACGATGCGCTGTCGCAGAACGCCGGTTATCATCTGGCCGACTGCTGCCTGCGAACGGGCGACAAGACCGGGGCCATGCAGGCGTTTGCCGTGGCATCCCGTCCGGGTTTCGACGACACGATAGCCGAAGACGCCCTTTTCAATTACGGAAAGTTGATGTACGAGTTGGGCGGCGGATACTTCAACGAATCCATAAACATACTCGGCAGGTATATCGAAACGTATCCGGATTCGCCGCATGTCGCCGAAGTTCGCCGTTGCCTGATTGCTGCATATTATAATTCCCGGGATTTCGATGCCGCTTACCGTATGCTGGAAAGTTATCCGAATCCGGACAACGACATGAAAGCCGCCATGCAGCGGATAGTTTACTTCCGGGGACTGGAAAAATACAACAATAAGGATTACGATTCGGCTCTCGTCCTGCTGGAACAGGCGGTTTCGTCGGGGGCGCTGCCCAAATATACGGCCTTGTCGCACTATTGGCTCGGACAGACCGCTTACAGGTGCGGAGAGTATGAAAAGGCGCTCGGATATTTCGATGCCTATCGCCGTCTTTCCCCGGTTTCGGAACCGGAAAATGCCTATGCCCGCTACGATGCGGCTTACTGTTGCTTCGCCTTGAAGGACTGGTCGGAGGCTCGCCGGCGCTTCGATGATTTTCTGGCGGTTTATCCGCGGGAGGACGGCTACCGGGCCGATGCGTTCAACCGCTGCGGGGATGTCGAGTATGCCGGGCGTCATTACTGGCGTGCCATAGAATTTTACGACAAGGCGGCGGCCGTGGGTACGCCGCAGAAATATTATTCCGCCTTTCAGCGAGCCATGATGCTGGGACTGGTCGACAGGCCGCAGCGCAAAGCGGAGAGCCTGATAGCCATAATCGACCGGGGAGAAGGAGAATATGTTCCTGCAGCCATGTACGAGCTCGGACGTACGTACGTTTCGCAGGGAGATTATGCCGCCGGAGCAGCCGCGCTCGAAAGGTTCGTGGCGGCGTATCCTTCCTCTGACGACTATGCCGCCGCCATGACCGATTTGGGGTTGGTTTACCAAAATCTGTCCATGCCGGACCGGGCTTTGGAGTGCTACGGTAAGGTTATTTCCGCCGCTCCGTATTCCCGACCGGCGCGGGATGCGTTGGCCGGAGTGAGGGGCATATATGTGGACCGCAACGATGTGGCCGGCTATTATGCCTTTGCCGGGTCGTTCGGACTGGAAACCGATGCCGGGGAAGCGCAACGGGATTCGCTCGCTTATGCGGCTGCGCGTAAAGCATATTTGTCCGGCGACCGTCGGACGGGCGCTCGTGCGATGGCCGGCTATGCCGACGCTTATCCCAAAGGTGCATACTTGCCGCAGGCTTTGTGGCATGCCTCCGAGTGCTATTTGCAATCAGGGGAAGCGGAATTGGGAATATCGGTTTTGGAACGGCTTGCGGCGCTTCCTGCGAACGATTATTCCGCCGTCGCTTTCGAAAGGCTGGGAGAGGAATTGTACAGGGGCGGAAATTACCGGGGCTCGGCGGAGGCTTACCGCCGTTCGGCGGCTCTTGCCCGCGCCGGTTCGGCGAGCGGAGCCCTCGTTCGGATGCTGCGTGCCGAAAACGCTGCCGGAGACGATTCGCGTACGATACGCATAGCCGATTCGGTGGCTTCGGCGTGCGGTGACCCGCTTGTTCGGCGTACGTCCGATTTCGTAAAGGCGAATGCTCTGGCGGCTTCCGGGCGGCGTGCCGAAGCTATGGTTCTGTACCGTCTTCTATCGGAGGATTCGGGAGATGCGATAGGCGCCGAAGCGTCGTACAGGGTTATCGAGGCCGCCTACCGCGACGGCGATACGGTAACGGCGGAAAAGCTCGTTTACGATTTCGCCGACAAGAATCCTTCGGATGCCTGTTGGCTGGCAAGAGCTTTTATTCTGTTGGGCGATATATACGCCGGACGCGGGGATATCTTTCAGGCGAGGGCTACCTACCAGAGCGTGGCCGACGGATATTCCGGTCCGGGCGACGGCATCGTGCGGGAAGCCCGCGAAAAAATATCGGCGTTGAAATGAAAACGGTACTCGGAATATTTTTGCCGGTGGCGATGCTGGGTATTTCCGTTCCGACGGCAGGAGCGCAGGAAGACTATTCGCGCCGCATCGAAGTTACGAAGGAATACGCTCCCCGGATGTCGGAACCGGACAAACTCTACGTTTCTCCCCGGATGACGGATACCGTACGTATGCAGCCTTCATTGGAGTACTCCATAGGAACGGTTCCGTGGAAAACCGTTTTCCGGGCCCGGACGTTGCCTTCCGTCGGGATTTCGCCGGCATCCTATTCCGTACGCCGTCCTTTCTTTATAAAAGTCGGCGGCGGTTGGCCGGCCGCAAGCGTGCTGGACGTGCGTTACAGCCCGGTGGTTACGCGTGACGGTCATGCCGTGCTGTGGATTTCGCACGACGGCCGGTATTCGCGTCTGCGTACCGATACGGGCGAAAGGCTGCGGGCCATGCGCATGAGCAATGCGGCCGGATTCAGGGCCGAAAGAACCTTCGGTCGCCGCAGGCTTACGGCTGAAGCGGAATACGGTAATTTCCAATATGACGCCTACGGGATGTTTTTCTTTCCGGGGGCGGCTTACGACATGCCTTCCGACAGGAGGACGGGCTATAACGACATTCGCGCGCACGTGTCTTTCGGCGATGGATTTACCGACCTGAGCCGGTTCGGTTTTCGGGCGGCGGTCGAAGGGGGGTATTTCTCCGGACATGGTTCCGACGGCCAGTACGAGATAAGGCTTTCCGCAGCGGCGGGTAAGGATTTTTCAGGGCATACGCTTAAATTGGAAGCCTCGTACGATATTACGGAAGGGCTTTCGGCGCTGTCCTATTACCATAACAGTTGTCTGGAATTAAATCCGGAGTGGGAAACGGAGTGGGGCATATTGGGCGTTAAGGTAGGAGTTTCGCTTGAGGCTGCGCAGGTGCGGTATGCGCCGGGTGCAAAGGAGAAACATTTCGAGGTGTTTCCCGATGCCGAACTAAAATTGTCGGTGTCACCGGGTTTCAATCCGTACGTGCAGGCCGAAGGCGGAGAAATAACGGGTGATTACCGTTCCGTGGTATTGCGCAATCCTTATGTGCTCGGAGCATCCGCGGCTCCAGACGTTCATCACTGGACGTTCGGCGGAGGTATTCGTGGAACGTTAGGGAGAAGGGTGGATTACGGCCTGCGCGCTTCATATTCGATTTTCGAGGATTACTTCTATTTCCTCAATGCGACTTCGCCCGGACAGCTAGGCCGGTTTGCGGTTCGGTGGAGCGATATAAGGATATTCTCGGCCGGTCTGGATATAAATGCCGCGCTGGCCCGCGGGCTGTCGCTCCGCCTGAAAGCATTATACGCGGAGAATTTCGAGGATTCGGAGGCCGATGTTTACGGCATTCCCCGCATAAGCGGCTCGGTGCGCCTGCACTATGAAACTCCGCGTTTTTATGTATGGGCAGGAGGCGATTTTGCGGGCAGGACACCGTGCGGGATACTCGTCGGGGGAGAAGTCCGGCGCGAAACCGTAAGTTCGGCGTTCGACCTATGCGCGGGTATAGGCTGCAACCTGAAATCCGGAGTGGGCTTGTTCGCCGAGGCCGGAAATTTGCTCGACCGCAGAATATACTTTTTCAACCATTATCCCGGAGAACGGCTGAACATATCGGCAGGCGTTTCCGTAACGTTTTGATACAAATGGATTGCGAGAGAATAGTTAAGCACGTAGTCGGATGGCTCAGGGACTATCTTGGAACAAGCGGAGCAGAAGGCTATGCGATAGGCATTTCGGGAGGCATAGATTCTGCCCTTGTTTCCACGCTTGCGGCCATGACGGGCGCAAGGTGTCTGGCGGCGGCGCTTCCTATTCGGCAGGCGACCGCACAGATGCGGCGTGCCGTCGAACATCAGCAATGGCTGAAGGCACGTTTTCCCGATGTGGAAACGGCCTGCATAGACCTTACGGAAGCTTTCGATACGTTCGAGTGCTCGATGCCTGTCGTCGGAAACCCCGTTTTGGCCGCGCTTGCCGGAGCGAATGCACGCTCGCGCCTCAGGATGACCGCGCTTTATTATCTGGCCGGCTCGAACGGACTGCTGGTGGCCGGAACGGGTAACAGGGTCGAAGATTTTGGAATAGGTTTCTTTACCAAATACGGCGACGGAGGCGTGGACGTAAGCCCTATCGCCGACCTGACGAAAACCGAGGTATTCCGTCTGTCGCGCTGGTTGGGAATCGTTCCTTCTATTCTGGAAGCTCCTCCGACCGACGGTTTGTTCGGCGACGACCGTACCGACGAGCAGCAGATAGGGGCCTCTTATCCGGAACTCGAAAAAGCGATGCAGTACGATGCCGAAGGCGTGCATCCGGAAAACCTTTCGGGCCGCGAACGCGAGGTGCTCGAGCTTTACATACGCCGCAACCGTGCGAACAGGCATAAAATGCAGCTTCCGCCATCGTGCCCTGTTCCGGACGAATTCAGAAGGTGAGCGAATGAAAAACGTGAGGGATACACCCTCACGTTTTATGTTCAGTCCGCGTTTGTTTTTCAGTCCTCTATTTTTACGAGCCGTCCCCGGGCGTTGAACTTCAGTTCGAGGCCGTTGGACAGCTCTACCCAGTGGCGGTTCCCTTTGCGCTCTATCTTGAGTATCTGGTGGGTAGGATACGTTTCGCTTACATAGGACTTGATGCCCGACGGTACGATTTCGTTGGGAACGTATTTATTCCGCATGTTCACCTCCATCCACTGGCCCTGATGGTCGAACTCCACTTTGGTTCCGTCGCCGAGCAAAACCTCGTAATCTTTCATTCGTCCGTTGTCCATTTTGATGGATGTTACCGGAATTGCGGGAAAGTACTGGCGGAGGAACGTCTGAGCTTCCGTAGGCAGCTGCTCGAAACGGATGTATCTGCCGTCTGCTTTCACGAGTGCGAAGGAAAACAGGCAAACGCTCAAAAGAAGGATTTTTTTCATAGTCGTTTGATTTGGTTTCCTACGCTGATTGCAAATACGATGCAGAAATCCGCGATAACGGTAAAATTTTATATGCTGTTTTAAGTCTGATATTTGGCTCTTACGGGCCGAACCGCATAAGTGCTGCCGTTATGGCATGGATATTGTTTGTATTAAAGGCGTTGAGGGTTACGCTGCAACAGGCCGGAACACAGCGCCGGCCGCGGCAATAAAACGGGTTTTAGTGCCGTTATGTAAGCGGAGACTTTCAATAAAGGTTTCTTCATTTATTTAAGTTTGGGTTAGTAGTTTTGGGGTTTTACCCCGGGCGCGGAAGGCAATCGCGAAGATTCCCTTCCGTGTTTTTTTGTGCAGTGTCGCTCGCGAATCAGTCGTGATGATACGGAGTTCCGGCCATAATGGAAAAAGCCCTGTAAAGCTGCTCCGCGAATACCGCTCTCACGAGCTGGTGAGGCATGGTCATTCGTGAAAGCGACAGCCTATCCTGCGCCCTTGCATATACCGCGTCGGAAAATCCGTAGGCTCCTCCCACCGCGAACACCAGCCGTCGGATTCCGGAGGCGGCTTTCTTTTCCAGCCATGCTGCGAATTCTCTTGAAGACGGTTGGAATCCATTTTCGTCGAGCAGCACTAAAACGTCGGCAGGCTCCACCGACGATATCAGAGCCTCCCCTTCGCGGTTTTTGAGTTCCTGCGGAGACAGTGAAGACGCATTTTTCACGTCCGGAATTATACGGAAAGAGAAGCGCACATAGCGGCTTATCCGCGATACGTAGTCGTCCAGCAAGGCGCCGACCGGTTCGGAAACCGTTTTCCCTATTACCGTAAAGCGTATTTCCATGGATGTTATCTGCGGCGTCCGGCAAGCGGCGGCAGCAGGTCGAAGTCGATGGCGTCGGGCAGTTCGAAATCGCTGTTCCATTCTCCCGCAGCCCCGGGAAATACCACGGGCCGTACGGAATCCTGTTCGTGGAGCCATTGATAGGCTTTATACATATTGTAGCCGTTACCGCCGGGGCCGCCGAGCGCCCATGCCACTACCGATGGATGATTTCTGGTCCGGTAATACATGCCTTTTACTCTGGCCAGATATTCGTCCTTCCAGCGGGGATTGTTGGCGAGCGTGCCGCCGACCTGTTTGCCGTCGGGCTTGTGGGCGGAATTTATGTTCGCCCTGTCTATGACGTACAGCCCTATCCGGTCGGTAAGGTCGTAAAACCAACCGGGCTGCGGATAGTCCGGGAATACGGCATTATACCCTCTTTTTTTGATTCCTTTCAGGTCGGCTTCGGCGGTTTTCACATCCTGCGGAGCATTGTAGCGCACGGGCTTCAACTCTTCCGGGCGACCGTTGCGCAGCAACCCTTCCCCGTTCCATTCCGTATCGGTAAATCCTATATGCAGGGGAATGTATTCGGTTATGATGCCGTTTTTGCGCGTAACGAGAGTGAGTTCGTACAGCTTGGGGGAAGACGCGCTCCACATCCTTTCGGGCGTGCCGTAAACCGGGGCTTCGAAGCGAACCGTGTCGCGGCTGCGCGCCTGTACGGTCGCTTCCCGGAAGTCATAAGTTTTCAGCTTCTTTTCCGGGGAATATATGTCGAACCCTACGGTTATGGGTTCGGGATAGTTATAAGGGTTGTAAACGATTATGTCCACGGTCAGTATTCCGTGTTTTCCGGTAGAGTCGGGCACGGCCGAAACGACTACGTCTTCTATGCCGGGTCTGGGCCGCGCCGTCAGTACCACGCTTTCCAGTGCGGGCCGGCCGGCGTCGGCGGAGGCGCTTTCCGGTTCGTCCGTATCGGGCGGAAGTATTATGTCGATACTGTTACTGCCGTCTCTCAGGGCGTATGTGATATCGAACGACGACGGCAGCCGGCTGTCGCGGGCCGAACCCGCGCGAATGCCGTTGACATATATTATATGGGAATTGCGGCCTCCTTCTGTATGCAGCATTACATCCCGTTCGAGCCACACGGAGGGCATGTCGAACGTGAACGAGTAACGTGTTCCGGATTCGGACCGGACAGGAGAGGGGACCTGCAATTTCATCCGGTAATCGTTATCTCCCTGTCCGTGTGCCGCGGCATCTTCGCGCGTGGGATAGCGGTAGGCTATACTGCCGTATATTACATCGCCATATCCGGTGTCAGGAAGGGACTGTGCCGCTGCTGCGGCCGTTGCCGCTGCCGAAAGGGCTGTTATGATGAGTTTTTTCATATCGGTTCGGCTGCTATATGGGAGCGCCTGTTCCCCTTACGTTTTTAAAATCGGTTTCGCGAACGGCTTTTTCGTCCGAATCCAAACCGTAGCTTATTTTCATGATGTCCGAAAAATCCTTTCCGGCATCTTCTTCCCGCATTTTTCTCAGCGTTTCTTCCGCATTCGTCCCTTTGGCGACCGCTTCGGTTATGTCCTGTTCCGTCGGTGTGCGTCCGAGCATGCGGGCAAGCGCGTCAAGCGCCCACCGGCGCGCCATGACCGGGTATGCCGCCGAGAGTTCGGCCAACCGTGAATCCAGCTCTGCGGCGGAATCTATCTCTGCGCTGTCGATGTCGTCCAAAAGCCGTTCCATCGCTGCGGATGGGATGAACATGCCTGCGGCATCCGTCCAGTGTCCGCTTGCAGCCGAAAGGTCGGGATGTCCTGATTCCAGACGGCCCTCCGGAGAAGAAAGCATTTGTCCGATAGCGGCGTCCAGCGCAAGCCCATAAAGCCGCCGTCCGCGTTTGAGCATGACGCCTTTGACTTTGGCGCGCTCGTAAATATACGCTTCGGATTCTCCTCTGGAAAGCAGCCCGTCAGTGATGTCCATAGCCTGCATTATTTTCCCGGCCGTGTAGGGATTGTGGAATTCATAGTTTACCGTATCGCGCCGAAAAGTTCCCCGCCTGTCGCGCAAAGGCCACTTTTTCAGGTCGCGCTCCAGACCGCAGCCGGTAAGGTTTATGGCCGGCAGCAGCCACGAGGAGCCCTTCTCCTCGACCAGATACGAAAACGGAAAACTGCCTGTGTCGTGATGACTCTTATGACGCCCCGTCACGGTGGTAAAGGGACCGTCCACGGCGGGAAGCATCACATAGGCATCGCTCCCGAATTTGCAGCCGCGCATGTGTACTCCCTGATGCACCGCTCCGGTCTTGAACAGATGATTGCTCTGGTTTGCTCCGCTGCCGGCATTGAAAAAGGAGAACATTCCCGCGATAAGCAGGGTGGATTTGTGGTGAGATACCGTAAAGGGACCCGCGAAAATACTTGCTGCCTCACCGTTTTCGCATGACGAGCACGCGAAGAAAAGGGAGTCGGACGCCGTAAATGCCGACATCTCCACCGCCTGTCCCGCATAACACCGTTTCAGCAGGGTTCCGTTATCTATTTTGCAACCTTCCGCGGCTATGAAATCGTACATTTTTACTCCCGCTCCTATAAACGCGGGGTCGTCGGGAGCACTCAATACCGTCCCGTTGCTCAGCATCGCCGCGCCGCATATCCGGGCCCCCGGTCCTATGCGCACGTCGAGCAGCGCGCCGCAGTCCCTGACGACGGCTCCCGCTCCTATCTCGCCGTATTCTCCGGAACTGTCGCGGATATGGCCGGCTATCATTTTTTCCATGCGCGCTATGGTCTGCGGCCTGTGCCTGTAAACGGCGAGGATATAAGCGGTCTGGGCGGAGATACCGTCCCAGAGCGTGACCGCGCGGCCCCCGTTCTCGTTGATAACCGCGGCGCGGACACCCTGCCCGAAGGAGGCCGGGCCGCGCGTTTCGAGCCTTCCCACGTTGTCTATAACCGCATTGTCGCCGATGATGTAATTGGCTATATGCGAGCCTATCCCGGAAATCCGTACATTTCGGCCGAGCCTGACCCTTCCTGCGAAACGGCAGTTCTCTATGCCTGCGGCCGTGAATCCCGGCGCTACTTCCACATCGTCCCAGTGGTCGGCCCGGCATCCGGCTTCGGAGAGCGCATTACGCTCTGCAAGGGTAAGTTTCCTGTAATTTTCCATGGAAGGGAAAGCTTGCTGAATGCAAAGTTATTTTTTTTCTCTTTTCCGGACAACCGGATGCAATATTTTCGGTTGTTTCGGCATCTATTAATTAGTACCTTTATAAAATTAATTTGTAGTAGAATGAAAAAGCTGTTGTTCTTCTTGTTTTCTGCCGTAATGTTGGCTTCGTGTCTGGACGACGAATATACCCAGCCCAGTATAATGGAGAACGGAATAGAAATATTCAACATAGTCAATAACCAGCAGGACTATACCATGGACCCGGTAAGTCTGGCATTTAGGCTGAACATACTGCTGAACGAAGCCGCCGCTGCCGGCACTCCCGGAGATTTCAGCCACATTACGTATGAGAAGGAGGACGATACCAGAGTGCCCATGCAGGAGTATCTGCTGTCGTCTCTTGCTTCCATATCGGAAACCTCCGATGGGGTTTGGGAATTGGCGTTCGAAGGAAACGGCATTAACGGAGCCCGAACCGGAAAGGTCGTTATCAATACCGGCGGTCTGATGCTCGAAGAACTTTACGGAACCGGTCAGCAATGGTATATAAGCCTTCCGGAAGGGTTTTCGATAAAGTACGATTTCAGCCGTAGCGGCGATGGGAGAGTCATAACCTGGTTGAACGGTACGTTTTCCATCGCTCCGGGTATCATAGAGAACAACTGGACGGTTTACGTGAACGATTACGTGTGCAGTTATAACAAGCTGAACCATTCTTCCCGATGGGGCGGGAAATTTACCATAACCCGCGTAGGAGCTTTGCCGGCCAGCCTTCGGAACACCCGCGCATCTACTTTCCAGTTCCGGGGTGAAGCGAAAGGCATTCCCTATTACAGCACGCTGTCCATGTCTTACGAAGCTAAGGAATTGGTTTACAAGCCGTCGTGTTCGGTAAATTATATATCCTCCGGCAGTGCGGTCGCCTCCTTTCTGGAAAGGGGCGAACTGTCGGAAAGCGATTATCCCTCTCTTACCACGGTTATACAGTGGGTAAGCGGAGAAACCGACTGCCGCAACAATATAATGATGACTTATAACGGCAATTCCATGTATATAAGGTAAGCCGTGCCGGATTCGTGACCTCGGCGCGGAAACGTTTCCGCGCCGTTTTCATTTCCGGTCGATGCTATTATGAATTGAGAAAAAAAATACGGATATTTGCGATTCGATGCTTTTGAAAAGGAGGCTTTGACTTATGGAACGAAGAGTGAGAATAGCCGGGTTGCTCGGCATGGCCCCGACCGGGGAGGAAGTGACGGTAAAAGGATGGGTACGTACGAAGCGCGGGAACAAAAACGTGATTTTTTTGGCGCTCAACGACGGCTCTACTGTCAATAACCTTCAGGCCGTGGTCGAGGCCGCTTCGTTCGACGAGGCGCTCCTCAGGAAAATTACCACGGGAGCCTGCGTACGCGTGGACGGTCCTCTGGTCGAGTCGCTCGGCTCCGGCCAGCCGGTTGAGGTACAGGCCCGCCGTATCGAGGTTTACGGTTCCGCCGACCCCGAATCCTATCCGTTGCAGAAGAAGGGGCACTCTCTGGAGTTCCTGCGCGAGATAGCTTATTTGCGTCCGCGCACCAACACTTTCGGAGCCGTATTCCGTATACGTCATGCCATGGCATATGCCATACATAAGTTTTTTAACGACAGCGGGTTCTACTATTTGCATACGCCCATTATAACCGGTTCCGACTGCGAGGGAGCCGGTGCGATGTTTACCGTCACCACGCTGGATATGAACGAGCCGCCGCGTACGGAAGCCGGAGGCGTGGATTTCTCGCAGGACTTTTTCGGACGGCAGTGCAGCCTGACCGTATCCGGTCAGCTCGAAGGCGAGCTGGGTGCGTTGTCGTTGGGACAGATATATACGTTCGGTCCTACTTTCCGTGCCGAAAATTCCAATACTCCGCGTCACCTCGCCGAATTCTGGATGATAGAGCCGGAAATGGCCTTTTACGACTTGAACGACAACATGGATTTGGCCGAGGAGTTTTTGAAGTATCTTATAAACTATGCGTTGGAGCATTGCGCGGACGACCTTGCATTTCTGGAGAAAATGTACGACCCGGAGCTTACCGGACGTCTGCGAGCCGTGGCCGGAAGCGAGTTCGTGCGGCTGGATTATACGTCCGGAATAGAGATTCTTCAGAAAAGCGGGCGCAAGTTCGAGTTCCCGGTGGAGTGGGGATGCGACCTTCAGAGCGAGCACGAGCGTTACCTCGTGGAGCAGCATTTCGGTCGTCCGGTCATACTGACCGGCTACCCGAAGGATATAAAGGCGTTTTACATGAAACAGAACGAGGACGGCCGTACGGTAAGAGCTATGGACGTGCTGTTCCCGAAAATAGGCGAAATCATAGGAGGCTCGGAAAGGGAAGCCGACTATAACAGGCTTCTTGAGCGCGTGCACGAGCTGGGAATGCCGGAAAAGGACGTATGGTGGTATCTGAATACCCGGCTGTGGGGTTCGGCGCCGCACAGCGGATTCGGTCTCGGCTTCGAACGGCTGCTGCTGTTCGTAACCGGAATGGCGAATATCCGCGATGTGATTCCGTTTCCGCGTACGCCGCACAACGCCGAGTTCTGACTCCGGCTTCCACTACCCAACCCGACTGATGATGAGACCTGTCAAGGAATATTTGTAAAATTCTTAAATGGGTCGTTTATGTCGAGTATCAATCAGAAACAGGTTCAAAAACAGTTACAGAAACTTTCTCCGCAGCAGATACAGATGATAAAGCTGCTCGAACTGCCGGCAATGCAGTTGGAGCAGCGCGTAAAGCAGGAAATAGAAGAGAATCCGGTGCTGGAGGAAGAGTGGACCGAGGAGCGTTCCGAGGAAGAAGACGAGCCCAAGCAGATTTCGGTAGAGGAGTATCTGCGCGACGACGATACTCCCGCTTACAAGGCCCGGATAAACAATTACTCCAAGGACGACAAGCGCCGCCCTGTGTTCCTGTCCGGCGGACGTACCATGCACGAATATCTGGAAGAGCAGTTGGGATTCCGCTCCCTTCCGGATAAAGAGATGGTTATTGCCCGCTATCTGGTGGGCAGCATCGACGACGACGGTTACTTGCGCCGCGATTTGGCTTCGATTTCGGACGACATAGCTTTCAGCTTGGGAATAGACGCGTCCGTGGACGAGCTCGAACATATATTGGGAATTATCCATCAGCTCGAACCCTCCGGCGTCGGCGCGCGCGACCTGCGCGAGTGCCTGTTGCTTCAGTTGGCCACGTTTCCTCAACTGAATCATGCCCAGGTGTTGGCCCGCAAGATACTGACCTCGTATTTCGACGAATTTACCAAGAAACATTACGAGAAACTCATGTCGCGTCTCGGAGTGGGCGAGGACGAGTTCCGCGAAGCCATCGAAGAGATAAGGCGACTTTCTCCCAAGCCGGGCAATCTGTATTCGGAGGGCGGCAGCGATACCACGCCCTATGTCGTGCCGGATTTTATCCTCGACTATCAGAACGGGCAGTTCGACCTCAGCCTGAATTCGTACAATATTCCGGATATAAAAATCAACCGGCGATACGTGGAAATGATACGGGAAATGTCGGACAGCCGGGGTGAAAACGATAAGGAAACCATCCAGTTCGTAAAGAACAAGATTGATTCCGCAAAGTGGTTTATTTCGGCCATAAAGCAGCGGCACGATACTTTGATGCACACCATGCAGGAGATTCTGGCTTATCAGCGCGAGTTTTTCTACGACGGAAACCAGAGCAAGCTGCGGCCGATGATATTGAAGGATATAGCCGACCGCACCGGGTTGGACGTATCGACTATTTCCCGCGTGGTGAACAGCAAGTACATTCAGACCCATTTCGGCATAATCCCGTTGAAGCAGCTTTTTTCGGAAGCCATGCAGACGGACAGCGGCGAGGAAGTTTCGAGCTACGAAATAAAGAATCTGCTTTCCGAGTGCATCACCGGCGAGGACAAGCGCAAACCCTATACCGACGAGGCCCTTATGGACATACTCAACGGCATGGGCTACCATATAGCGCGGCGGACGGTAGCCAAATACCGGGAAATGCTCGGCATTCCGGTAGCGAGGCTGCGCAAACAGATTTGACGACTATGACAGAAGGCGGAAACGGTTGGAGCAGTGTCGCAAGAATTGTTTCGGGGATTTTTCATCCGTTCCTGCTGCCGTGTTATTTTCTGGTCGGCCTGTTGTTTACGGACGTAATGCCCTCTGTAGTCGATATGCCTGTAAGGCTGTATCTTGCAGCGGTGATAATACTCGACATGCTCGTTATCCCGGCGGCTTTCGTGTGGATGATGCATGCCATAGGACTGCTGAAAGACTTTTCCCTTTCCACCCGGCGCGAGCGCATGTTGCCTCTGCTGGTGGTCGCCGTATGTTACGGTCTGTGCGCGTGGATGCTGGCGGGGACGCCGGTGACTTACCTTCTGCGCCGTTTCCTGCTGGTCGGAATGTGGTGCGTACTGTTCGCTCTTACGGTCAACTTCAGGTGGCAGATAAGCCTTCATATGACTGCCATGGGAGGCATCGTCGGCACTTTGTTGGTGCTTGTATATGTGGGGTACGGCGACCTCGTGTGGATTCTTTGCGGCTCGTTGGCCGTCGCCGGCCTGCTCGCCTCGTCCCGGCTGAAACTCGGCAGGCACGACCCCGCTCAGGTGGCGGCCGGATTTATGGGCGGGGCGGCGGTGGCTGCGCTGACCGTCGTTCTGATATGAAAAACAAGGCCGGGCAATCCCCGGCCTTTTCCGAAGTTTTCCGAAAAAGTTATTTGAGCCGCGTAAACGAGTATCCGAACCGCTCGCGCGCGGCTTTTTCGAGTTCTTCCCTTGCTGAAGGGTGGGCTATGTTTATAAGGGCGCGGGCACGCTCGGCGGTGTTTTTGCACATAAGTTCCGCCACTCCGTATTCCGTTACGACGTACTGCGCCTGAGGGCGGGTGGTGACGACCCCGGCTCCGGGCGTCAGCAGGGCTTTGATTTTCGATATGCCCTTGCCCGTTATGGAAGGCAGTGCTATAAAGGTCTTGCCGCCTTCCGAAAGCGAGCCGCCGTACATGAAGTCGTGCTGGCCGCCCACTCCGGAATAGAGCATGGTCCCTATGGAATCGGCGCATATCTGTCCGGTAAGGTCCACTTCTATGGCCGAATTTATAGCCATGACTTTGGGATTCTGCGCTATGCGGAACGGGTCGTTGGTCCAGGCCACGTCTTTCATCACCAATTTGGGATTGCGGTGCATGTACTTGTAGAGTTTCTTCGACCCTACCGTAAGCGAACCCACGCTGATACCGGGCAGGACTTTCTTCTGCGAGTTGTCCATTACGCCGCTTTCGAGCAGTTCTACCACGCCGTCGGTCATGGCTTCCGTATGCAACCCTAAATGCCTGTGGTCTTTCAGGGCCGCCACGACCGCATTCGGAATAGCCCCTACGCCTATCTGGAGCGTACCGCCGTCCGGAATCATCTCGGCTATATATCGGCCGATGCGCTGCTCCACATCGTTCGGCTCGGCGCTGGACAGGTCGACCGGCGGTTCGTCCACCCTTACGCATGCGTCGAGTTCGTCTATGTGTATCAGGGCGTCTCCGCCGGTGTAAGGTATGGAGGAGTTGACCTGCGCTATGCGTATTTTGGCCGTTTCCACGGCCGACACGGCGAGGTCGGCCGAAATGCCGTAGCTGCAATATCCGTTCTCATCCGGCTCCGATACGTTCAGCAAAGCTACGTCGAGCTTTACCAGCCCGCGACGGAACATGCCCGGAATCTGTCCCAGAAGCGCCGGGATAAGCTGGGCGTACCCTTCATGGATGTATTGGCGGATATTGTTGGCAATAAAAAAACTGTTGGGTATGAACGTGTCTTTGTATTTCGGGTCGGCGTAGGGAGCCGGACGGTCGGCCACGGCGAATCCGGTGTAGATTCCTACGCCGGTCAGTTCGTCGGCCCGGTCCGTCATGGCCTGCACCAGCACCTCGGGGATGCTGGTCGAGCCCTGTATATACACGTTGTCGTGCGATTTGATAAGCCTTACGGCTTCTGCGGCGGTGGTAAAGTTTGCCATCGTCAGTGGTTTTGGTTTCGGTTGAACATGGCGAGCCTTTCGTCGAGCATGTCGTAGTGGTGCGGCTGTACGGTCGAGGCGCAGATACGCATTCCCGGCTGAAGGCTTCCGGTCGTGGACAAAGCTATGGCCGTGATTCCGTAAGGCAGCAGCCGTTGCAGCAGCTCGGCCCCGTCCGTCCCCTTGTAGCCTATGGTAAAGAAGAATCCGTCGCCGATGGGCTCGTCGAGGTCCTTGTCGTAAACTATGTTGAAACCGTTTTTAAGGAATATTTCCTTCAGGCGCTTGGTTCGGCGTCCGTATTCGCTGACTTCCCGGATAAAATCGAACCGGCCGTCGCTCGCCGCGCGGAACATTTCCGCGAGGGCGTACTGCACGGTGTGACTCGTGCCGGAAGTCATGGCGTACAGGATTATCTGTATCATCGTGTTGCCGGCCTTGCCTACGCCGTAGCGTGCCCTGAGAGCGGGATACTGCCGGTTGAAAAGTTTGTCCGACATTGCCAGTACGGCGATGCGCTGCCCGGCGTAGCTGAATATCTTGGATGCGCTGACAAGCATTATATAGTTGTCCGTATAGTGCGATACGCTGGGCTGGTAAGGGGGTTCGAAGGGTTTGCCCGCGTCGCGGCGGAAATCCATCGCCAGATAGGCGAGGTCTTCTATCACCACCGCGTCGTACTTGGTGGCGAGTTCGCCTATTGTCCGCAGCTCCTTGTCGGTGAGGCATATCCACGCCGGATTGTTGGGGTTGGAGTAGAGGATGCCCGCGATGTCGCCGCGCGAGAGGTATTCCTCCAGCTTGTCGTGCAGTTTGTCGTCGCGATATGAATAGATGTCGAACGAAATGCTTTCGTATCCCAGCACTTTGAGCTGGAGTTTCTGCACCGAGAAACCGGGGTCGAGGAACAGTATTTTGTCCTTGCCCGGCGTGAGTTGCACGGTCAGTACGAACGAGGCGAACGCGCCTTGCATGGAGCCTACCGTGGGAATGCAGCCGGCAGGCGACACGTCGGTGTTTATGAACGCCTTTATAAAGCGCGACGCTTCGCTCTTGAGTTCCGGAATACCGTCCATATCCGGATACTTGGAAGCTACGCCCTTGTCGAGCGCCTTGTGCTCGGCTTCGATGCCTATGGCTGCCGGGTCGAGGCCCGGTATGCCCATTTCGAAGCGTATGAATTCCGTGCCGCTCAACTGTTCGAGCCGGCGCGAAATGGCCTGTACCTGCCTTATCGAGGCTTTATTGAAGTCGTGGATGTCGAGTTCGTCCAGAACCGCACCTACGGTTTTTTCATCTATCGGCTGAAACATGGCTCTATTTTTTTTCTGCTATCTCCAGCCCGCGCCGGAATGCCTTTCGATTCGTTTCCACTACTGCTTCTCCTTTGCGTGAGAAGAAATCCCTGAGCACTTCCTCCAACCGCGCGGCCGGGATGCCCACCCACGGCGAAGCGGCTCCCAACAGTACGATGTTGGCTGCCCTCGGCGAGCCGCAGTCCTTTGCCTCCCGGTCCACGTCGAGCAGGATTTTATTGGACATTTGTGCGTATCGGGCTTCGAGCGCCTCGCGTTCCGGATAGTTGTCCATATTGACGAACGGTTCCGAACCGGTGATTATCCAACCTTCCGGCCCCAGATACGGCAGGTAGCGGAGAGCTTCGAGGGGTTCGAGCGATATTATGAGGTCGGCCTTGCCTTTGGGAATAAGGTCGGACGCTACGGGCTTGTCGGATATGCGCAGGTTCGACTGCACGTCGCCCCCGCGCTGGCTCATTCCGTGGACTTCGGCCTGTTTCAAGTAAAGCCCTTCGCGGAGAGCGGCCTCCGCTATTATGGAGGCTATGGAAATTATGCCCTGTCCTCCTACGCCGGAAAGTATTATATCTTTTTTCATGGTTTTATTCTCTTTGTGGGGTGTGCGTTTACTTCTTGGCGTGCCGCTTGGCGGTCTGTATGCACTCGCGGCGGGGAATAACCACCGATACGCCCTTGTACTCGATTTCCTCACGGATGACGCGGCGCATTTCCTCGGCGTTCTTCGGCAGGGGCACTACCACGCGGATGTGTTCCTCCTCTACGCCGATGCCGCGGCATATCTGTTCCAGACGGCCGGTTCCGGGAGAATCCTGTCCGCCGGTC
This sequence comes from Tidjanibacter sp., assembly GCA_048214935.1. Classification (GTDB taxonomy): domain Bacteria; phylum Bacteroidota; class Bacteroidia; order Bacteroidales; family Rikenellaceae; genus Tidjanibacter. Next base: position 482,849 of record DBFWXZ010000026.1, read on the forward strand.
ATGGCAGTGGTGAGATTGTCCGAAATTACTATCACTACATTGGAGTTCGCATTTACGCAGTCGAGCAGCCCGGTCATGCCGGAATGCGTGAACGTGGAATCGCCTATTACGGCCACCGAGGGAAACACTCCCATGTCGGCTGCGCCTTTCGCCATCGTTATTGAAGCGCCCATATCGACGCAGGAATGTATTGCGCGGAACGGAGGCAGCGAACCGAGCGTATAGCAGCCGATGTCGCTGAACACTTTCGGTTCGGAATATTCGCGCAGCACGTCGTTCAGTGCGGCGTACATGTCGCGGTGGCTGCATCCCTGACAGAGTGCCGGCGGCCGCGGAACCACTATCTCCGGCATCGGTTCGGTGGCGTGTCCCGGAAGCCCGAGGGCCTTGCGCACCGTGTCGGGCGTAAGCTCGCCCGTCCGCGGCAGGTCGCCGGTCAGCCGTCCGCGCACCCGGACGCCGCAAAGGTTGCCCGCGAGGTCTTTTATTTCCTGTTCGATAAACGGCTGTCCGTCCTCGACTATAAGAAGGGTCTCGCATTCGGCGGCCATTTTCAGTATGCGTTCCTTCGGCAAGGGATACTGCGTGACCTTGAGGATGGGATGGGGGCATCCGTCGGGATAGTTTTCCATTACGTAGTTATAGCCGATTCCGGCCGCTATGATGCCGGTGCTTTTGTCGGGGCCATCGAAATATGCGTCCGTCTTTTCGGCTTCCTTCTCGAAAGCTTCCTGCTGGGCCAGCAGCTCCACGTAGCGTACCCGCGAGTTGGCGGGCATCAGCACCCACTGTTTGGGCTTGCCGGGGAAGGACAGGCTGTTTTTCTGACGCGGTTCGCCGTAGCACACCACGGCTCTGGAATGGGCCAGTCGGGTGGGGATGCGCAGCAGTACCGGCACACGATGCCTTTCCGAAAAGTCGAACGCCGCTGCCGTCATGTCGTACGCTTCCTGCTGGTTCGACGGCTCGAATATCGGAATGCCTGCGAACCGACCGTAAAACCGCGAATCCTGCTCGTTCTGCGAGGAGTGCATCGACGGGTCGTCGGCAGCTACTACTACCACGCCGCCGTGCGCTCCGGTAAATGCCGAATTGACGAACGCGTCGGCAGCCACGTTCATGCCTACGTGCTTCATGCAGACCAGTGCGCGGCCTCCGCCGTACGACATGCCCAAAGCGGCTTCCATAGCGGTTTTTTCGTTGGCTGACCAGTCGGAGTGTATTCCGCGTTCGCGGGCGAGGGGGTATGATTGAATGAATTCGGTTATCTCCGTCGAGGGAGTGCCCGGATAGGCATAAACGCCCGACAGACCCGCATGTATCGCTCCGAGGGCTATGGCCTCGTCGCCGAGCAAGAGTGCTTTTTCCATGGATAGTAGAATTATAGTTTTCCAAATATAAGCATAATTTCGGACACGGTCGCTTTTTTATGGAATTACCGCCGTTTTATATGATAGTTTCGGATGAAAATGCTTGCAGAAATTATAAACTGTTAGTTGTGCCCTAATGTATCCCCTTAGGCGTTTCTTCGTATGGACGCGGCTTTTGCCGTTTCCGGCCGGAGGAACTGCTGTTACCTATATATTATAATAGGTGTGCGCCGAAATTACTTATCCGTTGCCAGTTTCACGGGCTGTAATCGGGGCGATACGTAACCTTGCGGACGCAAGTACGGCCGTCCCCACCGGTTGAAGTCGGGGTGTTCGGCTGTTTATACGCCGGTGAGATAATAATATTATCTTTGTCCTTGTAACGCATCGGGTTATGTGGAAAGGTGTATTGGTAGGAGCCGTATCGGCGGTTATTATGTCCTCGTGCGGAGAATTGCCCGGTAACGAGCGTATGCTCGACCGGGCCGAGGAGTTAGTGGAGGAGAAGCCGGACAGCGCGCTGTCGATTCTGCGCGGTATCGACGGCCGCACTCTGCGGCGGAACGAAACGAAGGCGCGCTACGGCCTGCTGTTTTCGCAGGCCATGAACAAGACCGGCATCGAGTTCAAAAGCGATTCGCTTATCGGGCCGGCATTCGACTATTATTCCCGCCGGGGCAGTCCCCGGGAGCAGGCGCTCGCCTCGTTTTACCTCGGAAAGTTCTACCAGAATATCGACAGCGTACGCCTTGCGGTGGAGTACATGCTGAAGGCTCGCGACCTGACCTCGCAGTTCGACGACAAGGCCGTGGAAGCGTTGGTAATATCCAACCTCGGATATATCTATTATACCCAGCGTTCGTTCGACGAGGCAATCGAGGCGTTCGAGCGTACCCGCCAGCTTAACAGGGAATCCGGAAACCTGAAAAACTACCGGAATGCCACGAGTTCGCTGGCCAAGTTGTACTTGCTCGCAGGACAGCCGGATAAAAGTATGGAGCTCGACCGGGTCGCCTATGACGTGGGAGTGCAAATGAGGGATACGGCCTTTATCCTGCTAAGCGCATCGAACATTATATCCGCGGAGTACGATAATACGAAGAACGCGCCAGAGGCCTTGGGCAGGCTGTTCCGGAACTACGAACGGTTCAACCGGGGCGAAGTCCCGGTTTCCGACTATCCGATGCTGGGGTTTATCTATGCCGACGAGGGCCGCTACGATTCCGCTGCCTATTATATGCGAGGAGCCTTGGACAAGGGCCGGGAATATTTCAAAAGTCGCATATCTTCCCTGTACTATGCGCTTGCCGATATAGAAATGCGAGCCGGGAATTATAAAAGCGCGACGGAATATATGAGGGAGTGCAACACGCTTATGGAAAAAAGCTTCCGAGAGGCGAAAATAAACATGCTGCAGGATTTGGAGGAAAAATACCATAACGAGCAGCTTCGTCATGCCAACTATACCCTTGGCCTGAAAATCCGTTACCGGACTTTTATGCTGTTAGCGGTGGTCGCGGTATTCGGACTCGTGGCGGCGTACGCGGTGGCGAGGCGCCGCCGCTATGCCGAAAAGCTCAGGCGCGAGGTGCATGAAATGAATGCCTATGTGGAGCGCGTTACCGAGGAGCACGGCCAGCTACAAAGCAGTTACGACAAGCTGTTCGCCGATTACAGCCAGATGGGCCGCAATGAGGAACGGCTGAAAACGGCTATGGAAAGCCGGCTTTCCTCGCATAAGGAATTGCTGCGCATAGCCAACATGTACGGCAGCAGCCCCAAACAGTTCCATGCCAAGGTAAACGAGTACCTGAAAAGGGAAGCCCAGCGCGACGATGCCTTTTACGACCTCCTGGAGCTGGTCAATGCCAAGTACAACGGCATACTCGACTATATAAGGCGCGAGCATCCGGCCCTCGACGACGATGACCTTTGCCTGTTCGGGTTGATATGCTACGGACTTTCGCCCGCCGAAATATGCATGCTCTACAACTATACCAATATCGATACCATATATAACAAGCGTTCGGTGCTGCGCCGGAAGCTGGGACTCGACAGCTCGGTAAAAATAGAGCGTTATATAAGCTCGCTTGCCGAATGCGTAGGGAATGCTGGTGCGTCGGAAGAGAGTTCCGACAGCGGGACGGACAAAGCGGAAATCTGAGCGGAAGAGGGGCTTTAGGGCTTAAATTTTTCCGATTTTTCCGGCCCGAAAACCGCCCGAAAATGGCCGATGAGATTTTTATTTTGCAACCGGCTGTAAATTAGCCTTTCACGAAAAGCCCGATGAGATGATTTTCCGGCCCGTTCGGAATATAATTCCGAGAAGGGTGCTTATATTTGCCTTCGGAAAACCTCTTAAAATTTCGAATACGTTTCTATGAAGCACTTCCTTTTCATACTGTTGGCCGCGGCTTTCGCGATGCCTTGTTTTGCAGAAGCGGCCGGCGAACCCGACGAACCGGACCCAATACCTATTATAGAAATAAAGCGGCCAGAAGGTATTACTCCCGAATCGAACGACAAACCTATTGCTTCCGGGTACGTGGATAACATTAATAACGAAATCAATCTTTCGTTCGCGGCGAATGTAGGGAAAGTGGCCGTAAGCGTGTCCGACATGACCGGTCAGACCGTAGCCCGCCGCGTGTGCGACACTTCCATGCAGTCGGAGTTTACCCTGCCGGTTCCGGCCGACACCGGGATTTACTCCATAGATATTACTAATCATTCTTATGAAGCGACAGGACGGTTCGATGTTATGAAAGCCTGGTAACCGGGATAACCGTGGCGTCCGCCTCTGCGGACGACTGCCCGGGGCCGGGGTTTTCCGGTGGACTTGCCATCCACGCAGGAAAATAAAAAAGCCTCCTTCCGCCTCACTGATAACCTAACCTAAGAAACAGGACTGACTAAAACGAAAGAAGGCGTACAAAACTACAAATTATGTTCGGACCGGCAATGGATTTGGCGGCCGAAAAGTCTGAAAGATTAGAGTCAGTAACCGGTCTGACTGAAAAAACCGGGGAGCGACGAGCCTAAGCGTTACACAAGGTTTAAAAGATTATTGTGTATTACAAAGCGGAGACGGCGCCTTTCGGGGCGTCGTTTTTTATGAGGTAGTTTTTCAGAGGTGCTCCTTACGGCCCGCGGCATATATACTCCTGTACAGTTCGCTGCTCTTTGCGGGGCTTCGAGGGTGGGTATGCCAAACGAGTGTGCGGGACTTTCATTCCTGTGCAGCCGCTCTCGACGGCAGCCGGTTTCCCCTTGCCTTCCGCCGCGAACATCCTGCGGTTCATCGGTTTTCCGTGCGGGAAGCGATAAATAAACGCCGTTTCCTGCACACCGAGGAGATATTAGAGGTACTTTTGCGGCCGGACTAACCGCGACCGCTGGATTTATTATGTCGAAGGACAGGCTTTTCACATCCGATTTTTGCCTTATTCTGGGGGCGAACTTCTTGCTGTATTTCGCCTTTTACCTTATACTTCCCGTTCTGCCATTCTTTCTGAAGGAGGAATTCGCCGCGCCGAACGGCCTGATAGGGGTAGTGTTGTCTTGTTACACGATAGCGGCTCTATCGGTAAGACCTTTTTCCGGCTATATGCTCGACATGTTCGCCCGCAAACCGATTTACCTGCTGACCTTCGCGGTATTCACAGTTACTTTCGGCGGTTATCTGGTCGCCGTTTCGATAGCTATGGTGATGTTTGTCCGCGTTATCCACGGCCTTTCGTTCGGCATGGTTACGGTGGCCGGGAACACGATAGTTATAGACATCATGCCGTCTTCCAGACGGGGCGAGGGTCTCGGATACTATGGTTTGGTAAATAACATGGCTATGGCCTTCGGGCCTATGGCAGGATTGTTTCTTCACTCGTATTATCCCTTTTCCACTATATTTATATGCTCTCTCGCTTCGGGCTTCTGCGGATTGATATTGGCAACCTTGGTGAAGACGCCGCGCAAGCAGCGGGTGGAACGTGTGCCGGTGTCGCTCGACCGGTTCTTCCTCGTTAAAGGCATTCCGGCCGGTGTTGCGCTGCTGCTGTTTTCGGTTCCGTACGGCATTACGATGTCGTTCGTTGCCATGTACATGCAGGATATGGGACTTACGGTGTCGAGCGGACTGTTTTTCACCTTCATGGCCTTCGGGTTGATGATTTCGCGTATCTTTTCCGGCCGGCTTGTCGATAAGGGGTATATCCCGGAAGTCATCCGTGCGGGCATGTCGGTGGTGTGCGTCTGCTATTTCGTGCTTGCCCTGTGCGACTTTACGGCGGCCCGGAGCATCGGGGCGGCCAATGTACTGATACTCGTTACCGCATTCCTGCTCGGAAGCGGATGCGGTACGATTTTTCCTGCCTATAACACCTTGTTCGTAAATCTCGCGCCCAACAACCGCCGCGGTACGGCCGTATCTACCTATTTGACTTCGTGGGATGTAGGCATCGGATTGGGATTGCTGGTCGGGGGCTACATTTCCCAGTTTTATTCCTTCTCTTCCTCTTATGTCTTCGGAGGAGCATTGTGCGTTATATCTACCGTGCTTTTCGTCGCGTACGTCGGCCCGCATTTTATGCGGCACAAGCTGAGGTGACCTGTACCTGCAAGAACGGTTTCAGGCAAACGAGGATTATATTCGATAACGAGGCGGAATAAGCTGCGGAAACAAGCCGTTGCTTCTGACGGGTCTGTTTTATCATTTCATAAATCCGTCGAACCGCCTCGAAGGCGTGCGCTTATAAATTTTTTCAAAGAACATTCTTTGCGGTATTGTGAGAAAATGGATTATATAGTTGCAATAGAGGATATTGTTTGTGTATAAATAGAAACCGGCGTGAATACTTTTGAATGGGATTCGAAAGAGTCGGCAAAATAGCCGGAGCCTGTAAAAAACGAGGACAACATTTTTCAATGTCGCCCCGCTTCAAATGTTTTCACAACGGAATAATCCTTATTGTGATGTGCTTCAAAATTGTACGGCAAATATAAGTATATTTGTTATCAAATATCAAAATTGCTATGAGAAAAATTTTAGGTCTCGACTTGGGAGCGTCGAGTATAGGATGGGCCGTTATCCGGGAGAACGAAGAAAGTAATGCTATCGAAGCTATCGGTAGCAGGATAATTCCGCTATCGACCGAGGATGCCAATGAATTTACCCAAGGCAACGCTATCTCGAAAAATGCGAAGCGTACCGGGCGCCGCACCCAGCGCAAAGGTTATGACCGCTATCAGCAACGCCGCGAGAGGCTCCGTGCGTTTTTGAGTGAGCATGGTATGCTGCCACAGGAAAATTACGACAAACTTCGACTTTGGGGATTGCGCGCCGATGCCACCGGACGGAAGCTCTCATTGGAGGAAATCGGGCGCGTGCTTATGCATATCAATCAAAAACGCGGCTACAAAGCAACAAAATCAGATTATGATACAGAGGCCGACAAAAAACAGGGAGACTATGTAAAGACGGTTATGGGACGGCACAAAGACATTGCAGAGCGAGGAATTACCGTCGGGCAATTTTTATTCGAGAAACTATCCGCCGACCCTGCATACCGCACCAAAGAACAGGTTTTCCCGCGCCGGGCATACGAGGAGGAGTTCGACCGGATTGCCGCTTGTCAGCGGGCTTTCTACCCCGACGTGTTGACGGATGAAGCTATTGAAACACTACGTAATAAGATTATCTTCTACCAGCGCGGGCTGAAGTCTTGTAAGCATTTGGTCTCTGTTTGCGAGTTCGAAAAACGGGAGTACTTCGACGAAAAGAGCGGTAAAACCGTTGTTTCGGGACCTAAAGTCGCCCCGCGCAGTTCGCCTCTGGCGCAGGTATGTAAAATTTGGGAGAGCGTCAATAACCTGACTCTCACGAACCGTAAGGGAGAAAAACTTGAAATAACTCCTGCCGAGCGCAGGGCAATGTTCGAACATCTCGACAATAACGAAAAACTGAGGCTTACGGATATGTACCGCATCCTCGGAATCAGCAAGTCGGATGGATGGTGGGGCGGCAAAGCAATTGGCAAAGGTTTGCAGGGAAACACGACTAAGATGGCTATTCGTAAGGCTCTCGGCGACGTGTATGAAAATTTGTTGCGTTTTAACCTGTCGCGGAAAGATACCGATATGGTCGATACCGAAACGGGAGAGGTGATACAAATCATTTCGGAGAGCTTTCTCGATGAGCCCCTGTATCGGTTGTGGCATTTAATCTATTCGATTGGTGAGCGTGACAAATTCGAGAATGCGCTCAAAAAACAATTCGGTATTACCGAACCCGATGTCGTGGAACGACTTTTTGCGCTCGATTTCGTCAAACAGGGCCATACCAACAAATCGGCTCGCGCTATGCGGCGGATTTTACCTTATCTCGAATTGGGGCTGATGTACTCTGAGGCGTGCGAAGCGGCGGGTTTTCGGCACAGCGAAAGTTTGAATAAGGCAGAGAATCAGGCACGGAAACTTCTCGATAAACTGCCGCCTGTCGCCAAGAACGAACTGCGCCAACCGGTGGTCGAAAAAATACTCAACCAGATGATTAATGTCGTCAATGCGCTTATGGAACGCTATGGGCGGTTCGATGAAATCCGTGTCGAATTAGCCCGCGAACTCAAACAGAGTAAAGACGAACGCGATGAGACTGCAAAAGCAATCAACAAAGCCGAGCGGGAAAATAAATCCATTGCCGAACGCATTGCCGTTGAGTATAATCTGACTCCGACCCGCTCGCGTATTAAGAAGTACAAGCTGTGGCAGGAAGCCGACCATACCTGTTTTTATTGCGGGCAGCCTGTGGGAGCGGCGGAATTTTTGAACGGCTATGATGTCGAAGTGGAACACGTCATTCCCCGTTCACTCTTTTTCGACGACAGTTTCTCAAACAAGGTGTGCGCCTGTCGCAAATGCAACGATGATAAGGACAACCGCACGGCCTATGACTATATGCGATTGAAATCGGAGAGCGAGTTTACCGCTTATCTTGAGCGCATCGAAAAACTATACAAACAGAAGAAAATCAGCAAAACCAAATACGAGCGTTTGCTGACACCTGCCGATAAAATACCTACCGACTTTATCGACCGCCAACTGCGAGAGAGCCAATACATTGCCCGCAAATCGCGCGAAATACTGTCGTCGGTTTGCCGCGATGTAACTGCGACGAGCGGGTCAGTTACAGATTTTATTCGCCGCATATGGGGTTGGGACAAGGTGTTACACGACCTCGATTTCGACCGCTATAAACAAGCCGGATTGACCGAAATCAAGGAGCGCGAGCATAATGGCAAAAAGTGGAGCGAGGAGGTAATCAAAGATTGGAACAAACGCCTCGACCATCGTCATCATGCCATCGACGCGCTGGTTATCGCCTGTACGAAACAGGGTTATATTCAACGCATCAATAATATGAGCGAGTTGAAAGATGTTGTTTTCGCTTCCGATGATAAACAAGGAGGCGAATATCAGCAACGGAAAACCAGGCTTGAAAAATACATCCTGTCCCAGCCGCATTTTTCGACGGGCGAGGTGGCAAAGGCTGCCGATTCTATTCTCGTCTCATTCAAAGCCGGTAAAAAAGCCGCCTCCACAGGAAAACGGTATGTTCATCGCGGCGGCAAACGTATTCTGATGCAGGAAAATGTTATCATTCCGCGCGGAGCGTTGCACGAGGAGAGTTTGTACGGCGTGATAGAGCGGTATGATAAAAACCGTAAAGGTGAAACGACACTCCAAAAACAAAGTGTGCTGAAATATCCGTTATCGTCTATCGTCCGAAAAGACATAGACTTTATTGTGGATGAGGGGATAAAAAAATTAGTCCGGCAACGATTCGACAACCACACAGGCAACGAGAAGGATATATGGAAAGATTTGGCCAACAATCCGTTGCTTTTCAACGGCGCACCCATTCGTTCGGTTCGATGCTTTACGCGCTTGAAATCCGAGGCAACGGCTACCCTCGACCGAGGCTCTGTAAAACTCGGCAACAATCACCACATTGCGATTTATGTGGACAGGGATGGCAAGCGACGAGAAAGCTGCGTCACATTCTGGCACGCCGTTGAGCGTAAAAAGCACCGGATTCCTGTCGTCATTGCCCGTCCGGATGAGGTTTGGGATAACTTACCTGCGAATCTGTCCGATGAATTCCTCTCACAACTGCCGCTGCCCGACTGGACTTTCGAGGTCAGCCTGCAACAAAACGAGATGTTTATTTTGGGATTGGAGCCGGATGAATTCGAGACGGCGATGCAGGACAAAAATTTTGCTTTGTTGGGTAAGTATCTGTATCGGGTGCAGAGCATAGGGGCTAATGATTACTGGTTCAGGCTTCACACAGAAACGATGAACGATAAGAGTTCCGAGGGTAAGAAAGCGAAAAAGTTCTATAGGTTGAGTGTAGGGGCATTCTTGGGGGTATATCCTCAAAAGGTACGTATTTCCCTTTTGGGAGAAATTTCGAAAGTATGATAAAACGAACCGTATATTTCGGCAACTAGGCTTATCTCAGTTTGAAAGACAGGCAGTTAGTTGTCAAGCTGCCCGAAGTGGAAAAAAGCGGTGTACTGACCGATGCGTTCAAAGCCGAAAGTACGCGGACTATTCCCATCGAGGATATAGGCGTTGTCGTATTGGACAACAGACAGATAACTATCACACAGGGAGTATTGGAGGCTCTGCTCGAAAATAACTCCGCCGTTATCACCTGTGACAGCAGCCGGATGCCGGTAGGACTGATGTTGCCGCTTTGCGGAAACACGACTCAAAGCGAACGTTTCCGTGAGCAACTGGATGCGTCGTTGCCGCTCAAAAAACAACTTTGGCAACAGACCGTGCAGGCAAAGATAGCCAACCAAGCCGCTGTGCTGAAAGCGTGCCGGGGCTCGGAGGTTCGTAATATGCGGAAATGGGTGGGTGAAGTCAAAAGCGGCGATGCCGACAATCTCGAAGCCCGTGCCGCCGCATATTATTGGGCGAATCTTTTTACCGGTTTTCGTCGCGGCCGCGAGGGCGAGCCGCCCAACAACCTGCTCAATTACGGATATGCGATACTTCGCGCAATCGTCGCCCGCGGGCTTGTCGGAAGCGGATTGTTGCCGACGCTCGGCATCCACCATCACAACCGCTACAACGCCTACTGTCTTGCCGACGACATTATGGAGCCGTATCGCCCCTACGTCGATAAGTTGGTGGTAGCGATGTTCGACAGCGGCATAGAGGAGTTGGATAAAGACGCTAGGGCACAGTTGCTAGGATTGCCCGTGATGGAAGTATCTATCGATGGCCAGCGAAGCCCGCTGATGATTGCCGTCGGTCAGACCACTGCATCGTTATATAGATGCTTTAGCGGCGAAAGTCGCAAAATCACTTACCCGGAGATGTAGTGAATCGTTTTTCGGAATATCGAATTATGTGGGTGCTTGTGCTTTTCGACCTTCCGACCGAAACGAAAAAAGAGCGGAAACAAGCCGCCCAGTTTCGCAAAAACCTTGTGCGGGACGGATTTACGATGTTCCAATTCTCGATATACCTGCGACATTGCCCTTCCCGCGAGAATGCCGATGTACATATCCGGCGGGTAAAAGCATCGTTGCCGCCTGCCGGTCAGGTAGGGATTATCTGCATAACGGACAAGCAATTCGGACAGATGGAAATTTTTTCAGGTCGGAAACTGGTTGTCGAGCGCGACACGCCTCAACAGTTAGAATTGTTCTGACGCTTGTCTATACTCTACAACAACAAAACCCGCATCAACGGCGGGTTTTGTTATCTGACACATCCTCATTTTTCAATCCTGAAATTGCATGTAAGTCGTTGATTTTAATTATATTCGACACAATCAGGTGTGTCCGGTATGTCAAAGATACAATTTTGAAAGCACATCACAACGTCAGGAATGTATCCGAGAACCAAGACTTGGGTGTGTCCGGTATGTCAAAGATACAATTTTGAAAGCACATCACAACAAAACTTTGGTCAACCTATCTATTGTCCAGGGTGTGTCCGGTATGTCAAAGATACAATTTTGAAAGCACATCACAACACATATATGCTCGATGAGAATTACAACAAAGGTGTGTCCGGTATGTCAAAGATACAATTTTGAAAGCACATCACAACAAAACATGCGAGAGCCGCAGCAAACGTCGAGGTGTGTCCGGTATGTCAAAGATACAATTTTGAAAGCATATCACAACAGCGACAGTCTGAACGTGATAAGCGTGCGTGGTGTGTCCGGTATGTCAAAGGTACAATTTTGAAAGCACATCACAACGATGCAGGCGTGGTACGACTCGGAAACCGGGGTGTGTCCGGTATGTCAAAGATACAATTTTGAAAGCACATCACAACCGTACACTTCCCCACGCAAATACTGGTTATGGTGTGTCCGGTATGTCAAAGATACAATTTTGAAAGCACCTCACAACGGCGGATGAGATACCGCGCCACGCTCGACCGGTGTGTCCGGTATGTCAAAGGTACAATTTTGAATAGAGTAATTTTACGATTTTTTCCACAATAAAAGCCCCTGCAAAATGCAGGGGCCGAACTGTGGTTAGATGACGGTGGAAAATAAATTTTGAAAGCACATCACAACAGCAAGGCGAAATTTATAGCGTTGTTGAGGGTGTGTCCGGTATGTCAAAGATACAATTTTGAAAGCACATCACAACCCGGTTGATGCACTCCGTTATTGCTCTCGGGGTGTATCCGGTATGTCAAAGGTACAATTTTATATATTATACCCAATAAATCCTCGAAAATAACTGATACCCTACCGAAAATAAGAAACGACCAACTAAGGATATATATATTTTAATTTCCTTCTATCAGCAAGTTCCCTAAAAATTATCTTAACGCCCAAGAGGGATGCGATTTTTTATTTCGGACTCAAGGCCAGCATCAAACAACCCATATGATATAATGTTAAGATATGCCTAAAAAACCGGCCGTCGGGAAGACGAACCGGTTTGCTTAAATTATATAAACCCAGAGTCGACCGACTTATTGCAGCTACGTGCGCTGCAGGGTCGGGAAACTTATTCCTCCCACCAGAGTTTCGGGAACGTGGAATTTATTCCATCCGTAGTGCCTCCGTCACGCCATTGACCAAGCGATTTCCAGAAAGGTCCGCTTACGGGGTCAGGCGCACTTCCGCTGTAGAGCGTCCATGTTGTCGGCCATGACGACGCGCCGAAAGGTGCGGCCTCGGTGTTGCTCGGCGGAGCACCTACCCCGTTCGCCGGCCCGGTGGAGTACTTCAACCAGTAGTTTGCGGTAACCGTACTGTTGGAATTTAACCCGCACACGCCGCCGACATTACTCTTCCCTATGACCTGGGCCGTATTATAGCTATCGGAAAGCGTGCTGCCCTGGTTATTGAATCCGCAGACACCACCCACAAGAGCCTCTCCGGAAACGTCACCGGTGTTGTAGCAGGCGGTAACGGTAGCGCTTGAGAGGTTGAATCCGCACACGCCACCGACATACATGGTTCCTGAAACAGCCCCGTCATTACGGGAACTGTTAACCTTGCCGCCGTTATTCAATCCGCATATGCCAGCCACACTCTCTTCTCCTTCTACCGAACCGGTATTGTGGCAGGAGGTAAGGATGCTGCCGCTGCCGATTTCTCCGCATATGCCGCCGATGTTGTTTTTACCGGTTCCCGAAACCCGCCCGGCATTATAACATTCACTGATTACGCTGGAGCTGCTGTATCCGCACACGCCTCCGACACGGTTATCTGTTCCGGATACCTGTCCGGTATTGCGACAGAGCGCAATCGTACTGTGATAATTACTGAATCCGCATACGCCGCCGGAATGAAGGGCTCCGGAAACCTGTGCGGCATTGTGGCAGCTTGTAATTATGCCTTCGTAGTTAAATCCGCAAATGCCGCCGACATAGTTGTTACCATTTACCGAACCGGATACAACGCGTATATTGCCCAGGGTTCCCACGCTGCTGCCGAAAAGGCCGATATAATCCTCCGATTCCCGGTTGACATAGAGGTTCGATATTTCATTTTCGCCACCGTCATAGTTGCCTGTAAAACTGTTCATGTAGTCCACCCCTACCGGCAGCCAGTTCCGGCGCTCCAAGCCTCGTGCCGCAAGGTCTTCCGAACCGAGAAGGTCGAGCGCACTTTCCTGGAGGTAGCTGTAAGCCAGGTCGTCCTCACTCGAATTTATCATCGCCAGCTCGGCATAGGTGTTGATAAGCCTCTTGTTGCCATCCGCACGGAACTTCAATGAACCTCCGCCGAAAGAAAGCCGTATGGCCTCGTCCGACATACGCCCGATAAGGATATCGCCGCCGGAGAATGCAGTGGAGCTTATGGAGTAAATCATCTTGACCGGAAGCTGGGCTGTAATTTTCCGGTCGACGGTTATATCCTGCGTGGTGGCGTCGATAAATGTCACCACGGCTTCAGTGCCGGCCGCTATACCTTCTATAATGAACGGTGAGTCATAAAGGGTCTGTTCGGTGGTGAACGTCAGAGCGGGGCTGCTCTCCACAACCGTGCCGTCGTTCCTCTTTACCAAAGCCCGAAATTCATAATCGGAACCCTCCACGAGCTCCACGAGAGTGTGCTCGAATGTAGCGGCTGATGACCCGAGCCACACCTTTACCCATGTAGTTTCGCCAGACTTACGGTAGTCGAATCCGGTGTCGGCAATATATTCGGAGTAAGTACTGTCGTAGCTACCGTGCAGTGTTGCTGCCGTTGTTGATATATCGGTAGCCGCCTGAGCGGCGACGGCAAGTTCCGCATCCGTGGGGAGTGTGGGGTCCTTTTTATCGGTGGTGAACGTCAGAGCGGGGCTGCTCTCCACAACCGTGCCGTCGTTCCTCTTTACCAAAGCCCGAAATTCATAATCGGAACCCTCCACGAGCTCCACGAGAGTGTGCTCGAACGTAGCGGCTGATGACCCGAGCCACACCTTTACCCATGTAGTTTCGCCAGGCTTACGGTAGTCGAATCCGGTGTCGGCAATATATTCGGAGTGAGTACTGTCATAGCTTCCGTGCAGTGTGGCTGCCGTTGTTGATATATCGGTAGCCGCCTGAGTGGCGACGGCAAGTTCCGCATCCGTGGGAGGAACAGTAGGAGTGGTTGTGGGGTCCTTTTTACAGGAAGTAAGTGTTGTCGCAGCCAGCAATACGGCCGCGACAGCGGTTATGGTTAAATAACGTGAGATTTTAAAGCTCTTCATGATGGTGTAAATTTTTAAGGTTAATATTGCTTCGAGGTAATTTGAAATATTACCGGAGTAGTTAAGATGGGCAAATACCCTCAAGCATCCTCTTAACACAAAGAAAACCTTAAGCGCGCGGATTTTAAAGGGGAAAGTTTTGCGATAGCGTAAATTTACGCTATCGTAAAATTTTCCGGGCTAATGATAGTCCAAAAGACCGCGAAATACCAGGAAGGGTTAGCATAAACCCTTAACGGGCCCTATGTCTTATCGGTGGATTCGGCTTGCCCGGCGACGGCCTTTTCGCGGAACTTCGACGGCGGCATACCTATCACATCGTTGAAAAGTTTATAGAACGTCGACATGGAATGGAAACCCAACTCGTAACTGAGCGTTTTGAGGGGAATGTCGTTTCCGGGGTCGGAAAGCAGCCATACCGCCTCTTTTATGCGGTAGGAATTGATGTAGTAATTGAACGATAGGGCTGTCTTTTCGTTTATCGCCTTTGAGAGGTATGTCCTGTTTGTGCCGACCATCTTGGCAACCTTCTCCACCGTCAGGTCTCTCTGCCTGTAGGAATGCTCGGTTTTCATGAGCTCGTCCAGGCGTGCGTATATCTCTTCGCTCCTGTTTTCCGTACCGCCTACCGCGGAAGGGGAGGAGGCGAGACCTTTGCCCTTGCTGTCGTACTCCTGCACCATCTTTTCCAGTTTGCGTTTGAGCATCTGTTCGTTGCCGAGCGACTCCTGGTGCTTACGCAGCAGTTGTATGTAAAGTCTGTTCTTATGCCTGTACAGAAGGTAGATAGCGCCCAGAATCACGACAATAATGCATAGGATGAATGCCGTGGTCTGGAACCTGCGGTGCTCCCGCTCCAGCTTCAGTTTGCCCTGCTCTATCTCGCGTCCCTTCTTTTCCGCCTCGTATCTTACCATAAGCTCGCTTATGGAACGCTCGCGTTCGACATTGAATACGCTGTCGGCGCCGGCATGGAACAGGGCGTAGTAGTCGAGTGCCTTGTAAGGGTCCCCCATGCTGCGGTAAGCATCCGAAAGGTTTTTGTATAACCGGTATTTGAAGACGATGTTGCTGTTATCCTGTGAAACGGCGACCCCCTGCAGAAAAACATCCGCGGCCCGCAGGTACTCCTTTTTGCCCATCAGGTATTCGCCGTAGCTGAGGTATATGTATGCGGTGGTGGTAGAGCTTGACTGAGGGACCAATTCGAGCGCTTTCGTGTAGTACTCCTCGGCCTTCTGCTCAAGGTCGTTGCCAAGCAGTATATTGGCATACATATTATAAACCCCGGCTTCGTCGTAGAATTTATCCATGAGAGAAACGGCCTCCTCCGCATACCGGAGGGCCACGGGATAGTCGGGCGTGATGTAATACATTATTGAGGTCACGTAGGCGCCGCAGAAGGTTACGTACCTGTCCTGAGCCTTTTTGCCGTAATCGTAAATTTGCAGTGCGTACTGAAGGCCCGAAGGGTCGTTCCTCAGAAAATAAGTGACGACCAGGTTGCATCCCAGGGTAGTATATCTCGACCGGTCTCCGTATTCCTCCGCGATTTCAAATCCTTTCAGGAAATATGATATGCCCTTGCGGTAATCCATATCGATATTAACATAATATACACCCAGTGAATTGTACACTCTGGACAAAGCGGTGCGGTAATAGGTGTTTTCAAGGTTCTGCGGCATGACCTCCATGAGCCTCATGCTCCTGTCTAGCCAATATTTGGCCTTTTCCACATTGTCCGATGCAAGGTACCACTGTCCGAGATTTGCATACGATATCAGAAGCATGTCGTCTGTGGCCTCTTTTCCCTCCTTTGCCAGCCAGTCCGAAACGAACATGATGGCCGGGAGGAATTCACCCCCTGTTGTCCATTGGTCATACAAGCTTGCGAGGGTTCCGATGTCGTGCGGATAGTTTTGCCCCACGCCGTCGCACTTACGCTCTGCGGAAGTGTTTTTCCCATCCGAAGAACGGTTAACCTGCCCGAGAGAGGGGGAAAGGGGGTGGAACAGCAGGATTGCTGACAGGGTCGTTATTATTTTGTATCTAATATGGGTCATCAGGTTTTTTGCTTAGAGCCTCTTTAAAGAACGGTGCGCCGGGAACAAATATAAAAAAATATGAAGAGATGGGCTCTACGACGACATACTGTGCACGGGGGCCCTTGTCATAGTGGAAGAAAAGCGAGCAGAGCTCCGGCGAGCGTACCGCCCAATGATAACCTTTACGCGCAGCTCCCGGCTTATTTTTATCCAGAACCGGAATGATGCTCTCGTCGACCTGAATATAATCGCATCCCAACACCCTTTCCCGCAAGTTTCTCGTATAACGGTTCCAGCAGCTCCGAGGCTCCCTGCACCCAGTCACAAACCGTAGATGCTTTGAGTTGCACGCCTGCCCGCGCAAAAATACCGATTTGACGGTGTAGCGGCAGATAATCCTGATATTTGCCCACAAGCAACTGCGCCAGTAGCGACGGCCCGGCATTTGTGCGGGGCAGCGGCAACGACGGCAACTCGCTGAAAACCACTCCTTCACCGTGCGGCAGGGCGTATTTGGGACGAATAAGCCGACGAAAGAGATAAGGGTAAGACCATTCCGCCTAAGCTAAAAGAATAAAGGAATATTTTTTACCGAACTTTCGGTCGGCAGTTAGTAATGCAGAGGAAATCCTCTGCATTCTTTGTATTCTGCAAACTTTTTCGTAACTCTAGTAAGTACACCAATCAACTGATACCATATGGAAACAACTATCGAAAACCACAGGATAAGGGATAGTGGAGCGTACATGAAGCGTACAGACAAAAAAAGAACCGTACGTTTTGTACGGTTCTTTCCCTGAAAATGTGGGCCCAGCTGGGCTTGAACCAGCGACCCCTTGATTATGAGTCAAGTGCTGCTAACCAACTGAGCTATGGGCCCTTACACATAAAAACCGAAACCGGTTTTTATGCGAAAAAATACTTATTTTAAAGAACTTTTTCAAAAACTTTTGAAACAATTTGCTTCGCCCCAGCGCAGGATTATGAGTCAAGTGCTGCTAACCAACTAAGCTACGGGTCCGGCCGATTGTTTTCGGTGGTGCAAAAATATATAAAAGCCGGTTAATACCAAAATATTTCCGAATTTTTGCGGGATTCGCTATTTTTGCCCGAAACTGCCGGACACTTGTGCTATCGTCCGTAAAACCGTAATATCAATGAAGAAACTGTTTATCCTTACTTTTATTCTTATGCTTGCTGCAGGGTCCGCATCGGCTCAGAACAACAAATGGGCGATAGGCGTCCGCGGAGGCGTGACCACCAGCGGAATCACTCTGAAGTACAACCGTGCTCCGGGTAGCGCAATCGAAGGTATTCTGACTATTCCCTACGACGGAGGCTTCACGGCCACCGGATTATACGAGTGGAGAATGCCGGTAATAACCGAAGGATTTACGTTCTATTACGGAGCGGGTGCCCATATCGGAGTCTGGGACAGAGAGTTTTCTCTCGGAGCCGATGCGATAATCGGGCTGGAGTACAAGATACCTTCTGTTCCTTTGGCGCTTTCCGTCGATTACAAGCCGGCGATTAATTTGGTTCAGAAGTTGCGCGGATGGTTTTTGGATTTCGGTTTCGGACTGAAATTCACTTTCTGAGGAAAGCGTAAATCCGACGGGTATGAGATGCCGTTTAATGAACATACCGGGTTCCGCCGCGGCTGTGCTGGTCGCGGCGGCACTCTGTTTTTCATGCGTCAGCAAGCGGCATGCGGATATTATCAATGCCCGAAGCGACTCTATACGCGTATCGACGTATGAGCGGGAACGGATTTACGGTGAACTGTTCGGAGCATTGGACCGGCTTACGACCGCCTTGGCCGAATCCGAACGTCTGGAACGCGACGTTCGTACGGGTATAGGCAAGGGAAATCTTCCCGGCAGGTCGGAAGGAGAACTGCACGACGACGTGCACCGCTTGGCTGAGCTTATGGTACGCTGCCGTGCCGAGATGCAGGTTATGCAACGGGGCATCGACCGTCTGGGAAACGAATCGTTCGGGCTTTCTCACCTGAAGGCCGTTGCGTCCAGATTACAGCGGCAAGTGGACGGGCACAGAGAGTCGGTACGGGAACTCAGAAAAAACGTTTACAGTCTGCCGCATTTTCAAATCTCTTATACGGACGACGGTTCCGTAGCGCCTGAAACGGACGTTTTGTCGAATAACGATATGCTGCATACTGCCTACTATATCATAGGTACGTATAAAGAGCTGCATGGCCGTAATATCGTTCGTCGGACGCATTTGTTTTGGGGCCCTTATGTCGTCGACGAGGACAGTCCGCTGGACTGTTTCGACAAGGTCGACGCCGAAAATACCGCAGGCATAGATATAGGAAAAAACAATGCCCGCATCGTAAGCTCGCATCCGCCGGGCAGCTACCGCACCGTCGAACGTAACGGAACGCTGGTACGGATAGAAATAAAGGACTCGCGCCGTTTCTGGTCGCTGTCGAAAGTTCTGGTCGTAGCTTACAGGTAGCGACCGTACCGTACTGTCGGGAATTTATCCCTGCGGTTCCGACCCGGTTTGCTTTATCTCCTCAAGCCATTCTTTGCTCGTGCCGCAGGCATTTTGCCGATTTATTGCTATATTAGGCGAATTAATGTGAGAATTGGACATGAGCGATACCACCGAAAAAACTATCGACCGGCTTTCATCTTCGGACGGTACGGATGTGGAAGGCAATGCACCGTATAAATTCATGGAGTTTCTCGACAGTGCCGGGATGGTTTCCCTCGTCGGGTCCGGAGCTTCTCTGGGGAACATGTTCGTTCTGTGCGACCGTGGAGAGGCGACATTCAGGGTAAACCTGAGGGAACTGACCGTCCGGAAAGGACAGTTCTGCCTGATAATCTTCAAGAAGGATGTCAGGTTCGTCTTCCGCTCTTCCGACTTTAAGGCAAGATTCGTGCTCGTGTCGGACGAAGCTATGGAATATCGCCGCCGGATATCGCGAATAGACACCGCTCCCATAGCCTTGTTGGGCTACCTGCACGAGTGTCCGACGGTAACGCTGAACAGGACGGAGTACGCCGTGTTGGACCAGTACTTCGGCTTGCTGGAATCCAGACTGTCCGAATGCGACAGGCCGATGTACAGGCAGATAGTGGTTTCTATCCTGCAGGCGCTTTTTCTGGATACATTCCAGATATACCACCGCAGTTACGAAGCAGAAGGAGCGGAGAACATGAATACCAGCCGTAACGAGGCGGTATTTATCGAATTTATGGGACTCGTTCACCAGTATCACCGCAAAGCCCGTAACGTAGGGTTTTATGCGGAAAGGCTTTATATAACCCCCAAATATTTATCGTCCGTCGTCAAACAGGTTTCGGGCAGAAGTGCCAAGGAGATAATAGACGACTATGTGATTTCCGAAGCCAAAGTCCTGCTCGCCAAGCCGAGAATGAATGTCCAACAGGTAGCGTTCGAGTTCAATTTCGCCAGTCAGACGTTTTTTGGAAAGTATTTCAAGCGCCACACCGGCGTATCTCCGGGAGATTACAAAAATACCGTAAAATAGAAGTTATCCGAATATTGCCGAAACGAGCTTCAGGAGAACCCACGCTAACATAACCAGCGCCGCGAAAGACACGGCGAATGAAACCGCGCTTCTATACGGCGCGGTTTTTCTGTGTCCGTGAGTTTCGGCTGCGGCGCTTCCTTCTTCCATTATTTTGCGGATTACGCGTTTTTCCTGTGCGGTAAGCGGTTTCATTCCGTCCGGGTCGGCTGTGAAGCAAAGATATGAAATCCTTTGCAAAGAACAATCCTCTGTCGTCTGCAATACGTGCACGGATTTTGCATAAGCAAGGACGGCTTGCGGCGCTTGGCTCCGGGCCGTAATGGGGGACGGCGGTTTTTGGCATTTTATTTGGAGAGTTCAGGGCGTTAGCGAAGGCAAAACAGCCAATATATATTAATTAAAACCTTATTGAAATTATGAAAAAGATTTTACTTACCGCTGCTTGTATCCTTATGCTCGGCTTGACGGTGAATGCCCAGCCGTGGGGATTCGGACCCAAAGCGGGTGCAACCTTCTCGACCGTCAACGGTGTGAAAGGCGCCAAAGTGAGAGTCGGCGTTGTGGCCGGTCTGTTCGCGGAACGTATGGTCAGCAATTTCATGGGATATCAGGTCGAGCTGCTCTTCAATCAGCAGGGTTATGACGTGAAACACGTGACTCCTACTCCCAAGTATCGTCTGGATTATATCTCCATGCCTTTGATTAGCAAGTATTACATTCTCGGCGGCCTGAACATGCAGCTCGGAGCCCAGTTCGACTATCTGGTTGGCGCGAAGCAGAAAACCGAGAATGCTCACATGAGTATCCGCAGCGACTTCAACAAATACGGCGTCAGCTTTATTGCCGGTTTGGCCTACGACTTCGATTTCGGCCTTATTATAGAGGGTCGCTACCAGCTCGGTTTGGTAAACATATCGAGCGTAACGGACCAGGTTACCACCGGTTTCCTTCAGGTAACCGCCGGTTGGCGTTTCTAACCCTGTAACTGTTTTGCCGGTCCGGTTTTCCGGTGCGCTCCTGAGGGAGACTGCGACTCGGAAGAACGGCGCAACGGATGCGGGCCGCACTACGACTGTCGTGCGGCCCGTTTTGTTTGTGGACGTTAAAAGAGGTATCTTTGCATTGTGACCGGTCGGGATTTGTACGATTATTTGCGATTGCGTGCCTCAGCAGTATATCCGCACCGTGAGGCGGATGCCGTGGTTAGGGTAGTGCTCGAGGACGTTTACGGCCTGCCGCGGAACGTGCTGTTGTCCGACCCGCATGCAGAGGTGGACCTTTCGGGACTACCGTCTCCCGAAGATATCGGCTGCCGGCTCGAATCAGCCGAACCTGTCCAGTATATAGCCGGAACGGCCGAATTCTGCGGGTTGAAGTTTGCCGTGGGAAGAGGTGTGCTCGTCCCCCGTCCCGAAACGGAGGAACTGGTTCGCTGGATAGTGCGGGATATGCCGTGCCGCGGCGGATTGCAGATTGTGGATTTGGGAACGGGGAGCGGTGGAATCGCGGTAGCACTTGCTGAATTTATGCGGTGTTCCTCGATTACGGCTACGGATATTTCCGATGAGGCACTGCGGACGGCGGCGAAAAATGCCGACCGTCACGGGGCTTCGGTAAAAACGGTAAAGGCCGATATGCTGCAGGCGCCGGACGGTTTTCCGGAAATGCCGCGACCGGGGGAAGTCGATGCCGTCGTGTCTAATCCACCTTATATTCCGTTGTCCGAGCGCGACGCCCTTCACCGGAACGTGGCTCACTGGGAACCTCCGGAGGCGCTTTTCGTGCCCGACGACGACCCGTTGTTGTTTTACCGGGCAGCCGCGCGTTGGGCCGGTTACTTTCTGCGCTCCGGCGGCTGTTTGTGGCTGGAAGTTCACGAGTCTTATGCCCATGATACGTCGGCTTTCCTACGGAGGGAAGGTTGGAAAAATCCGGAGGTAAGGGAAGATATCAATTCCAAGCCGAGAATGATAAAATGCGTTAAGCCGTGAAGAAGGAAAAAACACCGGAGCAAGCTCTTGCGGATATGATGAGGCTGTGCGCCCGGGCCGAGCGTTCGAGCGGCGACGCGCTTCGGCTGATGCGCCGCTGGGGTATAAGCGAGGCGGATGCCGCATGCCTGCTTCGCAGGCTTGTGGACGAAGGTTTTATCGACGACCGGCGTTATGCCGGGATGTACGTGCGCGACAAGACGAAACTTTCGGGATGGGGACCTTACAAGATAGCGGCCGGCTTGAAAGCCAAGGGCGTGGCCCGCGAGGTAGCTGCCGAAGCATTGGCCGGTGTCGGGGAACAGGTCGGCGGGGACCGTCTTTACGAGTTGTTGAACCGGAAGGCCGGTTCGTATAAAAGCGCCGACCCTTACGAGCTTAAAGGAAAACTTATGCGCTTCGGACTGTCGCGGGGATTCGATTACTCGGCCGTTCTGGAAGCGGTAGAAAAAATAGTGAAAAACGATGACTGACCTGCTTGCCGCTGCCGTGAAACGTTTCAGGTTCTTCTTTTTTGTTCTGTGCGTATTTACTGCCGGACATGTTTCCGGACAGGAAAAAGGATACTACCGGTTCCCGCTCGACGAGCCGCCGTTGCTGTCGGCCAATTTTGCCGAAGTGAGGGCGAACCATCTTCATTCGGGGTTGGACATTAAAACCGGCGGAGTGGAGGGAAAGGCCGTACGCGCCGCCGCCGACGGATATATTTGCCGCATAGGAATAAAGCCTTACGGATTCGGGCGCGTGCTTTATGTGGCCCACCCGAACGGAACCACTACCGTATATGCCCACTTGAGCCGTTTTACCGGGCCGGTGGAGGATTGGGTCAGACAGATGCGGTATAAGAATCGTCAGCACGGCATCGACCTGTTTCCGCAGGCCGGACAGTTTCCGGTAAATTCCGGCGAGATAATCGCACGTTCGGGAAATTCCGGCGCCTCCGGCGGCCCGCACCTGCATTTCGAAATTCGGGGAACCGAATCCCAACGTACCATAAATCCTGTTCCCCGCGGATTCGTGACTACGAAGGACAATATAGCCCCTACCATAGTTTCGGTTATTTTCTATCCGGTGGATACGGTGGCGGGAGTGCCGTACAGGGGAAAGCCGGTCAAGTCCGCCGCGGTCCGCCGCAGTCCGGGGCGCTACGATTTGGGCGGGACGCTGACGCTTCCGGGGAAAGGTTATTTCGTTCTCGAGGTCACCGACCGTAAAAACGACACTCATAATACTATGGGTGTGTACCGCATTACCGGGCGTGCCGACGGACAGGTGTTTTTCGACGCTTCGTTCGACGAATTGGCTTTCGACCAGACCCGATACGTGAATTCCCTGTCTGAATATCCTCTGCAAACCGGTTCGCGCAACGAACTTATCCGTCTGGCTCGGCAGGACAACAATCGTCTGGACTGTTACCGAACGGTATCGGGGCGCGGGATTGTGAATCCCGCCTCTTGCAGCAGGATAGAGATAGACGCCCTCGACGACAGCGGCAACCGCTCGACCGTGACGTTCGGGGTGCGGAGCGCCGCAGGGCCGTCCGCACCTTCCGTAACGGTTCCCTCCTGTGCCGAGATAGTCGACTGGAGAAGGGAAGCGCGTGTCACTACCGGCCCTCTGACCGTTACCATACCTGCCCGCACGCTGTACGAGTCGCTTTTCTATGTACAGAAACCGGTGGAAGGTCCCGTAAGTTTCGGCCAGAACGGACCGTCGGTCCCCGTACTCAGCGACCTTTACACGGTGCATTGCGATACCGTGCCTTTGCACGGGCAGATTACCGTTTCGTTTTCCGTGGACATAGCACCGCAGCTTCGGGAGCGTGCCATGCTGGGACGGAGGCTTCCTTCCGGCAAGCTGGTCAGCGCCGGGGGGAAGTATTCGGGAGGCGCCGTCACGGGCCGTACCGCGCGTTTCGGGGATTACTGCGTGGTCGCCGATACCGTGGCTCCGTTCGTACGGCCGTCGTTCGCCGGGGGAGCCGACCTGAGCGGAAAAACCGAAGCATCCTTTACGATAGGGGATAATTTTTCGGGAGTAGCTGCTTTCGAGGGATACATAGACGACAAGTGGATAATTTTCGAGCAGGATACCCGTACCGGAAAGATTACCCACGTATTCGACGACAGGCTTATAGAGCGGGGACGCGAGCATCGAATGGAAATCCGCCTGACCGACGGCGCGGGTAACCGCTCGGTATTCAGAACCACGTTTTACCGGTAGAGCGCGAAGTCATTCCGCCAACCCCCGGTCGGTAAGTTCCGGAAGATATTTTTCCAGCATTTGCGCGGCCGTATTGTAGAACCAGCGTCCGCTGCATTCCAGAATGCTTAACAGTCCCTCGGGCCGCATTACGAACAGCTCGTCGACCGAATCGAGCGATTCGACGGGCAACGATTCTTCGCTTACGGCGGCTCCGCTTATGCGGCACAACTCCAGCAGTATTTCTCTTTCGGCCCCCGGCCGGCCGTTCTCGTCCGGCGGCACGATGATGCGCCTTCCGCGGGCAGCGGCCAAAGGATGGTCGCCGCACGATACGAGATTCCCGGAACGGTCGGCTCGCACGGCCGTGTGAGCCCCGCGCCGCAGGGCGTAGTCGTCGCAGTAGCGGGCCGCCGTTCTCGATACGGCCGTCAGATGAGCCCGGAATGGAATGTCGTAGTTGGTTATAACGCCTCTGGCCTTCAAGCCTGACAGGGAGTATCCCGGGTCGAAGACATGCCCTGCACGGGCGAGCGCAAGCAGCGGCCGTTCTCCCGACGTTCGGGGCGGACACAGGAATACATCGGCTGTGCCGTTGCCGGAATTGTTTGTTCCTGCGAAAAGCTGCGCCGTTTCACGGATAAGGTCGGCCGCTCCGAGGGCGGGCGTTTCGCCGTAGAGCGCGGTGTACGAGGTTATCAGTTGCCTCGCGAACCGCTCGGCGAACAGCGGCCTTCCGGCGACGGCATTCAGCGTGCAGTACACATAGTGCGAACAGAGACGCGGAATGTCCGCCTTGGGGTCGTCGAGCCGGAGTATGCTGAAACCGGCGGCGCTCATGCGAGCATTATTTTGAGCAGCAGTTCGCGCAACAGTTGGCCGTCGCCGGTGTCGGAGCCGCCCAGCCCCTTGCTGCGCATATCGTACTGACGTATATGACCGAGTATGGCGAATACCTTTTTGTTCGGATAGATGGCGGCGGCCCGCTTGTATTCTCCCAGAAAATAGGGAGACGACAATCCCAGAAGGCGGCACAGTTCCGTATCGTCGGGAGCGGGCATGTTTCGATGACGTGCCTGCCACATCCGGTAATTGAGCAGGAATATCCGGCGGAAGTGGGAGAACAGCGTGCTTATCGTCACCGTAAGCGGATTGTCTTTCGGGTTGCGCTCGAAATGTCCGGCTATCAGCAGGGCTTTGGGCATGTTACGTTCCGAAAGGGCCTTTGTCAGCTCGAAATTGTTGAATTCCTTGCTGATGCCCGTATTCCGCTCGACATGGTCGGCGGTGATTACGCGCGTTCCCGCGGGCAGGAATGTCAGCAGCTTGTCCAGCTCGTTCGATATTTTGGAAAGGTCGGTTCCGAGGTGGTCCGTCAGCATGTTCAGCGCCTCGGGGGTTATGGAGCAGCCTTTCGACGCCGCCAGCGAGCTCAGCCATCCGGCTATTTCGTAATCTCGCGGCCGGAGCGATTCGTACACTATCCCCGTCGCTGCGGTCTGCTTGTAGAACTGCGTGCGCTTGTCCACGGACTTTCCCTTATAGCATATCACCAGCACGGTGGACGGCGAGGGGTTGGCCGTATATACGGCCAGCCGGTCTATGCGCCGCAGTTGCTGGGCTTCGCGCACCACTACGAGTTGCCGTCCTCCCATCATCGGAAGCTGCCGTGCGTAATTTATAACCGTCCCTTCGTCGGTGTCGCGGCCGTAGACCACTATCTGGTTGAAAGTCCGCTGTTCTTCCGTCAATGCTGCCGCCGAAACCAGCTCCGTCAGGCGGTCGATAAAATAACCCTCTTCCCCCATAAGCAGATATAGAGGGGCTACTTTTCCGTGGCTTATCTCGCTGCGGAGCCTTTCGTATTCGGCCACGCTTGTGCGGAACGAGGGCTTGGAACTCTTTGCCATAGTGTATCAGACTGTTTCCCGGACGATTTTCATAATGTTTTCCGTTTTCGGGCCTACCTTGAAACGGTCGTCTATCCGGCGCCCTATCAGCCATACTATGTCTGCGCCGCTGAGAAGCACGAATTGCCGCCGCTTTTCGGCTACGGGTACTTTGGCGTCCACCAGAAAGTCGCTCACCTTTTTGCGGCCGTTCATTCCGAGAGGCACGAACCAGTCCCCTTCGTGCCAGCGTCGCAGCACGAGCGGATATTCCAGCCTGTCGGCGTCGAGCAGGGCTACCGTTTCGGGAGTTACGAGCGTTTCCACGTTGTCTATGTCCGTATAATCTATATAAAGCACTCCGTTGCCGCAGTAGGTCTTGCGGCTTTCTTTCGGCAACTCCGTAAGGCAATCGTCGTCGGGAGCTATGGGCGATATGATGACGCGGCCGCGGTCGACGTAGGCCACATGGTCTTTCGAATAGAACCGCTTGCCGGTGGCTCCGGCCCGCAGGGCCGCGCAAAGCCGGTCCACGGTGTCGCCTCGGAAGCCGTAGGCGGAGTTCATCAGTTCGTAAATCACGAATCCGGTCGGAAACGCCGCATCTATCTGCGAGGGGTCTATAATGTCCATTCCGTCGCGGCTTTCCACTACGGCCGAGCGTATCATTTCTATGCCCCGGTTTATAAACAACTGCGCATCCGTCAGCCGCTGGATGTCCACGCTCATGACTTCCGTCAACCGCGGATTGATTTCCCGTAGACGGGGGACGATGCCGAGGCGCAGCTTGTTGCGCAGGTATTTCGTGGAACTGTTGGTCGAATCCTCGCGGTAGCGTACCGCATGGGCCTTCGCATAATCGAGTATTTCCCGGCGGGATGCGAACAGCAGGGGCCGTATCACCCGGCCGCGTACCGCATGTATCCCCGTAAGCCCCTTCAGGCCGGTTCCGCGCAGGAGATTGATGAAGAACGTTTCTATCGAATCGTCTGCATGGTGGGCGATGGCTATGCTGTCGTAGCCTTCCGTGCGGCTCAACTCCTCGAACCATGTATAGCGCAGCCTCCGCGCGGCCATCTGCACCGATTCCCCGGTACGCTCCATTTCTCCCTTGGTGTCGAACCGGCGGTTATAGAACGGTACTCCGTAACATTTCGCAGCCGCAGCTACGGCTATTTCGTCTTCGTCGGCCTCCGGGCCGCGCAGTCCGAAATTGCAGTGGGCTACTCCTATGTCGTATCCCGCTTCCGCGAACAGCGACAGCATAACCATGCTGTCCACTCCGCCGCTGACGGTCAGCAGCACCCGGTCGCCGGGGGATACCAGCGCATTGTCCCTTATGAATTTCTGAAATTTGTCGGCCAGCATGGCGGTAGGGGTCAAGTAACTACAATATATTCACTTCCGTTTCTATGCGAATCCCGAAAAGACGCTCCACGTCGTCCTGTATGCGTCGCGCGAGGGCCAACACTTCGCCTCCTTCCGCGCACCCGTGATTCACGAGCACGAGCGCCTGACGGTCGTGCACTCCCGCCCGGCCTTCCCGCCGACCCTTCCAGCCGGCTTTTTCTATCAGCCATGCGGCAGCCAGCTTGAGCGTGTCGGCGTCGGCCGTCCGGTAGGAAGGCATATCGGGCCAACGCCCGGAAAGTTTTTCGGCTACGGTACGTTCCACTACCGGATTTTTGAAGAAGCTGCCTGCGTTTCCGGTTACCCGGGGGTCGGGCAGCTTTTCGTTTCTGAGCCGGACGACCGCCTCGCGCACAAGTGCGGGGGTCGCTTCGCTTCTGCCTGCAAATATTTCTGCCAACGCTCCGTAGGCCAGCTTGGGAGCCGGAGCTTCCGACAGGGCCAGATTCACGGCCGTTATGATAGCGCGGCCCTTGAGCGTGCGCTTGAAAACGCTGTCACGGTAACCGAAGCCGCAGTGCGGAGCGGCTATTACGGCCTTGGTCAGCGATTGCGGGTCGAGCGTTTCCACGGATACTATGACGTCGGCCGCTTCGGCTCCGTATGCTCCGATATTTTGTACCGGAGCCGCTCCGACCGTGCCCGGTATGCCTGCGAGGTTTTCCGTTCCCCACAGGTTCCGTTCGGCGCACCACCGGGTAAGCTCGTCCCATTTTATTCCCGCGTCGGCGCGTACGAACGTCTTGCCTCCGCTCCGGCCCGTTATGCGTGTTTCTCCGCCCGAGGGATGCAGCAGGGTCCCGTCGAAATCGTCCGTGAAAAGCACGTTGCTTCCGCCTCCGAGTACGGCCCACCGCCCGGCGGTCGCATCCGGCCGGCTCCGCAGTATGTCCGCGAGTTCTTCCGCGGATTCGTACTCCAGAAGCCGTTTGCAGCGTACGTCTATGCCGAAAGTATTGTACTCTTTCAGGCTCGTGTCGAAATATTCCCGAATCATTGCGGGAACAAAGTTACGAAAAAAGCCGTGACCTCGGCGGCCGGTAATGTCCTGCGGGTTTGCGGATATAATATTACGGACGGACCGGGCATATTGAAAAAAAATCATTACTTTTGAGCCGGTTTTACAGGGGATATGAAACCCTTTCGTTTTTAATTACTTACAAGTTTGCCGGAAACTGCTATGAATGCGGCTGGGTTTACTCCTGAGGATTGGCTGCTTTTCCGCCGGCTTGCCGTAGGCAAGGATGAAGTAGAGAGGCAGATGCGGAATTTTCAGGAGGGATTTCCTTATCTCGACGTGACCGAAGCGGCTACGCCGGGCCGCGGCATACTCGTTCCCGGCGAGGCGGAATCCGAACGGAGGACCGCCGGTTACGAAAAGTATATTCGGGAGGGCGGAAAGGTCGTAAAGTTCGTGCCGGCTTCCGGAGCCGCTACCCGCATGTTCAGGGACCTGTATCCGTTCGCGGATGGAGGAGAGTGCAACGATACCGTACGCCGCGTACTCGACAATCTGGACGACTTCGCCTTCTGGGAGCGCTTGCGCGACGTGCTTCCGGAGGATGCTTCCGGGCGCCGGATAATTTCGGCTCTGGTAGGGCCCGGCCTGAACTACGGCTCCACTCCCAAAGCTCTCGTGTTATTTCATAAATATCCCGGCGAAGCTCGTACTGCTCTGGAGGAGCACCTTTGCGAAGGGGCCTTGTACGCCTCCGACGGAAAGTCCGCTCGTTTGCATTTTACGGTTTCTCCGGAGCACAAAACCGGTTTCGAGGCGTTGCTTGCGGAGGTGTTGCCGAAGTATGAAAGGCGGTTCGGCATCGGGTTCGTCGTGGAACTTTCCGAGCAGGATTCTTCTACCGATACCGTTGCGGCCAACCCGGACAATACGCCGTTCCGGAACGACGACGGCTCTCTGCTGCTGCGTCCGGCCGGTCACGGGGCGTTGCTGAAGAATTTGCAGTCCCTCGACGCCGACCTGGTTTTTATAAAGAACATAGATAACGTCACTACCGACGACCGTCGCGGCGATACCGTAAGATATAAGAAAATACTTGCCGGAATACTCGTGGAGCTTCAGGCCGAAACGTTCGCTTTGCTCGCAGAGTTCGACGCCGGCATCGGAAGCGACAGACTGGCCGCGGTCGCCCGTTTCGCGGAAGAACGGCTTATGGTCAGGCTGCCGGCGGGATTCGGTTCGCGCCCGGAAAACGAGCGCCGCTCTTTCCTGCGCCGCCTGCTCGACAGGCCGATACGGGTATGCGGAATGGTGCGCAACGAAGGCGAACCGGGCGGAGGGCCTTTCTGGGCCGTGAATCCGGACGGTACGCAGTCGCTCCAAATCGCCGAATCCAACCAGATAGCCCCCGGCAAAAAACATTTGTCGGCGGAGGGCACCCATTTCAATCCTGTGGATTTGGTATGCGGAATAAGGAACTACCGGGGCGAAAAATTCGACCTCGGCCGCTATGTGGACCGTTCGGCCGGATTGATTTCTTTCAAATCGAAGGACGGCAGGCCGTTGAAGGCTCAGGAGCTTCCGGGACTGTGGAACGGTTCCATGTCGGACTGGAATACGGTTTTCGTCGAAGTGCCGCTCGATACGTTTACTCCGGTTAAGGAAGTTACCGACCTGCTGCGTGCGGCGCATCTGCCAGAATACAATAAATAACTGCTATAATATGGAAAACAAACTTCAACAACTGACCCAGAAACTCTACGAGGAAGGGCTGTCCAAAGGCCGGAGCGATGCCGACAAGCTGGTGGCCGACGCCAAGGCCGAAGCCGGAAAAATTCTGGCCGACGCCCGCGAGCAGGCCGACTCGATAATGTCCGGCGCGCGCCGTCAGGCCGAGGAACTTCGGAAGAACGCTATGACCGAGCTTACCCTTGCAGGCCGTCAGGCCGTGGCCGCTCTCAAGGAGAATATCGCCAACATGATACTGGCCCGCACCGTTTCCGGAACTGTGCACGAGGCGGCTCTCGACCCGCAGTTCGTCAAGGAGTTGCTGCTTGCGGTGGCTTCGCACTGGAACGGCGCTTCGGCGGGCCGCATAGAGTTGAAAGCCTTGCTTCCTGCCCAGTGGCAGGAGAAATTCTCCGACCTTTTCGAGCGCGATGCCAAGAACCTGCTGAGCGAAGGCATCGAGGTAGGGTGGTCGGACAGCGTGAAAAACGGATTCCGTATCGGCGAAAAGGACGGCGGTTATTACATCAGCTTTTCCGACGCCGACTTCGACGCTTTGCTGGGCGAGTTCCTGCGCGAAAAAGTTTCCAAAATACTTTACGCCGAGTAAGCCATGTCGGGGAAGAATTACTATTGTCTGGTCGCCGGGCTTAAGGAATATCCGCTCGACTCCCAGACAAAGGGATTCGATGCGCGTGCCGTTATAGAGGAAGTTCGCGAAAACGTTTCCAAACGCGACCGCGGATACGTGGACCTTCTCTATACATGGTACGACATAGAAAATATAATAGGTATCCGTCAGGGCCGTTCGCAGTTTTCCGCGCTGGGGAAT
Organism: Tidjanibacter sp.; assembly: GCA_048214935.1. GTDB lineage: Bacteria > Bacteroidota > Bacteroidia > Bacteroidales > Rikenellaceae > Tidjanibacter. The sequence continues at coordinate 514,029 of DBFWXZ010000026.1, forward strand.
TTCTCCCGCGAGGAATTGGAGGAGGAGCTTGCGCGGCCCGACAGGCTTCCGCGCTTTATTGCGGACACGGTGCGCGCCTACGCCGACCCGGATTCGGCCGAGTGGGAGGATTTCGACCGCGAGGAGCGTTTCGAACGCAGCCTTATGGGAGCATATTATGCCGAATGTGCCGAATCCAAATGCCGGTTTATCCGCGAGTGGAGCGAGTTCGACCGCAACCTACGCAACATAGCGGCCGCCATGGGTGCACGGCGTGCCGGCTTGCCGATAACGTCGGCGGTTATAGGCTCGGGCGACGTGGCCGATGCCCTTGTGCGCAGTTCGGCAGCCGATTTCGGCCTGCGCGGCGAAATCGGATATATCGACCAGCTCATAGCGGCCGTGGCCGAAACGGGCAATCTGCTCGAAAAGGAGCACCGTATCGACCTGATACGCTGGAACGTGTCGGAGGAACTGACCGTGTTCGACTATTTCAATATCGACGGCATTCTGGGCTATCTGGTGCGCATCAATCTCGTACACCGCTGGGCCATGCTCGACCCGGTACGCGGCCGCGAGATGTTCGACCGGCTCGTGGAAACGCTGAACGGCCGTGAGTATATCGGTTCGGGAAACTAACCTAAGCAGAAAAATCGAAAAAACATATATGAAAACAAAAGGGCAAGTGTCCGGCATCATCGCTAACATAGTGGTGGTGAAAACATCCGGCCCGGTGTCGCAGAACGAAATCTGCTACATCGCTTTAGGTAACATACGGATGATGGCCGAGGTCATCAAGGTCGTAGGCGACGAAGCCTACGTTCAGGTATTCGACGCCACGCGCGGACTGCGTATCGGCGCGGAGGTGGAATTCGAGGGCCACATGCTGGAGGCCACTCTGGGACCCGGCATCCTGTCCCGCAACTACGACGGGCTGCAGAACGACCTCGAAAAAATGGACGGACTGTTCATTCAGCGCGGCACGCGCACCGAACCGTTGGATTACGACAAGTTGTGGGAATTCAAACCGCTGGCCAAGGAAGGCGACCGCGTAACCGCCGGCGACTGGCTGGGCGAGGTTCAGGAGGCGTGGGTTCCCCACAAGATAATGGTTCCGTTCGTAATGGAAGATACCTATACGGTAAAGAGCGTGGCCCCCGCCGGCAGCTATAAGGTAACCGATACCGTGGCGGTTCTGACCGACGGACAGGGCCGCGAGCATAACGTGACCATGGTGCAGAAATGGCCGGTGAAGAAGGCCGTTAAGGCCTATGTCTCCAAGCCCCGGCCGAGCCGTATAATGGAGACCGGCGTACGGGCCATAGATACGTTCAACCCGATTGCCGACGGCGGAACCGGATTTATCCCCGGGCCGTTCGGAGCGGGTAAGACGGTGCTTCAGCATGCCATTTCCAAGCAGGCGGAGGCGGATGTCATCATTATGGTGGCCTGCGGCGAGCGCGCCAACGAGGTAGTGGAAATCTTCACCGAGTTCCCGCATCTGGACGACCCGCGCACGGGCCACAAGCTGATGGAACGCACCACGATTGTCTGCAATACCTCGAACATGCCGGTGGCCGCCCGCGAAGCGTCGGTATATACCGGCATGACTATCGGCGAATACTACCGTGCGATGGGCCTGAAGGTGCTTATCCTCGCCGACTCGACCTCCCGCTGGGCGCAGGCCCTGCGCGAGATGAGCAACCGTCTGGAGGAGCTTCCGGGACAGGACGCCTTCCCGATGGACCTGTCGGCAATCATATCGAACTTCTACTCGCGGGCCGGGCTGGTGAACCTGCGCAACGGCGCTACCGGTTCGGTTACGTTCCTCGGAACCGTTTCGCCCGCCGGCGGCAACCTCAAGGAGCCTGTTACGGAATCGACCAAGAAGGCCGCCCGCTGTTTCTACGCTCTCTCGCAGCAGCGTGCCGACAGCAAGCGTTATCCGGCAATCGACCCTCTGGACAGCTATTCCAAGTATCTGGAGTATCCGGAGGTGGTGGAATTTCTCGATGAACATATCGACCGTAACTGGGTAAAGAGGGTTTACGAAGGCAAAACGCTCGTACAGCGCGGAAAGGAAGCATATGAACAGATAAACATTCTGGGCGACGACGGAGTGCCTCTCGAATACCACGAGAGATTCTGGAAAGGCGAGCTTATCGACTTCGTCATACTCCAGCAGGACGCCTTCGACGATATCGACGCCAACTGCCCGATGGACAGGCAAAAATACATGTACGAGCTGGTGCTCGACATCTGCGGCCGCCGGTATTCCTTCGGCGACTTCGAGGACTGTTCCTCGTTCTTCAAATCCCTTATCAATGTGTTCAAGCAAATGAACTACTCGGAGTGGGGCAGCGAGAAATTCGACTCTTACCGCAAGGAAATCGACCGACTGGTATCGAACAAGCAAATCAATGCCTAAAGACATGGAAACCAAAGCATTTCAGAAAATATACACCAAGATAGACAATATCACCAAGGCTACGGTGGCTCTGCGCGCGGGCGGTATAGGCAACGACGAGCTCGCCACCGTCGGGGGCAAGCTGGCGCAGGTGGTGCGTGTGGACGGCGACGAGGTGACGCTTCAGGTGTTCGAGGGAACCGAAGGCATAGCCACCGATTCGGAAGTTATTTTTCACGGCGAGCCTCCCAAGCTGAAGGTAGGCGACGATTTGGCCGGCCGTTTCTTCAACGCCTACGGCGAGCCGCTCGAAGGCGGCGCACCCATAGAGGGCGAGGAGCGCGAGATAGGCGGCCCGACGGTGAATCCGTACAAGCGTCTTCAGCCTTCGGAACTTATAGCTACCGGTATCGCCGGCATCGACCTGAACAACACCATAGTTTCCGGTCAGAAAATTCCGTTTTTCGCCGACCCTGACCAGCCTTACAATCAGGTGATGGCCAACGTGGCTCTGCGGGCCAAGGCAGACAAGATTATCCTCGGCGGCATGGGCATGACCAACGACGACTTCCTGTACTTCCGCAACCTGTTCGAGAACGCGGGCGTGTTGGACCGTATCGTGTGCTTCGTAAACACTACCGAGAATCCGCCGGTGGAACGTCTGCTCGTACCCGACATGGCGCTTACGGCCGCCGAGTACTTTGCCGTGGACAAGGGCGAGAAGGTGCTCGTGCTGCTTACCGACATGACCCTGTACGCCGATGCGCTGGCAATCGTGTCGAACCGCATGGACCAGATTCCTTCGAAGGACTCCATGCCCGGCTCGCTTTATTCCGACCTTGCGAAGATTTACGAGAAGGCCGTGCAGCTTCCCAACGGCGGCTCGATTACGATTATAGCCGTCACCACTCTGTCGGGCGGCGACATCACCCATGCCGTGCCCGACAATACCGGATACATTACCGAGGGTCAGTTGTTCCTGCGCAGCGACAGCGATACCGGTAAGGTCATAGTCGACCCTTTCCGTTCCCTGTCGCGACTGAAACAGCTCGTTATCGGCAAGAAGACGCGCGAAGACCACCCGCAGGTAATGAATGCGGCCGTTCGCCTTTACTCGGATGCCGCCAACGCCAAGACCAAACTGGAAAACGGTTTCGACCTGTCCGACTACGACGAGCGCGCCCTGAAATTCGCACGCGACTATTCGGAGAAACTGCTTGCCATAGACGTCAATATCGACATCGACCAGATGCTCGATACGGCGTGGAAGCTGTTCGCAGCCTATTTCTCCCAGAGCGAAGTTTCGATTCGCGCCGATTTGGTCGAAAAATACTGGCCCAGATAGGGGATTCGGCTTATGGCTATAAAGTTTCAGTACAATAAAACGTCGCTAGGCGAACTCGGCAAGCAACTCAAAATGCGCCAGCGGGCACTTCCTACTATAAAGAGTAAGGAATCGGCTCTGCGGGTGGAGGTGAAAAAGGCCAAGGATACGGCCGCCGAGTACGAACGCCGTCTGAACGAGCTGCTCTCGCGCTACGACTATATGGTTGCGCTGTGGGGCGAGTTCGACCCCGACCTCGTGCGCATCGAAGACGTGGACATCGACGAGAGCAAAATCGCCGGCGTCCGCATTCCGGTGCTGCGGGGCGTGCGGTTCAAGGTCAAGGAATACGACCTGTTCAGCTCTCCGGTGTGGTTCGCCGAAGGCATTTCCCTTTTGGAGGAAGCGGCCCGTCTCGGCATAGAGTACGAGGTATTCAACCGGAAGACCGAGCTGCTCGACCATGCCAGAAAGAAGACCACCCAGAAAGTGAATCTCTACGAAAAGGTGCAGATTCCCGGTTACGAGGACGCCATTCGCAAAATCAAGCGTTTTCTCGAGGACGAGGAGAACCTCTCCAAGAGCGCGCAGAAGATTGTAAAGAATAAACACGAGCAAACCCAATCCGTACGGCCATGATAGTAAGAATGGATAAATACACTATCGTGTCGTATTACAAAGGACACGAGGAGTTTCTGAAACGTTTGCAGGAACTCGGACTGGTGGATATAACCACCGTCGGGTGGGAGCCCGACGAGCGGGAGCGCCGCCTGCTTATGGAGTACGAACAACACAAGTCCGCAGCGGACCGGTTCGACGCCATGGTAACGGAAGAGGGCTTCGAGCCGGGCGAACCGTATTCCGACTCGCAGGAGGCTTTCGACCGTTATTTGGAAGCGGCGGTGAAAATCGAAGAACTCGACGGCCGGATAGCCAAAGCCCGCAAGGAGGAGGCGGAAACCGCCGTCTGGGGGAGATTCGACCCGGCCGAGTTGCGCGGGCTTGCGGAAAAGGGAATCGCCGTACGCTTTTTCTCCGTCTATTCCAATGAATACGATTCCCGCAGTCCGCAGTGGAGCGAGGATTATATCGTCGAGGAAATCAGCCGCTCGAACGGCATGAGCTACTTCGTGGTTGTGGCTCCCGAGGGCGCGGAAGTGGCCATAGACGCGCAGGAGCTCAAGGCTCCGTCCGAAACGGTTGCCCGGATTCAGGCTCGTATAAACGAATTGGAAGAAGAGCTGAAAAAGTGGAAGTCCGTTATGGCCCGTGCGGCCGCTTCGGCCGACATGATAGCCGAACACGGACGCGGCGTACTGGACGAGTTGAACTTCAGCCGGGTCGCTCACAGCGGAGTGAAGGAAGCCGAGGACGCCCTGATAATAATGGAAGGGTGGGCCCCGCAGGCGGATTCCGAAAAGGTGGTACAGTTGCTCGAAGCCGAGCCGGGAGTGGTATATTTCCGGGAACGGCCCACGCCCGAAGACCAGACGCCCGTACTGCTAAAAAACAACCGCTATGCCCGTTTGTTCGAGTTTATCGGGAATTTCTATTCTCTGCCCAAATACGGCTCTTTGGACCTGACGCCGTATTTCGCGCCGTTCTATATGATTTTCTTCGGATTCTGCCTCGGCGACGCCGGCTACGGACTGCTGTTCGTAATCCTGTCGTTCGTGCTCCGGAAAGTAAAACCGGAGTGGAAGCATATAGCCAGCCTGACCTTGTGGTGCGGCGCTTCGACGGTGGTGTTCGGTTTTCTGGTCGGCTCGTTTTTCGGAATTCAGCTTCCGGGCCTTCCGATGTTCCGGCGCATCCACGACCTGTTCCTGAGCGGCGACGACATTTTCTATATCGCCCTCGGACTGGGAGTGGTGCAGATACTGTTCGGCATGGCGCTTAAAGTGGTGAATATAAGCATTCAGTTCGGTTTCAAATATTCGCTCGGTACCGTCGGCTGGATGATAGTGATTGTCAGTACTCTGGCCGCACTGTTCGCTCCCTCGCTGGGCGGAGGTTTCTCGATGAGTTCTCCGATATATATCGGGCTGCTGTGCTTGGGATTGGCTTTGATGCTGCTGTTCCACAATCCGGACAAAAACCCTCTGAAAAATATCGGGCCGGGACTGTGGAACACGTACAACGACGTGACGGGCCTTATGGGCGATGTGTTGAGCTATATCCGTCTTTTCGCACTGTGCCTGTCGGGCGGTACGCTGGCTCTGGTGTTCAACGACCTCGCCTTCGGTCTGGCTCCGGACATACCACTGCTGAAAGAGCTGTTCATTATCGTAATACTTCTTATAGGCCACGGCATAAACCTTTTCATGTCGTCGCTCGGAGCCTTCGTGCATCCGATGCGTCTGACATTCGTGGAGTTTTACAAGAATGCCGGATTCGAGGCTTCGCAAAGAACGTTTACTCCTTTCAGGAAAGAAAAAGCTAAAAAACAATAAAATAACATTAAACTTAAATTAAAAATTATGGAACCAATTATCTTAGCTTACATCGGCGCGGCACTTATGGTCGGACTTTCCGGAGTGGGAAGCGCCTACGGTACTACGATTGCCGGCAACGCCGCGGTAGGCGCAATGAAGAAGAACGGCGGAGCCTTCGGCAGCTACATGGTGCTTTCGGCGCTTCCCGGCAGCCAGGGCCTCTACGGTTTCATTTCGTTCTTCCTTATCAAAAACTATCTGACCCCCGAAATTTCCGTGCTTCAGGCCGCTGCCATTATGGGCCTCGGGCTTATCGTCGGCATCGTCTGCCTGCTGAGTTCGATTCGTCAGGGACAGGTGTGCGCGAACGGCGTCGCAGCTATCGGCAACGGACACGACGTGATGGGTAAGACCCTTATTCTCGCCGCTTTCCCGGAGCTTTACGCTATTCTTACGGTAGCCGCCGTGTTCCTTACCCGCGGTCTGATGTAGAAAAATATCACACAGTCAGTATAATAATGCCGTTCCGCTTCCGTAAGGAAGCGGAGCGGTTGTTTTGCAGAATGCGACATATGGCATGGATTTATCTGCTTTTGGCCGGGCTTATGGAAATAGGCTGGCCGTTGGGGTTTAAACTCGCCTCGGCTGTTCCCCGTTATCACTACCTCTTCATCGCCTTGTCCGTCATATCCATGGCGGCCAGCGGATTCCTGCTTTTCATGGCCCAGAGGCAGATACCTATAGGCACCGCCTACGCGGTCTGGACCGGTATCGGAGCGGTGGGAACCCTTGTGATAGGAATACTCGCCTTTCAGGATTCGGCCGGATTCTGGAGGCTTTTTTCCGCGGCTTTGATAGTGGCCGGCATAGTCGGCCTGAAGCTGTCGCACTGACGCGGCGGAAAAGCGGGACCCTGCAATGGGGTCCCGCTACGGTTTCAGGTATCGGCTCGAGGTTATTCCCGGTCGATTCGTCGCCGGAAGTCGTTTTGGGCCGCCGATGCAGAATACCTCTCCCGGATGTTCCGGAAGGGTTGTTTAGCCTGTATGCCTGCGGAGGACTTGTCCGGGGCTTGCATCCGAACGGTCCGGTATGCCGGCATGCCGGAAACCGGTGTTCGGACCGGCTCCGAAGCGCCGGCTCCGCCTACTCGCTTGGTGGTGAAGTCTATGATATTGTATTCTTCTCCTGTAAAGGAGCGGTATTCGCCCGATGCGTATCCGCCGTAGCCCATCGACTTGAACGAGTATGTACGGCCGTCCATATCGAATATTTCCGGCAGCAGGGTCAGATAGTCCCCGTTTATGTAGCCGGTGTAAGCCGTATAGGTCGTTCCGGAAAGCGGCGTAAGGTCGTCGGTGGCTCCGAATACAAAATATCCGCTGAATACCGCCTCGTATTCCGCGCCGTTGTCGGTTCGCGTACCGAGAGTCTGGGGAGCTCTGACGTAGATTTTTTTAGTGTCCGGGTCGTAGTTCATTACGAAGGGCATTTCGTTTCCTATCTCCGTGGACGACCACCCTTTGACCAGAAAGCTCAGATTGGGCGTAAGTTGTTCTATGGTGATGTCGTACGTCATCGGGCTCGACCAGTCTTCGGTCGATTTGCCGTTGACTTTCCACTGTCCAAGATAGGCCAGATATTCGGGCTCCGGTTCCGTAATGCCGGGATTCGCTCCGGTGGAGGCGGTCGCATGACTTACAATCGGGTTGCCTTCGGGGTCGGGAAGCAGGGCGATGAAACAGTATTCCGTCCGTTCTTCGAGGTCGTTGAAGTATGCCGTAAAGCTGCCCTGAGAGCTTAACAGCGACGTCCATTCAGTGTCCATAGGGTAGAGCATAAGGTATCCTTCCAGCACGCATTGTTCTACGGTAGCCCCTGCTCCGAGCATTTCCAGCGCCGCATTTACGACTTCCTGCGGCAGGAGCGTCCACATTCCTTCCGCAGAACCGACCTCCCCGAAGTGATGCAGTTTTACCGACGCTTCGAGGCTTTGCCAGCGGTAGTATCCTTCGAGTTCGTTTTCATACGGTTGCAACGTAACTTCCACCTCCGGTTCCGGCACGGGTGCGGTAAAATCCGTATGCGCATACATTATATCACCTTCCGTATCTACGCCCAGAGCGGCTATCACGTATTCGGTTCCGGGACTGACAGCCCACAAGTCGGTATAGGGTTCGCGCGATACATAGCCGTATTCGTAAATGTGGTTTCTGAACGCTTCTTCCCCGTAGGCGGCTATGAATTGCTCCACCACTTCTTTCTGAAACAGATGATAGAAATAAAAGTTTATTCCCTCGCCGGGTTCTATGCGTGTGGTCAGTCTGTCCGACGTCAGATTTTCTATTGTTATGTCGATGCCGCATGAGGATTCGCCGGCGGGTTTTGTCGAGAATTCAACCGATTCGGGGGTCCCGGTCCATACCAGTGCCTCGGGGTCGAAAGTGCAGGCTATCGCATAGTAGCCTTTGCCTCCTACTATCGCGGCGAATCCTTCCCTCGGAGGGTTGTCGTCGCCGGCTCTCCAAATTATGCTTTTCGTGCCGGAGTCTTCCATACCGTAGTCGGCCAAAAAGTCGGTCAGGAACCGCTCTACGTCGGCAGGATTGTCGGGCGACCCGTCGAAACTTTCCCAAAGATAGTCGTAGGCCCACTTTTCTATATAGGAGTGGAAATAAGGAGTGTTTTCTTCCTCGGGCTGTATCCGGTATGTAAAGCCGGTTTTGGAAGCTTCCGTAAAAGTCAGCAGGGGAAATTCTACCGGAGGAGCGGGCGGAACGGAGTCGGAAGTTACGACCGTGAGAACCGCCGGTCGGCTGTAAGCATCGCCCAGTCGTGCGGCGGCAGAAATTACATACTCCGTTTCGGCCTCCAGCCCCGAAACCGTGAACGTCCGGAACTCGGCGGGAGCTTCCTCAACGGAGCCGCTTGTGAATATTTCCTCTGCCGAAAGAGGGACATGCCCGGCCGCCTTGCAGGTCAGGTAGGCGATACGGTCGGCGTCCTGCGTCCGCAGCAGGAATGCCGCCGAATTTTCGGTAACGTTGCCGGCTTTTATTTCTATGGCCGGAACCCTCGGATTTTCAATCGGTTCGGGTGCTTCGTCGCACCCCCCCCCGTGAAAATCCACGGTAGCACGAGAGCCGCTTTGACGATTGACAAATTTGTTTTCATAGGCATAATGTTTTAGTCCGGCGGATTTATAGTCCGTCGGAGTTCAAATATATGAAAATTATCCCTATGGCCGGGATGCCTGTGCGATATACAGGCTCAGAAGTATTTGCCGAGGCTGAAATAGATTCCGAATTTTCGCGTTTTGCTCGAGGTGTCCACTTGAAGGCTTATCGGGCCGACCGGGGTTTGATAGGAATATTGGAGTCCTATGCCCCAGATGTCGTGCCGGTCGGAGAACATATCGAGGAAATCGTCGTTCTGTATGGCATAGTTTCCGCGAAGCGAAACATACTGTCTTTTCCACAGACGCACGCGCACGTCGAGCGACACGGCCATAAATGAATTATCGACCGCTTCTATATGACTGACGCCGACGAAAGGAAGCTGCTGGGCCATGTATCGGCCCGCTTCATTGCCCCCGATGAAGTTCAGATACGGAAAATCTATGTCAGTGCCTATCAGGCTTCGTCCGTACAACGAAGGCAGCAGCGTTAGCCGGTTGGACAAAGACAAAGCCGTACTGAATTCGTACTGTATAGAACTGAAAGGCTTTCCTCCGTTATGCTGGGCGAAGTTGTCCGTGTGCAGCGTGTATTTGGCCGATACCGACCATCCGCTGGTAGGGTAGTACATATCGTTGAGCGATTCGTAGTGCCCCAAAGCGAACCAGTTGAAATAGTGGCTCGTTCCGACCCGGGTAATATAGTCGTCCGGAGCGTAGAGGAAAGGTTTTATGTCGTAATAATCCCATTGGATACCTACATTGAAACGGAAATTCTGCAAGTAAAGGTCGGTGAAGAATACCTCCGCGCGGTTGAGATTGAAGGTGATGTTGTTTAGCTTGCGACCGTTCTCGTTTAGCCGGAAGTCGTTGTACTGGTACATATAGTTCACTCCTATGCGTCCGGCGAGGAAGCGCCCCGTTACGAGGTCGAGCCTGACGTACGGATTTTCGCTTAGTCGGGCGGTCGCTCCGAGCCGGTAGCCCTGCATCCCTCGCGAGGCTATGGTGGTGTTCAGGAGTATGCCTGCCATTTCTTCCGAATCGAATCTGAGTCCGAGGTTTACGGACCCGCGCCTTATTTTGTTCAGTATTATGGTGAGATTGTAGGGCGGATTGTTGTCCAGCTTGAACGATACGTTGCCGTAAATCCCGGACCCGCGCAGACGGCCTATTACGTCGTTGAGCTGTTTCTTTGTAATCCGAGCGTATTGGCTTATCTGAAGTTCCCGGCGCAGGCGAAATTCTTCCTTGACCGAAACGGGACCGTCGAATATTATGCGGCCTATCTGCAGTGTGTCGTTCCTCCGCATGGGGTCGGGGATAGGAACGGGACGGAACATGCTGTCGATGCCTATAATCTTCCGGAGCTCTACTATCTTGTCCCAGTTATTGCGTGCTTCGCGCTCGCCGCGTTCGAGCAGAGTGTCGATAGCCGCCGTATTGAAACTCGCCGAAGTGTAGGGATGAATGTCCGGATGTAGATACAGGTCGGGAATTTTCAGGTTTTCGGCGTATTTTTCGCGCCCGAGGAAGGTGGTTATCTGGTCCACCAAGTCGAGTATCGTCTGTAAACCCTCTGCATTCTTGAGGCCTCCGAACAGGTCCACGCCTATGATTACTTCCGCTCCCATATCTTTTACCACGTCGGTCGGGAAATTATTGTATATGCCTCCGTCCACGAGACACATGCTGTCGAGCATTACCGGTTCGAAAGCTCCCGGAATCGACATGCTGGCACGTATCGCTATCGGCAGGCTTCCGCTGCGGGCCACATATTCCCGCCCCTCGGCCATATCGTAGGCCACTGCAGAGAAGGGTATGGGCATGCGGCTGAAATCGTAATTTTCGTGGTAGCCTATGGTAAGCTCCGTAAGCATGTTGAACACGTTCTGTCCGGCTACGACCCCGACCGGCAGTTTCATGCTGTTGTCCCGGTAAAGCGGAAGGGAGATTATATAGGTATCCATATTCCGTTTTTCCACGAACGTACGGTCCGTACGGGGGACGCGGTCGCTTAGGAGGCTCATCCAGTCCTGACTGCGGAAAAGCGAATCGAGGTCCTTGGTGGTGTATCCGATTGCATACAGCCCGCCTACTATGGCTCCCATGCTGGTCCCGGCTATGTAATCTATCGGAATGCCTGCCTCCTCGAGCACTTTGATAACTCCTACATGGGCAACTCCCTTGGCTCCGCCGCCGCTCAGTACGAGTCCTACCTTTTTGCGGGGAGGAATCGGAGCAGAAGCGTTCCGGGTAACGACGGTATCCGGAAAGTCCGCATAGGCCGGAACGGTTGCGGCTGAGGCGAGCAGAACCAGAAGTAAACGGATGAATTTCATTGCAGGGATGAAGTGCTGTTTCAGGGAACAAAATTAACAAACGGAAAAATATCCGAAGCATACGAAAGGGGCTATTTGTGTCACTAAAGGCATAATTACTGTCCGGTTATGCCGGGTAAGCCGTCCGAACCGGTTTGTTTGCGCCGCTCTGCTGTCCGAATAGTATAAATTTTGCTATATTGCCCTGTTTACCAAATAACAGACCTTATGAATTTGTTTGATTTAACCGGAAAGGCGGCGATTGTGACCGGCGCTTCGAGCGGCTTGGGAGCGGATGCTGCAATAGCCTATGCGGAATACGGCGCCGATGTGGCGCTTCTTGCCCGCCGGATAGAGAGATTGGAGGAACTCGCCGAAAAGATAAGGGCGACCGGGCGCAAGGCGGTGCCGGTTGCGTGCGACGTGTCCGATGAACAGAGCGTGCGCCGAGCCGTAGATAAGGCCGCGTCCGAATTGGGACGCATCGACATCCTGCTCAACGATGCCGGGGTAGCAGTGCCGGGAACGGTGGAACAACTGTCGCCGGAAGAGTGGGACAGGGTAATGAATGTCAATGTAAAAGGCATGTACCTGATGTCCAAGTACGTGATTCCGTACATGCGTCGCAACCGTTACGGAAAGATAGTCAACATCGCTTCCATAGACGCCGTCAACGCAAGCAAAAGCCCCGTACTCGCACGTCATGTATATAATACCTCGAAAGCGGCCGTATTGGGGCTTACGAACGGCATGGCGGCATCGTACATGCTCGACAATATTACTGTAAATTCGATTGGCCCGGGTCTGTTCGAAAGCGAAATGACAGAGGACACCCTGTTCAAAAGCGAGGATTTTTTGAAAATGTACGACGCAATCAATCCAGCCGGCAGACCGGGACGACGCGGAGAGCTGAACGGAACCATAATCTATCTGTCCTCCGACGCGTCGAGTTACGTAACCGGCCAGCACATACTGGTCGACGGAGGCTTCGGCATAGTCTGACCTTGTGGAAAAAGGAATGTAAAAGGGCAGGCTCGAGGCCTGCCCTTTTATGCCGGGAACCACGTTCGCTATTCGAACGTAACTTCCTTCTGTACGGTATAGTTTACCTTCATCAGGCCGCCTGCGTCGCCGTTGGTCTGGGCGAGCGGGAGTTCCTTGACGCGGGTCAGGAGCAGCAGGCCTGCCGAACCGGGAGCCGGAACGGCCGAAGTGAACACTATGTTTATAGTGGTGGCGTTCAGTTCGCGCTGATAGAAAGTACCGATTACCTTCTGGTTTCCATCCATCAGCCTGACCATAATGGTTTCCTTGTCGCCTACCGGGTCGCCAGTCCAGGTCAGAGTGGTGGTGCCGGTCGATTTCACGGTAACGAAGTCGGCGGGAATGGTCACGGGCTTTACCTGGTCGACCGAAACGGTATTGGTGTACACCTCACCTACGTCGCGGGTAAACACGAACGTCAGTTTGTCCAGTCCCGGCAGCGTCAGCGTGTAGTAATAAGGAGAAACGTTGGCATATACGGGCAGTTGGCCGTTAATCAGAAGCGACTGGTTGCCGGCCAGAATGATGCTTTCTCCATTGGCGTTGGAGCGGTTGAAGTTGGCTGCGGCATAGGTCTGGTTGGTGGTTACATTGTACTCGGCGCTCAGGCTTTGATAAAAATAAGCCTTGGTGTCGTTCGATGTGTCGTCATCGTCGCAGGCCGCAAACATGGCGGCTGCCGCGAAAGCGGCGAACATGAATAATTTTTTCATAGTGTCAATTGAATTTTTAAATCGGTTAATGAATATTCATAAACTTTTCCGAAGCATTTCCGGCCGCCGGCATGGTCTCGTCGGGGCCATGCTGTCGCCGCCGCGTCGCTATAATGCAAACATCGTACTCATTTGATGCCGTACAGGATTATTTTTGGGCTTTTGGCCCGAAATTCTTTTCGTTGCGCGTCAGCGAAAAAAGGCGCTCCGTATTGCAGGGCGCCTTAAAGCGGTGATAATTAATGAAAATTTGCGGGGAGAGCGGGTTATTTGTCGAACAAGGCCCGCACCGGTTGCAGGAAACGCTGTATGAGCCGCTGGTCGTCGGTTATGATTTCCCCTTCGCCGTCCATTTGCTGTATGAGCTGTAAATCCCGGTCGTACGTAGTCTTGAGTCCGGCAGGAAACGTGACCTGCGCCACATAACCCTTTTCCCCGTCCGGTACTGCCGAAATAGAGGAAATCACTCCCTTGAGAACTCCGAACTCCATATACGGATAACCGTTGAGCTTTACGTTTACCGTCTGTCCTTCCGCCACCTTACCGAAGCCGGCGGAAGGTATGTGCATGTGCCCTATAAGGGTCGGATGTCCGTCGGGGATTACCGTGGCTATCCGGTCGCCTATGGTGACCTTCTGGTTTTTACTCCAGTAGTTCAGCAGCGTCACCGTACCGTCGGCCGGAGCGAAAATGGCGTATTGCAGTTTCCACTGGCCGATTTGCAGCAGAAGCTGTTGCCGGGCCTGACTGAGCTGACGCTCGTAGTCGGCTTTTTCGTTGTCCTGCTGGAGTCCGAGCTCCACGAGTTGCTGTCGCAACTGGATTATGGACAGTTCGGTTTGGGACAATGCCGCATCGAACGATGCCTTGCCGTTCAGCTTATCCAGCAGGCTGCGGTATGCATTGTCGTAGTCGGACTGTGAGATGACCTGACCTGCGAACAGGAGCGAATCCCGCTTGAAGTTGCGGCGCTCGAAGAGCAGGTCTTCCTCGAGCATCCGGCCCTGTCGAAGAAGCATGGAGTAATGTTCCTCGCTTTTGGCAATTTGACTGCTGAGAAGTTCCGTTTTGCGGTCGATATAACCGGTCTGAAGATAATGCCGGTAGTCCAGACTCAGTTTGCGGAATTCCGAATAGGCGTTCTGTATGTCTCCGACCCGGTATTCCTTTTCGAACCAGCGGCCGAACACGGCGTCGGTGAAATTCTTTCCCGAAGCAGCCGCAAGACTGTCCTCAATCAGACGCACGGAACCGTAATCGGCCGGGTTGGCTATGAGTGCTATAAGGTTCCCGCGGTCGACCCGTTCCCCGTCGACGACGCATACCGTGTCTATAAGTCCGTCGTAGCGGGCCGTCAAGTCGGCCGGAGGGTTTATGGTGGTAAGAACTATCGGAGCCGCTACGGTTTCCGGATATTTTATAAAATAGCATCCGAGGAGGATACCGCCGAAAATAGCGAATACAACCGTTATTCCCCAACGTATTATCCATGACGGCGGCCGGCCGAGTATGTCGTCCGCTTCGTCGCTGTAAAAGTCCCTGTTTTCCGGCATCTTCTTTCCGCAGTTAGTTGCCAAGCTCCAACTGGTTACGTACGAGGTTGAAATAATGTCCCTTACGTTCTATAAGTTGCTTGTGCGTTCCTTCCTCGACTATCACTCCCTTGTCCAATACCACTATGTTGTCGGCATTCTTGACCGTACTCAGACGGTGAGCGACGATAACCACCGTGCGGCCGCGGAACAGTTCCGACAGTTTTTCCATTATAAAGCGTTCATTATTGGCATCCAACGAGTTGGTGGCTTCGTCGAATATGAGATAGCGGGCGTCCTTGTAGGCGGCTCTCGCTATCAGCATTCGCTGTTTCTGACCGGTACTCAGTCCGTGGCCGTCGGCTCCTATCTTGGTACTGTACCCCAAAGGCAAAGATTCTATGAAATCGCCTATGTTGGCCACTTCTACGGCCTCGCGGACTCGCTTCATGTCCGGAACCTCGTCCGATACGCCTATATTGTTGGCAATCGTGTCGGAAAATATGTAGCCTTCCTGCATTACTACCCCGCAGTGCCTGCGCCAGCAGCTTTCGCTGTACCTTCCGAGGCGCCTGCCGCCCAACAGCACTTCTCCTTCCGCCGGCTCGTAGAATCCGAGCATGAGTTTCAGCAGAGTGGTTTTGCCGCTGCCGCTGGTTCCGACGATTGCGGTGACTTTGTTGGGGGGGATGGTCAGATTGATATGGTCGAGCACTTTTTCTGAACGTGGACCGTCGTACTGGAATGCTACGTTGCGGAATTCTATGTCGGCGTGGGGCGGTATGTCGCGCAGTTTTTCCACGCCCTCAGGTTCCTCGTCGTCCTTTTCATGAATCTCGCTAAGGCGTTCGAGGCTTATCTTCGCATCCTGGGATGCCTGTACGAACGAAATGAACTGCGACAGCGGCGCATTGAGCTGACCGATTATATACTGGAGCGCCATCATCATACCAAGGGTCATATGGCCGTCTATAACCGCTACGGCGGCCAGATAGGAAATAACCACGTTTTTGGCCTGGTCGATGAACATGCCGCCTACCTCCTGCGTCTGCCCGAGGCTCAGCCCCTTGACGCTGATGCGGTACAGCCGTGCCTGAATACGTTCCCACTCCCAGCGTTTCTGCTTTTCGCAGTTGTTGAGTTTTATGTCCTGCATTCCGGTTATGAGCTGAACTATATTGCTCTGGTTGGCCGAAGCCTCCTGAAACCGCATATAGTCCAGCTTGCGGCGTCGCTTCATGAAAATAAGTATCCAGCCTATATACAGCACGCTTCCGAGCAGGAATACCCCCAGAATGGGAAGATTGTAACCGGCCATTACCGCGCCGTAGATTACGAACGTCACCGCTGCCATGACTATGCTCAGCAGCGAACCCGTCAGAAAGGATTGGATACGGTTGTAATCGCCGATGCGCTGCATAATGTCCCCGACCATTTTGGAATCGAAAAACGCTATCGGCAGACGCATGAGCTTGGAAAGGAAATCCGAAATCAGAGAAATGCTTATGCGCGTTGTCATATGCAGCATCAGCCAACTGCGGATAAGGTTGTTGGCCATCTGGCCGATAACCAGCATGACCTGTGCTATCAGGATAACTACTACGAAATTCAGGTTGCCGGTTCCTATGCCGGTATCCACTACCGACTGGGTAAGGAACGGCAGTATAAGGCTGATGATGCTCCCGGTCAGCATGGCGAGCGCGAGTTGCGCGAGATAGTGCCGGTAAGGACGCAGGTACTTGAGCATATACCGGAAACTCAGTCGCTTGTCCTCATCGCCCTTTTCCTGATAGAATTTAGGAGTAGGCTCCAGCAGAAGGGCTATGCCCTTGCGTACGCTCGTGCCGTCGGCTTCCTGTTCCGGGTCGGACTGGAGCCACGACTTGAGGAACTTTTCCTCCGGATATTTCAAAAGCCCCTGCGCCGGGTCGGAAACGTGCACCCAATGGCGTCCCCGTTTTCCGGTCACCTTATATACTACGATGAAATGTCGCTGATTCCAGTGGACTATGCATGGCAGGTTTACTTCTTCCCGAAGCTGTTCCCATGTTATCTTGACTCCCGCGGTACGAAGACCGATTTCTTCCGCCGCGTCGCTTATGCCGAGCAGGGATACCCCTTCCCGGGTGATGTGGCAGCGTTCACGCAAGTTTTGTAAGGAATAGCTGCGGCCGTAGTACGATGCCACTATGCGCAGGCACGTAGGGCCGCAATCCATCGAGTCGAGCTGTTTATACCACGGAAAGCCTATCTTCATTGCAAACGCCTTTTCGGAACATCGCCGCGACCATTCGGACCGTCGTACGGCGCAGTGTTATACAAATATAATTATAATATTTGTATTATAAGCGTTTGCATATGTTTTACGTCGGACTTTCCGTGCCGTTTTTGCCGCCGGGCTTTAACTTCGCATTGGAAACCTTTCTCTTTTTTATCGCCCACTTGGCCGCAAGAGTGGACAGGAGTATTATAAGGACGGATATTCCCGCCGTACGCGGTTCTTCCGGAAGGCAGGATACGCCGGTTCCTCCGTACGATACGGAGCCGTAAAGAAAGGGCGCTGAGGATATGCAGGAATGGCCTCCGCTACAGGAAATGCAGTTTGCGGACGGCCTTTCGAACCTGTCGGGCTTTGATACGGACGCGGAAATTATGGAAAACAGCACAATGCACAGTGTTGTGAAAGCGATTTTCATGTACAGGGCGGTTTTATAGACGGATGAATATAAGGGATTATTCCGTAAACGGCTTTTGCCCGCATGTCCGTTTCCGTGAAAACATATTAAAAAACGGGACTGCGGCATGCGAGTCCGCGGTCCCGGAAGTTCTGCCGGCAGAAACCGGCTTACTCGACCGTTTTTTTGACCTGTTCGAGCAATTCTATTTCCGAACCGGGAGTATAACCGGTGTGGGAATACACTATCTTTCCGTCGGGAGCGAGTACGAATACCTGAGGCGTAAGGTTGACGTTCATGGCACGTTTGAGTTCCTGGTTTTTGTCGTAAAGCAGCGTGAAATCCGACCACCCGTAGCCGTTGGCCATGGCTTTGGCTTTGGCGGCGGAACGGCTGTCGTCGATAGAAACCGCCACTACGCGGAAGTCAGCTTCTTCCAGCCAGTCGGTCAAGTTGTCGTTTATGGCGTTCAATTCCTTGATGCAGGGTTTGCAGGTCGTTGACCAGAACGAAACTATCATGGGCGTCTTGCCGTCCACGAGGGACGAGGCGTTTATCAGTTCGCCCTTTTCGTTTTCCACTTTCACGTTCGGCATTTGTGCCATTGCAACGCTGCCGGTGAGGAGGGCGGCCGAGAGAAACAGTAATTTTTTCATAAGGGAAGTTGTTTTCGTCTTATTTTGATTGACAGGATTTTCTGTATTTCCGTTATCGCCGATTTTATTATTAGCTTCAAAAATATGTATAGTATCGGTTGTATGCAAATCTTTTGCTATAATTGTGGTGATTTTTCGGGCGGAATGTTCCGATATTCAGGCTTTCGGGACCGCTGCATTGACTGAGCTGCCAATACTAACACAATAAAAATAAGTGCTGTATGAATAAAGCGTTCAAGACCGGTTTGTGGGTATTCGTGCTGCTGTACGTTTCGATTGCCGCAGCCGGGGCTCAGGACATGGTCCGGTGGACTGTGAAATCCGTGCCGGCCGGCGACGGAATATACGAAGTCGTGTTCGATGCGAAGATAGACGAAGGATGGCATATGTACGACATGGGGCCTTACGACGATATGGGTCCCAATCCTACGGTGTTCACTTTCGAGCCTTCCACCGGCGTTGCCCTCGTGGACGGCCCGTACTACATAACCGAGCCTGTACATGAATACGACCCGATTTTCGAAATGAATATCGGATTCTTCGAGCATGCGGCATCGTTCGGCCAGAAAGTCAGGCTTACAGCTCCGGGAGGCTCCCTTAATGGAATGGTGGAATGGATGGTATGCAACGATACGAGCTGTTCCCCGCCGCAGGAATGGGAATTCGCCGTTGCTCTGGGAGATGCCACGGTAGCGGCAGGAGATTCGGAACTCCGGATTTCCGCTGCCGAGGGGGAATCGTTGCAATCGGTCGGACGGTCGCTGTGGGGCGCTATCATAGAGGCCATACTCTGGGGATTCGCCGCGCTGCTGACTCCGTGCGTGTTCCCGATGGTCCCGATGACGGTATCGTTTTTCCTGAAAGGTTCCGAGAACAAGGCTGCCGGACGGTTCCGCGCCGCCATGTACGGCATCTTCATCGTGGCTCTCTACACCTTGCCGATAGCGGCCATCATACTGATAACCCGGATACTCGGCGGAGATGCGGTAACGGCCGACATTTTCAACTGGTTGGCTACGCACTGGATACCGAACCTGATTTTCTTCGCCGTATTCATGATATTCGCAGCTTCGTTTTTCGGCGCTTTCGAAATTACGATGCCGAGCAAACTCGTGAACCGCAGCGACCGCAAGGCCGACAAGGGAGGGCTCGGGGGCACATTCTTCATGGCTTTGACATTGGTGCTGGTATCGTTTTCGTGTACCGGGCCTATCGTGGGGTCGGTGCTTATCAAATCGACGGCCGGCGAGTTTTGGGAGCCGATAGTAACCATGCTCGCGTTTTCCATAGCTTTCGCTCTGCCGTTCACGGTATTCGCTCTTTTTCCGTCGTGGCTTAAAAAACTGCCGAAAAGCGGAGGCTGGCTCAATTCTGTCAAAGTGGTATTGGGATTCATAGAGTTGGCTCTTGGATTGAAATTCCTGAGCGTGGCCGACCAGACTTATCACTGGGGTATTCTGGACAGGGAGGTTTATCTGGCGTTGTGGATAGTGATTTTCTCCCTGCTTGGCTTCTATCTGCTCGGCAAGCTGCGCTTCAAACACGATTCCGAAAGCGGCTATGTTTCGGTGACCCGGCTGGTGCTTTCGATAATAGTTTTCTCGTTCGTCGTATATATGGTTCCGGGAATGTGGGGAGCTCCGCTGAAAGCTCTTTCCGGATATATGCCTCCCATTACCTCGCAGGATTTCGTTCTGGGTCCGGAGCGGGCTGCGGCTTCTTCCGCGTCTGTCGCCGGAGAAGGGATGAGCGGCCGTAAGTACGCCGATTTTCTGCATCTGCCGCATGGACTGAACGGTTTTTTCGACTATGACGAAGCTTTGGAATATTCACGGAAGGCAGGCAAGCCCCTGTTCGTGGATTTTACCGGGCACGGCTGCGTCAACTGCCGGGAAATGGAGGCCCGCGTGTGGTCGGACCCCGAAGTGCTTTCGATGCTGCGCAACGATTACGTAGTGCTGGCACTGTATTCCGACGACAAGAAAATAGTTCCCGAAGAAGACTGGGTGACTACTCCTTCCGGCAAAGTTCTGAAAGGATTGGGTAAAATAAACTCCTATTTCGCGAAGGAGCGGTTCGGCGTCAATGCGCAGCCGTATTACATACTGCTCGACGGCGAGGGCCGCGAGCTGGTTCCTCCGCGCGGATATAACCTCGACGTGGCTCAGTTCGTAGAATTTCTGCGCAGCGGATTGGAAGCGTACAAGGCCGGAAAATAGATTGCCCGTATTATACGGAAAGCGCGGCCTTTTCGGGCCGCGCTTTCTTTTTTATATCTTTATGAAGATATTTTCCTACTCGACATCTTTTACGCAGCGGACATGGTTCCGGTCCGGGCCCGCGGTACTGCCTCCGCCAGTCATGCCGGTTACCATCGACAGGGTATTGACGGACGAAGGCGAACGGCCCACTCTGGTGGCTCCCCAGTAAGTGTCGGCTTTATAAGGGGTGAACCCGGGTATATCGTACAGAGGCGTATTCGTTACCGGAGGATTGTACCTCGGATTGTTTTTGTCGGTTTCGTACGAGTCCGGGGAGGCGCCTCCCATCGTCCATATAAGCATAAGCTCCATAGTGGTGGGGATTCTCCATCCTTCCGGACACTGTATTTCGCTCCACAACTCTTTTTCCTCCGACAGGTCGGTGTTCGCTACCTGAAGTTTGGCCGGCACGGTGTTGTCCGGACTTGTTTCGACATGCATGGGCGTGACGGTCCAGTTTTCATGAAGAACGGAAGCGCCGACTCCGCCTTCGGCATCCCTCGATACTATAACGGGACCGTTTTGCGCGTCGCTCGTGTCGATATAAGGATATCTTATTCCGGGCTGTGCACAGGCGGATATTATGCCGAATGCCAGCATTATGGTCGTTGAATATCTTTTTATCATCGCTCGTAAATAATTGGTTACGGTTATTCTATGCTTCCGGGGTCGGTGATGCACCTGAAAGAAGTCTTTCCTATCTTGGGGGTATAGCCGGTTATTCGGTAAGTAATGTCGTAGAACATCGCTTCCGAATCGTTCTCCCTGTACTCGGTCGAGCTCCAGTAGCTGGCAAAACGGAAAGAATTATCTTCGATGCCGTCTTTGTAAAGCAGAATCAGCATCCCTTCGTTCTGGGTGGGAAGTCTGTATCCTTCGGGACACCCGTCCATGGCTTCCTGCCAGCTCACTATGTCAATCGACCCGTCCAAAGGTGCAATAAGGAAAGCGGCGGAATTGTTATCCGTATAGTCGAGCGCCTGCGAATCGGGAATGGTCAGGTTGTAGTTATACTCCTGTCCGGGCATCCACTGATACACGTCTTCCAGAGGAAAACCTTTGTCTTCTCCGTTTACCGTAACCACTATTCTGGCGTTGTAAGTGATATTTTGGGGAATTACGTAGATGTGCCCGTTTTCCGCGGTTACATCGAGCATAGTTTCCGAGGCCGTCACGTAATCCTTTCCTTCGTCGCAGGCGAGGGCCGCCCTGTACTCGGTCGTGGATATTGCAGGGCCGTGGTTCCAAGTCATCGCGCCTTTGTCTTCGGCGTTCAGAGTTATCTCCCCTTCGTCCATTATGCCTTTTATGGCAATCTTGGAAATCTTCTCGCCGTGTCCACGTATGCTGAATCCGATTTTGGCCATAACGGACCTCAGATTCAAATCGACCGGCTCGGCGCTCCTCGTCAGATTCATTTTCGGAGCGGCAATGTATATGTCCGTATGACAGTCCGTGCTCGAGGGCATTTTATAGGCGAGTACGGGAGCTCCCGGATGAGTTTCGTCGCTTACCGAAATTCCGTTGGCGCCGGTAGCGTAGGGTGCATAGGCGAAGAAGGATATTTTGTCGCCTGTACTTTCCGGCCAGTTTTCGACCGGCTCGTAGGCCCATTTGCCTTCTCGGTTGCCGAGCAGACGGTTGTGCATGAAATCGGGTATGGCGGATTCGTCCCATTCCCTGCGGTCAGTTCGCGAGGCGAAGATTCCGATTTCCCGATACGGAGCGGCATTGCCCGGTACGGTAAACGACGGATTGAAATCTATAACGAGCTCCTCCGGTCCCGGATTGGGCTCGGGTCCGACGTCGGGCCCCGGACCGGGAGCGGAGTCATCTTTTCCGCATCCCGGAATCGATGCCAGGGATAACGCGGTGACGAACAGCCATGTTCTTTTAAGTAAAAACTGTGCGGTCATGATGTAATAGAATGTTTGGTTTTTGGCGTCTGTTGCCGTAATTCAAAATTACCGGTCTGTTTCGTGTACTGCAAACGGATTCGACCCTGCGAAACGTCAATTGTCGTTTCGCAGGGTCGATATTGCGACGGCGGCCTTCCTTTATTCCGAATCGGAGTCTTTATATATTTTCCTCATTTGCTCTCTGAATTTCGTGGGCAGCATTCCTATGGTTTTTTTGAAAGAGGAAGAAAAGGTTTCCGGCGTCGAAAACCCCAAATCGTAGGCGAGGGCTTTTATCTGCATATCGTTGTCGGTTTCGGAAAGGATGCGGCGGGCTTCTTCGATGCGGCAGGAATTGACATACTGCGAAAACGTCATTCCTCCGTTTTCATTTATAGCTTTGGAAAGATAAGACCTGTTAGTGCCGAGCTTTTCGGCGGCTTTTTCTATGGTAATATCTTTTTCCCGATATATTTTCCCGGCCTTCATCAGTTTTTCGAATTCCGAAAACAAGGCAAGTCTTTTTTCGTCCGAAGGAGTAACGCTCTCTCCTTCGTTTCGACGGCCGTAGCCCCGCAACTCCTCTATAACCTTTTCTTTCCGTATCAACTCGTGCTGTTGCCGTACGATTTGCCTGTACCTCTGATTCTTTTTCCGGTATGTGGTAAACAGGATTACGAGCAGCCCTGCGAGTATTATAACTGCGAATACCGTAATATTCAGCTTTTGCTTTTCACGAAGCAGGGCGAGTTTCTTTTCATGGATTTCCTTCTCCTGCTTTTCGTACTCGTACTTTACCCTGAGTTCGTTTATGGCAGTCTCCCTTGCCGCATCGAATATACTGTCCGACTCATGGCGGTACATTTTATAGTATTCCAGCGCAGTGTCCATACGACCCAGAGCTTCGGAGGCTTCCGACAGTTTTTCATACAGTTGGGAGCGGTAAAAGGCATTGTTGCGCCTGTTTACGAAGTCGAGCCCTTTTTCCAGAATACCGATAGCTTCCGAAGCCGCCCCTGTTTTTATAAGATAACTTCCGTAGTTGAGATATGCCAGCACGTTGCTTTTTTCTTCTCCCGTATATTCCAGCGAGCGTTTGTAATAGCCTACGGCTTCTTTTTCCCTTCCGATTTTGACCAGTATGTTGGCATACAGGCTGTATGCTTCCGCAAATTCCGTATGTTGCCCTCCGGCGTCGAGAGCGGATTCCATGTATCCGAGCGCAGTTGCATAATCCTCCAGCAGATAGTACATGTATGCGGTAACGAAAGAACCGGAATATACAAGCAGGGAATCGTTGCCGGCGGTGCCTATGTCTACGACTTCAAGGGAATATTTCAAACCGTTGGGGTCGTTGCGCAGATAATGCGCCATGGCTATATTATTAAGGATTACCGGATAAGAATGAAAATCGGGACTTTGTTCTGCATAATCGAGGGCTTCCATAAAGTACGTCAATCCCCCGAGGTAATTCATTTCCATTTCCGATGTATAGATAGCCAGGGCATTGTTTATCGTAGCGAGGGCGCGGTAATCACCGAGTTCGGATGCCAGCTCGTGCGCTTGTTTATAACAGTATTTTACCGAATCGTTTACTTCGCGTGCCAAAGAGTGTCCGGTGTATATCAATCCGTACAGAATTGCGGTTTTATCATTGGTTCCCTTGCCGTATGCCAACAGCTTTCTTGCGGCAGCCGCCGTTTCGCCGAAGTTTCCTTTTTTGCTTTCTCCGCTGGCGTAGTTTATCAACGAATCGACGTTCACGTAAGGTTCTGCCGTATCCTGAGCGCGGGCGCCGTTGACGACGCACAGAATGAGTATCAAGGGCAGACAGAAGTGTTTGAGCGGTTGCATGGGCTTGAATCCGGCTGTTGCCGAGCAAAGATAGTAAAAGCCGGACTCGTTGGAGCCGGGGCCGGGGTGCTTCCTGTGTGGTTATGATTTCGTCGCAGCGTACGGCGGAAACTTCCGGAGCCTGTCGCTATAACGCCCGACGAGAACTGATGGAAACTTTCCGTACAGGTGGAAGTCGGTTACGGCAGTCTGTTCCCGTGCGCGTCCAACTTTCGGATAATAACGGAAGACCACGTTTCTGAAAGGTCGGATAATACTGTTGGTTTAACGCTTCTGTTATACGGCATATAAGTAGTCCTGTACACGGAACCGTCGTCGTATTCCTGAAATCCTATGAAAGTGGTCCGGTCTTCTTTGTTCCACGCATTTACGAAAAGGTATATCCCGGCGGTAGCAGGTTCGGTAAGATACCGTTCCGAAAGAAACTCAATCCACACGAGGGCATTTTCCGGTTCGACCATAGCGAACGAGGCAATCAGTGCGGCTCCGTCGAAAGCGTACATGGTAACGAGAGGGACGTTGCCCTCTCCATGGTTATAGGCTATCATGTTACCTGCGGTAGCGTCGGGAGCGCCGTATTTACGGATAATGTCATTCTTGGTCGATGCCCAGTCTGCACACGGTTCTTCAAAATCGTAACGCGCTGTCACTGTTATGTTCACCCTCTGTTCCGCATTTGCATTTTGAGCTTTTACGAAGGTTTCGCCTATGGTCCACGCATGTACGAGCCCTTCGTTCGTGACCGTCGCTATGTAGTCGTTGTCCGTAACATACTCGTCGAAACCGGACGCGGGCTGTATCCGGTATTCGTCCCCGGCATACATGGTGATATTCAAAGGTTCCAGAATTTCCTTGTCCTTGTCCTTGCCGCAACCCATAACGGTCGCGCCGACAAGAAGTGCTGCGATAAACGCGGTATTTTTCATGGTCGTAGGGGTGTAGTTTGCTTTGCGGCAAATATATGTAAAAATCCCCCCCCCGAAAATTTGACCGGATTATTTGCCTTAAAACGGATATTTTTTATCCCAAGCATTCTTTTGTCGCCGGCGAGAATGACCGAAAGCCGTTTCAGAAGCGTCGCCCGGTTATTTTAACCCTCTAACCGTATGTGGGTTAAATAAAAGGCAGCCCCCAAGGAGGCTGCCGGTCGGAAACGTATGAGATTGGCTTCTGGCTATTACTCTTCGTAGCGATAATCTACCGAACCGTTTATCGGGCAGGATACCGCGTTATTGACGAAACGCTTGATTTCTCCGCCTACCTTCGTGCCGGTTACGGCATACGCTACCACTCTGAGGTTTTCTACATTCCATGTAGCGTTCAGGTCGAATTCGTACTCTTTCGTAACTTCCTGTCCCTTGGTCAGCTCACCGAGATAGTCGCCGGTATAAAGGTCGGCTGACGCGTCGCGCAACGTACAGTTGTGCTCGTAGTTCGAGCCGCCGTTCGACTGATAACCGATAATGCCGTCTTCGACTAACGCTACCATAAGCTGTACTTCGCCGGGTTCCTTCGCTCCCACCTTGACGCTGACTGCCGCTTTTCCGCCTTCCACTTTAGAGGTGGCGGCGATACCCACTACCGTCGGTACTTCTTCCACCGAATTTTTTACGAACCTTAGAATAGCGCTTGCGGTACTGATAGTCTGCTTTTCGAGATTCAGGTCCACCATTACATTGGGAAAACCATCTACGTTATAGTGCATGCAGTAGTTTCTGACATACGGACGGCACTCGTATGTATCGTCGTAATGAAGGGCTATTTCTACCATGCGGTCGGGGTAGTTGCCCTCTACCTGATGTATTGCCGTAGCGGCGCCCGGACAATAGGGGCACCATGTACCGGTTGCTTTGGTTATCAGGGCGTAGCGGTAGGGGGTTTTGTTCACGTCGAACGAAGCTCCGCCTGCTGCGACAGCGGTTATGGTTACTGGGGCCGCGGTGTACTCGCCGTAAGTAGCCACGAATTCATAGGTGCCTTCGGTCGTGGTCGAAAAGCTGAACACGCCGTCGGTCAGTGCCAGCGGTGTGTTGTCCGTCTTGTTGAGGACTTCGGCTTCCGTCGTCACGTCTTCTCCGTCATAGGTTACGGTGAAAGTCACTGCATCGGTTCCGTCGGCCGTTACTTCGTTTTTATCATGGTTGAGGACAAGAGCGGAAACCGTTCCCGTTCCTACGGTTACGTTTACCGTATTGGATTTGGCGTTGTCGTATTCGGCTACGAATGTGTACGTGCCTTCGGCTTCGCTGCTGAATTCGTTGGATTCGAGGTAAACTTTGTCGGTCTGATTGTAAATCTTGGCAGATGCGGTTACGTCAGTGCCGCCGTTCTTTACGGTAAATTTAACTGCATCAATACCGTCGGCAGCGATGGTTTCCTTGTCGGCCGTGAGCTTGAGGTCAACTGCCGGACTTTCGTCGCTGTCCGAGCAGCTTGCGGCCAGCATTGCTACCGAGAGGAAGCTCAGCCCGAGTTTAATGAAATTTTTCATGACTTTGTTTTTAGTTGGTTATCGAGATGGTTTAGAATGAAATGGTTGCCTGAAGGTTTGCCCCGACATATTTCGGTACCATCCGGCACACTCCTCCGGAGCATATATATCCGGCGCGGTTGCGGCCGTATGTCAGCGATATGCGTGTACGGGACTTGGTGTATGAAAAACCTGCCGTATAATAGTGTACCCGTTCATCTTTGTAGTTATACATATCGCTTCCCCATACGCTCCAGTGAGGAGCGAAGTTCAGTTCCGCCAAAGCGGCCCACCAATCCTTTACATCGTCTTTGGAATACAGGTATTGCAATTCCAAACGCAAAGAAACTTTCGGCGTAAACTTGTACTGCATGTCGAGTACGAACACCCATGCATTGCAGAACGGTTTGAGGGCGCTCGGGTTTACAGGACCGATGTCCGAATCCGCGGCGACCTCCGGAATATCGTCCCCCGTAGCCGAATCTGGTTTCGGAGTATTCAGCATTCTGTAGCCCTGATACGACACCAACAACAGCGTCTTGAAGTTTTTGGTCCACTGCTTGTCTATATCTATGCTGAAGTCGCGGTTCAGCCTGCGCGATTCCTCGCCGTAACGGTGCAGCGTATAGAACATCGAACCGTTCAGGTGAATTTTCCAGCCGTAGCGGCCGCCCAGCGCGGTGCGGCGTTTGAAAGAGTAATAAATATCCACCTGTCCCCCCTGCTCGCCGTTTACGTTGGTGCTGTATGGATTGAGGTTGGTAAGCAGATAGGTGTACTGCCGCGTCAGTGCCGGCAGATAGTTCATAACGTTGTTGTCGGAATAGATGTCACTGAGGGTAAATCTTTCCGCCATATAGGTAAGGCGGCGGTAAGTGGCGAATATGCCCAGTCCGTTGCGGTTGTATCCCAGCTCTACCAACTGCCCGTTTCCTACATGGGAATAAACTTCGGTAAGGTAGTCGTTTTCTTTCAGGCTTTCTTCGAACGGACTGCGGCTCTTGTTGGCGTACTCGGCCTTGAAGGTAAGGCCGAAGTCGCTTTCGTACGCTATGCGTCCCGACCATGCATGCATGTTGGGAGTCGTAAGGACATCCTCGTAAGCCATGGGAGTTTTTTCGTAGCGGTTTACGAAACTGCCCTCTATCGCCAGCCAGTGCTTTTTCATTCCGAACAGATTGGAGAGCGAAACGGATGCGTCGGCTCCGTATATCCATGAATCGGCATATTCCATATACATCCTCGGCCGTCCTACGATACCTTTTATATAGGCGTAGTCGCCGAAATTATATACCAGCCGTGCGCCTTCCAGAGCGTTGTTTATGCCGAGAGCACGGTCTTCGTACGAACGGTATATCATTCCGCTTCCGAACTGGTCGTAGTAGTCGCCGGCGGTTATCTGAAAATTCTTGTCGGTCCACTGAACGTACTTGTTGACCAGCGACGAGGCGAAAGTGCGGTCGTTCTTGTAAGCGCTATTGTAACCCACGAGCACGGGAGCATACAGTTCGAGCTGTACGCCTACCGACAGTTTCTTGCGGTTGTAATCCAGTTTGAGGTAGTTGTTCGAGCCTATGCGGTTATCCGGGATTTCCCAGTCGTCCGGAACGTACCAAATGGTATTGGTTTCGAAACTTCCGCTGAGTATTCCCCTGTCGGGTTTCTGTTCCTGAGCGAAAGCCGTGCTCGAAAAGGTAACCAGAAGTGCGGCAGCGAGCAAAGCCGTACGGGGTCTGGCGTAAACGGGTAGCTTTTCGTACATAAGGTTCTCTTTAATATACTGTTAAGTTAATGTCTTGAGTCACATGATATTTCGTTCGCAGGCTTCCTCGGAAAACCGTGTTTCCGATGTTAAGTCGCTGCAAGATAATATGCAGGTATTATAGCAAACAAAATAAGGAACTATTTATCAAAATACCAAACGGGATGCGGACAAATTTAAAAATACGGATTGTCGCGCCATTCTTGGGCTTTAAGGGATGAATTTGGAACGTGTTGCAGGTATTCCCGAAAGACCGTACGCTTGCGGCAGTCCGATGGGAACGAATATCCGGACAGTTCGACGGCTCCGTAAAACGGGGCTCGCCGCTGCGGAATCCGAGTAGGGCGGTACGGAATTATTCCGCAAATTGTAAACGGCTGCGGATTTTGTGGGTATGGCTGCGATTCAAGGGTTTCCCGACCGCTTTCGGCGCGGCCGGGTTTTATTCCTTAATCATCTCGATTACCCAATCGGTGTTTATAATTCCTCCGCGTCCCTTCCGGTCGAAGCGCATATACCGGTTTTTTATCCGGTATCCCCAGCGATGTACTGCTCGCAATCCGTGCCGTGCCGCAATACCGGTAAGAATTTCCGCCGTGGGAACGTGCACGCCGCTTACACGGCTGTCGCCCACTACCATTATATACGGAATGCCCGGAACGAGCAGTGGCGCGAGCGAAGAGAAATGACATTCCATCATGGAGAAATACCTGTAAGTAATATAGGCATGGGCGGCTCCGTTACGCTGGTCGGTCAGGTATATTTCCCGTAAGGCCGCATCGCCGGCTGCAATGTCCGTGAAATTTTTTTCCGGGTCGAACTGCGAATAATCCTTTTTCGTAACCTGCTTGGTTCCTATGTACCGCTTTTTGTGTTCGTTCTGAAGATGTTGGGTTTGCATTGCGAACAGGTCGCCTATCCAGAACAGCTCAATCATCTGGTTATAGACATAATCCACGGCTTTGATATAGGGCGGCGACGTTACTACCATCGCTACCGGTCCGTCGCACAAACCGGCGGACAGGGAATCCGAAGACGCGGTCAGTATTCGGGTTCTTGTTCCCGGCGAGCATCTGCCTGTAAATTCCGTTATACGACGCCGAAAATATTTCAGTTGCGTGTTCCATGTTTCCAGAGTTTCTTCCGGCACTTTCGGACGCGTGTGGGATACATATGTTTTCTGCGACTGGTTGTCGGCGTTGGATACCCGGCGGATTATCGACGAAAAGCATACTATAAGCAGGTCGTACACGTCCTGCATCTCTTCGTATGGAAACCGTATTCGCGTTTCTTCTATTGCCGTGCGTATGGCCGACAGTTTGCGTATCGCATCCGACGTAAACCAGTGGGACAGATTGTCCGCTGCGGGCATGAATCCTTCGCTCGGTTCTCGGAGCAGCTTTCCTGAAATGCTGCTGCATACGGCCTCGAGAAGTTCGATGTCGACCGGAGTGGTTTTTACTTTGGATATAAGGGCGGAAAGCGGGTCGATATCTATTCCGGTTGCATTGCGTCCGGCGAGCAAAGATTCCACCAATGTGGTTCCGGACCCGCAAAAAGGGTCGAGCACCGCTCCGGGCCTGTCGGCGCGTCCGTACTTTGCTATCGCCCAACGCGGAATATGCGGAATAAACTTTGCCGGATATTTATGGAATCCGTGGGTCAGATAATTGGTGTCGTTGGTGGTAATGTCGATTACTTCCCCTTCGGCCGGGCTTTCGGGGATATGCTCTTTTACGGTTATCATTCGCACTGGTTATTTTCGCAACAGGATTATGCTTTCCCTGAGATAGTCTCTTAACGGCGCCAGACGGCGTATTTGTTGGGAACTTGTGGTCAGGTGTCTGGTAACGCGCACCGAATCGACCTTAAATCCTATTTCCATGGCAATATTCGCGATAAGTACATCGGTGGGAATTATCACTCCGCCGTAGGCGGAACTTCCCACCACTATGCCTGCCCGTCCGCCCCGAACTATATGTACGTACAGTTTTTTCAACAAAGTATGCATATCGTCGAAGTACCCCCGGATTACTGCCGGAAGTTTTCTGTTCCACAGGTTGTCGCCCAATATTCCGACGAGTTTTTCCACCCCTTCGTGACGGTAAGATATCTCTTTCGTCCCGGCCGTGTTCGTATTCGAGCAAAAGCCGCTGCATTTGTAACGTCGGAAATCCTCGGGCGAGGACACGAATCTCCCCATCCACATTTCTATCTTGTGTATTTCGAAATAGTCGAAACAGTTGCAGTAGGGAGGAGAGAAGAAAACGAGTTCGGTTCCTTCGGGCGGCAGTTCTTCCGCATTCAGGCAGTCTCCGCAAGTGACGGACGGAGCGGGCATGCACGGCCCATAAGCGCATCTTATGTCTTCGGCCATTACATTCAGTTTGTTTTTCAGGGCGTTTCTTACGAATCCGACCTTGTCTGCCGGGAAATACTCCCTTTCCCACTGTTCTCGTTCCGTTACGATATAACCCGCTCCGGTGCGGCGCCGGTAACGATATTTTATTCCGTTGCCCTCCTTTTTTACGTCGGATACCTGTTCCAGTATCGACAGCCATGCCCCGAACGCCAGCCGTTGCAGATGATAAGGCTTTATGTTTTCTATCAGTTCTTTCAGTTGCAGGAGCGCGGTCAATATGGCGGGATTGAATACCTTGGCGGCCAGCGGAAAAGGTGTGAAATAATCCGGTTCCGGCACAGCGAGCGAATCTACATTTCGATTCAACTCGTCTATGCTGTCAGGCATGGATGCAGCGTACGGCTCGTTTTTTATGCTTGATATAAGAGCCGACAACGGATTTATGTCGATTCCGGCAGAAGGCAGTTTCCGATGTCTGGCGGCCAGCAGGGTCGTGCCGCTTCCGCAGAAAGGGTCGTAGACGGCCCCCGTTATGCCGAATTCTTTTATAATGCGGCTTACCAGTTTTTCCGAATAGCCTTCTCTGTAAGGGAACCAACGCTGTACGGGTTCCGAAACGGCTTTGCGGAAATTCACCATGTTCGCCGCTTCCGGGTCGTAGGCGATGCGGAGTCCGGATTCCAGAGAGGCCAGTATGTTTCTCTGTATGTCGGAAAAAAAAGAAGATTCGCTCATGAGCCTGACCGGATATGCTCATCGACGGCCCTGCTGCCGAATTCCATGCGATAGCTGACGGGGGTGGCCGACAGCGCGCCGATGCGGCTTTTTCCTACCGGGTCCTGTATTATTTTCAGGTATGTGCCCTCGGCCGTAAAGTACACCCTGTATATATAGTAACTCGAACCGCTGCGTTTTGCAGCTTCCCATTCGTTCCGGGTAAGGAATACCGTGTCCATTGCCTCGGAAAGATTGGGGGCATGTACCCGCTTGGTAGTCTTAACCGTTATGTATCGCGGCGTATCCGGTTGCTTTCCACGGCCGGCTTCGAACGAAGCGAGGTCGTATCCCAGAACGGAAGTTTTTCCCTGTAATTCCACCCGCATGGAAAGTCGGCGGTCGAGCCGTCTTACGAACCGGCGTTCGTAGTCGAGGACGAACGACTCTCCCTCCCGGCCGACCAGTACGGGATACGCCCTTCCGCTTTGCCAGCAGGATTCCAGACTGTTTATATCGGTGACGAATGCTTCCGCTTCCTGGCCGCTTACGGTACCGAAATAATTTTGCCAGTCGGTTTCTATTCGTTTCCCGGTACCGGTACTGCGTAAATCATAGCTTTTAAGGTCGAATGCCGGAGGAGTATTGAGGGCCTCGATAAACAGGTCCGCCGCTTTGCTTTCCGCCTGATTGATGACTACCGTGCCGCGTTTCATGCGAATAAGGTTGGCGAGTTCCAAGTAGTCCAACTGCTCGTTTATGTGCTGCATGGAATAGGAATGGGCCTTGCCGGGAGTTACGACTTTCGGAACGAATCCCCGGTCCGCATCCTCCTGTATTCTGTTCATTACCGTTTCCGGATTTACCTTTCCCTGAAGTACGTCGAGCGAATTGAGGACGTAGTAACCTATCTGTTCGCGGTTGAGTTGCATCCTGTATTCGTCCGCCAGCCTGAGCAGCGCCAGAATAAAGTGGTACGGTCGGAAGCATATTCCTTTTCCTGCTTTTTCGATTACCGTGCCTATTTTCTGCGACCCGTTGGGATGCTGGAAACGGAAGCAGACGCTTTTGAAAAAAGCCGGCTGGTCGCGGTCTTCGAGGAATTTCAGGGTACGCG
Organism: Tidjanibacter sp.; assembly: GCA_048214935.1. Lineage (GTDB taxonomy): Bacteria > Bacteroidota > Bacteroidia > Bacteroidales > Rikenellaceae > Tidjanibacter. Next base: position 546,728 of record DBFWXZ010000026.1, read on the forward strand.
GAGTAGGATAAACGATTCCTTCGCGGCTGGTGAACATTCCGAGCAATTTTCCCGCGTTCTCGGTGCGGTGGTTACGGATGGTTTTATAGTCTTCCTGTATGTACTTCGCCAGTCTGCCGTCGAATTCTTCGGCAAAACGGTCTTCCTTTACCGGGCAGACCGCCTCGAGTATTTCGGCATACACCGGGAGGTAGTCGTCCATGCGGGATATGGATTTCCCGCGGATTATAGTACATCTGAACTGTCGGGCCGGGTCGTAATGCATTGCATATTCAATATGATACGGCCCAAAATTACTAATTTTCCCGGGATTGTGCTCTCTTTTTCGAGCGCATAAAACGAAAACGGCCGCTTGCAGAGCGGCCGTTCCGACGATTGTTTCGCCTGCTCCGGCTTACCTGTGAGTGGTAGTGGTGCGGGTCGTTTTGGTCCTATTGCGCGTGAAGAGGCTTACGATAAGCAGCAGTACCACGGCTCCTACCACGGCCGTAATCAGGCTGCCGAGCATACTGTTGGTCCCCAGACCCATCAGCCCGAAGAGCCAGCCTCCCAGAACGCTGCCTATTACGCCTATTACCAGATTGAGAATCAGACCGGAACCGGTGCCTTTGACTATCAGGCTGCCGAGCCATCCGGCCAGCAGTCCGATAAGGATATACCATAACCAATACATCGCTGTAAAATTTTAGTGTGAGTTGAATGCTAACCGTAGCCGATTCATTCAATAGTCGTACCGTAATGCGTTTTCCTCATGCCGCTACCAGAAAAGTTGGCGGCAGAATATATATGATATGATTTTTTGTGGCAGAAACGAGGACCGTGCGGGTCGATGCCGCTCGTCGGGGTGAAAGGATTCGAACCTTCGACCCCCTGCTCCCAAAGCAGGTGCGCTAACCGGACTGCGCTACACCCCGAACGGAATTTACGGCTTCAAATGTAGCGCGATTTTTCCTTATAATGAAATGCGGCTGACGGATAAGGCGGTTTTGCGGTACTGTAAAACGTTTTTTCCTTTTCAAATGTCAGCTTATGCATGTTTTCCGAGCTGCCCGGAAAGCGCCGGAGTAAATTTTTAGGGCGGGATTTGAACGCTGACGGAATTTTTTATTACATTTGCGGTGCTTTTGCGCGGGGTGTAGCGCAGTCCGGTTAGCGCGCCAGCTTCGGGAGTTGGAGGCCGAAGGTTCGAATCCTTTCACCCCGACCCAGTGCAGATGAAGACGGATGCCCTTAAAGGTGTCCGTCTTTTGTATTGCGTTGTATCTCGGGCGAACATCGCAGCCTTTGTTACGCTTGCGGATATTGAGGAATATTTTTGGCAGTAAACCGTGCGGCAGGGTTTCAATCGTATGCCCGGTTAATTGTTTATGTATATCCTATAAGCCGGCGGCGCTGACTTGGGGCAGTCGGGGTCGGGGTAGTCCCATTTGTCCGTGCCGTAAGCTCCCACTATGTTTTTCCAGCATACTCCGATGAACTTCCTGCACCCGTTATAGTCCCGGCATGACTTGCATGCGCTTCCTTCCCGGATTTTTTCCTGCGGAAATCGGAACAGGTTTTTGGCCTTGTCGGAATTCCACATTTCGAGTATCGACTGCGAGTTGAGGTCGCCGATTATGAACTGCGGATGCCAGTACAATTCCTCGCAAACGGTAACTTTGCCGTCGGGAAGCACCACGAAACTTTTCTGGTTGCCGGAGCATACGGCTCTTCTGGAGAATTTTTCGGTCTTTTCCTTTTCGGTGTGGGGGTAAAGGTCGGCATCTCTCGCCGATATGGCGATATGCGGATATAAGGCGGCCGTTTTTTCCACTTCGCACTTCAGCAGGTTGTAATCATCCAGAGTCGCCTTTATCGACCTGTAATGCTTTTCGCTTTTGTACAGCGAATATCCCGCCGGGGATACGGTCAGTTTTTTAAGGTTTTTGTAACTGCCGCAATGCTTTATGAGAGGGATTATTTCATCCTGCGCATTGCAGTTGTATTTGGTTATTATAGTGTTGATTTGCCAGTTGAATCCCATTTTATCGAGGTTCGCCATTGTGGCGAATATCTTTTCGATATAGTATTCCGTGCATCCCAGAGTCTTGGTAAGGGTATCCGGATTTACCGAATCGAGGGAAATCTGCACGTACGTGCACCCTGTGTCCCTTAAAAATTCGAGCATGTCTTCGGAAATAGGCATCTTGGCGGATATAAGGGAATTATAGCCGTATTTGCGCATTTCCGAAAGGATGTCTTTTATGCAGGGGTGCGAAAGCACTTCGCCGCCGTTCAGCCCGACTTCTATTATTCCGGATTCCCTTGCTTCCTTGAAAATCTTTTTTGCCAGCTCCGGGTCGAACTCCCGTTTTCCGCAGGGATTCCTTCTGTCCGCATAGCAGTATATGCAGTCCGTGTAACACTTCATCGTCAGTTCGAGCAGGCATGACAATGGCCTGTACAGCCTGCCGTACGACATATCGACCTCGCCGCTGAAAGGAAAGTCCTCGACGGAATAGTATTCCCGCCTTTCGTACGGGCCTTTTCTGACCAGCGTGTATATCGGAATATTGGTGTTGCTCTTTTCGTCGCCCGCACCGACGGTATTCTCCACGTATTTCCCGATAACTTCGTAAACATCGGGCAGGCTCAGGCCGAAGTATTCCGAAATATCCTCTACGGCCCGGGCGAGCGTGCGCTTGCCGTCGAAAAACGTCAGCATCTGCGCTACGAGCGGGTGAATGTTTATAACCGAATCCACATGGGGACAGTCGGAGGCTATTTCCTCGTAGGCTCCGATAACGGCTCGTTTTTCGTCGTAGTGCAGGTAGTATGCCGGATTCAGTATATAGATTTTATCCTTTTCCATAAGTCTGAGTTATTTAGTCGGGTCGAATGGAGCGCCGGATTCGTTGGCCGGCGCTCCATTGGGTTAACGGTTACTCTGCGGGTTCCATCGGAAAAGCTGCGGACTTCAGCGTAGTCGCAGTGCAAAGCGTGGGAATCGTCCCGCTTTTAGGGCTTAAAGTGCAGCCGGGTTGTACGATTGGATTACTTCCTCTTGTACCGCCTTTGCACGAATCACTACATCCAGGTCTGCAACTCTGACTGCATCCACCGATTAACTCGTCGATAGAACTTCCTCCGAGGATTTCTTTAAGCTGCACGGGGGTAAGGCCATGAAAATCGGGTTTTTTCATAACTGTTGTATTAAGTTAATCCTACTCTATTTACCCTTTTCGGTTCCGGGTTTTTGGAAAAACTTGTTTATATGGTCGTAGTAGATTTCGAGTTCGTAGTCCTCCAGCACCGGCCCGGAATCTACACCCTGACTCCAGACGTCGTATAGCCATTCGGGACGGTCGGAAAATATCGCTATCCTGCGGCGGTACTCTTCCTCGAATTCCGGGTCCATCAAATCCTCGTAACCTCCCGAAGCCACCCATTCGGTTTGAGGCAGGTAGAATATGAATCCGTTGTAAATATCGGCATAGGTGGTTTTGTTGCGCGGAGGGTCGTAGGTGTCGAAATCGTCCTCTCCGAAAGGAGTTCCGGCAAAGTCGAAGCCGATTGACTTGTCACCGCACACGGCAAAGGCGGCATCCCACTTTCCTTTCTGGTAGGGGATATACACGTAGTCCTCCGGTATATTATATTTTTTGGTGTATTCTTCAGGGATATCGGAGATATCCGACCAGTTCAGCATCACGTTCGCCATTTTACCGGGAAAGCGGTAGGCTATCAACTGGGCGGCTCCGCCGGTGGAGGATGGTTTTCCGTCCTCCCAGATATCGTATTCCCGGTAGGAGTGGGGTCTGTTGTAGATGATGAATACTTTTTTTCGCGGGTCGGGTCCGTCGAGAATCTTGCAGTAGGCGTTTACCGCGTTCTCGGCCAGAATAATATCGTACTTGCCGCCTCCTGAATATTTGCGATAGTTTTTGTAGTCTTCCCGGGTCATTTCCCCGGTGGAAGGCCAATGAAAGGCGCGGCCGGTGTAATGTATGTCGATTCTTTTTTCTGGAGGGAGGTTTTTGTTGATGTTGTACAAGTCGCGGTGGAGATGGTAAAAGTTGGTCTTTTCCGGGATTGTAATATCCGAGCTATTCCTTACGAAGCGAATGAAGTTTGGATAGAAAGCCTTGTCGTCGAAAGTTTCGGGGTTGATAAGCCTGCTGCCCTGTTCGCTCATATTGCTGCTTCCCAGCTCGGTCATTACGTGCCCGATGTTTTCGGCGAAGCGCGGGTCGGCGAATATGCGTGCGAACAGGTCGTACTGGGTGGTGTCGCGGTGGTCGCGTTCGCCCATAACGACGATGTCGTACTTGTCGAAAAGGCGGAACACGTAATCCACGGGGTCTTCGTTGCAGTTTTCGATAAACTCGACGTACGGCCGCAGTTCTTCCGAGTAATCGGTTCCGGGAATATACTGGGCCTTGAGAGGAATGGCTCCGCACAGGACTGCTACCGGGACAAGGAAACTGAATCTTTTGGTTTTCATAGTTATTTGTTTTAGCAGTGCGATGATTTGTTTCGGACCGGTGTTCGGTACGGTTGAGCAGGCATACCCGAAATACATCGACATGGGCGGCCTTTGAAATATTTTGGTAAAACGAACCTCGTGGGAACCGATAGAACTCGGTTTTCTCCCCGTTTTTTTAGGAATTTCGGGATGCGAAGAGAAATTGCGGTAACATCGGAAGCGTATGTCGAACTCCTGCTTTTCATACGGCCGGATTTAAAGGCTTGCGGGATTGTTTGTTTCCTGCCGCCTCGATATTGCAAATATACATTGCCGCATGTTCGGATGCAAGTTTTTTTATCTCATCGGTTGTTTTGCAACTTATTTGTATATAATATGTAACAAATAAATAATCTCATCGCATGTCGGAGAACTCCGTGCGGTAGGAATACGGGGCTTCAATACCGATATGGCCAATAAGTATATTGCCGGATGCGGTATGCCGGCAGCAATTTCGGTCGGAAGTATAATCCGGTAAGTCCGGGTTTATTTCTGAAAGCGCAGGGTTCGCCGCCGCAGGAACAGGACGGCGCGGCTGGGCATTGCGTACAGGAGCGGTACGAGCAGGCGGTTGTACCAACCGGGTACTGTGTGCCTTCTGCCCCGCAGCATTGCGCGTACGGCTTTGCGAGCCGTCTTTTCCGCCGTGAGCAGCACGCCGAGTCGGCATCCTAACCGTTGGAACCTCGGCGTCAGGCCATACAGGTCGGTGGCGACGCCCGCGGGGGACACCGCCGTTACCGTAACCCCGTGCCCGGCGAGTTCGTACGACAGGCATACGGACATATTATGGATGTAGGCTTTGGTTGCGCTGTAAAGCGATATGCCCGGAAAATGGAGCCATGCCGACAGGGACGCCGTATTAAGGATATATCCGTGTCCTCTGGTCGCCATGTCGTTGCCGAACAGACGGCACAGCCTTGTGAAGGTGATTACATGCAGGGCGATGATGCCGGACACCCTTTCGTCCGGGGTGGCCAGCAGGTCTTTGAACAGGAACATCCCCGCGTTGTTCACCAGTATTTCGGTTTCTATGCCGCGCGACAGGCAGAAAGCATGAAGCGACTCGGCGGCTTCCGGGCGGCACAGGTCGCCTCCGTAGGATATAGCTTCGACGCCGTAACGGGCGGCGAGTTCCTCGGCGACCCCTCTTACATCCGTTTCGGTGCGTCCGGCCGCGACCACGTTGCAGCTCAATGCCGCCAACCGTTCGGCTATCGCACGTCCGATTCCCGACCCGGCCCCCGTGACGACGGCCCACCGGCCGGCTACGCGGTTTTTCCTGCTTCGCATTTTATGCGCTCTATTTCCCTTTGCAGTCCTTTAGGCAGGTCGTCCACGCACTTGTGGCATTTCATGTCCACGGTGTACATTCTGCCGATACAGTAATTTACGTGCTCGCATCCGCATGAACAGTGCGGGTCGTCGTCGTGTTCGCGCATCAGGTTTACAAAATCGGGCCGGGCGATAAGCGGCCGTCCCATCTGCACGAACTCGAATCCGTGATTGAGTACGGTTTCTATATTGCCGCGCGTGGTAATGCCGCCGACATATACCAGCGGGAGGGACAACGCTTGCCGGAATTGCAGCGCATCCTCCAGAAAATACAGCTCCCGAAAAGGCACGGACGGTATCATAAAGCGTCCGACCGCTTTTACTCCCCACTTCAGCCACAGGGTGTCCATATAGTGGGTCATCGTGCGAATCGGCATCCGCCCGTACATTACGTGCATCGGGGCGCGGCTTACGAATCCGCCGCTCAGTACCAGCGCGTGCGCTCCGAGCCTTTGCAGTTCCTTCGCTATCTCTATCCCTTCTCCTGTGCCGTTGCCCCGCCGGAACCCGTCGCTCATGTTGGTCTTAACCAATACGGCCATATCGCCGCCCGCAGCCTCCATTACCTCTTCCATGCACATGCGCATGAAACGCATCCGGTTTTGCAGAGAGCCTCCGTATTCGTCCCGTCTGCGGTTCGTATAGGGCGACAGGAACTGGCTTATAAGATAACCGTGTCCCGCATGGACCTCTACCGCATCGAAACCGGCTTCGCGGGCGAGCCCTACGGCCCGGCCGAACGAGCGGGCCATATCCTTTATTTCGGAAGGTTTCAGGGCTTTGTAAAAAGTGGGTGAATAGATGTTGAAGCCGCCGGATGCCGAGACGGGCAACTGTCCGGCCACGCTGCGTTTCGACATGTTGCCGCAGTGGCCTATCTGTATGGAGGCCGCCGCCCCTTCGCGGTGCACGGCATCCGTAATGTCCCGCAGGCCCGGTACGATTTCCGGCCTCAGCCACAGTTGGCGTGTGAAGGATAGGCCGTTGCGAGTTACCGAGGCATAGGCGAGGGTAGTCATTCCTATTCCTCCCGCCGCCACGCTCGTGTGATAGTCGGCCAGTTGCCGGGTCGGAGCGTTTCCTTCGCACATGCTTTCGAAAGCGGCCGAACGTATGGTTCGGTTGCGGAGCGTAAGAGGACCTATTTTCCCGGGAGTGAAAAGCAGCGAGTTTTTCATACGCATGTCAGTAGATAAAAGGTAGTATGCGTTTACGGTTCAGCGAGGTGAATTCCTCTCCGAACTCGGTTGCGTAACGGCGCCTCAGCGCATCGGCTCGCGGGGCGAGATTCGCGAATGTCCACAATGCGAACACGGCGCCGGCCCACGACCATGTCATCACCGCGAAGCCGCACCATTCGACCAACTCGCCGAAATAGTTGGCCGAACTTACCCAACGGAACATGCCGCCTTTCGGAATGTAGTGGCTGCTGTCGTCTGGAAGACGGAGCTTTCGTATTATCCGGTCGGAATGCAGGTTTACGGCCATTCCGAATATGAACAGCGCGGCCCCGGCAATGAACTGCGGCGTAAGCAGCCACGTTACCGGGTATGCATCCGGCGGCGAAACCCAGAATATCCATCCTCCCTGCATCAGAGCGTTGCAGGCATTGAACGTTATGCCCATAAGGATTATCGAGAGCGGCATCCTGCCTCGGCCCCGTATAAGCAGCGGAAATATGAAGGCGCGCTGAAAATAGTGAACCTGAAAGAAAGCAAGAAACACCAGCGGTACGGTTTCGCACCTGCGCGGCGAAAGAAGCCAAAGCACCCCCATCAGCACGAACACCGGCGCTTCCATAAGCACCCAACCCGCCCGGTTGGGAACGGTAGGGCCCCATTTCCTGTCTAGCAGCATACCGTAGCCGGCCTCCACTCGTTGGAGGGCTATAAAAACGACGACCGCAAGTGCGGTCATTATCCACAGGAAGCAATCGAAAAGTTTTTCCATCGGCCGGATTGTGTAATACAAAACTACGAAAATTTTCCGGCGCTTCTTCTTTTTCCATGCGTGCGTTCCGTAAATGTTGTCCTGCGGGCCGGATTTGTTGTTCCTCCCGATAGTGGCACGTTTTATGAATATTATTCGGCGTATCGAAACCGATTTTTCCGAACCGGATAATTCACCGAATAACGTATTCAAATATTTAAAAACTATCAGGCATGAAAAGTAAGAATACCACTCCGAGGGCCGATGCCGAAACCGCTGTTTTCGGTTCTGCGGAGATGCTCCAGCCGGCTCCTACCGACACGATTCCACAGCATTCCACGACCGAGGAAATAGCTTATCAGATTGTCAAGGACGAGACTTATCCGCAGACGCAGCCGCGGCTCAACCTCGCGACCTTCGTGACCACCTATATGGACGAGTACGCCACGAGGCTTATGAATGAAGCCATCAATATGAACTTCATCGATGAAACGGAGTATCCGCGCGTTGCCGTGATGAGCAGCCGGTGCATCAATATTCTGGCGAACCTCTGGAATACTCCGGAAGAAGGCGACTCCAAGACCGGCGCCCTTGCGATAGGTTCTTCGGAAGCCTGCATGCTGGGCGGCGTCGCCGCATGGCTGCGGTGGCGCAAGCGCCGTCAGCAGGCCGGCAAGCCCTTAGACAAACCCAATTTCGTGATTTCCGCCGGGTATCAGGTGGTATGGGAGAAATTCGCCCAACTCTGGCAGATAGAGATGCGTACCGTACCCCTTACCCGGGAAAAGATAACGCTCGACCCGCAGGACGCCCTTGCGATGTGCGACGAGAATACCATTTGTATCGTACCCATCGAAGGCGTTACGTGGACCGGTCTCAACGACGATGTGGCCGCTCTCGACCGGGCGCTGGACGAGTACAATGCCCGTACCGGCAACGAGGTGTGCATACATGTGGATGCCGCCAGCGGCGGATTCATACTGCCTTTCCTCGACCCCGATACGCAGTGGGACTTCCGGCTCAAATGGGTGCTTTCAATCAGCACTTCCGGCCATAAGTTCGGGCTCGTATATCCCGGTCTGGGATGGGTCGTCTGGAAGGACAAGCAATACCTGCCCGATGAAATGAACTTCAGCGTGAACTATCTCGGAGCCGAAGTTTCGCAGGTAGGCCTGAACTTTTCGCGCCCGGCCGCTCAGGTTCTTGGACAGTATTATCAGTTCATCCGCCTCGGATTCGAAGGTTACAGGGATATCCAGCAAAGCTCCATGGACGTGGCCAAGTACCTGCACGACGAGATAGGCAAGTTCGGCCAGTTCAAAAATTACAGCGACGACGTGGTGAACCCGCTGTTCATCTGGTCGATGAACCCGGATTACGACCAAACGGCCAAATGGACGCTGTACGATTTGCAGTCCACTCTTCAGCAAAGCGGCTGGATGGTTCCGGCCTACACGCTTCCGGATAACCTTACCAACGAAGTGGTGATGCGCATCGTTTGCCGGCAGGGATTCAGCCGGGATATGGCCGACATGCTTCTGGGCGATATACGCAATGCCATACAGGAATTCGAGAAATTGCAGTATCCTACCCAGACTCGTCTTTCCTACGAGAAGAAAGAGCATATCCAGGGCAAGGTGTTCACTCATACCGGAGGTAGGGTACGTTCGGGCAAGTCGGACCACAGCACCGACCATAGCGATGAACAGAACGTGGCCTCCCAAAGCGAATCGGTCGCTTCCGACGATAAGTCCCACCACGGATGGTTCGGATTGAATTCCTCCCGCCGCCGCGCCTCGTCCGGCCGCGACGAGAATCCGGACCGGATTCATCAGGACGAGGACCTGAAGGAGGATTACTACCGTAACGTTCCGAACAGTCCGGACGACCCGGCGAACGACCCTGATGCCCGCAGAGGAAAGTCCGGCATCTACGATACTACGGATACCGCCGACGACGGGTATCTGGTTTACGACGAGGAAGACGACATTTTCATCGACTCCGACGACCCGAGCCTTGTCCCGGACAGCGAGGAAGTAATCGAGGCCGAAGCAGCCGTGGACGAAGCGGGCGATTCGGACGAGAATTTCTCCCGGGCCGACCGTATGGACTACGACGGCGGAAACTACGAAGACCCGGAAGGTTCGCCTCGCCGTCGCGGTGCTGCCGACCGGTCCTCCGCCGACAGTCGGACAAGTACGCGACGCACCTCGGTTCGCAAACCAGTCAAGCAAACTGTTAAATAACAGCCAACATAATTTTTAACACTTAATCGAGAAGTCATGGAAGACAAGAAGCACAATCAGAGCTGCGGTTCTTCGAGCAGTATGAAAGACGAAAAGAATAGCCATAGCACCAGCGGTCCGCGCAAGTGCGGTTCGTCGACGGGGCACGAAAAACAGTCCGACAGCAAACACGGTCAGCAAAGCGGCAGCAGCTCGCAGAGCTACGGCAGCCAGAGCGGCAGTTCGACCGGTTGCGGCAGTCGCAGCGGTATGGGTTCGGGCAGCAGCTACGGTTCGCAGAGCGGCAGCTCGTCGAGCTACGGCAGCCAGAGCGGCAGCATGAACGATATGGACAGCACCAGCGGTATGGGTTCCCGGAACAGCGGAATGGAATCCGGCAGCACTTACGGTTCGGATTCGCGCAATACCAGCGGCATGGGAACGTCGTCGTCGATGGGCGGACGCAATTCCTCTTCGCAGAGCAGCGGTACTTCCAACTACGGAAGCGGTTCGACCGGAATGGGTTCGCAGAGCGGCAGCTCGTCGAGCTACGGCAGCCAGAGCGGCATGGGTTCGGGCAGCAGTTACGGCAGCCAGAGCGGGAGCATGAACGATATGGACAGCACCAGCGGTATGGGTTCCCGGAACAGCGGAATGGATTCCGACAGCAGCAGCTACGGTTCGACCGGCAGTCAAAGCGGCATGGGTTCGGGCAGCGGCTACGGCTCGCAGAGCGGCAGTTCCTCCAACTACGGCAGCCAAAGCGGCATGGGTTCGGGCAGTGGCTACGGCTCGCAGAGCGGCAGCTCTTCGAACTACGGCAGCCAGAACGGCATGGATTCCGACAGCGAGGGTTCGTCCTACGGAAATACCGGCAGCCGGGATGGACGCGAATCGTGGAGCAGCAATTCTCCCGATAGCGGCAACCAGCACTATCACGACAGCGAAACCGAACGCAGCGGCGGTTCGGGCAGCCGTAACAACAGGTAATTTCGGTCTGTCAGACAGTTCTATCCGACCGCCCGGTAATTCCGGGCGGTTTTATTTTGCAACCGCTGTATATTTTAGGTTCGTATGGCTTAACTTTACGACCGCAGGACTTTAATTTTCGGTTTATGCCATGAAGCCAGAAATAGTAGTGTTTACCGGAGCCGGCGTCAGCGCCGACAGCGGCATAGCCACTTTCCGCGGAGGCGACGGACTTTGGGCCGATTACCGTATAGAGGATGTTTGCACGCCGGAGGCTCTGGTACGCAATCGCCCTGCGGTGATAGAATTTTACAATATGCGCCGTCGGGAGATGCTTTCCAGACAACCCAATGCCGGCCACTATGCGTTGGCGGAAATGGAGAAGTATTTTCCTGTCCGTATAGTCACCCAGAACATAGACGACTTGCACGAGCGGGCCGGCAGCACGGATATAACCCACCTGCACGGACAGTTGCGCTTGCTGTGCAGTTCCGCCGACCCCGACCTGACATATCCGCTGGAAGGGTGGGAACAGGCTTTGGACGAATCGGCTCCGGACGGTTCGCCCGCTCGTCCGCACGTCGTGTTTTTCGGAGAGCCGGTTCCGATGTTCGAGCGGGCGGCTCGGATTGCTTCCGAGGCCGACGTTATGGTGGTGGCTGGAACGTCCCTTGCGGTTTATCCCGCCGCTTCGCTGGTACGGTACGTGCGTCCGGGCACGCCCGTATGGGTAGTGGACCCGGGCAATCCCGACACATCCGGCATCCGGGGACTGAAGGAACACATCAGGATGAACTCCGCGGCGGGCCTGCCCATTCTTCTGGAAAAGCTAAGGGCGGAGTACGGCGTTTAATGTGGTATGGATGTTGCTTGCGAGGCAGTTACCGGCGGCCGAAGCCGCGGGTTTTAATCAGGAGGCGAGTATATGGATACGTTTTATACGGCTACGGCTACTTCGTGGGGCGGCCGCGACGGCAAGGTGAGGACTTCCGACGGAGTCATAGACATGGAGGTGCGCCCGCCCAAGGAGATGGGCGGAAGCGGCGGGGGTTACACCAACCCCGAACAGCTTTTTGCGGCGGGATACGCGGCTTGTTTCAATAGCGCCCTTTTCAATGCCGGGCGTCGCAAAAGGATGAATCTGGGCGATTCGGTCGTGCAGGTTACGGTTTCGATAGGCAAGGACGGCGAAGGCAATTACAGCCTCGCGGCCGCGATAGAGGCCATGATACCGAATGTTACGCAGGAGCAGGCGGATGAATTGGCCGCCATGGCTCACGAGATATGTCCCTATTCGCGCGCTACGAAAGGAAACATCGAAGTCGCCGTTCGGGCGCGCGTATTGTCCGAAGGTGAAGGGGCCCGCTGAAATGGGAACGGTTTTTGTTCCTGGGGAAAGGTATAATTATTAATTTTATATCAAAACTTTACTGTTATGAGAACTTGCGGTTTCGGCTCTTTTATAGCCGGTTTGATAGTCGGCGGGGCGATAGCCTTGCTGATGGCTCCCCAGTCGGGCGAGGAGACCCGTGAAATGATAAGGGACATGTTCGACAGAAACGGCGGCGACTGCGGTATGGGCATGTGCGGCTGCGATTCCGACGACGAAGAGTAGTATAATGGCTTCCGGTGACAACGAAAAACCCGACGGCCTGCTGAACGACCTGAAGACTTACGTAAGTCTTAAAACCGCTTCGGTGAGGTTATCCATGGTGGAGAACCTGTCGCTCCTGGTCGGCAAGGGAATGGCGATAGTGGTATTCCTGCTGCTGTTGAATCTGGCCGTGCTCATGTTCGCCGGCGCGCTTACCGTGCTGCTGGCTTGCTGGGTGGGCCTGTGCTGGGCATTCGTAATAATGGGCGGTTTTTTCTGCCTGCTCGGCGTGCTTGCCTGGGTGATGAGGCGTACCCTTTTCGCCAGCAATATGGTAAGTACGTTCAGTTCGATGTTTTTCCCTGAAAAGAACGACGATGAAGACGACGAAGGATAAGAAACACGGCTACGGTTCCATATCCAACCTGCGCGACTTGCGCGCGGCGCGGGAAAGGGTCGACTGGGAGCTTTCGTTCCGTGAAAAGCAGATTTCCGGTCGTTTGCCTTCGATGAAGAAAATGTTTTCGGTGGGAAATATCACTTCTCTGATTGCACGCCGCGCCGACGACGTGCAGATGCTCGCGCTTACGGCAATCAATACTTTCGAGCTGCTTCGCTCCAAATTCCGGGGCGACGGGAAGAAGCGGGACGAAAAAGACGACGGACAGGTTCCGGCCGGCTCCGGCGAGTCCTCGGTTGAATGCCGTTGCGAATGTCGTCCCGAGGCCGTGCACAAACGTTCTTCGCATAGAACGCCTGCCGCAAAGGACAAGTGACGGTTCTGTTGCCGGAAAGCAACCGACGCGCCCGGAAACGCCGTTTCCGGGCGCGATTCGGATAGATGCGTCCCGTGGCTTACAGAAGCCCGGCTTCGTAAAGGATGATTATCTGCTCGATAAGCTGGTCGTCGCCTTCCTTGTCGTATTCGTCCTTGAGGTTGGCTTTGAATATACGGGCTATGGTTTGCCAGAAGCCGGCCACGAAACCGCCACGGAACTGTTTAAGTATCTGGTAAGAAGTGCGTTCGGTTTCCCGGTCAATCAGTTTGATGAGTATCTTTCCCTGCGAAAATGTCATCTGTTCGAGCACCGGACGGTATTTGCGCACTATTTCCTTTTCCATGGCTTTGGCGAATCTGGCCCTTTCCTTCGGATTGTTTATCTTCAATATTTCGGCTTCGAGAGTGTCCAGATATGCACGTGCCTGCTTTGCGTAGGGATAAACGATTTTTACGTTCCTGACGAGTTTTTGATACCTGCGCATGTCCTTGGGCTTTCGGAATACGTAAACCGGCAGGATACTGACCTTTATTACCGTATCTCCGTCGATTATTTCGTAGCCGGTGGGATAGCCTCCGCGCATTTTCTGACGGTTCGGCCTTTCGGTCGGCTGCATAACGGCGTCGGATACTTTTGCCGCGACGGCGGGTGACTGCGAAAATGCTTTCACGATGGCGGCATCCGAAACCGGAAAGGCGGCTTCGGCGGTTTGCCGGCACAAAAGAACGGCCAGAAGTATGAATACGGCCCGCTTCATGCGGAAATCGGTTGCTTTTACGGAAAACAGGATATGCCTCCGCATAATACAAGCGTGCTTGTTTCTGCTGTCGGCTTTCACTATCTTTGCAAAGATAAAAGATTTATTCAATTAACGCGTCCCGTACGGTCGTTAGTGTGTTTATTGGCAAACATGTTGCCGCAGACGGTCCGGGAGGCACGAGTTGCATGGATATGATAGAACCCGGAATGCGTTTCGAATCGGCCGCCGAGGTGGGTCCCGATAATACGGCCTCTGTCATGGGGTCGGGAGATATGGAAGTATTGGCTACGCCGTCGATGGTGGCTCTTATGGAAAATGCGGCAATGCGTGCGGTGGAGCGTGCCCTTCCCGAAGGGAGCACTACCGTGGGGACCCGTATCGACGTGTCGCACGTCCGGGCTTCCGCACCGGGAGAACCGATAACGGCGACGGCGGAAGTTACTGAATCCGACGGCAGGCGTATAGTGTTCTGCGTGCGGGCGTCGGATTCGCAGGGACTGATAGGCGAGGGGACTCACGAGCGTTTTGTAGTGGACAGGAAGAAGTTCATGGCGCGGCTGAAAAAATAACTTGCTTGCATACAGGGCAGTCGGAAATTTGCATCCGATAATTATTAAAAATATTTAATAACTTGTATTATCTTTGAATCCCGGAACCGGCCTGCTGCCGGATGGGATTTCGAACAGCATAAACGAGCCGTTATGAAAAATGCGATAGCAATACTTACCGGAGGCGGACCGGCGCCCGGTATGAATACCGTAGTCGGGAGCGTGGCCAAGACTTTCCTTCAGAAAGGATTTCGTGTAATAGGTCTTCATGGAGGATATACGGGCCTTTTCCAGAAACATCCGCGTACGGTGGAACTCGATTACATTCTTGCCGACGATATATTCAACCGCGGAGGGTCGTATCTCCAGATGAGCCGTTTCAAGCCGTCCGACGAAAATTTCGCCCGCGATTTCAATCTGGATTTTTTCGTCAACAACAATATCAAGCTTCTGGTTACCATAGGCGGCGACGATACGGCTTCCACCGCCAACCGCGTGGCCCGGTTTCTGGACGAGAACCGCTATCCGATAGCGAATATCCATGTCCCCAAAACCATAGACAACGACTTGCCCCTGCCGTTCGGAATGCCCACGTTCGGGTATCAGTCCGCCATGGACAAGGGCGCGGTAATCGCGCGGGCGGTTTATGCCGATGCCCGTACGAGCGGCAACTGGTTCATACTTTCCGCAATGGGCCGTTCGGCGGGACATCTGGCTTTCGGAATAGGTACCGCTTCGCATTATCCCATGATAATACTGCCCGAAATGTTCGACCGCACCTCCATTACGGTGGACAAGATAGTGAATCTGGTGATTTCCTCGATTATAAAGCGAAAGATGATGGGAATGGACTACGGGGCGGCTATCATCTCCGAAGGAGTGTTTCATGAACTGAGCGCCGAGGATATAGCACGTACGGGACTTCATTTTTCGTACGATGCTCACGGACACCCGGAACTGGGAAAAGTATCGAAGGCGAATGCTTTCGACATGCTTATCGAGTCGAAAATCCGTGAAATAGGATTGGGGGTAAAAACGAGGCCGGTGGAGATAGGTTACGAGATACGCTGCCAGACCCCGGTGGCTTACGATTTGGTTTACTGCTCGATGCTCGGTACGGGCGTGTGGAAGCTGTACAGTCAGGGAATGACCGGATGCATGGTTTACGTCGACCCGGCCGGACAGGTGAGCCAGCTTTATCTAAAAGACATTCAGGATTCCGCTACGGGAAAGATACCTCCGCGCAAGGTGGATATTCATTCCGACACGTTCCGTGGAGTGGTGGAAAACATCATGAGTTATATAACCGAGGCGGATTATGCGGGAGCGAAAGCCTACGTTCCCGACCCCGAGGAATATGATTTTTTCCGCATACTGGAATGGGAATGCTGATAACCGGTTTACAGAATCCCCGGATGCCTCTCGGATGTTAGGACATCGTTGTATATAACAGACAGTGCTCCGCCGGGACAGCGCGACACTACTGCGACCACGTCTTCGGCCCGTATACCCCGGACGTTTATCACCGGAATGCGGGTTTGCGGGAATGCCTGCGGAAGCAGGCAGGCGCATATACGGGAGTGACAGCATTTTTCAGGCTGCCACACGACGGTTATTTCGTTGTTCCGGTATGTTGTTTTGCGGCCGATAGTCATGGTAGCGGAATAGTTGTGCGTACCGCCGCAGGTTGCCTGGGTATTCTGCGGAGTCAGCATTTGTAAAATCGAAAATCCGACCGGTATGATGCATAATCCATACCAATCGGATTTTTTATCGCTTATGCCGCGTATCAGTCGTCTTCGTCTTCTTCGTTCGTATCGGCGAGTTCGTCCGCTCCTTTTATCTCCTCGTTGTAGTATTCTTTTTCTTCATCGTCGTCCAGGTTCCCCCCGTCGACCTTGACATCTATCTTTACCAGATAGGAAGCATCTTCGGTTTCGAACACCACGGCGTAAAAGAAGTTTCCGGGCCCTTTGTCTATGCGCATCATGGATTCGGTGAACCCGCCGGGATATTTTTTCTTCACTTCGTCCTGCAAATGCGGAGGAAGATTATTATAGCTTACGACCAATCGTTTCTTATGTATAGTATCCTTAGTCATTGCCTGTAAAAAATTTTCTGCAATTATAAGCAAAAATCGTTTACTCGTGTGCCCCGCAAGAACTTTTTTCCCATTGTCGCGCCCTTTACCGCAGGTTTCGGCGAGCAGTGCGCCGTCGGGGACGGCTTTGGCGGGTTACGGAACAAATTTAGTACCTTTACAAGGCGAAAAGGACGAACAGATGAAAGAAAAGATAGAGGGCTTGCGGCGACTGCTGGAACGGCACAATTACCTGTATTATGTAAAAAATGCTCCCGAAATCAGCGATTTCGAGTACGACCGTCTGATGCGGGAACTTCAGGACTTGGAAAAGGCCTATCCGGAGTTCGACGACCCCCTGTCGCCGTCGCGCCGGGTGGGCAGCGACATTACGAGCGAGTTTCGTTCCGTACGACACCGCTTTCCGATGCTGTCGCTGTCCAACACCTATTCTCTGGACGAGCTCCGGGAGTTTTACGACCGGGCCGAGCGGGAACTCGGACATCCGAAATTCGTATGCGAGCTTAAATTCGACGGTACGGCCATCTCGCTTACCTACGAGCATGGGCGCCTGCTCAGGGCCGTCACCCGCGGCGACGGCGTGCAGGGCGACGAGGTAACGGTAAATGTACGCACTATCCGTTCGGTACCGTTGATTCTGACCGGGGAAGGCTGGCCTGACTGTTTCGAAATGCGTGGGGAGATATTCATGCCCCGGACGGAATTCGACCGCCTCAACGCCGAAAGGGAAGATATCGGGGAAGCGCCTTTCGCCAATCCCCGCAATGCCGCGGCCGGGACGCTCAAGCAACAGAATTCCGCGGTAGTCGCCTCGCGCGGACTGGACTGCTTCCTGTACTACATGATGGGCGACAGTCTGCCGTTCGACAATCACTGGGCCAATATGGAGGCGGCTCGCGGTTGGGGGTTCAAGGTTTCCGACCATATGGAGCTGTGCTCCTCGTGGGAGGATATAAAGAATTATATCGAACGTGCGGACATACTGAGGCACAACCTTCCGTACGATACCGACGGAGCGGTTATAAAAGTGAACGACTATGCCGAACAGCGACGTCTGGGAGCCACTTCCAAAGCCCCGCGCTGGGCGGTAGCATACAAGTTCAAGGCGGAGGAGGCTCTTACGCGTCTGCTGTCGGTGGATTTTCAGGTAGGACGGACCGGTGCGGTTACTCCCGTAGCCAACCTCGAACCGGTACGCCTTGCAGGTACGACTGTCAAGCGGGCTTCGCTTCACAATGCCGACCAGATTTCCTTGCTCGACGTCAGGCTCGGCGATATGGTATATGTAGAAAAAGGAGGGGAGATTATACCCAAGATTACCGGCGTGGACCTTTCGAGCCGTCCGCAGGACAGCAGGCCGATGAAGTTCGTGCACGAGTGTCCCGAATGCGGCACTCCGCTGATAAGGTACGAGGGCGAAGCCAAGAGCTTCTGTCCGAACCAGAGCGGTTGTCCGCCGCAGATAATCGGACGCATAGTACACTTTATTTCCCGCCGCGCCATGAACATAGAAGGCTTGGGCGAGGAAACCGTAGCGCTTCTTTATGAAAACGGGCTGGTGCGGACGCCTGCCGACCTGTACGATTTGCGTGCGGAACAGCTTTCGGTTCTGCCGCGGTTGGGCGAGAAGTCGGCCGGTAACATCATCAAAAGCATAGCCGGCTCCGCGGAAGTTCCGTTCGCCCGGGTGCTTTTCGCGCTCGGTATCAGGTTCGTGGGCGAAACGACCGCCAAGAATCTCGCCTCGCATTTCGGCAGCCTGTCCGCGATTGCCGAAGCTACCCGCGACGAACTTGCGGAAGCCGACGAAGTGGGCGAACGGATAGCCGACAGCATCGTAGCCTATTTCGCCGACGATGCCAACCTTAAAGTTCTGGAACGTCTGAAGGCTGCCGGGTTGCAGTTCGAGCGGCATGCGTCGGAGGATACGCCGGGCACTCTCGACGGTTTGAAATTCGTCGTGTCCGGGACTTTCGACTCGTACGGCCGCGACCAGCTCAAGGACCTTATCGAGGCCCACGGCGGCAAAAACCTTTCGGCCGTGTCTGCCAACGTGGATTATCTGGTCGCCGGAGCCAACATGGGGCCTGCCAAACGTTCCAAAGCCCAAAAGCTCGGAATCCGCATCATAACCGAGGAACAGTTTACCGAGCTTATGAATACCGGCAGGTTTACCTCGCCGGAGGACGCTTCCGAATCGTCGGGCATTGACGGCGATGCTGGAAGCGATGCCCCGAAAAATCCCTTTACGGAACAGGAGAATAAGGCGGGACAGGGAATCCTGTTTTGAGACTGTAAATACTACAATGTGACAAGTGAAAATAAAATTGGACGGATTCGGGATTTTTGTCAGGGATATGGGTCCCATGGTGCGTTTCTACCGGGATGTGCTGGGTTTCGAGATAAGGGAAAGCGAGGATGCCTCGAACGTGTATCTGGAGAAGGACGGGACCCTTTTTCTAATGTACCGGCGGACGGATTTCGAAAACATGATAGGCAGAAAGCTGGATTATGCCGAGACGGTTAACGGACATTATGAAATCGCTTTGAGCGTCGAGGATTACAGGGCTGTAGATATGGCATTTAACGAAGTCGTGGGAAAGGGTGCCGTACCTGTAATGGAACCGACCACGGAACCGTGGGGACAACGAACCTGCTATGTAGCCGACCCGGAAGGAAACCTTATAGAAATAGGGTCGTTCAACGAATAGAGGGCGGATTGCATTCAGGCTATGCGAAGGCCGGTTGCCACCGGCAATGCGGGAGAAAGGTGCGTCGTTCCGTTCATGGTTGCGCAGGCCGTCCGTTCCCGGATAATTTTGTGGTATAATCTATAAAGCCGCATTTTTTCCCGGTTCCCGGCCGTCCCCCCCCCGTCGCCCGGGCCGTTACGCAAAATTCCATACTCATTTTACATTCGCGCTTCTTTTTATCATTATCTCTGAATAGGATAGGATACGGTTCGGCAATCTTTGCGTGCAAACCCACCGATTGCTCTCGGCATCTTTTTTCACTGGATAAGTTAGGATGCGCCTCGGCGGAATGCAGGCAAGCTTGCTTCTGCTTTCGGCTTTCACTATCTTTGTAATGGAAGAAATCTTTATGCAGTATGGAACTGAAGCTGAAAGGGACGGGAGTGGCGCTGGTTACTCCCTTCGACGATACCGGAGCCGTGGATTACCGGGCTTTGGAACGGTTGGTGGAATATGCGATTGCCGGGGGCGTGGATTTTCTGGTAGCTTTGGGAACCACGGCCGAAACTCCGACTCTCTCTCCGCGGGAGCGTAGCGAGGTATTTTCCTGCATAAGTTCCGCAGCCGCCGGCCGGGTTCCTTTGGTGGTAGGCATGGGAGGGAACGATACCGCCGCACTCTGCGAATCGCTCGGTTCGGCCGACCTCGGAGATGCGCGTGCGGTACTGAGCGTGACGCCTTATTACAACCGTCCTTCTCAGGAAGGTTTGTTCCGGCACTACCGGGCGGTGGCTGCCGCCAGTCCGCTTCCGGTCATACTTTATAACGTACCTGCCCGCACCGGAGTGAACATGCTTCCGGAAACCGTCGCCCGCCTTGCCTGCATCGACAATATCGCAGCCGTCAAGGAAGCGAGCGCCGACCGTGAGCAGATAGCCCGGTTGCTTTCGCTGTGCCCGCCGGATTTTCTGGTTTTTTCCGGCGACGACAATATGGCCCTTCCGCTGGTCGAAGGCGGCGGCCACGGTCTTATTTCGGTGGCGGCCAACGTTATTCCGTCTGAAATTTCCGGTATGGTACGTACCGCCCTGACGGGCGGCGCATCGGAAGCCGAACGAATGTGGGAGAGAATAGCTCCGGTCGTGTCGTCGCTGTTTGCGGAAGGAAATCCGACGGGGGTAAAGACGGCCCTTTCGGTTGCCGGAATCGCCGCGCCTTGGGTACGCCTGCCGCTCGTAGAAGGTTCGCAGGAGTTGGCGCTGCATATTGCGTCCCTTATGCGCGAAGCGGGGATTGCGGTGTCGGAAGGAATGTAAGGCCATCGTTGCCCGGTTTCCGGAGGGCAGGAAATTTGTTCCCGTAACATTGTGCGGCCTAATAACGGGCCCGGCGAATACGTTACAGTAAGAAAAGCCGTCGTGAAAAAATTGCTTACAGTATTGTTGCTACTGCCGCTTGCGGCGGCCGGTCAGCGCGTTCCGGATAACGAGGACATATTCGCCCGTACGCTGGACAGTTCGTCGCCGTATTATTACCCTTCGCTTATGATGCGTTATAATGCGGGAGATACCACGCTCACGCACGAGGATTACTATTATCTCTATTACGGTTATCCGTTTACCGATTCCTACAAGCCTTTGGAAAATATTCCGGCCGAAACCAAAATCCTTGCGGTGTTGGAGCGCAATCCGGAGCCGGGGCCAGAAGAAGCGGCCGAGATAATAAGGTACGCCGGAGAGGTGGCCCATTCGGACCCGTTCAGTCCGAGGAACCTCAATTATCTGGTGTACGCCTATGGGATTTTGGGCGATACCATTAATGAGCGTATAAATTACGTGCGATATAAGAATATCATGGACGTTATAGACGCTTCCGGAAGCGGCCTGAAAGAAAATTCGCCCAAGCACGTCCTGCGCTTTTCCCATGCCGCGGATTTTATAGAGTCGCGCGGCCTGCTTATCCGGCGCCGCACCGTAGTGTCCCGAACTACCGAATTCATAGCGTTGCTGGAAAACGAGGGCCCGGTCAAAGGTTATTATTTCGATTTCAGCCGGGTTTATTGGAACAGGCCCGACGCCGAGCAGCCGAGTCCGGAACGCCGGAGCTGGAAAATCAACGATATGCCTCTCCGACGGAAAACGCCTTCATCCTTAAACTGATTTGCTATGAATATGTGTTTACGCTTAAAGGTTTTTCTGACGTTGTCGGTTGCAGCCGCTTTCCTTTCGTGCAGCCGCGACGAAGAGCCGGGGCCGGTCCACGTCGAGGGCGAGTGCCGGCGTACGGTAGTCATGTACACGGTCGCGAACAATTCCCTGCATCAACTTCTGGACAACAATATACAGCAGGCGCTTGCCGCGGTCGGCGACGGCTTGCCGGAAGGGAGCCGACTGCTGGTGTATCTGGATACGTGGCGCTATGGGGCGGACTATGCGCGCGTGGATTCCACCGTCCTTATGGAACTGGTTCCGGTCGGAAACGGCAGGGCGGAAGCCCGCATACTTAAACGTTACGGTTCCCAGAATTCGCTCGACCCGGCCGTGATGCGGGGCGTGTTGAACGACGTTGTGAGTCTGGCCCCGAACCGGGGATACGGCATGGTGCTTTCTTCCCATGCTACCGGTTGGTTTCCGCCGCAGGCGGGTTATATCGGGCGTCCGTTCGCGGCGGGAACGGAACCGGCTTTGACAGGGCATGACTGGCGCAAGGCTCCGGGAGCCGCTCCGACCCGTACGTTCGGCGACGACGAGGGGTACAGCATGTCCGTTCCGGATTTGGTGCGCGGACTGTCGGCCGTGCGGTTCGATTTCCTGCTGTTCGATGCCTGCTTCATGTCGTCCGTAGAGGCGTTGTACGAGTTGCGTTCCTCGGCCGACTATATAGTAGCGTCTCCCACGGAGGTTATGGGAGCGGGCTTTCCCTATCGTAAGATGTTGCCTTACCTTTTCGGTTCCGAGGTCGCATTGGAACAGACATGCAGGATATTTATGGATACCTATCGCGCCGAACCTACCTATAAATCCGCAGCGGTAGCTCTGGTGGATTGCCGCGGGCTGGATGCGTTGGCGGAAAGCGTGCGGGCCGTCATGCACGCTCCGGTCAACGAAGTGAACCCCGACGACGTGCAGGCGTTGGAGGGAATGGGAGGCGGCGGTTCCAATATCCATGCTTTCTTCGACCTCGAAGATTATATCGTACAGCTTTGTCCCGACGAAATGCTGAAGACCCGGTTCGAGGCCGCGCTGAAAGCGGCGGTCGTTTTCGCCGACCACACTCCGCAGATATATTCGGCGTATATTCCCGGTTTCTTCGACGCGAACCGTCTGTGCGGGATATCGACGTATATTCCCCGCGACGAGTTTCCGGGTTACAAGTCGTTGTGGAATCGGACGGAGTGGGCGAGGTATGTAACCCGGTAAAAACCGGCGGCAAGGCGGTTTTGTCACGGAGTCGAATCGGTTAGTTAATAAGAGAAGGAGGGATTAATCCCTCCTTCTTTCGTGATATTAACCTGTTATAAGTTAACGACCTATACCGTAAGAACGATAGCCAAAGCTCTTTGCTACCGTGCTCATCGGAATGACGCCGGTTCCCATTGCCATTTCCGGAGCACTGCTGGATTCTTTGGTCATTGTAATAGGCAAATCGATATCTTCATAGTCCCCTTCCAGCAAGTTTATTTTGCTCGCTACGACGATATACCTTATACATCCGGTAAAAGTAAACTCGGGGTTACCCGGTGCGTCGATAGTGATGGTCTCTGCTTCGAATTCGACCGTTCCTCCGGCGTTGACTCCGCTCATTACGCAAAAGCCTTCGCTGGGAGTGATGACGGTCAAACCGCCGTTGTAAGGACCGTATCCGGAGAAAAGGTAATCAACTTCGCCTACGTCCGTAACGTTCACTTTACCTAAGTTTGCGGGAAGAACCTGGATGGCTCCGCTTGCAGCATCGTATCCCAGAGTAATGGGCATGCTCTGAGCTGCATTGGATTCGCCCCAACCGGTCGAAGTGTAAGTTTTACCGGCTTCCTTCTGAGCTATGACGGTCTGGAAAGTAACGGTTGCCGATTTAACGGTCCACGTTCCTATATAGTCGTTATAGGAAGCCTTGCTCTGCTTTACGGTGATTTCGGCCTTCAGGCTGCCCATGGTCAGGGTAACGGTGCCGGTGCGGTCTGCAGTGGCGGCGGCTACCTTGATGACTACGGAGCTGGCTTTGGCGGTAGCGGTAATCCACGATGCGCTGGCGGTTGCGGTGAAGGCCTCGGATGCGGTAACGGCGATTTCCTTTTCACCTGCGGCATAGCCGAAGTTAACCTCGGTTACTTCCGGAACGATGTTGTTGCCAATCTGCGTTACGGTAATGGTAGCCTCGGGGCCGCCTGCTGAGAGAACGACCTTGCCGGTGCGCGATTCCTTGCCCGGGTTGGCGGCAACCGCAATCTTGACTGCTGCTGCTTCGGGCGTAGCGGTAATCCAAGTCGCGTCCGGCGTAGCGGTGAATTCGCTATCGCTCGTAACGGCGATGGTTTTCTCCTCTGCGCCTGCTCCGAATTGCACTTCGGTTACTTCCGGAGTCGGAGTCGAGCTCGCGTTCTGCTTGATGGTTACCTTGCCGGTCTTGTCGCCTTTCTTGACGGTAATCACGGCGGTACGCGCTGCAGTAGTGCTATTAGCGTCCACCTCTACGGTCAGGGTCGTGCCGGAAACCGTGGGTACTGCCCATTCTTTGTTGGATTCTGCCGAAGGATTGTCGACATTCATGGTTATGACGACGGAACCACCTTGAGGAGCCACAGCTTCGGGTTTTGCCGGGTCGAAAGTGATGTCGGGAACATTGTTGTCGTCGTCATCGTCGCTACAGCCTGCAAATGCCACGGCACATGCAAGCATCATCATACTGATGAACTTTTTCATAAATGAACTAGGATTAAAGGTTAATGATGGATGGTTTATTGTTGATGATTAATGATGTAGCTTTCTCATACAATCCGTAATTGGTTCGACATTTTGTTCAGTGCATTTTGTCCGCTTCCCGGCCTCGGCCTTCCGAAGACCCGCACTCTGTTTTCCTTATGGAGCGATGCCGTTAAGCGCCGACGCGTTCCGTGCTATAACGGCTTTCTCCGCTCGGATTATGCCCACAAAGATAGCAATTATTACCTTCTTTCCAAATGTAAGAAAAAAACATGTCGAATTTATCTTATATCCGTCGCAAGTGTTATGGTTTGAAACCGTTGCCGACATGCTCCGTCCCAGTCGCCGGATACGTCGTTTCGATTTATAGCCGATGCCGCTCGTCGGAAAGTCCGCATAACATTTTGTCGGTTTATTTACTTGGATATGTGTTTTATGAATCGTGTGGGGCCGCAATTTTAAACCGTATTTTTTAACCGCGGCGGGCTAAGTCGATTTAAAATTCGAGAGTCGCCGTTTCCGAGGATGAAGAATATTTCTTCCTCCGGATAAAACCGCCGTATTCATGGCCGGATATGCCGCATGTACCGTCAGGAAAGAGTATAGCGGATTTGGTGGTCGTCGCAGAAATGAGCGAGCTCGCGCGAAACGTTTACTCTCAGCCGGCGCGAGTAGAATCCAAGATTTACTCCCGCGGCGGAATCGGCCACTTTCACCCGTAGCTGCGTATTCCCCCGACTGGCGGCCACCTGCTTTCCGAGGTCCGTGACCATTCCGGGAGTGAGGTCGTCCACGTCGAGATACAGGGTTATTTCCCGTATAAGGGTTTCCTGCGCTTCGCTCAACTGAATCATGGAACCTATTTTGACTTCGAGTTCGTTCTGGTTGTACGGTTTGGGACGCACGGAGCCCTTTATCATCAGGAAATAATCGGCGAACAGAAATTTACGGAAATTTTCGTAGTCCTTGTCGAACAGCACGAACTCGTGCGACCCGCTGTAATCTTCGAGCGTGAATCTGCCGTACGGCTTTCCGTTTTTGGTGTAAAGGTTGCTTACGGAAGTGACCATTCCTGCCGCTATGAATTCCTTGCCCGCCATTTCGGGCAGGTTGGCGAACCGGGTCAGGGGCGTATTGCACATATGTTTTATGATGACCTCGTAATCGTCCAGCGGGTGCGAGGACAGATACATGCCTATCATTTCCTTCTCCCGGTTCAGAGTTTCGAGCTTGGTCCACTGGGCGCAAACCGGAGAAAGCGGCCGCTGGATGTCCACCTGACCGGAATCGCCGAACAGGCTTTGCTGGCAGTTGTTGCGTTCGGTCTGTACCTTGACTCCGTATTTCATCAACAGGTCTATGAACGTAGGGCCGGTCGGGTCCCGCAGGTCGGGAGCTACGAACTTGCAGCGGTGCATGGTCGAAATGGTATCGAAGGCTCCGGCCATTGCCATATTTTCCAAATTCTTGCGGTTTACGGCTTGGAAGTTTACCCGCTCCACGAAGTCGTACACGTCCTTGAATTTACCGTTCTCCTCGCGCTCCTGCACTATGCTTTTAACAGCAGCTTCGCCTACGCCCTTGATTGCCGCCATGCCGAAGCGTACGTTTCCGGCCGTGTCCGTCGAGAACGAATCTATGCTTGCGTTTATGTCCGGGCCGAGTACCCGTATACCCATGCGCTTGCATTCGTCCATAAAGTTGGACAGTTTGTCTATGTTGGTCAGGTTGCGGCTGAGCAGGGCCGCCATGAACTCCGACGGATAGTGCGCCTTGAGGTAGGCGGTCTGATATGCTACGTAGGCGTAGCACGTGGAGTGCGATTTGTTGAACGCATATGATGCGAAGGCTTCCCATTCGCCCCATATTTTTTCGCATGTTTTAGGGTCGTGCCCGAGAGCGACCGCGCCTTCTATGAACTGCGGCTTCATTTTGTCCAGAACCTCGCGCTGTTTCTTGCCCATCGCCTTGCGGAGCGTGTCGGCCTGACCCCCGGTAAATCCTGCCAATTTCTGGGACAGAAGCATGACCTGCTCCTGATATACCGTAATGCCGTAGGTGTCCGAAAGGTATTCCTCCATTTCGGGAAATTCATAGGTTATCGGTTCGCGTCCCTGTTTGCGGGCAATGAAGTTCGGAATTTTTTCCATGGGACCCGGTCTGTAAAGGGCGTTCATGGCTATCAGGTCCTCTATGCGGTTGGGCTTGAGCGCCCTCAGATACTTTTTCATTCCGGCGGACTCGAACTGGAATATTCCGGTAGTCTCTCCGCGGCTGAAAAGCTCGTAAGTAATAGCGTCGTCCAGAGGAATCGCGTCTATGTCGAGGTCGATTCCCTTTATACGTTTGATATTTAGGAGCGCATCCTTTATTATCGACAGGGTCTTGAGGCCCAGAAAGTCCATTTTTATCAGGCCCACGCTTTCCACGAGCTTGCCTTCGAACTGCACTACATTCAGGTCGGCATCTTTGGCAATGGCTACCGGGGCGAATTCCTCGAGGTCATCCTTACCGATAATCACTCCGCAGGCATGCACTCCGGTCTGCCTGACCGACCCCTCCAGCTTTTCCGCAAGCGTAAGGGTGTTGCGGATGAGTTGGTTGGGCGACTGTTTCTCTTTTAGCAGGTCCGGCACTTCGCGGTAGGCTTTTTCAAACGGCGTTTCTCCCTTGTCGAGAATCAGCTTGTCGGGGACGAGCTTGGCAAGGCGGTCGCTTTCGGCGAGCGCGAGTTTCTGCACGCGCGCCACGTCGCGTATGGCCAGCTTGGGGGCCATCGTACCGAACGTGATGATTTGCGCCACCCGCTTGCGGCCGTATTTCTGGATTACGTATTCGAGCACGTCGGCCCTGCCGTCCTCGTCGAAGTCCACATCCACGTCCGGCAGGGATATACGGTCGGGATTCAGGAACCGCTCGAACAGCAGGTCGTACCTGAGCGGGTCGATATTGGTTATTTTAAGCGCGTAGGCCACGACAGAGCCTGCAGCCGACCCTCGCCCCGGCCCTACGGATACGCCCATGCGCCGTGCGGCGGCAATGAAGTCCGAAACGATAAGGAAGTAACCGGGAAATCCCATCCACTCTATGGTAGAGAGCTCGTAGCGCAGCCGCTCGGTTACTTTGTCGTCCAACCGTTCTCCGTAACGCTCGTGAGCGCCTTTGAAAGCCAGATGTTCCAGATAGAGATACTGACGCGCCACTGTGAGCGTTTCGTCGTACTGCGGATGCTCCGTTACGAACTCTTCCGGCGACGGCGACGACTGCACCGCCTCCCTGTCGGCAGGGTCGGCCACCTTTTTAAGGAAGGTTTCCTTGAGCCTTTTCTCGTCTATGACGAAATCTTCCGGCAGCGGAAAATTCGGCATCAGAGGTTTGTGCTCCAACTGGTAAACTTCTACCTTGTCGGCGATTTCGAGCGTGGTTTCCAATGCTTCCGGCAGGTCGGGAAACAGAGCCGCCATCTGTTCGGCCGTTTTGAAAAATTCCTGCCCGGTGTAGCGCATGCGCGCCGGGTCGTCCAGGTCGCGGCCGGTATTAAGGCATATCAGGTGGTCGTGAGCTTCGGCGTCGTCCTCGTCGGTGAAATGCACGTCGTTGGTAGCTATGTACTTGACGCGGTGCTTTGCGGCCAGACGAACCAACTCTTCGTTCACCTTGAGCTGGTTGCGGTAAACATTTTGCCCGTAGGGATTGTCCTGCTTGTGCAGTTGGAGTTCTATATAATAGTCGTCGCCGAAAATATCCTTGTACTCCTGCACTATACGGTCCGCCTCCGGCAGGTCGCCGTGCATAATGGCTTGCGGCAGCTCTCCTCCCAGACATGCCGAGGAGCAAATAAGCCCGTCCCTGTACTGGCGGAGCAGCTTTTTGTCCACGCGCGGCTTGTAGTAGAATCCTTCCGTCCATGAATAGGAAACTATCTTGACGAGATTGTGGTATCCCGTGATGTTTTTGGCCAGCAGTATAAGGTGGTCCCCCGCTTTTTCGTCGCGGTCTTTCTCGAATCTGTCCCGGACCATATAGACCTCGCAGCCGATTATCGGCTTGACATCCGCTTTGCAGGCCTTGTCGTGGAACTCCTTTACCCCGAACATATTGCCGTGGTCGGTAATGGCGATGGCGGGCATGCCGAACTGTTTGGCGCGTTTTACGAGCGAAGTTATCGACGCTGCCCCGTCGAGAATGGAGTATTGCGTGTGTACATGAAGGTGAGCGAATTGCGGCATAACTTGTATCGGATGGTTGTTTCCGCCAAATTTAGCGAATATAATTTTCTTTCGAAGGGCGCTGGTTCAGGTTTTACTGACATATTTTTTGTATGTTTGAACAATACAGGCTGCGCCTCGGCAAAGTTCGAATAAACTCGCCTTTGCTCTCGGCTTGCACCGTATTCGAACAATACAGGGCCGTGCAAAGCGCATGAAAGCCTGCTTGGCTCTCACATATAAATAATTAAACGTCATGGACGAATCTAAGACTGTAACGCTTATGAATTTTTCCTCACCGGAAAGAGCGGAGATATATCGTTCGCTTCTGGCATCCATGGGGATAGACAGTGCAGTAATAAACGGAACCGCGAACGAAGTGCTTCCTCTGCCGCCCAACAGTATCAGGCTTATAGTCAACGAAAGGGACTACCGGAAGGCGAAGGACCTGCTCAACGCTAAGATAGAGAAGGAACCGCTGAACAAGTAACCGTCGCCGTTCCGAAAAACTGCCGCGCCGTTCACGGTGCAGGGCGGAATCCGAAGATTTCCCATGTTCGTTCCGCCTGAAGTTCGAGCATGCGCAGTCCGTTGATTATCCGCGCCCCGGCTTTTGCTCCGCGGAGCAGAAACGGCGTGAGCGGCGGATTGTAAATCATGTCGTAGAGTATGTGTTCCGGCCGGAGCAAACGGTAGGGAACAGGCGGAACGCCCGGATTGTGCGGCATTCCCAAAGGCGTTGCATTTATTATAAGCCCGTACTCGTTCATAACGGCGGCATCGAGTTCCCCGTATCCCAGCATGTCGCCCGACGGTGTACGCGATACCTGCCGACTGGCTATTCCAAGCTCGCTCAAAGCGACGGCGGCGGCCGAAGCGGCGCCTCCCGTCCCAAGAATCAATGCGCCTCCCGGACGCTCTTTCCCCAGAAACTCGGATAACGACACGCGGAAGCCGTAACAGTCGGTATTGTAGCCGGTCATTCTGCCGGCTTCGATTACGATGCAGTTAACGGAGCCCGTGCGACACGCTTCGTCCGACATTTCGTGCAGGAAGGGAATAACGGCTCGTTTATACGGACTCGTGACATTCAGCCCCCTTAATTGCGGATACGATTTCAGCAAGGGGGACAGTTCATCTATGCTCGCAAGAGGGAAGTTTTCGTAGCGGCAGTCGCCGAATCCCGCTTTACCGAAGCGGGCCGTAAACCATTCTCTTGAATGGGAGTGGTCCAGCGGCATTCCTATAAGGCCGTACAGTTTCACCGGTCAGAAGGCGTACTTTATAAGCACGAAGCTGCCTACCAGCAACACGGTGAATGCTATGGCGAGCAGGTTGAAATACTTGTCGATAAAGGTTTTTATCGGAGCGCCGAACTTCCATATAAGCCAGCTTATCAGGAAGAAGCGAAGTCCACGGCCGATTACGGACGCAAGAATGAACAGGAAGAAATTTATGTGGAATACTCCTGCGGCTATGGTGAATATCTTATACGGAATAGGTGTGAATCCTGCCGTAAATACCGCCCAGAAGTTCCATTTGTCGTAGAGCGCGCCTACGGAGTCGAACGCCTCCTGCGAAAACACCGCCGGCACGAACCAGTCGTGCATTCCGCTCCATGCCCAGAACCCTATGCCGTAACCGGCCGCTGCTCCCGAAATGGAGCCGACCATGCAGATAAGGGCGTAATGGAAAGAACGGCGCGGTTTTCCCAGACACAAAGCTATCAGCAGCACGTCGGGAGGAATGGGAAAAAAGCTGGATTCGGCGAATGCGAGTATGAAAAGCGCCACTGCGCCCCAACGGCTGTCCGCCCAGCTCAGAACCCAGTTATAGGCGCGTTTTACTACATTCATGTCTTTCCGCCGGTTTAGGTGCGGCAAAGGTAGCCATTTTCCGCCAAAGCGGTTCGCGCCGACGTGCGCTTAACGATTATTTAAAAATGCATCAGCCGTAAGGATTTATCTTCCGTCCTTTGCCGGAACGGTAGCGAGGGGAGCGGAAGAGTTGAAACCGCCCACTTCTCCGCCGGTGTAGCCGTTCCAGTCGGAAAGCACCTCCAGAGCGCGTGCGAATTCCTTGTCGTCGGCGCGGTTGATGATACGGAAATATTCGGTGGGACTCCACAGCTTCCGGGCTATCAGGGCCTTTACATGCGTACCGGTCATGCTTCCCGAATCGTCTTTTTTGTACGGTATGCCGCGCTTCTCGGCCATGCTGCGGATTTCGGCGAGCATTTCGGGAGTCACCTCGTAGGAAGCGAAGAATTCCTCGAAGCCGGGATACCTGTGCAGCAGATTGTTCCGCCGTGTTTCCAGATAGGTGTTGACGTACTCGTTTATTATGCCTCCCCGAACAAGCGACCCCCAATAGGAATAATTTTTGGTGGTGTCCAAGGGAATGTATATATCCGGATAGATTCCGCCGCCTCCGGTCACGGTACGGCCGCTGCGCAGAGTACGGTAACGGGGAGCATAGCGCATCATGGAATCCACGTAACTGCTGTCTATCGCCCTGCGCAGGTGGTCCATATAATAATTTTCGGGCTTGCCGGGTTCGAACGGACGCTGTATTACACGGCCCGTGGGGGTGTGGTAACGCGCTACCGTTACTCTTACCGCCGAACCGTCGGGCAACATAAGCTGCCGCTGCACCAGCCCCTTCCCGAATGTGGGCTGTCCGATGACGAGACCCCTGTCCCAGTCCTGAATCGCTCCGGCCACTATTTCGCTTCCCGACGCCGAGGAAGCGTCCGTCAACACTACTACGGGCCCTTGGGTGAAGCGTCCCTGACTGCGGGCCTCGTACCGGGTTTCGGGTACGTTACGCCCTTCCGTGGACATCAGCAGAGCACCGGATGGCAGGAAAAATTCGCTCAACATAAGAGCTTGGTTCATAAGACCCCCGCCGTTGCTGCGCAGGTCGAGTATCAGCGCGTTTATATCGCCCAGCTCGTTGAAAGACTGTCGGAACTCGTCCATTGTGGTTTCGGCGAACCTGTTTACTTTTATGTATCCTATGGTATCGCCTATGGTGTAGGCGGCATCTATCGTGTATATCGGAATATCGTCCCTCCGGATTCGGAACGGCAGTCGGCCGGGCATGCCGTGCCGCACTATTCCGACTTCTACCACAGTGCCTTTCTCTCCGCGCAGCAGTTTGGGAACGTCCGTGCGCGCGATTCCCACTACCGGCTCGCCGTTCACCTCGACAATCTTGTCGTTGGGAAGTATGCCAACCGCTTCGGCCGGTCCTCCGGCCACGGTGTTTACGACCGTAACGGTATCGGACAATACGTCGTATTCCACGCCTATGCCGCTGAAGCTGCCGCCGAACGATTCGCTTACCTCTTTCATTTCGTCGGCCGACACGTATGCCGAGTGGGGGTCGAGCTGTGAAAGTACTTCCCGTATCGCGCTTTCCACGAGAGTGCCGTTATCGAGCGTGTCTACGTAAAGGGCATTTAGGTAATGGTAAAACTGGTTGAACTTGAGCATCTGGGCTTCGGCTTCTCGCTCCTGCCGTGCACGGGAGGAGGGCTGCGACGCCGCGGCCGTCGAAAGTGTCAGCGCCAACAGAGTTACGGCTATTCGATTCGGTTTCATAGAAACAGGTTTACGAGGTCGTCTGCGGCGGTTTCGGTCTGTGTTCCGTCGGCCATGTTCCGAACGGCCGCTTTTCCCGATGCCAGCTCTGCCTCGCCCGCAATTATTACAAACGGTATGCCTCTGCGGTCCGCATACTCCATCTGCCGGCGGATTTTGGCCGACTCCGGATAAATTTCCGCCGCTATGCCTTCCGAACGCATACGGTGCAGCAGTTTCAAAGCTTCGGCCTGCTCCCGGCCTCCGAAATTCAGGAACATGACCCGGACGCTTGACGACAGTCCGTCGGGGAAAAGTCCGAGTCCGAGCATGACGTCGTATATTCTGTCGGCTCCGAATGATATGCCTACGCCGGAAGTATCCGGCAGTCCGAAGATTCCGGTAAGGTCGTCGTAACGGCCTCCTCCGCATATGCTGCCGATAGGGTAGTCCCGGGCTTTGACTTCGAATATGGCTCCGGTATAATAATTCAGGCCTCTGGCCAGCGACAGGTCGAGCTCGGCGTCCGGAGCGCCTCCGGCTTCGCGGGAAAGTTCCAGTACCGTCCGGACCTCCTCGACTCCCTTCAGCCCTATGGGCGAACCGGCAAGAACGTCTTTCAGTGCAGCGAGTTTCTCCTCGTTGGTCCCGCCGAGGTCGAGTATGGGGCGAAGACGCGCTATCGCGTCCCTATCGATGCCTTTCCCGGACAATTCCTCTTCCACCGCGGCCCGGCCTATTTTGTCCAGCTTGTCGATTGCTACCGTGATGTCGGTCAACCTGTCCGGGTGTCCTATGGTTTCGGCCATGCCGGCCAGAATCTTGCGGTTGTTGACTTTCAGCATAACCCGGATTCCGAGCCTGCGGAATACCTCTCCCGTCAGCGACATCAGTTCGGCTTCCGCCAACAGGCTTCGGCTGCCTATCATGTCGGCGTCGCACTGGTAGAATTCGCGGTAGCGGCCTTTTTGCGGCCGGTCCGCCCGCCATACCGGCTGAATCTGATAGCGCTTGAAAGGAAATACGAGCTCTGCCCTGTGCTGTACTACGTAACGTGCCAGCGGCACGGTCAGGTCGTAACGCAACCCTTTTTCGCTGATGCGTCCCGACAAGGCAACGCTGTCGAGCAAGTCGTCGGCCGAAAGGCCGCCGGTGAAATCTCCGGAGTTGAGCACCCGGAACAACAGCCTGTCGCCTTCCTCTCCGTACTTTCCGAGCAGAGTGGAAATGTTTTCCATCGCCGGGGTTTCGAGCGGCTGATAGCCGTACAGGCGGAACACTTCCCGGACGGTGTCGAATATGTAATTGCGCCGTGCGGCTTCGGCCGGGGAGAAATCCCGCATGCCTTTGGGTACGGAAGGTTTTATCTGGGCCATAACGGTGATAATTGTGTCCGGCAAAGTTAATAAAATAGCCCGAATGCCGTTAGTGTACCGAAATTATGCCCGGACCGGACATAATTCCGAAAGATTGCATATATTTGAAGTAGGTTCGGATTTGCCGGACCGCACAACACGGAAAACTATGAAACGACACGTAATTTTTGCGGCCCTTCTTGCTCTTTGTGCTTCCGCTTTTGCGGGATGCGACTACGACTACGGAAGCGACCCGGTAAACCCGGAAGACTTGCCGCGGGTCGCGCTCGAACGCATAAGGGTAGGAACGGACGACATGACGTTCACTATCGAAGTAAGGAACTCCACTAAAGCCGCCTATATTTGCCTTACGCCCGACATAGAGCCGCCCGATGTAGCCGGAATCCTTAATTATGGCATACAGGCTCAGACGGAAGGAAAAAAGACGCGTACCCTGACAGGGCTGGAATCCGGCGCCGATTACATTTTGTATGCCGGTTCGACCGACGGGGAAACTTACAGCAAAGTGGTTTCTCTGAAATTCAGTACCTCCATGGAAGCTGGTCCCTTCGTTTCTCTGTATGCCGGGGAGGCGTCGGCCACCTCCCTCGGCTTCAAAGCTGCTGTGAATGCCGCCGACAGGGCTGCATATCTGTGTCGTCCGTCCGGCGATACCGCGCCCGGAGCGGAGTTGATTCTGGCCGAAGGCGCTCCATTGTCGGTGAACGGCGAACAGGCCCCTTACACCGTGACCGGTTTGCAGCCTTCGACCGATTATACGATATATGCCGTAGCTTCTCGTGCCGGCAGTAACGGAAGCGTAAGGCGTCTTGAAATGACCACCTCCGCCGACTGACGGACGAGAGTAAGGAACGGCGGATTGCCTTCGGACAATCCGTCGTCTTTTATGCCGTAAGGCGGCGGTAACGCACGCGGTGGGGGCCGGTATCCTCGCCGGTAAGGCGCTTGTGTTCTTCGTATTCGCTGTATCCTCCTTCGAAAAATACTACGCGGGAATCCCCTTCGAACGACAGGATATGGGTCGCTATCCGGTCGAGAAACCAGCGGTCGTGCGAGATTACCACGGCGCAGCCAGCAAAATTCTCCAGACCTTCCTCCAATGCGCGAAGCGTATTGACGTCTATATCGTTGGTAGGCTCGTCCAGCAACAGTACGTTGCCTTCTTCTTTCAGTGCGATGGCCAGATGCAGGCGGTTGCGTTCGCCGCCGGAGAGCATTCCGCATTTCTTCTCCTGGTCGGCTCCGGTAAAGTTGAAGCGGGCCACGTATGCGCGGGAGTTTATGCTGCGGTTGCCGAGCGTTATGATGTCGCTGTTCTGCGATATCACTTCATAAACCGTTTTTTCCGGGTCGATTGACTGATGTTGCTGGTCCACGTATGCGAGTTTGACCGTTTCCCCTACGCGGAAGTCGCCGGCCGTAGGCTTTTCCAGTCCCATTATCATTCGGAAAAGCGTCGTCTTGCCGGTTCCGTTGGCTCCGATTACTCCCACTATGCCGGCGGGCGGAAGCGAGAAGTTGAGTCCTTCGTACAGTATCCGGTCGCCGAATGCCTTGGTCACTTCGCGGGCATCTATCACCACGTCGCCCAGACGCGGGCCGTTGGGTATGTATATTTCCAGCTTTTCCTCCTTTTGTTTCTGGTCTTCGACGAGCATTTTGTCGTAGGCCGACAGACGCGCCTTGCTTTTGGCGTGCCGGGCTTTCGGACTCATGCGTACCCACTCGAGTTCTCGTTCGAGGGTACGGCGGCGTTTGCTTTCCTGTTTTTCTTCCTGTGCCAGACGCAGGCTTTTTTGCTCCAGCCAGCCTGAATAGTTGCCTTTCCACGGTATTCCCTCGCCGCGGTCGAGTTCGAGTATCCAGCCGGCCACGTTGTCGAGAAAGTAACGGTCGTGCGTTACCGCTATCACCGTACCCTTGTACTGTTGGAGATGCTGTTCCAGCCAGTCGATGCTTTCGGCGTCGAGGTGGTTGGTCGGCTCGTCGAGCAGCAGTACGTCGGGCTCCCGAAGCAGCAGCCGGCACAGAGCTACCCGGCGCCTCTCGCCTCCCGACAGGTGAGCTACGGGTTCGTCCGGGTCGGGACAGCGCAGTGCATCCATGGCGCGTTCCAACACGCTGTCCAGTTCCCAGCCGCCAGCGGCGTCTATGGCTTCCGTAAGTTCGCCCTGTCTTTCTATGAGGCGGTTCATCTCGTCGTCGTCCATCGGTTCGGCGAACCGTGCGTTGAGTTGCTCGTATTCCTTCAACAGTGCGACGGTTTCGGCGCATCCTTCCTCTACTATTTCCCGTACGGTTTTTTCGGGGTCGAGTTGCGGTTCCTGTTCCAGATAGCCTACCGAGTAACCGGGCGAGAAAACCACCTGTCCCTGATAGTTTTTTTCTATACCGGCGATGATTTTCATAAGCGTGGATTTACCGGAGCCGTTGAGCCCGATAATCCCGATTTTGGCGCCGTAAAAAAACGACAGGTAAATATTGTTGAGCACTTTTTTCTGATTCCCGAAAGTCTTGGAAACCCCGACCATCGAGAATATTATCTTTTCGTCAGACATAGCTTGGGTGCGTTATCATTGCACTGTGCAAATATAGTGAAAGCCGGGGGCATTCTTTGCGTGCTTGCGTGCAAAGATTGTCGAAGCTCTTCCTGTATTCTTCGAATATAGCGAAAGCCGGGAACAAAGTCAGACTCTCTCGTGTTCTGCCGCGGAGGTTTCCGTATAACGCCTTATTTCGGCTGTTCCATTCCTTCTATATGTATTTCGAGCGCCCGCACGGAAATGACGATTTCGGCTATGGCCACTGCGAGCGATACCGACATGGTTGCGAGAGCCGTCACGAACAGCCACGAAGCCACGGCCGGTGCTCCGAGGTATATGAGCAACGTGCATATCACGCACAGCAGAAGGCTTACTATCCCCAATACCTGCATGGCCCGGATAAGATAGAGCCGACGGCGCAGGTTGCCTATCTGGAGCAGGTATTTCTCGGCGCGCGTCCGGTTCCATTCCGCCGCCATGGAGCGTATGACCTGCGTATAGGTTACGAACCGGGTGGTATAGGCTATCATTATCAGCGAAATGGCGGAAAACAATATGGATGGAGTGGTGAGAGTCAGTTCAGGCATATCATCGAATATTTACGGTGTCGGAGTGCTCGCCACGGGGACTTTCCGCAATCATTTCGGTCGCGGAAATGACCGGTTTAGGGTAAAAACCGTTAATTTTGCAACGAATACCAACCGCTCCCCGCGGAGCATCAAACTACCATTCATGAATTCTCTTAAAGGAACAAAAACCGAGCAGAACCTGCTCGTTTCGTTTGCCGGCGAATCGCAGGCCCGCAACCGCTATACGTTTTTCGCCAGTCGCGCCCGCAAGGAAGGCTACGAGCAGATAGCGGCCGTATTTACCGAGACGGCCGACCAGGAAAAGGAACATGCCGAAACGTTTTTCAAATTCCTCGAAGGCGGCCCGGTCGAAATCACGGCCTCCTATCCTGCCGGCGTGATAGGGACGACCGAAGAAAACCTGCGGGCGGCCGCGGCGGGCGAGAACGAGGAGTGGACGGAAATGTATCCTGCCTTCGCCGAGATTGCCGCCGCCGAAGGATTCGACCAGATAGCCCGCATTTTCCGTGCGATAGCCTCGGTAGAGGCGCAGCACGAAGCCCGGTACCTGAAACTTCTGGAGCGCATGGAAAAAGGCGAAGTGTTCGAAAGAGAAGAGGAAATAGAGTGGCAGTGCCGCAACTGCGGATACGTGCATAAGGGA
This sequence comes from Tidjanibacter sp., assembly GCA_048214935.1. Taxonomy (GTDB): domain Bacteria; phylum Bacteroidota; class Bacteroidia; order Bacteroidales; family Rikenellaceae; genus Tidjanibacter. The sequence continues at coordinate 584,028 of DBFWXZ010000026.1, forward strand.
AAGCGCGCGCCCGGAATGTGTCCGTCGTGCTCGCATCCCCAGTCTTATTTCGAGCCCAAGAAGAACAACTATTGATTTTAAGGCAGCGGAAAGAGCAAGGCCCGTAGAGGGCCTTGTTTCGTTTTACCGGAGTTTCCGCTTTACGGTCGCCGGGTTTCCAGCGGCCAGAGAGTCGTCCGGAATATCGCGGGTCACCACGCTTCCGGCGGCTATGATGCATCGGTCGCCGATTCGCACTCCGGGGCATACGACCACTCCTCCGCCCAGCCAGCAGTCGGCGCCTATATGCACCGGCAGTCCGGTTTCAACGGGCAGACGGCGCTCGGCATAGTCGTGGGGATGCTGCGGCGTGTATATCTGGCAGTTGGGACCGATTTTGGTATGCGCTCCCACGGTTATGAGGCCGCAGTCGAGAAACGTGCAGCCCATATTGACGAATACTTCTTCTCCCAACCGTATTCCGTGTCCGTGGTCGCAGTAGAAGGGAGGAATTATCGTGGACGACGCCGGTATTCCCGGTATAAGGTTTCCGAGAGCCGTGCGATAATCTTCGTCGTAAACCGACAGCCGGTTGAGCCGTTCCATTTTTTCCCGGCAGTTCCGGATACTCTCCGCTATCGTACTGTCCGAGAAGTCGTACGGTTCTTCGCTCCTCATTCTCTCCAGTTCGTTCATACGGTTTTATATTATTTGCATCGCTATAACGGCGCAGGCTTCGGCGTCGGCCAGCGCATTGTGGTGCTCGGACAGGTCGTATCCGCATCTGGCCGCCACGGTGGGCAGCCTGTGGTTGGGCAGTTCCCGGCCGAACGCGCGCCGCGAAGCCCGGCAGGTGCAATGGAAACGGTAGTCCGGGTATGGCATTGAATATAACTCGTGCGCGGCCCGCAGGCAACGCTCATCGAACGGACTGTTGTGGGCCGCGAGCGGCAGCCCGTACAGATAAGGCGCTATGTCGGCCCATACTTGCGGAAAGGGGAGAGCATCGTCGGTGTCCCACGCCGTCAGGCCGTGAACGGCCGTGTTCCAGTGGGAGTAATAATTCGGCCGGGGTTTTATAAGACTGTAAAGCCGGTCAGTTATCGTGCCGCCGCGGACTATCACGACCCCCACGCTGCATACGCTTGCAGGATGCCGGTTCGCCGTTTCGAAATCTATCGCCGCAAAATCTTTCATAGGATGTATGCAAAGGTAGGCATTTACGTCGCTTTTTAACGCTTCGGCCGCCTGCGGAATTTTGTCCGCCGCAATAATTTCAGTCCCGAGTCTGCGTTTTAAAGGACATTCCGTCCGCAGGCGCGGAGTTTGAGGCCTCGTTCAAACCGGGAAATTTTTCGGCCGGCATGCCGACGACGGAATATTATAATGTATTTTTGACCCTTGTTTGCTGCTTTATGATAACCGGAAAGACAAAAGGATTCGTTTGCGGGGTAGTGGCCGCCGCCACCTACGGTATGAATCCCCTTTTCGCCCTGCCGCTTTACAACGCGGGAATGGGCGTTGCTTCGGTATTGTTTTACCGTTATGCCATAGCTTTGCTGATACTCGCTGCCATAATGAAGATTCAGCGTATAAGTTTCGGAGTGCGCAGGCGCGACCTTCCCGCGCTGGCCGGTCTCGGTCTGTTGTTTTCCTTTTCCTCGCTGTTCCTGTTCACCAGCTACAATTATATGGACGCCGGAGTGGCATCTACCATTCTGTTCGTCTATCCCGTAATGGTGGCGGTTATAATGTCTTTGTTCTTCAATGAAAAGGTATCGCTGCTTACGGCGGCGTGCATAGTCATGTCGCTTGCCGGCATAGGGTTGCTTTCGCACGGCGGCGGACGCCCCGCGAGCGTTGCCGGGATTGTGTTCGTACTGCTTTCGGCTTTGTCGTATGCCGTATATATGGTTTGGCTGAATCGGTGTTCTGCAAGGGAGTTTCCGGCCGTGAAGCTGACTTTTTACGCCTTGCTGTTCGGGTTGCCCGTATTCGTGGTGCGCACGGATTTCCTTACCGGGCTGGAAGGTGTCGCTTCCGGATGGCTGTGGATAGACATACTGCTGCTGGCTACTTTGCCGACGGTCGTATCCCTTATACTCACCGCCGTTTCCATACGCAGTATAGGCTCTACCGCCGCCGCCATACTCGGAGCGATGGAACCTGTGACGGCCCTGTTTTTCGGAGTTATGATTTTCGGGGAGAAACTTACTCCCCGCATAGCTTTGGGGGTGGTGCTGATACTTGTCGCGGTTACGCTCGTAGTGGCCGGGAAGCCGGTGTTGGCGCAGGCTCGAAGCCGCCTGCGGAAACTGGTGCACTGAACCTGAATGTTTGCTGAGAATCCTTTTGAACTTGGATAGAGATGTGGGATTTTATAATCGAAAACCGGCTCGGCGGTCTTGTCATAGGGCTGGCCACCTTTCTGATTATAGGTGTTTTTCACCCCATCGTGGTGAAAGCGGAATATTACTGGGGCGTCCGCTGCTGGTGGATATTCCTGCTGGCGGGGATAGGAGGCATTGCCGGTTCGGTGCTGGTTAGCGGCATCGTGGCTTCGGCTTTACTGGGAGTGTTCGCCTTTACGTGCCTGTGGACCATAAAGGAACTGTTCGACCAGCGTAAAAGGGTAGCGAAAGGATGGTTCCCTGCGAATCCCAAGCGCAGGAAATAATACGACGGGGAGAGTCCGGAAACTCTCCCCGTTTCCGTGTTATGCGATTATGCGGGTTCCGCAAGCCGGATTGCCCAACTCTCCGGCTTCCGTAATTATACATTCCCGGCCGCCGTGCTTTATAAAGTACAGCGCCGCCCGTACCTTCGGGGCCATCGAACCCTCTCCGAACTGTCCTTCCGCGAGGTATTTTTCCGCTTCCTTGGCCGTTACGACATCCAACGCTTTCTGCGACGGTTTGTTGTAGTCGATATATACCTTCGGAACGTCGGTAAGTATATAAAATTCGTCCGCGCCTATTTCCACCGCCGTAAGCGCCGAGGCGAGGTCCTTGTCGATAACGGCTTCCACTCCGACCTGCATTCCGCCGTCGTCGGTTACCGGTATGCCTCCGCCGCCTACGGTGATTACGATATTACCTCCTTCGGCAAGCTGTTTTACCAAATCTATGTTCTCTATCCGCAGCGGAACCGGCGAAGCCACTACGCGCCGCCAGCCGAGTCCCTTCGAGCTTTCCTTATAGCGGCCTATGCCTTTTGCGGTGAACTCCTCCGCTTCCTCGCGGGAGTAGTATGGCCCTACCGGCTTCGTCAGGTTCCGGAATCCGGGGTCGTCGCGCGAAACGGCCACGCGGGTTACGAGCGTTACCACACGCCGGTCTATGCCGGCCTCCCGCAGCACGTTCCCGAATCCCATTTCTATCATATATCCTATCGAACCCTGAGTTTCCGCTACGCAGAAGTCCATGGGCATTGCCAGAAGGCCGTATTCCTTGCTTCCGGCATCGTGTCTCAGCAACACGTTCCCTACCTGCGGGCCGTTGCCGTGTCCTATCACCAGATTGTAGCCTTCCGAAAGCAACCCGCGCAGCGAGCGGCAGGTTTTCATCACGTTTTCCATTTGTTCGGCGAACGAACCCTGTTCGCCTCGTCTGAGCAGCGCATTGCCGCCGAATGCCACTACGGCAAGTTTTTTCATTTCAGGTCAGTTTTATTTATGTACGGCCTTTCAGGCCGAAACGGTATTGTAGCCATGGTAGTCCAGCGCCCAGAGTTTCTTGGCCCTGAGCACCTGTTCCAGTATGTCGCGTACGCATCCGCATCCGCCGCAGTATTCCGAAACGTATAGCGATGCTTCTATGGCTTCGGCCGCGGCATCCGCCGGGCATACCGGGATGCCTACGATGTTCATGCACTGTACGTCGGGGATATCGTCCCCCATGAAGATAACCTTGTCCGCATCCAGCGAGTTCCGTTCGAGCAAATCTTTCAGAGTGCTTGCCTTGTCGGAACAGTTCACATGCAGTTCTGTTACGTTCAGATATTTGAACCGGCGTTCCAGAGTCGCCCCGCGGCCGCCGGTTATAATGTATATCCGCAGCCCCTGACGCAATGCGTACGCTACGGCATAACCGTCCTTGGCGTAGTACTTGCGCAAAAAGTCGCCATCCGGCAGCGGCATGATGCCGCCGTCGGTGAACACTCCGTCGACGTCGAGCACTACGGCTTCGACATCCGCCAGCATTTCCTTAAAGTTTGCCATCGTTTCCTCGCTTGGTTTGTATTGTTCCGGTTTCGTGTCCCTTGCCGTTCTTTCGGAGCGGGCGTTTAGGGATGCGTCCGGTATTTTTCCGCTGTTTTTCGTATTTCTTCGCTCAGTTCGGCATAAGTTTCTCCGAACTGGTGTTCCATGAGTTTTTCCAATAATTCCATGTGGCGCCTTACGGTGCGGGCGTCCCCTCTCACGGCGGCTCCGGTCTGTACGGAGGCCGGAGTGCCGGATTCGACCGCCTTACGGGCCGTTTCCGTTACGAGAGGAGCCAGAATTTCGAACTCGAAGCCCGCTCTGCCCGCTATCCGTGCCGCGACCGCATAAAGAGCGTTTACGAGGTTGCACGCTATCGCCCCGGACAGATGCAGCAGGGCGCGAGTGTCCGAGTCGATTTCCTCTACATGCCCGGACAAGACGCGGGCCAGCCGTCCTGCCGTGTCCGTCGCCTTTCGGTCGGATGCCTCGATAAATACGGGTATATCGTCGAAATCGGCGTGGCGCCCTGCCGAAAAGGTTTGCAGCGGATAGATGGCCGCCCGATGCCTTATGTCGTCCGAAAGCTCGGAAAGCGGTATGCAGCCGCCTGTATGCGCCACGGTCGTTCCGACCGGAAACCGCAGGTTTCCGGAAAGCTCCCTTACGGCCCTGTCGCTTACGGCCAGTACGTATATGTCGGCTTCCGGCAACCCGGTCGGGTCCGAAAGCGAAACGAAATGCGTGCCGCAGCGTTTGGCGAGCGCCGTTCCGCGGGTATGGTTACGGGCGGCCAGCCCGGCGAGCGCTACTCCGTGTGCGGGGCCTTTGTCCGCGATAGCCAGTGCGAACGCTTCGGCCACGTTGCCGCTTCCTACGATTACAGCTTTCATACCTTCAGCAATTCTATGAGCGGCATATTTTCCGGGGCTTCGAACAGACGTGCACGCGCCTTGTCGAGCAACTTGCTGGCGTTGCGCAGTTCGCGGGTATCGTAAATGGTATCTACCTGCAAGCCGCTGTTTTCTACTCCGGAAATCACATCGTACACGGTTATGCGGTTCACGTCTTTCGAGGGAACGTAAAGGCTTACCTTGTCATTGTCCTCGGAACGCACGGGAAGTACCAGTCCTGCGTTTTCGAGGTCGAACAGCACTTCGCGCACTATTCTGATGGGTAGCCGCAGTTCTTCGGCGGCCCGTTCCGCCGAAAGAGGTCCCAAATTTTCTATGAAGTGTTTGATTATAAGCAGCATGACGGCCAGCGTTACTTTTCTGCGGTTATCCTTGCTGATGAGCAGCGAGTCCTTTTCATGCTGGTATCGCTCGATATTCTGGTACGAAAAAGACAGCTCTCCGCCCAACAGCACTATCTGCCAGCTCGTTTGAACCCAGATAAGGAACAGCGGAAGCGCGGCGAAACTGCCGTAAATGGCGTTATAGGAGGTTACGCCGCGCTGGATTATAATATACGCCACTTGAAATATCTGAAAGGCGGTTCCGGCTATGACTCCAGCCAGTGCGGCATTCCTGAACTTTACTTTTGTGTTGGGCACCAGAAAGTACAGAAGCGTAAAAAGCAGCCAGATAACCACGAGCGAGCCGAGCCAGTAAAGGATTTCCAGCGGTACGGAGTGTATTTGCTCTATCCGGTTTTTGACCTGCTGCGCCGCTCCTATCGCGGATACCCACAGGATGGGAGCGAGGAATATGACGGTGATGTAGTCGCTTACCTTGCGTGCTATCGCGCGGGATTTATGAACTTCCCAGATATTGTTGAAAGCTTCCTCTATGTTGCCGAACATCCGGAAAAGCACCCATATGAGCAACAGAAAACCCGAAGCAGCCACTATGCCGCCCTTGGTCCTCGCAAGCAGGTTATTGGCAAAACCGGACACGAGGTCGATTGCCTGGGAATACTCCGGCAGCCTCATGTGCAGGTATTCTATGAGGCGCGTTTCCAGACCGAACCCTTTCACTATTCCGAACACGAGGGCCGCCATGGGGACCACCGACATCAGCGTGTAGTAGGTAAGAGCCGCCGAACGGACTATTATGCCGTGCTGTCCTATTCCCTGAAGCGTGTAGAGTATCACACGGAACTGCCGCGCGAGCCATAGCTCCTTTTTGGAGGAGTATTCCTCGTCGCGCTTCTGCCATATTCCGTGCTTGAAATATTCTATCAGCTTCCGCAGCTTTTTCATGCCTTAATCGGAAAGAAACTACAAATATAAATTCTCCAACTCTATTACCCAAACGTCGCCGCCGATTCGTACCAGTGCCAGCCGGCAGGGACCTCCGTCCTTCAGTCCCAGTTGTCGGAACGCTGCCGACGCGCCGCCCGGTAAGCCTGCGGCGAAAATTTCCGCCGAACGGACCCTGCGGGCGGAAAGCTCTTTTTTAAGCTGTTGCGGTCGATAGGGGCGCATAAGGGAAATTTCAAAAACTCTGCCGATAAATCCCTCCGGTTTCCGCCGTAGAAGCGCATAGCCCGAAGGGGCGCTCAGGTACGCCTCGCGGGGTCCGAGGCCGAGATTGTCCAGATGAGCCGCCGTAAGCCGCGTCCCCCGGAGCGCGGCATCCGGAACGGCGAAGAAGCCGTAGGGAGGAGTGAAGTCGCGTTCTGGCGATTTCGGTATCGGATAAAGGCTCGTCATGCTCCGCACGGTGTTATCCCCTTCCGGAGTTTTTCCTATGGCAGCGGCAGCGACGGATTGTCCCGTTATGCCTTCTCCGAGCTCGGCTCTCAGCTCCTTGCATTCGCCGGCCAGCGAAACGAGCGTTATGAGGCAGTCCGGCCCGAAAATGCGGAAGGCTTCGTTCGGGTCGAACATGGGCGAGTTTTTTATCGTCACCCGTTTGGCCATGCCTTTCAGCGTCGGCAGCATACCCGTTATATCGGGCGAGCAGGCGGACGGGTCGTAGAGCCGTTTGCCCCGGCCGTCGCGGCGGTCGGGGTCTATGTAAATCTGGTCGGCTTTCATCCCCCGTTTCAGGGCTTCGGCGACATAGTCTTCGGCGCGTCCGCATATTACCTCGATATTGTCCGCGCCCAACAGGCCGAAATTGAACCGTGCTGCGCGGGCAAGGGCCGGGTCGGCTTCCACCGCCACTACTCTCCGGAAACATTTGGAAAATGCAAAAGCGTCGGCTCCCAGCCCGCAGGTAAGGTCTATGCAGAGGTCGCCGCTTCCGGTTCTGGCCGCGGCTACGGCTTCCGCGCTGGACTGCTCCGCCGCTCTTGTGGGCAGAATGCAGCGGGCGGCATAAAACGAAGGTAACTTCGTCGAAGCCCGGCGCAGGTTGCTTATCTGCATGGCTGCCAGCCGGGCGTGCGGGAGGCGCTTGTCGAGCGCCACATCCGCCGGGTCGCGGCCGAGGTTGCGCTCGATTTGCCTGCGCAAGTCGCTGCCGGTGAGCAGTATTACTTCTTCCTCGTTCATATTCCGGACATTTTGTTTCTGCGCTGTTCCGGCCGGAGGCCGAGCCATACCCCGCTCGCCAGCAACAGAGCGTAGGCCGCTGCGGTCTGCCATCCGGACAGTTCGAGGGGAAGTGCCGCCCACGGTTTCGACGCGCAGAATCCCACCAGTGCATTTTGGGCGTCGGCCGTATGCTGGAGTATCCATGCGAGTGCTCCCGAGAGGCAGTCGCACGGAACCGCTATCCGGAGAATTGACGTAAATATTATGACCGTGGCCGTCAGCATCAACAGCGGCGACAGCACGATTCCCGCCAGAGGCAGCGACCCGAACCGGAGCGATACGAGAGGGCCGGTGGCGAGCGTGGCCGCCAGCGACACTACTACCGCGCCGGTCAGTATGTTGACGGCTTTCCAGCGGCAGCGAAGCCGCCCGTATACGGGACGGTATAACGCGGTTATGCCGAGTACGGCGGCGAACGACAGTTGGAAGCTGATGTCGAAAAGCATGTTCGGGTCGAGCGACAGCATGATTACCGCCGTGCCGAGCATTATGTTCAGCGAGTTACGGATTTCCGAAGCTGCCAGCGCGGCCTGTGCTCCGGTGAACATGAATGCGGCCCTGACAGTGGAGGGCGACAGTCCCGCCAGCGCCGCGTAAAGCCAAATGGCCGCTATGGCGAATATGTTTTTCAACCGGTCGCCTCCCCGCATCAGCGGAAGCAGTCCGAGCAGCAGGTTGGCCAGCATCGCGACTATGCCTACGTGCAACCCCGACACGGCCAGCAGGTGAGCCGCGCCCGTTCGGGAGTATTCCTGTCTCAGTTCGCGGTCCAGTCCGGAGCGCAGGCCGAGGCTCATCGTCAGGCATACCTGTTTCGCGCGGTCGCTCAGGGGCAAAGCCGAAAGCCTTTCCGCTGCTGCCGAACGTACCCGCGCCGCCAGCACGGAAAGTCCGGCGGCCGGTGTTCCGTAAGGAGTGATTTCGGAACCGTAACCCGCCCACATGCGTCCTGTAAACCCTCGTCGACGCATCAGAGCCGCATAGCTTTCGGAGCGTGCGTCGGCAACCGTGTCGGAGCGGACGAACGGATTTATATAGCCGCGGCATATCAGCCTGCTTCCGGGGTTTATTTTGCGGGCATCGGCCGTATCGGACGACAGCAGTATTTTTTCGCCGGAGTTTTTCCATGCGCCTCCGCTGTCGGGCCGGAACCTGTCTATCCGTACGGCTGCCTCCAGCCGGGAACCGCGGACTTCGGGCAAGCCTTTTACCATGCCGGTGAACAGGAGCTTTTCGGAATAGGGGAGCGTCCGGTTCGGAGTATGCAGGGCGGTAACGAGCATGGCGGTCAGAACGATGAGCAGGACCGCATAGAAACTTCCGGCCCGTATCTTTCGCCATAATACTGCGGCTGCGAAGCATACGGCCCAGCTTACGGCGATGCCGTGCAACGGTATGGAAAAACCGTCGGACAACAGTATGCCCGCGACGAAAAGGGGTGCGATGCGTAAAAAAGGAGGTATGTAGGGCGGATTCTTCACGGCCGTCGGGTTTCGGCATCTATTTGCCCCAGTTTTCCCTGTCGAGGCTGCGGTAGCCTATCGCTTCGGCTATGTGTTCCGAACGTACGTCCGCCGATTCCGCAAGGTCGGCTATCGTACGCGCGGTCTTTACTATACGGTCGTATGCCCTTGCCGAAAGTCCCAGACGGCTCATGGCCCTTCCGAGCAACTCCTTGCACCCGGCGTCGAGCGGGCAGAACTTGCGCAGCATGGCCGGATTCATCATCGAATTGGTATGCACTCCTGCTATTCCGGCAAAACGTGCGGCCTGCGCTTCGCGGGCTTTTACCACGCGGCTCCGTATTTCGGCGCTGCGCTCACGCGGGCGCTCGTCGGCCATGTCCGTAAATTCTACCGGCACTACCTCGATGTGCATGTCGATTCGGTCGAGCAGGGGGCCTGAAATCCGGTTCAGATATTTATGCACGGCTCCCGGCGGACATTCGCAGCGGCGTTCGGGATGATTGTAGTATCCGCAAGGACAGGGGTTCATCGAAGCCGCGAGTATGAAGTTGGCCGGATAGCTCACGCTATACTTGGCCCTCGAAACCGTTATCCGTTTGTCCTCCAGCGGTTGCCGCAGCACTTCCAGCAGCGAGCGCCCGAATTCCGGCAGCTCGTCGAGGAACAGTATGCCGTTATGGGCCAGCGATATTTCTCCCGGTTGCGGATTGCTGCCGCCTCCTACGAGCGCGGCCCGCGAGGTCAGGTGATGAGGGGCCCGGAAAGGGCGGCGGGTCAGCAGTCCCGCCTTGACGCCCAACTTTCCGGCGACGGAATGTATTTTGGTGGTTTCCAGAGCTTCTTCCGCCGTCAGGGGCGGCATAATGGTGGGCAGCCGACGTGCAAGCATCGTCTTGCCGGAGCCGGGAGGGCCAATCATCAGGATGTTGTGTCCTCCTGCGGCCGCTATTTCGAGCGCTCTTTTGACCTGCTCCTGCCCGCGTACGTCTGCGAAATCTTCTCCGTACGGTTCGCTTTCATCGTCCGGAGCCGCTCCGGGCGGAACGGTTGGCGCTATGTCCGCTTCGCCTCTGAGGCAGGCGGCCGCTTCCGACAGGGAAACGGCTCCTATGGCGTCCAGTCCGCCGACCACGGCCGCTTCCGGAGCATTTTCCCTCGGAACTATTATTCCGCGGAATCCGGCTTTGCGGGCCGCTATTGCGGCGGGCAGCGTTCCGCGCACCGGCTTCAGCGTGCCGTCCAGTGAAAGCTCGCCGAGCAGCATGTATTGGCCGAGCCTGTCCGGGTCGAGCTGGCCGCTGGCCGACAGCACCGCCGCGGCTATGCCGAGGTCCATCGCGGAGCCTTCCTTGCGCAGGTCGGCGGGCGCAAGGTTTACGACGACCCGTTTCCCGGGCATCTTGAAGCCGCTGTTGTCGAAGGCCGAACGGATTCTTTCCTGACTTTCGCGCACGGCATTGTCGGGCAGGCCCACGAGGAACATGCCTATTCCCGGCGTTACGTCGGCCTCTACCTCTACGGTTACGGCATCTATGCCCGTTATCGCACTTGTGTATGCTTTGGTAAACATGCTTCGGTCGGTAGTTCGTTCTTCCCGAGACCGCCGGAAACAAAGTTCAGAACGGAACCTTGTCGTCCCAACCGGCTCCCGAGCCGTTCATGCCGCCGGCAGGAACGAAGGCGTTTCCGTAGTCTTCCGGCGCGCCTCCGAAATTTCCCGCTCCGACGGCGGCCATATCGGCCGCCCCGTCGATGCTGCTGTCGAAATTATTGTAGCCGTCTGCATCGTCGTAATCCGAAAAACGCGCCTGTTCCTTGCGGAACCTCAGCTTGACGGTATCGGTAGCTCCGTTGCGGTGCTTGGCGATGATAAGCTCGGCCATGCCGGCGGTGGACTGCTGGTTCTCGTCCACGGTCAGGCCGTAGTATTCGGGGCGGTGTATGAACGCCACTATGTCGGCGTCCTGCTCTATGGCTCCCGATTCGCGCAGGTCGCTCAACTGAGGCCGCTTGCTTCCCCCGCGCGATTCTACCGACCGGTTGAGCTGGGACAGGGCTATTATGGGAATGTCGAGTTCTTTGGCTATCGCCTTGAGGGTTCGCGAAATCGCGGCCACCTCCTGCTCGCGGTTTCCTTTCGAGTCCTTCAGCGTGGTGGTCATCAGTTGGAGGTAGTCTATGATTATAAGTTGTATGTCGTGCTGCGCCTTGAGTTTGCGGACTTTGGAACGGAAATCCGTTACCGACAGGGCCGGAGTGTCGTCTATGTAAAGCGGCGCTCCGGAAAGCTGCCGCGTGGACTGTTCCAGATGCTGCCACTGGTCGGTGGTAAGGCGGCCGCTGCGCACGTCGGTCGAGGAAAGCTGCGATTCGGCCACTATAAGGCGCAGCATCAGCGATGTCGCGCTCATTTCGAGAGAGAAGAACGCTACCGGGCGCTCGTGGTCGACGGTGATGTTCCGGGCCATGGACAGCACGAACGCAGTCTTGCCCATGGAAGGCCGCGCCGCTATTATTATAAGGTCGGAAGGCTGCCAGCCGAGCGTTATGGCATCGAGCTTGGTGAACCCGGACGGCACGCCGTTCATCGTTCCTCCCTTGGCCGCCGCTTCCTCTATGCTTTTTATGACCTTGTCGAGCAGTATCCGGGCGGACTGCGCCTCGCGCTTTATATGTCCTTCGGTGACGTTGAATATTTCCGATTCCGCATATTCTATAAGCTCCGTCACGTCGGTTCCGTCGTCGTACGACCGCCGCTGTATCTCGGTGGCTATACGTATCAGCTCGCGCTGGATATGTTTCTGGGCCACTATCGTGGAATGGAATTCCACGTTCATGGCCGAAGCCACCTTCTGGGTAAGCTGCGCGAGGTAGGCGGCTCCGCCTATTGTTTTCAGCTTGCCGTTCTGACGCAGCTTGTCGGTTACGGTAAGCAGGTCCACCGGCTTGTTCTCGCCCGACAGCTCCTCCACGGCCTCGTATATGAAACGATGCCTTTCGTCGTAAAATGCGGCGGCGGTAAGGTACTCCTGCACGGTTACGATGCAGTCCTTTTCGAGCATGAGGGCTCCGAGCACGGCTTCCTCCAAATCGAGCGCCTGAGGTTGAAGACGTCCGTCGCCGGATGCCAGAGCCTCGTATGCCTCCCGGTTTGTACGCGAAGGCTGCTTGTCGTAAGTTTTTGCCATAACCGACTGTAATTGTGCCCTTATAAGGCGCCCTTGCGCCGTGCCGGGGAGGTAAAGATACTAATTTCCTCCGTGCTTCGCAGGGGAAGCCCCGCGGAAAAAATAACTTTTTTGCATCCGTTTTTCTTCCGCACCGCGTGCCACGTAAACCTGCTTTTTGGTATATGGGTCTTTTCCGGTGTGGAACATGACGGAACTTAATGTCATAGGAGTGGGAGTCAGGTCCTGCACCTGTTCGAGTTTCAGGCCGAGCGAGGATGTACGCCGGGACAGTTCTTTCATATGGGCTGCGGTGCACCCCGGATGCGAGGATATGAAATAAGGCACTATCCGGTATGGCAGACCTTCTTCCCGGCAAATCGACTTGAAATCCGCCGCCAATTTTTCGAACAGGGCGAACGGAGGCTTGCGCATAAGACGCAGTACGTCGTCCTCGGTATGTTCGGGCGCTACCTTGAACCAGCCGGAAGTGTGTTCTGCGACGACTTCCTTCAGGTAGCGCATGCCGTCCGCTCCGTCGAACAGGTCGTAACGGATGCCGCTGCCTATGAATACCTTCCTTATGCCTTTCAGCCCGTTTACCTTTTTATAGAGGTCGAGCAGAGGGGCGTGCTCCGTGCGCAGGTTGGGACACCTGCGCGGGAAGAGGCAGGAAGGGCGCAGGCATCGGTCGCACGATGCCGCGTCGCGTCCGCCCAGTCCGTACATATTGGCCGACGGCCCTCCCATGTCGGAGATAACGCCGCGGAATCCCGGCATATTCGTTATGCGTTCGGCTTCGGCGATTACCGATTCCGGACTGCGGGAGCGCACGAACTTTCCCTGATGTGCGGAAATCGTGCAGAAGCTGCATCCTCCGAAGCATCCCCTGTGCAGCGTTATGGAATGTTTTATCATGTCCCACGCGGGAATGGAGCCTTTGTCCCGGTAGCGCGGATGAGGCAACCGCGTGTACGGCAACGCGTAAATGCGGTCGAGTTCTTCCGGAGTTTCCGGCGGATACGGCGGGTTCACTATCACGAATCCGCCTCCGGCCGGTTCTACCAGTATCTTTTCCTGTCTGAGCCGGTTGCTTTCTGTTTCTACGATTACGAAATTTTCCGCGAAGGCATCCCCGTCCGCCACGCACTTCTCATAAGAGTGAAGGCGTACGGCTTCGGAGCCGAGCCGGTCCGCATACTTTTCGTCGGCCATGAAAGCGACCTGCCTTATTCCCCGCAGCAATTTGGCATTGAACCCGTTGTGCAGGGCTTTGGCAGTTTCCAGAATCGGCCGTTCTCCCATGCCGTACACCAGCAGGTCGGCTCCGCTGTCGAGCAGCACCGAGGGCATCAGGCGGTCGTCCCAGTAGTCGTAGTGGGTCAGCCTTCTCAGGGAGGCTTCTATGCCGCCTATCACTACCGGTACATGCGGCCACAGCGATTTGAGAATCCGGGTATATACCGTAACGGCCCTGTCCGGCCTCGCACCGGGCCGTCCGCCCGGAGTATAGGCGTCGTCGCTGCGTCTTCGGCGGGCGGCGGTATAGTGGTTCACCATACTGTCCATGCTGCCTGCCGTAACGCCGAAGAACAACCTCGGAGCTCCCAGCTTGCGGAAGTCCCGCAGGTCGTCGCGCCAGTTGGGCTGCGGCACGACGGCTACCCGGTATCCGGCCGCCTGCAAGGTACGGCCTATCACTGCCGCTCCGAAAGCCGGGTGGTCGATATAGGCGTCCCCGCTCAACAGGATGACGTCGAGGGAATCCCAGCCCAGAGCTTTCACCTCATCGGCGGATGCAGGCAGGAAACTTCTTCTGTCGGCTGCCTGTGCCGGCGGCTTGCGAACAGCCATGCGTTTTTCAGAAATCATAACGTGGACGACAATTTTTTGTGCCGACGTTCAAGCGATGCCCGTCAGTCTTTCAGCAGTAGCGAGCTGTCGCCGTAGCTGAGAAAACGGAATCCCTCCCGAAGCGCATACTCGTAAATACGTTTCCAGTCGTCGCCCACGAACGCGGAAACCAGCAGCAGCAGCGTGCTTTTGGGTTGGTGGAAATTGGTTATCATTCCGCTCGCAATCCGGTATCGGAATCCGGGCATTATCATTATCCGGGTCGATGCCTCCAACCTGTCTAGCCCGCGCGAGTCCATATAGGACAGAAGCGCGTTAAGCGTGTCGCCGGTATTTATTTTGTCGGGCAACTCGTACGGCTCCCATTGGCCCACAGGACGTCCGGCATCGGGACTGCCGGAGTCCATGACTCGGTAGCCGAGGGCAGGAAGCGATTCGAGCGTCCTCACCGAGGTGGTTCCGACTGGTATCGTGTCGTCCGGATGCCTAACCAGAGCGTTCAGAAGGGAGCGGCCCACGGAAAAGCGTTCGGTATGCATGGCGTGTCGGACCGCTTCGTTCTCCTTTACGGGCAGGAACGTTCCTGCTCCGACATGGAGCGTAACCGCGGCGGTTTCCGTTCCGGCCGCATGAAGTTTTTCCAGCAGTTCCGTACTGAAATGCAGTCCGGCGGTCGGGGCTGCGACGGAGCCTTCGGCGCGGGAGTACACGGTCTGATACCGGATGTTGTCTATTTCCTCGCTGTCGCGTCCGAGGTAGGGGGGAATCGGAATCCGTCCCAGATGCTCTAGCATGGCTCCGAACGAAAGCGGAGCGTCCCACTCGAAGCGTACCGTGTGGGTATCGCCGGCGGAGTTTTCCCGGAAGGCCGTCATTCGGCAATCGCATCCCTCGTACCGGAAAACGAGCTCGAGCGGGCCGCTTTTCCAGCGTTTGAGGTTGCCTATCATGCACTGCCAGCGCGAAACGCCCTTTGCAGCGAATGCGCGCTCGTAGTCGGCGGGGTCGTGCGGTTCGAGGCAGAATATTTCGATACGTGCCCCTTGGGGTTTGTGCATTATTATGCGCGCCCTTACTACTTTGGTGTCGTTGAATACCAGCAGCGCGTTCGCAGGAAGCTCGGAAAGCAGTTCCGAGAACCGGTTTTCGGAAAGACTTCCTCCCCGATACACGAGCAGACGCGACCAGTCCCGCTTTTCGAGCGGGAATTTGGCTATTCTGTCTTCGGGCAGCGGGTAGTCGTAGTCGGATATTCTTACGGTTTTATCAAGTTTCATGGTTCGGTGCCGGCAGGATTATGTGTCGCGCCGTAAGGCGGAAGCCGCCTTTACGGGACAATAAAAGCGGGTCGGCGGCGCGTATAAGCCGGGTTCTGTCGGCCGCAGGGGCTTGCGCCCCGCGGTCTCTCCGTCATTTATCTATGCCGCCGGTCGCCCGGACGGCTACATTAGCGACCTACCCCCCGGCATCGGACGAGCAGCCCTACTGCGCCGGTATACACGGTCTTGCAACCCGCAAGAGGTACGGCCCCGCGCGTTGCCGCGGCGGGCGGTGGGCTCTTACCCCGCCTTTTCACCCTTACCCGGAACAATTCCGGGCGGTTGTTTTCTGTTACCCTCGCTATGCCCTCGCGGACATCTACCCGTTAGGTAGTGCGGTGCTCTGCGTTGCCCGGACTTTCCTCTCTCTCCCTGCGGAGACAGCGACGGAGCCGCGCCGCAGACCCGCCGTTACGGCTGTCTGCGGTTGCAAATGTAACGGTTTTCGGGAAATAATCTTGTGCGGGTCAGACGAACATATCGTCGGGGCAGGCGGAACCGAGCAGTTCGCTTACGGCCCTGCGGCCTTCCGCTCCGAGCGAGAGCGAAAAACCGTTCACGAAACATTCTATATGTTTGCGCATTACTTCCTCGGATAGCTCCTGAGCGTGGCTGCGTACGAAGTCCAGCGAGGCTTCCGGATGTCCGAAAGCATACTCTATGCTGCGCCTCAGTACTCTTGCCACGGACTTTTGCACTTTTTCCGGCAGGCGGCGGGAAACGAGTATGACCCCCAGCGGAAGCGGCAGCCCAGTTGTTTGTTCCCACCGTTCTCCCAAATCGGCCAGCAGGTATAGTCCGCGCTCGCGGTAGGTGAACCGTCCCTCGTGGATAAGTACCCCCGCATCGCATTCCTTTCGTGCCAGAGCGTCCGCTATATCGGAGAAAAGAAGCGGGAGCCGGTCGCGCAGTTGCGGGTACAGTTTGTTAAGCAGCAGGTTCGCAGTCGTATGCAGGCCCGGAACGGCTATGCGGAGCGAACTGTCCGACAGGTCGGTATCCGGAGCCGGCGCCACCACTACCGGTCCGTTGCCGCGTCCGAGCGCGGCTCCGGAAGGCAGAATACGGTACGAACCGGATACGGCGGGAACCACAGAAAAACTCGCCTTGCTAATATCCGGGCCGTCCGCATCTTCACCTTCCAGCAGAGCGTTGTTCAGCCGTTCGATGTCCATGAATACGGTTTCGAATTCGAGGCCTTCGGTATCTATGCGTCCGCGGAGCACAGCCTCGAACATGAACGTGTCGTTGGGGCAGGGCGAGATATGCAGTTTCAGTCTGTCCACCGGTTACATCGGTTTACGGATAGTAATGTCCGACAGTATTTCCATCGTCTTTTTGACGGCTGCCGCCAATGCCGAGGCTGCCTCCCCGATACGCCAGGCGGCAGGCGGGTCGCCCACCGTATTGGAAACGGCGCGCAGCTCGTAAAGCGGAACGCCGAGCGCGCTGCATACGGCTGCGGCTCCGGCTCCTTCCATGTTTTCCACGGAGGCTGCCGGCTGTGAGCACCAGTCGAGCCACGGAGTAGTGCAGCAACTTACGGTATTGGAGGCGACTTCCCGGAAAGGGGTTCCCGGAATACTGTGCAGGAGGTAGGTATTTTCAGCAGTGCTTTCCGCTGCGCAGGGTCCGCATCGTTCCGTGGGCTGATGCAGGGGTACGAAAGTGCCTCCCCGGATGGAACCCAAATCTGCCGTATGCTCGGCCACCACGCTTACGCACTGTCCCGTCCGCAATCCGGAGCCGGTGTATGCTCCGGCAATGCCTCCGAGTATTACGGCGTCCGGGCGTAGTGCGGCCGCGGCTTTCGCCGCCGAGCCTGCCGCAGCCGTAGAGCCTATGCCGCACATGAATACCGTATATTCGTACGGCGGCGTTTCTTCCGACATCAGCCGGAGAAAGGGAGAGGCTTCTTCCGGAGTCGGTATCAGGATTGCGAATTTCATCGGTAAGTGCGAAAAACTATGGCGGGACGTTCCGTCAATATGGTAAAGGTTTCGGTAAGACATTCGTTCAGTGTGCCCTGCCACCACGAGTGCATGCCCTCGGCCGGCGGAATATATCGCAACCCCCGTACTTTTACGCGCGTTCCCGGGTCGAGTGTGAATATGGATACCTGCTGGCCGGGAAAGCCGTCGAATACCGTATCGGCGCTTATGGCGTCGAATACGCCGTAATCGGTCGCCATGCACACGTCTTCGGTTTCGCCTGCATAAGAAGCCAACAGGCTGACGTTGCCTATGGTATGGTCTTCCCTTTTTCCGGTTGCTCCGAGAATGGCCAGACGGTCGTAACCCTTTTCCACGCAGTATCGGACGGCCTTGGTCAGGTCGTTGGTTTCCTGGTCGGATATGCAGTGCACCCGCCTGATGTAGCGTGTGCGGATTTCTGCGCTTACCGAGTCGCAGTCGCCCACTACGGCGTCGGGCACGCGGCCGTGGGCGAGAAGCGTGTCGGCCGCTCCGTCGCAGCAGACTACCCGGTATGCCGTATGCAGTATGTGCAGCGGCTCGGGAGATGAAGGATACAAGCCGTCGGCCAAAACGACGGTATCGAACGGCCGTTTGGGCCCCGGCATGTATAAGGGTTCTTTATTCATTCGCAGTCGGTAAGCCGTATCTCTGCGGCTGGACAAAGGTAGATATTTTTTCACGCTTCCGTCGTGTTTCCCCGACTGCCGAGCGCCATGCTTCTCCATTTGAAATAGCCGGCTACGGCTACGACGGTATATACCGCATACAGTCCGGCGGTAGGATAGAGTCCCTTATATATATATAGGACCGAGGAAACGGCGTCCACGGCGAACCATACGAGCCATTGCTCGGCCCATTTTTTCGCGAGCATGTACAGTCCGACTATGCTGAGGGCCGTAGTGAAGCTGTCTGCATAAGGAACCGTGCTGTCGGTGAATTTGACCAGCACGAAGGCTATGACTGTAAAGGAAACCGCGGCTGCCGCCCCGAGCGACTTCCACATGCGTCGCGGAGCGAACGACACCGGCAGCGGTTCGCCTCCGCTGTCTTTTCGCAGCCACGCTATCCAACCGTACAGGCTGGCTACCAGATAATACACGTTTATTCCCATGTCGGCATACAGTCCGGCTTCCCCGTACACGAATATATATACCGCGGGCATTATTATGCTGGCGAGCCAGAGCCATATGCTGGCACGGTACTCGAACCACAGGTAAAGCAGTCCGAGTATCGTGCCGAGTATTTCCAAGTAACTTGTCACTGCGGTCAGAATCTTACGGTTATGCTCGCCATAAAGTTGATTCCGGCCTGCGGGTAGTACCCTGCATAATCTTCGAGGCGACTGCCGCCGTCGGGCGATACTATGCAGGAGGTGCTTCCGAATCCGTTGCTTTCGTATCGGACGTCGAACAGGTTGTTCACTGCCAGCGCCAGCCTCAGGCTTTTTACGGAACGGAATTTAAACGTATAGCTTACGTACAGATTGTTTATGAAGTATTCGTCCAGCATCAGGGAGCGCCGTCCGGCGTTGGTAAGATACTGTTCGCCTACATAAAGCGATTGCAGGCTGGCGTTCCAGCGCCCGTCGTCCCACGACAGCAGGCTTCCGGCGGTTACGGAAGGAGAAAACGAAAGGGGAGTGTCGCCCCGTTCCTCTACCGTCCGGGCCGGAGAGCCGTCGGGATTATAGATTTGGTCGTAGTTCTCGTCGCTGTGGTAAATGTATTCCACGTAGTTTCGGATGCGGTTACGGCTGAAAGTGGCGTTCAGGTCCCAGCGCAGGTTGCGGTGGAACCGGATTCCGGCGGTCAGTTCCACGCCCGTGCGGTAACTGTCGGGTACGTTGTCCGCCAGAGCTTCGCCTATTTCGTTCAGTTCGCCTGTCAGGACGAGTTGGTTTTTGTATTGCATGTAGTAGAAATTGGCTCCTGCGGTCAGCCAGCGGTTGCGGAACGTGTAACCGGCTTCGTAGTCGAGCATGCGTTCCGGCTTCGGTACGGCTCCGAATTTGGCGTCGGTATAGTTGTTCCGGGTGGGTTCCTTGCGTGCCACCGAGAACGAACCGTAAATGCCGTGATGCCTGCCGAAGTTCCAGTATAGACCCGCTTTGGGATTGAAGAAGTGGTAGCGGTTGTTTACATCGAGTTGTTGGAGCTTTCCGGCATTATAATCCCACTTGTCCGAAGGTCCGTGAATGGTATAGTGTATGTAGCGGTACTGCATATCGGCATATAAGTTCAGGCCGCGGGCCGCCCGCACGCTGGCTCGCCAATAGATGTTCGCGTCGTCCTTTACTCCCCGGTTGCGGTAATATTCCCGGTCGGGGTCGAGGTCGCCGATGTAGTTTTTTACCCACACGACTCGTCCCACATGCGACCCGTCGTACCTGTTGGCGGCTCCGCCCAGCGACATGTCGAGTCGTTCGGAGCGGTAGTTGAGCGAAAATACGCCGCCTCCGAACCAGTTGTCCATACGTTTCTGGCGCACGAGATTGCTTTTGGTAACGAGCACGGTATCGAGCATGAACGGTTGCAGGCCGTACTCGGCCAGCCTGCGGCCGTTCTTATACTCTTCGTAGTAGCCTTCGCCGTCGGTGAAATGCAGACTGACATTGAGGTTCCATCGCTGCGAGAACACTTGCGTAAAATGTAGCTGGTAGTTGGTTTGCAGGTAATTGTCGGTCTGGTTGCGGTAGTATCCGGTAATATTTCCCTCGTCGTCCTCGATTTCTCCGCATGAATTGTAGCGTCTGTCGGTTTCCATCATATACATGTCCACTCCGTTCCATGCGTGATACGTTTTTTCCTTGCCGCCGAACACGATGAGCTTCAATGCCGTATTGCCTGAAAAGAATCCCGTTTGGAAAAAGAACGACTTGAGGTCGGCCGAAGCACGCCGTATGAATCCGTCGGAATGCAGGTTCGACAGCCGCAGGCTCGTTATCCAGTGCCCGCCGAGCAATCCGGTTCCGAGCCGCACCGTTTCCTTGTGCGTGCCGAACGAGCCTCCGCCTGCGGAAAGTTCGGCGAACGGTTCGGCCGAAAGAGCGTCGGTGCGGATATTGACGCTGCCTCCGAACGCACCCGCGCCGTTGGTGGAGCTTCCGGCTCCGCGCTGTATCTGCACGTCTTCCACCGATGAGGCGAGGTCGGGAGTGTTCACCCAGAACAGGGAGTGGGATTCGGCGTCGTTCATCGGAACGCCGTTGGCCGTGACGTTTATACGGGTAGCGTCGGTTCCACGGATGCGTATTCCGGTGTAGCCGATGCCCGTACCGGCATCCGAGGTCGTAACTACCGAAGGAGTCGAGTTAAGAAGGTAGGGCATGTCCTGACCGAAATTTCGCTCCGAAAGAGCCTCCCGGCTAAGGTCCGTGTGCGCTACCGGCGTGGTTTCCGTCGCACGGGTAGAAGTTACACGGATTTCTTCGATGTCCACCACGCGGATGCTGTCTGCGGGTTCCTCATGCGCTGCGGCGCAAACGCAGCTCGTCGCGGCCAGAGCCGCGAATGCAAGTTTCTTCATGGAATCATTTGGTTAAGAACAGAAAAGGGGTATCTTTTCTATCTTGTTCCCTACGCCGGCATTACCCGGATCAGGTGTGTGGGTATAATCTCAGCCCGTAATATTAAGGCACCCCTTGCTAACGATTGTCGGGCAAATATAGAGATTTTTTCCGAACCTGCATCCGGTCGCCTCATACCCGCGGAAAACCGGATGCGACGGAAAACGTCCCCGGTGTACGGAATCTCGGGGCTGCGGTAAGAGTCAGCCGCGCCGGCTGAGACCTCTCATAAATGCATGCAGGATTTTTTCCGCTTTGAGCTCGATTTGGTTGCGGAAACAAAATTCTCCTACCGCGTCGAGAAACTCGCGTTCGAGAGCTTCGTCGGCCATCGTAAATTCCATCGATTTGTATTCGGCATAGATTTCGATTGTCTTTGTGACAAGCGCCCGACATTCTTTTTCCGTGGCCTTTCGGTCGGAAGATTGGATTGTCGCCGACCTCAAATGGTCGATAATATTGGTTATGATATTATCCTGTTGCATATCAGTCGTATCGACAGGCCTGAATGTTCTAAAAAGACAAATTAATACAATAATTAAGCCGATACAATAATACAAAAAGTTTCAAATAAGTTCAAACGGCGATATCACTTTCCTGACGGTATAAAGGCGATTTTACGATAGAATACCTGCATACTCCTGCTTGCGGAGGGCCGAAGTCGGGGATATGCGTGCTTTCGTTTCTGCCGTACCGTCGATATTTTCGGAAAAACCGTGCGGTTCCGGGACGGTACATGAACAGCGCCGCTTGTACCGCAGTTTTAAGAATACCTCTCTTTGCATCCGGAATACAGGGACCCGGTCTGATATTTGCTTTTACCGTTCGGCCGGTGACGACCGTTCCGGCATCGAATCGAGATAATAAATCTTTTAATTTACCGATATTATGGATACGCTTCAATACACGGGCTTGGACAAGGCGCAGGCCGACAAGATGATTGACATGCTGCAAAAAATTCTGGCAGACCTTCAGATATTCTATGCGAACGTCCGCGGTTTCCACTGGCACGTAAAGGGTGGCGATTTTTTCGACGTGCACGAGCAGACCGAAAAACTCTATATGGAACTCAACCAGCGCACGGACGACTTGGCCGAGCGTATCGCCCAGCTCGGAGGTTCACCCATGAGCCGTTACGGAGATTACATCGAAGCCGCCGACATCGTGGAGGTGGACGGAGTGACCGAGGGCAAGGAGATAATGCGCATGGTTCTCGAAACGCTGGGAAAAATAATACCGGTGGAACGCGAGGCGCTGGAAGCCGCGTCGTCCGCAGGCGACGCGGTTACGGCTATGCTGTTGTCCAAGATACTGCGCCGACAGGAACAGCATATATGGATGTTCGGCGCATTCATAGACGATGAATCCGAAGGTGAATCCGACGAAGATTCTTCCGATGAATCGGAGCAGTCGTCCGCCGGAGGTAAACGCCCGTCGGGCCGTCGGCAAGGCTCGCATTCTTCACGGGGCAAGGAATAAAACTCTTCCGGTAAAGAGAGGATGCGTCGAAAGGAACATACAAAATCCTGCGGCATCCGGGCGAGGCGTTACTGTGGAAAGAAAGAACGGATTGGATAAAGCAAAGGGAGCGCCTTCACAGAAGGCGCTCCCTGAAAACAATCGCAGCAAGATTGCCGCTACGACTGTTTGTCTTCACCCTCCGCCACTCCCGGCGGCAGAAGCTGATGAACGGTTCCGTCGTCGGAGATTTGATAGATGTAGTAGTTGACAGGAAATTCGACTTTGCTCTCTGGAGGAGTTACACTTATCTCATAGCTTAGCCAGTCAGTATATCCCAAAGGTTCCTGTACTATTACGATTCCATCTCCGAGCAGATAGCCTAAAAGCCTTATGCTTGCATCGATGCCTGCTCCGTCGTTTGCAAGTTGGGCAACGGACAACAGATGCCCCGAGCGACAATTCAAAATATAGCACGATTCATAGTAGTCCATTTCGGTAGGTGAACCGTAAGTATTGCAAAACAATAAAAAACTATCGAAATTATCGCTTATGTTGACTTTGCCGATAATGTAGTAATCCTTGTATTTATAGGGGAAGAATTGATAAGGAACGGAGTTTTGCAGTTCAGGCCGCTCCCACATAACGTTCAGAACAGAATCGATTATTCTTGCCTGCCCTCTGTCCAACCTTATGCCTTGGATATTGGACAGGGCTTCACAGGTGAAATAACCCTCGTTCTTGAAAGTAGCCGTTTCGGATATTCCCTCGGGCAGGGAAATGCGGTTATTGTCCGGGGAAAGGTTCAGAAAATAGGGCGTCTGCTCCGAATCCACCCAATTCCAATAATGGACCGGGGTGCAGCGTCTCTCTCCAGGTAGGAGTGCGTTACTGAAAAGTAACGTATTTAACCTGCGGTTGGCTACCTGCCGTGGGATATCGTAAGGGGTTTTGTTGAAAAACTCCCATGGTTCCTTGGCATCGGAAGCGTCTACGCTGTCCGCCCGAGCTGTCCCCTGAACCGGGGACAGCAAAAGCATTCCTGCAATCAGTAAGCTGTTCATAAGATTAAAGTTTTATTCCGTCCAACACTCCGCTGAAAGGCCACCGCCTGTCCCATATAATTTGGAACGAATGAGCGTTTTACAAGTGGGTCCGCAGACCAAAACTAATCAAAATTCTTTGGCCTACGATTTGGCCGGAACTTTTCGGCATTCAAATGCCGGAATCTGCGACGCTCGAACCGTTGCCCCCGAAGGACCGCCAATCGGATACAACGCGTAAAACAGTAATTATAAGATTTATTGCCCCGAATTGCACAATAAAAAAGCCTCTCGAATAAGAGGCTTCATTAGTTAACTGTAATCCCGCTGGGACCACGAAGTGATTCGTCTGGGGCTCGAACCCAGGACCCCATCCTTAAAAGGGATGTGCTCTACCTGCTGAGCTAACGAATCGCCTTGTAGCTTTTAAGGCGGTGCAAATATAGAATCTTTTTTTTATTTTTAAAACAAATTATGCCGGCCGCAGGGCCGGTTCCGGTCCTTTGGCGGAAAACGAGTGAAGGGGGCCCGAAAAATTCCTTATATTTGAGGCGTGTAATTCCAATCCTGAAGTTTGAATCAATGAGCAGACTGTTGATTATCGGAGCCGGCGGAGTAGGGACCGTGGTGGCTCACAAGGCTGCGGCCGACCCCGCTTTTACCGACATAGTGCTTGCCAGCCGTACCAAGAGCAAGTGCGACGAAATCGCGGCCGCCGTCGGAGGCGACCGTATCCGTACGGCTCGTGTCGATGCCGACAATGTAGAGGAACTGAAATCCCTGATGAACGAGGTACGTCCGGACATAGCGGTTAACGTGGCACTTCCGTATCAAGACCTGACGATAATGGAAGCCTGCCTTGCGTGCGGAGTCAACTATCTGGATACCGCCAACTACGAGCCGCGCGACGAAGCGCACTTCGAGTATTCGTGGCAATGGGCTTACAGGGAACGGTTCGAGAAGGCGGGACTGACGGCTATTCTCGGCTGCGGCTTCGACCCCGGCGTTTCGGCTGTCTTTGTGTCCTATGCGGCCAAGCACCATTTCGACGAGATACGTTATCTGGATATAGTGGACTGCAATGCCGGAAACCACGGCATGGCCTTCGCTACCAATTTCAATCCCGAAATCAATATACGCGAGGTTACCCAAAAGGGGAAGTATTGGGAAAACGGTCGTTGGGTGGAAACCGAGCCGCACGAAATTCACCGTCCGCTTACATATCCGGAAATAGGGGAGCGAGAATCCTATCTTATCTATCACGAAGAGCTGGAATCGTTGGTAAAGAATTTTCCGAGCATCAGGCGCGCCCGGTTTTGGATGACATTCGGTCAGGAATACCTGACCCATCTGAGAGTTATACAGAATATCGGCATGGCCCGTATAGACCCGGTGATGTACAACGGAATGGAAATCGTGCCGATTCAGTTTCTGAAAGCCGTTCTGCCCGACCCGAAGTCCCTCGGCGCCAACTACACCGGCCAGACTTCGATAGGGTGCCGTATAAGAGGGCTAAAAGACGGCCGCGAGTTGACTTACTATATTTACAATAACTGCGACCATGAGGCCGCTTACCGGGAAACCGGTACTCAGGCCGTAAGCTATACCACCGGTGTACCGGCTGCGCTCGGGGCCTCTCTATTCGTACGCGGATTGTGGAAGATGCCCGGAGTACATAACGTGGAGGAATTCAATCCCGACCCTTTTATGGCCGAACTACCCGAACGCGGCTTGCCGTGGACGGAGGTATTCGACGTCGATTTGGAAGTGGACTGATTACGGTTCGTAGCCGCTGGGCGCTATCCGTTCCGGTTCGGCAAATACGGTCGTCGCAGCCTGTGTGCAGTCGGCGAAGGCCGCTTCGGCGGCCGTTTTGTTTATCGAAGCCCGAAGGGGATAGTCGCTTACGCCCGCTCCGTCGAGCGATGCCCCGGAGCGGGTAAGGCTGCCCGCTTTGTCCTTTTTGTAAATCACGAAGAACTTTTCGGGCACTTTGGTCAGGTACTCCTTCTTCCCCTCGTAACCGTAGTAATAGTCCGAGGACAGAGAGGCGCGGGTTCCGTCCCCTCCGTCCGGAGGAGCCTCCTCCAGAATGTCCCGCGTACAGCCCGCAAGGACAAGTAAAAGTATCGGTAATAATATTTTTCGTTTCATACGTTCTCGTTTTTAATCATTTTACCACCATATAAAAGTCATTAACGCTGGTTCGGCATACAAAAACTTTCCGCTTTCATGTAACATGTTAGCTACCTCAACTTGATTCCCGGATGATTTATTTGTGCATAACAAGGTTACCCATTTATAGGTAAAACTTTCCCTTATCATATAAGCGCCCAGTTTCTTGGCATACTCTTCGACCAATTCCAAGTCTGCTTCAGATTCAATGCCTACCGTTAAATAGTTAGTCCATCCGATATCCATATTGGGATAATCGAGCAAGTGATACAGATGAGTGCTGTACACCATTCCCTCGATATCCGAAGGGTCGGCTTCGCCGTTTACTACAACATGTACGCAGTTTTTCATCTCAGGCGGATAATATGGATAGAGAGTGGCGGAATTAAGCTGTCGATAAGTAGTATCCACTACGGTAAGTCCTTTCTCCTTTAGCTCCGAGAGGATTCGCTGCGAGTCGGCCTCCTTGAAAATCAAAAAGTGCTTGTCGAAGACAAATTCCAACGGGACCTTAATGTTGTCCGCATCCCAGAAATAGCCATCGTAAGGGCCTGTTTCCTCGGTGTAGGGCTCCTTGGGGGGCCGGTTGGAATTGTCGTCTTTCGAGCAGCCGCAAAGGCAGGTCAGAGCTGCGGCAAGGGTAAGGATTACCGTAGTTTTCATGATTTATAGGGGTTAATGTTTCGTTTTAGGGTCGAGCTGCCTTTCGAGCTGTTCGATTCTTTCGGCCTGCTGCACGGTGATTACATACAAGTCCTGCACGGCCCGGGTCAGAATAGGAATGAGTTGTGCGCTGTTGACGTACTGGGTTCATTCAGAGTCCTCGCCGTAAGAATCGATACTGACAAAAATAGAAAAATTTTTACAGGAGTTTGGATTAAAGGTTGTCGAAACCGGTCGCGGAAAGACCGATATGGAGAGCGTATCGCCTTTTTTAAAACCTGCATGTCGAATCGTCCGACATCCAAAAGGTTCCTCCGTGCGTACTGACAGCAGCGAAGCTGAAAGCCATAGCTTTTGCCCCGGACGGCCGAATTGTTACCTTTGCACGAAACTGCGGATATATGATAGATTTTAAACGTCTGCCTTCCCCTTGTTATGTGCTCGACGAGCAGTTGCTCCTGAACAACCTGCATATTATAGACCGGGTGCGCAGGGAGTCCGGTGCAGAGATTATCGTGGCATTGAAGGCATGCGCCATGTGGAGCGTATTCCCTGCGTTGGCGGCGCACAGCGACGGAGCGACGGCCAGCTCTGCTGCCGAAGCGAGGTTGGTGTGGGAAGAATTCGGCGTCAGGGCGCATACGTATGCTCCTGTATATACCGACCGGGATTTCGACAAGGTTTTGCAGTACAGCGATTACATAACCTTCAATTCCCTGAGCCAGTTTACCCGCTTCGGCGCGCGCGCCATTATGTCCGGAATCTCGTGCGGGCTGCGTATAAATCCGGGGTGGTCGCCCGTAGCCACCGAGCTTTACAATCCGTGTTCTCCCGCATCGAGGCTGGGGATTCCGGCATCGGAACTGCGGGAATTGCCGCCCGGCATCGAAGGGCTTCATTTCCATAATCTGTGCGAGTCGGAGGCCGCCGACCTGAAAACTACTCTCGGAATAGTCGAGCGCGATTTCGGACATCTGCTCGGAAAAATAAAATGGATTAATGTGGGAGGGGGGCATCTGATGACCCGCGAAGGATATGACATAGACCTTCTTATAGAAACGCTCGCCTCGTTCAAGGAAAGGCATCCGGGACTGCGTGTCATAATGGAACCCGGTAGCGCCTTTACATGGCGTACCGGTTATCTGGTTTCCACCGTCGAGGATATAGTACGGAAAGGCGAATCGGCTACGGCCATGCTCGACGTTTCGTTCGCCTGCCATATGCCGGACTGTCTGGAGATGCCTTACAAGCCCGGCGTACTGAATGCCCGCGACCCGGCTCCCGGCGAGCGGGGCTGGCGTCTGGGAGGCAACAGTTGTCTTGCGGGCGACTGGTGCGGCGAGTGGATTTTCGAACGGGAACCCCGGGTAGGCGACAGGATTGTTTTCGAGGATATGATTCATTATACGATGGTGAAAACCACCATGTTCAACGGCGTCCGGCATCCTTCCATAGCCATAGCCCGCACGGACGGAAGCGTGGATATAATCCGGGAATTCGGCTACGAGGATTACCGCGACAGAATGTCCTGAATGCAGCCGGAAAATTTCCTGCCCGGGCCCCTGCATTGCATGTCGGGGCTTTTTCCGTGTTGCAGGTGGTATAAATGCTTATTGCGTACCCGGTTATATATGGTTACTTTTGCTGCGTTAAAATACCGGAAAAATGGAAGAATTCCGACCTGCGCAGTACGAACTCATGTGTGTGGCCACCGGTCGTCGCTTTGAAGACGAAGGGTGGACGCTCGACGATGCCCAGTGCGACCGGCCGTCGCTTATAAGGACGGTTTATGCCGCACAGCATCTTTCGGTCGGACCCGAAAAGAACGGTATATACCGTTATGCTGACTGGCTTCCGGTCCGACGCACTCTCGCCGGCTCGTGCGCTCCGGTCACTTACAAGAGCAAGGGACTGGCCGAACATCTGGGGCTGGAAAACCTGTATATCACTTTCAGCGGCTACAATCCGGCGATAGGGTGTTCCATGACCACCTGTTCCTTCAAGGAAACCGAGGCTTATTCCGTGTGCGGGCGTTTGGGGGCGGATTGCGACAGGATTCTGGTGGTAGCCTCGGCCGGGAATACCGCGCGTGCCTTCGCAAAGGTTTGTTCCGACAACGGCATACCCCTGCTGTTGAGCGTGCCAATGGAGAATATAGATGCCTTGTGGTTCGAACATCCGTTGAACGACTGCGTAAAGATAATCGCATGCGAACGCGGCGGGGACTATTTCGATGCCATTCATCTGAGCAATCTCGTCCTGCGTTCCGGTCGGTTCGTGGCCGAGGGAGGGGCCAAGAACGTGGCCCGGCGCGACGGAATGGGGACTACCGTGCTGTCCGCCGCGACGTTTATAGGCCGGCTCCCCGATTATTATTTTCAAGCCGTAGGGTCGGGAACCGGGGCGATAGCCGCTTGGGAAACCGCGATGAGGCTCGAAGCCGACGGACGGTTCGGGCACAACCGAATGCGGATTATGGTGTCCCAAAACGCGCCGTTCGTTCCGATGTACGAAGCGTGGCGGGCCGCTTCGCGCGAGCTGCTCCATTACGACGACAATAAGGCGCGCCGGGATGCCGAAATAATAGATGCCAAGGTTTTGTCGAACCGGCGGCCGCCCTATACGGTTCCGGGGGGACTGTTCGACGCTCTGAAATCTACCGGCGGAGAGATGTATGCCGTTACCAATGCGGCTTTGCGGAAGGCCGCCCGGCTGTTCGAGCGGTTGGAAGGCATAGACATATATTCCGCAGCGGCTGTGGCTACGGCTTCGCTGATACAAGCCGTAAGGGAGGGCAAGGTGGAACCCGATGCCGTGGTGATGCTCAACATAACCGGTGGGGGCGAGGAACTTTTTTTGCGCGGAAGAAAAGTATGGCGTCCGAAGCCGGATGCGGTTTTCCCTCTCGATGTACGCGAACGTGAGGTCGTAAGCCGTGTCGAGGCGATGTTTTGAGGGAAACCGCATATCATGTGCAAGCGGAGCCGAAAGGCTCCTTTTTTGTTTTTATACGGCAGGAGGATTTATTCCGGAGTATGTTTCCAATGCGGTGAAGGTGCTCGACGACGTGGATGTAAGAAAAAGTTTTATTCGTGATATTTAAAGACATAAATTTGCCGCATGGCGTAAGTTTATATGATACATATTGTGTATGTGAATAATATGGTTTAATTTTGAGGAAGAAGAAAGGTCGAGTGTCGGCCGATGTATAATAACTATATCCGTGAGGCGGTTTACTGACATACTTGTTGCGGTCGTTTTGGGTTCGATGCCTTTTACAGGCCGTGCCGGATACGGTATTACAGAGCCTCAACGCTTGATATCCGAGGCTGAGGCTTGCATGCTCGGCGGGGATTATCCGGGAGCTTTCGCGCTGTATTCCGATGCCGACAGGCATGGAATATTATCAAGCAAAGACTTGTACAATGCTGCTTGCGCCGCGGCTGTCAGCGGGCATGTCGATGAAGCTTTCGAATTTCTTTGGAGGCGCTATGCGGAAGATACGGCATGGTATTCCGATAACGTCGGATTGGACCCGGATTTAAAATATTTGCACGAAGATGAGAGGTGGGCAATCCTGAGTGATTCCATAAGCCGACGGAAGGCTGTGTTGGAGAAGGGTTTCGACCATGTTCTCAGGACGGAATTGCAGGATATACTGGATGCCGACCAGAAATTTCGCCGCGAATATGTCCGTGTGCAATCGTCGCCGGAATCTTCGTCCCGTATTATCGACAGCCTGTTCGAAGCCATGCAGAGAAGCGACAGCATCAACTTGCTGCGTGTTTTGTCTGTTCTCGACCGAGGGGGATGGCCTTCCAGAAACAAAGTGGGGGATATGTCCGCGGTTCCTTTTGTCGTGTTGCAGCATGCGCCGCTCGAGGTTCGGTTGGATTATGCGCCTTTGGTTTACGCGGCGGCGGAAGGAGGAGATTTGACACGGGCCCAGATGGCATTGTTCGAGGACAGGATTGCCGTGGACGAAGGGAAGAAACAGAAATACGGCACACAGATAATTTATATCGGAAATGCGCCTGCGGTGGCGCCTTTAAGTTCTCCGGATTCCGTCAATATTTACAGGGAGCGCGTGGGATTGCCGCCGATGGCGGAATATGTAAAGCGATGGGGGCTGGAATGGAATACGGAGAATTGAGAAACTATATGTCGGAATCGGATAAACCACTTTATGCATAGAGCAGGGACAACGGATTTTATAACCTAAAACTTAAGAGTCATGAAAAAATGTTTGGAACCCCTCGGAGAGGGAAGTTCCGCCAAAATCGACAACGAGGGTATGAACACCGTAAAAGGCGGTTATACCCTTAACACCGTTACCGTAGTTTACCATAAGATTAACCCGATTAGTTCACAGCAACCTAGGTGTACCATTTATTCATCACAGGGTGGCCAGACTACTACCGCCGACGACGGCGACGACGGTATTACCGGCGATTGATTTTTTGCAGGGACCGCGGCGGCATGCCGCCGCGGTTTCCGCCTTTATTACGGAAGAATGTTTTTTCCGAAGCGATGATTCTTATTCTTACCAACGACGGCGACCTGAGCAGCGATATGGTTATCGACTGGCTCGGATACTATAATGCCGATTATCTGCGCGTGAACACCTCTCATCTGCTCGACGCAGGTTTTATGCTCGATATGTCTCCGGACGGAAAGACGGCGATGAAAATATGCGGACGCAGTTACGACACATTGTCCGTCGGAGCCGTATGGTACAGGAAATTCGGTTTTTTCCGGCGTACCGAACAGGCTAAGAACATCGAGAAACTGACCGACTCGTACACGGTAGGGCATATGTCCACCGAATTTACGAAGGTTATGAACACTCTTACAAGCATTTTCGACGACCGTTACTGGCTCACTGACCCGCGGAACATATTCCTCACAAAGCCGGCCGTGCTCAGGAAGGCCGCTTCTCTGGGGTTCGCCGTGCCGCATACCTATATAGTTAACACTAAAAAAGACCTGCTTGCCTTGTTGTGCGACAAGCAGCTTGTTTCCAAGTCGGTTTACGACCCCATGTCCATATCTGCCGAAGGAGAAAGGTATCTTATGTTCACCAAACCCGTGGATATCGAGTCGGTGAACGAGCTCCCGGAAACTTTCCTACCTTCCCTGGTACAGGAAGCCGTGCCTAAAAAGTTTGAAATACGGACATTCTATCTCGAAGGGGAATGTTATTCCATGGCTATTTTTTCTCAGGACGATAGCCAGACGACGATGGATTACAGGAAATACAATATGAACCGGCCCAACAGGTTCGTCCCCTATGATATAGGGCGGCACATGGAATGTATGGTCGAGGGACTTATGAAAGAGCTCGGCTTGAATACCGGCTCTCTGGACTTTATTCTGACCGATGACGGGACCCCCGTTTTTCTCGAGGTCAATCCGACCGGTCAGTTCGGCATGGTGGATTTTTCATGCAATTACGGGCTGCACCGCAAGGTGGCCCGCCTGTTAATCGACAAGGATGGACAGAATATTGAATCTCGACAAATACCGGGAGAAGAGCGCTTCCTTTTCGCTTAATTACTTGTTGGCGGACCGCTTGGTTTCTTCGGATTACGGATTGTTGCTGGCGCCGGCGGTAAATGCGGTGTCCGAACATTACGATTCGCGCAACCACACCGTTTATCAGGGATATAAGAGTATATCGCGGTGTATGGGAGATATGTCGAACGTGGAATACGAATGGATATGAATGAATCTACATTCACGCTATTTCCTTGTTGCATTCCGGTAAGGGGAGCGCGAAGAGCCGTTATATGCGACTTGCAGCGGAACGATATTTATCATATTCCGCTTACGCTTTACGGGCTTCTGGACAAGGAAACGTTCTCCATAGATTTCGATGCCTTGCGCAATGAGTATGCCGATGACCCGGAGTCTTTGAAAACGGCGGATGAATATGCCCGGTTTCTGCACGGAAACGAACTCGGAGTATTCGGAAAGGCGGCCGAAGGCATGCGCCGTATAGGTTACGATTTCTACGATAACCGTGATATTTCCGTTTGTATGGTAGATTTCGGCCCTGATTCCGCGCACAACATTCGCTCGATAGGCAGGCAGCTCGACGGACTCGGATGCGAGTCCCTGGAGCTTAGGTATTTCGCGGACTTCGGTTCCGGCCTGATACACGAGCATCTTTCGACTCTTGAGAATACGTCGCTAAGGAACATAGAGATAGTCGGGCCGTGGAATGGGGAAGATTTCGCCGAAGAATTCCATGCCCTGAAAACCATAAATTTCAGGTTGACCAAATATACTTTCTACCGGGCTCCGCGAAACAAGGTTTACAGGAATAACGATTACATGATAGTCCTTACCCGCGAGGATATACCCGACGAGGGTTCGTGCGGGTGCGTGTCCGAATTTTACTGTATCGCCAATACGCAACTGTTCGTGGAAGCTCACCGCTGCAACACGTGCCTTTACGGAAAAATAGCGGTAGATACGTGTGGAAATATCAAAAACTGCCCTTCCATGAAGGAGAGTTACGGCAGGCTCGACGAAGGCACGACTTTACGGGAAGTAACGGACAATCAGGCTTTCCGAAAATACTGGTATATAACCAAGGATGAAGTGAAGGTATGCAAAGACTGCGAGCTGAGGTATGTCTGTCAGGACTGCCGCGCCTATCTGACCGACCCGGATGACATATATTCGAAACCGGCAAAATGCAGCTATGACCCGTACTCCGATTAGAATTTTACCCTGTGTGTTCCTCTTGTGCGGAACCGCTTGTTCCGGGCGCATATATCCCGCGTATGAAGCGGCGCGGTTGAGCGGGGATACGCTGTTCGTTTCCGGTTTGTCTCTCGGATTGGACTGCGCCGGAAATTCGGGCGCTTCCGTATTTTTCCCGACCGGGGCCGGAGGCCGGATAGCGGCGCTCGACAGGGACGCTTCATCTGCCGTACGACGTGCGGGAATAACCCGCAGAGACAGCATACTTTATGCGAGTCCGTTTTTCGTATGCTGTATCCGCTCGGACGAAGCCGTGCCAGAGGGTTGCACGGTTTACGATTTCGCCCGTCCGGGTCCCGACGGTCTGCCAACCGCTTACTCGGCGGATTACGTTCGTGCGGCCGGATTGGCTGCCGATGCTTATCCGGTTTACGAAAAAGTCGTATGGGACAGACGCCGCCGCCGTATCGTAGTAGGCCATTACATTCCGTGGAAAGGACGGATTATAGGCTTATATTATATACTGCAAAGCGTTACCCCCGGCAATATCGGTTCGTCGCCGCGGGTTTACAGCACCAATTACGACGTTACCGACGTTTCCAACTGGCTGTTTACCGGCCGGCATATGGAAAGGTTTATCCGGTGCACCTGGAACAATTTCAAAGGAATAGTGACCGCCGATTAGGCTTTTCCGCGACGGAAGTCTTTTTCGGATAAAGCAGGCATATCCGTTTTGCGAGCGCCGTGAGCAGCACCAGCGTTATCATCAACAACGGTACTGTCCAGCCCTGAATTTTCAACATCCAAACCACATAGAGCGCAAGTATGGACAGTATGGCCGCCGCGTACAGGAACGTCTGCGTCCTTCGCAGGCGCTTTTTGCCGAAAAAGAGGAACGACAGATATACCGGATTGGCCCACAGCAGATTATAGTTCTTCTGCACTTCCGGATGCTCGCTGAAAAGCGCCAGCATGGTCAGCACTATTCCTACGGCTCCCGCCGCGGCGAACAACACCTTGGCCGTGCGTCCGGAGTCGTCCCATGCGACCAGCAATGCCGACGCGACGAGGACCGCATATATAACCCATACAAGCCAGCCGTTCGGCGAGCGGCCGTTGTCCGAACCGTATGTCCTCGTGGCGGCTACAAGGCTTTCTCCCATGTTTTCCGCGCTGCCGATTCTTTCCGACAGCAGTTCCGGAAGAAACATCGACCGGTATGCCGTCAGCGGCCTGTCTATGTAGGAGCCGAGTATGATGTTTATGCCAAGCCGGGCCATGGGTTTGCTGGCCAGGCATTGATTCAGATAGTACCTGTTCGTATGAGCGTCGGTCGTTTCCGGTTTCGGAATGCCGGTAATGTCGAATATGATGTCCCGCGGCTCGGTGGTGCAGTTCCGGTTGATAAAGCGGTAAAGGTATTCGCGGTTTTCGGGCTGGTACAGATATTCGAGCCTGTCCACCAAAGCCTGCGACTGCTCTTCGCTCAGGCGGAACCGCTGTTCGGTGACGCTCCGGTTTTCCGACAGGTAGAAGCTCGCGAACCGTTCCGGCGACTGTTTGCCCAACCGGTATAGCAGGTCGCCCTTTGCGAACTTCACATAGAAGTGCGGAGTGGAAAAGTCGAACAGCCCGAAGTTGTACACCGTGGCGGTCGAATCGCTCGTGTCGGTTACTTTCAGCGCGGTATGCCCGAAGGCGGCATACGTTTCTTTGCCCGGCGAGCAGGTAAGAAGGCTTATCTCGTACCGGTTCTGCGCGGTACATAGCAACGGAGCCATCAGTCCGAGCAAAGCGGCGGCAAGGGATTTCATCTGTGCGTCTGTGGTCGGGAACGTTTAGGAGAGCCGCCTGCCGTTCGGCAGGCGGCTGACAAGGCGTGTCAGAATTCCGCCAGTTTGTCGAGGGCGGTTTCTATCATGCGTCTTACATAGGGTTTGTAATCGGTATTGGCATCCTTGTTCACCCGCTGCGCTATTATGGCGCACACGGTCGCGGCTCGGTGTCCCATTAGAGCCGACAGCCCTGCGAGAGCCGAACCTTCCATTTCGAAATTGGTGATGCGGCGGCCGTCGTAAAGGAACGACTCTATTTTGTCGTTTAGCTCGGGGTCGGCCGGGCGTAGTCTTACCCAGCGGCCCTGCGGAGCGTAGAATCCCGGCGCGGAAACGGTTATACCCTCCGTCGAAACGTCGGAGAAATGTTCGAACAGGCCGGTGTCGGCGTCGATGAAATACGGGCGGGCCAGCAGGTCGCTCCAGCCGGTATGCTCGATAAACGCTTTTTCTATTTCCAAATCGCATACTTCGTTGCGCCCCGCATAAAAGTTCAACAAGCCGTCGAAACCTACCGAAGTGCGCGAGAACACGAGCGTACCGAGCGGAATGTCGGGCTGTATGGCTCCCGAAGTGCCGATGCGCAGCAGCGTGAGCCTTTTCTTTTCGGCCTTTTCTGTGCGCGAGGTAAAATCTATGTTGGCAAGCGCGTCGAGCTCGGTAACGACTATGTCTATATTGTCGGTTCCTATGCCGGTGGACACCACCGACATGCGGCGTCCCTTGTAAGTTCCTGTTATCGTTTTGAATTCCCTGTTCTCCACGGCCGGTTCGCGGTCGGAGAAATACTCCGCCACGTTTTCCACGCGGCCCGGGTCGCCTACCAGCAGTACCGTGTCGGCCAACTGCTCCGGACGCAGGTGGAGGTGGAATACCGAACCGTCCGCATTGATAATCAGTTCCGAAGATTCTATTCGTCTCATACCGGATGTTTTTGCGTTTTGATATTGCGTTAAAAGTAATTATTTTGCATCGAATTACAAAAACGGTAATCCGAAACCCCATATTGCCATGGCACTTATAAAATCCATATCCGGCATCCGCGGAACCATCGGAGGCCGGCCGGGCGACAATCTGACTCCTCCCGATATAGTGCGGTTCACTGCCGCCTATGCCCGCTACATCCGTTCCGGCCTTGAAGGCAAGCCTGTAATCGTCGTCGGCCGCGATGCCCGGCTGTCGGGCGAAATGGTGGCCGGGTTGGTGAAAGGCACGTTGCTCGGCTGCGGGGCGGACGTGATTGACGTCGGACTGTGTACCACTCCCGGAGTCGAACTTGCGGTTATCCGGTACGGAGCCGACGGCGGCATCATCGTTACCGCGAGTCACAATCCGCGCCAGTGGAACGCCCTGAAGCTTCTCGACGGAAACGGCGAGTTTCTCGATGCCGAAGCCGGCGCCCGGGTTCTGGAGCTGGCCGACGCAGAGAACGAATAT
The DNA here is from genome assembly GCA_048214935.1 of Tidjanibacter sp. Taxonomy (GTDB): domain Bacteria; phylum Bacteroidota; class Bacteroidia; order Bacteroidales; family Rikenellaceae; genus Tidjanibacter. Next base: position 620,361 of record DBFWXZ010000026.1, read on the forward strand.
CCGCCGATAGACGAGATAGGCAGGGTAGTGCGCAGCAGTTCCTTCGACGAGGAGCACATCGGGTTGGTGCTGTCCCTGCCGCAGGTCGATGTCCCGGCCATAAGGGAACACAAATTCCGTGCTGTGGTCGATGCCGTAAATTCGGTCGGAGGGACCGTCGTCCCGCAGTTGCTCGAAAGAATGGGCGTACAGGTTATCCCGCTCAACTGCGAACCGACCGGACAGTTCGCCCACAACCCGGAGCCAATTCCCGAAAACCTGACCGAAATATGCGAGGCGGTTCGGCGGGAAAGGGCCGACCTCGGAATAGTGGTGGACCCCGATGTGGACCGGCTGGCGCTGGTATGCGAGAACGGAGAGATGTTCGGCGAGGAATACACGCTGGTGGCCGTAGCGGATTATATATTGTCCCGGCATAAAGGCCATACGGTTTCCAATCTGTCGTCCTCGCGCGCACTTCGGGATGTAGCCGAGGCCAAAGGGTGCGGATATTCCGCCGCCGCCGTCGGGGAAGTGAATGTGGTGGCAGAAATGAAACGCACCGGGGCGGTCATAGGAGGCGAAGGCAACGGAGGAATCATATTCCCCGCGCTTCATTACGGCCGCGACGCCCTTGTGGGAATCGCTCTTTTCCTCACCCATCTGGCCCGCACGGGCCGTACGATGTCCGACCTGCGGGCTTCCTATCCCCGGTATCATATTTCCAAGAACCGGGTGGAGCTTACCCCCGGAATAGATGTCGACAGGGTGCTGGAAGAAATAGCCGGACTCTACGGGGATAATGAAGTTACCCTTACGGACGGAGTCAAGGTGGATTTCCCGGACCGCTGGGTGCACCTTCGCCGTTCCAATACCGAACCTATAATACGCATATACAGCGAGGCTCCCGACCGCGCGGCGGCCGAAGCCCTTGCCACCGAAGTCAAGGGACATATAGAAAAAATAACGGAAATGTAAAACAATATTTAAACCCAATGATTATGGATAGCCGGATAAAGGATTACATAGAAGCCAACAGGGACAGATTTCTCGACGAGTTGTTCGAGTTGTTGCGGATACCTTCGGTCAGCGCCCAGAGTTCGCACAAGGAAGATATGGTAAGGGCTGCGGAATGGCTTCGTAACTCCCTGCTGAAAGCCGGAGCCGGGCGCGCGGTGGTAATGCCGACCGAAGGTAACCCGGTGGTGTACGCGGAACGTACGGTCGATTCCGCTGCCCCCACTGTACTGGTTTACGGTCATTACGACGTGATGCCCGCCGAGCCTTTGGAAGAATGGCATACCGAGCCTTTCGAGCCGGTGGTAAGGGAAGGACGGATATGGGGCCGCGGAGCCGACGACGACAAGGGCCAGCTTTTCATGCACGTCAAGGCCATGGAAACGCTCGGCGCTGTCGGCGGACTGCCCTGCAACGTCAAGTTCATGCTCGAGGGCGAGGAGGAAATAGGTTCGCCGAGCATGTACCGTTGGTGCGAAGAGCATCGGGAATTGCTGAAGGCCGATATAATATTGGTGTCCGACACCAGTATGATAGGGTGGGATATCCCTTCCATCACGGTGGGGCTGAGGGGACTGTGCTATATGCAGGTCGAGGTGACAGGCCCGGACAAGGACCTCCACTCGGGGCTGTACGGCGGTGCGGTGGCGAATCCCGCCAATGCGCTCGCAAAGATGATAGCACGCCTTACGGACAGCGACGGCCGGATTACGATTCCGGGATTTTACGACGGCGCGCGGGAACTGTCGGACGAAGAACGCAGGGAGTTCAATTCGGCGCCTTTCGACGAGAATGCCTACATGGAGTCCGTGGGAGTGGAGAAGCTGGACGGAGAGAAAGGCTATACCGCTCCGGAGCGGACGGGTATCAGACCTTCGCTCGATGTGAACGGAATATGGAGCGGCTATACCGGAGAAGGCTCCAAGACGATAGTGCCGTCGAAGGCTTATGCCAAAATCTCCATGCGGCTCGTGCCGGGTCAGGACTGGAAGCGTATAGCCCGCCTTTTCGAGGAATATTTCCCGACGCTGGCCCCGGCCGGCGTAAAGGTGAAGGTGGAGGCTCTGCACGGCGGACAGCCGTACGTTACGCCAACCGATATACCCGCCTACCGTGCGGCATCAGAGGCCGTCGAAGAAACATTCGGACGCCGTCCGCTTCCGTTCTATTCCGGAGGCAGCATACCGATAGTAAGCGGGTTCGAGAATATTTTAGATCTTAAATCCCTGCTGCTGGGCTTCGGGTTGGGACGCGACGCCATACATTCTCCCAACGAAAGCTACGGGCTGGAAAATTTTTACCGCGGCATAGAAACGATAGCCTTGTTCCACAAGCTGTTCGCCGGGGCCGGAAAGTAGGGTCGGAGTAATTATCCTTCGGCGTAACAAGCGATAATCGGAAGGAAAACCGTATCTTTGAAAGATTTTAGAGCGCCCCGGCGGGGCGGCAAGGACAATGATAAAACAACTTCGGACAATATGAAATTCGTAATATCAAGCTCGGCCCTTCTGTCGGTGCTGTCTGCCACCGGCAAGGTTATAAGCAGCAAGAATACGCTGCCCATACTCGATTACTTCCTGTTCGAACTTCGCGACGGAGTGCTGAAGGTGACGGCCTCCGATTTGGAAACCACTCATTCCGGCAGCGTTCCGGTGGAGAGTTCCGAAAAGGACGGAGTGATAGCCGTCCCGGCCAAGCTGATGCTCGATTCGCTGAAGGAGTTTTCGGAGCAGCCGCTTACCGTTTCCGCCGACGAGGATTCGTGGGAAATAACCGTAAGCTGGAAAAGCGGGAAGCTTACGATACCGGGCAGTTCCGGTCTGAGCTACCCGGAGGTTCCGGCTTTGGCGGACGACAGGCAGGAAATCAGCATGGATGTCGATACTTTGCTTACCGGTATAAACAAAACCATTTTCGCTACCGCCGACGACGAACTGCGGCCCGTGATGAACGGCGTTTACATGGATTTTTCGGACGGCAATTACACTTTCGTGGCTACCGACGCCCACAAGCTGGTGAAATATACGGTGGAGCACGAAGGGAATGTCCGCTCGGCATTTATTCTGCCCAAGAAGCCGGCCAACGTACTGCGCGGCATACTGCCGCGCGAGGAAGAGCCGGTTGGAGTGTCGTTCGACTCGAAGAATGCCGTATTCACTTTCAAAAACGGTACGCTGGTATGCCGCCTTATCGAGGGCAACTATCCGAATTACAATGCGGTCATACCGAGTTCCAACCCCAATAAGGTAACTGTTGACAGGGTCGAGTTCATAAATGCCATTCGCCGCGTGGCCGTATGTTCCAATCAGGCTACCAACCTGATAAAGCTGGACATCGCTTCCGGGACGATAAACCTTACGGCTCAGGATTTGGACTTCTCGTATTCGGCCAACGAAAGCCTGCCGTGCGACTATCAGGGCGACCCTATAACGATAGGTTTCAAATCTACTTTCCTCGTGGAGATACTTTCCAGTCTGGAAACGCAGAACGTAATGATAGAGCTGGCTGATTCCACCCGTCAGGGAGTTTTCAAGCCCATATACGACGAAAAGCAGCCCAGTCAGACCGTAATGGTGCTGATGCCCATGCTTATAAACGGATAACCGCACCGGATGAAGCTCAATCTGAAACGGCCGCTGGTTTTTATAGACCTCGAAACCACCGGAACCGACCCGGCCAAGGACCGAATAGTAGAGATTGCATTGGTCAAGGTCATGCCGGACGGCAGCGAGGAGGCCCGTTCGCGCCGCATCAATCCGGGTATGCCGATTCCTCCGGATTCTACGGCCATACACGGTATAACCGATGAGGATGTGCGCGACTGTCCCCGTTTCGAGCAGGTGGCCAAGTCGCTGGCTGTCTGGATTGAAGGGTGCGACCTTGCAGGCTACAATTCCAACCGGTTCGACATTCCGGTGCTGGCGGAGGAATTCCTGCGTGCAGGCGTGGACGTGGACCTGAAGCGCCGCCGCTTCGTGGACGTGCAGAATATATTCCACAAGAAGGAGCAGCGCACTTTGGTGGCGGCATACAGGTTTTATTGCGAGAAGGATTTGGAAAACGCGCATACGGCCGCGGCCGATACCATGGCAACCTACGAAGTGCTCAAGGCACAGTTGGACAGGTATCCGGATTTGGAAAACGACGTGGACTTTCTGGCGGAATATACCGAGCAGAACAACTGCGCCGACTATGCGGGCCGCATTTTGTACGACAAGAACGGAGTCGAGGTATTCGGGTTCGGCAAGCATAAGGGCCGTTCGGTGGCAGAGGTGTTTCGCGAGGAACCGAGCTACTATACATGGATGATGAACGGCGACTTTCCCAAATATACGCAGAAGGTAATCACCGAAATCCGGCTGCGCGACGCAGCCTCCGCCGCGGGCAAAAAGGAAAAACGATGAAACGCAGCGCCGTCATACTGCTACTGCTGTCCGCGTCGGTGTGGCTGACGGCTTCCGTTCAGCCTGCGCAGCATGGCGACATACCGGTAGTCGTGGTGGACGGCAAGCGCTATTTCGTGCATACCGTAGCGCCGGGAGAAACCCTGTACGGACTTTCCGTGCGTTATAACGTGCCGCAGTCTTCGATATCTTCCGAACCTCTGAAGGCGGGGCAGACCCTGAAAATCCCGGCTCCGGAGCCGGAGCGTGAGCGTATGTCCCGCCGCAAGATGCAGCGGACATTCGTGGAGCATGTGGTCGTAAGCGGAGAAACCGCTTATTCCATAGCGCGCAATTACCGTATTCCCTTGGAAGTGTTGATGCAGGACAATCCGCAGTTCGACCCGGTGGGGCTCGTTCCGGGTCAGGTGTTGCTCGTACGGCGGCGAAGCGTGGGCGACAGCCGTCCCGCCGAGGTGGAGGAGCAGATAAGGGAATATGCGTCGGCTCTCGGCAGCATAGATTCGTCTTTCGTGTACCGCTTCGTCGACGGAGGTGCGACCCTCTATTCTCTGAGCCGTGAATACGGAATCACACAGGATGATTTGGCACGTTACAACGACTTGTCCGCAGGCCTGAGGGCGGGTATGGTGCTGCGTATTCCCGTGTACGGGCACACAGGCGGCGATACCGGCCCCGCGGAAGAAATACTTCGGGAACCCGCTTCGGATTATATTCTACGGGATTATAACTACGACGGCAATATGCGCATTGCCATGTTGCTGCCGCTCTCGGAAGAAGGCCGTCCGAAAGAATCGTTCGCCGAATTTTATAGCGGGGCTCTTCTCGCATTGGAAGACCTGAAGTCGGAGGGATATTCGCTTACGCTCGACTTGTACGATACGGAACGCTCGGCTGAGTGTGTAAGGGAAATCGTCCGCGAGCGTGCTTTCGGAAAGGCCGACCTTGTAATCGGCCCGGTTTACGAGGAAAATATGGCCGAAGTGGCGGAGAGCGCACGCCGCATGGGAGTTCCGGTGGTGTCGCCGCTGGCCGTGCTCGAAGGGGATTACGGCAAGGGAGTGTATCAGTTCGCTCCCGACCCCGCGTTCAAATACGACGGACTGAAAGCCGAGTTCCGTCCCGGGCGGAACATAGTGCTGTTCACCACGGCCGAAACCGATACGGAATTCGAGAGCGACATGCTGGAGCTTATAGGCGACCTGCCGTACCGCAGGCTCGTGTATTCCAAAAACCGGACTGCTTCGCAAATAGATACCATGCTGGCTTCCAACAAGGACAATCTGTTCGTGATTGTTTCCGGAGAGGAGGTCGGGGTGGATATGATACTTGCCGCCGTCAGTTCCGTGCAGAACAACCGCATAGCCCGCAGTCTGTCGTGCGGCTCCGTGAGAGTCATAGGCAGTTCCCGCTGGTCGCGGTATCGGAATCTGGAGAAAAACCTGTTGTTCAAACTCGGAGTTTCGCTGGTCGCATCGTACCACGCGGACCGGAGCGACGCAAGGATTGCAGAATTCGACCGCCGCTACATATCCTCGTTCGGAGCCGTGCCTTCCCTGTATTCGTACCGGGGCTACGATGCCGTGCGGCTTACGGCGGGGGCTATGCTCGGCGGTAAAGGGCCTCTTACCTTTTTGCTGAACGGGGCGGAAGCGCCGCTTCAAACTTCGTACAGGTTCGTGGCGGGGCCGGAAGGCAATACGGTGAACAGACACTGGCCTTTGGTGATATACCGCAGCGATTATACCATTTCCGTGCACTGACCGGCGTTCAGAGCGCCGCTACCGCAGCGGCGTCCATTCCGGTGAAATCGTGGATTATCAGGTCGGGGGCCGCTTCTTTGCAAATAACGTCCATGGAGAGGGTAGTGGTTACGCCGACGGTTTTCATTCCGGCGCGCCGCGCCGCTTCCAGTCCGGCCAGAGCGTCCTCGAATACGACGCATTCTTCGGGCGGAAGCCCCAGCATCTGGGCCGCGGTTAGGAAAATTTCGGGGTCGGGTTTGCGCCGGGTTACCATGTCGCCGTTCACTACGGCGTCGAACATATGCTTTATGCCGCATTTTTCGAGCACGAATTCCACGTTTTCCCTCGACCCGGACGACCCGACGGCGCACAGATAGCCGTGACCCCGCAGGTCGGTCAGAAAGTCCGTCAGCCCGTCGGCTGGCTTTATATCGGGCGCATAGATTTCCCGGTAGAGTTTTTCCTTGCGGTCGCTCAACAGCTTTATGCCGTATCGTTCCACCGTTTCCGGCGGCAGTACCTTGGGGAATATTTCGTCGTTGCCTTTGCCTGCCAGGGAGAGTATAAGTCCGTCGTCGGCCTCTGCGCCGAGCGTCCGTATGAATTCCCTGAAGGCTTTCAGATGCACGCGCATGTTGTCCACCAGCACGCCGTCCATATCGAATATAATTCCTTTTATCATAATTATCCGGATTTCCGCCGGCAAATTTAAATCTTTTGAATGCCCTTGCTATCTTTGCAAGCGTTGAAACACCGTATATAAAATGGGCGCGGTTCCAAATAACATACCGGAAAAGACCGTAGAACGGCTCAGCGAGTATCGCCGCACCCTGCTCGACTGTCACAGGCAGGGAATAACCCACATATTTTCGCATGTTCTCGCCGGCATCCACGGTATTACTGCGGTACAGGTACGCCGCGACCTTATGCTGATAGGGTTTTCGAGCGATACGAAAAAAGGTTACGACGTGGAGGTGCTCATAGACTTTATTGGAGGCATCCTCGACCCCTCGAAGCCGCTGAACATAGCCGTTATAGGCATGGGACATATGGGACAGGCCATTACCCGGTATTTCAACGGCAAGCGGCTCAAGCTGAAAATAGTGGCCTCGTTCGACGTGGACCCCCGCAAAGTCGGGACGAGCTTCGACGAGATACCCTGCATACACATGGACGACTTCGAGCGTACCGTGGAAGGTCTTGACATAAATATCGTGGTGCTTTCGTGTCCCACCCGGGTAGCTCCGGAAACGGTGGTCCCGATAGTGAATGCAGGAATAAAGGGAGTTCTCAATTTCACTTCGACCCCTTTGAGTTTTCCCAAGGGAATAGTGGTGGAGAATTACGACATCACCACTCTTCTGGAAAAGGTGGCCTATTTCGTAAAGGAAGGGGAGGAAAGCGAGCCGTGAGAATACACCCCGACATGGAAAGGCTGAAGCCGATACCCGGGGCTGTCGTTACGGTCGGTTCCTTCGACGGCGTGCATGTTGGGCATCGTGCCCTGCTGGAGTGCGTGGAGGCTGGGGCCGCCGAGCTGGGAGGGCGCAGCGTAGTGGTGACTTTTTCGCCTCACCCGCGTACCGTACTGCCCGGAGGCGGAGATATTAGGATACTGAGCACTACGTCCGAAAAGGCCCTGCTGTTGGAAAGGGCAGGTATCGACGACATGGTGGTGGTTCCGTTTACCGAAGAGTTCAGCAGGCTTTCCTCCGGAGAGTTCGTCGAGCGGTTCATAGTCGGAAAGCTGGGCGCATGCCGGTTGGTGGTAGGGTTCAATCATCGTTTCGGGCATGACAAGGAAGGGGACGCGGAATCGCTTGCCCGGTCGGGGCGGCGGTTGGGCTTCGACATAACCGAGTTTTCCCAGCGTACCGTGGACGGCGTCAAGGTAAGCTCGACGGTAATTCGCAGACTTGTTGCCGCCGGAAAGATGCAGGAAGCCGCCCGACTTCTGGGGCATCCGTACGCGTGCATTTTTACTTCCCGCGGCGGCATGCTGTTCACTCAGGATAACTACAAGTTGCTTCCGCCTCCGGGACGCTATTCGGTAACCGTAAGCGTCGGCGGGGAGGTAGTGACGGATACGTTTGTTTCCGGTCCCGGCGGGGCGACGACTCTGGAAAGGATTTTGCAGTACGGCGCTCCGGAAGAATTAACCGTCGAGTTTTGACAGCATGATAGTTGCCGACATACCGGTGAGGGTCCGTTACAAGGAAACCGACAATATGGGAGTGGTCCATCACTCCAACTACATCAATTACTACGAGGTCGCCCGTACGGAGCTGTTGCGCGGGTTGGGGATTACCTATCGCGAAATGGAGGCCAGAGGCGTTATGCTTCCGGTCAGGGAGGTCCATATCGACTATCTGGCTCCCGCTCGTTACGACGACCTGCTGACCGTCCGGATATCCATGCCGGAAATGCCTCGCGTACGCATGGTTTTCACACACGAAATCTACACCGACTCCGGAAAACTTGTAAACAGAGGCTCCGTTACGTTGGTATTCGTAGATGCCGTCACCCGCCGTCCGTGCCGTGCCCCTCGCTGGTTTCTCGACGTGCTGGAACCGGCCTTTTTCGGCTGTGCCGTCGAAAAATAAGGCGGGATTCTCATATTGACACTCGCTTGTCCGCAGCGGGCTGACAGAATGTCAGGCCTTTGCAGGTGGCACACTGTTTGTTCGTTATATGTATATAACCCGATAACGACAAAACGCACAACGATATGCAAAGCGGAAAGATAGGGGTAACCACCGAAAACATTTTCCCCGTTATAAAGAAATTCCTTTACTCCGACCAGGAGATTTTCCTGCGCGAACTTATATCGAACGCCGTGGATGCCACGCGCAAACTCAAGACGTTGGCCGATACCGGCGAATGGAACGGCGAGTTGGGCGACCTTACAATACGGGTAAGGCCCGACAAGGATAAGCGTATCCTTACCATTTCCGACTCCGGAATAGGCATGACCGCCGAGGAAGTGGATAAGTATATCAACCAGATAGCATTCTCTTCGGCCGAGGAGTTTATGGAAAAATACAAAAACCAGTCCATTATCGGCCATTTCGGACTGGGATTCTATTCCGCATTCATGGTAGCCGACAAGGTGGAAATCCGCACCCAGTCCTACCGCGAGGATGCTCCTACGGTAGTGTGGACATGCGAGGGTACGCCGGAATACACGTTGGAGGAAAGTCCTGAAAAGCGGACCCGGGGAACCGACGTCATTCTTTACCTCTCCGAAGATGCGGCCGAGTATGCCGGCGAAAGCCGCATAAGGGAAATGCTACGCAAGTATTGCCGCTTTCTGCCGGTTCCGATTGCCTGCGGAAAGGTTCAGGAATGGAAAGACGGTAAATACGTCGATACCGACAAGGACTACATAGTAAACGATACCGACCCGCTGTGGATGCGCAAGCCGGGCGACATCACGGACGAACAGTATCTGGAATTTTACCGCGAGCTGTATCCGATGAGCGAAGACCCGCTGTTCTGGATACACCTCAACATAGATTATCCGTTCAATCTGACGGGCATCCTTTATTTCCCGAAAATCCGCAACAATTTCGAGATACAGAAGAACAAGATACAACTGTATTCCAATCAGGTTTACGTTACCGATTCGGTGGAGGACATAGTTCCGGAATTCCTGACGCTGCTCCACGGCGTTATAGATTCGCCCGACATTCCTCTCAACGTGTCGCGCAGCTTCCTTCAGAACGATGTCAACGTACGCAAGATTTCCGGTTACATCACCCGCAAGGTCGCCGACCGGCTTCAGGAAATCTTCGCGGGGTCGAGGCCGGAGTTCGAGAAAAAATGGGACGACCTTAAAATCTTCGTCGAATACGGCATCATCACCGACGAGAAATTCGCCGAAAAAGCCGTCAATTTCATGCTTCTGAAGAACAGCGAAGGGGTTTACTTCACGCTCGATGAATACAGGAACATGATAAAGGAGAACCAGACGGACAAGAACGGTACGCTGGTCTATCTGTATGTGGACGACGTGACGGCCAAGCATTCGTTCGTCGAGGCGGCTGCTGCCAAGGGTTACGACGTGCTGGTTATGAACGGCCCGCTCGACGGACATTTCATAAGCTGGTTCGAGAACAAATATCCGGGAAGCCGTTTCGTAAGGGTGGATTCCGACGTGGTAGGCAAACTCATAGAAAAGGACACCCCGCAGACGATGGCTCTTTCCTCTCAGCAACAGGACATAATGCGTCCGGTGATAGAGAGCCAACTCCCGGCCGACGAGAAGGTGCATTTCAACATAGCCTTCGAGCCCATGAGCGCCTCGGACAGCCCCGTTACAATCACGCAGGACGAGTACATGCGGCGCATGAAGGAAATGGCGGCGGTCAGCGGAGGAGGCATGAGCCAGTTCTACGGTCAGATGCCGGACAACTATACGGTAGTCGTCAACGGTAACAACCCGTTGGTAATAGACTTGCTGGGAGAAATAGAAAAGGCGTACGGCGATAAGCTGGGCAGTTTGAACAAGAAAATAGAAAGCGCCCTTTCTCAGCAGAATTCGCTCGATATGCTGCTGCGCGACAAAAAAGAGTCCGACATTACGGAAGAGGAACGGAAGCAGCGCGAGGAGGTACGCGACAAGTTGTCGTCGCTTCGCCGCCAGCGCGACGAGCGTTTGCGGGAAGTAGGTTCGCAAAAAGGACTGGTAAAGCAACTTATCGACCTTGCGCTTCTGTCCGGAGGCATGCTTAAAGGCGAGCAGTTGACGTCGTTTATCCGTAGCAGCCTGGAAATGATAAATGCACGCTATACGTCGGCGGGAGCGCATGCCGCGGGGCAGACCGGCCGGGACAAGCCCGAAACCGGTGGGGGCAAACCGTCGAACGGCCGCAGAAAGCAATCCGGAAAATCGGACGGCGCCGGTGCTGCTACGAAGAAAAAGGATGCCGTCGACGGAAAACGCGAGCGGACGGACGAAGAACAGCCGGGGGATGAAGACGGTCCGGCGTCCGGAAACCAACAAAAGCAATGACCGTTCGCAGGGTACATTCCGTTATAACAAGAGGGAGGGGAAATCCCCTCCCTCGTCGATTTGTTCATCATTTATCCGGAACGTCCGTTTCCCTGTCGGCTAATTCGCCGCCGCTATCGGACGGCTGAACGCTTTGCCGGTGTGCGCTTGCCTGTTTTTGGCAGCCGATGCTCAGTATTGTTCGCTTTCGTCGGGAAACGAGCCGCTTTTTACGTCTGCCACATAGCGGTGGAACGCTTCGCCCATTTCGGCGCCGAGGCTGGCATACCGGCGTAGAAAGCGCGGCGAGAACTCGTCGTTGAACCCAAGCATGTCATGGGCCACGAGTACCTGACCGTCCACGTCGGGACCAGCTCCGATGCCTATCATGGGTATCTCCGTTTCACGGGCTACCCGAGCTCCGAGCGAGGCCGGGATTTTTTCGAGTACGATTCCGAAGCACCCGGCGTCTTCGAGCAGATGGGCGTCGCGCACCAGCTTTTCGGCTTCCGTTTCGTCCTGAGCGCGTACGGCATAGGTTCCGTACTTGTGTATGGACTGAGGGGTAAGGCCCAAATGCCCCATTACCGGAATGCCGGCGCAGAGTATGCGTTCTACCGATTCGAGGATTTCCTTGCCGCCTTCGATTTTTATGGCATCGGCTTCGGACTCCTTCATTATGCGTATGGCCGAGTGCAGAGCCTCCTTGGAATTGCCCTGATACGTACCGAACGGCATGTCGACCACTATAAGCGCCCGCTGCGCCCCCCGCGTCACCGAACGGGCATGGTATATCATCTGGTCGAGGGTCATCGGCAGGGTGGTTTCGTGACCGGCCATTACGTTGGCAGCCGAGTCGCCGACAAGTATCACGTCCACGCCGCTGGCGTCGAGTATGCGGGCCATGGTGTAGTCGTAGGAGGTGAGCATGGAGATTTTTTCCCCGCGCTTCTTCATTTCCTTGAGCCGCAAGGTGGTCACGGCTCTTACGTTGCCTTGAGTGGACATATACGTTTCCGATTGAGAACGGCTCAAAGATATACAGTTTTTGCAAGGGCGCAAAAGAAACTCCACAGTACCGCGCCGCCGCTTACGGCTACGTTCAGCGAATGTTTAGTGCCGACCTGAGGAATTTCCAGTGCCAAGTCGCACTCGGCGAGGATACTGTCGGAAACCCCTTCCACTTCGTTGCCGAACGCCAGAGCATACTTCGCCCCGGGGTCGGGGCTGAAACGGTCGAGCATTACCGAATCGTCGGTCTGCTCTACGGCAATCGCGACGTAACCGGCTTCGCGCAAAGCGCGGACGGCCGACACACCGTCCGGAGCATATTCCCAATGTACGGTCAGCTCGGCTCCCAGAGCGGTTTTGTGTATATCGCGGTCGGGCGGGCAGCCGGTAATGCCGCACAGAATGATTTTTTCCACTCCGAAGGCGTCGGCCGTCCGGAAGAACGAACCCACGTTATTGAGGCTTCGTATGTTGTCGAGCACGACTGTGACCGGAATGCGGGGCATGGATACGTACTGTTGCGGGCTCGGTCTTCCCGTTTCTTCGGCGGTCCTTTTTTTCATCCGTTTCGCTGGCGGTTGGATTATCGGGTAAAAATCCTTTATATTTGCTTTTATTTCGCGGCTCAAAGATACTTATTAACCGTAAAATACGACAACAATTCAAAACGCAATGCTTATGGGAAACATTCCTTCTATTTTCTGGTTCGTTCCGGCCGCTTCGCTGCTCGCTCTGGGCTTTGCCCTGTGGTTCTATTTGCGGATGAAACGCGAGAGCGAAGGAACCGAACGGATGCAGCAGATTGCACAGCATGTACGCAGCGGCGCCATGGCCTATCTCAGGCAGCAGTACAAGGTGGTTGCGGTGGTGTTCGTTATTTTGGCTCTTTTCTTCTGCTGGCTGGCCTACGGGTTGGGAGTGCAGAATACTTGGGTTCCGTTCGCATTTCTTACCGGAGGATTCTTTTCCGGTCTGGCCGGATTCTTCGGAATGAAGACGGCCACTTATGCTTCGGCCCGTACGGCCAATGCCGCCCGGCAGTCGCTCAACGGCGGTCTGAGAGTGGCGTTCCGGAGCGGCGCCGTAATGGGGTTGGTCGTCGTAGGATTGGGCCTGCTCGATATTTCGCTCTGGTATATCGTGCTGAACTATTTTATAGACGTGGACGGAGCGCAGAAGCTGGTCATCATCACGACCACCATGCTTACGTTCGGCATGGGCGCGTCCACTCAGGCGCTCTTCGCCCGCGTGGGCGGCGGTATCTATACCAAAGCGGCGGACGTGGGAGCCGACCTCGTAGGCAAGGTCGAGGCCGGTATTCCGGAAGACGACCCGCGCAATCCCGCCACCATCGCCGACAATGTGGGCGATAACGTGGGCGACGTGGCAGGCATGGGCGCCGACCTGTACGAAAGCTATTGCGGCTCCATACTCGCCACCGCGGCTTTGGGCGCGGCTGCATTTATGGGGGATGCCCAGATAAAGGCCGTACTCGCTCCGATGCTGATAGCCGCCGTGGGCATAATACTGTCCATAATGGGCATATTCGTAGTCCGTACGAAAGAAGGCGCTACGATGAAGCAGTTGCTCGGTTCGCTCAGTACCGGGGTGAATATGAGTTCGGTGTTGATAGCCGCCGCCTCCTTCGCCATACTTTACTGGCTTCGCCTGCCGAATTGGCAGTGGATATCGGTGGCGGTGATAGTCGGACTCGTGGCCGGAGTCATTATCGGCCAGTCCACCGAGTACTATACCTCCCATTCCTACAAGCCAACGCGCAAAATCGCCGAATCCGCCGAAACCGGTCCTGCCACCGTTATCATATCGGGTATAGGGATGGGTCTGATTTCTACCGCGATACCTGTCATTACGATAGCCGTGGCCATTGTATTGGCGTTCCTTTGCGCCATACGGTTCGACGTAGCGAACATGCTGGCCGCAGGAAACCTTCAGCTCGGGCTTTACGGTATAGCCATAGCCGCGGTCGGTATGCTTTCCACTCTCGGCATCACGCTGGCCACGGACGCTTACGGCCCCATCGCCGACAATGCGGGCGGCAACGCGGAGATGAGCGGTCTCGGTGCGGAAGTGAGAAAGCGTACCGACGCTCTCGACGCTTTGGGAAATACCACCGCCGCCACCGGAAAGGGATTCGCCATAGGTTCGGCAGCCCTTACGGCTCTCGCCCTTCTGGCGTCGTACATAGAGGAAATAAAAATCGGGTTCGAGCATATAGGCCGGACTATGCTGGAGTTACCGGACGGCACTGCGGTGGCGCTGGGTAACGCCACCATACTCGACTTTATGGACTATTTCCAAGTGAACCTGATGAATCCGCAGGTTCTGGTAGGCGTTTTCGTAGGAGCCATGATGTCCTTCCTGTTCTGCGGCCTTACGATGAATGCCGTCGGCCGGGCCGCTCAAAGCATGGTGAACGAGGTGCGCAGGCAGTTCCGCGAGATACCGGGCATTCTGGACGGAACCGGCCTGCCCGACTACGCCCGCTGCGTGGCTATTTCCACCAGAGGAGCCCAGCGAGAAATGCTGTTTCCGTCCATTCTCGCTATTCTTGTTCCGATTTTCATGGGCCTCGTATTCGGCGTCGCGGGCGTTATCGGACTGCTCGTAGGAGGTCTGGGCGCAGGATTCGTGCTGGCTATTTTCATGGCCAATTCCGGAGGCGCGTGGGACAATGCGAAGAAGTACGTCGAGGAAGGCAACATGGGCGGCAAGGGTTCCGACTGCCATAAGGCTACCGTGGTAGGGGACACGGTCGGAGACCCGTTCAAGGATACTTCCGGTCCTTCGCTCAACATACTGATAAAACTTATGAGCATGGTGGCTATCGTGACCGCGGGGCTTACGGTGGCTTACAGTATTTTCTGACCCCTTACGTTTGCCGAGCCGAATCCGCCGCCGTAAAAAGCGGCGGTTTTTTATTCCGCTGAATCAAGTTTCCTATAAGATTGGGCCGTGCCGATGCGTTTAATAGTATATTTGTACCAATATTTCGCACAAACCGTCCAATGAAATTTATGAAATATATAGCGGCAATGGTTTTGGCCGTCGCCGCCTTTGGAACTGCACGCGCTCAGACTTTCGAGTGGGGGCTCGGTTTCGACTACCGGTTCGACAATCGGGAATACAAAGACATAGCCAATGTCGCCGAGTCGAGGACCCTGTTCGGGGTTCGAGTAACGCCGCAGGTAGGTCTGGGATGGGGTAAAGGGCATACTTTTATGGCCGGCGTGGACTTTACCGCCAATTTCGGGGAGAAGTCTTTTGCGCAGGACCCCACGCTGCTGCTTTACTATAATTACCGGTATAAGAATTTCAGCGTTACCGCCGGCGCGCTGCCCCGCAGCAAAATGATAGGGGAGTACGCATCCGTGTTTTTCAGCGACTCGGTAAGGTTCTTCGACCCGAGCATCGAAGGACTGCTGCTCCAGTATGTCGCTCCGCGCGGCTATGTCGAAATAGGGGCCGACTGGAACAGCATGTACTCGGCCGACCGCCGGGAAAAGTTCATGCTCTTTTCCTCGGGCCGGATTCAGCGAGGAATAGTTTACGCCGGATATAACCTGAACATGTACCACCATGCCGGTACATATACGGTAAAAGGCGTGGTGGACAACATACTTGCCTATCCGTACGTCGGTCTGGACCTCGGGGGGAGGAAGCTTTGGTTCGAGCGTTTCACTCTTCAGGCCGGATTTATTCAGGCGTGGCAGAACGACCGACTCTACGTCGGGGAGTATGTGCGTCCGCACGGCACGCAGATAGAGGCCCGAGTGGAAAAGTGGAAAGTCGGTATTTACAATACCTTGTATCTGGGCGATAACCTTATGCCGTACTGGTTTCCCGGCGACGAAACGCCGAAGCGCCCGGAGGACGGTGCTCCTACCCGTCCGGGTTACGGTCCGGACCTGTATAACGGAGAATCGTTCTATACCATGGGCGGCAAACGCATTTACAACCGTCTGGAAATCTACTGGGAGCCGCTGCGCAGGAAGGACATGCACCTTAAAATCGCTTCGGTCCATCATTACAACGGCCGGAAATGGGGTTGGCAGCAGGTAATAACTTTCAGCATCAATATAAACAAGGATATGTTCAAGAAGCGCCGGCCGTCGGCCGAATAGGGATACTTTGCGGCAGAGGCTTCGCAGGTCGGGCGGGCGTCTGGAACGGCAGCGATTCGGACGCCGCGTTGTTTGAGGTGCGGCGGCTTCCGGGCGGCCCCGATACATGCCGCGCATACCCGATATTCCGTTTCCGCCCTCCGAAACCCGGACCGTTTTGCGACTTACGGCATTTATATAAACCGACCGAAGCGCCGGATAAAGTAAAACCCGCGACCTTTATGGTCGCGGGTTTGCCCTATGTATCGCAATGCGGTTATTCGGTCGGCTGCTCCGGCTGTTCCCCGGCGGGCAGGGGAAGCGTCGGAACCTGATTCGGCATCGTCGCGGGTTCGTCGATAACTATCTGTTCGATTAACTTGTCGCCCACGCTCCGCGCCTTGCGGTGCGAGGAAATGGTTACGGAAGCGAGCAGGCTCAGCACGAAAATCGAGACGGCCATCGTCCATGTGAACTTTTCGAGAAAATCGGTGGTTTGCCGTACGCCCATTACCTGATTGGACACGCCGAAATTGGCGGCCATTCCGCTTTTCGGGTTCTGAGCCAGAACCGCAAGGATAATCAGAATGCTTGCTATGACGATAAGTACGATAAAGAAAATATACATTTCGGTATCCCTTTAAATTATTTTTGTTCGGCTTCTTCGCGTATCCTGCTGATAAGTTCGGCAAAATAAACACTTTTTTTCGGATTGAGCAAGCCCAACCGCTCGTATATCTCTACGGCGCGCGCCGTAAGACCCTGCGACAGGTAAATTTCAGCCAACTTTTCCGACAGCATTCCGTCCGGCAGTACGGTCGTGGCTGCCGCTTCTTCCAGTATCGCTTCGTCCGGCGTATCGGGTGCGGGAGTTATCCGGTGTTCGCCTTCGGCGATAAATCTGTCGATGGCTTCCATGGGGTCCGGGGCCGCTGCGGTTGTTCCTCCCGAACAGGGAGTATCCGACGGAATTTCGGTAAGCCTGTACCGTACTGCCAAGGCTTCCCATGCCGGAAGAGGGTGGGCCTCCGGGTTTATTTTCCACAACGCCGTGTGCGCCCCCGCGAACCACGGACAGGTTTTTACCGATTCTTCCAGCGCGGCTTCCGACATTTCGAACCGCCGGATTTCTTTTGCTGTGTCGTTCATGTTTACCAGTTGGAAACGGCTGCATTGAAAATGTCTTCCACCAGCATATCGACTATTTCCGGAATAATCTGCCCCTCTATGCTTTGCAGCAGTTGATTGGCGGAATAGTCCTGAAACTGCGAAAAGGTCTTGTTGTAGTTGTACTGCGGGTCGAGCGCATTGGTAAACCGTACGCGGACGGTTATGGTCAACCTGTTCATAAGGGCGTACTCGTCGGCTCCGACCGAGGTGGGAACCGCTACGTAATTCACTATTTCCCCTTCGAAATTAAGGTCGCCCCCCTCCGGGACCAGCGTAAGGCGGGTCTGGCGGCTAAACTTGTCCTGCAAGGCATCCGTAAGCGTGGAACTGAGAATCGGGGCCACCATGGCGGCGTTATTTGGAAAGTAGGCGATGCTCACCGTTTTGGCGTTCGGAGGAATCGAGGCTCCGGAAAGCGAATATTTGACCGTGCACCCGCACGATGCAAGAGCCGCGAAAGCGATAAAAAGTATCTTCGGTTTTTTAAAATTCATCTACACCAAGTTCTTTTATTTTTCTGTACAGTGTGCGCTCGGACATGAACAATTCTTTCGCTGCCTCTTTGCGCCGGCCGTTATGACGGCGCAAGGCTTCCGTTATGGCCCGGCGCTGTACCTCTTCCTTTGTCAACTCCTTCCGAGGCTCGTTGGTCAGGTCTTCCGTTTCGGCATACTGGGTCTCCGGCTGCGGTACGGTTATGGGAAGGGCATGACCCGGTGCGAGGAAACCGGCCAGCGGTTCCGGGCGGGCCGCCTGTCCGGCCAGCGCGTCGGTAAGCATACGTTTCAAATCGCTTATGTCCGACTTGAGGTCGAAAAGCACTTTGTAAAGCAACTCCCTTTCCGACGACCCTGCGGTTCCCGCTCCATCGTCTATCACCGCCGGGACCGTCCGTCCTCGGCCGTCGGCCGGCAGATACCGGGAAAGTATTTCTGCCGATATGGCTCTGGATTCCTCTACGGCGGAAATTTGCTCCGCTACGTTTTTGAGCTGCCGCACGTTGCCGCGCCAGTAATAGTCCTCCAGCATTTGCCGCGCTTCCTCGTCCAACGTGATTACGGGCATTCTGTACTGAACGGCCACGTCGGAGCAGAACTTTCGGAAAAGCAGAAATATGTCCTCCTTGCGCTCGCGCAGAGGGGGCACTACTATCGGCACGGTGTTGAGCCGGTAGTAAAGGTCCTCGCGGAACCGGCCCGAGGAAATCGCTTCGGTAAGGTCGATATTGGTCGCCGCCACGACCCTTACGTTGGTTTTCTGGGCCTTGGACGACCCCACGCGGATAAACTCGCCGGTCTGGAGTACCCGCAGCAGCCGCACCTGCGTGGAGTGGGGCAGCTCGGCCACCTCGTCGAGAAACACGGTTCCACCGTCGGCTTCCTCGAAATAACCCTTGCGTGCTTCGGTAGCGCCTGTAAACGACCCTTTTTCATGCCCGAACAGTTCCGAGTCGATTGTCCCGTCAGGAATGGCGCCGCAATTTACCGCTATGTACTTGCTGTGCTTGCGCGAACTGAACGCATGGATTATCTGCGGAAAAAATTCCTTGCCTACTCCGCTCTCGCCCGTCACCAGTACCGATAGGTCGGTGGGAGCTACCCGCAGGGCCACCTCGAGCGCCCTGTTCATCGCTTCGCTCGTGCTTATTATTCCGAATCGCTGCTTTATAGATAACAAATCCATTGTTTACTCCTTTATATGCGTACTGAGCCGGAGCTATGTCGTTTCGGGCGTCTGCGGCATTTCTGTCTGTCCGGTGTCCAACCGCAATTCGGGCGAAGGCTTTGCAAAGTATCCGTAAAGCAATACGCCGAGTGCTATTATCAGCGCAATTATCGCTACTATTATTGTGCGGTCCATTCCGCGCTTTCGCGGACGGCGTATGTTTATCTGCGGTCTTTCTTCACGGGTAGGGTAATCCTTCCGTACGGTCTGTACGGCAGCGGTATCTTTTGCGGAGGCTACCGGCGCGCGGTCTGTCGCAGCGGGAGTTTCTTTCCGTACCGGTTCGGCTACGGAATTCGTCGGTGCAGCGGCGGAAGGGTCGTATTCGAATCTGACCGCTCCCTGCGGGTCGGCATAAAACCATCCCAATCCGCTTACCGGGTATCTGCGGCCTGAGGCCGTGGTATCTTCCACATCCTTTACGAAACGGCTCACTTCCTGCCGGGCCTGTTCGGAAGACAGGTGTTCTTCTTCGGCTACCAGCCCGGCCAATATGTCGCCGTCGTCCGTCTGAAGTCTGGTAAATGCTACTCCTTCCCCTCCCGGACGGCGGGCCAGCGTGCCTATTCCCGGAATGCTCAACCGGCTTTCCCGGTTCAGGTAACCGGTTATCTGTTTGCTTGTCATATCGGAAACGATTAACCGTTCAAAATTACTGAATTTCCACGACAAATAAAATGCCCCGAAAGGTTATTGCTCCGTGCGGAACGATTGGCTACCTTTGTACACTCATTCCCGGCATACGATGAAAGACTACATGAAAGAGGCCGAGCACAACCGGCGCACGGCTCTGGAACTTGTGGAGAAGCTGGACATAGCGGGCGCATGGAAATCCGCGGGAGCGGAGGTAAATCTGGTGGGCTCGCTGAAGACCGGCCTTATGATGAAGCACCTCGACGTGGATTTCCATGTCTATACTTCGCGTCTGGACGTAGCGGCCGCCTTCGCGGTCATGGGCCGCATCGCTGCGGCTCCCTCCGTGCGGCGGGTGGAATATGCCGACCTGTCGGATACGGAGGAAAAGTGCCTCGAATGGCATTTGCGGTGCGACGACCGGGAGGGCCGCCAGTGGCAGGTCGATATTATAAATATCTTGAAAGGCTCGACTTACGACGGTTATTTCGAACGGGTGGCCGAAAGGATTTCTGCCGTACTGACTCCGCAAACCCGCGATGCGATACTGCGTATAAAGTATGAATTACCCGACGGAAGCGGTGTCCACGGAACCGAAATTTATCAGGCTGTCATAAGGGACGGAGTCCGGGATTATGAGTCATTCGAAAAATGGCGACGGACACACCGTTCGGAAGGCATAATCCACTGGATTCCCTGACGCGGTCCGGCAGGCCCGTTTCCGGTTGCGTTTTCCCGGGGAGTATTTCTCAAGTATTTTTCCGCCTCCGATATTTTGAGAATCAATCGGCAGGCCGGAATATTGCATATGTTTTGAAAAATAACTTGCTTTGTACCGTCGTTTATATGTAAATCCGGCTTTGGCGGATTGCGACTGAAACAGCAAAGTAATCGAGCCGGATTGCTCCGGACTAACCGAATCGGGATGAAAAACAAGTATATCGACCTGGTCGAGCAGACGTTCGAGTTTCCGCAGGACGAGTTCACCGTCACTGACAACGAGCTCAATTTCAACGACGTGCCGCTTATGGACATTATCAAGCAGTACGGCACTCCGTTGAAGATAACCTATCTGCCGAAGATAAGTTCGCAGATAAACCGCGCCAAGCGCATGTTCAATGTGGCCATGGCCAAAGTGGACTATAAAGGCACTTACAACTATTGTTACTGCACGAAGAGCTCTCATTTTTCGTTCGTGCTCGAGGAGGCGATGAAGAACGATATTCATCTGGAAACCTCCTCGGCGTACGATATACACATAATAAATGCCCTTTACGACAGCGGAGTTATCGACAAGCACCGCTATATTATCTGCAACGGGTTCAAGCGGCCGCAATATGTGGAGAACATCGCCAACCTTATAAACGGCGGGTTCGAGAACACCATTCCGGTGCTCGACAACAAGCAGGAACTCGACTTGTTCGAGGACGTGGTGGAAAAACCGTGCAATATAGGCATCCGCATCGCGGCCGAAGAAGAACCCAAATTCGACTTTTACACTTCCCGTCTGGGCATACGCTACAACGACATCATTTCATATTACAAACAGCGGATAAAGGGCAGCAAGAAGTTCCGGCTGAAGATGCTGCATTTCTTTATCAATACCGGCATCAAGGATACGGCCTACTATTGGAACGAATTGAGCAAATGCCTTGCTGTATATTGCGAACTCAAAAAGATTTGTCCCGATTTGGATTCCCTCAATATCGGAGGCGGATTCCCGATAAAGAACTCTCTGGCCTTCGATTACGATTACGAATACATGACCGAAGAGATAGTGGCGCAGATAAAGAATATATGCAGTCTGGCCGGAATCGACGAACCCAATATATTTACCGAATTCGGTTCGTTTACGGTAGGGGAAAGCGGAGCGTGTCTGTATTCCATTATAAACCAGAAACAGCAGAACGACCGCGAGAGCTGGTATATGATAGACAGCTCGTTCATTACGACGCTTCCGGATATATGGGGTATCAACCAGCGCTATATTCTTCTGCCCATAAACAACTGGGACAAGGAATACCAGCGGGTGTTCCTCGGCGGCCTTACCTGCGACAGCGAGGACTATTACAGCGGCGAGGCCCATTCCAATGCCGTTTTCCTTCCCAAACTGGGCGACGAACCGCAGTATATAGGTTTTTTCCATACCGGGGCATATCAGGAAGCCATCGGAGGCTTCGGGGGTATTCAGCACTGCCTTATGCCTGCTCCCAAGCATATTATAATAGACCGCGAAAAAGGCGACAACGAGTACTATACCCGGCTGTTCGCCAAAGAGCAGAGTTACCGCTCGATGATGCGTATTCTGGGATACTGACTCCGTACGGAGTCCGAAGCGGAGGGGCGGCTTTTTTACCGCTCCTCCGCTATTTTTACCCGTTATTCGTGCGAAGCGGAAAAATATTTGTATTTTCGTGACAGGCAATATATTCGGTCACGGATAATGAAAAAATGGGTTCCGATACTGTTCCTGCTGGTCCGGATATATGACGTATGCGGTCAGGAAATGAGCGAAACGTATTATAGGGAAAACCCTGCCGACGACCCGGTGTCCCTTCCGTATGGCGATTCCATGCTGTTTTATGCGCCTGTCGGTTCCGGCGCTTCCGTGTTCGACCGCTTGAGCGCGTATCTGTCCGCGTCCGTTTCCTACTGCCGCAGAGGCGACTTGCAGGGTGAGCGCCATTCTTATTACGGCATGCCGGTGTTCGAGGCGGCCGGACGCACCGATTATGTATTGCTCGGAGCCGTGCGCACGGAGCAGTTTCCGTACGAGGAGCGGCCCGCGACGGCATCCGACCGTCTTCCGGAAGCAACGTTCGGAAGCCGGGCCGCTTCGTACGGGCTGTCCGCGGTTACGTGGCCCCGGCGTATTTATGCGGCTTTCGGCTTCTCCGGCCGGGGCTACGGGTTTCGTGCTGCTGGGGCCGCCGCCGGAACCGTCGGACGCGGTTGGTTTTATTCCGCGGCCTTCGAGCGCCGCTGGGGTCGCGACTCGTACGCGGACGGAGTTTATACCGACGCGGGTTCGGCGGTGCTGTCGGTGGGAAAGCGCTTCGGGCGCGCCGGATTCCTGTCTTTAGGCGTGGTTATCGCTCCGTCGCTCCGCGGCCTCAGGGCATGGAGCACGGAAGAGGTTTTCGGACTTGCCGGAAACAATATGTATAACCCGTCGTGGGGTTTTTGGAACGGAAAACGACGCAACCCGCGCACCGCGTATAATTTTACCCCGTTGACGACGGCCGCGTATTCATTCGATGCCGGAGCTACCGGAACCCTGACCGTAGGGGCCGCGTTTCTTGCGGGCAGCCGGCGGCTGTCGGGACTGACGTGGCGGAATGCCGCCAACCCTTACCCCGACCATTATACCCGGTTGCCGGGTTATTTTTCCGATGAGCGTGCGGCGAAAAGGATAGAGTCGGCATGGCGTTCCAACGATGCCGGGACAGCGCACATAGATTGGAAGCGACTGACGGAAACCAACCGTTATTCCACGGACGGGGCCGTGTATGCGCTCGCCTCGAGGGTGGAACGGCCGAGGGATATGTATTTTGCCGTAAACGGAATCGCGCGGCCTTCCGGGCGCCTTGCGGTCCGTTACGGTTTCGGAGTCGGCCGCCGCCGTTCGGAGATATTCCGAATGGCCGACGACCTGCTGGGAGGCGCTTCTTTCCGGGATGTCGACAGTTATCTCATAGGAGACGAAGTGTGGGGCGGATTGTACGAAAACGACGTGCGCACTTCCGGACGTACGGCCGGCGAAGGCGACCGGTTCGGTTTCGAGTACTCGATGACTGAAACGTACCTGCGGGGATACGCGGGAGCCGGTTATGAAACCGGCAGGTTCCGTATGTCCGTTTCAGCCGTTCTTTCCCGTACGTTCTACCGGCGTCGGGGCCGGTACGAAAAGGAAACTTTGCCGGGGGCCCTATCGTTCGGCCCGTCGCGGCGGGCCGTATTTCCGGGATGGTCGGTAGGACTGTCGGCGGGCTGGTCGCTGTCGGCCCGGGCCGATATATCCGGGTATGTTTCGTACGAGGGAGTCCCGCCCGCCGTGAACGATGCTTTTCTGTTGCCCGATTATGCCAATTCCCTCGTACCGGCCGCACGGTCGGCGCGCACTCTGAGGGCCGGAGCCGGAGGGCGGTTCGACTTCAGGGTAGTACGGTTGGATGCAGCCCTTTACGTCATGCGCTCGCAGTCGGAGGGTTTCGTCCTGCGCTATTACGACGACCTGTTTTCCGAATATTCCCTGATGTGTCTTTCGGGAATACGGCGTTTATGCTGCGGCATCGAGGCGGGAGCGCAGGTAAACATAACCCCTCGCTTTTCCGTATCCGTAGCCGCCGCGCTCAACCGGTATTCCTATGTTTCCAGTCCGGCCGTCGATATTTATTCCGGGGTCGACCTGAGGCCCTTGCTGTCCGGGTCGGAAAGCGGCCTGCGGGGTTACGTATGCGCCGCTGCTCCCCAGACGGCCGTGTGCGCGGAAGCGAGGTTCCGTCATCCCTCCGGATGGAGGGTTTCCCTCGGGTGGGTCTGGCTTTCGGACCGCTATGCGGAGGCCGAGCCGCTGCGCCGCACTCCGCGTATCTTGCAGTTGGCCGCCTCGCCCGAAGCCGGAGACCGGTTTTCGGGGCAGGCAAGGCTGCCGGATGTTTCCTTTATCAACCTGTACGTATCCAAAAGGTTTTACAGCAGGATAGGCGATTTTACCGTGAGCGTTTCCGCCGACAATCTTTTGTCCGACGGAAACACGGTTTACGGGGAAAGGGAGCAGATGCGGATAGTGCGTCGCCGCTCCGGAGCCGAGGAGGTTTACGAGCCTCTTCCGTCACGCCGTATATATTCCTATCCGCTCGTACTGCGCGCCTCGTTGAGCTATAAATTCTGAGCCATGAAACGATGGGCGGCATATATATTTATGGTTGCGGCGATGTCGGGTTGCGGATACGACCGGTACGGAGATATGGAACGCGTGGAAACCGCGCTGCCGCTACCGAACGCGCCGATAGCTTACCTGCGCCGCTGCGCGGATGAAGGGAGAGGCAGGCCGGAGGACGGTATGGTGCTTGCCGGTTACGTCACCTCTTCCGACCGGGAGGGAAATTTCTACCGCAGCTTTTTCGTGCAGGATTATTCCGGGGCGGCGGAGATAAAAGCCGGCCTTTGGAATCTTTACAATACGTATCAGCCGGGACGGCGGGTCGTAGTAAAATGTAGCGGCTTGGCCGTCGGCCTTTACGAAGACGTCGTTCAGCTCGGAATGATTCCGGACGACTGGGATTACCGAGCGGTGTCCGAATTCGGTTCTGCCGTGCTCCTCGACGATTATGTAATACGCGATACCGTTTTCGGGATGCCGGCTCCCGTGGAGGTATGGAAGGCGGCGGAACTGAAACCGGAAATGTGCGGAATGCTGGTAAGGATGAACTCGGTTTCCTTGGGCCGCGATACGCTCCTCTCGTGGGCCGCCGGTCCCGGCGACGGCATAGTGCCGTTCGCCGATTGCAAGGGGGATTCAATCCGGGTGATAACCGGCCCTTATGCTCATTTCGCATCGGATGCCGTGCCCTGCGGGTCGGTTTCGCTTACCGGCATCCTGCTTCGCAGGGGTGAAAAATATATGTTGAAACTGAGAGACCTTAACGATGTGGAAATACTTTAGACCCGGAGTTGCAGTTTGGCTCGTGCTTTTTGTCGCTTGCGCCGAACGGCCGCCTGTGCACATTGCCGACGCAGGAGCCGGAAAGAAATCCGTGTCGATAGCCGAACTTAAAGCCCTTTATTCCGGCGGCCCCCTGCGGATAACCGGGGAACTTTCGGTTGTCTGTTACGTTACCGCCAACGACCGGCATGGCAATTTTTACCATACCCTCGCGGTAGGGGATTCTACGGGCGGCATCCGGATAAAGGTTGCTTCCGACAGGCTGTGGGAGGATTACTGGGTCGGCGACTGCCTGACGGTTTATTGCTCCGGCCTGACTCTGGGCGCATATGGAGGAACCGTATCGCTCGGCGGCGACTACGGGGACGGTTATGAAAACAGTCCTCTTGCCGCGGAGGATTTCCGCCGGCGCACGGTCAAAAGCGGCTGGCTTCCGGAACCTCCGGAGCCGGTCATCGCCGAAGCCGGACGTCTGGCGCCTTCCATGACAAGTATGCTGGTGCGGTTCGAAAACATGCTCGTAGCCGGCGAGGACGCGGGAAAACCGTGGACGGAAGACGGCATTGCCGGGGAACGCCGCTTTACCGACCCGTCGGGCGACACGCTTGCGGTAAGCACCCGTCCGCAAGCCGACTTCGCTCATGTGACGGTTCCTCCGAACCGTTGCGCCTTGACCGGGATACTCGATTACTTTGCCGGAACGTACCGCCTGATTTTGCGCGAGTGGGAAGATATACTCGAAACGGGTTCGGAATACTAATCCTGAAGAGCGTTCTCCTGTTCGAGCGCCTTCCAAAGCATATCCTTCAATTCCTGTATATTATGTCCTGTGACCGACGAGATTACGATGCTTTCGACTCCGGCGGGGAGTTCGGCGGACAGTTTTCCGAGCCGTTCTTCGCCTGCGGCGTCGCTTTTCGTTACGGCCAGAAGTCGGCGCTTGTCGAGCAGTTCCGGGTTGTACTGACGAAGCTCGTCCAGCAGGATTTCGTATTGTCGGCCGATATTTTCCGCATCGGCCGGAATCATGAACAGCAGAATGGAGTTGCGTTCTATATGCCGCAGAAACCGGGTCCCGAGCCCGCGGCCTTCGTGCGCTCCTTCGATTATCCCCGGAATGTCGGCCATAACGAACGACCGGCCGTCGCGTCCGCCGACTATTCCCAGATTGGGTTCCAGAGTGGTAAAGGGATAGTCGGCGATTTTGGGTCTGGCCGCCGATACTACCGACAGCAGCGTGGACTTGCCCGCATTGGGAAATCCTACCAGTCCCACATCGGCCAGCACCTTCAGCTCCAGTATGAACGTGCCTTCCTGCCGCGGGTCGCCCGGCTGGGCATAGCGCGGAGCTTGATTGGTAGCACTTTTGAAATGCCAGTTTCCGAGGCCGCCGCGCCCGCCGGGAATCAGGACGAGTTCCTGTCCGTGTTCCGTGATTTCTCCTGCTATTTCTCCCGTGTCGGCATTGCGGGCCACCGTTCCCAACGGTACGGTTATCACTGCGTCCGCTCCGCTTTTGCCGCTGGAGCGTGCGCCGCTGCCCGCCGCTCCGTCCTCCGCGAACACGTGCCGCTGGTACTTGAGGTGAAGTAGAGTCCAGTATTGCCTGTCGCCTTTCAGCACCACGCTCCCGCCTCGGCCGCCGTCGCCGCCGTCGGGGCCGCCGAACGGCACGAACTTCTCGCGCCTGAAATGTGCTGAACCGGGGCCGCCCGCTCCGGAGCGGCAGAATACCTTTACATAATCGACGAAATTCGAAGAAGCCATAGCGGTAGCATTAAATGTTTTCCCAAAGGTTCAAAGGTAGTTATTTTTGAGATTCCGGCTGCCCGGTGCCTGCGCCCATTGGACCGAACGCAACTTTCCGGCCCCTTTTTTGTTCCGAGGACGGCGGCGGAAAAGACTTATGCGAAAACTTCGTATCTTCGTCCCGCATAAACCGTAATGCTATGCACAAGGCAGGTTTCGTAAATATCATAGGCAACCCCAACGTAGGCAAGTCCACCCTTATGAACGCTCTGGTAGGGGAGAAGCTGTCCATAATAACTTCCAAAGCCCAGACCACGAGGCACAGGATAATGGGCATCGTGAACGGCGAGGATTTCCAGATAGTCTATTCCGACACGCCGGGAATACTCTCTCCGAGCTACAAGCTGCAAGAGTCGATGATGAAGTTCGTGCAGGGCGCCTTGCGGGACGCCGATGTAATATTGTACGTCACTGATACGGTAGAGTCGGGCGACGAGGCTTCATCGCAGGTGCTGGAGCGCATCGTCGGCAGCGGCGTACCGGTCATAGCGGTTATCAACAAAATCGACCTTACCACTCCGGAGCGTCTGGAAGAACTTGTGGAACTGTGGAAAAGCAAACTTCCCGGAGCACGTGTAGTGCCGGTATCGGCAAAGGAAAATTTCAATATCGCCGGTCTGTTCGACTATATAATAAAGGAATTGCCTGAAGGCGAACCTTATTATCCGAAGGATACGCTGACCGACCGCACGATGCGGTTTTTCGCATCGGAGATAATCCGAGAGCAAATTCTGTTGAACTACTCGAAAGAGATACCGTACAGTGTCGAAATAGAGATAGAAGAATACAAGGAGGAACCGGCCATAGACCGGATAAGAGCAGTGATTTACGTGGCCCGCGAATCGCAGAAGGGTATTCTGATAGGCCACAAGGGGGCGATGCTGAAAAAAGTGGGCACGGCCGCCCGGGAAGAAATGGAGAAGTTTCTCGGTAAAAAAGTATTTTTGGAGCTGGTCGTAAAAGTGAGCGACAACTGGCGTAACGACAGTCGCCTGCTTCGACGGTTCGGTTACGAGGAATAGTTCCGGCCTATCCCGCTTTTATGCGCGCCGCCCTCAGCAGTCTGTCGGGGCTGAGTCGGTCGGTGGCGAACCAGAGCAACATTCCGCGCAGTATTATGAACGCCAGAAACGACAGCCAAAGAGCGTCGTTCCCCATGCCGCCGCGCAGGATATAGTAAAGCGCGAAGAATACCGCCACGGCAGCGAACATCGTGTCGCGCAGTATGCGCGTCTGGGTGGCTCCGAGCAGTATGCCGTCTATCATGAAAGGGACGAATCCCGCCGCCGGTATGGCCACGACCCACCATACGTAATCGGCCGCTCTGGCGAGTACGGCTTCCGAAGGAGAGAATATGCCGAGTATCTTTTCCCACAAACCCAGATAAACGAGTATGTAGATTCCGGCTATGCCGGCGCTCCAGACTATCAGCTTGCGTATGCTTTCCCTCAAGGCGTTTCGGTTCTGTTCGCCTACGAACCGGCCTGTAAGGGATTCGGCGGCATAGGCGAAGCCGTCGAGCATATAAGAAAACAGAGTGAAGAGTTGCATAAGCAGGGTATTCGCCGCAAGCGTGACGTCGCCGTACGACGACGATGCCGAAGTGAAAAACGTATAAACAGCTACCAGACAGGCCGTGCGCAGGAATACGTCGCGGTTTATGCCGAAGAACTGGCGCATGGGCCCCATGCGCAGGCTGCGCCGCAGGTTGAGCAGGCGGGCATAGCTCCGGTATTTGAACAGCCATATTATCCACGACATGACCAGACCGCCGTACTGCGAAACGACGGTTCCCCAAGCTATCCCCGCGATTCCCATGCCGAACCGGTAAACGAACAAAAGGCTGAAAATAACGTTTATGACGTTAATAGCGATAGCTACGAACATGGGCGTTTTGGAGTCCTGCATGCCTATGAACCAGCCGTGCACGGCATACAGGGATACGGTGGCGGGAGCCGCCCAGATACGGGCATAAAAATATTCCGCCGCAAGAGCGGTGGTTTTTTCCGAACCGTTCATAAGTGCGAACGAAAGTCTTCCCAACGGTTTCTGCATCGCCAGCAGTACGAGAGCCATTGCCGCCGCTACCGCTACGGAGCGCAACAGAATATCCGCGCATTCGTCTTTGCGGCCGGCTCCGTACGCCTGTGCGGTAATGCCGCTCGTGCCCATGCGGATAAAAGCGCAGTTCCAGTATATGAAATTGAATATGGCCGTGCCGATAGCCAGACCGCCTATGGCGGCATCTTCTCCGAGCCGTCCGGCTATCGCCATATCTATCATACCCAGCATCGGAATGGTGATGTTGGATATTATGTTGGGGACGGCCAGCCTCAGTATTTCCCTGTTGACGGTTAGCGCCTTCATTCCGTCCGCAAAGATACTCCGTTTCGCAGAATCGGTAAAATATGTCGTAATAATGCGCCCGCGAATCGCGTTAAGATTACGAGCCGGAACGTGTTTCCGGAAAATTAGTATATTTGAAAGTTTTCCGTGCCTGTGGACGGACGGCAAAATTTATGATTATGAAGCATACGTTTATTAAAAATCTGGTCTGTGCGTTTGTTATGAGTGCGGCAGTCGCAGGCTATGCCTGCTCCGACGCGGAAGATATTCCCGACCCTAATGAAAATCCCGAAGCGCCTTCGGACCCGTCCGGACCTTCCGACGAACCCATATACTCGGATTTGAGCAGTAAAGGTACTGCTAATTGCTATATAGTTACCGAAGCGGGCAATTACAGTATGCGCGGCGATGTTAAGGGAAACGGAGCCTCGTCCGGAGGAATAGTATCCGCGGAAGTCAAACCGGTGTCGGCAAAACTCATCTGGCAGACCGCCCCGGGCATGATAAGGGATGTGTCGATAGACGGAAGCGACATAAATTTCGCAGTCAAGCGTTCCGGCGGCAATGCCCTTATCGGGGCGCTCGATGCCGACGGCAATGTGATATGGAGCTGGCATATATGGATGCCGGACGGTGAACCGTCGGGCTTGCCGGGGAAACAAGGATACGAGGTTATGGATATAAATTTGGGTGCATTGTCGAGGGAGCCCGGTTCGGCCGACAGTTACGGTATGCTTTACCAGTGGGGCCGCAAGGACCCGTTCCCTGCCTCCGCCACCCTTACCGGAGATACCCAGACGGTCGGGGCGCCGCTGTATAATTCTATCGGCGGAACGGTGGAGATAACCGCCGTTCCGGCCGCCGAAGCGGGACTCGATTTTTCGGTAGCCAATCCTACGGTGTATATATCCGGCACGGATTGGCTTGTAGAGCCCGTCGATGACTTGTGGGGGAATCCGCTCGGTGCGGTTCGCGACGAGGAAAACAATTTCCCGAACAAGGGAACGAAATCCGTTTACGACCCCTGCCCGCCCGGATGGCGCGTTCCGCCGGCAGACGTATTCCGGAACTTCACTACGTCCGGGGGTTATTCCTGGACCGTCGATGAATTCGATATATACGACCTCAGCGGAAACGGGGTCAAGGATGACGACGACTGGGAGTACGGTTGGGTGTTCAATCTTTCGGAAGGGGTTACGTCTTATTTCCCTGCCGCCGGGCGCTATTACGGCGAGTACGGTATGCTCTACGGTTCGGTGGCCGGGCTTTGGGGCAATTATTGGGGTAACTGTCCCAACGGAGCGTACGGATATGCGGTAGCCGCGTTCCAGAATGCAGCCGAAGGGATAACCCTTTCGCCTGCCGCCGGCGGGGCGCGTGCCGACGGCTATTCCGTACGCTGCATACGCGAGTAACCGCGAGGTTGGCAATACGCAGGGGCGCTTCGGCTAAGAAGCGCCCCTGCGTATTTTACATGGTGTTCTGGAAAATGCCTATTCGGTCGAAATCAATATTAGGTATTGTTTGGCCGCGTCGTATTCGTATTTGACTGCATAGCCGGCAAGCGCTTCGTTGAGAGTGGGCAAAGCGGCTTCCATTGCGGTGCGGGAACGGCCCGCGAACTCGCTGGCGCCGCTTGCCTGCTCGTTCATACCGTTTGCCTGTCGGATATCGGGGTCGCCCGACCACCACCAGCATTCCGTCATCGAACCGTAGCGCCCCGTTGCTCCCGTTATTGCTCCGGTAAAGGCATTTCCGGAAGCGTCGGCCGAAATGCCGCCTCCTATAAGCGAGTAGCATCCGGTGGCGGAACGCCTTTGGGATGTCATTGCGCCGCCTATGCTGCCGGTTATTCCTCCGGACTGAATCAATGCGGCGTCCGAAGCCGACACCGTACCGTCGATTATGGAGTAAGATGCCGTGACATTGGCTGCGCCGGCGGCTCCTACTATTCCTCCGAAGCACAGTTGTCCTCCGGAAGCTTTCAGGTCGGCCTTCGCGCTTTCCTCCATTACGAACGAACTGTTGTGCACGGTTCCGGTAGATTGTCCGAATACTCCACCTATGTATGCGACATTCCGGGAAGCGGTTTGTATTTTACCCGAAAGGCGCGCGGAACACCATGTGGAATTGATGGAGTTTGCCGCATTTCCTATATGCGCGCCTATGCCGCCCAGATAAGCCGAACCGTCCGCAGAAGTGGACATGGAAGAAAGAGTTCCGGCGATAGCGGCCTGCATGTTTCCCAGTCCGTAGGCTCCGCGCGCCAGTCCGACTACTCCGCCGGCGTACGTGCTGCCGCCCGCGCTTTCGGCTGAGAGCATACCGCTCGCTTCGACGGAACAGCCGGCAAAAACATCGGCTTCGGTGGAGCCGCATATCCCGCCGATTATGGCGTTTCCGTAAGGATTGCTGCTTTTGATTTCTCCGTCGATTACCGCTTGGCAACCGGACATCATTACCGCAAAAGTGGAGCCTATTACCCCGCCGGCGTTCGTTACTATCGAAATGGCGTTTCGGTTCGCATTTTCCGCTATGGATGCCTTTACCGTTCCGTGGATTGTACTTTTGTTGCCGCTGAACTCGCCCGAAGCGGAATAAGCGCACACTCCGCCCGCGGAGGTTATGCAGCCCGAGGCTTCCACGGCGTCGTCCGCCTCGACGGTCGATTCGCAGTTCAGCATCTTGCCCGATTCCATAAGACCGCAGATTCCCCCGGCATATGAAACTGCATCGGGGTCGTTGGAGGAAAATGCTTTGACGGAGCCGGTAAAACCGCATTCGGTCAGTTGAGAGGACAACCGGGTAACCGCACAGATTCCGCCGGCGAAAGAATACCCCTGCGTACCCGTAAAGGATGAGGCGGACGTGACGCGCCCGGTTACCCGGAGGTTGCGTATTTCGCCTTCGTTTATGCCGAACAGCCCGGCGAAACATCCGTCCTCGTCGGCCTCTACGAAACAGTCGAGATTCCGTATGGCGTGTCCGCCGCCGTCGAAAACGCCCTTGAACGCTTTGACGACTGTACCGTTATACAGGTCGGAACCCGCTCCGCTTCCGACAGGCGTCCATTTCCGCCCTTCCAGATTTATGTCGGCATCCAGCCTGTAATGCGCCGATACGTAGCTTTCCTCCTCGCCGTTGACCTTGGCGGCCAGCAGAGCGAGTTGTCCCGGCGAGGCAATCAGATACGGGTCGTCGGGCGTGCCGCTTCCGCCTTTGAACTTTAAGGCGACTTCGCCTTCTTCCGTAGTAAACGTCAGCCAGCCGGTAAATTCCGAGTCGAGATAGTCGGTTCCGTTGCCGACGGCACGCAACCTCGCCTTGAGGAGAGTTTCGGCGGGGAGCCCGGTCAGGTCGAACGGAGGCTCTTCCGCCTCGAATTTCCGGGTGTCGCCCTCCTCGCTCTCCAGCTCGATTTCATAGCCGGTAGCGTTCTCCACGGGTTCCCACAAGATTTTTGCCGAGCCGCAAGTTACTTCCTCTACGGCGACGCCTTCGGGTACGCTCAGGACAGGTATGGAAGACGTGTTGAATTCCTTCCACCGGCTGTAATCGGAGTCGAGGGCGGCCGTTTCCGCCAGTGCCCTGACCCGTATGCCGTACTTGCTTTCCGGCTTCAACCCGTCGAACCGTACGCGGGCCTCGGTCACTTTCCGTTCGGACGTTTCTTCCGACGCATCTCGAAACTGGACCATGTATGCGACGGCCCCTTCGACAGCGTTCCAGTTTATCTCTGCCGCGTCGTATTTCGCTTGCACGGTGATGCCGTCCGGTACGGCGAGCGGCGACGGTCGGACTTCCGGATTTTCTTCGTTGCACGATGTCCCGGTACAAATTGCAAGGGCCAGCAGTGCGTGTAAATAGTTTTTCATGGAATTATCGGGTTATGGAGAATTGTCGTAAACGGCGGTTCCGTTGCAGGATAAACGGAACCCGCAAACAAAAATAGGCTTTCTACTAACGGAACGATATTCCATTTTTGGAGTTTCTGCACCGTTTCGGAAACGTATTTTTGCAGATGGTTTTACTAATGGATATATTTGTGTATTCTCAGCCCATAGCCGGATGAACAGTGTTTGGACAGCCTTGATTTTGCTTTTGGTCGCAGGATTGTCCCCGGCTGTCACTGTCGATAGAAAAGAAACAGGGACGGCTTCCGACGGCCTACTGGAATCATACGACAGTTTAAGCTGGAACCGTATAAACACGGATTTCGACATGGCCGTGGGGTATGCCGAACGCGGCTTGAGTCTGGCCCGACAAACCGGCGACCGCGGGATGGAGGCTAAATTCCTGATAAACCTCGGGGCGGCATATTCCAAGGCATCGGATTTTACCCGAGGACGGGAATACATTTCCGGCGCTCTCCATATAGCCGAAAGTTTAGGCGACAAGCCTTTGCTCGGATTGGCTTACAGTTCTATGGCCAATACGCTGAATTCGTGCAGTCGCAGCAAGGAGGCGCTCGTCTATTATCTGAAGGCCCTTTCCATTGCGGAAGCCGAAGGCGACGAATCCCGCACGGCGGCGCTTTACGGCAATATCGGTGCATTGCTGGCCAACCGGAACCAGTGGCGCCGGGCGTCTTCCTATTATCGGAAAGCCCGGAAGCTGGCCGAGGAAACTTGCGATACGGCGAATCTCTCGTCGATATATTTCAACACGGGCCTCGTTCACAGAGCACTCGGTAATTCCGACAGCGCCTTTTGGTATTTGTCCGCCGCCGACGGAATGGCCGCAGCGGCAGGCGACAATTATATCAGAATTTTTACGCTTATGGGACTGGCCGCCTGTTACGAAGGTGCAGGAGATGCGGACAGAAGTCTGGAAGCCAACACGGAGGCTCTTGCGCTTGCGGAATCCGTCGGGTACGCCGGTCCGATAAACGATGCCCGGAAGAGTATAATTTTTAATCGCCTCGCAATGGGCGACTATGCTTTGGTGACGGCGCAGGCGGAGGAACTGCTGTCGCTTTTGGACAGCACCGACTACAAGCAGTTTTACGATTTGCATTATGCCGCTACGGTGGCCGGAATCCGACTCGGCGACAGCGAAGGGGCACTCCGTCATATGGAAGCGATGTTGTCGTACATAGCGAAGAACAACGATGCCGAGTCGTGGAATGCACTTGCCGGGATGGAGGCCGGTTATGAAGCCGAAAGGAAGGAAATGCGCATCGCCGTTCTCGATGCGCGGAACCGGTTGTACTTTACCATAGCATCGGTTTGCACCGTCGCCGCGGTGATGCTTGCAATCGTTATGGTGCTGTATCACCGGTATCAGAAACTCAAAAGAGACAGAACGGCCGAGGAAATGGAAAACCTCAAACGCCGTTCCCAGCTTACGGCCGCCCAGTCGCTGCTGGACGGGGAAACGATGGAACGCAGCCGCATTTCGCGGGAATTGCACGACGGACTCGGAGGATTGCTGACCATGATAAAGCTCAATCTGGCACAAGTGCAAAAAAACGCGCCGTGCCGCGAGGAAAAGCTCGAACGCGCCATCGCGCTTACCGACCGGACTATCTCCGAAATGAGGAGAATGGCTCATAACCTTATGCCCGAAACAATAGAGCGGTTCGGATTGAAAACCGTGCTGCAGGAATACTGCAACGGTTCGGATACGGTGACTTTCCATTTTTTCGGAAAGGAAAGAAGGTTTGGAATCAGAACGGAAATAAATTTATACCGAACGGCGTGCGAGCTCGTCAACAATGCGTTGAAACATTCCGGAGCTACCGAAATCCATGTACAGTTAATCATCTCCGAAGGTAAACTATGCCTTACGGTGCAGGACAACGGCCGGGGAGTTTTCGGAACTCCCAGAAGGAAGTATATGAATACCGTCCGCTCGCGCGCCGAGTTGCTCGGCTCGTCGGTGGATATTTGCTCGCATCCGGAACGCGGGACGGAGGTAAGTTTGGAAATGGATATTTCGAGCCTATGATAAAAGTGGTTATAGTGGACGACCATCCGATAGTTCTGGACGGTATAAAACAGCTTTTGGACGAGCAGCCGGACATTGCCGTTGCAGGCACTGCGATGAGCGGCCGGGAACTGTACGAGCTTTTGAACCGGTTGGTTCCGGATGTGATTTTGCTCGACATCAACCTGACGGATACCAACGGCATAGATATATGCGCGGAAGTCCGCCGCAGTTATCCGTCGGCGGCCGTAGTCGCCCTGACCGGTTTCAGCGAGTATTCGTATGTGGACGGTATGCTCCGGAACGGAGCGAAGGGATATTTGCTCAAGAATGCTTTTCCCGACGAAATTATAGAGGCGGTGCGGACCGTGTACCGCGGAGGCGAATATTTCGCGGATTTTGCCGTGGAAAGCATCAACTCGCGCAAGAAAGGCGGGAAGCTGTTTTTAACGAACCGGGAAAGGGAGTTGCTGGCGCTGGTGGTCGAGGGATATACGAGCCGTGAGATAGCCGGAAAACTTTTTCTGGGAGTGGAAACCGTAAATGTTTACCGTAAGCACCTGTTGCTGAAAATGGGCGTCCGGAACACGGCGGCGATGGTAAGGATGGCTATTACGGAAAAACTCGTCTGAAACTTTTCATAGAAGGCTCCGTCCGGTTTCGGAGGCTGCGGCCTGAATGCGTTCCGCCGACAGCCGCGCTTGTTTCCGTACAATAACGAAGGGTTAGAGCCGTTAGGTTATGCACGGCTTTTTAGCCGTTTTGCAAATGGCATAATTATTTGTAGTAACGCTTGTTTATTCTGAGGTAATGCGTATCTTTGCACGCCCGCACGAAAGCGGGCCGGATTACATAAAACACGAGTATTAACCGAAAAAGTCAAGACAGTGGATTCATTGAGCTACAGAACCGTCTCAGCCAACGCACAGACCGTCTGCAAAGAGTGGGTGGTCATAGATGCGAACGGTCAGGTGCTGGGACGACTGGCCGCGCAGGTCGCCAAGATTCTCCGCGGTAAGAACAAGCCCGGTTTCACTCCTCACGTCGACTGCGGAGATAACGTAATCGTTATCAATGCGGACAAGGTGAGGCTGACGGGCAGAAAAATGACCGATAAGGTCTATGTGAGGCATACGGGTTATCCGGGCGGCCAGCGTTTCACCACACCGGCCGAGTATCTGAAGAAAAAGCCCGAATTTCTGGTATGGAAGGCAGTCAAGGGTATGTTGCCCAAGACCCGGCTGGGGGCCGTCATGCTGAACAATCTGAAAGTTTACGCCGGCCCGGAGCATCCCCATGAGGCGCAGACCCCGAAACCCATCAAGTTAAACGAGATTAAGTAATGAGTATGGAAGTTGTAAACACCGTCGGACGCAGAAAAGCTGCTGTGGCACGAGTTTACGTGAAGCCGGGCAAGGGTAACATCGTCATTAACAGCCGGCCTCTGGAGACCTATTTCCCGCTCGAAATTTTCCAGTATGTGGTAAAGCAGCCTCTGTTGGTGCTGAACTCCGTGGAGAATTTCGACATCACCATCAATTTGGCCGGCGGTGGAATCAAGGGTCAGGCCGAAGCCGCACGTTTGGGCATTTCGCGTGCTCTTTGCGAAATCGACGCCGAGAACCGTCCGATGCTTAAAAAGCACGGGTTCCTCACGCGCGACCCCCGCGAAGTCGAGCGCAAGAAACCCGGTCAGCCCGGAGCACGCAAGAAGTTCCAGTTCAGCAAGCGTTAACCGGCGCAGGCTTGTGGTTGCACGGACATGGTCGAAACCGTACGGACTGTTCGGAACGGATACTACCGGGCGGTTGCCTGTCCGCGGAAAACTTCGCAGACCGCCGTGTGCGTTACTTGCGGAGTTGATGTAAAGAGATTTAAAAACGGAAAAAACATTCAAAATGCCGAGAACCAATTTCGAACAACTGCTTGAGGCCGGAGTGCATTTCGGGCATCTCAAGAGAAAATGGAATCCTAAAATGGCTCCCTATATATTTATGGAGAAAAACGGGATTCACATAATCGACCTTCACAAGACCGTTGTGAAAATCGACGAGGCGGCGAACGCCCTCAAACAAATCGCCAAGAGCGGCCGCAGGGTACTTTTCGTCGCCACCAAGAAACAGGCCAAGGACATAGTCGCCGAAAAGGTGCAGGCCGTAGGGATGCCTTACGTTACCGAGCGCTGGCCGGGCGGTATGCTTACGAACTTCCCCACCATACGCAAGGCCGTCAAGAAAATGTCGACAATCGACAAAATGACTACGGACGGCACTTTCGACAATTTCTCCAAAAGGGAGAAACTTCAAATCGCCCGCCAGCGGGCTAAGCTGGAAAAGAACCTCGGCTCCATAGCGGACCTGACCCGTCTTCCGGCGGCGCTGTTCGTGGTGGACGTGCAGAAGGAAGCCAATGCCGTTCGTGAAGCCAAGCGGCTGAGCATTCCGGTGTTCGCAATGGTAGATACTTGTTGTGATCCGACAGACATAGATTATGTAATTCCTGCGAACGACGATGCCGCCAAGAGCGTAGCCGCAGTAATAGACGCCGTGACTGCTGCCATAGCCGAGGGCCTTACCGAGCGTAAACTCGAGAAGGACAAGGAAGCCGACGAGGCTCCCAGACCGGAACGCGAGCCGCGTCCGCGTACCCGACGCGCCGTCAAGACGGACGACGAAACCGATATCGTACGCACCGAGACCGAAGGTCCTGCGTCCGAGGAGGACAGGGGCGAAGAATCCGGCGAAGAATAAATTTTAAGGAAGGAGTACAATTATGGATATAAAAGCAGCAGACGTAGCCAAACTGCGCAAGATGACGCAGGCCGGTATGATGGACTGCAAAAAGGCGCTTATCGAGGCGGACGGAGATTATGAACGCGCCGTCGAGATTATCCGCGAAAAGGGTAAGCTCGTGGCCAGCAAGCGTGCCGACCGTTCCGCTACCGAGGGCGTGGTAGTAGCCCGCGTTGTCGATACCACCAAGGCATATATGGTTTGCCTTGCGTGCGAAACGGATTTCGTATCCAAGAATTCGGATTTCGCGGCTACGGCTCATCGGATTCTCGATGCCGCCATAGCCAACGATGCGCCCGACATGGAAACCCTGCTCGCCGCCGAAGCCGGCGACCGTACCGTAGCCGAACTCGTTACCGAGAAATCGGGACAGACGGGCGAGAAAGTAGAGCTTCCATTTTACGGCCGCATAGAGGCGGCTTACTGTTCGCAGTACGTGCATATCAACCACAAGCTCGGGGCCCTTGTCGGATTCGACAAGGTCGTGCCCGAAGAGCTTGCTCACGACGTTGCCATGCAGGCTACGGCTATGGCTCCGGTTTCCATTTCCGAAACCGACTGTCCGGCCGACGTACTCGACAAGGAGCGTCAGATAGGCCGCGAACAGGCGCGCCTCGAAGGCAAGCCCGAAGCTATGCTGGATAAGATAGCCGAGGGTAAGGTTCGCAAGTTCCTGAAGGAAAGTACCCTGCTCAATCAGGAATATGTGAAGAACCCGAAAGAAACGGTAGGCCAGCATATCGCTTCCATCGACAAGGAAGCACATGTAGTAGCATATATGCGTTTCTCGCTGAACGATTGATTTCGAGCGGAGCGGCAGAAAATCGTCTTTTGCTCCCTTAGTGTTTGGTACTCCCCGTCCATCGCGGGGAGTTTTCTTTTAACGGCGGCCGCGTTTACTTGTGCGGGCTGCTGTTACTGCCGCCTTTCCCCGGGACGGTTCGCTCGAGGCATACGGTTTGCAGGTCGGGAAAAAACACTAACTTTGCCTATCGTCCCGACGGAAACGGCGTTTGTCCGGAGTGCAGTCGGCGGACCCGGTTTATTGCAACTGTATCTTAAAAGAATATGAATATGGCACATGCGATTACAGACCAGAATTTCGACGAGCTGCTCAAAAGCGGCAAGCCGGTAGTAGTGGATTTTTGGGCGGAGTGGTGCGGCCCCTGCCGTATGGTGGCTCCCATTATAGACGAGCTCTCCGGTGAATACGACTCCGAGAAAGTAATTATCGGCAAGTGCAACGTGGATGAGAACGATAATGTAACCGCTCGTTTTTCCATCCGCAGCATACCGACCATACTTTTCATAAAGGACGGACAGGTAGTGGACAAACAGGTAGGAGCCGCTTCCAAAAGTGAAATAAAATCCAAGATAGACAAACTGCTTTGAGCCGACATAAAAGCTACGTACAAATGTTCCCGGAACCTCGAGGTTCCGGGAACATTGTTTAAGGCGAAAGCCGGCCGCTAAATTTCGAGCGTAAGACTACCCGTAGGGTTGACGGTAAATGTCTTGTTGATGGTTATGGCCTCTCGTGCATGAAATACGAGGTCGCAGTTTCCGGAAACCTTGACGTTACGTGCATTGATATTTTTTCCGACTACTTTTGCATCCCCTATAACTATTACGTTATTGTATTCTACCGTTCGGTTGTTCATGGCTTCCGCGACCGCTCCGAAGGCATCCAGCAGTCCGTAACCGGTTTGCACGTTCCAAGAGCCGTTCGGCCGGGAAGAGGATGTACCGTACAGATATAGGTCGGACCTGACTTTGCGAGCCGTGCTTTCGATAATGTCGTTTACCTGCTTTACGGTCAGGTCGGGGTCCATGGAGAGCACGAGTGCCGCTACCGCCGCTACGTGCGGAGTGGCCGACGAGGTTCCGTTGAAGTTGGTGATGTAATCCCCTGTTCCGTATCCGTCCGAACCGGTTCGGTCGGTAGTGGGTATGAGCACTCCGGGAGCTATGACATCGAGTTCCGTTCCATAATTGCTTCCCCAGCTTTCGCCGTCGCTCGAGGAGGGGTTCTTACGTTCGCCTCTCGGGCTCATTGCCCCGACTGCAAGTATGTCGGGAATCGCCCGTGCCGGATAGCCTACCGCAGAGTTATTGTCATTACCGCTTGCAAAGCATACCACGCAGCCTTTTCCGTTCCGGCCTTTGGTAAGCGCGTTCGATATGGCGTCTTCCAGCATGGTGCTTACCAGCAGTTCGTGTCCCCACGAATTGCTTATTACCGATGCTCCGTTGTTGACCGCAAAGTTGAAGCCGTTAGAAAGTGCCTGCGTGGCGTTGGGGGCGACGTAGAGCCTGTTGCTTATGGACATCAGCCGGCACCCCGGAGCTATGCCGGCTACGCCTATGCCGTTGTTGGCTCTGGCCCCTATGATTCCGGCGCATGCAGTGCCGTGATTCCCCCATATCTTGCTCGGACTCGTGTCCGTTTCGGTATCGTAACTTTGAGAGTGAATATTGGGCAGGTCGGGATGATTGAGCTGGATTCCATGGTCGAGCACCGCTACTATGACATTGGCCGAGCCGCTCGTGAGGGAACTTGCCTCCGAATATCGAATATCGGTATCCGCAAGTCCGCCGTTTTGACCGGTATTGTTAAAATTCCATTGATATGTATAGTACGGGTCGTTCGGGGCGAGGGTCTTGTCCATCATCAGGTCCGGCTCCGCCGCTGAGAACTCTCCGGATTCATAAAACAGGTTGGCCATTTCGAGAGCGTTTCCTTCCGAGCTGACGGTACATGCCAATGTGTACCACAGAGGCATATATATGTTTTTACCTATCACTTCGACATTGTTGGCGGCGGCCATCGCTTCCAGTATGCTTTTGTCGGTTTCGCTTTTCAGCTTGACGTAAAACAGGTTGGACAGGCCGACCTCCTTTCCCGAAACGGTAGTGAAATAGGGGGCCTTGTACAGTATGGGGGCGGAAGCCGCGGCGGCAACGGATGCGCCGGAGGTAGTCCACCGGCAGTCTTCGAACAGCGATGCTCCGGAGCCGGACATATCCGTTCCGGCATATACGTAGTCTTCCGAGCCGGCCGAAGCAGCCGCAGTGCCGGCAAGCAGTGACTTGACGGTGGGAGCGTCTGCGGATTTGAACAGAACGAAGTATTTGTCGGTCTTTGCGTTCAGGGGGATTTTCTCGCCCCGGTACCAAAAGTAATCCGAGTAAGCGCCGCTCGAGCGCGTGTCTTCCGGCGGTACGGAGCCGTCTTCGAGCAGGTAGTCCTTGCAGCCGAACAAAAGAAGCAGTCCGAGCAGGAACGGTAAACCGGCAATATTGAATTTAGTTTTCATTTTAGACTGAAGTATTAAGGGTTGTATTTAACTACTTGGATTTAAGTATCCGAATTTCCTCTTCCAGAGCGGCAATACGGGCGGTCAGTTCTTGTATGGAACCGGTCAGCAGCGGAATGACGGTCATGTAGTTCACGAGTTTGTTTCCTTCCGGGTCGGTAACGACCGCCTCCGGGATTACCTGTTCGATTTCCTGAGCGATAAATCCTATTTCGCGGCTGTCCCTTTTGTCGGCATTCGGACTTTTTGCCCATGAGTAGGTTTTAGGCCTGAGCCGCATTACGGTTTGCAGGGAGTTGTTCAGGCCCGCGATATTGACTTTCGACCGGGCGTCCGAGTTTGTATATACGTTGCGTACATAGACGTCCTGAAACGTATCGTCGAAGAATACGACATAACCTCCGTTGCCGCTTATACGGGTGTTGGTCGCACTGAGGTTTATTTTCAGCCACGTTTCCGTTCCGTAGCTGTTGTTGAAATGAAAGTAGTGGCCCGAACCTTCGAACGCTGTGACGTAACCTGCCAAAGGACTTATGTTGCCGAAAGTCAATTTGCCGTCGGATAGATACTTGAGCTGCGCATTGGCATAAAAAGCGACGGTCGTCAGGAAGAAAAGAGATACAAATTTTTTCATAAGTTTAAGTTTTAGGTTGTTATTGTCATCTGCCGGATTATCCGGCTTTGTCCTGCATAAAACACGCATGTACGTTTAGCACCGTAAATATAGGAATAATATACAGTAAAATAAACACTTTGAGCAATAAAACCATATTTGGCTGTCGTGCGTGGACACAGGGCATATTCCGTGTTATAAAAAGTCTTTTTTATGTAACATTTGGACGGTTTATGCTTTTGCGCCGGGGCGACAGACGCCTGCAATCGGGCCGGAGTTCAGGGAGAAGGCGAGGCTCTCCAACCGATTTTTATGACCAAGGCCACGGTTTTACAGTGGATTTCAGCTATATTTGCAACAACGATTAATCCTAACCGCTTACTCGACGCAGAATGCTTTTCAATTCGTTTGCATTCCTTGTTTTCTTTCCGGTCGTTTGTCTGGTATATTTTGCTTTGCCTTACAGGTTCCGATGGATATTTCTATTGATGGCCAGTTATTATTTCTATATGAACTGGCAACCAGTGTATGCCTTGCTTATTTTCGGTTCTACGGCAGTGACTTATCTGGCCGGGCTGAAAATAGAAAAAACCGACAGCCGCCGTCTTCGGAGGTTATACTTGATTTCGAGCCTCGTTATAAATTTTTCTATCCTTTTCGTTTTCAAATACTATAATTTTATAAACGAGTCGGTGTTTGCGGCGCTGGATTTTCTGGGGTTACGCTGGCCCGTACCGAATTTCGACATACTGTTGCCCGTAGGCATATCTTTTTATACGTTTCAAGCGGTAGGTTACTCCATAGATGTATATAAGGGAGATATCGAAGCCGAACGGAATTTCGGTATTTACGCATTGTTCGTATCGTTTTTTCCTCAACTCGTGGCTGGCCCTATCGAACGGGCATGCAACCTGTTGCAGCAGTTCCGCCGTAAATTCGACTTCGACGCGGCGCGGGCGGCAAGCGGACTGAGGCAGATGTTGTGGGGCTATTTCATGAAAGTAGTGGTGGCCGACCGGGTTTCCATATATGTGGATGCTGTTTACGGTAATGCAGCGCAGCATACCGGCCCTACATTGATATTGGCTACCCTGCTTTTCGCCGTACAGATATACTGCGATTTCGCCGGTTATTCCAATATAGCGATAGGTGCGGCCCGCGTTATGGGATTTACTTTGATGGAGAATTTCAGGAGGCCGTATTTCGCCACGTCGGTTAAGGATTTCTGGAGCCGCTGGCATATTTCTCTTTCCACATGGTTTCGCGACTATGTATATATTCCTCTGGGAGGTAACCGGGTCGGAGCCGTAAGACACTTGTTCAACCTTTTCGTTACCTTCGTAATAAGCGGGGCATGGCACGGAGCCAACTGGACGTTTATAGCATGGGGTTCCCTGCACGGTTTTTATCTGATTTTCGCCGTGCTTAAAAATAAATATCTTCCGCACCTGTTTGAGAAAAGGCATATTGTGGTCAGGCTGGCAAATATCGCCGTTACTTTCGGGCTCGTGAGTTTCGCATGGATATTTTTCCGGGCTTCCGGAATAAAGGACGCCTTCGATATAATACATCGTATGATATTTACGGGGGGGGGATATTCATATATAAATCCACGCTTGTATATTCTGCAATAGGCATTGCCCTTCTGTTCACCAAGGATTTTTTCAACGAGTTCTTTCCCGCCGTTTCCCTGTCCGGTTCCCGGTATATGGCAGTGCGTTACGGATGGGCGGTTGGACTGACGTGTATAATCCTCCTGCTGGGCGTGTTCGATGGCGGGCAGTTTATTTATTTCCAGTTTTGAGCCATGAATAAATCCGGTAAAGAATTTATCGCTTTTTCCAAAAGGCTGTGTCTTTTTGCCGTTTGCCTGTTCGCGGCGGACAGGCTGATAGGAACCGCCTTGAGAAAAGGATATGAAAACTGTCCGGATGCCGTATATTACGGCGTCAACCGGTGCAGTCAGGACTTGCTTTTATTCGGTTCTTCCCGGTGCAGCCACCATTATGTGCCCGAGATACTGAGCGATTCGCTCGGAAAGAGCTGTTATAATCTCGGCCACGACGGTCAGAATATCTACTACCATTACGGCTTGCTGAAGTCGGTGCTGGAAAGGTATAAGCCCGGAATGGTCATTTTCGACCTTATATATATAGATTACCTTAAAACGCCGTCGAAGTACGACCGCGACCAACTGAGCGTATTTTTACCTCTGCACCGGACCGAAGCATTGAAAGAAGTCATCGGTTTACGGGGAAATACCGAACGGATAAAACTTCTTTCGGCGATTTATCCGTTTAATTCCCAGCTTTTGCCCATACTGGGCCGTATGGCGGGTTACGAGGAAGATTCTCCGGATGGCTACCGTCCGTTGGCAGGCAGCATGAAAGAGGAGAGGGAAGACATAAGCAATACCGAAATGTGCGGTTTCGACTATGATTCCGATAAGCTGGCTTATGTGGAAAAGGCCATACGGCTGTGCCTTCGGAATGGAGTGAAGATAGTACTGTGCGCCTCGCCGGTTTACGCGGATATGAAAGGCCGGATGCCTTCGGATACTCTTCGCTCCATAGCCGGGCGTAACGGAGTACCGTTCTTCAACTATGAACAGGATACGGCTTTTATCAATCATCCGGAATTGTTCCGGGACAGGATGC
Organism: Tidjanibacter sp.; assembly: GCA_048214935.1. GTDB lineage: Bacteria > Bacteroidota > Bacteroidia > Bacteroidales > Rikenellaceae > Tidjanibacter. The sequence continues at coordinate 665,289 of DBFWXZ010000026.1, forward strand.
ACCTTAACGGAACGGGGGCCGAAATTTATTCTGCCGCGGTTGCACGCCGCATAAAAGAGCTTTTGTATAATTGACTCCGGCTCGCTGTCCGGGAAGGAGGGCCTTTATGTAAAAAGCAGCCGGAAAACAGGGCCGACACTCAAACGTGTTCCGGCCCTGTCCGGTTTGGCGGCAAGTTACTGCCACGCTATTGGGATGTTCCTCAGTATGATATCGTCGTTATCATTCCGCGTGCCGACCGAATTACACAGACGTATGTAGGAGAAAGAGCCTGTCTGCGGAAGCACGCCGGGAATTTCTACGGTAAAGCGTATCGGTACCCTCGTGGGCAGAGCAGCATTATGATATCCGGAACAGCGCCCCACATCGTACAGCCTGCCGTAGTTGTCGTAAGCGTTGCTCAGGGTAGGGTCGCCGCCGCAATGACCCCGTCCGAACGAAGCGTGGCGTATGTTCGTGCCGTAATTATATACCTCCAAGGTAAGGTAAACCGTCTGGGCGGCCCGGTTGCCGGTGCACCCGAGCAGAGTCACACCGAGCTGTTGTCCGGCATAATATACCGAACTGCCCGCATTGTACGCGATATCCCCCGCGACGGCCGCCGCATCGGCGTACCCCGCAGCAATCCTGCGCATGGGCGCGCATGCCGCGAGAAACATTACGGCGAGGCCGACGGTAACATGTATGGGCTTAGTATGCATGCCGCTTGTTATTCGGTTGGAGGATGCAGTTCCAGACATATCCCGGTTATATCCCGGCTCGTGTATTTACCGGCAAGGTATTTCATGAATTCCATAGCTTCGTCCTTGGGGACGTTCTCGGCTTCGGCATACCGGCCGGCGGCCTGTTCTATCATAAATTCGCGCATGGGGCCGGTTTCTTCCAGTGCCTGTTCGAGGTCTTGGAATATATCGTAGTCCGCATCCTCGTCCGAAGTGAAGCCGTTGAGCGTTATATCCTTGAATCTCCGGTTATCCGCACCCGGCGGATTCGGAGCGGACGACACCCAGCCGGTCCCCGTTGTCATTCCTGCCGCGGAGGCTTCCCTTCTCAGACGGCGGGCGCGGTCGCGCAGTTCGTCCACGGTCGAGGAATCGTAAACGCTTATAACCATCTGATAGGCTTCCTCGTTGGAAATACCGAGGCCGGAAGCCGCAATCGCGGCTGCCTCCTTGCAGCAGCGCAGTTCGTTTTCATTGAAGGAAAGGCTCGTGTGGGTGTCCTTGTAGGTACGTCCTTCGGCTATTTTTTCCAGAATGGCCGCATCGGTTTCCTTGTCCCCGGTAAAACCGTTCTGAAGCAGTTGAGTCGCGCGGCCGGATTTTTCGGCTGCGGTTTGCGTGCGCTGTACATAACCTTCGTACAAGTCGTCGTTCTCTTTCTTTTTCTTGCTGTATTTCCAGAAGAAGTAGCCTGCGACGGCTACTATGATTATCAGCCAAAACATAATTCGTGATTTTTAACGGTTTTTGTATGACAGTACGAGTTTGTTCAATGCCGCCACGAATTCTTCCGTATCGGTCGTGCGGCTTTCCGAGTAGGAATAGGGCCGCGCCGGGTCGTTGTACCGGCACAGGTAGCCCCGTCCGCCGGGCAGCTCGACGTTTATTATTTCGTGTCCCGCCGTGATGCGCAGCATGTCCGGCCGTGAGGAATCCACGGAGGTGATATCGCGGTAAAATATCATCCGTTTGCTGCGGACGTTGAAATTGTCGCCCTGCGGAGCGTTCCACTGTCCGCGGAAAAGATTCAAGTGGTCTTCCGACAAAGCCGCCACCGAAAAGTAAACGGTGGAGAATTTTTCCGAGATTTCCCGTGAGTCGCTCAGCCACGTGCAAAGCAGGACTTTACCTACGAGGTCCTCCTCGGAAATATGTTCCTTTTCTAATATGGCTTCCACTATACCCGGCCTTCCCGGGCATAGACCGCCGGCCATGTCGCCGAGGAAAGCCGGCATGTAACGCCGGTAGTCGGCTTTGCGCACGGCTTCGTGCGCTTCGAGGTTGCCCCGGTAGAAACTCAGACAGGAATCGTTGTCGCGTGCTGCGGTGCTTCGCTGCGAACTTATGCGCACTACGATTATAACCGTGCGTACGGTCCAGATAAGCAGCGGCAGCAGGATTACGGTCCACCATACCAGCGACATGCCTGAGTCGGGTATTCCGGCCGCGGTCAGTATTCCCCGGTCGGCATCGAGCTGTTCCTCGTAGAACCAGTATTCTTTGAGCCGCTGGTAGTCCGCAGCCTTGTCCGGTTCCGTCAGCCGGCCTTCGGCGTCGACTTTGAACCTTACCGTTTCGTATCCCTTTCCCATAAAGCCTCCTATCACAATCAGAAGCACTATGCTGGCGGTTGCACTCAACAACAGTTTCCACAGGCGTCGGAGGACAGGGTAAGACGGCTTGGCTTTAAGGCGCGGTCTTTCGGGTTTGTCATGCCAACTTACGAAACTGTCGCGCTGCGAGGGCGATATGTAGCGCAGTCCGGGGTCGTCCTTCGCACGGAAGCAACCGCATGAGGGACATATCATCAGGCCTCTTTCGGGCAAATCGTTGCCGCAGGCGCCGCATTTTCCCCCGGAGGAATCGTACCCTTCGTCCGGAACGGTTCCTTCTGCCGTTACGGTCTGTTCTCCGTAAAGTTCTTTCAGGTCGGCTATGTAGGAAACATTCCTTAACCGGCAGTTGGCCCGGATTTCGTCGGCATCCCCGCGCGAAGCCGAAGCGGCTTTTTCCGCAAGCTCTTCGTCGGCGGGTCCGTTGAAGGCAATTCCGTTCTGTTCGTAATATTCCTTTTTAATTGTCAGCAAAAGCATGTAGTACTTGCTCTTGCCTTCCATTTTTATTGCCGAGCCGAGATACATCTCTATTCGCTGCACAAGCTGGAGGTCGAGATTCTTCAGGGTTTTTCCTCCTAACAGTGCCAAAGAAAAGTAGTAATACATATCTGCATCGTACGGAGAAATGTCTATGGCCTGTTGGAAGTTGCGTTGCGCGAGCTCGTAGTTGCCGATGTTCAGGTACAGCAGGCCCATCGTGTAGAGCGCATTCGTGTCCTTGCCGTCGCTCTGTTTGAGCTGCTCGGAATACACGCTTATAAACTCCTGCACGTTCTCGCGCGGTATGGCCAGCGGGCTGACGGGCGGCGTCGTACTTTCTTCGGCTTTGGTAATTATATTAGTGGTACGGCATCGGGTGCAGAACACATGTGCTTCTTTAGACTTGTCGAAACTGAAATCGGGCAGGGGCGCATTGCAATTTTTGCATCGCAGTATTTGTATCTCTATCATTTTTGTGCTGATTTGAGGGTTAACTACGCGTAAGGTTTTTGAGCATGTTTATTTCCGCCACGCCTTCGGTCACGAGGAGTTGCATGCTTTCCGCAATCTTCCGGGCATCCTCCTTTTCTGCGGCCGTTTCCATCTGCGCTACCAGAGCGCCGCATTTGTCCGCGAGGGAATCGAGTTGCCGGCATGCGGCTTCGCTGCGGAAAACATTGGGCGTGAGCGCCCCGATTTTGCCTGTGAGCAATTCTACCGGGGTGTCGCGGCTCGAATCGCTCCGGTAGGTTATGCCGCGTGAAGCGCAGGCAGTCTTGTAACGGCTTGCCAGCAACCGCATTTTTTCGGTGTAGTACCGGATGTCGCGCCGCCGGTCTGCGAGCGTTTCCTCCTCCTTCATATAGCTGCGGTCCTGCCTGAGCAGCAGAAGGGTAGGAATCGTCCATATAACCGTAAGGATTATGACGGCAGCTATGTAGTACCGCAGCCCGAAAGTATGGCGCAGGAGCAGCGCATAGAGCAGCATTATTCCCACGCATACGGATATGTAAGTCAGGATATTGCCTCCGAGCATTACGGTCAGGGGCGTGGAAATGTTTTTCGAACGCAGCCGGGCGGCGAACAGATAGCCGCACAGAAGTGCTTCGAGGAACAGTATGAATCCGAAATTGAACCGGTACAGGGTTCCTGCATCGGCCGGTCTGAACATAAGCAGAAGAGCTACGGTCGCGACTATCAATGTAGCCGACATCGCCGTGTTCATCCATTTGGATGTATTGTTTGCCATGGCGTATGTATATTAACGGTTTATATCGAAGGCGGTACGGGCGGTACCGGAGGCGTTGCTGCGAAAAGATGTTGCAGTTCGGGCACTTCTCCGGCCGGAGCCCACTGCGGCATCCCGGCTTTCCACACCAAAGTGTCGCGCAGGAACTGTCCGCGTCCGGCCATCTGGGCGAGAGTAGGAAGGTCGAACGGGCCCTGCTGCACTCCTCCCAGCAGAACGTGGAATACGGACGGTGTAGGTGGCGGTGGCGGTACTGCACCGGACTGTTGATATACAGGCCCTTGGTTCATCACTCCCGCCATATTGCCCATCTGCTGTCCGAAAGCGGCTCCGACGCCCATGCCCATGCCGAGTCCCATTCCGGCTCCCATCATTTGACCGGCTCCGCCCTCGTTGCCTGCGGCTGTCTCCATTACGTCGAACTGACGCTCCTGCTGGTAAGTCGTTCCCTGTATGCGCCGGCTTTCGGCAAGTCCTTCGGCCTCGAATATCAACCCGCGCTTTTCTGCACGTTTCTGGAAAATAAGCCGCACGTTTTCGTCGTCCTGGTCGTAATTGATTTCCGCGACGTCGAAACTTACTATCCGTATGCCGTAATCCGCGAACTCCTCGCTTACGGCGCGGCGGCATCCCGTGGATATATCGTCGAGCAGGTTGTTGATGTCCAATATGGATACTTTTTCACGTATCATATAGGCGGCTATGCTCTTCTTGACCTTTCTTACTACCAGATTGAAAAACTGGTCGACCAGTTCATCGGTAGTCCACAGGTGCTGCGTTCCCACGAGGTCCGTCACGAATTTGGCGGAATCTTCTATCTGTATGCCGAAGGTTCCGTTGGACTTTACCTTTACCTGCGTTTCATACACTTTGTCATCCACTATCAGGTCGCCGAATCCCCATTCGAGGTTGCGCCTTACTACCTTGTTTATATATACTACCTCCGCCTTGAAAGGGCTCTTGCCGCCGAAAGGCAGGTTGACTATTTTCTGAAGAACGGGAATGTTGTTAGTAGATAAGGTGTGACGTCCAGGACCGAACACGTCGCACATGGCGCGGTCCTTAAAAAAAATAGCCTCCTGGCTCTGGTTCACCACGAGTTGCGTGGCAGTGGAAAGGTTGTCGTAGGGAAATTTCCAAACGAGGTCGTCGTCCTCGCCGTTGTACGACACGACGTCTATCAGCCCGGTCCGTTCCTCTCCCTGGCCGTCGAAAGTCCGGCCGTCGGTTCGTTCTTTTTTAAATAAGCCCATATCCATTCAAATAAAGATTTGTTCGCCTTGTATGGGACATACGGAAAAAAGTGCGGAGCGATGCTTATCCCGTAAACCGGCGGAACCGGTTCCGTATAAGAAAAGCATCGCTCCGCACCTTGCCGCCCTGAGAGGGCGTACACGGCGGTACGTGTTGCTTATGCTTCCCTTGTACTCTTGCGAACTGTCAGATTCCCAACAAAGGATAAAAGCACTGAACACTTTCATCTGAATATGTCTGCCGCCTAAGCGGCCCATAAAAGTAATAAATATTTTTCAATTACAACCGCATGTATATTCCGCATGTGCGGCGGTCGTCCCGGCGGAAGCTCTGCGGATTGTAATTCGGCATTACTATTGTTTCCGAGCGGTAACGGATTAAAGCCTGAAGTATGAAAATCAAAACCGGAAAGGGAACTATCTCCCTTATGACCCTTCTGGCGATTTGGTCGGTGTCGGCTGTCGTTTCGCTGCCCGGATTGGCCATTTCGCCGATAATGGGGGTTTTGACCCGTATTTTTCCCAAGGTAAGCGACCTCGAAATCCAGATGCTCGCCTCGTTGCCTTCGCTGCTTATTATTCCTTTCGTGCTGTTGTCCGGCCGTCTGTCGGTTAACCGCAACAAGCTGGGAATACTGTTGGCAGGGTTGGCGATATTTTTCGTCAGCGGAGCGCTCTTCTTCTTTGCCAAAAGCATGACGGCTTTGATAGTGCTGAGTTGCATATTGGGAATAGGGGCGGGGATGGTGATACCGCTTTCGACCGGTTTGGTCGCAGATTATTTCTCCGGGCCCTACCGTACCAGACAGCTCGGTTTAAGCTCGGCTATTAACAACATGACCCTTGTGCTCGCTACTTTTCTGGCCGGTTATCTGGCCCGGTTCGGATGGCATTTTCCGTTTATCGTATATCTTGTGCCGGGTATATCCATAGTGCTTTGCAGTTTTCTCAAGCGCGACAGACCGGCTCCGATGCCCCAAAAGGCGGCAGGTAAGCCGACCGCCGCGGAACGCAAGACTTTTCGCGGCAAAATGGCTGCATTGATGGCGCTTTACTTCTTTGCCACCTATTCCGTGCTTGCCGTCGATTTTTACCTGCCTTTTCTGCTGGAAACATACCATCTGAGGGCATCGGTGGCAGGGACTCTCATCTCTCTGTTTTTCCTCGCCATCATGGTCCCCGGATTTTTCCTTAACGGAATCCTCAGGACGCTGCGTAATTTGGTCAGTTTCTGGTCGCTGTTTATGATGGCGGCGGGTTTGGCGATAGTCGTCGCCTCCCACTATATCTGGCTTATGGCGGCCGGATGCCTCGTAGCCGGATTCGGCTACGGCATTCTTCAGCCCCTCATATACGAGAAAACGGCGGATATAGCTCCGCCTCGGGTTGCCACTTACGCCTTGTCGCTGGTTATGAGCGTGAACTATCTGGCGATACTGATTTGTCCATTTATAATAGACTTGTTGCGCAAGGCGTTCGGAGCGCACAATACGGACGTATTTCCGTTCGTGCTGAATGCGATTCTTACGGGAGTGACGGTGGTGCTGGCCTTCCTGAGAAGAGGACGGTTCGTTTACGGACTCGACCCGAAATATTTCGCGCCGACGCGCACGGCCGAACGTAAAACCGCATGAAAATAAAGACCGGCAAAGGGACGATTTCCCTCGTTTCGCTTTTGGCGATATGGTCCGTGTCAGCCGTAGTATCGTTGCCCGGACTGGCCGTATCGCCCATAATGGGCGACCTGACGCGCATTTTCCCGCATTCGAGCGACCTCGAGATACAGATGCTCGCCTCGCTGCCGTCTTTACTCATAGTTCCGTTCGTACTGCTGTCGGGGCGCCTGTCCATCCACGGCGACAAGCTCAGGTTGCTGTTCGTTGGCCTCGGATTGTTTTTCATCAGCGGAGTGCTGTTTCTTTTCGCCCGCAGTATGACCATGCTGATAGTCCTGAGCAGTATTCTGGGAATAGGCGGGGGCATAGTCATTCCGCTTTCGACGGGTCTGGTCGCAGATTATTTTTCCGGGCCGTACCGTACCAGACAGCTCGGACTCAGTTCGGCCATAAACAATCTGTCGCTGGTGCTGGCGTCGTTGCTGACCGGATGGCTCGCGCAACGAAACTGGCACTATCCTTTCGCCGTTTATCTGCTTCCGGGGATAACCATAATCCTTTGCATGTTTCTGCGCCGGGAAAAACCCGCAGGGATTCCTGCGCCGTCCGGTCGGGCATCGGGTGCGACGTCCGGACACCGGTACAGGCATTGGCTCGTCGGTCTTATGGTACTTCACTTTTTCACTACTTATTCGGTGCTGGCGATAGACCTGTACCTGCCTTTTCTTGTGGAATCGTACGGAATGAAACCGTCGGTATCGGGGATGCTTATATCCGTCTTTTTCCTTGCCATCACTTTGCCGGGATTTTTTCTGAACCGTATGCTCCGGGTCATGCGGGATTTGGTTACGTTCTGGTCGCTGGGGTTGATGACCGTGGGTCTTTTGCTATCGGTAGCTTCGCACGGAATGTGGGCCATGCTTTCGGGCTGCATTGTAGGGGGTTTCGGGTACGGCGTTTTGCAGCCCCTCATATACGAAAAAACCGCGGACATAGCTCCTCCCGGTCGTTCGACCATGGCCCTTTCGCTTGTAATGAGTGTAAACTACCTTGCCATACTGGTTTGTCCCTTTATCGTGGACTTCGTACGGCGACTGTTTCATACCGAAAGCAACGTGTTTCCGTTCCTGATGAATGCCGTGCTCACTGCGTTGGTTGCTTTGTGGGCTTATATTGAACGCCGCAAGTTCGTTTACGGCCTCGATTCCAAATACTTCAAGCGTGCATATAAATAAGTCGTCCCGCCGGTCGGCGGAACGACTTTGCGTAATATGCCGCATTATTCCTTTTTGGCCGGCTTTACTATGCCTTCGCGCATCTGCGTATCGGCCTGTATGTTCCTGAGTTTGTAGTAATCCATTATGCCCAGATTTCCGCTGCGGAAAGCCTCCGCCATCGCCAGCGGGATTTCCGCCTCGGCTTCTATGACCTTTGCCCGGGCTTCCTGCGCCTTGGCTATGTTCTCCTGTTCGAGCGCCACAGCCATGGCCCGTTTCTCTTCCGCCTTGGCCTGCGCGATGTTTTTGTCCGCGTTGGCCTGGTCCATTTGCAGCACGGCTCCGATGTTCTTGCCCACGTCTATATCGGCTATGTCGATAGACAGAATTTCGAACGCGGTTCCGGCGTCGAGGCCCTTTTCGAGCACCACGCGTGAAATGAAGTCCGGATTCTCGAGTACGGATTTGTGCGAGTCCGCCGAGCCTATGGACGATACGATTCCTTCGCCCACGCGGGCGAGCACCGTTTCCTCGCCTGCGCCTCCCACGAGTTGTTTGATGTTGGCTCGCACCGTAACGCGGGCTTTGGCTATAAGCTGTATGCCGTCTTTAGCTACGGCAGATACCGGAGGGGTGTTGATTACCTTCGGGTTTACCGACATCTGTACCGCCTCGAATACGTCCCGCCCGGCCAAATCTATTGCGGTAGCCATTTTGAAATCGAGGGCTATGCTGGCCTTCTGGGCGGAAACGAGGGCGTGCACGACGTTGGTTACATTGCCTCCGGCCAGATAGTGTGCCTCCAGCTCATTGGGGTTCAGGGTCAGCCCGGCTTTCGTTCCCTCTATCATTGCGGACACTATCGTAGAGGGCGGTACTTTGCGCCAGCGCATAAGTATCAACTGCAAAAGGGATATGTGCACGTCCGATACGAGCGCAGAGAACCACAGGCCGATAGGAACGAAATAGAACACCAGCCACAGGAAGACCAATGCCAGAAAGCCTATCAGAATAATAATACCGATGTTTTCCATTTTATAGTTTTATAGGGGGTTATTCGTTTACCACTCTTACTATCACGCTGAAATTGTCGAATCCGGTTACTTCGACTTCGCGGTGCGGGTCCACGTAGGCGTCGGCCGACTTGGCTTCGAACGTGCACTGTCCTATGCGTACTTTACCCATAGGGGCCAAACGGGTCAGGGTTACGCCGTGGTCGCCTACTTTCACTTCGCACTCCTGCGGCAGACGTTGTGACGTGCCGTCGATATTGTCCGTAAGGGAAAAGCGTTTCCACGTGCGTGCCCGCAGGCTTATAGCCGTTGCGGCTATATAGAGGGTTATCAGGGCGGCCAGCACTATAAGGCCGCCGGCCGGTCCGTAAATGGCGAATCCGCGCCATACGGCTATCGCCCCCGCTACCAGCGAGCCGATGCCTGCCACGGACATTCCGGGAATCAGTATAAGCTCGGCTACCAGCAGGAAAACGGCGGCCAGAACCAGCACTATTATAAGCCACATGGGACGACTGTATTTTTGAACGTATAAATATAGCGATTATTCGGCACTTTACTGTCCTATCGTGATTATATCGGTTTTAAGATTACCGGCCGATTCGGCTGCCGATGCTACCTTTGCAGCCGTTTCCTTGTCGGGGAAGTTTCCGACGCTGAACGTCACCTCTCCGGTTTGCGGGTTTACGGCTCTGGATATTTCCTTACCCGGAGCGGCTGCCGCTATGGCTTCCCTCACGCCGGGCGGAAGCGTCGCCGTGCCGGTTATTTCCACGCGGAAAACGCCGGAACCCGTTTTGGCTGCCGCAGGCTTGCCGGTATTTGCAGAGGGCGGAGCCGCGGATTTGACTGCCGGCGGGCTTTGATGCCGAGCCGTCGGAACTTCCCGCTCGGTTTCCGCTTTCGGAGAAGGGTCGTACGCGCCGTCGCGCCATGCCACTATCGTAGGCTTGGTAAAGCCGATACGTTTCATCCGGGCTGCCGCCGCTTCGGCTTTGTCATAATCGGGATAGCCGCCTGCATAGTAATAATAACGGTTATCTGCTTTGCGCTCGTATGCGAGCGGGTAAACGTATTTGAAGAGCGAGTAGGGCTGAGTACGTACGTAGCTGCCGAGCAGTATGCGGTAAATAGTTCCTTCCGGATAAATTCGTACCTGCGGTACGGGGTCTGCAGAGGTGTATTTTGCAGGTCTGACCTGAGCGGCATCCGCGAAGTCCATGAACACCCGTTTGCGCGGCATCGCATCGGGCAGCCGGTACTCTTCCGGGTCGAGGCCGGCCGCTGCTTTCCGCAGGGAGTCGGCGGATTCCTGTAAACCCAGCGTTTCGGCAAGTTGCAGTTCATAACCGAGCAGCAACTTTTTCTGAAGCGGATACCATGCGGCCGCATCGGAAAAGTATTTGCCCTCGGATGCCGTTCTTTCACGGCGCATGGCGACCATAAGCTCTTCGAATCTGTCGAGCATTGCGGTACGGTTGAACTTATCCAGCAAGTAGTTATATGTATATACTTTGGTGTCGAAGGCCTTGTTCCATATAGGAGCCAGCGTATCGGCTATAAGGGCGTTCAGCTTGTCGTAATGTTCGGCCAGACTGTAAAGGCTGTCGGCCACTGCTTCGTCCTGAGCCGCAGAATACAGCGAATCGAGCGCCTTCAGTTTGCCCTGATTGAAAAGCATGATTTTGATGTATGTCTGTGCAGGTCTTTCGCTTTCCTGAGCACGTACCAGCGCGGTGTAGTCCGGGGGTGCAAGGTTGCCGCGAAAGAATTCGTTGTAAATCAGGTTGGGGTTGTGCGGGCCCGTCGAAACGAAAAGCGGCTCCTCTGCGTTCGGAACAGTTTGCCGGGCCGGAGCTTTATCCATATTGCGTATTATCCAGTCCTGCTCGATGGCTCCCAGACGTATGTCCATGGTTCCGAGGCTGTCGCGGACATCGAAAATCGCCCGTTCCAGTTCGAGTATGCGTGCTGCGTGCTCCTTACGGCCGCCGGCATCCGTGCGGTACAGGTCCCGGGCGCGGTCGGCAGCCGTGTTCAGCGAGTCTTCGCGCTGTGCGAGCCGGTGAGCTTCCTGCAGCAGCGACATATATTGGGAGTCGGATTCCAATCCGGCAACGCGCGCTTTTACCTCCTGAGCCGAAGCACCGTTCCATGCAAAGCCGGACAGTACGGCGATAATTATAAATTTACGGGCAAACATAATCAAATCCACCACTTTATCAGGAATAACTGTATCAATCCGAATATTTCCAGACGGCCGAGCAGCATGAATACGGGCAGCGAGAATTTGACTACTCCCGGCAGTCCGCCGTAATTGTCCATCGAGCCGACCGCCCCGAATCCGGGGCCTACATTACTGATACATGCCGCCGAAGAAGAAAACGCAGTCATCAGGTCCAGACCGCACACCGTATTGATTATGGTCGATACCAGTACGAGCAGCATGTACGTGACTATGTAAAGCATGGCGAACTGAACGATGGTGTTTTCCTGCAATACACCGTTCTGGCGGATACGGATAATGGCATTCGGATGCTGCTGCTGCCTTATTTTCGCTTTTATTACCTTGAAGGCCAACAGTGTGCGGTCGCATTTTATACCGCCGGCAGTGGAGCCGGCGCATCCGCACTGGAATGTCAGGAACAGAAGTATGACTATCGGAAGCGCGGGCCATGTGTTGGAGTCGGCCGTGGCGAAACCTGTCGTGGAGGCTACTGCGGCAGTCTGAAACAAACCGTATCGCAGCGATTGTCCGAACGTATCGTAGTTGCCGCCGAGTTTCAGACTTACGGCCGTAATAACGGCGGCTGCCAACACGGATATGATGAAATATCTGCTCACCTCCGAGCGGAAAATATTGTTGTGCTTACCGGTTACGGTTGCAAAGATTAGTCCGAAATGTATGGCGGACAATATCATGAACAGTGCTATTATCATGTCTATCCACGTACTGTCCCACCATGCTATGCTGGTGTTCTTCGTGCTGAAGCCGCCGGTCGAAATGGTAGAAAAGGCTTGATTGACAGCATCGAACCAGTCCATTCCCGCCACGCGCAGCATCAGGGTTTCGAGAGCGGTCATCCCTACGTACACAACCAGAAGTATCTGAATTATGCGCTGGGTACGGTAACGGTAATTGTCTTTGGCGAGCGAGGAAAGTTCCACGCTGGTAAGAGTCATTTTCGTACGACCCAAAGCCGGCAGGACTACCAGCGCGAACATCACCACACCGACGCCCCCAAGCCAGTGGGTCGAGGAGCGCCAGAACAGCAGGCCGTGCGGAAGGGCCTCCACATTACGCAGAACGGTGGCTCCCGTGGTGGTGTAACCCGATACGCTTTCGAACCATGCATTCACCATTCCGAATTCCCCTCCCCAGAGCAGGTAGGGGAACATGCCCACGACACAGGCAATCAGCCATGCACCGGTTACTATTCCGTATCCCTCTTTTGCATTTATCTGGTCGGTTTTTTCGACGAATATAAGAGGAAACAGACCCAGCACCGCGGTCAGCAGGAACGAAAGCAGCAGCGGATAAAACGAACTGTCCGTACCGTAGAGCCATGCTATTCCGGCCGATATCAGCATAAATGCCGCATTGAGCAGCAACACCATGCCTATGTATCTGAGCACTACATTGAAACGCATCGGCTACTGTTCCTTTTTTGTTCTGGATATGAGGATTTCTATGTCGTCGCGGATGCGGCGCAATTCATCGCCGCCCTCGAATTCCGCCTGAAAGGGAACGCGAGCATTGATATATCCGTCGAGGCTTTTACGCAGTTTCTGTACCGGCTTCACGTAATAAAGGTCTATGAAGAAATACAGCATCAGCACTATCAATATGGCTGCCAGAAGAGTGAGAATGCTGGGCGTCATGGTCTTGTAGGCGTTGTCTTCCAGCATTTCGGTACGGGAAACGAGCGACCCTTCCGGAGAAGTCATATAATTCTTTATGGCCGAATCGAGGTTGTAGTAGGCTTCCAGATAAGCGGAAAGGGGTCTGTGTCCCGGACCGGACGAAATATCGTCGGACAGTTGCGTAGCAATCACCTCGTTATAGTAGTCGTTGGCTGAATATACGGCGTCGAGCTCCGTACGGTCGCGGATAGTGCCCGTGGCTTCCGACAGGGCACGGTTGAATATATCCCTGCCTACCCGGAACATCGAGTCGGGAGCCTGCGCTCCGGTCGACATCATGCGCAGTACCGAGCTGTTCTCTATCTGGAGGGCGTTCAGCATGCGCGTTGCAAACTCCGTCGAACGCATGCTTGCCGCTATGACCTCCCGCGCATCGCTGCGCAGACGGTCGAGCTCGAACATGGTAATAGCCCCCGCAAAAAACAGAAGGAGCGCCAAAGAAATGAATCCTATGGATATTTTTCTGCGCATATACTTATACCCCGTGAATTATCGTACTGTATATTTTACAAATATAGTGAAAGGTGAGAGCAATCGAGCGTGCTTGCACGCAAAGATTGCCGAGGCGCCTCCTATATTATCCAAATATAGTGAAAGCCGAGCGACAAAGCATAAACTTGTTCGATGCTTTGTCCGAACCGCATCCTGTATTATCCAAATATATTGAAAGCCGAGGGCAGAAGCAAGCGAGCTTGCATTATGCCTACGCATATCCTGTATTCTCATAACGCATTGACCGCCGAACGACAAGCCGGACTTGCCCGCGCGTTCCCGGCCGGACAAATGTATAAAGTGTCTTCGTCGGTGTGCCATAAGAAAGAGGATGGGCGAACTCTGTTGCAGCATTCAAATATTGTCCCGGAAATATATGAAGCATCGGGAATATGCCGTATGGAACCGAAGGCGTGAAAGTTCAATCCGACTTCCGTATCGGATTGCTTACAGTAAACACCGGGCCTTCGTCGGCTTCGCCCAGATTTACCTCGCAAACCGCGCCTGCCAGTCCCGGTGCGCAGCGCGTGCGTACGCGCAGATAATTTTCGGTATATCCGGACAGGTATCCTCCCGATGCGGCGCTTTCGAACAGGACTTTCGCCGTTTTTCCGGTATTCCGTGCATAGAATTCCGCGTGCAGCTCGGAACAAAGGGATTCGAGCAGGGAGGCGCGACGGGTTTTTTCCCGGTCCTGCACCTTGTCCGGAAGACAGGCAGCCGGCGTTCCGGGCCGCTCGGAAAACGGAAACACATGCAAATATGCCGGACGCAGCTCTTTTAGCAGCGTCACGGTAGCGCGGAAGTCCTCTTCGCTTTCTCCGGGAAAACCCGCTATGACATCTATGCCTGTGAATGCGTTGGGAATTGCGCTGAGTATGTTTTCGATTCTGCTTCGGAAAAGGGTCGTGTCGTATCTCCGGCCCATTCGACGCAGGACTTTATCGGAGCCGCTTTGCAGGGGGATATGGAAGTGGGGCATGAATTTGGGCGAGTCGGCACACAATTCGATGATTTCCCCGGTCAGCAGATTGGGCTCGACGGAAGATATGCGGTAACGCTCTATGCCGGCCACCTTTTCGAGCGACCGGAGCAGTTCGTAAAACGTTTCGCCGGTTGAGCGGCCGAAATCTCCGGTATTCACTCCGGTAATCACAATCTCCCTCACTCCGGCGGCCGCTATTTCCCCGGCCTGACGCACCGCTTCGGCAACCGGGATATTGCGGCTTCCTCCTCTGGCTGCACTGATAGTGCAATAGGAACAGCGGTAGTCGCAGCCGTCCTGCACTTTAAGGAAGGAGCGCGTCCGGTCGCCGAGAGAGTATGCCGGAAAAAAGCCGCATCCTCCCGCCCCGTGTTCCGGATTGCTTCCGTACGGTATTTCCGACATCGGGCCGTTTCCGGCTGCTGCAAGAGTACGTGCACATACTTCGTTCTTGTCGCGGTTGCCTATCACGAGAACGACTCCTTCCAGCGAACTTATGCGGTCCGGCCGGAGCTCGGCGTAACATCCGGTGACTACTATCCTCGCCTGCGGATTTATACGGTGCAGTCTGCGTATGAGGTTACGGCATTTCTTTTCGGCGTGCTCGGTAACGGAGCAACTGTTCACTACGCATATATCCGCTTCCGATACACTGCCGCGGCTGCATCCGGCGTTGTCGAACAGACGGGCTATCGCCGAAGTTTCGGCGAAGTTGAGCTTGCAGCCCAGAGTATGGTAGCTTACTTTGAATGCAGCCATCGGCCTGCAAATTTACTAAAATCGGTTCGGAAACCGAACGGATTCGGAGCCTTTCCACGGAAGGCATGATTTTGGCCCGTCTTCCTGAAACCCTCTGCCGGCTTTTGACTACTTTTGCACTGAAACCGGCCGAGATATTAAAACTATGGATTTTTTCAGCGAGTTGTTCCAGTATGCATTTCTGAGGAATGCTTTCTTTACGGCCGTGCTTTCGGGTATAACCTGCGGACTTATAGGTACGTATATAGTCAGCCGGCGGCTGGTGTTCCTCAGCGGAGGCATAACCCATGCTTCCTTCGGAGGAATAGGCATAGCATATTATGCAGGTTTCGACCCGGTGTCGGGGGCCCTGATATTTGCCGTGCTGGCGGCTCTCGGCATAGAGCGGGCTTCCTCCAAAGGCAACCTGAGGGAAGATTCCGCCATAGGAATAGTCTGGAGCGTGGGAATGGCGATAGGGATAATCTTCATATACCTGACCCCCGGGTACGCGCCTAACCTCATGACGTTTCTGTTCGGAAATATTCTGACTGTATCGAGTTATAACTTAGCGGCTTTGGCCGGGTTATGTGTAGTTTTGGTCTTGCTGTTCGGACTGTTCTGGAGGCCGGTCATGTACGCATCGTTCGACCCCTCGTATGCACGCAGTCAGAAAATAAGGGCCGGAACCGTCTCGGCGGTGATGGGCATACTTACGGCCGTTACTCTGGTACTTTCCATACGTGCCGTTGGAATAGTGATGCTCATATCGCTGCTGACCGTGCCTGCGGTTACCGTCAACGCCCTGACGCATTCCTTTCCGCGCATCCTCGTATGGTCGGCTGCCGTTGCCGCTGCGGGAAACATAGCGGGGCTGTGGCTCAGCTACCGTTTCGACGTGCCGGCAGGAGCCGCGACAATATTTATACTCATTATGGCGCTATTTATGGTACGGACGCTTCTATGGCTGCGCCGCAGGTCGTATGCAGCGGCCTGAACGGTGCATTTCGGACGGAGCGTGAAAGGGAAATTATTATATATTTGTAACCTCAAAGCGAAGACTGCCCGTTGAAAACCATTCATAAATTCGTACTGAAATCCTATCTGGGGCCGATGGTTCTCACGTTCTTTATCGTGATGTTCGTCCTCATGATGAATTTCGTATGGCGCTATATCGACGAACTCGTAGGGAAAGGACTCGACGGCAGCGTGATAGTCGAACTGCTTCTGTACGCTTCGGCGAACATGATACCGATGGGACTTCCGCTCGCCACGCTGCTGGCCGCGATTATGACCATGGGCAACCTCGGAGAGAATTACGAGCTGTTGGCCATGAAATCGGCCGGCATGTCGCTGCCGAATATTCTCAAACCGCTTATATGGGTCATAGCCGTGGTGGCGGTGGGGAGTTTTTTCGTGGCGAACAATCTGGTTCCGTATTCCAACAAGCGCATGTTCGCGATTATCTACGACATACGCCAGCAGAAGCAGTCGATAGAGTTCAAGGACGGTCAGTTCTTCAACGGCATAGAGGACATGAGCATAAGGGTAGGGAAGCAGGACTCCCGGACGCACCTGCTCACCGACGTGCTTATATACGATACCCGCGACCCTGCGGGCAATATGACTACGACCATAGCCGATTCGGGGTATATCCGACTGTCCGACGATAAGAAATTCCTGCTCGTTACCCTGTTCAACGGCGAAACGTACGAAACCACCCGTAACTACCAGTGGCACGACCAGAGCGCATTGCGGCATCATATTTTCGACCGGCAGGACGGAGTGATTCCCATGCAGGGCTTCGACTTCGAGCGCACGAACACCGACCTGTTTACCAGCAGCCAGACCAAGAACATAGCCGAGCTGGAAACAGACATAGACTCGCTCACCACGGTAGCCAACAGGAATACGGCGCGTTCCTACGAACCGCTTTTGCGCAATCACGTTCTGATGCACGACCCTTCGCTTATGGGATTGCTCGATTCCGTGAAGACCGATTATTCGTTCAAGCGCCCGGCCGCCGTAATGGATTCGGTGAAGGAGCTGAACGTTTACGAAAGAAACGAGCTTTGGGCCGACGCCCGCCTCAAGGCCCGCAATTCCCGGAGCGCATTTACGTTCGACGAACAAAGCGCGAAGGAAGCCCTGAATCAGCTTTATCGCTCGAAAGTCGAATGGCATCGCAAAATGTCGCTGCCGGTGTCGATTATGATATTTTTTCTTATCGGAGCGCCGCTCGGGGCTATTATCCGCAAGGGAGGGCTGGGAATGCCGATAGTCGTATCGGTACTGTTTTTCGTGGTTTATTACATAATCAGCATCGCCGGCGAGAAAATGGCCCGCGAGGGAACATGGGGCGCATTTGCCGGAATGTGGATTTCGACTTTCATTCTGTTTCCGATTTCAATGTACCTGACCTGGAAGGCTACCAACGATTCCAATCTCTTCAATGCGGAGTGGTACATATCCAGATATCATAAATTAAAGGACTTCATTAAGGCTTACCGCCGCTCAAAACATAAATGAAAATGGAGAAGCTCAGAAACCTGAATACCGTAGAGGAGGCAGTCGAGGATTTTCGCGCCGGCAAAATCGTCATCGTAGTGGACGACGAAGACCGGGAGAACGAAGGAGACTTTATCGTGGCCGCCGAAAAGATAACGCCCGAAATAGTGAACTTCATGCTGCACCACGGCCGCGGAGTGATGTGCGCGCCGCTTACCGAGGAACGCTGCTCGGAGCTGGAGCTCGATATGATGGTAGGAAACAATACGTCTTTGCTCGGAACGCCGTTCACCGTGTCGGTGGACGACCTCGGCCACGGATGCACTACCGGCGTGGCGGCCACCGACCGGGCTTCCACTATCAGGGTGCTCGCCGACCCGGCAACCAAACCCTCGGATTTGGGACGGCCGGGGCATATTTTCCCGCTGAGAGCCCGCAACAGGGGGGTGCTGCGACGTCCGGGACATACCGAAGCCACTATCGACCTCGCCCGTCTGGCCGGGTTGCGTCCCGCCGGAGCCCTGATTGAAATTATGAACGAGGACGGCACTATGGCACGCCTTCCCGACCTGTTCGAGATAGCGGACAAATATGGGCTTAAAATAATGTCCATAGCCGACCTGATAGCCTACCGGCTTCAACGCGAAAGCATAGTGGAGAAAGGCGTTTCCGTGGACATGCCCACCCAGTGGGGGCATTTCCGCCTGACTCCTTTCGTGCAGAAAAGCAACGGCATGGAGCATATAGCCCTGACCAAAGGCGAATGGGAGCCGGGCGAGCCGGTGCTGGTAAGGATGCATTCCTCATGCGCTACCGGCGACATATTCGGCTCGTACCGCTGCGACTGCGGCCCGCAACTCCACAAGGCTATGGAAACCATAGAGAAGGAGGGCAAGGGAGCCATAGTTTACCTGAATCAGGAGGGCCGCGGCATCGGTCTGTGCAACAAGATAAAGGCTTACAAACTTCAGGACGAAGGCTACGACACGTGCGATGCAAACGTAAAGCTGGGCTTCGGAGTGGACGAACGCGATTACGGCGTCGGAGCCAGCATACTGCGCGAATTGGGTATAACCAAAATGCGCCTGATGACCAACAATCCCTTGAAACGGGCCGGGTTGGAAGGCTACGGTCTTTCGATAGAGGAAATCGTGCCCATAGTCGTGGAGCCGAACGAGTATAACAAGCGTTATCTGGAAACCAAGCAGAACCGGATGGGGCACAAACTCGGACTTTCCGAAAATTAGACGGCCGTATCGTGGAAGCACGCAAACTGCGTATAGTATATATGGGGACTCCGGATTTCGCGGTAGCTCCCCTGCGTGCTTTGGTCGAAGGCGGATATAATGTGGCGTCGGTCGTTACCATGCCCGACAAGCCGTTCGGCCGCGGACTGAAGGTGCGGCAAAGCGCCGTTAAGCGCTATGCGATAGAAGCGGGCCTCCCTGTAATGCAGCCGGAGCGGCTGAAGGACGAGGCTTTTCTTGCGCGATTGGCTTCCCTCGAGCCCGATTTGGGAATAGTGGTGGCATTCCGCATGCTGCCGAGGGCGGTGTGGGCGATGCCTGCATCGGGGACATTCAATCTGCATGCCTCCCTTTTGCCGCAGTATCGCGGAGCGGCTCCTATAAACAGGGCTCTTATGAACGGCGAGACCGTAACCGGCGTGACCACCTTTATGCTCGACGACCGAATGGACGAAGGCGGCATAATCGACCGGGTCGAGGTTTCGGTTTTGCCGGACGACGATGCAGGAACTCTGCACGACCGGCTTATGGACGCCGGAGCCGGATTGGTGGTCGATACGGTCGAGAGAATAGCCGCCGGCAATTTGTCTTTGTTTCGGCAGGACGATATAGACCCGGCATCCCTGAAACCGGCTCCCAAGATTTTCCGCAACGACTGCCGGTTGGATTTTACCCGGCCCGGTCTGGAGATAATAAATCATGTCCGCGGCCTTTCGCCGTATCCGGGGGCATGGGCCGAACTGAATCCGGTTTACAAACGGAGCGAACCTCTCGATATAAAGATTTACAAAGCATATTTCGAGGAAGCCGCGCATGGCGAACCGTGCGGAGCCGTTTCGTCCGACGGCCGCAGTTTTATCCGTGCCGCTTGCCCGGACGGCTGGATATACCTTGTGGAGGTTCAGTTGCCGGGACGCCGCCGGATGAGCGCGGCGGAACTGCTGCGCGGGTTCGGAGGCATAGAAGACTATTCGTTTTGAACGTCGGCTGTCTTATTACGGTAAGACAAGGGCGCCATTTGCGGCATACGAATCCGCATTAAAACGATTACTGGTTTATAAACCGTAGTAGTTACTTCGACGACTTAAAATACTTGTCCGTCGGAGCGAGCGGTATTTTCCGTCCGTCGAACCAGTAGTAAGCCGAGGAGAGGGTCGTATCGGCCTGTAAAGAACGTGTGCGGTTTTCCGGCAATGCTTCCGGTTCGTCTATATCCGCCCGGACGCATCCGAACAGGATAAACAATGCGAGTATTTCTATGGTTAAGAGTTTCATAACATTTTAATATTTTATTAAATAATATGGTATTTATCGAACATGGGTTGGGCTGCTATGAAGTCTCCAGTTTCATGCAGCCAGTTGGCAACCTGAACATAATCTCCGGCCGAGCGGTTGGTGCATACAAGATAAACGGCAATACCGATACTGCCGAAATCTTCAATATCGACAACATATACATTCAAACTTTTAGCATATTCCTTCATCAGTTCGACCTGAGATTCGTTTTCGACCGATGCACTTATAGTATTGCTTTTGCCCCATTCATTTTTATAGGGCGGCAAGAGGTATAGGTTGCCGCTGCTGACAATCCCCTCGACCGCATCGGCCGGGTCATAGCGGGCCGTTACCGTCATCTGGTTGCAATCATGCAATTCTTCCGGATATCCGTCAATCCATTTGTCCTCAACATAAACGCGATGGTTTTCGTAAGTAAAACCGAGCCGTTCAAATTCGGATAGAATCCTTGCGCTGTCCGCCGCTTTGTAGATAACGAACCACCTGTCCGGAATAGGTTGGCAGGGGGCTTTCGTTCCGTTTAACCAGAAATAATCGTTATGAAATACGAAGGTCGTTTCATCGTCTTTCGAGCAACCGCAAAGCAACAGAGCGGCCAGAGTAAGGATTACCGAATTTTTCATTTCTTATTTGGGGTTATGGTTTGGTTTTGGGGTCTGTCTGCCGTTCGAGTTGAGCGATTCTCTCCGCCTGCTCGTGCACCTTCAGGGTCAAGTCCTGTATGGCTTTGGTAAGAATCGGAATCAGTTCGACGTAGTTGATATACATCGTTCCTTCGGAGTCCTCGCTTACCAATTCGGGCCGCACCCGCTGCATGTCGGACGAGAGAAAGCCGTAGAACAAGCTCCGCCGGGCTGCGATTGGCCCCGGCTCGAACTGTCGCGGGGAGAGGCGGGCGACCTTATCGAGAGCATCCGTTATATATGCGCTGCCCGAACGCATTTCTGCCGTAGTATAAAGCGTCCCGGCATAGATGCTCTGACCGATGGAATTGCTTTTGAAAAACAGGCTGGACGAGTTGGAATAGAGGTACGGCCTGTTGCGCGAGAGGTCGATGAATAACTGCCCGCCGCCGGAGCTGTTTTTCAGCGTCAGAATGTTGTTGCCCGATACGAAGGCCGGATACTTGTCCTTCAGGTCGAGTTTGAGCCACGTTTCGCCGCCGGACGAGGCTCCGTTATGGTAGTAGTGTCCGGTTCCTTCCCAAGAGGTCGTACAGTCCGTCACGGAAGAAATATCTCCGTAAGTGAGCTTGCCCGATGGGGTGATGTAAAGTTGTGCGTTCACGCTCGATGCGATTAGGGTCGCCGAGAGCAAAATTAAAAACTTTTTACAAGCGACCGTGCAGGTTAAAGTTACAAACCTTTCGGCACTTACGGTTATCTTTTTCCCAGAATCGGTGGCTCGATATTTCGACGGCCGAATTTTTTGGCGCGGTTATATCAATCGACAAAGCCCGCGGTTATGCCGCGGGCTTTGCATTGCAGAGGAACTGTTTACTGAACTTCTTTGATAATCCCCATGCCTATACGCACGGCTTCCTCGTTCATCGGAAGGGTTTTCCATGCGCGTTCGGGCAGCGATTTCTTGAGGCCCGCAAAAGCGTTTTCCAGCGTCACCACCGGACGCACCTTCAGATACCCGCCCAGAATCAGCGTGTTGAACATGCGGGCGTTGCCGCGGCGGGCGGCTTCCTCGGTAGCGTCTATCGTATATATTTTAATGTCCTTGCGCTGGGGATGACGGGTTATGCCGTTGGTATCGTAGATAAGTATGCCGCCCGGCTTGACCTGCGATTCGAACTTGTCCATGCTTTGCTGATTGAGAATTATGGCCGTATCGAATTCGTGGGAAATAGGCGAGCTTACTGGCTTGTCGCTTATAATCACGGTGACGTTGGCCGTACCTCCGCGCATTTCGGGACCGTAGGAAGGCATCCAGCTCACTTCGTAGTCCTGCATTACGCCCGAATAGGCCAGAATCTTGCCGGTCATCAGAACGCCCTGACCGCCGAAGCCTGCTATAATCAATTCTTCTTTCATCTTCTTGTGCGTTTTAGTATTAACCCTTGATGTCGCCGAGAGGATAGAACGGTATCATATTCTCCTCCATCCACTTGTTCGACGCTACCGGCGACTGTTTCCAGCCGCTGTTGCAGGTCGCGACGAATTCCACGAGCGACACTCCCTTGCCCTCCATGGAGTTCTCGAACGCCTTGCGAATGGCCTTCTTGGCTTTGCGTACGGCTGCGGGATTGTGGACCGTCTGGCGGGTGATGTAGCATACCCCGTCGAGGTGGTTGGCTATGTCGGCCATTTTATAGGGATAGCCGTGCAACTTCGGGTCGCGGCCGTTTGGGCAGGTCGCCGTCTTCATTCCCAGCAGGGTAGTGGGAGCCATCTGTCCGCCGGTCATGCCGTAAATCGCATTGTTGATATAGAAAATAGCGATGTTTTCGCCCCGGTTGCAGGCATGTATGGTTTCGGCCGTGCCTATGGCGGCGAGGTCGCCGTCGCCCTGATAGGTGAAGACCAGCTTCTCCGGGGAAAGGCGCTTGATAGCTGTCGCTACCGCGCATGCCCGGCCGTGAGCGGCCTGCGCCCAGTCTATGTCGAGGTAATTGTACGCGAATACCGAGCAGCCGACAGGAGATACGCCGACGGCTCTATCCTGCAAGCCCATTTCCTCGATTACCTGTGCGATAAGATTGTGTATCGTACCGTGCGAGCAGCCGGGACAGTAGTGCATGATATTGTCTTTCAGAACCGGCGTCTTTTTGAATACGCAGTTCTGCTCGTTCTTTTCAACCTGAAAATCTGACATACCCGATGTTATTTATTGATTATCTTTTCCTTTAACGCGTCGTAAACTTCTCCCGGAGAATAAATAACGCCGCCCAGACGGCCGAAATGTTCTACCGGTACGCGGCCGGATACGGCCAGACGCACATCCTCTATCATCTGTCCGGCGTTCAACTCGGCCACGAGGAATCCCTTTACCCGGCGGGCCAGCTCGTCGATAGCTTTGGAGGGGAACGGCCAGAGGGTTATGGGACGCAGCAGGCCGACCTTGTATCCGTCCTCCCGGGCCTTCTCTACGGCGCTCATGCAGATACGAGCCGATGAGCCGAATGCTACTATTACGTAGTCTGCATCGTCGGTCATATAGGTTTCGTAACGGACTTCGTTTTCCTCCACCTGCCTGTACTTCTCAATCAGCTTTTCGTTGAAGCGTTCCTGAGCGTACGGGTCGAGTTCGAGCGAGGTTATGGTGTTGCCGCCCCGGTCGGGGAGCTTGCCGGTAAGAGCCCAGTCGCCGTATTTGGCTTTGATTTCGTCCTCGGTCATGCGCGGACGCTGTTCTGCCAGCACCACCTTTTCCATCATCTGTCCGATAGCGCCGTCGGTCAGTATCATAACCGGATTGCGGTATTTGAAGGCAAGCTCGAAAGCGTCGAACACGAAATCGTGCATTTCCTGAACCGAATTGGGAGCGAGCACTATCAAACGGTAGTCGCCGTGGCCGCCTCCCTTGGTGGCCTGGAAATAGTCGGCCTGCGACGGCTGAATGGTTCCCAGACCGGGGCCGCCGCGCGAAACGTTTACGATAACGCACGGAAGTTCCGCTCCGGCGAGATAACTCAGGCCCTCGCACATAAGGCTGACGCCGGGGCTGGAGGATGAGGTGATGACCCGCTTGCCCGCGGAAGCGCCGCCGTATATCATGTTGATTGCCGATACTTCGCTTTCGGCCTGAAGTACGACCATGCCGGTCGTTTCCCACGGACGGAGTTCCATAAGGGTTTCCAGCACTTCCGACTGGGGAGTAATGGGGTAGCCGAAATAACCGTCGGCTCCGCTGCGTATCGCTGCTTCGGCAATGACTTCATTGCCCTTCATCAATCTGACTTCTTTCATGGCTTACTCGGTTGGTGCTTTTTGTCTGAAAACGGTTATGCAACTGTCCGGGCAGATAATAGCGCAGCTCGCGCAGCCGGTGCAGTTGTCGGGGTTGGCCATATAACTGAAATTATAACCCCTGCTGTTTACCTGCGGGGAAAGGCTCAGAACCTCGAACGGGCACGAGGAAACGCAAACGTCGCATCCTTTGCAACGCTCGGTATCTACGGTGATAGTTCCCTTGATTTTTGCCATAATATGATTATGATTTGTAAATGTAACAGCTTGTTGTCTTACAAATATAGGTATTTTTATTTGAAATATACCCGTGCGTGAGTAAAATGTGCGGCAGGTTTCGGCTGACCCTGCGCAGGTTGCGCCTATCGGCATATTATGCAGGATAATGAGAAAGAGCCGGGAGGTAACGCCTCCGGCTCTTTTCTCCGTTCGTGCCGGTCACGAAAAGCGCGGCGCTCTACTCGAACGAGTGTATTACCACTCCCGAGCGGAGCTTCGGCTCGAACCATGTCGTTTTAGGCGGCATGATTTTGCCGCTGTCCGCAATGTCGATGATTTGCTGCATCGTAACGGGATAAAGGGCGAAAGCCACCTTCATTTCCCCGCTGTCCACGCGGCGCTTCAGCTCTCCGAGGCCCCGGATACCGCCCACGAAATCGATTCGCTTATCGGTACGCAGGTCCTTGATGCCCAAAATGCCGTCGAGCACGCGGTCGGAAAGCACCGTTACGTCGAGCACTCCTATGGGGTCCTTGTCGTCGTAAGTGCCGGGCTTGGCGGTCAGACTGTACCAGTTTCCGTTCAGGTACATTCCGAAGTTGTGAAGGCGGTCGGGCTTGTATATGTCCGACCCCTTGTTCTCCACGGTGAAATCCCGGCCGAGACGTGCGAGAAATTCTTCCTCCGACAGACCGTTCAGGTCCTTTACGAGCCGGTTGTAGTCGATAATGCCCAACTGGTTGTCCGGGAATATGACTGCAAGGAACCAGCAGTATTCCTCGTTTCCCGTATGGTTAGGGTTTTTGCGCATCATCTCTTCTCCTACGCGTGCGGCTGCGGCCGTCCGGTGATGCCCGTCGGCCACGTACAGCGCCGGTATCCCGGCGAAAAGAGCGGTCAGGCGGTCGATGGTCTTTCCGTCCGACACTGCCCACAGTTGATGACGTACGCCGTCCTCAGCGGTAAAGTCGTACTCCGGCTTCTCTTTGACCACACCGGCTACTATTTCGTCTATTTCCCTGCGGGCAGGGTAGGAGAAGAATACCGGCTCCAGATTGGCCTTCTGGTTGCGTACATGCTTCATGCGGTCCTCCTCCTTTTCGGAGCGCGTGAGTTCGTGTTTCTTGATACGTCCCTCCAGATAGTCTTCGAAATGGCAGCAGGCGGTAAGGCCGTACTGCGTGCGGCCGTCCATGGTCTGAGCGTAAATATAATAGTTCTCCTGTCCGTCCTGTTTCAGCCAGCCTTCGTCGCGCCAGCGGCGAAAATTCTCGACCGCCTTTTCATAGACTTCCGGCGCATGTTCGTCGGCTATCGGGTCGAAGTCTATTTCGGGTTTGATTATGTGGAGCAGGGAGCGTTTTCCCGCTTCCGTCTTGGCTTCGGCCGACGAGAGCACGTCGTAGGGACGCGACGCCACTTCCGACGCCATTTCCCGCGGCGGACGGATGCCTGCGAAAGGTTTGATTTTTACCATGACGCTTACTTGTTTACCTGAAACCGCGTGCATCCGTCGCGGAAAAACCCTACAATCTGATTGGCGGCAGCCAAAGCGGCATTGACGTTGGCCTCGGCGGTTTCGGCTCCCATTTTTTTCGGGGTGGCGAATACGCGCTTGCCGAACTGCTCGTTCAGCGCGGCCTGCGTATCGGCTGCGATGTCGGTAATGTACTTGAGGTCTTCTCGCTTGGAAAGTATCCTTGCCATGCCTTCCTCGTCTATGACTTCCTTTCGGGCGGTGTTTACCAGAGTGGCTCCCTTAGGCATTTTTCCCAGAAGCTCGTAACCGATGGATTTCTTGGTTTCGGCCGTTGCCGGAATGTGCAGCGATACGTAATCGCTGTTGGAGTAAAGCTCTTCCACCGAGTTCACTTTCTTCACGCCGTCGGCCTCGAATACGGCCGGGTCGCTGATGAACGGGTCGAACGCGCACACTTCCATTCCCATGGCCTTCCCGCGCTGGCCGACCAGACGGCCCACGTTGCCATAGGCATGAATGCCGAGGCGCTTGCCGCGTATTTCGCTTCCGGTTCCGGGCTGGAACTGGTTGCGCGCCATGTAAATCATCATTCCTATGGCGAGCTCGGCCACGGCGTTGGAATTCTGACCCGGAGTGTTCATTACCACTATGCCGCGCTCGGTGGCGGCAGCCAAATCCACATTGTCGTATCCCGCGCCTGCGCGTACGACTATCTTGAGGTTTTTCGCAGCGTCTATGACTTCGCGGGTCACTTTGTCGCTGCGGATAATCAGGGCGTCGGCGTCGGCTACGGCTTCGAGAAGCTGCGACCTGTCGGTATATTTTTCAAGGAGAGCGAGCGTGTACCCGGCTCCTTCCACTATTTCGCGTATGCCGTCGACGGCTTTCTTCGCGAACGGTTTTTCCGTTGCAACCAATACTTTCATGTCCATTTCAACTAATGAGTAAAACGAAACGGTTTTCTGCTTTGCCTGAGGCTTATATACGATAGTCAGAGGCATGGGCCGTTCAGGCGTGCATTTTTTCGAATTCCTGCATGCAGGCTACCAGAGCCTCCACGCTTTCCTTGGGCAGCGCGTTGTAGCACGATGCGCGGAAACCGCCCACTAGACGGTGGCCCTTGAGGCCTACCATGCCGCGGCTCTTTGCGAATTCCATAAATTCGTCGGCCAGACCTTCGTTGCCCTCGCTCATCACGAAGCAGATGTTCATAAGCGAACGGTCTTCCTTCGCCGTGGTCCCGCGGAACAGCGGATTGCGGTCTATTTCATTGTAAAGCAGTTCGGCCTTCTCCACGTTGCGGCGGTAGAGTTCCTTTACGCCTCCGAGTTCCTTCGCCCACTTGAGGGTTTCGGCCAGCACGTAAATGGGGAATACCGGCGGGGTGTTGAACATGGAATTGTTTTCGGTATGAGTCTTGTAGTTGACCATGGTCGGAAGGTCGCGGGTAATCTTTTCCAGCATGTCGTCGCGTATAATCGCGAAAGTGACCCCGGCAGGAGCCAGATTCTTCTGGGCCCCTCCATAAATCATGGCGTATTTACGCACGTCCACCGGACGGCTCAGAATGTCGGAGCTCATATCGGCTATAAGAGGCACGGGACTGTCTATGTCCTCGTGGTACTCGGTGCCGTATATCGTGTTGTTGGTAGTGATATGCAGATAATCCAAATCGGACGGAATGGCGAATCCCTTCGGAATATATGTAAAATTCCTGTCCTCCGACGAAGCCACCACCTGTGTTTCGCCGTAACGCTTGGCTTCCTTTATCGCCTTTTTAGCCCATACGCCGGTATTTACGTATCCGGCCTTCCTGTTCAGGAAGTTGGCGGGCACTTCGAAGAATTGAGTGCTTGCTCCGCCGCCGATGAAAATAATCTGGTAATTGTCAGGAATGCCGAGCAGTTCGCGGAACAGCGACACGGCGTCGTCCATAACGGCGTCGAAATCCTTCGAGCGGTGCGAAATGGAGAGGATGGACATGCCCGAGCCGTTAAAGTCGAGCACGGCCTGAGCGGCCTTTTCGACTACCGACTGCGGAAGAATCGAAGGCCCGGCGTTGAAATTGTGCTTTTTCATGGTTTTATTCTTTTGATTGTTCGTTAAGACAGCAGTATTTGATTCCGATTCGTAATGTACGAGGCAAAGGTATCAATTATAATCATATGTAACAACCGGGCCCTGCAATATTTTCCCGTGCCTTTCTCTTTTTCGTTCGGGACGAAAAACCTATCTTTGCGAAATATTAAACCGTGTTTTTTATGGCGAAGTCCATGACGGGATACGGCAAGGCCGAAAGGGTCGTAGGCCCGAAAAAAATTCTGGTCGAAATCCGGTCCCTGAACAGCAAGCAGCTCGATTTGTCGGTAAAGTTTCCTACGACTTACCGGGATTTGGAGCCCGAAATACGCAACCGGGTCGGAAGGGAGCTGCTCCGTGGAAAGATAGATGTATATATTACCGAGGAGCTGTCGCCCACGGAGTCTTCCGTATCGGTCAACTCGCAATTGTTCGAACATCATTTCAATGCTCTTACTGCGCTTGCCCGGGAAAACGAACTCAAAAGCGATTCCGAGCTTCAGGCCGCCATGTTCATGACCGTGTTCCGTTTCCCGGATGTCCTGACCACGGTGCGCGAAAACGAGCCTGTGGAGGAAAGTCAGGCGTTGCTGGATGCGGTCGAGGAGGCTATTTCCCGTCTCAACGCTTTCCGCTTACAGGAAGGCGATACGCTTATGACCGATATTCTGGCGCGCATCGACCTGATAGAGCGGATGCGTGTGGAAATCGAGCCGTTCGAAAAACGCCGTACGCAAGTTATCCGCGGACGCATAAGAGAATCCGTGGCTTCGCTCGGAGTTTCGGTGGACGACAACCGGTTGGAACAGGAAATGATATTCTATATAGAAAAGCTGGACATTACCGAGGAAAAGGTTCGGTTGCAAAATCATCTCCGTTATTTCCACGAGGTGGCCGAAAAGGAGGAAAACGTAGGGCGTAAACTCGGATTCATTTCTCAGGAAATAGGAAGAGAAATAAACACTCTGGGTTCGAAGGCCAGCGACAGCGACATACAACGCCGCGTGGTTGTCATGAAGGACGAGTTGGAGAAAATCAAGGAGCAGATACTCAACATACTATAATTTCAAGAAATGACCGATTTCCACGCGTCGGCCGGAAAGCTGATAATTTTTTCCGCGCCGTCGGGTTCCGGAAAAACCACTATCGTCCGCTGGCTTGCGGAACGCTTTCCGCAGCTCGAGTTTTCCGTGTCGGCCACCAGCCGCCCGCCCCGTTGCGGAGAGAGGGAAGGCAGTGACTATTATTTTCTTTCGCCGGAGCAGTTTCGTGCGGCCGTGTCCGAGGGACTGTTCGTGGAATGGGAGGAAGTATATCCGGGGACTTGTTACGGCACGCTGCGTTCGGAAATAGAACGGATTTGGAAGGCGGGGCATACCATCGTATTCGATGTGGACGTCAGGGGCGGCCTGAATTTGAAAAAGCTCTTCGGCGACAGAGCTCTGGCTGTTTTCGTGATGCCTCCTTCTTTGGACGAACTGCACCGAAGGCTCGAGAGGCGCGGAACCGAAAGCCCGGAACGCATAAAATGCAGGCTGGAGAAAGCGTCCGAAGAGATTTCCTATGCCGGCAGCTTCGACACGGTAGTTGTGAACGACGGACTGGAAAAGGCGCTCGAAGAATGCCAGTCGCTTGTCGGAAACTTTTTGAGCGGAACGTAAGCAGCGGTATGGGACGCACTATGCTGTATTTCGGTTCGTTCAACCCTCCGCACAACGGTCATGCGGCCATAGCGAAATATGTGCTCGACCAGGGACTGTGCGACCGCGTCTGGCTGGTGGTATCGCCCCGGAATCCGCTCAAGGCCCCTGCGGAGTTGGCGCCCGCGGCAGACCGTCTGGCGATGACCCGCATAGCCGCGCACGAGGCCGATTCGCAGGGGAGGGTGCGGGCCTGCGGCATAGAATTTGACCTTCCGCTGCCGTCGTACACCGTAAATACCCTCGATGCCCTGAAGTCCCGTTACCCGGACGA
This sequence comes from Tidjanibacter sp., assembly GCA_048214935.1. GTDB lineage: Bacteria > Bacteroidota > Bacteroidia > Bacteroidales > Rikenellaceae > Tidjanibacter. Next base: position 695,314 of record DBFWXZ010000026.1, read on the forward strand.
GCGGTTTTCGGTGCTTATGGGAGCGGACGCGGCCGCCGGATTCGGACGGTGGAAAGACTGGCGGCGCATAGCGGATAACTATAATATATATGTGTATCCCCGCGGCGCGGCGCGGCCGGCCTGCGAGCCGGGCATGCGTTTCGTCATGCTGGAAGATGCACCCGGGCTGAACTTTTCCGCGACCGACGTGCGACGTCGGAAAGAGGCCGGCGGCAACGTACGGACCATGGTTCCGAAGGGTGTGGACGAATATATGGAAAAACACGGATTATGGACCTGCACGAACGCATAAACAACGAAATAGACATCCTTAACGAAGCCCTTGCGGAAGACCCCGCAGACCACCTGCTGTATATAGAGAGAGGAAAACTTTACTACCGTAACAACAACTTCGGAAGCGCGCTGAACGACTTTTTGAACGCACAGCGCATAGAGCCCGGCTCGGTGGAAGCTCAGGAGTACATTTCCATGATTAGGGAAATACTCGATTTCCGCTACACGGACATTTACAATCCCTGACTTTCATTTTCCTGCGCAGCGAAGTCTTCATGACGGTTGCCGTACGGGCGAGGTGCCGGATGAAATTATTATCTTTGCCCGAAGAAACCCGGATAAGTAATGAAGACAAGGATTGCCCTTCTTGCCGGCGGAGACTCGTCGGAAAGGGAGGTTTCGCTCGGCAGCGCCCGGCAGGTAGCCGCGGCGTTGAACCCGGATAAGTACGATGTATATACGATAGACGTGCACGGCAGTCGCTGGACGTGCGCCGGTTCCGACCGTGAAGTGGATATGAGGGATTTTTCGCTGGACACGGACGCCGGGAAAGTAAATTTCGACTGCGCGCTGATAATGATTCACGGCAATCCCGGTGAAAACGGCCGCATGCAGGGTTATCTCGACATGATGGGCGTACCGTATCCGTCGAGCGGTCTTACCTCCTCGGCGGTTACGTTCGACAAGGCCGTGTGCAAGGCGGTAGCCGCCGAAGCGGGGCTTCGCGTGGCCCGCCATATAATGTTAAGGAAGGGAGAAAGTTACAATGCGGATACGGTAGCATCGGAATTGGGGATGCCCCTTTTCGTAAAGCCCGATGCCAGCGGCAGCAGTTGCGGCGTTACCAAAGTAAAAAGCACCCGGGAATTGCCAGGGGCCGTCGCGAAAGCCTTTACCGAAAGCGACGAGGTGCTGATAGAGGAATTTCTGCCCGGCCGCGAATTCGGCTGCGGAGTGTTCGAGTCCGCAGGGAAGATTACGGTACTGCCGATTACTGAAATAGTAGCCAAAAACGAGTTTTTCGACTACGAGGCCAAATACACGCCCGGCATGTCGGACGAACTGACCCCCGCCCCGATTCCTGTCGAGCTGGCCGAAGAACTTGGCCGTTCGGCGGTCGCAGCCTACAAGGCCTGCCGGTGCCGCGGAATAGCGCGCGCCGATTTTATGGTTACGCCCGACGGCCGGGTTTACCTGATAGAGATTAACACCGTTCCGGGTATGAGCGCCGGAAGTATCGTTCCCAAGCAGCTTGCCGCTGCCGGAATGTCTTTGGGCGACGTAATCGGGCGATTGATAGACGAACTTCCGTGCGTCCGACGATGATAGAAATAGCGGGCCGTACGGTTTCGGCGGACCTGTTGACCGAATGTTTCTCATGCGACCCTTCTCATTGCCGGGGAGCGTGCTGCGTGGAGGGCGAGTGGGGCGCTCCGCTGGAAGCGGGAGAGGCCGACATTCTGAAGCGCGAGTACGAATCGTACGTTCCTTACATGACCGAAGAGGGAAGGGCCGCCGTGGCAAGAAACGGTTTTTCGGTTCTAGACCCGGATGGCGACGATACCACGACTTTGCTGTATCCCGGCGGTCCGTGCGCCTACGCGTATGTAAGCAACGGCGCGACCCTGTGCGCCATAGAAGCGGCTTACGAAGCGGGTCGCACTCTTTTCCGCAAACCTGTTTCCTGTCATCTTTATCCGCTCCGGACAGTCCGTTTCAGCGACGGAAGCGAAGGACTACAATATCACCGTTGGAGCGTATGCAGTTCTGCGGCCCGCTTAGGGCTTGAAAAGGGGATTCCGTTATATGTCTATCTGCGCGAGCCGATAACAAGGCGTTTCGGACCGGAATTTTACGAGGAATTGTGCGCCGCCGCCCGGTTCCTGCAATCCATTTCAGAAAAATGAAGTTTACCGCAATAATCGCTTTGGCCGTTTGCATGGCCCTGCCGCCGGTCGCTTCGGCTCAAAAAAGCGAACCCGGCCTCGAGCAGCTTCCGCGCATACCGGTAGATACCGTGGAAGCGGGTCGAAAGCCGTTGAAAATCGTTCTGTTCACTAACAATACATGGGAGTATTTTTATCCGGATACGCTTGAACATTCTTCAGCCGGCGCCTATTCCGACCATTGGGTAACGGACAAGGTGTTCGCCTATACGGATATCGCGTTTTCCGAGCTGCCGCAATCGACGGAAATAAAACTTATAGATTCTTTGGCAGACTTCCACCCGCCCGTAGTGGGCAAGGTGTATTCCCGGTACGGAGTGCGCGGCTCGCGCCACAAGCACAAGGGGGTGGATATTCCGCTGAAGTACGGGGAACCCGTTTATGCCGCCTTTGCGGGAAAGGTACGATATTCACGCTACAATACAGGCGGTTACGGCAATCTGGTGATAATCCGGCATCCCAACGGACTGGAAACATGGTACGCCCATCTGGCTCGGCGAAACGCGGAAGCGGGGGATTATATTCCGGCGGGAGCGGTCATAGGTTTCGGCGGCAGCACCGGTCGCAGCCGCGGCGCGCACCTGCATTTCGAAACCCGCTACCGCGACCAGAATTTCGACCCCGAAAGAATAATCGACTTCGTTTCCGGGGATTTGCTGTACCATACCTTCCTGCTGGATAAATCCTATCTGGATATTCACTCGCGTGCTTCCGAGGATTTGGAAGAGGGCGACGAGTGGGAAGATGTTCTGCTCGCTTCCGCAGACGGTTCTCCGGCGACGTCCGAAATTATCCTCGCCAACATAGAAAAGGCACAGCGGCAGGAAGTTTCGCCTTCCGGCACTTCCGACCCGCTGTACCATACGATTCGCAACGGCGATAATCTGACACGGATAGCCCGGCGCTACGGAACGACCGTAGGCGAACTGTGCCGCCTCAACGGAATCACCGAGAAAACGGTTATCCGAGCCGGACGCCGGCTTCGTGTCAGATAAGTCAGAGCGACTGCGGAAACAGCTTCATGTACTGCGCCCTCAGGAAAAGCGGGTCGCCGCCCTGCTCGTTGTAGTTTATAGTTCCGCGGAAGTCCTCTATCCGGGAGAAGGAGTTGCGGCGCATCCACGACTTGATGAACTCTTTCATTTCCTCTATCGCATCGCTGCCGGATTCTCCCAGCACGCTGCATATTTGCGCGGTTGAGGCGCCTGTCAGCAAGGCTTTGACTACATCCGGCCCCGTATGCACTCCGGTGGAAACCGAGTAATCCAACTGAGGCACGAACGAAGAGGCCAATGCTATGGTGCGCAGCGAATTTCTCAGTTCGTCGGAGGTGCTGGGGGCATATTCTGCCGAGAAAGTCATCCGTTCTATATCCACGTTAGGCTCGAAATAACGGTTGAACAGCACGGCTCCGCGTACTTTGCGGTTGTGCAATTCGTGCAGCAGGTTCAGAATATTGCTGAAACGTATGCTCAGTTTAACAGATACCGGCACTGGGCTCGCCTCGGCCACTGCCTGCGCGATGTCGAGGTAGCGCTGCTCCACGTCCGCCGCTTTCTGTTTAGGGTCGGTCGGCAGGAAAAATATGTTCGTTTCTATGGCGTCGGCCCCCGCGTCGGCGAGCCTGCGTGCGAATGCGGTCCACCCGCCGAGTTCGGTGCAGTTGATGCTGGCCACTACGGGAATCGAGGTCGTGCGCTTGATTCGCGCTATCGTATCGGTGAATCCCCGAAGATAGTCTTCGCCGAGGTAGGCGTGCAGATAGTCCTGCGCCTCGGGATAGTCGGGGGTGCGTTCCAGCGATGCCGCATGGTCGGCGATTTGTTCTTCGAATATGGATTTGAGCACGACGCCCCCTATGCCCCTGTCGGCCAGCACGGCTATTTTTTCCGCAGAATCGGTGAAAGGCGAACTGCTGGCTATAAGGGGATTGGGAAAGTCGATTCCTAAATATCGTACTGACAGGTTTTCCATTGACGTGTATTTTTTGGTGATATAATACTATTTTCCGTAATCTCGTTGTCCGAATATGAGGCTGCCTATCCGGACCATGTTGCTTCCGCATTCGAGGGCTTCGCGGTAATCGGAGGTCATGCCCATCGAAAGAAGGTCGGCCTGCTCTCCGAAATATTCCGAGCGCAGCCTACGGAACAGCGAGTGCAAACCGGCGAACTCGTTTTTCACCGTTTCCGTATCGTCGGTCAGCGAAGCTACTCCCATAAGTCCACGGATGCGTATGCCGGAATATTTCTTCCACGCCCCGCCGTCCAACCACGCGAGAAGCTCGGATTCTTCCCACCCGCTTTTGCTTTCCTCGCAGGCTATGCGCACTTCCAGCAACACGTCGATTGTGCGGCCGCATTTGACGGCCTCCCTGTCCACGACGGCCGCTAGCCTGTCGGAATCCACCGAGTGTATCAGTTCCACGAACGGCGCGATATATTTGACCTTGTTGGTTTGCAGGTGTCCTATCATATGCCAGCGAATATCCTTGGGAAGAGCTTCGTACTTGGCCTTCATTTCCTGAGGACGGTTCTCTCCGAATATGCGCTGACCTGCCCGATAGGCTTCCATGACGGTTTCGGCCGGATGCGTTTTCGATACGGCCACGAGCGTAACTCCTTCCGGAAGCATCGCTTTCAAAGAACTTATATTGTCCGCAATCGACATTTTGGTACGGTTAATTATGGCAATATTACGCAATATTTCCTATATTTGCTATTTGCGAAGTTAAAAACAAACCGTAAAATACGCTCTTGTTATGAAGAAATCCCTTTTGGCGCTTTCGGCCGCCCTGATGCTTTCGGGCGGGGATGCGCTGTGCTGTACCAACTTCATCATTACCCGCGGGGCTTCGACCGACGGCTCGGTAATGGTTTCCTATTCCGCCGATTCGCATCAGCTCTACGGGGCGCTATACAAGTACAACGCTCCCCGTCGCAGCTACAAGCCCGGAACGATGATGTCCGTTTACGAATGGGACACCGGCCGTTATCTGGGCGACATACCTCAGGCCGAAGTCACGTATTCAACCGTGGGCAATATGAACGAGCATCAGCTTATAATAGGCGAAACCACCTACGGCGGACGTTCCGAACTCGAGGACCCCGACGGACGCATCGACTACGGCTCGCTGATTTATATAGCCCTTCAGCGCGCCCGTACCGCGCGCGAGGCCATAGATGTAATAGTGGAACTGGCCAATACGTACGGATACGCTTCCAGCGGGGAATCGTTTTCCATCGCCGACCCCAACGAGGCGTGGATATTCGAAATGATAGGCAAAGGCAGCAAGATAGTGGACGGCGAGAACGCTAATAAGGGCATAGTATGGGTAGCCCGCCGCATTCCCGACGGCTATATATGCGCGCATGCCAATCAGGCCCGTATAACGCAGTTCCCGCTCGACGACCCGGAAAACTGTCTTTACGCTCCCGATGTGATTTCGTTCGCGCGGGAAATGGGATACTACGACGGCCCGGATGCGGAATTCAGCTTCGCCGACGCTTATGCGCCTCTTAACTTCTCCGCCCTGCGTGCCTGCGAAGCCCGCGTATGGAGCTTTTTCCGCACTTTCGCCGACGGTATGGACGCCTATACGGACTATGCCATGGGGCATAACAAGAACAACAGAATGCCTCTCTGGGTGAAACCCGACAAAAAGATTTCGCCCAAGCAGGTGTTCGATGCCATGCGCGACCATTACGAGGGAACTCCCATGGACATGACCGTGGATATAGGAGCCGGCGGAAGCGCCTGTCCGTACCGCTGGCGTCCGATGGAATTCGAGGTGGACGGGCAGGGCTATGTGTGCGAGCGCGCCACCGCTACCCAGCAGACCGGGTTCTGGTTCGTCGCACAGGCCCGCAACTACCTTCCCGACCCGATAGGCGGTATATTCTGGTTCGGCGTGGACGATGCCGCGACCTCGGCTCTTACTCCGATTTACTGCTCCACTCTACGGGTTCCCGAATGTTTCCGCGAAGGCAACGGCAGTATGTTGGAGTATTCTCCCACCTCCGCCTTCTGGGTGTTCAACCGCATAGCCCAGTTCGCCTACCTGCGTTACGACCTGATAGGCGGACAGGTACGCGGCGAAGTCGATAAATGGGAGAACGAGCGTCTTGCAGAGGTCAGGGATATAGACCGCCGCGCGGCCGAACTGTGGAACCGCAGTCCTAAAAAAGCGGTGAAGTATCTGACGGAATATTCCGTGGAAACGGCGGACGAGCTGTTCCGAAAGTGGGATGATTTGGACAAGCATTTGCTCGTCAAGTATATAGATGGAAACGTAAAGATAGAGGACGAGAACGGCTTCAAGGACAACGGTAACGGAAGACATATTCCAGTAATGCCCGACCAGCCCGGTTACAGTGAAAAGTGGATGCGTGCCGTGGCAGCCGACCACGGCGATGTGCTGCGCATAGTGGAGTGAACCATGATTTGATACTTCGGGGGCGGAAGCGTTTTTGCTTCCGCTTCTGCTTTTAAAAGGCACGCCCCGGATAAGCTCAAGTAAACTTGGCTTTGCCCTCGGCTTTCACTATATTTACATAATACAGGATGCGGTTCGGCAAAGCTCAAGTAAACTTGGCTTTGCCCTCACCTTTCACTATATTTGCAGCCAGTCGGCCGGGTATGGAGGTCCGGCGGCTCGATTTATCGGAAGTTCGGATAATTTAATTTACCGGTTATGAAATACGACATAGTTATTATAGGAAGCGGACCGGGAGGATACGTGGCCGCGATTCGGGCGGCCCAGCTCGGAAAGAAAACCGCGATAGTGGAGCGCGACGCCCTCGGAGGCGTGTGCCTTAACAGAGGATGTATTCCCACTAAAGCCCTGCTTAAAAGCGCACAGGTATGGACCTATGTCAGGCACGCGGCCAAATACGGCGTGAAGGTCGAGGGAGAAGCTTCGCCTTCGCTTGCCGAAATGGTTGACAGGGCCCGGGAAGTCGCCCTTACCATGAGCCGAGGCGTGGATTTTCTGCTGAAAAAACACGGCGTAGAAATAATCCCGGGCCGCGGTTCGCTCGCCGGCGACGGCCGGGTGATTGTGGACAGGCCGGACGGTACGGCCGAGGCGCTGGAAGCCGATGCCATAATCCTCGCTACCGGTTCCCGACCCCGCCAAATGGATTTCATGCCTATCGACGGCCGCCGCATTCTTTCTTCTACCGACGCCTTGTCGCTGAAGGAAATGCCCGGCAGCATGGCGATAGTAGGCTCCGGAGCCATCGGTTCCGAGTTCGCGTATTTCTATGCTTCGCTGGGAGTAAAGGTGACGCTGATAGAATATCTGCCCGCCGTGCTGCCTTTGGCGGACGAAGAGGCGAGCAAGACTGTCGAGCGTGCTTTTCGCAAGCTGGGGATGACCGTTATGACGAACGCATCGGTAAAGAGCGTGGATATTTCGTCCGGGGACAAGTGCCGTCTGGAAGTGGAAACCCGGCAGGGAATGCGTACTTTGGAAACTGACCTCGTCCTCTCGGCCGTCGGAATAAAGTCGAATATAGAAAATATCGGTCTGGAAAAAGCGGGCATAATCCCGGAACGCGACAAAATTCCGGTCGACAGGTATTACCGTACTTCGGTTCCGGGCATATATGCGATAGGCGATATAGTGGCCGGCCCGGCGCTGGCGCACGTAGCTTCCGCCGAAGCGACATGCTGCGTGGAGAAGATATGCGGTCTGGAGCCGCAGCCGGTCGATTACTCGTCGGTTCCTTCGTGCGTTTATACGGAACCCGAAGTGGCATGGGTGGGAATGACCGAGAGGGAAGCCGTAGCTGCGGGCTACGAATTGAAAATAGGGCGTTTCCCGTTTACGGCTTCCGGCCGTGCGACGGCCGCCGGCGAACGCGACGGCTTCGTCAAACTGGTTTTCAATGCAGCGGACGAGAAACTGCTCGGTGCTCACATGGTGGGAGCCGGAGTAACGGAAGTGCTCGGCGAGGCCGTAATGGCAAAGAATCTGGAGGGCACGATACACAGGATAGCTTCTACCGTTCACGCTCATCCGACCATGAGCGAGGCGGTTATGGAGGCGGCCGAAGCCGCTCTCGGCAGGGCTATCCATCTGGTATGATTCCGGCAATGCGACACTTGCCCGGCGGCCTCGGGGCTGCCGGGTTTTATATTGCTGCGCATCGGTTTCCGACAGGCTTTTATTTGAACCATTCCTCCATGTGTCGGCCGGCCCATAAATAATAGAGCAGAATGCCGACCCAACTTGTAGCCAGCACCGCTACGGATACGAGTATCTTGGGCATTATACCTATGCGCTTTCTGAAAATGTCGACCGCGCACCAGACAGCGCAGAAAACGCCCGCCAGATAAATTATCATCCCGACCATCGGCCTGACCTTTATGGATTGAATGTCGCGGCCGCTTATCGGTGCAGGTAGATGCTTTCCGGATACAGAACGCCGCTGAAAAACAGCCCGCGAGCGGGAGCGGAGGTGGATGCGAGCGACAGGTCGCGTGCAACTGCTATATTCCGGAAATCTTCCGGGGAAAGCTTGCCGCGTCCCACATCGACCAGCGTTCCGACTATGGCTCTGACCATATTGCGGAGGAACCGGTCGGCCGAAATACCGAAAACCGCTCCGTTCTCCGCCGCCTCCCAGCGGGCATGGCGTACCCTGCAAATATTGGTCCGGTTTCCCGAGCCGAGTTTGGCGAACGTGGTGAAGTCGTCCGTTTCGGTAAGCGCCCGAGCCGCGAGGTTCATGGCTTCGAGGTCGAGCTGGCCCCGCCACAGCCATGCCGTAGCTGTACGGAACGGATTTTTGGCGTAGATTATATGATATGTGTAACGCCTTTCCAGAGCGGAATACCGGGCATGGGCTTCGTCGGACACCTCGTCTAAACGGTGCACCGCTATGTCCGGCGGAAGCACGGAATTCATCCGGCGCAGAAATGTCGACGGGTCGGCTATGGGGTACGGTGCATCGAAATGGGCGGTATAGTCGGAGGCATGCACGCCCGTGTCGGTGCGTCCGGCGCCCGTGACGGCCGCGGGAACCCGAAGCACGAGCGCGAGTGCCCGTTCCACCTGTTCCTGTACCGTAGGGGCGTTCGGCTGAATCTGCCAGCCGTTATAGGCCGTGCCCATATACGATATGCCCAGAAAGTATCTCACGGCTTCAAAGGTAGCAAATTCCGGATTCGGAGCCGAAATTGCCGGGGCTGTTTTTTCAAATCGGCGGGGAAACGTTATATTTGTCCGAAATATGCGGATAAAGATGAATGCCGTACTGATAGGCTGCGGTAAAATGGGCCGCGAAATAGAAAGGGAACTCCTTGCCCGCGGCCACCGGATAGCGTTGGCAGTCGATGAGGGAGCCGGCGACCTGCTCCGGCCGGAAAGCCTTGCAGGGGCGGATATGGCTTTCGAGTTTACGGTTCCGGAAGCGGCCTTCGGAAATGTTTCCGCCTGCCTGCATGCCGGCGTTCCGGTCGTGTGCGGTACGACCGGGTGGGATTCGCAGCTTCCTCAGGCAGCCGGGTTGTGCCGCGCCCTCGGCGGCTCGTTTTTCTATGCATCCAATTACAGCATAGGCATGAATGTCATGTTCGCGCTCAACAAGATGCTGGCCGGAATGATGGAACGCTTTCCGGACTACGACGTGACGGTGGGGGAAACGCACCACACGGCCAAAAAGGACGCGCCCAGCGGAACCGCGCTTACGCTGGCAAGGGACATAGTAGCGGAAGTTTCCCGCAAGGAAGAGCCGGTTTTTCATCCTCCGGGCGAAAAGTCCGAATTGGAGGTGTATTCGGTAAGGCGCGGCACGGTTGCCGGCACGCATGAAGTTATATGGGAGTCGCCGACCGACCTGTTGGAAATCAGGCATATCAACAAGGACCGCCGCTCGCTGGCTTTCGGTGCGGTTCTTGCCGCCGAGTTTCTGTCCGGCCGCCGCGGCGTGTACGGCATGGAAGACCTGCTGAAGTTTCCGGCCGGTGCATAATGCGCCCCTCAGGGGCATAAGACACTGTAAGATGACAAAATTCTGGGGAGGAGTCCGCCGTTTTTTCGGCAGCAAGTGGGTGAAGTTCGCAATAGCCACTATCGTCTGGGTGCTCTGGTTCGTGGTATGGAGCCGTAACCTCTGGATGCTGCTGGGGATAGTCTTTATCTTCGATATTTACATCTCCAAGCTGATGTACCGGGCTTTCTGGCGGAAGCACAAGGAGCGCAAGGCCGCGAGCAAGTCGTACCGGGAAGTGTGGGGTTGGATAGAGGCTTTGGTATTCGCTACAATCGTGGCTTCCATTATACATATATATGTATTCCAGATGTACGTCATACCCTCGTCATCCATGGAAAAGACCTTGTTGGTGGGGGACTACCTGTGGGTGAGCAAGGTGGCCTACGGTCCCAAGATGCCCAACACTCCGGTCGCTTTTCCGTTCGTGCATCACACCCTTCCGTTTTCCCGGACGAAAAAATCCTACTCTGAAGCGATAAAATTGCCTTACAAGCGTCTGGCGGGTTTCGGACCGGTGGAACGGGGAGATATAGTGGTATTCAACTTTCCGGCGGGCGATACCGTACTGCTCGAACAGCAGGACGTAACCTATTACGACGTGCTGCGCGAGTACGAATCGGCTTTCGGCCCGCAGTTGGGACGGAAAAAACTGAACGAAAAATACACCGTCGTTTCCCGCCCGGTGGACAAGCGCGAGCATTACGTGAAACGCGCCGTCGCCGTGCCGGGGGATACAATAGAGATAAGACATTCGGAAGTGTATATAAACGGCCGTCTGCAAGCTCCGCCCCCCGAAAGGGAGTTCCTGTATTTTGTTCAGACGAACGGTACGCCCATAGGCCGGCGGCTTATAGAGGAAATGCAGCTTGCTCAGGACGACGTGGTGTATAACCCTTATACGCAGAGTTACACCATGCCGCTTACCGACCGCAATGCGGAGAGGATAAGGAATATGGGCAACGTTACCGAAATAAGGAAGTTCGAGGAAACCGCGCCCAACCGAATGGTAATACCCCATGACGAGGCTTATGGCTGGAATCAGGACAATTTCGGGCCGCTTTGGGTTCCGGCAAGAGGCGCTTCCGTGTCGCTGACGCCGGAAACGCTTCCTTTGTACAGGCGTGCGATAGAAGTGTACGAAGGTAACGAAGTAACGGTCGCAGAGGACGGAACAGTGCTGATAAACGGTTATCCTACGGACACTTATACGTTTAAACTGAACTATTACTTTATGATGGGCGACAACCGGCACAATTCGGCCGACTCGCGTTTCTGGGGCTTCGTTCCGGAAGACCACGTCGTAGGGCGTCCGTCGTTCATCTGGTTCTCGTCCGACAAGGACAAGAGCTTTCCTTCCAATATCCGCTGGAACCGCATATTCCGTAAAGTCGGTTGATTTATGGCTGAAGCGGACGACGCCTACCTTGCCGTCTGCCGTTCGGCCAGCGCCACTTTCCGCGACCGCGGCAGCCGCTTCCTCGGCCTCGTGCGGCCGGTGGAAAGCGAGGACGAGGTGCGCGGGATTCTGGAGGGACTGCGAAAGGAATACTACGATGCCACCCACCGGTGTTATGCATGGCGCCTCGGCCCGGAAGGAACGCCGTTCCGCTCGTCGGACGACGGCGAGCCTTCGGGCTCGGCCGGACGCCCCATACTGGGGCAGCTTCTTTCGCACGGACTGTCGGATACTTTGGCGGTGGTTGTACGATGGTTCGGGGGAACGAAGCTCGGCGTTCCGGGCCTGATAAATGCATACCGCAGCGCCACGGAGGCAGCTTTGAGCGAGGCGGGAACGTGCGAGCGCATAGTGCGCCGTCAGGTCGAGGTTCGGTTTCCGTACGAAGCCATGAACGGGGTGATGCGGCTGGTCAAGGAGTTGGAACCGTGCATAGTCAGCCAAACGTTCGACAATATCTGCCGCATGGAGTTGTCTATACGAAAAAGCCGTCTGGAAACGTTAATATCCGGATTGTCCGGGCTGGAAGGAGTCGCGGCAGAACAGGTATCCCAACAGAAACGATGAGCGAGAAAAAAAAGTACGATTCGATATATATCCGGGGAGCGAGAGTTCATAATCTCAAGAACGTATCCCTCGAAATTCCCCATAACCGGCTTGTGGTCGTCACCGGCCTGTCCGGTTCGGGCAAATCCACCCTTGCGTTCGACACCATTTTCGCCGAAGGTCAGCGCCGCTATGTGGAAAGTCTGTCGGCCTATGCGCGCCAGTTTCTCGGCCGTATAGACAAGCCCGACGTGGACCTGATTGAAGGCATAGCTCCTGCGATAGCCATAGAGCAGAAAGTCAACACCCGCAATCCGCGCTCCACCGTGGGAACTTCCACCGAAATATACGACTATCTGAAACTGCTGTTCGCACGCATAGGCCGAACCTATTCTCCGGTAAGCGGCCGGGAAGTGGTCAGCAGTCAACCCTCGGATGTGGTGGACTGGATTACGGCCTTTCCGGAAGGAACCCGCGCGCTCATTACGGCCCCGTTGCTGACGGATGCGGGACAGGGAGTCATAGAAAAGCTAACCCTGCTCGTGCGCGAGGGGACCCGCCGGGTGTACCGGAACGGAGAAACCCTTTCTATCGAGAAACTTCTGTCCGGAAATACCGGCGGGGAACTTTCCGCCGATGGCTTGTATGTCGTCGTGGACCGGGTTTCGGCCCGCTCGGACGAGGAGAATATTACTCGTCTGGCCGATTCGGTGGCCCGTGCGCTGGAGTGGGGACGCGGAGTCTGCCGCGTGGTGGTTCCCGGCGAAGCCGGCGACAGGGTAGAGGAGTTCTCCACCCGTTTCGAAGCCGACGGCAGGGAGTTCGATCGTCCGAGCGAATATATGTTTTCGTTCAACAATCCCGTAGGCGCCTGCCCGTCGTGCGAGGGCTACGGCAAAATCATAGGCATAGACGAGGATTTGGTCGTGCCGGACAAAAGTAAAACCGTGTGGGACGACGCCATAGCCTGCTGGCGGGGCGACAGCATGAAACGTTGGAAGGAAAAACTCGTCGAAACCGCTCACAAGTTCGGATTTCCCCTGCATACGCCTTATTACGACCTTACCCCGGAACAGAGGAAACTGCTTTGGACTGGCAACAAGCATTTCCACGGCCTCAACGATTTTTTCGAATATCTCGAAAGCGAGCGTTACAAGATACAGTACCGAGTGATGCTGGCCCGTTACAAGGGCAAGACCGTCTGTCCGGAGTGCGGCGGCTCGCGGCTCCGCAAGGAGGCGCTGTATGTAAGGGTGGGGGGAAAGAACATGGCCGAGCTGGTCTCCATGCCGGTGGACGAGTTGGCCCGCTTTTTCGACGGCTTGCGGCTGGAAGAGCATGAAATGCAGACTGCGGGCAGGGTGCTTACCGAAATACGGAACCGGCTCGGCTACCTGCTCGACGTAGGGTTAGGTTATCTGACCCTCGACCGGCTGTCTTCGACCCTCTCCGGCGGCGAGTCGCAGCGCATAAACCTTTCCACCTCGCTGGGCAGCAACCTTACCGGTTCGCTCTATATACTCGACGAGCCGAGCATCGGACTGCACCCGCGCGATACCGAGCGTCTGGTAGGCGTTTTGAAACGGTTGCGCGACCTCGGCAATACGGTTATAGTGGTGGAACACGAGGAGGAGATAATCCGTGCGGCCGACCGCATCATCGACATAGGCCCGCTCGCCGGTTACAAAGGGGGCGAGGTGGTGTTCAACGGCACGGCCGCGGAGCTGCTGTCGGCTAAAGGCAGCCTGACCGCCGACTACCTGACCGGCCGCCGTTCGATTCCAATTCCTTCGAGCCGACGCGGTTGGAGCAACTACATAGAGATAAAGGGAGCGCGGGAAAACAACCTGAAGGGAATCGACGTAAAGATACCGTTGGGGGTGATGACCTGTATAACCGGCGTCAGCGGCAGCGGCAAATCGTCGCTAATCAAGGGTATCCTTTATCCGGCCGTGCGGCGCAAACTGTACGAAACCGGAACCCGGCCGGGCAATTACTCGGCGCTGGAGGGCGATGTGGACACGCTCGGTTCGATAGAAATGATAGACCAGAATCCGATAGGCAAATCCCTGCGCTCCAATCCGGTTACATATACCAAGGCGTGGAACGAAATCCGCAAACTGTTCGCCGAGCAGCCGTATGCCGTGCACAACGGTATGAACGCGTCGTATTTCTCGTTCAACCGACCCGGGGGCAGATGCGAGGAATGCGAGGGCGACGGCGTCATAAAGGTGGAAATGCAGTTTATGGCCGACATAGAGCTGCGGTGCGAAAAATGCGACGGCAGGAGATTCAAGGACGAAGTGCTCGAAGTGAAATACCGGGGGCAGTCCATATACGACGTTCTGGAAATGACCGTGGACGAAGCCGTGGATTTCTTCGGGGCCGATACCAAGTCGTCGGCCGCCCGCAATACGGTGGACATTCTGAAAGCCCTTCAGGACGTAGGGTTGGGTTATATAAAGCTGGGACAATCTACTTCGACCCTTTCCGGTGGGGAAATACAGCGCGTAAAGCTCGCTTCGTTTCTGCTGAAGGAGAATACCGAGCACAATACGCTTTTCGTCTTCGACGAACCTACTACCGGACTGCATTTCCACGATATAAACGTTTTGCTCAAGGCGTTTTCCGCCCTGATAGAGCGGGGCCACACGATAGTGGTGGTGGAGCATAACCTCGATGTTATCCGAAGCGCGGACTGGGTCGTGGACCTCGGTCCGGAAGCCGGAGACGAAGGCGGCTATTTGGTTTTCGAGGGAACTCCGGAGCGTCTAGCCGCCTGCCCGGAAAGCCATACGGGCCGGTGGCTGGCCATGAGGGGGAAAACTTCCGCCTCGTCCGAATAGAACCGGCCGGTTCTCCGGCGCGCAACCACGGTTATTTTTCCTAACTTTGCCGCCCAATGGAATTCTATACGTTCACTCTTCCCAACGGCATCCGGTGTATCCACAAAAGAGTACATTCTCCGGTAGCCTATACCGCCGTTACGGTGGGAGCCGGCACGCGCGACGAGTCGCCGGACGAATACGGCATGGCGCATCTGGTGGAGCACACTCTTTTCAAGGGAACCCGTCGCCGCAGGGCTTACCATATAAATTGCCGTCTGGAGAATCTGGGCGGCGAACTGAACGCTTACACCTCCAAGGAGGACACCGTTATTCATGCGACCACGCTGCAAGCGGATTTTCCGAAGGCGGCCGAGCTTATTTCGGACATACTGTTCAGCTCGGTGTTTCCGGACCGGGAAGTGGAGAAGGAAAAGGAAGTCATTCTCGACGAGATAAACTATTTCAAGGATACTCCCTCCGAGCGGGTTTACGACGATTTCGAGGACATGATATTCGCCGGCTCCGAGTTGGGCCACAACATACTCGGCACCAAGGCTTCTCTTTCGCGCCTTCACTCCGACCGGATACGCTCGTTCGTAAAGCGGGCCTACAATACCGACGGTATGGTGTTTTCCTGCATCGGCAATATTTCCGAACGCCGGTTCCGAGCCGCCGCCGAACGTTACTTCGGCAATGCCCCGGCCAATATCCGCGGGTTCGCACGGCAGGTTCCGCCGCCGGTAGCTCCGTTCGAGCGCCGTACCGGCCGGGCCAACCACCAGACCCACTGCATTACCGGCGGCCGGGCCTATCCGCTGGATTCGTCCAGAAGGCTGCCCCTGATGCTGTTGGTGAATCTTCTCGGCGGCCCTTCGGCCAACTCGCTGCTGAACCTGTCGCTGCGGGAAAAGAACGCATTGTCGTACAATGTGGAAGCATCGTACACTCCCTATGCCGATTCAGGAATAGCCTCGGTGTGTCTGAGCTGCGAGCACGACAAGACCGACCGTTGCCTCGAGCTTATCGACCGTGAGCTGTCCAAACTTATGCGCGAACCGCTTACACCGCGACGTCTGGCCATTGCGAAAAAGCAGTTTACAGGACAGTTCGCCATTTCCTCCGACGGCAGCGAGGGATACATGCTGGGAGCGGCCAAAAGCCTGCTTTCGTTCGGTACGGTCGATACCCGCGAGGAGATATACGGCCGGATAGCCGGAATAACTCCGTCGGAAATAGCCGAAGTCGCCGGCGAGGTGTTTTCCGTACGTTCCACACTTATATACAAGTGATGAATGCCCTCGAAAAATATATTCTGGACAGTTCCGAGCCGGAAGACCCTCTGCTGGCGGAGCTGGCGAGGCAGACGAACCTGCGTACCGTTCATCCGCAGATGCTTTCCGGCCATCTTCAGGGCAGGTTGCTTGCTATGCTGGCCCGGATGCTGCGTCCGGCGCGGGTGTTGGAAATCGGAACCTTTACCGGCTATTCGTCCCTTTGTCTGGCCGAAGGCATCCCGGACGGCAGCACGGTGGATACCGTAGAGGCCGACGACGAGTATTCCGAAATTTCCGAGCCGTTTTTCCGGCGCAGCCCTGCGGGACGCAAGGTTACGAGGCATATCGGCTCGGCATTCGATGTCGTTCCTGCTCTGGGCGGAACGTTCGATTTGGTGTTTATAGACGGCGACAAGCGGGAGTACCCGCTTTATTACGATATGTTGATGGGCGACGGCCGGTTCTCGGGTGCAGGGGCGCTCGTACATCCCGGGTCGTGGCTTCTGGCGGACAACGTATTGTGGTATGGCAAGGTCGCCGACCCGGCCGCGGACGACCCGCAGACTCGTGGAGTAAGGGGATTCAATGCACGTGTAGCGGCGGACCCTCGCGTGAAGAATATCGTGCTGCCCTTGCGCGACGGGCTGAATATGATAACGGTGACTCGCCTGTAAAATAGTGCGGCGGGGCTTCCGTTGAGGGTTATTTTACACAAAAAGGCCGACCTTGTGTCTGTACGACAATAAAGCCGGACGGTTTTCCGTCCGGCTTCGTGCATTACGAAATAATATCGTTTATTCCAGTCCGAGTTCGTTTTCCATGCCTTTTATCTTTTTCTCCAGTTCGGCATTCACCCGGTCGTAGTCGGCCGGAGAGGGCAGCGGCGCATGCACTCCGAAGTAATACTTTATTTTCGGTTCCGTACCGGAAGGCCTGACCGAAATAATGGTCTTGTCGGCGGTGAGGAACTGGAGGACGTTAGACTCGTCGATGTCGATAGGAGTGACTTTTCCGGTTGTAAGGTCGGTGCTTTGGCTCGTGAGATAGTCGTTTATCGTCACTACCGACGAACCGCATATCGTTTTGGGCGGCTCGGAACGGTATTTCACCATCATCTGCCTGATTTCCTCCTGTCCTTCCTTACCCTTGCGGACTACCGATACCAATCCTTCCTTATAGAAGCCGTACTTTACGTACAGGTCCTTTATAAGTCCGTATATGGTGGTTCCTATGCTTTTTGCCCATGCGGCGGCTTCGGCGGCCAGTGCGCACGATGTGACGCCGTCCTTGTCCCTCACGAAACTTCCGGGCAGGTAGCCGAAACTCTCTTCGCCCCCTCCTATGTATTCTTCGCCCAGAGCTTCGTGTTCGCGGATGACCTTAGCTATGTTTTTGAATCCGGTAAGGCATTCGTAGCACTTCACTCCGAAACTTTCGGCCACCGCCCTCACCATGTCCGTAGTCACGATTGTCTTTACCACATACTGGTGCCCGTCTAACTTTCCGAGCTCGCTCCAGCGTCGGCAGAGGTAGTAAGTCAGCAGCACGCAGGTCTGGTTGCCGTTGAGCAGCACGTAATCGCCGTTCTCGTCCGGGACGGCTATCCCTATACGGTCGGCGTCCGGGTCGGTGGCCAGCGCGATGTCGGCCTTTTCGCGTTCGGCCTGCCGGATGGCCATGCTCATGGTGGACTTTTCCTCCGGATTGGGCGATTCGACCGTAGGGAAGTTGCCGTCTATCACGGCCTGTTCCTTTACGATGCTGACATCGTCGAAACCGTACAGGCGTATGGCTTCCGGCACGAGCCGGTAACCGCACCCGTGAAGCGGAGTATAGACTACTTTCATGTCGCGGAACTTTTCCACGGCATCTCGCGAGAGCTGTACCGAAACCACCTTGTCCAGATACAGGGCGTCGAACGAACGGTCGAGCTCGGTTATGTTCTCCGGATTGCGGCCGGACACTATCTGGTTTATATCGGTGATTTTCTGTACTTCGGCTATTATATTGGTGTCGTGCGGAGCCGTAACCTGCGAACCGTCGGTCCAGTAGGCCTTGTAGCCGTTGTATTCCTTGGGATTGTGCGAAGCGGTCACCATTACTCCGCTCTTGCATCCGAGCTCCCTTATGGCGAAGCTCAGTTCCGGAGTGGGACGGAGCGAATCGAACAAATAAACCTTCAGGCCGTTGGAGGCGAATATGTCGGCCACGTGCTCGGCGAACTTGCGGCTGTTGTTGCGGCAGTCATGGCTGACGGCCACCCGTATCTCTTCGCCGGGGAAGGTCTGTACGAGATAATTGGCAAGCCCCTGCGTAGCCATTCCGACGGTGTAGATATTCATGCGGTTGGTTCCTACGCCCATAATGCCTCTCAGTCCGCCCGTTCCGAACTCGAGGTCCTTGTAAAAGCTTTCCACCAGCTCGTTCATATCGTTGTCCATCAGGTATCTGACCCGTCGTTTCGTTTCTTCGTCATAATTGCCTTCCAGCCATTTACGGGCTTTCGACAGAGCGAGTTCATCCAATTTGGCGTCCATTTTTTCTATAAGTTTTATTTATAACAAGATTCTGTTCCTATAAGAATTTATTTTGCGGCGAAGCGTCGGTTTTTGGGGTTTATCTATCAATCCGTTACCCGGCGACTATCCTCCGGCCCGCATTTTTCTATATAAATTTAATTCTAATTATCAACCGAGCCCCGGATTTTTTTTAACGATGTTTATACACAATTTTGTGCTTGCAAAACGAAAAGATGTAATCTCCCGAAAAAGCGATGATTGTCGGAACTCCCACATACAGTGACATTTGGCAGAGTTGCTTGTCCCGTATCCGGGAGCAGACCACCGATGAGGAATTCGTCAAGTGGTTCAAACCCATCGTCCCCATAAACTTCGACGGAACCACTCTTCAGCTCAGGGTTCCCGACGAAAATTATGTCTATCATATCGAGAAGCATTACATTCCTTTCCTGCGTCCTATAATCTACCAGCACTTCGGGCAAAAGACCCGCCTCAAGTATTCGGTTCCCAATACCGAACAGCGCAGGCCGGCAGCCTATGCCGAAGGGTCAAATACCACGCCGGTATCCGAGTTCG
This sequence comes from Tidjanibacter sp., assembly GCA_048214935.1. Lineage (GTDB taxonomy): Bacteria > Bacteroidota > Bacteroidia > Bacteroidales > Rikenellaceae > Tidjanibacter. The sequence goes on from DBFWXZ010000026.1 coordinate 714,732, forward strand.
TCGCCCGTACCGACACGGCAAATATAAAAAATCCGTTCGTAATACCGGGCATACGTAAAATCGTCATCGACCCGCAACTCAATCCGAATTATACGTTCGACACCTTTATAGAGGGAGAGTGCAACCGCCTGGCCCGCTCGGCCGGATTTGCGGTGGCCCTCGACCCGGGACGGACCCCGTACAATCCCATGTATGTGTTCGGGGATTCCGGTCTGGGAAAGACCCATGTGGTTCAGGCGGTAGGTATGGAGGTGCGGCAACGTCATCCCAACATGCAGGTGCTCTACGTATCGATGAACAAGTTTCAGGCGCAGTACACCGCCGCGGTGCTCAACCGGGAGGTGAACGATTTCATTCATTTCTACCAAATGGTGGATGTGCTTATAATCGACGACATACAGGAACTCTCGGGAAACAAGGAAAGCACGCAGAACGCCTTTTTCAACATCTTCAACCATCTCCAACTGTCGGGCAAGCAGCTCGTGTTGACTTCCGACAAGCGTCCGGTGGAGTTGCGCGATATCAACGAACGGCTTCTGACCCGGTTCCGCTGGGGCCTCGCGGCCGAGCTAGTGCAGCCCGACTACGATACCAAGGTGAAGATTATCCGCAACAAGGCGGCCCGTCTGGGTACGCAGGTTCCCGATGAAGTGGTGGACTATTTCGCCGCCAATATAAACGCCAACGTGCGGGAAATAGAGGGTGCGCTCTCGGCGCTGGTCGCCAATGCCGCTTTCCTCGACAAGAGAATCGACAAGCAGTTGGCCTGCGAAATACTTAAAGTCTACGTCAATTTCTCTCAGAAGGAAATCACCATCGACCATATACGCAAGGTCGTGTGCAGTTACCTTCACATCGACCCGACCGACCTCGATTCTCCGAAGCGCACGCGCGAAGTGGCGCAGGCGCGTCAGATTGCCATGTACCTGTGCAAGCAGCACACCAAGGCTCCGCTCACGGCCATAGGCTCGGCCATAGGAGGCAAAAATCACGCTACCGTGCTGCACGCCTGCAAGACCGTAGCGAATCTGCTGGAAATCGACAAACCGTTCATGCGCATGATGGACGAACTGGAACGCCGGGTACTCGCGCGGTAGCATTTTCCGTCGGTTTGATTTTTGTCTTAGGAAACTTTTTTGTATCTTTACAGGAAAGTTTTTTAATATTTTCATGGATATGACGCGACCCGCCGCAGGCGACCAAGCTCCTGATTTCGAGGGCCTGTCCCAGTCCGGCGAAAAAGTTTCGCTTTCCGGCCTGAAAGGCCGGAAGGTTATACTTTACTTTTACCCCAAGGACAATACTCCGGGCTGCACGCTGGAGGCGAAAAGCCTGCGCGACGGCAGGGAAGAACTGAAAAAAATGGGATTCGAGATAATCGGCGTAAGCCCCGACAGCGTCCGCTCGCATTGCGGTTTCGCCGAGAAGCACTCTCTCGGATTCGTTCTTCTGTCCGACCCGGACAAAAAGATAGCCGAAGCGTACGGGGCATGGGGAGAGAAGAAATTTATGGGCCGCACCGTAACAGGTATCCTGCGCACTACGTTTATTATAGACGAGGCGGGCCTCATAGAACGTGTCATAGACAAGGTGGATACGAAAAACCACTGGCAGCAAATTGCCGGTTTATATAAATAGTTTTTCAAACTTCATTTAAATATAGTTATGTCAGAAAGAACGGAAATCAATCCCGACAAGATAAAAGTGCTGGACGCAGTCCTGAGCAAGATAGAAAAGGATTTCGGCAAGGGTTCGATAATGCGCCTCAGTACGGAGAGGATAGAGGAGGTGGCCGTGATTCCCAGCGGCTCCATAACCCTCGATGCGGCTCTCGGGGTAGGCGGCTATCCCAAAGGCCGGGTGGTCGAAATCTACGGTCCGGAATCGTCGGGCAAGACCACTCTGGCCATACATGCCATAGCCGAAGCCCAGAAGGCCGGCGGCATAGCGGCTTTTATCGACGCGGAGCATGCGTTCGACAGCTTTTATGCACAGCGACTCGGAGTGGATATAGATAACCTGCTGGTATCGCAGCCCGATAACGGCGAACAGGCGCTCGAAATAGTGGACAGTCTGGTACGAAGCGGAGCGGTTGATATAATAGTCATCGACTCCGTGGCGGCCCTGACGCCGAAGGCCGAGATAGAGGGTGAAATGGGCGAGTCTAAAATGGGACTTCAGGCCCGCCTGATGTCGCAGGCCCTGCGCAAGCTCACGTCGAGCATCAGCAAGACGAAGACCGTCTGTATATTCATCAACCAGTTGCGCGACAAAATCGGGGTAGTGTACGGCAATCCGGAAACCACTACCGGCGGCAACGCTCTCAAATTTTACGCGAGCGTACGAATCGACATCCGCAAGTCCACCGGAATAAAGGACGGCGAGGAGCAGCTCGGCGCCCGCGCCAAGGTCAAGGTCGTTAAAAACAAGGTCGCGCCTCCGTTCCGCCGTGCCGAATTCGATATAATGTACGGCGAAGGCATCAGCAAGACCGGAGAAATCGTCGATTTGGGCGTGGATACGAGCGTGATAAAAAAGAGCGGCTCGTGGTATTCCTACGGTGAACGCAAGTTGGCCCAGGGCCGCGATGCCGTACGCGAACTGCTCAAAGCCGATGCCGAATTGCTGTCCGAAATAGAAGGGAAGGTCCGCGAGGCCATGAAGGAGGCTGCGGCGGCCAAAGCCTAAATCCCGCGTCGGTTATGGTCGGCTATACGGAGGAGGACGAAATAGTTATTGGCGACAGGTTCGCCGACTTGCTTCGCAGTTGTGTGAAGATAATCCATAGCGAGGAGGACGAAGAGCGCATAAAAAAGGCTTTTTTTCTGGCCAAGGAAGCTCACAAGGGAGTCCGCCGCCGCTCCGGCGAACCATATATCCTTCATCCGATAGCCGTCGCCAAAATCGTAGTGGACGAAATAGGCCTCGGGGTAAAGTCGGTGATAGCCTCCCTGCTTCACGACGTAGTGGAGGACACCGACTACACCGTAGAGGACATACATACGGTTTTCGGTCCCAACGTAGCGTCCATGGTGGACGGCCTTACCAAAATGTCGGGCGTGTTCAACGAGGACACCTCCAAACAGGCCGAGTATTTCCGCAAAGTGCTGCTGACTCTTTCCGACGACATAAGGGTAATATTAATCAAAATAGCCGACCGGCTGCACAATATGCGCACCATGTCGGCCATGCCGAAAGAGAAGCAGTTCAAGATTTCGAGCGAAACGCTTTTCCTGTTCGCCCCGCTGGCTTACAGTCTGGGACTTTATGCCATAAAGACCGAGCTGGAGGACCTGAGCCTGAAGTACAGCTATCCGGAACAGTATAATGAAATAGCCCAGAAGCTCAAGGATACCGAACTCGGCCGCACGAAGTTCATCGAGGAGTTCTGCGCGCCCATACAGGAAAAACTCCGGGAAAGCGGCATCGACTTCGCGATTTCCGGCCGGGTCAAAAGCGTGTATTCGATATGGTCCAAAATGAGGCGCAAGGGAGTGCGTTTCGAGGACATATACGACCTGTTCGCCATACGGATAGTATTCAAAGCCACCGACCTTATTCCGGAAAAGGCGCAGTGCTGGCACATATATTCGCTCATTACCGACATATATACGCCGAATCCCGACCGCAACCGCGACTGGGTTACCTTCCCGAAAAAGAACGGCTACGAGGCGCTCCATGTGACAGTAATGGGGCCAGACGGCATATGGGTCGAGGTGCAAATCCGTTCCGAGCGCATGGAGGAAATAGCCGAACGCGGATTCGCCGCACACTGGAAGTACAAACAGGAGCACAGTACGGAAGACGAGTTCGACAAGTGGCTGAAAGAGGTACGCAGCGCCCTGAGCGATACGGACAATGCGGTAGAAATTCTCGACAATGTAAAGCTGACGCTGTATACGCGCGAGATAGTGGTGTTCACTCCGAAAGGGGAGCCTCGCAAAATGCCCCAGAACGCCACGGCGCTCGATTTCGCGTACGATATACATACCAATATAGGCAACAAGGCGATAGGGGCCAAAATCAACCATAAGATAGAATCCATTTTTTCGCACGTCAAGAACGGCGACCAGATAGAAATCATCACATCCGAAAACGCCCAGCCCAAGACCGACTGGCTGGAGCACGTAACCACCGCCAAGGCCAAGCAGGCGATTATAAACTATCTCAAGCGTGTCAGGCAAAACAATATAGAGCGCGGCATAAAGATACTCGACAACCGAATGAAGGAATTCGGCATTACTCCGAGCGCCCGCCTGTTCCGCAAATTGCTGCCGGCTTACGACTGTTCCAACAAGGACGAGTTTTACAGCAAGCTCGGTTCGGAAATCATCAATTTGGACGATGTGGACCGGGTGTTGCGGGAAAACGCCAAGAACAAAATACTTAAATTCTGGAAACTTCAGCTTGCCAATCCATTCAAAAGCGGAAGAGAGCAGGTTTTGGTAAAGGCGGAAGGGGACGAAGGCGAAGGAGAGCAGTTCTGCATAGCCGAATGCTGCAATCCCATACCCGGCGACGACATAACCGGTTACCGCGACCCGGTCTCCGGAGCCATAGTGGTTCATAAAACCGACTGCGGCGAGCTGATAAGGCTGGCATCCCTGAAGGGCGACAACATCATTTCCAACGTAAAATGGTCGTCGTACAAGGCCGAGTCCTACCTCGCCGAGGTATCTCTGCGAGGTATCGACCGCTTCGGCATACTTATGGACATAGCACAGGTAATAACCGTCGAGTTGAATATCAATATCCGCGAGCTTCATATACAGAGCCACGACGGCATATTCGAGGGTAAAATCAGCGTTTACGTCACCAATACCGACGACCTGAATACGCTGCTGGAAAAAGTAGGAAAAATCAAGGGAATAGAGAAAGTAACGCGCACCATAAAGTAATCAACTACATGAACGGATTGAACATCGACAGGGCAGGGAGTCCGTGCCGGAACTGCGGCCGCGGACGTTCGGAATTTCTCGGAGAAGGACATTCGTGCCGGCTCGGGCGCATACGCGGTTGGCGCAGGCCGGTATCTTTGAATTTTCCGCATCTCGGACAGTGGAATTCGCGTATTCACGAATTGTAAAACACCGGGACATGGGAATAGACGATATAGTTATATTCGGAATAACGATAGTACTGTTCGTTATATCCGGGATAAGCGGAGCGCGGAAAAAGCGCAGGAACAGTTCTGCCGGCAAGCAACGCGTTCCTCGTGAGTACTCGGAACCGTGGGGCCGCATCGAGTCGTACACCGTCCCCGAGAAGGAGGAATACAAGATGCGGGAACCGAAAACATCCGACCCTTCCGATTATATAGGAGAGCATATTTTGGCAGGCGGTACGATTGACCGGAACGATATTCCCGGCGAAGGAATGACGGCGCCCCCGGTTCATACCGGATTCCGACTCTCCGGGTCGTCGTCGGACGCAAGGAAAAGCGCATTGAATGAAATTATGCACGGATTCGATTTGGAGAAAGCCGTGATATACTCGGAAATACTGAAACCGAAGTTCGAGGATTAATCCAAACAAACTGTATTATGGTATCCGTTTTCAGTAAGATAGCGGTCGGCGAAATACCGGCGTACAAGGTGGCCGAAGACGAAAATTACCTTGCATTTCTGGATATCAATCCTGTTGTCCCGGGGCATACCCTCGTGATTCCGAAGCGGGAGACAGACTATATATTCGACATTCCGGACGACGAACTGGCAGGCCTGATACTGTTCGCAAAAAGGGTAGCTGCGTCGATTAAGGAAAATCTGGATTGCAAAAGGGTAGCGGTCGTAGTCCTCGGTATGGAGGTTCCCCATGCGCATATACACCTTATTCCGATAAACAGCGAATCAGACGTGGATTTCCGCCGCAAACTTAATTTGAGCGACGAACAGTTCCAAAACATGCGCGACAAAATTTCATTATAGTCCTGTAATCTTCCGGCAATAATCGTTTACGTCTGTAACACAACTTTGCTTTTGTAAAGCAATCGCGGTTTCTCAAGGGCCGCGATTGTTTATAAAGGGTAAAGTTCATCTTGGTTTCGACTATTTCCTTGACTGCCTGCTTTAATTCTGCTTCTTTGCAATCCATGGTTGTCCGGAATCAATCCGTGAAACCATATAGCCCGCATAAACATCGTTATTCAGCGATGCGTTATTTCCCCATTAAATTCACCGTTCTACATCACGGATGGCTTCGAGGCGCGCTCTACGCGCTCAGATACTTATAGAATCGGATTATTCAAGGCAGTTACATCGGTAAAGAACTGTTTCTGAGGCCGGTTTTATATATTTTCTAATCACGCCAAATAATGTATTTTTAAATGTAATATTCTTGTTACCACACAATTAACATGCTTTATATAAACTAATATTTTGCTCGTGTGCATTTATGTTTCTCCTAAACGGCATATAAATTAATTCAGCACATATAATCGTATATGTATTTTTTTGAAAACCAAATATTTAATGCCGTAAACTTAAACATGTAGTTTATGCGATTATAAGTATGAATCATGATGCAAGTATCGTCCCGGATAGAATCGTATTCCGGTATAAAAGACCGAGAGCGGTTTACGGTTGTAACAGGCACTTGCGTGCTTTACATATGTAAATATTGCACGTTAATCAATAAAGTTTTACTTTTGTAAAAACATCCCTTTATGAACGACCGGCTGAATAAACTGATGAAGGAAAAGGATATTACTCCTAACCGGCTTGCAAAAATGCTGGACATACAGCCTTCCGCAGTATCTCATATTTTGTCCGGAAGAAACAGGCCCGGCTATTCCGTAATCGTCAAAATGCTGGAGGCTTTTCCCGACATCAATCCGCGTTGGCTTCTTTATGGGTCGGGAAACATGTATGAAGCGGATGCTAAGAAAGTTACTGCGACTCCGGTACCTTTACCTGTTGCAGAAGGCAACGCTGCCCAGAAAGCATTGTTTTCCGAAGATTTGACGGAGATTTTCGCCGATGCACCTCGGCCCTCGGACAGTTCTTCCGATGAAGGCTCCGTTGCTTTCGCTCCTTACTTTGGAACAGATAAAGAAACCGAAATCACACCGCGAACCCCCGGACGGCACTCTCCGGGCGTGACGATTGCTTCTAACTCGGATGCAGAGTCTAAACCCACATCGTTATCCGAAAGTGTAAACGACGAATCCGACAGCAAAATCGGCACTGTTCAGAATACCGAAACTTTCAACATTATCGGTAAATCATCCCGAATAAAGCAAATAGTGTTGATATACGAAAACAATACTTTCGAGATTCTCGACCAACATTAAAGCTACGGCGGTCAAAGCGTACGCTCGGACAGTATCCGGCATGTTGAAAACATTCCGTCCATATAATGAAATCTCGCCGTGCCCGATATCCGGCGTCGATTACGAAGTTTACACGGGGCTACGACGGTTCACAGGGACCGCAGGCGTGTTTATAAGAATGCCATTTCGGCATGCAATGTAATTATCAATACATAGTTAACAGGTATGCGCCATATGTGCAATCAAGCCGTAGCCTGTTGAAAACATTGTACGCACAATGACTGCGCATAATTTATATTATGTTAAGTAGTGTGTGCACACAACACCAAAATGATTTCGGATACTTCCCTGCAACAATTCCGGCAGCGAACAACAATGCAGATTCGGCATCCGTTTCTGTCGGTAAAGCGCGGCCAAGTTAGCTGCGAATTGCATTTCGGTATCTCAATAAGATTGTCAGGTACTCATTGCGTCCTCACGGACGCATCCGAAGAGGATAAACAATGCAAGTATTTCTATGGTAAGTCGTTTCATGGCGCCTTTATTTATTCGATTATATGGTATGCAGCTAACTCCGGTTGAACATATCTAAACTCCACGGTATCGTAAAGATAATTGGCCACTCGGACATGGTTATCAGCAGAACGATTCGTGCACGCTCCTACGATAGCTATCGGATTATCAAATCGCTCAATCAGATAAAATCCGAGTTCATCTGCATAACGGTTCAATGTTTTCATACTTTCGGCTTCTACACCGATTATGAGAGTATTTGTAAGCCCCATCGCTTCTTTGGATGGTGGAATGGTATACACCCAATTACTGTAGATAATTCCCTTAACCGATTCGGCCGGGTCGCGGTCGGCATACAGCATAAGCTGCCGGCAATCCTTCAGCTCGTCGGGAACCTCGTACCCTTCGCTCGTGTAAACATAGTAATCCCCATAGTCCTCGGCAATCTCGAATCCGCACTGCTCGAATTCCGACAGAATCCTTTTGCTGCACTGCGATTTGAATATCACATACCAGCGGGTTTTATCCGGAGCGACCGGTATCTGGTAACCTTTATACCAGTAGTATCCGTCGAAGCAGCTCAAATCGCCCAGATGCGAGTAGTCCCGCGGAGGATAATACACGTCGTCCCGCGCACAGTCATGGGTATCTTCGGGCGGATTGTCACCGGCGGCACTATCTTTTTTCGAGCAACCGGAGAGGCAGAAAAGGGTTGCGGCAAGGGTAATCAATGCAGACGTTTTCATTATCCGGGTAATTAAGTTTTTACACTGAAGGCCCCGCTTAAATGCGGACGACCGGGGTTTGTTATGCGAATATAAAAGATTTAACCCATTCGGCAGATGGAAAGCGAGCGTTATTTGGTCGGGAATTTGCCCGCAGGGTTATTATTGATAATTTTGCATACCGGCCGGAGCCGAACGGACAATAATGAACAGATATGTTTTAACCGCCCTAATAGTCGCCGCACTCGCATCGTGCGGCCGTTCCGTCGATAAAGGAAATGCACGCGACAAAATTACGGTGTCGATAGCGCCCCTGGCGGCACTTGTGGACAGCCTTACTTGCGGAGACTTCGATATAACCGTACTCGTACCTCCCGGAGAAAGCCCGGAAACTTTCTCGCCTACTCCGGTTCGCATACGCGACGTTTCGGATTCGCGTATTTATTTCGGAACCGGACTTATGGATTTCGAGCGGGAGCTCGAACGCCGCTTGGAAGGCAACGGAAACGGTCCCCGTATGGTTAACCTGTCCGAGGGCATAAAACTTATCGGAGGAGACGAGGGCCACGGAGCAGACCCCCATATATGGTTATCCCCCAAGTCGCTCAAAATAATGCTGCGTACCGCTGCCGACGCCGTATCGGGCGAGTACCCCGACTCCGCCAAGTACGAAGCGGCGTACCGAAAGCTCGAAGCCCGTGCGGATTCGCTCGAACATGCGTTGGGAGCCGAACTGGAACGAAGTCGGCGGCGTTCGTTCGTGATATACCACCCTGCCCTGACCTACTATGCACGGGATTACGCTCTCGAGCAAATCCCCATAGAAACCGAAGGCAAGGAGCCGACGGCTACGGGACTGAAACGGGCTATACGGAAAGCCGCGACCGACAGTGTGCGGTATGTGCTCTACCAACGGGAGTACCCTGTGGAAACGGTAGAAACAGTTGCCGCCGAAATAGGAGCCCGACCTGCGCAGATAGACCCCCTCAATCCGGACCTGTTCCGAGAACTGAACCGCATAACCGAACTCATAGCCGCGCCATGAAACTGCTTGCGATGCAGGATGTATCGGTTTCCTATGGACGCGCTACGGTACTCAGCCATGTGTGGCTCGACGTGTATTCGGACGACTTTCTCGGAATCATAGGCCCGAACGGAGGCGGGAAAACCACTCTCGTAAAAGCCGTGATGGGGCTAGTGCCCTACTCCGGACGTATAGACTTCGCTCCCGGACTCTTCGACGGCAGCCGGGCTATCGGATATATGCCGCAGGTCAACGATTTCGACCGGAAGTTTCCGATTACCATAAGAGAACTTGTTCTGAGCGGCCTCCAGTCGCGCCGGGGATTCTGGGGCCGCTATACGCGTGCCGACCGCCGACAGGCGGCGGAATTGCTGGATTTCGCCGGTATAGCCGGATTCGCGGGCAAGACGCCCGACAGCTTGTCGGGAGGACAACTGCAAAGAGCGCTTCTGTGCCGGGCGGTTATTTCCGAACCCGCTCTGCTCATTCTCGACGAACCGGCCAATTTCGTGGACAACCGTTTCGAGGGAGAACTGTACGCCATGCTGCAACGCCTTAACGGACGCATGGCTATTATAATGGTATCTCACGACGTGGGAACCATTGCGGGGGTGGTAAAGGACATTGTCTGCGTCAACCGCACGGTACACCGCCACGAGGGGTCGAATATCGACCCCGAGCAGTTGGAAAATTACGGATGCCCCATACGGGTAGTCGCGCACGGACGCATACCGCATACCGTTTCCGCCTCTCACGACAGATAACGCCGTGCGGAGCGCAGGGATTACTTGTTCAGTTCGCTAAGACGGGAAAAAAGAGAGTCGGCGCGCTCGAACATCGTGCGGCGCAAGAATCCATAATGCTTGCGCACAAGCGAGGGATTGTGCTTGTCGGCCGGGTGATTGGCCATTTCGATAAGTTCGTTACGGGTATTTACGGCCTCGTTCATAATTTCGAGTATCCGGTCGCCCTGCTCGGGTCGAAATTCGAGCGACAGGAAGCAATCCTCGATAATCTCATCGGTAATGTATTCTATATCCTTTTTAATGCTTCTTAAATTTGCCATGAGCGATTAGAATCTGTGATTTACTGTCACAAATATATAAATTCTTTTTATTCCGGCCGAACCGTGGGCTATCCGCGTGTATTTTCCGGCCTATTCTTCTCCGGCCAACCCCATAAAGGCGTCCGGGAGATAGTCCGTAATATCGGCGCTGTTCATAGCTTCTTCGCCGAATTCGTCGGCGGCGCGGTCGCCGGCGTCGCCGTGCAGGTAAACCCCCAGCACTGCTGCCGTATGTGGCTCATAGCCGCGCGCCGTCAAGCCGGTTATCAAACCGGTAAGCACATCGCCGCTGCCCCCTTTGGCCATCCCGGGATTGCCGGTGGAATTGAACACGAAACGCTCGCCGCGAATGCAGGTCATGGTGCAGGCCCCCTTTACCACTACCGTAGAGTTCAGCTTACGGGCCAGCGACGCCGTCAGTTCGAGTTTCCGCAATTCGTCGCTCCACTCCCCCACCAGCCGGCGCAACTCTCCGGGATGAGGCGTCAGCACCGAGTTAGGCGGAATGAACTCCTCCAAATGCGGGTTTCCGGCGAGTATGTTAAGAGCGTCGGCATCCAGAACCGCCGGAATGCCGTTATCCCGGCAGTACATAAGCAATTCTTCCAAAGCGAGTATCGTAGCGTTGGCACGGCCGAGCCCGGGTCCTGCGCCTACCGCCGTATAGAGTTTCAGGTCTTTCGGCACAGCCGAAAAGAATCCGGCCGGGTCGGCGCTCGTAAGCGCCGAGGGCCAGTTGGCCGTAAGAGCGGTACGTTCCGACTCCGGAAGGTGCACGGTTACGAGGCCGCAGCCGCTTCGCAGGGCTCCGCCAGCCGCCAGTACGGCAGCTCCTCCCATGCCTTGAGAGCCGGCTGCCAGCAAGGCGTGTCCGAAGTCGTTTTTGTGCCCGAATTTACCGCGCGGAAGCAGCATGCGGCGTACGTCGTCCGCCGTTACGTAGAAGTACGGCGAGTCGTCCCGGGCGATTGTTTCGGCATCCAATTCCAGCGGGATTATTTCTATTTTTCCGCAGTAATCGCCAGTGCCGGGCAACAGCATCGCAAGCTTGGGGAAACCTATGGCGAGCGTAATGTCGGCATTCACTATGGCATGGCCGTCTCCGAACTCGGCAGGCATGCCCGAAGGCAGGTCTATCGACACTTTCCTGTTCGGCAGGGAATTCATCTCGTTTATAGCCGACGCAGCTTCCGGCCTGAGGGTTCCGTACAAACCGGTTCCCAGCAAGGCGTCGAATATCACGCAGTCAGGACAGGCAACAGCTTCCGCTATCGTGCCGCATAAAGGTATTTCATCCGGAAGACGTTCCAGATTAAGGGCGCAGTCGGGGCTGAGGCCGTCCCTACCGAGAGGCATCGCAACCGACACTTTCCGGCCGGCATTATACAGTATCCGCGCAACGGCCAAACCGTCGCCTCCGTTGTTGCCGCGCCCGGCCACGACGGTTATCGCCTCGTCCTCCCGCATATTGATGCAGGCCCATCTGGCGACGAGCTCCGCGGCGCGTTCCATAAGCTCGGCCGAAGCGATGCCTTCGGCTGCCGCCGTAGCCTTGTCCAATTCCGCAATCCTGCTTCCGGTGATTATCTTCATGCCGCTACTTTCTGTTTTTGCGCCGGGCCTTATAATCGTTCGAAAGTTTTATCCCGAATATTATGGAACTCATTCCGAATGTAAGCACGTTGGCTATGCTTACATAGTAAGCGCCGCTCAGAATTCCGTAAACGATAAACGAAATCGACGCCAGCGAGATGATAATAAACGAACTTACGGCTATATCTCCGGTCGAACGCGTGCGAATCGTCTTGACGGTCTGCGGCAGGTATCCGAGGGTAATGAGCACCGTCGAAAGAATACCCATAAATGATGTAAGATTCATATCGGTAACTACTGTTTAGGGGACAAAGTTAACAAAAAGCCGTCCAAAGCCATCTGTGCCGCCTGCCGGAACACCGTAAGACAGAGAAACCGCCTCCGGGCGGTTTCTGTCTGTTCTTCCGTTCGGCACGCTATTTACTGCGGGAGAAAACCGCAGCCGCAGGAGTGCTTCTCGGAGCCAAGCGCGACGGACGTGGCGACAGCCAGCCTTCCGAAAGGTCGTTGTACTGAAGCTGGCCCGAGAAACTGCCCTTTACCGTGTGGGGGCCGCCGGCGTAACTCCAGTCGTCCCGCATGTCGAAGGTTACGGTATAGCCGTTTCCGCTTCGGCCGATTGTAAACGTCCCGTCCACCAGCGGCGCCACTCCTTCTCCGTCCTCCACGTACCAGCATCCGGCGATGCGGCCGCTGCCGGTCAGGTGTCCCGGAATGTAATTGAACGGAAGCAGATACGAATTTTTGATTTCAGGCATGGGATTGTAAGTCCCGGCCGGAGCTTCGGTAATATAATCGCGTTCGGACATGAATTCGAGTATCACGGCATTGTCCGGATTGCTTGCGGAATAGAGGGTCATTACCCAGTTGTAATAGTCGCTCACATATGCCAAAGCCCCGTAAAAGTCCAGCGTACCGGCATTCAAACCGTCGAGCGTCACGTTTCGGTCGAGGCTCGAAAGGGTCGAACTGTCGTAAATAGCTATGTTTCCCTCGTAGATTCCTTCGATTTCGGTTCCGTCTTCGAGGGTCACTTGAGCGGTAACGGTGTACAGAGTACCGGACTTGGCCACGGTAACCGTGCCTTCCGTTACGGCGACCGGATACCAGCCGTCCTGCGAATCGTGCTGGCACCAGTAGCTGCCTGCAAGAGTTTCATCGGTTACAGTGCCGGGGTTGAACGTGAATTCACCCGTATAAACGTTCCGCGGAGCGATTCGGTAGGTTCCCGCTGCAAAATCGACGTCCGAAGGCGAGGAGGCCAGCGGAATGTTTATATCCAGTGCGAGCCTGTTGTAAGGCAGCATGTCGGGGTTCTCGGCATCGACCAAGTTGACGAACAGGTTCCCCATGCCGCTTTTATAATAGTCGCCGGAATACGTAGCCTCTCCCCACCGGAATGTCCCCTCGAATTCGCCCGGCATTTCTCCTCCCGGATTCATCACGTTATATATCTCGATATCGCCGGCATAGCTGAACACGAGCTGGTCGTCGCTGCCTTCCACATCGAACCGGCCGGTAATGGAATACTGATAATTCACGTATTCGACTGTAAACTCTCCTCCGGTCACCGCCGTGTCGGTTCTTCTGCCGTCGGCATCCACCGTTACTGCGTACGTGCCGGTTTCTTCGCCGTCCCAGCCGGCTGCGGTAAACTGGAATCTGCCCGGCATCCCGTCGGCCGGAGCCAGCGTATAGACGCCCGCGGGTATGAACAGATTGTCGTCCTCTGGATAAGGCGTGAAAAACTCTATCGTGACGAAACTGCCGGGACCTCCCTGAATAGTAGGACCTTCCGGGTCTATGGTCACTCTTTCACACAGAAACAGTACGTATGTTCCCAAGCCTTCGCCATAGGCATCGTCCCAATACTGGCACATGGAGGAAGTGTACACAATCTCGTTCCCTCCGGGCTGTTCTCCGCCTTGCGTAACGGTCAGTACGCATTGCGCGCTTCCGGCTCTGACGGTGACCTCGGCCTTGTGGGCACTCTGCGTCGGATTTTCCGGCACGGTTATTATCAGGTTGTTGCTCTCTTTGCCCACCTGAAAATATTCTTCGGCTTGCTCCACAGCATAGTTCCATGCGGGTTGGTCGGTTTCCACTCCTATATTAACGGAGTGTTTCCCGGCATCCAGGAATTGCACCGTTCCGGTCAAACCGTCGTCGGCAATGGTTACGACAACTTCCCCTGTCGCCTGCGGAGGTATAAGTCTGAGAGTGGAAGTTCCGGTCGTTTCGTCGTCGTCCGAGCATCCTGTCGACAGGAGAATCGCCGCTGCCGGAATTACGGACATGATTTTTAAAACAGATTTCATATGTTACATTTTAAATTTTCCGAACCGCCGCAGAGAATCGTCAGTGCGGTATGGTTATGCACGGTCCGGTTGCAAATATACCGCAATTTATTCAAACATCGGCAGGCGGTTCGTTTTCCGGATAAACCGTCGCTCCGGGGCAAAGAATCGAAATAAAAGCGAACGCCCTTTTTCGGAACGTTCGTTTTGAAACTCCGCCCTGCTCCGGCGCTTAATTTTCGGACGAGGGCGGACTCGCCGTATCGCTTTCCTCGATATGGAAGGTCCACCTGTAATCTACTGCTCCTTTGTCGAGCGGCTTTTCTTTCTTTTCCCAGTACCGCTCATTGAAAAACTGCTTGTCGGGGAAATCCTTTTCGGACTCCCGCCATACTTTAAGAACGTTTCCCTCGGTGTCGGAAACGGTCATTACAAGGTCCAGCAGCATGTCGTAGCGTTTGTAAAAACGGTCGAAAACCGCCGAACCCGGAGGTCCGAAGTTTATGGAGCCTATGTAACCGAACTCCCCCGGCTCTATCACTTTATCGGGGAAATAGGCATAATAGTTCGACGATAAAACCACTGTTTCCCCGCTCGCATTCTTTACATACCACGAACCTTCGTCGCTATCGAACAAATGAAGGTCGCATGACCGTATTATCATACAGGTCAGAGCGGTAACTAATATACGTATCATAGTATTTCTATTTTCTTATAAAAATCGTCTTCGGTTATGGTAAAGGTAAAATGGTGGCTTTCCCGGCCGTCCTGCATAACTCTCATATATGGACTCCACGAGCTTAGGTGAAAAAAATTATGCCCCCAGATGCTTTCGGCCTGGACGGGATTCCAGTTGCCGCGTATTAGCGTACCGGAAGGGTTGCATATTCTGGCATAATCCCCCCATATTCTCAAAGCTAAAAAATTTTTACTACCATACAAATAAAGTCACAAAAAAAGGCGCCTCTTCACAAGAGCGCCTTTTTACCATGTAACCGGGCTTATGCCCCGAAGTTATCGTACATGATGTTTTCGGGAGGTACGCCCAGACCGTCGAGCATCTTCACCATGGCGGCGGTCATCATGGGAGGACCGCAGAGATAGTATTCGATGTCTTCCGGAGCATCGTGGTTCTTCAGGTAGTTGTCGTATATGACCTGATGGATGAAACCGGTGTAGCCCTTCCAATTGTCTTCCGGACGCGGTTCCGACAGAGCCAGCTCGAATCGGAAATTGGGGAACTCGCGGGCTATCTCCTCGAACTGTTCCTCGTAGAATACTTCCCGCAGGCTGCGTGCGCCGTACCAGAAACTTACCGGCACGCTCGTCTTTTCGGTTTTGAACAGATGGAATATGTGCGAGCGCATGGGAGCCATACCGGCGCCCCCGCCTATGAACATCTTTTCGTTTGCGGTGTCCTTGACGAAGAATTCTCCGTAAGGCCCCGAAATGGTCACCTTGTCGCCCGGCTTGCGGGAAAATATGTAGGACGAGCAGATGCCGGGGTTGACATTCATGAAGTTTCCGGCGGCACGGTCCCACGGTGGCGTGGCGATACGGATGTTAAGCATGATTATGTTGCCCTCGGCCGGGTGGTTGGCCATCGAGTATGCACGGAAAGTGGGTTCCGGATTTTTGGCTACCAAACCCCACATTTTCATTTTGTCCCAGTCTTCCCGATACTCCGTTTCGACGCTCATATCGGAGAACTTTATTCCGTCGTACTGCGGTACGTCTATCTGGATATATCCACCGCTTCGGAAGTTGAGGTTTTCGCCTTCGGGCAGTCTGACCACGAATTCCTTTATAAAGGTAGCCACATTACGGTTGGAAACCACTTCGCACTCCCACTTGCGCACGCCCAGCACTGCTTCCGGAACCTGAATTTTCAGATTTTCGCGCACTTTTACCTGACAGCCCAGACGCCAGTGGTCCTTCTGCTGCCGGCGCGTGAAAAATCCTACTTCGGTAGGCAGTATTTCGCCACCCCCTTCGAGTACCTGACACTTGCACATTCCGCACGAGCCGCCCCCGCCGCATGCCGACGGCAGAAAAACGCCGCTGTCGGCCAAAGTGGACAAAAGCGAATTGCCGGATTCCGCGGAAATCACCTTTCCGCCTCCGTTGATGTCGATAGTAACCTCGCCCGACGAAGTGAGTTTGGCCTTTGCATACAGCAGCAACACCACCAGCAGAAGCGTTACCACAAGGAATGCTATGATTGCAACTATAATAGTGAAAGTCATTTTCCTGATGTTTGATAGTTTACAACTGTATGCCGAGGAATGTCATGAATGCGATGCCCATAAGGCCGGTGATAATGAAAGCTATGCCGGGGCCGCGAAGCGGAGCGGGAATATTGGAGTATCCCAGTTTCTCGCGGATAGCGGCCATCATCACGATTGCCAGCCACCACCCTATTCCGGAACCGAGCCCGAAAGATGTCGCCTCGCCTATGTTGATATACGAGCGTTCCTGCATAAACAGCGAGCCGCCCAGAATGGCGCAGTTCACGGCAATCAGCGGAAGGAAAATACCGAGCGAATTATAGAGCGACGGACTGAACTTTTCGACAACCATTTCCACCAACTGAACGAAAGAGGCGATAACGGCTATGAAAATTATAAAGCTGAGAAAACTGAGGTCAACTCCATGCATCTGCTCGCCGAGCCATGATAATGCTCCCGGCTTGAGTACGTACTCATTGAGCAGCCAGTTCAGGGGAACGGTAACGGTCATCACGAACGTCACGGCCAGGCCGAGTCCCACAGCGGTTTTCACGTTCTTGCTTACGGCTATATAGGAACACATGCCGAAGAAGTAGGCGAACACCATATTGTCGATAAAAATCGACCGAATAAATATATTGAAAATACTCTCCATGGCTTCTGACTATTTTTCGATAAGGTCCTTGTTGCGGCTCCTGTGAATCCAGATAATGGTCCCGATAATGATAAGAGCCATAGGCGGCAGCAACATCAGGCCGTTGTTCATATAACCGTGCTCGTAAGCCCAATGCGGAACCACCTGATAGCCCCACAGCGTGCCGGAGCCGAACAGCTCGCGCACGAAGCCTACGACTATCAGTATCAATCCATAACCCAAGCCGTTGCCGATACCGTCGAGGAACGCCGGCCACGGCTTGTTGCCCAACCCGAATGCTTCTACGCGGCCCATGATTATACAGTTGGTTATTATAAGGCCCACGAACACCGAGAGCTGCTTGCTCACGTCGTAAACATACGCCTTAAGCACCTGGTCCACGAGTATAACCAGAGCGGCGATAACCACCAACTGCACGATGATGCGGATACGGTTGGGCAGTCCCTTGCGCAACAGCGACATTACCAGATTGGAGAACGCCACCACCACGGTTACCGACAACGCCATTACGAAAGCCGGCTTCAGCTTGGCCGTGACGGCCAATGCCGAGCAGATACCGAGTATCTGAACTATCACCGGATTGCTCGCACTCAGCGGGCTGGTGACGAGCCTCATGTTTTTGGCCGAGAAGAGAGGCACCTGTATTTTAAATCCCATAGCGCTTACTCGTTTACATCGTTATTATCCTGCACTCCGGTACTCATGGCAGCCTCGTAGGCCGCACGCTGTTTCTCTATGTACGGCATATAGGCGTTCAAACAGTCGTATATCATTTTTTCCACGCCCCGGCTGGTTATCGTACCGCCGGACACGGCATCTACCGCAAAATCGTTTCCGGCCGATGACCCGGAGCCTTTGAGTACCGCAATGCCTACGAACTTGTCCTGCAAATCGAAGATTTTTTTACCCTTGAACTGGTCGGCGAACCACTGGGTGGTTATTTCGGCTCCGAGGCCGGGAGTTTCGCCCTTATGGTCGAACTTCACGCCGTATATGGTGTTCCAGTCTTTTTCTATCGCCAAATATCCCCATATCGGCCCCCACAGTCCGGCTCCGTAAACCGGCAGAATGTAGAGCCGGGTTCCGTCATCCAGCCGTGCGACGAATACCGGTAGCTCCCTCGCTTCGGGCGAAGCCGCGAACTGGGCCTTGAGGTCGCCGAGCAGCCCGAAAGCGTCCGCTCCCTCGACTTTTTCGCCCAGACCGTTGACCGCGAAACTTTCCACTATGTATTTCTTATACTCGTCGCGTATGTAAACGGTCTTGTCCTTTGCCTTTTCCGCATCGCCGCCCAACCCTATCGAGGCGAGGATGGCGCTCTGCTTTTCGACCCGTATATTGGCCTGCTGCCGTCCCTGCAAAGCGAGAGCGGCCACGGCCAGCAGTGTGGCTACCACTACCACCATTACGGTCGAATATATTATTATATAAGTATTGCTGTTCTTGTTCATGACTGCGGCATTAAGCGGTTTTCAAGCGTTTCTGACGGCGCCGTACTCCGGCCTGAACCACATAGTAGTCCACGAGAGGAGTAAAGGCGTTCATAAACAGTATGGCGAGCATCATGCCTTCCGGATAACCGGGATTCACCACGCGTATCATAACCGCCAGGGCTCCTATCAGCAGACCGGTGATTACCTTTCCGGCATTGGTCTGAGAGGAAGTGACAGGGTCGGTGGCCATAAATACGGCTCCGAATGCGAATCCGCCGAGTACCAGATGATACCACGCGGGCATTTCCATATAAGGATTGCCTCCTATAAGGTTGAATACCAACCCCATAATGAATCCCCCTGCGAATACGCTCAGCATCGTGCGCCAGCTCGCCACTCCGGTCCAGAGCAGTATTACCGCGCCGAGCAGTATGCAGAGCGTGGAGGTTTCGCCGACGCTTCCCGGAACGAATCCGAGGAACCAGTCCATCGGACCGCTTCCGCCCGTTTCCAAAACCTTGGAGCCGGCCGTAACCCCTTCCACTATCGAGGTCAGCGGAGTGGCTCCGGTAAAGCCGTCTACCACCTCCCGGCCGTACACCATGCCGGTTACCCACACCTTGTCGCCCGAAATATAGGGCGTGAAGGCGAAGAACACGAACGCCCGCGCCACGAGAGCCGGGTTGAATACGTTCATCCCGGTCCCGCCGAATGCCTCCTTGCCGAATATCACGGCGAAAGCCACCGCAAGGGCAAGAATCCACAGAGGAACGTCCACAGGCATTATCATCGGAATTAGAAGGCCGGTTACGAGGAACCCTTCGTTTACCTCGTGTCCCCGCATCTGCGCCACGGCGAACTCTATGCCCAGACCCACTATATACGAAACGAGTATCAGCGGCAGCATCTTCAGGAACCCGAACCACCAGCACCACCATATGCTGCGGGTTATTCCTTCGGACCAGGTGTACTGAAGGCCGATATTGTACATGCCGAACAACAGGGCCGGTACAAGGGCGACGACCACTATTATCATCACCCGCTTCATATCGTTGCAGTCGCGTATATGGGAGCCGCGCGTCGTCACCGTCTTGGGTACGAACAGGAACGTCTCGAATGCGTCGAACGTAGAATGGAGCGCCCCGAAACGGCCGCCCTTCTCGAAAGCGGGTTTCCACTTATCGACTATTTTTCTTAAAGCTTTCATCGTCAGTTCTCCTTAATCATCAGTTCGATACCGTTGCGGATTATTTCCTGCCACTCGGTCTTGGACGGGTCAACGAATTCGCAGAGCGCCACATCCTCGGGAATTACTTCGTAAATGCCCAACTGTTCCATTTTGTCGATGTCGCCGGCTATGGTGGCCTTCAACAGGTAAAGCGGAAATATGTCCATAGGCAAATACTTGGAGTACAGTCCGGAAAGAACGAGGGGACGCTCGCCGCCGTGCAGGTTGGTGTCGAGGTCGTAGCGCCTGCCGGGCGTCAGCCACGAAAAGTAGCTGCGCGACACGGAGAACTTGTCGAAACGAGGCATCGCCCATCCCAGAAACTCGTATTTGTCGCCTTCGGGTATTACCGTTACCATATTGTTATACGGGCCGAAGTATCCCGACGGTTCGCGTCGTATGCCGGTCAGTACGTTGCCGTCTATAATACGCACGCCGTCGCCTTCGGCCTGCTGACGAATGCGGCCGGCTGCGGTTATCTGCTCCACGGGAGCCCCTACCTTAACGGTTACATAATGCGGATTCTCTATTTCGGCTCCGGCAAGAGCTATCGTCTTGGTCATGTCAACGCGCCCTGTCCGGAAAAAGCGGCCGATAACGGCAAGATTCTGAACATCCACCGTCCATATCACGTCGCCTTTCGATACCGGGTCCACATGGCTTATCTGAACCCCTACGTTTCCGGCCGGATGCGGACCGCGGAACCGGTGTTTTTCACAGCCTTCGAGCTTGCTCGTCACGCCGTTCTGTCCTTCGCGCAATCCCACGTGTACTCTTCCGGAAGTCAATTTGGCCATGACCCGGATTCCGGTCTGAAGGTCGTCCCGCCTGTCGGCCAGCACGTAATCCATGTCCGGCGCAAGGGGAGCGGAATCGAACCCCGATATGAAAACCGCCTTGGGCGTATCCGACGGAGAGGCTATTATTCCGTACGGACGCTGCGCGACCAGCGGCCACAATCCGCTGCGCAGCATCAGGGCGATAAGCTGTTCGCGCGAGGCGTCGGGCGAAACACGTCCGAAGTCCTCCCAACTGTCCTCGGCGGCGGCCGTAACGATTACGGAGAGTATGCGTCGCTTTTCGCCGCGCACGACTTCCCTGACCGTACCCGCCACCGGAGAGCAGAACATCAGTTCCGGGCGGCTCTTGTCGAAAAACAGAGGGCTGCCGGCCCTGACCTCGTCGCCGGCCTTTACCAGCAGCTTGGGTGTCACTCCGTCGTAGTCCAACGGCGAAACGGCATACTCGGCCGCGCGCGGCAGCCCGGTGGTCTTCCGGGCGGCTTCGCCGACGAGCCTGATGTCCAGTCCGCGTTTCAGATTGATGACTTTCGACATAAAATCAGTAGTTTTGTATGAGTATGCAAGTGAATTGGGTCCACAGCTTTAAATAACGCGCAAATGTACGCCTATTTTCTATCGTTTAAAAGCCCCGGGGACAATTTTTTTGTGCATTTTTAAGCCTCCGCTACTGTCACGCCACGCTTTTATGAAACAAGCCGCAAGGTACTGCACACGGTTCCGTGGATACCGTTCCCGGCAACAGAACATGATGCGCCCGGTCCTCCTTTTCATTCGTTCTCGGACAATGCGTTTAACGGCAGATATTGGTATATTTGTACCGTTATGCAGCCGTTTCCGATAAATATACATACGCATGCCAGACCGACGGGCGAAGCGGCGGTGGTATCGCATCGCCTCGGCGTCGGAGAGCCTCTGCCGGAAAGGCCGTTTTCGGCGGGGATTCACCCGTGGGACGCTGCCGAGGTCGATGCGGACTCCTGCCTGAAAGAGCTGCGTCGTCTTCCGGCCGTTGCCGTGGGCGAAATCGGGCTCGACAAGCTGCGCGGGCCGGCATTGCCGATACAGGAGGAAATATTCCGCGCACAGCTCGACATGGCGGCAAAAAGGCGGCTGCCGGTGATAATACATTGTGTAAGGGCCTGCAACGAGCTGTTGGAAACAATCAAAGATTATCCGGGACTGCGTTTTATCGTGCACGGCTTTACAGGCAGCCCGCAAACGGCGGCGCGTATAACGGCGGCAGGAGGCTTTCTGTCGTTCGGATTCGGATTCCCCCGTTCCCCGAAAACAGTGGAAGCACTGCGTACGACCCCGGTGGACAGACTGTTTTTCGAGAGCGACACATGCACCGACCCGGTAACGCAGGTCTATGAAAAAGCTGCGGACGTTCGCGGCGAAACATATAAAGCGTTGGTCGAACAGGTATATTGTAATTACCTTAAAATATTTGTGTTGAATGGAATGGAGCAGCCGGACGGAATTGTTGTTCGGGTCTGAAAAAACCCGGAAGCTGGAAGCGGCCCATGTGTTGATAGTCGGCCTCGGAGGCGTAGGGGGCTGGACTGCGGAAATGCTGGCGCGGGCCGGCATCGGAAGGATGACCCTCGCCGACGCCGATACGGTCGGCGAAAGCAATATCAACCGCCAGCTCGCAGCGCTCCGCTCCACCGTCGGGCGGCCTAAAGCCGAAGTAATGGCGGAAAGGCTGGCTGACATAAATCCGGCGTTGGAAACAAGCATCGTAAAAGCCTATATAAAAGACGACCTGACATGGGAGCTTCTCGATGCCGCCCGTTACGACTTCGTGGTGGATGCCATAGACACCCTGTCGCCGAAAGCGAATCTGCTGAAAGGTTGTCTGGAACGGGGCATTAAAGTTGTTAGCTCCATGGGAGCAGGCGCGAAGACCGACCCGTCGGCGGTGGAAACGGCCGACATTTCCCGCACGCATCATTGCCCGCTGGCCCATATGCTGCGCAAGCGACTGCACAAAATGGGGATACGGCAGGGATTTCCGGCCGTCTTTTCCCCGGAGCCGGTCCGCGAGGAGGCGATGGTCGGGTGCGACGAGCCCAATAAAAAGTCGAACACGGGAACCGTGTCTTATATGCCTGCCGTATTCGGGTGCATGTGCGCCGCGGTGGTTATACGGACGCTGACCGGAGAAATTTAAACCGAAAATATATGAAGCCCAAAATAGTATTTCTGGACGAATACAGTGCAGGCGAGGCGGACCTCTCTCCCATAAAGGAACTCGGCGATTACCGGGGTTACGAATACACGCGACCCGACCAGACCGTAGAACGCTGCCGCGACGCGGAAATAGTGGTAACCAACAAGGTAGTGTTCGGAGAACAGGTAATAAGCCAGCTGCCCAAACTGCGGTTAATCTGCATAGCCGCCACCGGCATGAACAATGTCAATATAGATGCGGCGACGGCACGAGGCATAGAGGTGAAGAATGTGGCCGGCTATGCCACCGAATCCGTAACGGAGGCCACAATCGGAGGAGCGATAGCCATGCTGCGCTGGGCGGAGTATTACGATAAACGGGTCAAGGACGGCACATGGTCGGATTCGGGACGCATCTACGACCTGAGTCGGACCACCCACACCCTGTCGGGCAAACGCTGGGGGATAATAGGCATGGGACACATAGGGCGCAGCGTAGCCCGCATAGCCGAAGCATTCGGGTGCACCGTCGCCTATACTTCCACCTCCGGCCTGTCGCGCGAAGAAAACTACCCGCGTCTGGAACTCGACGACCTGCTTTCACAAGCCGACATAGTATCGATACATGCGCCCCTGACGCAGCACACAGCCAATCTTATAGACGAGCCGCAGCTCTCGCTGATGAAGCCGTCGGCCATACTGGTAAACGTGGCGCGGGGCGGGATAGTCAACGAGGACGCTCTTGCCGACGCCCTGAACGACGGGACGATTGCGGGGGCGGTGCTCGACGTGTTCGTGCACGAACCTTTGCAGGCCGACAGCCCGCTGCTCAAACTGAAAGACCCCACGCGCATCCTGCTTTCGCCGCACAACGGCTGGTCGGCGGCCGAATCCATGGCCCGCCTTATAGAAGGCATAGCCGAAAACATCCGCGGTTTCCTCTCGGAGAACAATCGGGCATAACTGTTGCGGATTCAACGCGACAGCGGCGAAGCTACCCTATCGCGAAAGCCGCGAACCCTTACGGATTCGCGGCTTTTCGTGTTATCGGAACGACACGAGCGAATGCCCGGTCATTTCGGAAGGCGGTTCGAGCCCCATAAGCGTCAGCACGGTAGGCGCCACATCCGCCAGCACCCCGTCGCGTACGGCCTTCACGCGGTCGGACACTACGATTATCGGAACCGGGTTGGTGGAATGGGCCGTGTTGGGCAAGCCGTCCGGATTCACCGCATGGTCGGCATTACCGTGGTCGGCTATCACCACCACTTCGTATCCGGACTTCCGGGCCTCCGCAACCACGCCGCGCACACACTCGTCCACGGCTTTTACCGCCTTCGTTATCGCTTCGTAAACCCCCGTATGGCCTACCATATCGCCGTTGGCGAAGTTGAGAACTATGAAATCGAAGCGTCCGGAAGGCAGCTCCCTAACCAGGGCGTCGCGCACCTCGTATGCGCTCATCTCCGGCTTCAGGTCGTATGTAGCTACTCTGGGCGACGGCACGAGTATGCGCTCCTCCCCCGGAAACTCGTCCTCGCGACCGCCGTTCAGGAAAAAAGTAACATGGGCGTACTTTTCCGTTTCGGCTATCCTGAGCTGGTTCAGTCCTTGCGCTGAAACCCACTCTCCTATCGTGTTTGATACGGTTTCCTTTCCGAACAGCACGTGCACGTTATCGAAAGCGGCGTCGTACGGTGTCATGGAACAGAAATACAAGGGAAGAGTGTGCATACCTGCCTCCGGCATATCGGTTCGGACAAGCACGGTCGTAAGTTCTCGCGCCCGGTCATTGCGGAAATTGAAGAATACCACGGTATCTCCCGGACGGATTATTCCTGTCGGGAGGCCCGAATCGTCGGTAACGACTATCGGCTTTATAAATTCGTCGGTCATGCCCGCTTCATACGAAGCCCTGACCGCAGCGACCGGGTCGGTTGCTTGTTCTCCTTTTCCGTACACCAGCAAGTCGTACGCTTCCTTAATGCGTTCCCATCGCTTATCCCTGTCCATTGCATAATAGCGGCCCGTAACCGAAGCTATCCGTGCACCGCTCCCATGCTCGCGGAGACGATTCGCAAGCGCCTCCACGTATCCGGCGCCGCTGTGCGGGTCGGTGTCCCGGCCGTCGGTAAAGCAGTGCACGTAAGTGCGGTTCCCCAATCCGCGAGCCGCAGCCGCATCGCAAAGTGCATACAGATGCTCCATCGAACTGTGCACTCCCCCGTCGGAAACGAGGCCCATAAAGTGCAAACTTCCACCAGCGGCCGCATTGTCGAGAGCCGCCTTCACTTCGGGCATTCCGGAAAGGGACCCGTCGCGGCAGGCTGCATTAATCCTGACCAAATCCTGATAAACTACCCTTCCGGCTCCTATATTCAGGTGTCCTACTTCGGAATTGCCCATCTGTCCGGCGGGCAGGCCGACACTTTCCCCGTCGGTACGCAGCCGGGCGGATGGGCAGGCATCGTACAGCCGCTCCATAAATTCGGGACGGGCGGCACGAATGGCATCGCTTTGCGAACCGTCGCCTATTCCCCAGCCGTCGAGTATCATCAGCAATACCTTATTGCTTAAAATATTATCTTTACTCATTTAAATCTTTGCTTACGGTGTACGACCGCTTTTATTCCCTTAACTTTTCGCGTATCCGTTCGGCGGCGAAAGCGACTGCTTTTTCCAGCCCCGAAGGGTCTTTGCCTCCTGCGGTGGCATAGAAAGGCTGCCCTCCGCCCCCTCCGCGGATTTCCTTTGCGGCGGCGCGGACTACGACGGCGGCATCGACGCCTCGTGCCACCACTTCCTCGCCGAGCATGACGGCCAGATTCACTTTTCCGCCGTCGCGCACGCCGAGTACCAAGGCCAAATTGGGAACCTTTTGCCGCAGGGCGAAAGCGACATCGCGCGCCGCCTCGAGCGGCTGTTCGAATATCTGTGTAAAAATAACGGTTCCGTTTTCGGTTTGCTCCCGTTCCAGCCTCTTCACCATTTCCTCTACGAAAGCGGCGATTTTTTCTCTGCGTACTTCGGCGAGCTGCCGGTTGAGTTCGGCATTGTCGTCGAGCAGCTTCTGCACGGCCTGCGCCACGGACGGGTTATTAACGAAGCGTTGCACTTCGTGCAGAGTATCCTCCATAACGTAAACCACCTTCTCCGCTTCCGGACCGGTAACTGCCTCTATGCGACGCACTCCGGCCGATACCGCGCTTTCCGTCAGTATCTTGAAATAGCCTATCGAACCGGTCGCCGACACGTGCGTGCCGCCGCACAGCTCCACCGAGTTTCCGAAACGCACCATGCGCACGCGTTCGCCGTATTTTTCCCCGAACAGCATCATGGCCCCGGTTGCACGGGCTTCGTCGAGCGAACAGTCGCGGTTTTCGTCGAGCGGATAATCGGCCCTTATGTACGAGTTGACTTTCTGCTCCACATCCCGCAGTTCCTCGCGGCTCACTTTCTGGAAATGGGAAAAGTCGAACCGGAGATAATCGGGGCAAACGAGCGACCCTTTTTGCTCCACATGCTTTCCCAACACTTCCCGCAGCGCCATATGCATCAGATGCGTAGCCGAATGGTTGGCGGCGGAGCGGTCGCGCTTCTCCTTGTCGACCACCGCCAGAAACACGGCTCCGGGGTCTTCCGGCAAGGAAGAGGCTATATGCACCGTCAGATTGTTTTCCTTCTGCGTGTCGATTATTTCTACCCTGCCCGCGTCGCTTTCTATGTATCCCACGTCACCTGTCTGACCTCCCGAATTTCCGTAAAAAGGCGTACGGTCGAAAACGAGCTGCCACAAGGTTTTGCCGCGGGAGCTGATTCCACGATACCGGGCTATACGAACCTCGGACGAATACGTGTCGTAGCCTATGAAACGGCTCGACGACAAGGGAAACAACTCCACCCAGTCGCCGGCGCTTACCGCGGCTGCGGCGCGCGAACGTTCCTTCTGAGCTGCAAGCTCCTTACCGAAAGCATCCATGTCGACGCCGAGACCCTTTTCCCGAACTATCAGCTCGGTAAGGTCGACAGGGAATCCGTAGGTATCGTACAGTACGAAAGCGTCGCGACCGGACACGACGGTTTCCCCTTCCGCATGCAGACGTGCGGTAATGCCGTCGAGCATCCCGATGCCCGTGGCGAGAGTACGCAAAAAGGCGGCTTCTTCTTCGGCTACTACTTTTTTTATCAACTCTTTCTGCGCCGCAAGTTCCGGAAACTGCTCTCCCATTTGCGCGGCAAGGCCGTCCACGAGCCGCGTAATGAAAGGCTCACTGAAGCCGAGATAGGTATAGCCGTACCGTACGGCCCGCCTCAGGATGCGGCGAATCACGTAACCGGCCTTGACATTCGACGGCAGTTGACCGTCGGCAATCGAAAAGGCTATCGCCCGCAGATGGTCGGCCACCACCCTCATGGCCACGTCGGTCATTTCGTCCTCGCCGTACCGCTTGCCGGACAGGTCGGCGATTTGCTTGATTATCGGCCGGAACACGTCGGTGTCGTAATTGCTCTTCACGCCCTGAAGTATCATGCACAGGCGCTCGAATCCCATTCCGGTATCGACATGCCGGTGCGGAAGCGGTTCCAACTGCCCTCCGGCCCGGCGGTTGAACTGCATGAACACCAGATTCCATATTTCTATAACGTCGCTGCGCCCGGCATTCACCAATTCCCGTCCCGGAACGGCCTCGCGCTCGGCGTCGCCGCGCAGGTCGTAGTGTATCTCGCTGCACGGCCCGCACGGTCCGGTTTCGCCCATCTCCCAGAAATTATCGTGCCTGTTGCCGGGAATTATATGGTCTTCGGGAAGGTGTCGGCGCCAGAAGTCGTACGCTTCCCGGTCGAAAGGCACGCCGTCCGCCGGGTCGCCCTCATATACCGTAGCGTACAGCCTGTCGGCCGGAAGGCCGTAAACATCCGTCAGAAGCTCCCACGCCCAGTCGATTGCATCCTTTTTGAAGTAGTCGCCGAACGACCAGTTGCCCAGCATCTCGAACATGGTATGGTGATACGTATCGCGCCCGACTTCTTCCAAGTCGTTGTGCTTGCCCGATACCCGCAAACATTTCTGAGTATCGGCGGCACGGGGCCAGCGCGGAGGCTCGTTGCCCAGAAAAATGTCCTTGAACTGGTTCATGCCGGCATTGGTGAACATCAGCGTGGGGTCGCCGTGGACGACCATCGGGGCGCTCGGCACGACAGTGTGTCCCTTCGAGCGGAAAAATTCGAGGAAAGCCTCTCTGACCTTGTTGGATTCCATATTTTTAGCTTTCGGCATAATCTGCGGCCGGTCTTTTACGTTTGAAATTGAGGTTGTAAAATTACGCAATTAAGTCTAATTTTGTCCTTTAAGGTCCTCTAAAATCGGATATGGCCGCAAAGCAGTACAAGTTCAATCCTCAGACCCTTTCCTATGAGGTGGTTCCGGAACCTTTCAGGCTCCGGGTTTACCGTCTGCTACGGCGGCTGCTTATCGGCTTTATAGGGGTATGCGTGGTCAATATCGTATTTTCCCTCTTTTTTTATACCCCCAAGCTGAGCGGTCTGGAGCGGGAGCGCGAGAGGCTGCTCGAAGGCTACGCCATGCTGACCGGCCGCACGAAAGCCATGGAAAACAGGCTCGAAATGATAACCCATAGGGACAACTCGGTTTACCGCCCGCTGTTCGCCGCCGACACGCTTTCGGTAGAAGGAATCCAGACGCCCTATCCGGCGGACAGGTACGCCTACCTTGCAGGCGACGATTATGCGGATGTCATCACCGCTTCATGGCAGGAGGCCGACCGTCTGGGACGGTTGCTGTACAGACAGTCCATTTCTCTCGACCAGCTTCAGGCGCTTTCGCGCGACAAGGAACTTATGGCTACCGCCATTCCGGCCATATGGCCGATAGACCGCCGCAACCTGAGGGGAGGCATAGGCTCGTTCGGACGGCGGATGCATCCTATTTATCAGCGCCTTATCACCCACAAGGGTATCGACCTCGGAGCGCATACCGGGGATTCGGTGTATGCGACCGGCAACGGAATCGTACGGAGCATCGACCACGGAATGCCGCGGGTGGGTTACGGTCGTCAGATTCTTGTCGACCATGGGTTCGGTTACCAGACGCGCTACGCACACCTGAGCCGTATACTCGTCAGTCCGGGACAGCATGTGCAGCGTGGCGAGCTTATCGGATTGGTAGGGTCCAGCGGCGGTTCCACCGGCCCTCACCTGCATTACGAAGTCATATACACCGGCAATGTGGTGAACCCTATAAATTATTTCCGCCGCGACATGGACGAGGCCGAGTTCGAAAGAATTATCCGCAACGCCCGCGAAACCACTTTCGAAACAGAACCTGCCGACTGATGCCATGGGAAAGAAACCTTACATACTCCCCCCTACCCACCGTGCGAAGCCGCGGAGGCAGAAACTGTACCGCGTATTGGTCAATCTGCTCGTATGGATAGGCGTCGCAGCACTTTTCTACATGCTTTTTTCTTTCTTTTTCGACACCCCGCGGGAGTACCGTCTGAAACAGTCCACGAGTATGCTGAGGGAAGAGTACGCTCGCCTCGCAGGCCGTTTGGATACGCTCGAAAGGGTGCTCGAAAATGTGTCCGAGCGCGACCGCAACGTATTCCGCATACTGTTCGAGTCGGAACCGTACGATACCGGCACTGACTATGCGGGCGAATGGCGCTCGTACGCAGAGAGCGCCGGCAACATGCTTCTGGCGGACCGGCTGTCCCGGTCGGTAGGACGGCTGGAAACCGGAATGTCGGAGGCCGCCGCCGAGTACGAACTCTTGCAGAACAACATGTTGAGCATGGGGCGTATGCTCGACCATATTCCCGCCATACAGCCGGTAATAAACAAGGAACTTACTCTGCTGACCGCCTCGTACGGAATGCGCATCCATCCGTTCTATAAAAGCCTGTCTCCGCATCAGGGCGTGGATTACACCGTGCCGGAAGGTTCCCGGGTATTCGCCACGGCCGACGGCACGGTAAAGGAGGTGACTTCGCGGGCGACCTCGTCCGGCCTTACGGTCGTGCTTTCGCACGAGGGCGGTTACGAAACGCTTTACAGCCACCTCGGAGAAATCAAGGTACGGCGAGGCCAGCGGGTACGCCGCGGAGATATCATAGCCCTGACGGGCAACACCGGACTGTCGCTCGCCCCCCACTTGCACTACGAGGTGCGGCATCAGGGCGTAAGGGTCGACCCCATCCACTACTTCTTTATGGAACTTACTCCGGAAGAGTATCGACGCATAATACGAATAGCCCAAAGCGGAATGCAGTCGTTCGACTGACGCGGTGAGCCGGTCGAGCGCAAAGTTTTTCGTCCGTACACCATACGGAACTCGGCGGCAAATGGCAGGCGGTATATATTATCCGGAGAGTCGTACATTCCGGCAGGGCGGTTCGCTCCACTGTTTTGCGGGTCGGATATCCCGACGCAGCGTAAAAACCGGAAATATATGCGTATGCGACCGAAATAACAACCCTGCCGGTTGCTCACGCAGCCGGCAGGGCGCCAATTGAAACTTAACCTTTAATGCTATGAGGGGTTATTTCATACGGCGGTAGAAGAAGGCAGGAGCGGCATCTCCGCTTACCGGGCCGGGAACCGAAGCGGCTGCGACCGACAGTGCGGACGAGGGAACCCCGGAGCCGCGGAATACCTGAACCTTGTCTATCTGCATGGAGAACAAATCCGTTACGTTATAGTGGCGGAAGGCGATGTAAACCGTCTGTCCCGCATAGGACGACAGGTCGACGGTAAACTGCTGTTCGGGGTTGACGGCCTTAAAGTCCGAACCTACCTGCGTGAAGGTCGAACGGTCGGTCTGCGAAGTGGTGCTTACGAATATGCCGTAGTTCTCGGCCACCCAGTCCGGGTCGGTTCCCCTGCACCACCATGCCAGAGTAAAGTTCTGAGCTCCGTTGAGGGTTATCGCTTCCGAAATGGCCCAGTTGTCGGGGGTCAGCGGACCTCCGCCCGCTCCGCCGACATAGGAGTTGGTCAGAATACTGTACTGTCCGTCGATAGGCTGCACCTGGTCGGGATTGGAGGAAGCCTCGAGCAGGCTCCACTTCCAAGTGTCGCCGTCGGCGTCGATGTTGTTCCATTTGGTGTCGAAATCGCCGGCCTCGAAGCCGTCTTCCCAAACGAGCGGCTCGCTCGAAGGCTCGGTAACGGTAACTGCACAGGTAGCGGTGAACTCGCCCACTACGGTGGTAACGGTTATGGTGGCCGTACCTTGTGCTACGGCCGTAACCACGCCGTCGGCAACGGTAGCGACCGCCGGTGCGCTCGTGGACCACGTCACGCTCTTGTCGGCAGCATCGTCCGGAGCTACGGTAGCCACAAGGGTAGCGGTTTCACCGGCGACGAGTTCCAGCGTAGGCTTGTCGAGAGTTACGCCGGTAACGGTCGGGCCTACGGGGCCTGACCCCGTAACGGTTACTTCACATTTAGCCTTGAAATCGCCGTCGAGAGTCGTTACGGTAACGGTAGCCGTCCCTTCCGCCACTGCCGTTACCTTGCCGGTATTCGACACGGTAGCGACGGCAGGAGTGCTCGATTCCCATTTTACATTCTTGTTGGTGGCATCCGACGGGGCTACCGTGGCTACCAACTCGGCGGTTTCGCCTACGGCAAGCGACAGCGTAGGCTTGTCGAGAGTTACACCCGTAACGGCAATGTCGGCGGGTTTTTCATCGTCGTCGTCGCAGGAAAAAGCGATGAACGCGGAAGCGCACAGCATGGCTGCCATGCCTTTTACCATAAAGGTACGGAAGTTTTTTCTCATAATCGTTTTTATTTAGGAGAATGGTTGGCATTTTAGGATGATGGTTGACACAAATATAATCCCGATAAAGCATAAATGCAAATTTTTTCAAAAAAAAAGTTTCCGAAGAACGGGATTTAATTCTGCATGCAACCGCAGACCGAGCGATAAAAAACCCAACAAAATGTATCCGTAACGGAATCTGCCCGGAATCGTATCACGATACGACGGACTGAAAGGGCACCGACACCGCACCCGGAAGAATCGAATTACGGCCTTAAAGGTCGCGCCCGCATATCGGGGAATAGTCGCAGGAGCGGCAGCGCCTCGTATCGGACGACGGCTGCGCTATGATATCCGGGTCGAAAATATCTCCAAGCAGGCGCGAAAGGCCCGCCTCGAAATGCCGGTTCATGTCGAAACAGTCCCCGGAACCGCAATCCTGAAAATCGAGCAGGCAGGAGTATCCGCGCAGATGCATCCGCCGGACGTAATACAGCAGCGGTTGGACGCCGTGACCCGGCAGGCGGCCCGAAGCCTGCATCCGCGAGGCCATGAACGAGTATAAAAGCGTCTGGAAAGCCGCCGGACTTCTGCGCTCGGACGAAGCGACGAACAGCGAGTCGAACCGGGCGCGCTGTCCCGGAGGAGTGCCCGTTTTGTAATCCACGATAGCGAGTCTTCCGTCCGGGAGCATTTCCACCCGGTCGGCGGTCCCGCCCAGACAGGCCGTCAGCCTGCGTTCCCGACACTCGAATTCCACTTCGCAGCGCAGGGGATGCTCGAGAGCGACCACGGTAAACGGCTCGCGTCTTCCGTCGTAGGGAAGCAAGCCCCGGTTTATATAACGCCTTACCACTTCGTACACCATAAGCACCGACCCTTCGTACCGGTCGGGCCCGGTCGGCCTGCCTCCGAAATATTCCCGGCTGACGGCTTCGGCCACGGCCTCGTCCACCCTCGGACCGTCTATCAGTCCGCGAATCAGTTCCCGGGGGTCGGGAACGCCCACCAGCGGTTTGTAAAGCAGTTCGGCGGCCTTGTGGAGTATGGTTCCGAACAACGGCATGTCTATTTCGGGAGAGAGCTCCTCTTCCGGGCGTAAGCGCAGCACATAGGAGAAACGAAAACGCAACGGACAGTCGAGCCAGGCGTTCAGAGCCGTGGGTGAAAGATAGCCGCCGCCCTCTGCAAGGTAACGTTCCGGAGTCCTGTCGCTCTCGCACGAGCGGGTGTCCGAAGGAAGCTCCGCCGCGGGAAGGTTCACGTCGAGATTTATCTTGCGGCGCGTCACCGGATGTCCGCACTCGGCCTCCAGTTGAAGGATATAGCGACACGGTTCGCCGGTCGTATTCTCGTCGGTCTTGCGGCAATAGACCAGATGCACGTTCCGACAGCGCTGCAAAAGACGGTAAAAGTCGCAGGCGTGTATGGCTTCCGTCTGGCGCGGGGTCGGCATTCCGTAACCTACCCGGATATTGTTGGGGATGAACGAAGCCGTATTGCTGCGGCCCGGATAATTGTCGTCGTCGAGCGACAGGACGAGCACATTGTCGAAATCCAGACAGCGCGTTTCGGTCATGCCCATTATCTGAATCCCTTTGAGCGGTCGTCCGCCGTACGGAATCCGCTCGTTGGCCAAAGCGCGGCGCAAGAGAGCCGCATAGGTGGGTATGTCCGTGTCGAGCGAACACGCCGCCAAAGAGTTGGCGAAACGGCGCGAGGCATCGGCGGCGGTCGCGAAAAGTTCGTGCTGCTCGCGCAGAGCATAGGGAACATCGCTATCCTCCTCCTTCCGGTCGTTCATACCCGCATTCCATAAAGCGCGGTCGGCCTCCGAAAGCACGTCGGTAAGCCAGCCGGACACCTCCCTCCACGAACCGCAGCGACGAAACACGCGGGAACAAAACGACCCTTCCGGGAACAGACCGCCCGGAACCCGAAGCAGGGAACGCACGCGGATTTTGTCCGCAAGTTCGCGGCAAAGGGCGCCCTCGGCCGCCAGCAAACAGGGATGCCCCAACAGTCCCAGTACATCCGCATAGGGAAATACCGCGACCTGCTCCGAATCGGCGCGGCAGCGCATCTGAAGTTTCAGCAACCTGTCCACCAATCCGTACGCTACCGTGCCCCGCAGGGGGTAGCCCATGGTTATGTTAATCTCGTTGGCCTCGGGCGGCATACTGTGCAGCAGAGGGACCAGCAGGTTTTCATCGGTAAGCACCACGGCGGTTTTGCAGTCCGAACCCTTCCCGGCGCACGGTTCGCTCTGAAGGAAATCGGCCGCATACTTGGCCTGCATGGAATCGGAAGGAGCCTCTACGACCGTAATCGCTTTCGTACGGGCGAATCCGTGCGTATCCGCTCTGAATCCGCGCGGCGAGGGCCAACGGCTTATGTCGCCCCGCAGGAACATGCCCGCCTCCTGATGCTCGTCGGAAATATAGTATTCGTCGTAATCCCAGAAAAACTCCGCACCGCAGGACGAAGAAAGCCAGTCGAAAAGTTTTTTTTCGCAACCGTTCAACGCATTGAAGCCTATCGCGGCATAGCCGCATATGCCCGTTTCCCTTTCCCGTCCGCTTTCCACCAGCTCGGCGGCACGCCGGAATATCATTCCTTCGTACCCTACCCCCAACCTGTCGAGCCTCGAACGGAAATCGTGGTAAACCGGTGCAAGATGCGTCCATATATCGGCGAAGTCGCGCCTCAGGCCCGTGCTGCCGTCCGGGACGTATTCCCAGAAACGCGCGGCCGCTTCCCGCTGTTCGGAAGTGAGGTACGAAAAATCCGCATCCATGCTGCGCAGGTCGTGCACGTTGGAAAACAGCGTATCCGCATCGACCAGATATTTGTCCACCGAATCGAAGTCGGCCAGAATGGTTTCGCCCCAGAACCAAAATCGGTCGAACGGCTCCTGCCTCCGGGCGTTCCATGCGGCGTAAAGCTCCGTGACGGCCCTGATATGGTCTGCCGGTCGAAGGCCGGAAAGTTCCGCCGCCAGCTCGGCCGTGGACATATAGCGGGGCTGCCAGATGGGATGCTCGGCCACACGCGCCAGTTCGTCGGAAAGGAAAAGCTGCGAACGCCGGTTGGGCGTTAGTATGGCCATGCGCGACAGACGCGTTCCGTAACGCCCCCACAGATAATCCGCTACCTCGCCCAGAAATGTCCCCATTGCCGCAAATCGAAGCGCCAAGGTAGGAATTTAAGCCGAAAAACGCAACCCCGCTGGCCCCGTAAGCATATTTTTGATTACTTTTATCCGCTGTTTCTCGCGGAAAAAATGGGCGTGGTAAGGATAGTCGGGGCTTCGGCCGGCAGCGGCAAGACATATAATCTTGCCTATGAATTCATACGCACGGCCATAGGAGACCCGTCGCTCTACAACCATATTCTGGCCGTTACTTTTACAAACAAGGCTACGGAGGAAATGAAGAGCCGCATCCTCGGCCGCATAGGAGAGCTGGCGGCCGGAGGAGCCGGTGACTATCTCGAAAAGCTGCGGGCGGAGCTCAATCTTACGGAGGAGGAAATAAGACACCGGGCCGGAATCGTGCATGGAGCACTGCTTCACGATTACAGCCGTTTCGCCGTAATGACCATAGACCGTTTTTTCCAGCGGATAGTACGCTCGTTCGTGCGGGAGTTCAACCTCGATGCGGATTTCGCAATAGAGCTCAACTCGGACGAGTTGCTGGCCGAAGCGGCCGACAGGCTGGTGGACGACATGAGCACCGACCCTGTTTTACGCAGTTGGATAATGGGGTTCGTGCAGGACCGCATGGAAGACGGAGCACAGTGGAACGTGCGCTCGGCCATAGTGAGCCTCGGAAAATCCCTGTTCGGAGAAGATTACAGACGCGGAGCCGCACCGGCAGACAAAAAACGCGTCCAGCGTTATGCCCGCGCCCTCGTAGCCGCCGCGCAGCGGGCCGAGAAAGACATGACGGCGAAGGCGCGGGAGATGCTCGAGCTGGCATCCGGCCGCTCCCTCGCCGTCGAGGATTTTCTCAACGGCGCGCAGGGCCCTATGGGATGGGTGGCGACGCTTGCAGAGGGAGAAATAAAGGAGTACGGAGCGCGGGTCGTAGCCGCACGCGACGCGGGTCGCTGGCGTAGGGCCTCCCACCCCCGCGCGGAAGACATAGACGCACTCGCTCCGCAACTGTGCGAACGGATTGTGAAACTGTGCCGCGCCTACGACGACGGAATAAGGCTCAGAAACACGGCCTCGATAGTGGGAGCCAACTACCGCAACTATGCCCTGCTCTCCGACCTGCGCACACGGATAGACGAAATATGCAGGGAGAAAGGCATCCTTCACATATCCGAGGTAAACGACCTGCTGCGCCGTCTGACCGAGGAGAACGATGCCCCGTTCGTTTACGAAAAGGCGGGAAACTATTTCTCGCACTTCATGATAGACGAATTTCAGGACACTTCCGCCATGCAGTGGGACAACTTCGTACCGCTGCTGCGCAACGCCGCGGCACAGAGCGCGGGGCCTGCCGTGATGCTCGTGGGAGATGTAAAGCAGTCGATATATCGTTGGCGGGGAGGCGACTGGAGCATATTGGGCTCGCGGGCGGCGGAGAAATTCATTCAGGTGGAGCGGGAAACCCTCGCCGAAAACTACCGCAGCCGTTCCGTAATCGTGAGCTTCAACAATACGCTCATAAGCCGCTGCGCCGAAGCCGACAACGAAACGGCTGACAAAACGGTAGCCCAAGCCGCCGGCCGCGGACTCCTTTCCGCCTCGGCGGCGGCCGAACTTGCAGGAACCGTAACCCGCGCCTACGCCGACTGCCGGCAGTCGGCAGCGGCAGGCTCCGACGACGGGTACGTTACAGTAACGGACTGCGAGGCCGACGAGGTGGGTTCGCGTCTTATAGACCTGATAGACGACCTTCAGAACCGGGGATACGGACCGGAGGACATAGCCGTACTCGTACGTACCAATTCCGAAGCCTCTGCGGTAGCTTCGCTGCTGCTGGAGCGCAAAAGGTCGGGCCCGGACAACGGCCATGTTTACGACGTGGTCACGCAGGAAGCCCTGTCGGTCGGAGCCGCTCCGGTGTGCCGTTTCGCGGCGGCCTGTTTCGCGCTGACCTGTTTCCCGGACGAGCCGGTGCGCCGGGCCGTATATAACCTGCGGCTGGGACGTCCGCTCGACGCCGGTATTCCGGAAGACGAGAGCGGCTTTCTTGCAGAACTGAGGCTGCGCTCGCCGCTGGAGGCTTTCGAGCGCATAGTTATCCGTTACTCTCTTGGCGACGACCCGGCGGAAACGGCATTCCTCCAGGCCATGCACGACGAACTGATAAGTTGCTGTTCTGCCGCTCCGGCGGATATTCCGGCGGCACTGGAATGGTGGGAACACACCGGACGCCGCCGTTCAATCGCGATGTCGCCCGGCGGACGGGCCATAACCATAGCCACCGTGCACAAGTCCAAGGGCCTCGCCTTTCCGGTGGTCGTGCTGCCCTACTGCAACTGGGCGATGACGCCGCGTCCCGATACGGTAATGTGGGCTCCGGCCGGCGATACGGGAGGGCTCTTTCCCGTAAAGTTCACCAAGGAAACGGCCTCGTCGTACTTTTCGGAAACATACTACAAGGAATACGTGCTTTCCCACGTGGACAATCTGAACGTGCTCTACGTGGCCGTTACGCGGGCGCGCGACGAACTTCACATATTTCTGCCGCGTCAGAAAAAAAAGGAAAGCGGCAAGATAGACACCCTCGTACGGAATGCCGTCGGAATCGAATCCGCAGCCGAAGGAGAGGCGGTATGCCTGAAATTCGGAGAGCCGCTTTCCCCTCGGGCGGCTCCGCCCGACCGCACGGCATGCGTCACGGCTTTCCGCTCGTGGCTGCCGTCGGAACGCATACGCACCCGGTTCGACTGCGAACGTTACGCACTCGAAGGAACAGGCGACCCCCGCATGAGTCCCCGCGAGAGAGGCGTGCTGATGCACCGGCTGTTTCAGTGCATAAACTCGAGGAGCGACATGGACAGGGCTTTGGAAACGCTTCGTGCCGACGGAACCGTTTCGGAAGAGGAAAGTCGGCAACTGCGCGAGGAAGCTCTCGGGGCTCTCGACGACCCGCAGGCGGCGCGGTGGTTCGACGGCTCGTGGGACGAAATACGAAACGAAAACGAAATAATAGTGCCCGGCGGTTCGGCATACCGTCCCGACCGGGTGATGATGCGTCCGAACGAAACGGTGGCCGTGGACTACAAGTTCGGAACAGTGCGCTCCGCAGGGCATCTGTCGCAGATACGGGGCTACGTGCGACTGCTCGAAGCCATGGACTGTCCGAACGTAAGCGGCTACGTCTGGTATGTAACGCTCGGACAAGTCGAAAAGGCCTGACTCCCTATTCTTCCCTTTTGAATACGGCCGCGCAACGGCTGATATTGTATATCATCATATAGTGCCGTTCCGTACCCTCGCCGTCCATGGCGGGAAAAGAGAAATGACGCGTATCCGGGTCGTCGCGTCCCCGACCGCCGAACGCCTTTTCGTCGGTCGATAGCACGAGCCGGTAAACTCCCGCCTCGGGTACGGGTATCGCATAGTCCGCCCTACTCTCCCACGGATGCCAGCAGAACACGAACACGAGTCCCGACCGGACGAATACCATCGTCCGGGCGGCTTCGTCCATGGCGAGCCGGCAGGGATACTCGTCGCCGAGCACTCCGTAACGCCTGACCGTATCCAGCATGGCGCGGTCGAATTCCCGGAGTTGTCCGTACCTCAACCTCGGATTGTCCGCAAGCGACCACTGGCGGCGTGCATACCGGTAACTCCAGCCGTTTCCTTCGCGCGGAAAATCTATCCATTCCGGATGCCCGAACTCGTTGCCCATAAAGCTCATATAAGCCTGTCCGCCCAAAGAAACGGTAGCGAGCCGAATCATCTTGTGCAAGGCCATGCCCCGTTCCACGACCAAGCTGCGCGAACCGCGCTCCATTCCGGTGTACATTTCCTTGTCCATCAGTCGGAACGCTATGGTTTTGTCGCCTACGAGCGCCTGGTCGTGGCTTTCGGC
Organism: Tidjanibacter sp.; assembly: GCA_048214935.1. GTDB lineage: Bacteria > Bacteroidota > Bacteroidia > Bacteroidales > Rikenellaceae > Tidjanibacter. Next base: position 753,582 of record DBFWXZ010000026.1, read on the forward strand.
ATACGATACCGTTCCGACGCCGGGCACGCGGTCCGTCAGTACGCGCCATATTTCCCATATATCCCACCGCTCGTCGGGCACGTCTTTCAGCAGTCTGGTCCAGAAATCCGGAACCGCCATGGCCAGCCGGTAGTCGAAACCGACCCCGCCCCAGTCCGTCGGAGCGCACAGGCCCGGCATTCCGCTGACATCCTCGGCTATCGTGACCGCGGCGGGACGCATGTCGTGCACGAGCCGGTTGGCCAGCGTCAGATACACCAGAGCATCCCCGTTCACGTCCGGGCCGAAATACTTTTCGCGGGGGCCGAATTCGGTATAACCGTGATGGCGGTACAGTATCGAAGTCACTCCGTCGAAACGGAAACCGTCGAAACGGAACTCCTCCAGCCAATAGCGGATGTCGGACAGCAGAAACCGGAGCACCTGCGGTTTGCCGTAGTCGAACAGTTTGGAATCCCAATACGGGTGGTCGCCTTCGGGACCGGCCGGAGAATAGAGGTGGTCGGAACCGTCGAGCTCGTTCAGCCCCTCGTTAAGATTCTTCACGTAATGCGAGTGCACGAGGTCCATTATAACCGCCAGACCGAGCCCATGGGCGCTCTTTACGAGTGCCTTCAGGTCTTCGGGCGTGCCGAACCGCGAGGAAGGGGCGAAAAAATTGGATACGTGGTATCCGTAACTGCCGTAATACGGGTGCTCGGCTATGCCCATAAGCTGCACGGCGGTATAACCGCCCGCCGCTATGCGGGGGAGAATATTTTTTGCAAACTCGGCATAGGTCCCCACCCTTTCCTCTTCCTGCGCCATGCCGACGTGGGCCTCGTATATCAGAAGCGGCCGGGAGGAAACCGGGTCGAAATCGTCGCCCGTCCAGTCGAACGGCTCCGGAACCCAAAACTGACCCGCATAGTCGCCGGTCACGCCGTCCTGTACGGCGCGACGGATATGGGAAGGTATGCGTTCGTGCCAGCCGTTGCGTCCGCGCACGAGCATTTTGACGCGGCCTCCGTGACGGAGCTTCAGGGCCGGGTCGCCGTCCCACAGGAAAATGCTCCATATCCCGCCGGGGCCTTCGGACAATGGCAGCGAACGGCGGTTCCAATCGTTCAGGTCGCCGAAAAGGTAAACTTCGCGTGCCTCCGGCAGCCATTCCCGAAACCACCAGCCTCCGGCTTTTTCGTCGCGGCTGAATCCCATGCGCAGATGAGTGTCCGCCCAATCGTAAAGCGAGCCTGACGAAGACTCTATTTCCGACAGCCGGCTCCGGAAATTCTCGTACCGTTCGTTCAGCTCCGCCTCCGAGGGTACGAGCCATGAATCGTTTTCCACAATTTTCAAACGCGACATATGCCTGCAATATATGACCGGCCCTCCATAGCGGATACGGAATGCCGTTATAAACGATTTTCATGCTTTGCGGAAAAGCGGCTAAAATCGGGCCTGAATTTCCCGAAAGCCGACCGGGCTCGTGCAAAAGTAAACAATAATTTCTCGGACGACACTCCTGCGAAGTCATGCTCCGGACTTCAAGACACCGATAACAGAGAATTCTCAAGGCCGGCGCTCCTGCCTGCATATGCGGTTTCAGCGATATGGGGAAACTTTCCGGTATTTTGGCCTCGGCGTCCGGAATGGAGTTCCGAGAAAAGCCAAGAAATCCACGCTTATCCAACTTATTTCATGGCCGCAGACATATCGCCGTTTCGGACGAATGAAAGATTACTCGTAACCGTCGGACAAATTTCGTTCGAACCGGGTTAAAGCGAATATACTCCCGCGTTAACGAGGAAATCTGCAAACGCCCGTGCCGTTCGGTTTCGTTTGCAGGGTCAGACTATAAAAACTTCCGCCTCGACCCGTGCGGAATCATATTCGAGAGCAAAGGAAACCGAAAAACTCTATCGTGTATTCGTGAACGCCCGGCGGTTTTTACAGTTAAAACGATTAAACGGTTTCGATGTTTTTAGCGCAGCAGATAATGCGAACGGCCCGAGAGAATCGGGAATATTCAAGATTATTTAACCCCCGTTTTTTATTTTGTTATAAATATATTATGTTTGTATGCCGACAAAGAGGGCGGCAGGAACTTGCATGTCTGGAGCGTTTTCGTTTGCCCGGTGTCCGCCGGAAATAGTGCAAACGCACACTCTGGCGGTTCGACGGCCAGCTTCGGTCCTCTGGCGGCGACTCTGCAAAACCATACCCTAATCTACTAACCGTCCGTTGCTGGCTGGCGGGCACAAATGAACTCAACGCATGTTTAAAAAGTGTTTATCGCGACTTGCAGTCGCGACGGCGGTCATGGCGGCTGCTTTTACTTCCTGCGATTCGGACGATACGCCGTCCGACGTTCCGAGCGTGTCTATCCGGAAAGGCACGGCAACGGCATCGACCGTTTCTTTCACCGTTACGCCGCAAAATGCCCGGAGCGCGGCATATGCAGTAATCCGAAAGTCGGAAACGGTTCCCGACGCCGCAACTATTCTGGCGACGGGCGAAAAAGCCGATGCGGCCGCCCCCAGAGAATACACCGTCGCCGGACTCGAAGCCGAAACGGCTTACCTTATCGTCGCCGCCGCGCGTAACGGCAGCGTTTACTCAGCAGTGGCAAAGGAGGAAACGACTACCGACGGCCTTCCGCCTGCCCCTGTGGACAAGCCCACTGTAGAGATAACCCCCGGACAGGCTACGGCCAACACCCTAACCTTTACCATACGTCCTTCGCAGGATGTGGATATGGCTGCCTATGTATGCCTTGAAAATGGCGAAACGGTTCCGTCGACGGCCGACGGCATCTATAAAGGCGGCGGAGTGGCAATCGAAGACCTGAAAGCTCCGGTTACGGTTCGGAACCTGCAACCACAGACAGAGTACGTCATAGCAGTAGCGGTATCGGCAGGCGAAACGGACTCCGAGGTCGAAACCGCAATCATGACGACTTTAAAGGACGAGGAGCACTACGATGAGGTAATCGAGGCTACCGGTGCATCGATTACCGCTTATTTCGGAAACGACAATCACCCCGGCCAGCAAACCGGACAATTCGCGCTCGGCATAGACAACATCCCGTGGAACGACAAAGGAGAAGCTACCGGAGCCGGCTCCAAGCATCAGTTCTGTTTCTACTCCGACCTCGCAGCCGACCCCGACAACGCGATTCCCGCGGACGGCACCTACACTTTCGACCAGTCGGATAAAGGCGACCTGTGGACTATCGGATATAACGACTACTCGTGGTGGACTACCACCGTCGAGGGCGGATACAAGGGCAGCAGCGGCCACTATCTCGACGCGCACATGACTCTTGCCCGTACGGAAAATAACTACGAGGTAGTTATGACCGGTAAAACCGATGCCGGTAAAACTTTCAAAATCTCCTACAGCGGTCCGATTGCTTTCCAGAACAAAACCGTCCCCCGCCCGGAAGATATGATTATCACTCTCAACCGGGTATTCGGCGACGTGGGCGCATACCATGGCGATACGGGATATGCCTACAATTATTACTTCCAATTGACCGACCACGATGATTTCTTAGGGGGAAATCCGCCTATCATCGTAGGAAGCGGTCCGGCCATTCGACCTTTATGCGGCAAGCGCCCCGAGCAGCCTTTACTATCTGGCGATTCCCGACGGAACATATATACTCAGTGAAAGCAATACAGCGGGAACGTGCGACCCGCTATATACCTTCTGCTGGCACTGGGACGAAAACGGTGAATTCAGCCAGTTTACATTCAGTTCTGCGACCGTCGCATTGAGTTACAACGACGAGGACAATACCTATACTATCAAACTGGAAGCCGTAACCGATGTCGGGTCCAAAATCACCTGCAACTACACGGGGCGAATTCAAATGGTGAATTACAGTACGGCTCCGCACCCGGACGGTTTTCACGGCCGGAAAATCCCTTACGGCGCGAGCGCCGGATTCGGCAGCCCGTCATACGACCGAACGGCGGACAAGAATAATCCGGAATTGCGTTTCGCTTCGTCGTCGGCAGGCAACGCGCTGGCACGGACCGTCCGCTTTAGCCGGCAGTAAGAACAAACCCATAACCCGGACAGGCCGGCAGGAAAGGCGGCGTTCCGGACCGGTAATTCGGATTATAAACTTTACGTAAACCGAAAAAGTGCTGCAATACAGGGATTGGCGCCTTTGCAGGGCGCCAGTCTTTTATTTTCGACGCACGTTCCGGGAAACGGAAGCGGCTGCCGATTTATCCGGGTTTTTCAACAATCGCCCGAACGGGCTTCCGTGCCCTCCGGACAATTGTAACCCGGCTTGAACCGGTCATTTCCATTGGTCCCAAAGTTCAAGCGGAACCAAAACAAACGCGCGTCATAATCTTACTCCCGGTCCTATCGCTTCCCTATCTGTTGCCCTTCACGGAGAGTCGGCACTTTTAAATTTCAAAAACGTAAGCGCAGGATACGGCCGCAGCGGCTTCCCGGCTTCCCGGGCCGCAATCCGTTACCGACGTATCCGAATGTCAGGTACACTTTACCTCCGCCGCTTTCTGCGGCATATTAATTTTGTTCGTCGGGACAGTCCCGTATGGAAAAAGTCGTATATTTGCCTTCCGTGGGCGAAATAATCACTAATTCAAACCTTATATCGTATGTTTAAAGGACACCCCAAAGGTCTTATAGCGGCCGCTCTGTCCAACATGGGCGAACGTTTCGGGTTCTACATCATGATGGCCATCCTGTCGCTGTTCCTGACCTCCAAGTTCGGTCTCGGCAAGACCAACGCAATCATCATCTATTCGGTATTCTACGCATTGATTTATCTGCTGTCGCTCGTAGGAGGCATAATCGCCGACAGAACCGGCAATTTCAAGGGAATCATTCTAGCCGGACTGATTATGATGTCGGTCGGTTACCTTATGATAGCGATTCCCACTCCGACCCCCGTTCCCAATCTGGCGCTGTACCTGACTATCACCTGCTTGGGATTGTTCGTGATAGCGTTCGGAAACGGTCTTTTCAAGGGCAACCTGCAAGCATTGGTAGGCCAGATGTACGACAACAACGAGTACTCGGCCAAGCGAGACTCCGGGTTCCAGATATTTTACATGTTCATAAACATAGGCGCGCTGTTCGCACCCTTCATTGCAGTGGGAATACGCAACTGGTGGCTCGCCTCGCACAATCTGGCTTACAACTCCGACCTTCCGTCGCTGTGCCACGAATACCTGCACAACACGATTACCCCCGAGGCATACAGCCGGTTCGCCGAGTTGGCTTCCGATGTGACCGGATATCCTCAGGCCGACCTGACCGCATTCGCCGACAATTACCTTAACGTATTCAACACAGGTTTCCACTACGCATTCGGAGCCGCCATCATAGCGATGCTTATTTCCGTGGTCATCTATCTGGCCAACAAGCGCCGTTTCCCCGCTCCCAAAAGTGCCAAGGTCAAAGCCGCCGAAGCAGCCAGCGGATTAAGCGCCGCACAGATAAAAATGGATGCCAAGGAGGTGCGCCAGCGCATATACGCACTGTTCTCGGTATTCGCGGTGGTTATATTCTTCTGGTTCTCGTTCCACCAGAACGGAACCTCGCTCACTTTCTTCGCGAACGACTACACCGACCTGAGCATTATAGATATAAATCTTGGATTCACCCGCATCAAGGGAGCCGAAATATTCCAGTCGATTAACCCCTTCTTCGTGGTGACGCTCACGCCGCTTATCATGGCGCTGTTCGGCTGGTTCCGCAAGCGCGGCAAGGAACCTTCCACTCCGCGTAAGATAGCCATAGGCATGGGTATCGCAGCCCTCGGTTACGGCCTTATGACCCTCGGTTCGATGAATCTTCCCGATTACCAAGATGTAAAGGCCATGGGGGGACTCGCCGACGCGGTACGGGTAACGCCCATGCTGTTAATCGGAACCTACTTCATACTGACGGTGGCCGAGCTGTTCATCAGCCCGCTGGGCCTGTCGTTCGTATCCAAAGTGGCTCCTCCCCAGTATCAGGGCATTATGCAGGGCTGCTGGCTCGGTGCTACGGCGGTCGGGAACCAGCTTCTTTTCATCGGCACGATGCTTTACGAGAGCATACCCCTTTGGGCGACGTGGCTCGTATTCGTGTGCGCCTGCCTTATATCCATGTTCACCATGCTTGCGATGCTCCGCTGGCTGGAAAGGATTACCAAATAGCCGGAAGGCGTTCGACGGAAAACCGCCCCCGAATCCGGGGGCGGTTTTCGCATGTCCGGATACGGGCTTACAGGGAACGCATAAAAGCGTCCCATTCCTCGGCCGTCACTCCGTGTCCCAAAGCATGGCGCTTTAAGGATGCAAGCGAAACTTCCCCGGTGCTACGGGCCTCGCGGTAAAAACCCCGAAAAATCTCCATAAATCTCTTTTCTCCTATTTCTACTGCGAAACCATGTATGATGGAGGGAGTTCTGTCGTAAATAATGCTGCCGGAGCCGCGGCCGTCCTCGCCGCTTCGCCGGTTGTCGGTCAGGCCGAAAACGCTCCCCGAGAGGTCGGAACACGATGCGAATTTCTTTCCGAAGATGCTGTCGCGGTTTTCGGGCAACGTATTGTCTATGCAGACGGCCAGATACTCTATCAGCGACTCGCTGAAAAAGTAATGCGCCGAATCGCTTTCGGGAATGCTTCCCAAAACGCCACCGTCCATAACGTGCAGCAATTCGTGGGTAAGCGCCCCGCCGTTCCATGCGGCGGTATCTATTAAAACCAAATACTCCCGGTCGCCCATCCGGGTGGTGCTGCCCCATGAGACTTTGCCGACCCGAAGCGAAGCGTCCACGACGTGTACGGTCAACGGACCGCCGGAAGACAACAGGTCGCAGATACCGGTCACGGCTTTACGGAACCTCTCCGTGTACCGGGCGGTATCTCGCTTTCCGTCCGAAGGCGCGATTGCCGTGGAATCCACGTTGAAAGCAGCTCCGCGGAAAAGATAGAGCAGCACCGAAACATCGCCGACGGCGGTTTTCGCGGTATCGTAATACGCCTTATCCACCGTATAGAAACACAGCGGACCATCCGACTGCGAAGGGTCGAGCGTGTACGTGTCTCCGATTGCAACGGCCGGGCAACCGGCGAACAGATAGTAAGCGTCCGGAAAATTTACGGTAATGCTTTCCGTTTCCATGCCGGGAGCGGTAAAATACCACGAATGCCAGGCACCGTTGTAAGGCATAAGATATGCATAGCATGGGTTTGCCATGCCGCACTTCATAAAATAGTCGTTTACATATCTATATGAAATCTTGGCCGCGTGAACCGAGTCGGGCAGTGCGAACGACAGCTCACCCCCTTCGAGGCGGTAGTCGAGCCGAACCGTTTCACCCCCTGCACGGACGGCGGAAACCGAAAGTTCGGGAAAGTAGAAACTCGGGGAAGTATAATCCAGCAGGGTAGAATTTTCCACCCGCATGACAATCGTATCGGGTCGCGGCCCGGTAAAAACGAGCGTCTGCACCGCCTTCATATCGTTGTAATACGGAACGGAGTCCGCCGTGAAATGCCAGCCGTCCGTTTTGCCGATGTCGATACTTATCCTGCACCGCGGCCCCGGGCCGCCGAATGCCGACAGCGCGGCGAAAAACGCAGCCGAACATGCAATCAAGCGTATGTTTTTCATTACTCAACAATTGTTTTCATACATACCGGGAAACTGCCGGTCAAGATGGTATTTCCGGAAGGATGTTTATCGGACCTACAGTCAGCATATCGTCCCTGCTGTAACTCCCTCCGAGGTAAGCCGTAGAGAAAAGCCGGATGTAATCGTCGACATGCCTTTCGCCGTTCTGTCCGGAAATGCCTTCCGTGGAGGTATATTCCATCCGCACACCGGCTTTGGCAACCAGCTTATCGGTGAACCGGCCCGAAGCGTCCGCATATACCGCGGCCACGTTCTCCCGGTACGTAAAAGCGTCGTTTCGGTCGCCGGGAAAGCTCTGTTCCAGATAGTTTACCGTATTGTACGTTTTGGAATGGGAATATTTCGCACCGGCCGTCAAGTGTACCTTTCGAAAAGGCAAATCGAAATCCAGCTTGGCGGAATAGTTGTCTATGCAGCGACGGGAATCGTAAATATAATTCAGCGCATCGTCCGACGAATAGTTCTCTCTCCCTTTTTCCTCGAAGCGCAGCCAGTCAAAATCCACGCTCATCGTTTTGCCGAGCGTATCGAGTTTTTTATCTACATGAATATTCACGTTGCCCCGGTTTCTGATAGGATTTCCGTAACGGTTTCCCTGTACGGTATCGGCAGGAATATCTTTATCGTAAATATAAGTGGAGGTACTCTGGTCGTACCGCGCTCCGGAACGCGAATACTCGCCCTGCGCTCCTACCGTCCAGTCGTGCGGCAACCGGACATCCCCTCCTAAACGCAGGCTGAAATAACGGTTGTCCGACTCGTGGCGCTGGCGTTCGTCGTGAGCCCCCTCCGGAAAACTTTTAAAGCGGTTCTGTCTTACGTCGGTTTTTCCCGTAGAGCCCGATACGGCGCCGAACAAGGTTACGGGGCCTTTGTCGAAATTGAGCGCCGCGGCATAATCGTTCCGGTTTCTGTTCGAGAACCGGTAGGAATCAGTTAAGGATAAACTCAGGTAATCCTGACGTGCCTTTTTCAGTTTTATGTCCACTATTCCGGCCAAGCCTTCCGCATCGTAGCGTGCGGGCGGAGTAGTGATAACCTCGACCCTGTCCACGTCGCCGGCTCCGTAGGTTTTCAACATGGCTATGAGGTCGCGGCCGGACAGCTTGGTTTCCCGGCCGTTTATGAAGATTTTGATTTCCCCCTTGCCTATCATGGTGATGCTTTCGTCGTCCACCAAAAGTCCCGGAGTGTCGCGCAATACGTCGAAAGCGTTAGCCCCCGGAGAAGATATCGAGGAAGCATCGAAAACTATACGGTCTATTTCGCGCCTTACTACCGGGCGGCGTCCAATTACTTCAACAGTACCCATGCTCCGGGCCTGTTCGGTAAGTACAACGGTTCCCAAATCCGTGTCGCCCCGCGCCTCCAGAGGCAGCAGGCAATCGTTATAGCCCAGATAAGTGATTTTAACCAAGTATTTTCCGGCCCTGCACTTCAGTCCGAAGTACCCGTCGGCCGTCGTAGTGGTGCCCGAAAGATAAACGCTGTCCGCCGGAGAAAGCAGCAGCACGTTGGCAGCCGCCAAAGGCTCTCCGTCGTTCCCGGTCACGTGTCCCGATACGTTCGCCGACGGCTGCGCCGCCGCCCGGACTACGGCACCCGAGAATGCAATCATACATATAAACGCTCGTTTCATATATAAAGAACGTAGCCGCCCAATACACAGCGCGTTTCTCAAAAATAGTTATTTCTACGAAAAATCACAAATTTTCCTCCTGAAGCAAGTCGGACAAAGCCCGGATACTGTACTATGCAGATGCCTTACAGCATGATATGCTGGGACAGGGCGCCTTCGGCCGACTTTACGGACGGTTAAAAATATAATACGGGCATACCTGCGGAACCCGAACCGGAAATTATTCGGCGTACCTGCGGCACCGGTTTCCGGTTCCGAAAGAAAATGCCTAATTTTGAAAATCAAAACAGCATCGACATGCTTCGTCTTACATTTCTCGGAACCGGCACTTCGCAGGGCGTGCCCATGATAGGCTGCAACTGCCGGGTGTGCCGCTCGGCCGACAGCCGCGACCGGCGGCTGCGCGCGGCGGTGGCAATAGAAAGCGGCTCGGCACGGGCCGTAATCGACGCCGGCCCCGATTTTCGCTACCAGATGCTCCGCGCCGGCATCGACCGCGTGGACGCAATACTCCTTACCCACGAGCACAAGGACCATATAGCCGGGCTGGACGATATCCGGGCTTTCAACTATTTCGAGGGCAAACCGGTTCCGGTTTACGCTTCGCAGCATACGGCGAAAATCGTTATGAAGGATTTCGACTACGCCTTCTCGGATTATAAATATCCGGGCGTTCCCGAAATGGATTTGCGCATAGTCTATCCGGACGAAACCTTCTGCGTCGGGGACATGCTGTTCGTCCCTATCGAAGGACTGCACTACCGTCTGCCGGTGTTGGGTTACCGTTCCGGAGGTCTGGCCTACCTGACCGACTTCAACCGTCTGCCGGAAAAACAGTTGCTCAAGCTGAAAGGGGTCGATACGCTGGTAATAAACGCTTTGCGCCACGAGCCGCATATTTCTCATTTTACCGTAAGCGAAGCGGTAGATATTTCGCGCCGCGTGGGTGCGCGTCGAACTTATCTTACGCACATGTCGCATCAGATAGGGCTTTACGCCGAGGAAAATCCCAAGCTGCCCGAAGGAGTGGAATACGCATACGACGGACTGAGCATAGAGATTCCAGACCGGGCATGACCGACCTGCTGTTGCTGACCCCTCCTTTCGTACAGCCCAATGCGCCTTATCCGGCTACCGCTTATCTCGCGGGCTGGCTTCGCAGGCAGGGATTCGCCGTCGAACAGGCCGACCTGTCGGCGGAAACCCTCGACCGGGTGTTTTCGAGGCGCTTTCTGGAAAAGCTGTTCGCACTTTACCGTGGAGGGGGCGACGGCAATACGGAACGTATTCATGCTCTTCGGAAAGACTATAACGGCACCATAGGCCCGGTTATGGATTTCCTGCGCGGACGCTCGCCGGAAACCGCGGAGCTTATATGCGGACCCGATTTCCTTCCGCAGGCGGCGAGGTTCGCCGGAGCCGACGAAGCGGTGGAAGCCTTCGGCAACATGGGTACGCATGATTGCGCCCGCTTCCTTGCCACTCTCTACTTGCAGGATATAAGCGATTTCATACGGAATACCGTTTCTCCCGGATTCGAGATAGTGCGATACGATGAGGCTCTCGCCATAAGCGTACCTTCGTTCGGCGTGCTCGCGGAAAAGCTGGCGTCGGAACCCGACCTGGTGGAAGAAGAGATGTTGGAGATTCTGAAAGAAAAGACGGAACGTTCCGACCCGCGCGTAGTCGGTATTACCGTTCCGTTTCCCGGCAACCTGCCGGCTGCGCTGCGCTGCGCGCAATGGCTCAAACGCAACCGGCCCGAAATCCGAACCGTACTCGGCGGAGGCTATCCCACTACCGAGATGCGGTCGATGACGGACAAGGGAATATTCGACTGTTTCGACTATGTAGTGCTTGACGACGGAGAAGTGCCCCTGCAACGGATTCTGTCGGGCGGCCCCCTTGTCAGAACCTGTACGGCCGAAGGGCGGCACGAAGAAGAGGGGAACATAACGCATGTCCGGCGCGGTTGCCCCGATTTTCGCGGCCTGTCTTTCGACAAGTATTTTTCCCTGTGCGAAGTGGTCAACCCCATGCACCGCCTATGGACGGACGGACGCTGGAACAAACTCATCCTCGCCCACGGATGCTACTGGGCAAAATGCGCCTTCTGCGATACTTCGCTCGACTATATCGGGCGGTTCGATTCCGTGGGGGGCGAACAGGCCGCAGACTGGATGGACGAGGTTGCATTTCAAACCGGTTCGTCCGGATTTCACTTCGTCGATGAAGCCGCTCCTCCCAAGCTGCTCAAAGAGTTGTCGCTCGAACTGCTGCGCCGGGGCCGGAAATATACATGGTGGACGAACATCCGCTTCGAGCCGGCATTTACGGCCGACCTGTGCCGGCTTATGGCGGCAGCCGGGTGCATAGCGGTATCCGGCGGACTGGAAGCGGCTTCCGACCGGCTGTTGGGCCTGATGAACAAAGGAATCACGGTAGAGCAGGCGGTAATAACCCTGCGCAACTTCAACTATGCGGGCATAATGGCGCACACTTACCTGATGTACGGCATTCCCACGCAGACGATGCAGGAAACCGTGGATTCCCTCGAAACGGTCAGGCAGATATTCCGCGCGGAACTGGTCGGCTCGGCTTTCTGGCACCGGTATGCGATGACGGTACACAGTCCTTCCGGAAAGAATCCGGAATCATATAAAGCAAAAGTCGAAGACAGGCGGAGCAATTCGTTCGCCAATAACGAAATACCCTTTACAGAAAAACGCGATTACGATATAGATGCCGCAGGCAGGGCGCTGGAACGTTCCCTTGCCGCCTACATGGCCGGCCGGGAATTGGACAAGCCCGCGCGCAAGTGGTTCGGGCAGCGCGCGCCCCGGACTATCGTCGAAGAAACCCTCGTTGCCGACCTGCTTATAAAACCCGACGCCAGCCGGCTTTTCGACCCGAAAGCCCGCTGCCTCTGGACCGGGTCCGAAGCCAAGTTGTCAGAAGGCGGCGTTATGCTTTACAGCCGTACCGGCGGGAAACTGCTGCGTCTGGGGGAGGCGCAAAGTTCGTTCGTGGCCGAAACATGCCGACGGTGCGGGCCGGAATCGCCTCCGGTTACTTTCGGAAACCTTTCCGAACGGTGGGCCGAATGCTGCGAAGGGTCGTTTCTCGCATTTTATCACTCCAAAAAGTGGGACGTATTGAGGGAATACGGAATGTTGCAAATATAACGAATATGGATTTCAAAAATAAAACCGCCGTAGTTACCGGCGCTTCCTCGGGTATCGGGCGCGCGCTCGCCTGCGAGTTGGCCATGCGCGGCGCACGCACGGTGCTGGCGGCCCGCAGCGCCGGTACGCTTACCGAAATCGTAAACGGCCTGAACGACCGCGGAGCGCAGGCGTTGGCGGTAGCGGCCGACGTAACCCGGGAAGAAGATTGCCGGGACTTGGTGGCCGCGGCCGTCGAAGCGTACGGAGGAATAGACATTTTGGTATGCAATGCCGGGATATCCATGCGCGCGCTTTTCGACGACGTCGACCTGAGCGTACTGCACAGGCTTATGGACGTAAATTTCTGGGGTTGCGTGAATTGCACCAAATATTCGCTGCCGTGGCTCCAACGCTCGCGCGGCTCTCTGGTCGGAGTGTCGTCAGTAGCCGGACTGCACGGACTGCCGGGACGCACCGGCTATTCCGCCTCCAAGTATGCGATGACCGGATTCCTCGAAACCCTAAGGATAGAGAACCTTCGAAACGGCCTGCACGTAATGATAGCGTGCCCCGGCTTCACCGCCTCCAATGTACGGTTTTCGGCCCTTACCGCCGACGGCTCGCAGCAGGGAGCCACGCCGCGGAAGGAGGAGAAAATGATGTCGCCGGAGGAAGCCGCACGGCGCATAGTACGGGGCATAGAGCGCCGCAAAAGGCTGGTGCTTATGGAAAACGAAGGCAGGGCGACCCATTTCATAAAGAAATTCTGGCCCGGAATACTGGACCGGCTGTTCTATGAGGTAATGGCGGCCGAACCCGATTCGCCTCTGAAAAAACGATAGATGAAAAAACTCCTTGCAACTTTGGCGGCGATAGCGGCCATATCCGGCGCTGCCGATGCCCAGATGCCGGTCAGAGCCGTGAGAGCCAACTCTCTCGATGTCAATATAGCCGGAATATCCGTAGGATTCGAACAACCGCTCGGAGGCACGTTCACCTTCGCCGCCCGGCTGGGCTTGCAGGCGGGTCTGTCATACGCATGGAACATATACGACGGCGGCAGCTTTTACTACTCTTTGCACGGGGCGATAAGCGTCGAACCGAGGTGGTATTACAATTTCCGGCGCCGGCTCCTGAACGGACGGAGCATAAGGGCCAATTCCGGAAACTACCTGTCGGTGGAAGCGATGTACCTTACTCCTCCCATAGCCCACAACAACGACGGCAAGGCGCAGGGATTCCTGCTCACTCCCATGTGGGGAATGCGTCGCGTATGGCCCAGCCGACTGTTTCTCGAATTCGCCGCAGGCGTGGAAGTATATTTCATATCCTGGGATTATGCTGCCGACACGGATACAGGCGCCGGTCCCCGGCTGTCGCTCAGATTCGGATACTCTTTCTGACCGAAAGCGGACGGCTTCCGAAGCCGTCCGTAGGTTCTATAAGGATTCGGAACCATTCCGTTTCGCCGCCGGAACGGCCGCGGACTTCTTCTTCCGTGCGGAAGGCTTACCTCGCCTTTCCTCCGGCAGAATTTCGGCGAGCAGCTGCCCCGTATAGCTGTCCTTCACGGCTGCCACTTCTTCCGGAGTACCGGCGGCCACCACTCGTCCGCCCGCTTCCCCGCCTTCCGGGCCTATGTCTATTATATAGTCGGCGCTTTTTATAACGTCGGGATTGTGCTCTATAACCACGACGGTGTTGCCGCGCTCCACGAGCTTGTCCAGCACGCCGAGCAACTGACGCACGTCCTCGAAATGCAGTCCGGTGGTCGGCTCGTCGAGTATGTAAAGGGTCCGCCCCGTATCGCGCCGGGCGAGCTCGCTCGAAAGCTTGATGCGCTGGCTTTCGCCTCCGGAAAGCGTGGTGCAAGGCTGCCCGAGCTTCAGGTATCCCAACCCGACGTCCTGAATGGCTTTCAGCTTGGTATATATGTTAGGTATGCTCTCGAAAAATTCCACGGCCGCATTTACGGTCATATCGAGTACCTCGCTGATATTTTTACCCTTGAACTTGACCTCCAGAGTTTCCCGGTTATACCGTTTGCCGCCGCAGCTTTTACAGGTAACGTAAACGTCCGGCAGGAAATTCATCTCTATGGTCTGTACGCCCGCACCCCGGCATTCCTCGCACCGGCCGCCCCTAACGTTGAATGAAAACCGTCCGGCCTTGTAGCCTCTCGTCTGAGCGTCGGGCGTAGCCTCGAACAGTTTGCGTATATCCCCGAAAACGCCGGAATAGGTGGCGGGATTGCTGCGCGGAGTGCGTCCGATAGGCGACTGGTCCACCACCACGAGCTTGTCGATATTGTCAGCGCCCTCTACCGAGCCGTACGGCAACGGCTGGTCGAACGAACGGTAAAGCTCCCGGCTCAGCACCGGTCGGAGCGTATCGTTCACCAGCGACGACTTGCCGCTGCCGCTTACACCGGTAACGCATATCATCAGTCCGAGAGGAAACTCCGCATCTATGCTTTTCAGGTTGTTTCCGGCGGCCCCGCGGACCTTAATGCTCAGGCCGTTTCCTTTGCGCCTCGCAGCCGGAAGCGGAATGCTGCGGCGGCCGGAAAGATAATCGGCCGTGATTCCGGCGGCGGCCGTCACCTCCGCCGGCGTCCCCGCCGCGACCACGTAACCTCCCCGGCGGCCGGCCGCCGGACCGATATCCACGATATAGTCCGCGCTGCGCATCATTTCTTCGTCGTGCTCCACCACTATCACCGAATTGCCCGCATCGCGCAGGCTGCGCAGCGAAGCGACCAGCTTTCGGTTGTCGCGCTGGTGAAGGCCTATGCTCGGCTCGTCGAGTATGTAAAGTACGTTGACCAGCTTGGAGCCTATCTGCGTAGCAAGCCGGATACGCTGGCTCTCCCCGCCCGACAGCGAACGCGATGCCCTCGACAGCGACAGGTATCCCAAACCCACGTCGAGCAGGAATCCGGTGCGCTCGCGGATTTCCTTGAGAATTTCGCGGGCTATGGCGCGTTCCTTTTCGGTCATGTGTTCCGGAACCGTTTCTATCCAGCGCGCAAACTCCTCCAGACTCATCGAGGACACCTCCGCTATATTCCGACCGGCGACACGGAAGTTGAGGGATTCGGCCTTGAGCCTCGTTCCGCCGCACACGCTGCACGGACGCCGCACTATAAACTGGTCGCGCCAACGCGAGCCCCGTCCCGACGACGAGTCTTCCTCCTGCCGGTCAATCCACTCCGCCAGCCCCTCCCATACCGTCATGCGGGTTCCGCCGTAGGAGGCGAACTCGCTTATATCGATTGCGAGCGGTTCAGGGTCGCCGTTCAGGATTGCGGACATGCCCGCTTCGGAAATGGATTCCACAGGGTCGTCGAGCGTAAAATCGTACCGTTTCCCCAACGCGGCCATTTGCGCGAACAGCATATTCGCCCGGAATTTTCCGAACGGTTCTATACCGCCCTGCCGAATGCTCAGGGACGGGTCGGGCATCACCCTTGCGGAGTCGAATACCGACTCCTCCCCTATACCGCCGCAATGAGGGCAGGCTCCTTTGGGAGTGTTGAAGGAAAACGTATGGGGGGCCGGGTCGTCGAAAGCCATGCCGGTAGCCGGACACATCAGGTGACGGCTGTAATACCGCGAAACGCCCGTATCGTAATCCAATACCGACATGGTCCCTTTTCCCTGCCGCATCGCCTCCGCAAGACTTGAGGCGAGCCTTTCGTCGTCGTTTCCGGCAACGAGCCGGTCCACCACCAATTCTATCGTGTGCACCTTATAGCGGTCGAGCCGCATTCCCGAAACGAGTTCGCGGATTTCTCCGTCTATGCGGGCATACAGGTAGCCCTTGCGGATAAACCCCTCGAACAGCTCCCTGTAATGCCCCTTGCGGCCGCGCACCACCGGAGCGAGCAGGGCTATGCGCCGGCCGGGAAAGCTCTCCCCTATGAGAGCCGTTATCTGCTCGTCCGTATAATGCACCATTTCCTCTCCGGTAACCGGAGAATAGGCTCGCGACGCCCTCGCGTAAAGAAGGCGCAGGAAATCGTTTATCTCCGTTACCGTACCGACGGTCGAGCGGGGATTCCTGTTGGTAGTCTTCTGCTCTATGGCCACCACGGGGCTGAGGCCGGTAATCTTGTCCACGTCCGGGCGCTCCAAAGCCCCCAGAAACTGCCGGGCATAGGCCGAAAGGGTTTCCATATACCGGCGCTGCCCTTCGGCATAAATCGTGTCGAACGCAAGGGACGACTTTCCCGACCCGGACAAGCCGGTGACTACTACCAGTTCGTTCCGGGGGATGTCGAGGTCTATGTTTTTCAGATTGTTGACCCTCGCTCCGAGTATGCTTATCTTGTCTTGTTCTGCCAATGTATCATCGCTTTAATAAGGCCGCACGCAAACGCACCCGGCCGGATGCCTGGTCATTCGGAAACGAGTCGAAGCACGGCCTTCCGGTCCGCCCGAAAAGTCCCGTAATACGGCGCTATAATAACGTGTAAAGTTACCGATTATTCTTTTCCCGGCCAATATCGCACCGTTTACCGGCTCAAAAGAAATGCCACCGTGCACGAATGGATTTTCGCGGAAAACCGCGCCTTTCGGGTTACTCCAATACGAAACGGTCCGCATCGGCCCATGCCCGGAACCTGTCGCGGTAAGCCCGCAAAGCATCGAGGTCGAATTCCGCCACGACCGTTCCGGCGACATTTTCGGGCAGCGAGGCGACCGTTCGGCCGAAGTAATCCACGCCGGCGCTGTGACCGTCGTAGCTGCCGGGCGGGTCCGTCCCTACCCTGTTCACGCCGACGACGTAGCACTGGTTCTCTATCGCGCGGGCTTTAAGCAGAGTATCCCATACTCCTATGCGGCTCCGGTCCCACGAAGCCACGTAGAGAATAAGGTCGTACTCGCCCGGATACCGGGCACGGGTCCACACCGGAAAGCGCAGGTCGTAACAGACTTGAAGCAGAATCCGAAAACCGCCCCACTCCACTACCGTGCGTCTGCCGCCGGGCGACAGGCGCAGGTTTTCGCCGGAAAAGGAAAACAGGTGGCGCTTGTCGTAGTTTTCGGTGCGGCCGTCCGGAAATGCGAACAGCATGCGGTTGTAAACCCTTCCGCCCTCGCGCACGGCGAAACTGCCGGTCACGGCCTTGCCGAAACGCGCAGCCGTTTCGCTCATCCACCGGGATGTCGGGCCGCCGGGAGGCTCGGCCCGTTCGTCGGCCGCAGGGTCGTAGCCGAAGTTGAACATTTCGGGCAGTACCACGAGCGAGGCATCGGCATCCCGCACGGCACGCCCGGCAGCATCGAGGTTGGCTTCGAGGTCGCCCCATGTCACGTCGGTCTGAACGAGAGCGGTTCTGAGTTTCACAGGGCAAATTTAACGTTTCTCCGGATAAATTGAGTAGCTTTGCCTCTCGACAACCGGCCCGCAGGCCGCAATACATACGGAAAATGCCCGAAGCTGGAAAATACCATACGCTGACAGTAAGCCGGGTCAGCGACCACGGCCTGTATCTGGCCGACGAGGAAGGCGGCGAAGTGCTGCTGCCCAACCGTTACGTTTCGGCTTCCATGAAGCCGGGCGACCGGATGGATGTATTCGTCTATCACGATTCCAAAGACAGGCCGATTGCCACTACGCGCCGACCCAAGGCTACCGCCGGAGAATTCGCCTGCCTCGAAGTGGTGGACAAGACGGTGCACGGAGCATTCATGGACTGGGGAATCGAAGGCAAGGACCTGTTCGTGCCGAACCGCAACCAGCAGGTTCCCATGGAAGCCGGACGCAAATACGTGGTAATGCTTTACCGGGACAATGTAAGCGGCCGCATAGTGGGTACATCCAAACTCGGCAAATACGTTTCCAACGAGGAAATTACCGTAAAGCCGGGCGACCGGGTGGACGCGCTCGTGGCGCGCAGGGTAAAGGACGGCTTCCGGGTCATCGTCGAAAACCGGCATTGGGGGATGCTTTACGACAATCAGATGTTCGCTCCGGTGCACATCGGCGACAGGGTACAGGCATGGGTGAGAAAAATAACCGACGACGGGCGAATAGACCTTGCGCTCCAGCAGGAAGGTTTCGACGAAGTGCGCAGCGCGGCCGAAAAGCTGACGGAGATAATGCGCGGCGCGGGCGGCCTCCTTACGCTTACGGACGACTCGTCCCCGGAGGAAGTGCGCCGGACGGCGGCCATGAGCAAAAAGGTGTTCAAACGCGCGCTGGGTTATATGCTCAGTCGCGGCCGAATAATCATGACGGACGAAGGCATCGAATTGAAGAACGGCGGAAATGAAGAAAATACAGTCGGCTGAAAGAGTATCGGGCTCCGACATGTCCGACAATTTCGTTTATCAGCGGTCGCTGCTGGCATACCGGCGTGCAGCCGAAATAGTGTCCGGAGACGTGCTGGAAATCGGAACCGGAACCGGCTACGGCGTTTCGGTGCTGTCGCCGGTAGCATCCAGCCTCGTTACGGTGGACAAAGTCGAGCCGCCCGCCGGGTTGACGGTCCGCTACGGCAATGTGGAATTCGTGTCCATGAAAGTGCCTCCCTTGGAAAACCTTTCATCCAACTCCTACGATTATGTAGTGTGCCTTCAGGTAATCGAGCACGTAAAACGGGACCTCGCCCTGCTTGCCGAAATACACCGGGTGCTGCGTCCGGGAGGCGCATTGTTGCTGTCCACGCCCAACCGTCCGATGTCGCTCACACGGAATCCGTGGCATGTGCGGGAATATACCGCCGACGAGCTGAGCAACATGCTCGGCGCTTTTTTCGACAGTGCCGAAATATTCGGGGTGTTCGGCTCGGAAAAAGTTCTGGAATATTACCGTAAAAACCGCGAAGCGGTAAAGCGGCTCGCACGTTACGATGTTTTCGACTTGCAGCACAATCTGCCGCGCTGGTGCCTGCGGACGCCCTACGACCTGCTGAACAGGTTTAACCGCCGCCGGTTGTTGGAACGCAACCGCGAATTGACAGAATCCATAGGGGCCGAAGACTATTATCTCGCTCCGGCCGCCGAGGAGTGCTTCGACCTCTTTTGCATTGCACGCAAATAACTATGAAAACTACGGTAATCCTTACCACCCTTGCCGCAACCATGTTCTTCCTGTGCGGATGCTCGAAAAGCGATAACGTCGGTATCGGAGACATGAGCCGCTTCGACGGTTATCTTTATGATGGACGTAACGAAAAGCAGATGTTGGAAATAATCCCCGACAAGCATTTTATAATCTTCAAAAAGGCCGATATTCGAAGCGTGCTGCAGCAGTTGAAGGATAAGGGATTTACCGTTGTGGACAGTACATACATGGTATACACTTTAGATAATTATGACTTATATGTGCCGGAAATACTACAAGACTGTATGTGTACGGATATAAACGGCACAGGCAACCTTGAAGAAATCAGCAACCTTGTTTATAATACTCATCTATATTATACACAAGACAAGGAGTTTCCCAAAATGCAAGTTGGCGCCTCGAACGTATTTTACGTTGGGGTGGACAGTGAAGAAGATTTGGATTTGGTAGAGGAGTATGCCCGTAAAGTAAATGCGTACGTGATTAGGGAAAGTTTCGGCAAGATTAAAAGAAGCGTGACCGTTGTCTGTACCAATGCTTCCGCCGGAACCCATGTACAGCTTGCCAACTGGTTGCACTCTACCGGGAAGTTTGCATGGGTAATGCCTGAAATGATGGATTTTATATGGACATAATAAACTTAAACGATGAAATCTTATATATTCATTATATTGACGTTGGTAATCGTCCTCGCGGGTTGTACGCGGGACATTCTGGAGGAAGCTCCTCCGGAAAAGTACGCTCCGGTTCCATGCTCGTAGCCCGACGGCTGTTAAGCGTATATGCAAAAGGCTCCCACGGTGGGAGCCTTTATTTGCAAATACATATAATCCGGCCTACTTTTCGGCCCGGTACTCCTGCCACGCATGTAAAATCCGGTCGAGGGCTTCCTGAACCATAGCACGCGACGTAGCCAAATTTATGCGCATAAATCCCCTGCCCTCCTTACCGAACAGTTCGCCGTCGTTCAGCCCCACGCGGGCACGGCACACGAGAAACTCGCGCAACTGCTCGTGCGTCATTCCCAGACCGCGGAAGTCCAGCCACATCAGGTAAGTGCCCTGGCTGGGACGGCATTTGACCTCCGGCATATTATCGCGGAAAAAGCGGCATACAAGTTCCATATTGCCCCCTATATATTCGAGCAGTTCGTCGAGCCACTGCTCGCCCTCGTTATAGGCGGCTATAAGGGCGGCGGTTCCGAATACGTTGCCCTGGTCGACATGGTAACGGTCCAGCTCACGGCGCAGGCGGCGGCGGGTTTCCTCGCCCGGAGCGATAGCCACGGACGTGGAAAGACCGGCTATGTTGAAAGTTTTGGTAGGAGCTATAAGCGTCACGGTGCGCTCGGCGTATTCCGGTCGCAGGGACGCTATATGTATATGGTGGTATGGTTTTTGAACCAAATCGGAGTGGATTTCGTCGCTCACTATCATCACGTCATGCTTGCAGCACAACTGACCCACTCTATCCAGCTCTTCCCGTGTGAACACGCGTCCGGTAGGATTGTGCGGGTTGCAGAAAAGCAGGACGGAAGCGTCGCCGAGGCGCCTGTCCAAATCCTCGAAATCTATCTCGTAGCTCTCTCCGTTGAATTTCATAGGACTGTTCACTACCCGCCGGTCGTTGGCCGCTATCTGTGCGGCGAACGGCGGATAAGTGGGAGGCAGAATCGCTATACCGTCGCCTTCTCCGCTGAGTGCCCGGAACGCGAACACGAACCCGGCCACTACGCCCGGAGCGAAATCTATCCACTCCCGCTCGATTTTCCAGCCGTTGCGGCGTCCGACCCAATCTATAACGGCATCGTAGTAGCGCCCATCGCGGATTCCGTAACCGTAAACCGGATGAGCCGCACGCCGTTCTATGGCTTCGGTTATAAACTCCGGCGCAGGAAAATCCATGTCGGCAATCCACATCGGAAGCAGGTCGTCGGTTCCGAAAGCGGAAATACAGTCGTCGTACTTGATGCAACAACTGCCGCGGCGGTCCACTATGGCATCGAAATTATACTGCATAGCAATGGTTTAATTACATAATTCAACCTTTGAGGCGCACAAATATAGAAAGATTTAAGCTACATTTGTCAAATATTAATTGATTTAAATCAGATGAAGAATCTATCTCCGAAAAGGAATTACTCTCAGGAGGACAGGTCCGGCTCCAGTCGGGACGATACGAGGCGGACGAACGACTACGCCTACAAGGCATTTACCAAGGACAGACGTACACGCGACAACGGGGATGGCGATGGCGAGCGGCCCCGAAGCGGCCCGCATTCCGACGATTCCCCGAGGCCCCGCAGGTCGTACAATCCGAACTTTACGGCGGACAATCGTCCAGCCTCTTCCTATAAAAAACCGTCGGGCGGTTACGACCGCAGCCGGCGTTACGACAGTACCGAGCATGGGCATCCGCACGGCAACTCCGAATCCGGCGGACAGCGGGAAGAGCGACCCCGCAGTACCTATGGCCGGAACGACGGCAACCGTCCCGGTTACGGCAACCGCGACGGCAGCCAGAAAAAACCGTATAACTCGGGGTCCCAGCGTACGGGAGGATACGGCGGCCCCCGGAAACCGTCGTCGGGCCCCGGCTCTTACAAGCCGCGCCAGACGGACGACAACGCCCAACAGCCGCGCGGAAACTTCGGTGATTCCCGCGGAGAACGTCCCCGGCGTCCGTACGGACAGGGCCAACAACCCTACAAACGCAGCTACGGAAGCCGCCCGGATTCTTCGTCGGACAAACGGTACGGTCAAGGTAAACACGACGGCCAGAAACGCAAGAGCGCGCCCCGGCGCGGCGCGCCCGGAGAATATCCGAGTTATCCGGCTCCAGAGATAAGCGATACGATACGCCTCAACCGGTATATAGCGATGTCGGGAGTATGTTCGCGCCGCGAGGCCGACTCGTACATACAGGCAGGGGTGATAAGCGTAAACGGCAAAATCGTCACGGAACTCGGAAGCAAAGTGTCCGAAGGCGATGAAGTGCGCTTCAACGACGAACCGGTAAAATGCGAAAAGAAAGTCTATATAGTGATGAACAAGCCTAAAGGCTTCGTCACTTCGCTCGACGACCCGAATGCCGAAAAAACCGTTATGGACCTGCTGAAGAACGGTTGCAGGGAAAGAGTTTATCCGGTCGGCCGCCTCGACAAAAACAGCGTGGGCGTACTGCTCATCACCAACGACGGCGACCTTGCCAAAAAGCTCACTCACCCATCCCATGAAAAGAAAAAGGTGTATCAGGTAACCCTCGACCGCGACGTTACGGAGGAAGACATGGAGCGCATAGCGAAGGGCATCACTCTCGAAGACGGGGAAATATATGCCGATGCAATCAGCTATGTGTCCGACAAAAAAAACGAAGTCGGGGTGGAGGTTCATTCCGGCCGCAACCGAATAGTACGCCGCATTTTCGAGCATCTGGGCTACCGGATTAAAAAGCTCGACCGGGTGTATTTCGCCGGCCTTACAAAACAACGGCTCAGGCGCGGAGCATGGCGGCACCTGACTCCGCAGGAGGTAGCGATATTAAAATCCGGACGGTATGAATAGCGGGATGCAGCGGATAGCATGCGCTTTCAGCCAAAAATTCAGACCGAATATTTTGCCGTTTCGCGAAATTGCATTAAGTTTGCACCCGCTTTACGGATGAAACATTGTCCGTAATACCGTAAGGATGCCTCTTTAGCTCAGTTGGTAGAGCACGACACTCTTAATGTTGGGGTCCAGGGTTCGAGCCCCTGAGGAGGCACAAAACAAGCCCCAGCGGGATTACAGATAACTAATGAAGCCTCTTGAAAAAGAGGCTTTTTTATTGTGCAAATCAGCGCAATAAAGCTAATAATTACTGTTTTACAGGGTAAATCTAACCTGCTTCCCCTTTGGGGGCGCGGCTTCGAGTGACGCAGGTTCCGGCAATCGAAAGCCGAAAAATTACGGCCAAACTGTAGGCCAAAGATTTTCGACCGATTTTGGCCTACGGATTCGAGACCGGCAAAGCCAGCATTGGAACCCGAAAAGTTACGTCCAAACCGTAGGCCAAAGAATTTCGCCCGGTTTTGGCCTACGAATTGGTCAACAAAGCACTCGTTTACTGCCTTTTGCATAGCGATAGTCGATGCTTCCCGAATTACTTTTGTGCCACTTAAAACAGTACGACTATGGGAAGGGAAAGAGTATCGTTCAAAATCACATTCTACCTACGCCGGACGCGGGTAACCAAGGCCGGACTTGCCCCGATTCTATCGCGCATTACCATCAACGGCATCGCGGCCGAGATACCGGTCAAATGCCATATTCAGCCGGAACATTGGGACCAAACAAAGGAACGCGCCCGAGGGAAAGACAAACTCTCGGTCGAGGTAAACGCTTATCTGGACAGTTACCGGGCGCGTGTTCTGGAAATAAGAAGGGATATAGAGCAGGAAGGAAAAGAAGCCAGCGTATTCGAGATAAAAGAGCGGCTCACGCATCCCGCCAAGACCCGGATGTTCCTCGAAGAGTTCTCGGCTTACTGCGACAAACGGCAAAAGGAAGTTGGAGTTATGATAACCAAACATACGCTTTATAAGTATAGTCGTGCTTTGCGTTATCTGTCCGAATACACGGTTGAAGAATACAGAAAGCGTGACCTGCCTCTATCTTCGATTAACTACCATTATATAGAAGGATTCAAATTACACATACAAACCAGACATTGTTGCCACCATAACGGAGCTGTCAACTTACTCAAAGTAGTGAGAACTTTTTTCCTGTATTGCATCCGTAGCGAATGGATAGAAAAAAGTCCGATGAAAGATATTAAATTGGTAGAAGAACCAACCGAAATAAGAACTAACCTGTCTAAAAATGAATCGGAACGGATGCTCGTTAAAGCGATGCCTAACGAACGCATAGAAAGAGTCCGGGACGTATTCGTATTCTGCTGCCTGACAGGGCTGGCCTTTACCGATGTATATAGCCTCGGCCCGGAACACTTGAACCAGGACGAACAAGGAAAGCTGTGGATAATCAAACCTCGAAATAAAACCGGTATAAAGAGTACGATACCCTTGCTACCTATTGCCAGGCAGATACTCGACAAATATGCCAACAATCCGCTGTGTAAAGAGAAAGGCAAACTACTTCCGGTGTGCTCGAATCAACGGATGAACTCCTACCTGACCGAATTGGCCGATATATGCCGGATAGACAAGAAACTGACCACCCATTGCGCCCGGCATACCTTCGCCTCTGTTGCGGGTAACTATGGTATGCCAATTCATACTGTAGCCCGCATCCTCGGCCACGCCAAAGTAAAGATGACCGAGCACTATACCCACCTGTGGGAGAGCACCGTGTCGGAGGAAATGGAAAAGTTAGGAGAGAAAATCGACCTATCGGCTTCCGTAAACATTTAGAAGGCACAGTAAGGGCATAGCTCCATATATGGAGAATCCTAATCTGTCTTAATTAAATATCCCGGAGCGATGTGCTCCGGGATATGACTATGAATCCATAATGTTATACAGCCCTTATAACACGTTCGCCATAGACCAAAGCCAGCCGACCATGACCCGCAAGGACGGCAGTACATGGGATGCTCAGAGAAGCTATCTGTCGGCAGGAGACTTGGCAGCATTGAATAAAAAATATCTCGTTGCATCTTAGGCTTTAAGAAGGAAAAAGGGGAAGGCATTTGTAGTGCCTTCCCCTTTTCTATCGCTGGTCGTTCGTTACACCGAAATCCAAAAGTAATCCACTCTATCATTATCAAAATACTCAATTTTCCCTATGACTTTATCATCGTAAAAATACACTCCCGCAGGACACCAATTTTCACTACGGATTTCTTTTACACAGGTATATTCATCGTCTATGTATTCATAAACTTTTATAACTCCACCGGATATGCCCTCGCGATTTAAGTCATAAGTAATAACCCGAGTTCCATACTCATCAAAAAAAGCAAAGGCATATAAACGAGTTATATCGCCGTTCTTTCTATTGACCAACAAGACATCTTGGTAATGTAATTGATGGTCTTCACACACATACATTCCTGAAACCGAGATATACCCTACATACGTATAAAAACCTAAATATTCTCCCTCATAGAAGTCGCCTTCCAACTTCTTGTTTCCGGAATCGGTTTTCAACACCAAAGACCCACCAATGATTATCACTTCCACATCTTTTGAGGGAAAGAAAGGATACTCTCTTCTAAATCGTGCCATCCTTTCATATTCCTGTTTGGTAATAAAGTTCAACCCGGACTGTTTGCACGAATCCGCCTGCTGCTCCTGAGCAAAAGCCGTTGCAATGCTCATCGCGGCAATAACTGCCATTATAATTGCTTTCATAATTTATCGGTTTAATATCATTAAAAATCGGTCTAAATCCTTTAACTGGTTGTGAAAATCAATCCACTGATTGGGAAGGATTAATAAGCACCCTTCCGAAATCGTAATCCATTTTTCTTTGACCGTGTCATATCTGGAACCGGCCCATCCGTTATTATTTGACTGGTGGATAAATACACCTTCCAAATATCCCGGTATCCGTTCATCATAAGCCGGATTGAAGTTATCCATGGCCGGAACGCGGCCGCGCTTATTAAGGGCTAAGTCCGAGCCGTACGGTCCCTTTTTGTCAGTTGGAGAAAGTCTATTTACAGTGTACTCCCCATCGGCCACCACGCCGAACCTCTCCGGGTTTGAACTCATCGTATATCCCTTGTAACGTCCTATATCGTCCTCTCCTTTGGGGCCATAGACGGTAACATCGGCCAAAACCGCACCCTTGCCGAACAGATTGTCACCCTCGCCGAGCCTTTCGTTGCGCGAACCTCGGAAGACCACTACCGCCCGGCCCATATATTCGCCCTTTATTTGGGTTATGGCCATACTCGTCAAAGTGTCGGTTCGGTATGACAATATACAAGTTATCGTGTTAAAAGACAAAAATATCTCATCGCTTTATAGGCTGTTCCATGAAAAAGGGGAAGGCTTTTGTAGTGCCTTCCCCTTTTCTGTTGTTCGTCGTTCGTTACGCCGGAATCCAAAAATAACCCACTCTATTATCATCGTAGTATCTGACTTTTCCTATGACTTTCTCATCATAGTAAAAATATGCCTCGACCGGATACCAACTCTCATCGCGGATTTCTTTTACGCAGGTATATTCGCCGTCTATATAATCATATACTTTTATAACGCCACCCAAAATACCATCTCGCCCCATGTCGTATGTTACAACCATTGTCCCATTAGAATTAAACGAAGCAAAAGAGTATAAGCGGGTAATATCACCACTCTTTCTATTAACTAACAAAACACTGTGGTCGTGCAACTGATATTCTTCACACACATACATTTCTGAAACCGAGATATAACCTACATACGTGTAAAAACCTACATATTCTCCTCCATAAACTTCGCCCTTCAGCTTTTTGTGTCCGGAATCGGTTTTCAGCATCAAAGACCCGCCGTGAATTTTCACTTCCGCATTTTGTGAAGGTAAGAAAGAATAATAGTGTTGGGAAAATAGTAAGTCTTCATAATCCTGCTGATTGACAAAATTTAATTCGGATTGTTTGCACGAATCCGCCTGCTGCTCCCGAGCAAAAGCCGTCGCAATGCTCATCGCGGCAATAACTGCCATTATAAATGCTTTCATATTCTACCGGTTTAATATCATTAAAAAGCGGTCCAAACTCTTTAACTGTTTGTTGAATCTGTCCCAATAGTTTACTCCGTTGGTATATTGATATGGTGCAATTAAAAGACAGCCCTCGGATATACCTCCGCCAGAGGATGTGATTCCTGCATACCCGCTTAAATTAGAGCGGTGGATATATACGCCCTCCAAATACCCCGGATTCCGTTCCGGATAAGCCGGATTGAAGTTATTCATGGCCGGAACTCTTTCAGCGTTATTTACGGCCCAATTTGAAGGTAAAGGTTCTCTTTTGCCCGGTATTAATTTATTGACCTCATACTCACCCTCGGCCACCACGCCGAACTTCTCCGGGTTTGAACTCATCGTATATCCCTTGTAGTGCCCTATATCGTCCTCTCCTTTGGGGCCATAGACGGTAACATCGGCCAAAACCGCCCCCTTGCCGAACAGATTGTCCCCCTCGCCGAGCCTTTCGTTGCGCGAACCTCGGAAGACCACTACCGCCCGGCCCATATATTCGCCCTTTATCCCCGCCTTGTCCAACTCCTCCTGCGAGGTCAGCTCGGTGTACATAATGCGGTATTGACGCTCTTTTCGCTCGTTTTCGTTCTTTTCTTCTTCCTCTTCCTGCTGCTCCGGGTCGAGCCAGAGGCGGTACCAATCCTCGCCGTTGGGGTCGAGTATGGCTATGGGATTGTTCGCGCAGAACGAGTAGGGAGAATGGGAGTAGTAGTTCTCCGAGAGCGGGTCCTGCGAAGTCCACTGACCGCGGAAGGGGTCGTACAGCCGCGAACCGTAATCCAACAGGTTGATTCCGGCGAGCTGCTGTTCCTCCTTGCCCTCGTAGCGGTAGCGGTTGTCGGTCATGGCCTGCGGGGGCATCGTCCACCGCGTGCCGAACGGATAGTAGTCGTTCCGCTCCAACACCTTCCCCGAAGAATCCAGCACGACCCGCACGCTGCCCAGATGGTCGGCCAAGAAGTATATCGGCCTGTAAACGAGGCCCTGTGATGCTGTTTCCGCCATAATCCATCCTCCGGTAAAGGCCGTGCTTTCCAGCGTCAGGCGGTTCCGGTAGCGGCGGTACACGAACGGCCCCACGTACTCGTAACCGCTTACGGAATTATCTACTGCCGTCAGCTTGGTTCCGTCCGAAGCATACGCATACACCGCCCTTTTCACGCCGTCCGAATCTTTTACTTCCTTAAGCAAATTTAAGGCATTATATCCGAAAGTCAATCCCTTGCGAGAATCGAACACGAGATTGCCGTTGGAGTCGTAGTCGAAGGCGTACTTCTTCTTTTTGTCGGACAGCGACACGAGCCGGTTTCCGTCGTACGAGTACGACAGCTCGTGGTCGGGAGTGCCGCTCGTGCCGTAGCGCCACAGGGTAAGCAGATTGCCGTTACGGTCGTAGGAAATGCCGGTTTCGGAATTCCGTTCCGTCGTGAGTAGCCGGTTTCCGTAACTCGACTCTATAAGGCGCGAGGCCCCGTCGTAAGAAAAACGGTACATCGACATCTGCGGTTCGGCAGTGCCGCCCGGATTGCCGTACGTCCAGTACCATTCGCTTACGTTTCCGGTAAAGCTCGGCACGGACTGCCGGTGCTGCGGGTCGTAATACCGCAAAATCGAACTGAACAGGCTCTCCCTGAGCAGCGACGTATCCGGCCGGGTGCTTCCATACCTCGAAAAGTAATCCGTTCCGGTAAGCCAGCCCTGAAGGTTATAGGTGTTTCGTTGGGTGACAGGTCCAGCTTGGTAATCCAATCCTTCATGTACATTGGGATGCGCTGCATGGCCCGACCTTCGGCAAAAATAAGATATTGCTCAACAAGTTGTTGAGTGCCCGTAATTCTTCTTCCCGCAGGTAGTTTTTAGCTTTCTTACATCTTGCTTGCGCACCTTGATGCCTCTCCAATTCGCAAACCCATATCGGGCTTCTTGCCGTTGCACCGTTCAACGATAATTTCGGCTGCCGTCTTTCCGGTTATAGCCCAATGCAACTTATTCTGTACGGTTTTAAAAAATTCGATGCTCATATCGGCCGACGGGTCGTAGTCAGCACTTGTTTTTATATATTTTCGATTGTTTTCTGATAGAAACATTTTTCCGAAGTACGGATGTCTTGGATGCGATGCAGTAATTCATCAAAGTAGTCGAACGGAAAGTCGAGATTCTTCAACCGTTCATTGCCGAGGACGAACCCTGTTACAATGTATTCACGAATATGCTGTGTTGCCCACTGACGAAACCGGGTAGCCACACGCGATTGAATACGGTAGCCTACGGATATAATTGCGTCGAGGTTATAATAGCTGACCTGCCGCCTTACTGTTCTTGTACCTTCTTGTTGAACTTGTAATAAATCCTTACGAGTTCGTTCCCTCCGTAATTCACCTTCTTCGTAAATATCTTCAAGTGAAGGGTTATATTCTGAGGCGTGGGTTGAAACAGGTCAGCCAACATACGCTGTGAAAGCCGTACGGTTTCATCCTGCAACCTAACATCAATCTTGGTTTTACCGCCCTCGGTTTGGCATATCAGTAGTTGAGAGTTGTTATCCATGCCATTAAGATACCGTTGTAGCTTTGATGCGGTTTCATCCGCTAAAATACTCAAAATAGGTAGTAACAGCAAGTATTGCAATACTTGCTGAATTATCGTCAATATCTTCAATCTTTTCCGCGTAAAGTCATTCTATATGAACACTAAGGGTTTTAATTGATTTATTTTCGCTTCCCTAATGTATTTATTCCGAAAACTTTTCTATCTTTGCCTCAAATAATTCTCCTCAATACTTCAGGCGCACGCTCCGGATTCTACGCAGGTCCGCCAAGTCAACCGAGAGATTCGGGGCTGCGCCTTTTTCAATTTCACGAAAAAAAGGGATGTTCCATCCCTTTGGAAATCAACATTAGGACTACATAGGAAAGGTATTATTCCGCCTCGGCTTCTACCAATTGTCTTACTGGCCCGCTTTTCTGGAGAGCTTTCTTTTCCTCGGCTTTTAATTTTCGCGCGACCTTTTTAACGTCTTTGTCAGGCGGGAGATTTTCTGGACGGATACCACGTTTAAGAAGCATATTGCGGACTGCGGAAATGATTGGCAACAGGCATCCCGGCCGATTCACACGCACTTCTTGCCTCGTCTATAACCTACTCAAACTTGCGCCATTGCACATATCCCAACACCGAAATCTGTTCCCTCGCACTCCAACACTCCACCCCATCATATAGGCAGACGATAGATTCGAATATATGATAACCATCCTAAAAAACATGAATTTATTTTGACTTCAATCGTACATATTTCCGAAAACATTAGTATATTTGTCCAGCACATGATATCAAATCAGGCGCAAGTCCCAGATTCCGACAGGTCCGCCAAGTATGTTGAGAACCCCGGGGCTGCGCTTGTCTTTTTTTACAACAGCGCCTAATCTACTTACCGACTCGGAATTTTTAATCCGTTATGAATTAGCGGATTAGTTTCGGTTATAAGTTTACCAGAAATAGGGGCAACGACTTACAGGTTTATCATTCATAAATAAAAATGCCCAGTCGTTTCTTACCGGAAAGGCATTCAGCTTTTCCGGTCTTTATTATCCGGCTTTTTACACCGCAAACCAACCGTATTATCACGGTTAAACTGACAAGGCCTATCTTCATTTGCTCCCGAAAGGATATGTTTCTATTTCAACGACTACGTTCAGGCTCCGGAGAAAACGACTGACGGACAGAAGGAAATAATGTATATTTACCCTTCGGACGGAGTGAGGCTTGCAACGCTCCGGGAGGGTTCGGGCATCTATTACGGAAACGCCTATTTACAAGCACAAAAGGCGCTGGTATGAAAAGGAGGCAAGCAGATTTGCCTCCGAGTATTTCGAAGAGTACGGAGTGGACTGGCTGAACGATGTAAATAAAGGCGAAAAAGACCCTGATAAGCAACTGTATCCGATATATTAAAATCCAAAGTCATGAAAGGAAGGATAAGCGTTTTAGCCTTAGCGGCACTATTGGCGTCCTGTTGGGAGCCGACCGGGAACTCAGTTCCGAGGGAGGCATTCTCCTTAGACGTTTACAATAACTCGCAACGCACGGTAGTGGTTATGCCCTCGCTCGAGGAGGTGGACGGCATAGTGGCTCCATCGACCGGCTTGATGCAGGAGGTACTGTGCAATTTCCGGGAGGTCACTCCCGGACAGAAGGGCTGGTGGAGTTTCTTCCCCGACGAGATGAATATCAAGGTCAAGGACCCTATGGCCGTGTTCGTCTTTAGTCCCGATACGTTGAGCAAGTACACTTGGCCGCAGGTCAAGGCCGACAGCAACTTCCTTCGCAAGTATGTCATTTCAATTCAACAAAGAGTGAAAATAGACTATCCGTAACATCTCTCCGCTCCGTGCAGGACTAATACGGACTGCACGGAGCGTTGTTTCGGTATAGACATCTTAAATCGCTTAAACCCCATACTGCTTTATGAAAAAAATAATCGTATCGTTGGCAGCCTTGCTGCTTTTGTCTTGCGACCCCGCAAAGTGGGGCGAGTTCGGTGGATACTGGACGCTGTTTTTTTACAACAATTCACCCAGAGATGTTATAGTAATGCTTGACTTCGAGGAAATAGATGGAAAGCTAATACCCTCAACAACTTGGAATCAGGATATCTTACGAAATCATGCGGAAGTAAAAGCCGAGGACCGTTATAGCTTGGAGTTCGACCCTGCATATATAAATTATAAAATGGGAGATGTAATATCGGTTTTTGTCTTCAGTCCCGATACTCTTGCCAAATATACGTGGTCTCAGATAAAGGCGGATAATAATTACTTAAAAAGATACGACTTTACTATTGCATGGCATGAACATATCGACTATCCGTAACATCTCTCCGCTCCGTGCAGGGCCAATACGGCCTGCACGGAGCATTTTTCGGTATCGACACCTTAAACCGCTTAAACCCCATACTGCTATATGAAAAAAATTCTTACACTTATTATCGTAGCTTTATTATGCTATGGATGTCCGGGATTAGAACCGGGAGATTATTGGGAATTTATTTTCGAAAACAACTCTCCCCATGATGTAACAGTAATGCTTGACTTGGAGGATGTAGACGGTAAGTTAGTACCTTCGACCTCTTGGAGTCAGGACATTCTCAGCAACTTTTTTGAAGTAGAGTCTGGCCGCCATTTAAGCTATACATTCGACCCGCAATACATAGAATACCAGATGGGAGATGTCATTTCGGTGTTTGTATTCAGCCCGGATACTTTGGCCAAGTACACTTGGAGCCAGATTAAGGCCGATAAGAACTACTTGAAAAGGTATGAGTATGTCATTAACTGGGTAGAATACATTACATATCCTTAACTCCATTAAATATACGTACCCGCTTTTCGGCGGGTACGGTTTTTTACAGGAATTGCCTATTTGCAGTCCGTCCATACATTCCAAAGCCGCAAGTACGGATTCCTTTACATGGATATCGTGGTGCTGCCCAGCCTTATAAGCTGCAAGGGATTGGTTAAAAGAAGTAACGCAAAAACAAGGAGCCCTACCCCACGGCAGACGCAGCTCATCCCGGTTTGAAGCAGTGAAAATATAAAACGCATATTCATTTTTGCTTCCCGAATGTATTCTTCCGAAAACTTTTCTATCTTTGTTCAAGATAGTTTCTCTCTAATACTTCAGGCGCAAGTTCCGGACGCTACGTTGGTCCGCCAAGTCAACCGAGAGGTTCGGGGCTGCGCCTGTCTTTTTCTCAATCCGAAGCGACGCATACAAACGCATCACATATTCTCTCTACTGACAATGGAACTACTACCGGACAATCCCCGGATGCGGAACGCCCGAACCTCACATACAAATGCTACAAGCTATAATCGGGTCATCGAAACCGGTGGCCGCAAACCGAAACATAGAGAACCATGAATCCCGACTTTGTAAACCTGACAGCCGAAAACCTTGCCGACGAACATTTATGCTGCATCCGCAATAAAAAGCCCCACTCGGGTATCGATGCAAAGCGACGATGGCTTTCGGAACGGCTGAGCGAAGGCCACGTATTCAGAAAGCTGAATGCGAAAGCGACGGTTTTTATCGAATATGCCCCTCTCGAAACGGCATGGGTTCCCGTAACCGGCGACAACTATTACTATATATATTGCCTTTGGGTTTCCGGCGATTACAAGGGGAAAGGATATGGAAAGTCACTTATGGACTATTGTATGACGGATGCCAGAGAGAAAGGCAAATCCGGTATCTGTATGCTAGGCGCAAAAAAACAAAAATCGTGGTTGTCAGACCAGACGTTCGCAAAAAAGTTCGGCTTCCAAGTCGTGGATGCTACCGACAACGGATACGAGCTGCTCGCCCTTTCTTTCGACGGGACAACGCCGAAGTTTACGCAGAACGCTAAAACGCAAAAAATAAAAAGCAAAGAACTGACGGTTTACTACGGCATGCAGTGTCCCTATGTCCATCGCAGTATCGAACTGATAAAACAGCATTGCGAAACGCATGGCATTCCCGTATCTTTAATCCGGGTGGATACGCTTCAAAAGGCTAAGGACTTGCCATGTGTTTTCAATAACTGGGGAGTATTTTATAAAGGACTCTTCGAAACGGTAAACCTGCTGGATATTACCTACCTAAAGAGAATACTCAAAAAATGAAAAGCATATTGCCGGCCGTTGCAGCCGTCATATTCAATGAAGAAGGACAAGTCCTTTTGCAGAGAAGAAGGGATACTGATAAATGGTGCATCATCTGCGGTCACGTAGAATACGGAGAAACGGTCGAAAATGCAGTGATAAGGGAAATAATGGAAGAAACGGGCTGCCGCGCGGAAGTGGTGCGTCTTATCGGCATCTATTCCGGTCCAGCATCTCAAACCTATCGCTACCCGGATAGAAGCGTTCAATATGTCACATCCTGTTTCGAAGCGAAACTGAAGACCGATGTCGATTTTGGTTTCACGAATGAAGAAACGACGGAACTCTGCTATTTTCACCCCGACAAGCTCCCCGGCGACATGGGGCTGTTGAACGAGAATTGGCTTCAGGACGCCCTCAATAAAGCGGACGCTCCCTATATAAGATAATTTGGCGTGAAAACAGGCAATCCGACAATGCTGCTGCGGGATGCCGCTGTCGAGCCGACCGGCGAAGTGCTGGAAGACGCTCTGGGAGCGGACCTTTTTGCAGTTTACCGGGAATTGAAAGATATAGTGGCCAACGAGCCCGGAATGGAATACGGTTGGAGGTTTTACAGAGATGTAAAATCATGGTTGTTCAAAGCGGTTCATAAAAAGAAAACGATACTCTGGCTCTCGGCATGGGAGGGATTCATAAAAACGAGTTTTTATTTTACAGAGAAAACAGGGCGGGGAATCTTCGATTTGCCGATAAACCCGCAGATTAAAGAAGCCTTCGGTAAAGCCGAAGCTGCCGGGAAGCTAATCCCTATCATTCTCGATATTGATAGGAAAGAACAGATGGCTGATTTCCGCGAGATTTTAAAGTACAAGAAAAATCTGAAATAATAAACCGTAAATCACATTTAATATATAATAGTCCATGAAGTTCAACAACGTAAGATTACTGGTAAAAGACTACCGCAAATGCTTCGATTTCTACGCCGGGACACTCGGATTCGAACCTTTGTGGGATATTGAAAACTGTTACGGCGCATTCAAGGTGGCGGACGGCATAGAAGGGCTGGCGATATTCCTGTCGGACTACATGGCTCCGGTAGTGGGCAATGCGGACAAGCCGCAGCCTGCCTCCTGCCGCGAAAAGTCGATGGTATCGTTCGAAGTCGAGAACGTGGACGAAACCTACCGCGCACTCAAGAGCAAAGGCGTAGAGTTTGTCAACGAGCCTGCGGATATGCCCGGCTGGGGAATGCGCGTGGTGCATCTGCGGGACCCGGAAGAGAACCTAATCGAATTTTTTACCCCTCTCAAGGGCGCAGAATAAACTCGTAAGAAACCTAAACTCCCGAACCGGACACCTTCTCACGGGTATGTTTTTTGTTCGTTGACCATGAAAACGTATCCTTATGAGGAAACTTGCTATTCTTTTCGCCTTTTTTACGGCGTCGCTTACAGCCGCTGCGCAGCAACCTGACAGCATAACGGCCATAATCAATGTAAGAGTATGGGATGGCCGCGCGGACAGGGCGGTGGAAAACTGCACGGTAGTGGTGCGCGGCAATCTCGTGAGCGAAGCCGGTCCGGACGTGCAGGTTCCGGCCGGAGCCATGGTCATCGACGGTAAAGGCGGAACTTTGATTCCCGGCCTGTCGGACGCGCATTTGCACCTGATGTTCAACGCGCCCATGAACAGGATGTATAACGACTACCACTGGGCGTATGCGGCGGCGAGGGCGGTCAAAATGGCCGAAAACTTCCTGATGCTCGGATTCACCACCATACGCGACATGGGAGGCCCGGTATTCGGCATAAAGAACGCGATAGACGAAGGCCTGTTTCCGGGGCCGCGTATCTACCCTTCCGGCGCTCTGGTAAGCCAGACTTCCGGCCACGGCGACATGCGCAATCCCAATGAAATGGACCGCCACATCAGAAGCAACGTGGGAGCTCCTTACGAGTTGCTCGGTTGGAGCTATCTCGTCGACGGCGTGCCCTCAGTGCTGAACGGCGTGCGCGACAACCTGAGGCACGGCTCCAGCCAGATAAAAATGATGGCGGGCGGCGGAATCGCCACTCGGTACGACCCGCTCGAATCGTTGCAGTTCACCGAAGAAGAACTCCGGGCCGGCGTAAAGGCGGCCACCGACTGGGGGACATACGTGGGTGTGCACGTATATACGGCCGAAGGCATCGAACGAGCACTCAGAGCCGGGGCCAAAACAATAGAGCACGGCCAACTCGCGGACGAAAAGGCGATAAAGATGATAGCCGACAGCGGAGCATGGCTCGTGCCGCAAAGCTACTGGACGATGATGGACGCGAATACCTATTCCAATCATCCGGCGAAATTCAGACAGGCTCAGGAAGGAGCGGTCCGAGAAATGGAGCTCGCAAAGAAATACGACGTCAAGCTGGGTTACGGAACGGACACTTTCGGAGAACTCGGCATCGAGCCTCAGGCTCTTCTGGAATTCAAGTCCCGCGCAAGGTGGTACACGCCCGTAGAAATCCTCCGGCAGGCTACCTCCAATAACGCCGAAATATTCGCCATGAGCGGGCTGGTCAATCCCTATACCGAAGGAAAACTCGGAGTAATAGAGCCGGGCGCTTACGCCGACCTGCTTGTATACAATGAAAACCCGCTGGATGACATTCTGGTAGTGACGCGTCCCGAAGAGACCCTCGTACTGTTGATGAAGGACGGAATACTTTACAAAAACCTGCTTACGCCCGGATGGAAGCCGTATGTCGCTGTTCCGAAACCGACCGCTGTAAGACAGTGGAACAATCCGTGACGAAAGCGGACGAGCTTCGTATAAAAACAGCCCCGGCTTTTCAGCCGGGGCTTTATGCGAATCAAAAGTAATTTACCAGATAACCACTCTTTCCTGCGGAGCCAGATACATGGCTCCGTCGGCTATGTCGAACGCATCGTAGAAAGTGTCCACATTACGCAGGGTAACGTTCACACGGTTTTCAGCCAAAGCATGGGGGTCCAGTTTGGTAAGCCGTGCTATTTCCTCGTCGCGGATATTCTGAGCCCACGCCGTAGCGTACGACAGGTAGAAACGCTGGTCGGCGGTCAGGCCGTCTACCGGTTCGGGTACATTGTCTCCGAAAGAATTGTACATGGCGGTATACGCCACGCGCAACCCACCTTGGTCGGCGATATTTTCACCGAGGGTCAGACGGCCGTTGGCGAACACGCCGGGCAGCACTTCCACCGCATCGAACTGAGCGGCCAACTTGTCGGCCCGCTGCTTGAACTGGGCGGCATCCTCGGCGGTCCACCAGTCGTTCAGGTTACCGTCCTTGTCGAACTGGCGTCCCTGGTCGTCGAAACCGTGCGTCATCTCATGGCCTATCACTACCCCAATCGCTCCGTAGTTAACCGCATCGTCGGCATCGGGATTGAAGAAGGGAGGCTGGAGAATGGCGGCCGGGAAGCAGATTTCGTTGGTAGTTGGATTATAATAAGCGTTGACGGTCTGCGGACTCATGTACCACTTGTCCTTATCGACCGGCTTCCCGAGGTCGGCCAGATTGTCGTCGGATTCCCAGACGCTTGCACGCTTGAGGTTTTCCCAATAAGGCAGCGAGGCGTCGATTTCCAGCGAAGAATAGTCTTTCCATTTGTCGGGATAACCTATTTTCACATAAAACGATGCCAGCTTTTCCTGAGCGCGGGTTTTGGTTTCGTCGCTCATCCACTCCAGCGAATCGATATGCTGCGAAAGGGCTTTCTGCAGATTGCGGACCAACCCGAGCATACGTTCCTTGTATTCGGGCGGAAAATACTTGGCTACGTACATTTCGCCCACGGCCTCCGAAAGAATGCTGTTGGGAACACCCAGAGCCCGTTTCCAGCGGGGCTGCTGTTCCTCCTGACCGGAAAGCGTACGGCCGTAAAAATCGAAACGGGCCTTTACGAAATCATCGCTCAGATAGGAAGCCGCAGAGTTGAGATAATGAAAACGCAGATAATCCTTCATCGTTTCCATGGGCAGGGTCGCCATAAGGGCATTCGCCTTTTCCATGGCGGGAATCTGAGAAACGTTAATCTGCGCCGGCATGTCGATTCCGAGCGTTTTGAAATACATGTCCCAATCCACCGCATCGAATCTTTTGCGGAAGTCGGCCGCAGAAATCATATTGTAGTTCTTATAGGGGTCGCGGAGCTCCACGTTGGAATATGCGGCCTCGGCAAGTGCCGTTTCGACCTCCATAACGGATTTCACGGCTGCGGCGGCATCCTCTTCGCCGTATCCTGCAAGCTCGAACAGCCTGTTTACATAAGTTTTATAGGCATCCCGGATATTCTCGTTTTCCTCGTCGAGGTAATAATCGCGGTTTCCCATGCCCATGCCGGCCTGAGCCAGATAAAGGATATTGTCCGACGCATTCATCATATCGGCTTCCACGTAGGGAGCGAAGAACGGCGCGGCTACGCTGCGGTGCATCGAGGCTATCCAGCGGCTTACGTCCCTGCCGTCCTTGAGAGCGTCGATGGAGGCGAGGTCGGCAACCACCGGAGACGCACCTTCGGCATTGAGCCTCGCGCTATCCAAACCCAGATTGTAAAGGTCGGTGATTTTCTGGGCTACCGTACCTTTCTCGTTCTTTTTGGAACTCAGGTCGGCGAACAGCTCCTTGGCCCGGTACTCGTTGTTTTCCCTCAGGGCATCGAACGCACCGTAACGAGAGTATTCCGGACGTAGAGGATTTTTCTGCTGCCAGCCGCCTACGGCATACCGGTAAAAGTCCTCGTTGGCGGCTACGCTCGTGTCGAAATTGGTGGTGTCTATGGCGGGAACCTTGGCGGCCCGGTTATCGCCGCAGCACGACGCAAGCACCGCCGCAGGAATTATGAACATTATTCTTTTCATGGATTAGAAATTTATAACGGCCCCAAATATAATCCTTTTATTGCTCACACGCAACATTATACCGCAACCAGCATATTTTCAAGGCACTATAACTCCCGGTGCTAAAACCGTTGCGTCGAAAAAAGCGTCGGCGGTTTTCGGAGCTTGCGGAAAAATGCCTTTCGGGAAACCCGCTTAAAATTCATAAAATATATTCGGCAGACAATGCTCTGATTACTAAAACGCTATAATTATTAATCGTAAGACTATCCGGAAAGCGAATACCGAATTAAAATAATTATTTATATTTGTATAAATGTATCGACCTATCGGATAACTACCTACAATTATTACCTTATATGAAAAAATCTTTACTGGTATCATTACTGCCGTTATTGGTGATGTCATGCGTACGCGACCGGGAATTTCCCGGCCCGGATACCAAGGGCACTGACACAGTGCAGGAAAAAGCGCTTATCGTAAACAAATCCACCGGCGCCCGGAAAGGCGAACTTCTTGTCAAGTTCCGTGAAAAGGCGGCCGATTCCGTAAGGGCCATGGCCGGGACCAGAAGTATTTCCGGTCATCCGGTATCCGGGCTGAAAGCCGTGGACAATGTAATGCGGCAGGTCGGAGCCGTTCGTATAGAGCGGGTATTCCCTTACAGCGGGAGGTTCGAAAAGCGCACCCGCGAGTCGGGACTCGACCGTTGGTACAAGATAACCTTCGACGAAGAACTGTCGCTCGACGATGCGGCGGCACGGTTCGCCGACCTCGGCGAACTTAAAGTTGTGCAGTTCAACGTGCCGGTAAAGCGGGTGAACGACTTCAAATCCGTACCGGTCGAAATAGCCGAAGCCGGCCCGGTAAATTCTCCGCGTCCGACAGCCACGGAATATCCGTTCAACGACCCGATGCTGCCGAATCAGTGGCACTACAACAACGACGGCAAAGTAAGCGGCTCGAAAGCCGGAGCCGACATAAACGTATTCAAGGCGTGGAAGGAATTCACTACCGGCTCGCCCGATGTAATCGTAACGGTGGTGGACGAAGGCGCGCAGTACGACCACCCCGACCTCGAGAACAACATCTGGATTAACAAGGCGGAACTCAACGGCCAGCCCGGCGTGGACGACGACGGCAACGGATACATAGACGACATCTACGGCTTCGACTTTTACGAAATGAGAGGGAAAATCGACCCGGGGGAACATGGCTCGCATACATCCGGCACTATCGCCGCGGTCAATAACAACAACGTGGGAGTGTGCGGAGTAGCCGGCGGAGACGGAACCCACGGAGGAGTAAAAATCCAGTCGTGCGGCATATTCCCATCATGGACGGATTATGCATCGGCCACTACGGAGAATACCATGAAAGCCCTCAAGTACGGCGCGGACAACGGAGCCGTAATCAGCCAGAACAGTTGGGGATGGACGGCCGGGCATTACAGCAATGAAAACGCGTGGAGCGACGCCACGATGGAAAAAGACGGTATCGACTACTTTATAAAGTATGCCGGCTACGATGCGGACGATAACGGCAACAGCGTTTATGTAGGCCCGCTCGACGGCGGTCTGGTAGTATTCGCTGCAGGGAACGACGGCGACTGGGCGCGCGACGCCAAGTCCTATCCGGCAGCCTACGGCCCGGTGCTGTCGGTGGCTTCCATGGCCGTGGATTTCACTCCGGCCTATTACACCTGCTACGGCACTTGGGTGGATGTGACCGCGCCCGGAGGAGATGCCTACAATCCGGGAGGCGATGCCGGTCAGGTACTGAGCACCATCAACCGTTCCTCGTACGCTTATTTTCAGGGAACCTCCATGGCGTGCCCGCACGTATCGGGAATAGCGGCCCTCGCCGTGTCGTATGCGCATGAACTCGGTCTTCGCCTGACGAGCGCCGAGCTCAAAAAAATAATAGAAGAGAATACGAACGATATAGACCAGTACATGAATAACACGTACAAGGGCAAAATGGGTTCCGGGTACGTGGACGCATACAAAGTATTGCAGGCAATCGACAATATGGGCGGCACGCGCAACCGTGCGCCGGAACTGGCTCTGGCAGACGGCCAAAGCTCCGATGTAAAGCTGTTCTATTATGAGAACGCCGCGATACGCTTCAATGTTTCCGACCCCGAAGGCGACCAGTGGACGCCCGTTCTGGACGACCCGGACGGACTGTTGACCCCGTCGCAGTCCGGAAACACCCTTACCCTTTCGGTACAGGGCAGCACGGCCAATGTAGGCGAACATACGGCCGTAGTATGGGTGAAGGATTCCGAAGACAACGAATCAAACAAGATAACCATAACCTACACCATTATCCCCAATCAGGCGCCGAAAGCTACCGGCACGATGGACGACGCGGCACTGTCCGCCATCGGCCAGACAGGAGGAATAAACGTTGCTTCCTATTTTACCGACCAGAACGACGAGCTGACCTACTCGGCCGAAGCGGTAGTGGCCGGAACCCGCAATCCGTCGGAAGTGGTCAAGGCGGCTCTCGACGGAGCCAACCTTACCTATACTTCGCTGAAATACGGACAGGCACAGGTAAGAGTAACTGCAACCGACCGCGAAGGACTCAGTGCGACTCAGTCGTTCATGGTTACGGTCCGCAACGGTTCCGTAGCGGTAGAGATGTACCCCAACCCGGTTACCGACTGGTTGTATATCCGTATGGGCGCCGATGTCAACGGCTCCATAGGGGTAAAAATCTACAACGGCTCCGGAGCTAACATCTGGAGCGGTACGGCTTCCATTTCTCCGCAGAATCCGGCGCGCCTCAACATGAGCAATCTCGCAAAAGGCCGGTATGTGGTGGAGGTAACCCACGGGGGCAAAACGTACAAGGAAAGTATAATGAAGTCATAACTTCTCGCGGGGTTAAGGTTTACGGCTTTTTATCGGTATATTTGCGATAAACCAAAGCCGTAAACCTTTATTCATAATTAATCAATAACCCAAGCATGAGGAAAACATTACTGGTTCTAATCCTTGCCGGCGCACTGTGTTCATGCGTACGCGACGAGGAAACGCCGGGCCCAGAAGGCCCGGAGATACCCGGAAGGGCCGCTATAATATACAGCCCTCAGAACGCCCTAAAGGGTTCGCTGATAGTAAAGTTCCGTACCTCGGTGGCCGATTCCGTGGAAAGAGCCGGAACGCGAACCCGCAGCGGAGCACTCACCAGCGGGCTGTATAAAATGGACCGGGTTCTCTCCGGTATAAACGCCTCCGGAATGGAGCGCGTCTTCCCGCATGCCGGAAGGCGCGAGCCTATCGCCCGCAGCATGGGAATGCACTTGTGGTACGAAATCAGTTTCGACGAAAGCGTTTCCCTCGAACGGAC
Source organism: Tidjanibacter sp. (assembly GCA_048214935.1). Taxonomy (GTDB): domain Bacteria; phylum Bacteroidota; class Bacteroidia; order Bacteroidales; family Rikenellaceae; genus Tidjanibacter. The sequence goes on from DBFWXZ010000026.1 coordinate 795,674, forward strand.
GGCCGCCGATATAGCCGACATTCCCGGCATAGAAACCGTCGAGTACATAGTCCCCGTCAAAGGTATCGAAGACCCGGTAACTCCCGCACGCGGAATAACCGCGGCAGCAACGCCGAAAGCAAGGCCCGCGTCGAGGAACATGCCTTTCAACGACCCGCTGCTGCCCGACCAGTGGCATTACGACAACGACGGCACGCTGTTCGAGGAGGCCGAAGCGGGAGCCGACATCAACCTGTTCAAGGCATGGGAAAGGTGCGCCGGCTCGCCGGAAGTCATCGTGGCCGTAATAGACAAGGGCGTGGACTACGAACATCCGGACCTTAAAGACAATATGTGGGTCAACGTGGCCGAGCTCGACGGGTCCGCAGGAGTCGACGACGACAACAACGGTTACAAGGACGACATATACGGCTACGACTTCCTGAATTCCCGAGGGAAACTCGAAGTCGGGGACCACGGCACGCATGTGGCAGGGACCATAGCGGCGGTAAACGACAACGGTATAGGAGTAAGCGGGATAGCCGGAGGTACAGGCAGGGGCGACGGCGTAAAAATCATGTCGTGCGTCATTCTGGGCGAAAACCGCTCGGCCAGCGCCTCGAACATAGGAAAGGCGATGTACTATGCCGCCAACAACGGAGCCGTAATCAGTCAGAACAGTTGGGGCTCCGACGCCGTTTACGGCAGCGACGAAATATGGGCTTTTCTGAATTCGTCCATAAAAGCCGGCATCGACTATTTTATAGAAACAGCCGGATACGACGTCGACGCCGGAGGCAACAAAGTTTACGTAGGGCCTCTGGACGGCGGACTGGTAGTGTTCGCTGCCGGGAATTCCGGGCATATCACCAAAGCGCAGAAATCTTATCCGGGCGCTTACGCTCCGGTAATGGCGGTAGCAGCTATGGCCGCCGACTATACACCGTCGTGGTACACCTGCTACGGCTCGTGGGTGGACGTTTCGGCCCCCGGAGGCTGCGAAGCGGTCGGGCCGGAACCCAAAGGACAGGTACTCAGCCTCTATCCGCACAATATGACCGACGGTTTCGGCACGGAAACCGGATACGGATACATGCAGGGAACCTCGATGGCGTGCCCCCATGTTTCGGGCATAGCCGCCCTCGCGGTTTCCTACGCATTGCAGACGAACGCCCGCCTGACGGCTGCCGAACTGAGGCAGATAATAGAGCGAAGCACCCACAGTATGGACGAGTACCTGACAGGCACGAAATCCGCACGCGGGTACACCATAAATCTGCCCGATTACAAGGGGCTTATGGGAACCGGATACGTGGATGCGGAAATGGTGCTGTCCGAAATCGACGGCATGGCTCAGGGCAACAGCGCCCCGGTGTTGAAGCTCGACGCCGGCCAGAAGTCTAAAATAGACGTGCAATACTGGGAAACAGCGGCCATACGCTTTACGGTAACCGACCGCGACGGCGATTCGTGGACGGTAAACCTGTCAGACCCGGACGGAATGTGCAGTTACCGAACCGAAAGCAGCTCCCTTACCCTTCTCGTACAGGGCGACAACGACAAAGCCGGCGAACACAAAGCCGTCGTTTCCGTAACCGATTCCAAAGGCGCCGAGTCGGACGCATACGAAATCACCTACCGGGTAATACCGAATGAAACGCCCGCCGGCACGCCGTTCGGCGATATGTATTTCAAAACCTTGAACAACCGGGTCGAAGTAGAACTCTCCGAGCATTTCACCGACCCGGGAGATGTATTGGAGTATAGCGTCGAGGCGGTTTCGGTCAGCACCGGAAAAGCGACCGACGCGGTCGGTACGACGATAAGCGAAACAGGCCTTCTTACGGTAGAGGCGGTAAAATACGGCGTTTCCGAAATACGCGTCACGGCTACCGACATGGGCGGAATGAAACTTACCCAGCCGTTCAGGGTAACGGTCCGCGACGACTCCAATCCGATGGACCTGTATCCCAATCCGGTAAGCGACCGGCTCAATATACGTATGGGACAGAATGTGGAAGGCACTATCGGAGTCAGGATATTTACATCCGCAGGTACGGAGGCTTACAGCGGATACGTCCGTATTTCGCCGTACGAACCGGCAGTCATTCAGGTAGGAAACCTCGCGAGGGGAACCTATATAGTAGAAGTGTCGTGGCGGGGCGCGGTTTACAGAGACAGTATAATAAAAAAATAACAACCCCAACCTATGAAAACAATTTTATCGACTGCGGCTCTCGTTCTGGCATGCCTTACCGTCGCTGCTCAGGACGTCATAGTACCGGAAATACCCGGCGGAAACAGTGAGCCCGTAACTTTCATGAACATCAACCCCGACATACGCGGGCAGGCGATGGGCGGCATCTCGACCGGTCTCGAAGGCAACGCTTACTCGGTATTCAACAATGCGGCGGCTGCTACTTTCAGCCGCAAATTCATCGAGGGCGGAGTTTCCTACACTCCGTGGATGAAAAACTTTACCGAAGGCACCGACCTTAAATACAAGCTATTGGGAATCGGAACATACTTCAAGGTAGGGGGACGAAGCACCATATTGGTAGGTGCACGCTACTTCAATGCCGGCAAGGATGTCGAAAAGGACGCCGACGGCAATGTAATCCATGAATCCAAGTCCAGAAATGCCACGGTCGATGTAGGCTATGCGTTCAGAATCTCGCAGCATTTCAGCGTTTCGCTTACCGCCCGGTGGGTGTACGACCATTTGGGCGGAACTTCAGCAGAAAACGCTATCGGGGCGGATGTCGGTTTTATGTACCATGCCGATTTCGGAGACCGGGTCGTATTCAATGCGGGAGCGGCCCTCAATAACGTAGGCTCGAAAATCGGCGGAGAAACGATGCCGGCAAAGGTTTCCGCCGGCGCTTCGGCGGCCGTACGCCTCGGCGCTATCCACACGGTTTCCGCCGGAGTGGACGTAGGATACAAGATATGCGGTTTGGAAGGTACGATAGGCGGAGTCGGAGTAGAATACAACGTATGGAACCTTCTCTCGGTACGGGGAGGCTACCATTTCGGCGAGGAGAAATCCGGCAGTTTCAACTACGGAACCGTGGGCGCCGGGCTGCGTCTGTTCGACATGGTTCAGGCCGACTTCTTCTACGCTCTCGCGAAGAAAGACAGCCCTATGAGAAAGACATGGGGTATCAGCGTGGGGGTGAGATTCTGACAGTCCATCCGGTTCCACTAAAAAGCCGCACGGTTTAACGTGCGGCTTTTTAAATGTCAACGAGTTTCTGCCGTACTATCCGCAGTGGAAATAGGTTTCCACGAGTTTCTGCAATCCGGCGCTGTCGCCGCTCAGGCTCCGGCGCAAGTCCACGTCGTCATAAGCCTCCAGACGCGCTATGATACCGTCAATCATGGCCGGGCTGAATACTCCGTACTTTTCATAGTATGCCCTCTGCTCGCGCAGGCGCGCAGCCGAAGCCGTGCAACTGTCGGGAAGCTGGTCCAGCGAGGAAAGACGGTCGCGGTTTCGCTCGTCGTGTATATTCACATTGACATAAGTGCGCTCCGCTATATCCAGAGCATTCTCCGTTTCGAATCCTACGCGACACGCAACGCAAAGTCCCGCGAGGAGTTGATACAGGTCGGCCGACCCGTCCGGAGAACGCATCTCCACGGTCTGCTTCTGAGTGGTATCGCACGACCCCGCGTCACTGCCCGGATTGACCTGCGATGCCATATCGCTGCCAGAGGTCCAGCCGAGCGGCACCCGCACGAGCACCGAACGGTTTCTGTCGCCCCAGCAGATATTCGTCGGGGCCTCCTGATGAGGCACGAGCCGGAAATAGGACGTGGGATTGGTATTGCCGAAAGCGGTAATCGACGGAGCGAGTATCATCATGCCGGCAATGGCGCGGCGCGCTGTCTCGGACAGGGCGCCTTTCTCGAGCATAAGGTTCCTGCCGTCTCGCATGATACGCATGTGTATATGCAGTCCGGAGCCGGCTTTGCCCACGGTAATTTTCGGAGCGAACGTAACATCGTAGCCGTACATCATGGCGGCATTGCGGATGACCCATTTGGCCAGCATAAGCTGGTCGGCCGCGTCGCACGCGGGAACCGGCAGAAACTCTATCTCGTTCTGCTCGTATATCTTGCCGTCGAGCGCAAAATTACCCACCTCCGAGTGCCCGTACTTTATACGGCCGCCGGTCTGGGACACGTACTTCATGCACAGGGTGCGAAATTCATTGAACTTGGCGAATGGGCCGGACTCGTGGTAACCGCGCTGGTCGCGCGCCGGAAAAGAATCCCCGTCGCTGCCGAAAGCCGACACCGGGGCTATTACATAATACTCCAACTCGCCCATAGCCTCGAACTCCATGCCGGTAACCTTCCGGAACACTTCGGCGGCTTTGCGCAGGGTATGTTCCGGAGCGCTTTCGAGCGGCTGCCCGTCCTTGTTGAAATAGGAACAGAGCATGGTCAGCGTAGGCTGCTCGGCAAACGGGTCCAGAAAAGCGGTGCGGTAACGGGGCACTACGTAAAGGTCGCTGCTGCCCGCCTCTATAAAAGTAAACAGGCTCGAACCGTCCACACGCTCCCCGCATGTAAGAATCGTTTCGAGGTAATCGAGGTCGTTGATAACGAAATTGAGGGTTTTGAGGCGTCCGTCGCCGGCAGGATACATGAAATTCACCATCTCTATGCCGTTCTCGCGGATATAGGTAACGATGTCCTCGCGGGTAAATTCGTAGGCCGACTTGCCGAAGTATTTCACCAGCGGATTGGGATTCAATTCGATGTGCTTATCCATCAAGGTTTCTTTTTTAGGTTCCAGTTGGGGAAGACAAAGATATGAAAGAAAACCGTACGAAACAGCCGACGGAATGATATAAAAACCGAAGGTCCCTTGCACAAGAAATTTCATCGTGCCGGGGCTGTCCATAAATGTTCACGGATTATCCCGGTTGCGAGGCGATGAAAACCCCGCAAAAACAAAAAGTCCCGCAATGTTCGGTTGCGGGACGAAATCACACTATCTACAAATCGTACTACCGGCGGTAGCTTGCTGCTTTGGTCTGCATAGTTTGGTAGGAAACAACGGATTCCAACGCACAGGAAGGCAGGCTTCCTATAACGCCGTCGGTCGAAACAGACATCGGAGCAACTCCGCTGCTTTTGCGGGTAAGAACTATATCGGAGCCGCCCAACGTACAACCATTCTTATAAGCGCCCCAAAAAGTCGCCTGCGTACGGGTTTCTCTGTCAAAGCTACAAAAAGAGGGATAATAAACAATCTGCGGATTACTTTCATCGGCATAAGATTTTACCGTAATGGTATTTCCATCCGCCGAAACTTCGACTTCGAAAGAACTGGGACCGCCTACATCTCCGCCCTCTTTACCTCCGCCTATGGAACGAGCAAACACATAGCTGATATACTCATCGCCGCCTTGTGCTTCTACATAACCCGAGTTAAAAACGTCGCTTCCGGTTTTATCATAGACATTATATCCGTTCGGCACTAAAAAGGTCCTTTCGTCGGATAAATAGGTTATAAACCATTTGGGTCCACAGTACAAGCTTGCTTCCAGCTCGCTAAATCCCTTATTATTCATAAGGTAGTCGATGGAATAATCACTCATATCCATGAAGCCCTTGCACATCAGCACATTATTTATCGCATACCAGTCATTCGTCCAATCGTTTACTCCAGTAGTAATCGTAACCGGAAAAGTTACGTCGGTCGTATTGGCAGTCACATAACCGTCTGCAGTAGTAGTACGCATTTTCATGGATGCCGTCCACTCTCCGACGAGGGCTTTCAATTCATTCGAGATACCTCCCGTTACGGTCTTTATAGCGAGCTGCTTTACATCCGACAGGGTTTCGCCGTGTGAGGCCGCCGCCGCTACGATATACTCCGTGTTTCCTTCCAACCCGCTCAACTTTATAGTCTGAGCTTCGCTGATGCTTACGGAAGCGCCGTCCTTAAGTATGCCTGCCGCGTCGGGTAGCGTCGCGCCTTTCTTTACGCATACATAAGCCGCTTTGTCCGCATCTTTAACCTCGATTGTAAAGACAGCAAGCGATATCAGCGTACTCTCCTCGGTCAAGGTAATAGTAGGCACATACACCTTCTCCGAGGTGGTAATACTAATCTGCTCCACTTCCGAGAACTTCTCGCCGTTGGAGGCTGCCGCTACCACAACGTATGTGGTCTGCGCCGTAAGGCCCTGCTCGGTATAGGTGCGCTCCTTGGTGGCCGTTCCCTTCTTGCCTCTGCTCATTATGGTTTCCGCGTCGGGCACTTCCGCGCCTTCCTCGAGTACCATGTAGGCTACCTTCTCGGCATTCTCGGGAACGATGGTGAACTTGATGCTCACATCGCTTACTTCTCCGCCCGTAAGAGTAAGAGACGGGTCACCGCCGACAGGGCCGGGTCCCGGCTCCGAATCGTCGTCCTTGCATGAACTGAAACCAACCGCCACGGCAGTCATGGCTGCGGCGGCCAAAGTCCAGGATAGAAACTTTCTAAACATAAAATAGGTTGTTGTGTCTGCCGGCCCTGTGCAGACGGGTTGATGTCATTAGGTTTTGTTCTACACGCGTGACACGCCGAGCGGGCCGGAGTCCTCTCCTGCGGATATAACTTCCGCGGTCGGAACTCGCTCCGTATGTCGTGACAAAAAAGTATGTAATATCTTCGGTCAATTCTTCAATGCTTTTCCGGATATTCCGGCATTATACTGTGTTTCTCGGTTTTAAAAACAGGCCGGTCCCTCGGGGACCGGCCCCCATCATCAACCATCTCCTGTCCAAAGAAAGCTACTCCCGAACCGAGATTAGTGCGGCTTACGCCCGACTAAGGAGCAAAGCCATGTATCTTTTTACGCTGCATATCAGGCGGCCAAAGTATCGTCCGGCCTGCGCGCATACAGCGCGTACAGGTTAAACCCATGTGCACTCTGGTGCAACATCAGCCATTGTTCGTAAAGTCGTCGGGGTTGACTTGGAACGGAAAACTCGGCTTTAGCCGAAGCCTTTTATAATGAATCCGCTTTCGCGTTTTCACTGCCGTAACCGATAGGCCCTTGAAAGGGACGAATCCCACAGGAATCCTTAAACGACAGACCGGAATACTTATCCGTTTACGGCTCGGAAAGTCCGGTTGCGGTTCTGTCTTGGAAGCGTATCGTTGTTATATTATTGATATATTCAATCATCGGATTTGGAAAGCCGACAAAATCATCTGAAAATATCACTACAACTATTGCTAACCGGATTCAAATATAGTAAATCATTTTGCAATCGCCAAATATTTATTTAAAAAATTCGGTATAATGCTTTGTGCATACATTATATATAAGTAATAGGCGCAGTATAATAGGATTTTGCAGTCGGCATTTACCGAATCATGCGACCGGCTTACGGAAAACAAAACTCTGTGACTTAAACATCCGCATGAATGAAATCCTACCTTTCGTCCATCCCCCCCCCGTTTTGACCATCCGCACACTCCGCATTATTCCTACTTTAGTCCGAACGATTGCTTTCACACTTTTGTCTTACACTAACTAACCTTTTATCC
>DBFWXZ010000027.1:0-58057 GCA_048214935.1 Tidjanibacter sp.
AGGGTCAGGGTCAGGGTCGGGATTCGGGTCGGGGTCGGGATTCGGGTCCGGGTCCGGAGTCGGGTCGTCCGGTTTCGGGCCCTGCTTCAAAGACAAATCCACATAACTGCCGTTCCCGAAAGCCACCATCACGACCGCCCCTCGTTCTTCGGAAAGCGCATTTTCGGAAAGAACGAGTCCGAGCTCCGCGGAACCGCTTCCGCTGTATGCGCCCGTCTGGCCGGCAACCGTGTTCTGAACGTCTATCCAGTCCCGGTGTCCCGCAGGATAAATATAATCGACCCTGACGGTCCACGAACCGCCGGTAGAGATATACAAAACGTCCGTGACCGACTTATAATCGGTCGAATCGAAAGACAGGGCGGCCGTACCGCCTTTGTCGTCGTCGTCGCTGCACCCGGTCGAAGCGAGCCCCGACAGCAGGCAGGCAAAGACCGTGAATATAAACTTAAACTTGTTACTCATCTTTTTACTAATCTCCGTATCGTTTGGTGACGGTCTTCAAAGGCTCCGTCCGTTTCCTTGTATATGGGTTAATCGAAGTTTGATTCAGTATGTTTCCATGCGTCTATAATCCCCATTCGGCAGGATTATTCGTCGTTTCCACCCTTTCCTGAATGTCGGGAGCGAGATTGACGAAAAAATTCAGGCCGGTCTTTTGTTCCACCCAGCGCACCGAACGGGTATCCGAAGCGTTTACGTCCCGCTCTGCATTCTCGTTCGAGTTTTCGAACCAGAACCCGATGGCCCGGTAGGAAGGGTTGCCGTCGTTATGGTTGTATTTAAGCAACACCTTATAATAATAATTGGGAACGCCGAGTTTCTTGTTGTCGTTGTTCTCCGGCCGACTGGTCACGAGATTTATTTTCTCGCTGCCTCCCGCCGTCTGCAAAACCGCCCCGGTAACTACGTACAGCGTGTCCTTCCCGGAACCGCCCCACCTGCGGACACGACTCTCGAGGTCGGCCCAAACGTTCTGGTTGAAAACCCCCTCCTGCGGAGTCATGTTGGTATAATAGAACGTCTGCTCGTTGGCCTCGACCGTTACCTGACGCGAAGCCGACGGCAGCATGTGCCCGCGGTTATATCCGTTACCCATTCCATAATACTGAGTACCGAGGTTGACCTGAAGGTTTCGAGATATGAGCGGGTCGTACGCCCATGCGTTCGTACGTCCCACGCTGCCCAGATAGCTTCTGTGCACGGGATAGGCCACCCAATATGGAATATGATATACGGTGCTGTACCATAATGAAAAATTGCGCTTGTCGCCCTCCACTATTCCCGCCGAGGGGTCGGCCGGAATAAAGTGCGTCAGGAAAATCATGTCTTCGTTGTCCGGCACTTCCGGAAGCTCCAGCCAACCGTTGAACTCGCCGCCGCCTCCGCGCCCTTCCTGCGTAAGCACGACGCTCGCAGTCCCTCCCGCGAATTGGGCGGTAATACGAACCGAGCGGGAAGACCCGGCGGTGTTAACCGTATATGAAACGTAGGAAAGGGCCGGTCCGGTTCCGGCGGTCTTGTCGAGCGTGCACCACTCCACTCCGTCGGGAAACGAGAGCGAAAGATTCCACACTCCCTGAGGGTCGGCTGGCTCCACCTGAAGCCACTGGGCGGTGTTGTCGTACGGAACGACCTCGCCCGTTCTGAGCCGGATAATTCCCGACGAATCCTTGTCGTCGCTGCCGCACGACCCCGATACCGTAAGGGTCAACAGTATAACCGACAGTCTCAAAGTATCTTTCAACCTCATTTCTAAACGGTTTTTTCGGATGAAAAGGGCGATAAAGTTAAACATTCTATATTATAAACGCAAATACCGCCCCCGCCAATATGCGCAAAGCGTCCCGCAGTAAATTTTATACGGAACACTACCGTCAACTAACCATTTCCGTGCCGCAATATTACGAAATGCGGGCGGCACTCCGAAGTCCCGCCCGCATTCTAAAGTCCGAAAAGAACTATAACCCCCAGTCGGACGCGTTATACGACGTTTTGTCCATTCCCGGAACGTTCGCAAAAAACGTGAATCCGGTAAGGGCCTCGACCTCGGCCACCGATTTTATATAGCCTCTGAGCGACGTGCCGCTCGGATACGACTTGTGCTCGAGCCAGAATCCGGCGCATATTATCTGGTCGGCAGGAAGCTGCCACAGCGGCTTGCCCGTGTTCCCCGATTTGGAACGGGCCAGAACCTTGTAGAAATCCGTGGGCACCACCACCGTAACGCCGTTTTTGTCCTTGCATGTAGTGTTCGTATTCGCAAAATAACTGCCCGTTACTATATATAAGGTATCGGAGCACATGACCGCGTCGCACAGGTTTTCCAGCGTACCCCAAATGCCTCCGTTGAAACCGTTCTGAATCTGCGGAGCCATATTGGAGTAATAAAAGGTCTGTTCGTTGGCCGGTTTGCTCACCGTACGTTCGTTGGAAGCTATCATGTGGCCGCGCGAATATCCCGTCACATAGGAGGACGAAAGGTCGGGCTGGTCGGAACGCGGTATCTCCGGGTCGTACGCCCACGCCTCCGTACGCTTGACGCTTCCCAGATACGAAGAGTGGAGAGGATACGCCACCCACATGGGACATTTGTACGAAACGTCGTAGCAGATGGAATAGTTCCTTACCGAAGAGGCGTCCGGCCTCATGTGGTAAACATAGTCGAACGAGGCGTCCGTTCTGTAAACCGGCAGTTCCGCCCAGCCGGTACGGCCGGGGAAAGCCGGGTCGGCCCCGCCTTCCGCCGAAGTGAAGCTGGCGGTAGCGCCCGTGAAGGTCGTTCCTTCGATTTTCACGTAAGCCCGGTAATAATATACCGTGCCCGAGGCAAGCCCGCTCAGGGTCGCCGTAAAGTTCGCGCTTACGGAAGCCTGCACGATTCGTCCCAGCGAGGGCGTCGTCCCCCACTCGAATCCCGCTTCGGTTACCGTTCCCACCGCGTCGGCATACGAGCCTACAAGGGTGGCGTAACCTCCGGGAAGCGCTTCGGCGCTTCCCGTGGTTACGGTCGCATCAGGGTTGCCGCCCCCGGAACCTCCTCAGTTGCTCTTTTTGAACAGGTACAGTTTCCCGTAATTGTTCGTTATGCTCTTATAGGTTCTCCAGTTGGTAGCGGTATAGGCGCACATATACCGCGTCATGGTGGAATTGTAGAACGTCAGGTTGTAGGTATTGTCCGCAGCCACAGTCCATACGTTGCTGCCGTACGCACCTACGCGAAGTCCGTTGTTGTCATTCATGGCGCCCAGATAATTGGTATTATCCGCTGCCGACTGCACATTGAAGCCGTTGTCGCTGGCTATGAAATTCCAGACCATGTCTTCGGTCACGCCGGACGCATCGAGCGTGTTGCCGTCTGCCGATACTATTGTAAGAGGCTTGCTTGCTACGGCCCCTTTCGCATCCGCCTTGGGATTGGGAAGGTAGTAATAGCCGTCGCCTTTGTCGGCATTCATCAGGTTGACGATGACGTACTCTCCTGCAGTCACCGCAGCAACGTCGTTTCCGACGGAAGTCCACGTAACGCTGCCCGCGTCCGCTTTCGTAGTGACGGTTACGGTTGCGAACGGAGAATCGGAATAATAGGTTCCGTCGCCCACGGCCTGAACGTAAACCGTATATTCCGTGCTGGGGTTCAGATTCTCGAAAGCGGCGTCGGGGTCGGCGGTGTTGCTCACCGTCCCGGTTTCTCCGAGTTTATAGTTGTAGCTTACGGCGCCTACTACCGGAACCCAATCCACGGTAATCGAGGAAGACGTGGTTCCGGTTACGTTTACATCGGTCATCACAAGAGGTATCGGCTGCGAAACCGGGTCGAGGCTGTATTTGACCGTTATACTTTCTATATAGGTCAGGCCGTCGGCAAATATCTTGAACTGGAAGTCGTTGCCCGTAAGGGGAATGGTTACGCTGCCGTTTACCGACGTAGTAGAGGCGCTGCCCAGAACATCGCTGCCGGCAGGAGTTTCGGTCTTCCAGTAGCTGGAAGGAGTTATATACAGCGTGCGGCCGGAAGCGGTGCTATTGTTGGTAGCGATTGTAACTTCCAGCACTCTGCCGGTAAATATCGGAGAAACCAGATAACGGCCCGTATTAATCTGAACGTACGGAACGGGAGAAAGATTTATAAGGGCGTTACCGGTCCAGTCGCCCGAAGCGCTGGGAATCGTTATGTCCTGATACCCGGAAACCGCGCCTTTGGCGGCAATCTCATCATTGGTCAGACCGCCCGTCCTCTCCGTGAGTTTGGTTATACGGCAGGAAGCATCGACGGTCAGATTCAACCCGGTTATATTGTTGGCCTTGAAATCCAGCGCCTTGTTCGCTACGGTCTTTTCTATGATATGCTGGTCGGTGGTAATCGTCACTATCAACTCGTCGTCGGTAGTGATGGTAAAAGGATTGGTAACGAACCATGCGTTCAGGTTTTCAAGCGTCATGCCTTCGGGGCAGATTGTCATAACCGTACTGACTGCATTTGATGTCCACGTCGTAGCGCCGTTCTCCAGGTCGAGCGTAAAGTCTCCAGCGAGCGTCGGGTTTTCCAATATGCCCACGGCTTCCATTTTAACATTCGCAACCTTCTCCGTACCTGCCACGTCACCAACCGTTATGGCCTTGACCGTAAAATTGGTGAATGCCATAAGGTGGGCGAACTGGAAATTGTCCAGACTGGCGGTATAGGAATCCGGAGGAGTGACGGTCACTTTCATCCCCGGCTTGGCGACCATGTAATCGGCCCGGCTGTCGTACGAGCCTGCGGCGGTCATGGTCTGTTCCGCGGGAACGTTGCCGTCGATTGCCTTGTAGTCGGTGGAAGCGTTGGAGGAATTATAGGGATAGTAGGCGAAAATATCGAAAGTGGTTTCCGCCGCGCTGTTGGCCTTGATGTCGCCGGTAAAAGTAGCCACGTCGCCGGCGAGGTTGCTGATAGCGAATGGAGCGTTGGTCGTCAGTGCGGATGCGGATACGCCGTCGGCATGGCTGTAAACTCCGAGCCGGTCGGACTGCTCCCACTTGATTGAGAATCCGTCGGTCTTGTTGCCTTCTATAATGGTCTTGGTGCCCTGCACGCCTTCCTTGACAGCGCCGAACGACACGGTTACGGCCTGTCCGTCCTGTTCCGTAAGCGCCCCGGTATCGTCTTTGGCACAACTTCCCAAAGCATAGGCCGCAGCCAGCAGGCCCAATCCCGCTATGATTGACTTCGTATTCATAATCGGCTGAATTTTAAGCTGTTTATATTTCGTAATCGTATGTCGGGTCATAAATTATATCCCCCGGCCTACCCGGCTGCCCGAAACTGGGCGACTGTGCGATTCCCTTCTCTACGGATATTTCAACCGTTTCGAGCAGTGGCGCTTGGTAAAGTTTTTTCTCCATAACTATACGAGTTTTAAATTAATTGTGTATTCGGTCGTAAAATTGCCGCGACGACATTCATTTAACATAATGGATATTTTATTCAGTATGCCGTCCCGCACGGGGAGTAAATCCGCGTAAGTCGGTACTTCGGCCAGGAAACTGCATACATGCAACATCCAACATACAAAACCGATGCTAAAGTATCAATCTTTTTCGGGTTTTACAATATACCGGAACGCGTGGCGGACATCTTATCCGGAAACGTTCGCGCGTTTACGGGCAGCAGCCGTTCCGCCCGCGAAGGCATCCGATTCATACGAGCAAACAAGTACCTGATTAAAAACGAATTATTGCCCGAATATCTGCAAAACCCCATAAAGACGCTTTTCTCACAATATCCATTATGTAAATAGGGACCCGCCGTATTTTTCACGAAACCTTAACATAACCGGCAACCCGCGCAGTACCGGAATGCCGTCCGCAGCATCCGGCGACGTTATCCGGCAAACCGCCGGGAAATTCCTATATTTTTTATAATACAGGATGCGGTTCGGACAAAGCACCGAACGAGTTTGTGCTTTGTCGCTCACCTTTCACTATATTTAAAGAATACAGGAGGCGCCTCGGCAGAATGCAAGCAAGCTTGCTTCTGCTCTCGGCTTTCACTATATTTGTCGGAAATGACCAAGGCGAAGGAGATTTTCCGGCTTATTCCGGCGGCACAAAGGCGGAGCGCACTGCGGGCGCTCGCATCCACTCTGCTGTCGGCCGTAGTGGACCTCGCAGGAATAGCCGCGCTGATTTCCGTACTGCTTTCGGTTCTGACCGACGATTTTCCTTTTTCCATTCCCGCCGCCGAACGGATTTACCATGCACTCGGTTTCGGTTCTCCCCGCGCGTTTACGCTGGCCGTATGCGGGGCCGCCCTCGCGGTCATAGTGCTCAAAAGCATAGCCGGCATAGCTTTGGCCCAATACCGCAACAGGTTCACTTTCAAACTGTACCGCAGTCTGGCGTCCCGGATGTACCGCGCCTGCCTGTCGGCCGGGTTGCTGTACGTAAGGCGGCATCATACGTCGCGGCTGGTAAACAATATCGGCGGGATTACGTACAGATTCGTAACGGGTATCGTATGGCCGACGCTAACCATAGCTTCAGAAGGCGTGCTGCTGGCGGTGCTGGCGGTATTTCTGGGACTGTACGACCTTCGCGTACTGCTGCTGGCGCTTATCGTATTCGTCCCCCTCGCCGCCGTCTGGACAAGGACGGTACGGGGACGCATGGCGGAAAACGGCCGCCGGGAAAACCGTCTTCAGGTAATGCAGAACAAGCTCGTATTCGAATCCCTGCGCGGCTACACCGATATAACCGTAAACGATGCCCGCGGCTACATGGGAAAGCAGTTCGACCGGGGCCTCGAAAATCTGTGCGAATGCAGGCTCAGGGCCGAGCGCGTCCGGTTATGGTCGGGACGGATAACCGAAATAGCACTGGTAGCCGGAGTAGCGGCGGTCATATTCTTCGGCACGCTCGCCGGGCGGAGCGCCGCGTCGCTGCGGCTCATGCTCGGAATATTCGCCGTAGCCTCGTACCGGATAGTGCCGGCGGTGAGCCGAATCGCGGGATGCTGGGTGGAACTCCGCCGGAGCATGTTCGTAACCGACATATTGACCGAAACTCTGCACGAAACGGCCGAGAGCGGAGAGTCTGCGGAAGGAGGCGGACACCGCCCGGTGGAATTCGGGGACAGCATAACATTGGAAAACGTGTCGTTCTCGTATCCCGATGCCGACGGACGAAGCCCCGAACCTGTCATTAGCAACCTGAGCCTGACCGTACGCAAAGGCGAAAAAGTGGGCATACGCGGAATATCCGGCGCAGGGAAAACCACCCTCGTAAACTTACTGTGCGGATTTTTTACACCCGACTCGGGCAAGATGCTGATAGACGGCCGGCCGGTCGGCAAGGACGAACTGCGCGGCTGGCAGGACAAAATAGCATTGGTATCGCAGGATTTGTTCATTCCCGACATTCCCCTTTCGGAAAACATAGCTTTCGGTACCGAACCCTCCGCCATAGACCGCGACCGGCTGGCGGCAGCCGTCGGGGCCGCGCGGCTGGAAGAACTGGCGGAATCCCTTCCGCACGGATTGGACACCGTACCGGGCGAAGCCGGCTGCCGGCTGTCCGGCGGCCAAAGACAGCGCATAGGAATAGCGCGGGCGTTTTACAAACGGGCGGAAGTACTCATACTCGACGAGGCTACTTCTTCGCTCGACGAGCTTACGGAGAGCGAAATAGTGGAAGCCATAGCCGGAATGTCCGGCGGAAACAGAAACGTAACCGTGATAGTCGTATCCCACCGCGAAGCCACGCTGGCTTTCTGCGACCGGGTAATCGAGCTGAAAGCGGTAAAGCACGCACCTTCCGCCGCCAATGGATAAAGTTATGGACAACGACCTCCTGTTCGCATCCGTCGAATCCATACTGGCGGAAGGAGGACGGGTCAGGATAAGGGTCAAGGGAAATTCCATGCGGCCGTTTCTCAGGGACGGCCGGGACACGGCAATACTCGCCCCGCTTCCGGCCCGCGAACTGCGCAAGGGAATGCTGCTGCTGTTTCGGTACAGGGGACGAGTCGTCCTTCACCGGTTGCGGCATACCGGCCACGGCCACCTTACGGCCGCAGGCGACGGAAATTACAGAGCGTCGGAATACCCGGCGCGGGAAGACGTAATCGGATACGCAGAAGCCATAGAAAAAAACGGCCGGATTATAAAATATCCTTCCCTGCGCTGGCGCATGCTTTCGGCCATGAGCCTGACGAGAGCGGCCATACGACGGACCGTGCTGGACATTCTGGGAGCGGTACGCCGTCCGGGTATCGGATAAAGACCGTGGAAGGCGGTTCGGCAGAATGCAAGAGAGTTCGCTTCTGCACCCGGCTTGCACTACAATTACATAATACTTGCATTATAATTACAATAACACAGGAATCGCCATAGACAAGATTGACATTATGTTTACATAATGCAGGATACGCCTCGGCAAAGTGCAAGCGAGCTTGGCTTATCGCCCGGCTTGCACTATAATTCGACAATATAGGATGCGGTTCGGACAAAGCATCAAACAAGTTTGATGCTTTGTCGCTCACCTTTCACTATATTTGCCGGAAAACCGTTCGTGCGTCATGAGAATAAAACGAGGGTACAAAATACGGGACATAGCGGGCGAAAGCGTGGTGGTCGCGCCGGGAGCGCCCGATGTAAACCTGACGAGGGTGACTTCGCTCAATGCCACCTCGCGCTGGCTATGGGAAACTCTCGGCGACGAAGAACTCGACGCCGGAAAAATCGCATCCCTGCTTACCGCCCGCTACGACGTGGACGAGGCCACCGCCCTGCGCGATGCACAAGCATGGATAGATTCCATGAGCGAGGCCGGACTTACGGAGGAATAATCCCGCCGTTATGCTGACCTACCGCATAGCCGGCCACACGATTCAGTTCGAATCGGAGCGCGAACCTCTGCTGCACCGCATGTTGGCCAACTATCATCCCTTCGGAACGGAAGCCGTGCCGGGGGAGTCCCCGCTGCTGCGCATATCCTTCGACGCCGAACCGGCCCTTCCATTAAGGAAGCCCTGCGACAGCTATCCCTACGACCTTACGGAAGACAAGGCTCTGCTCACAACCTACGCGGACCGTCATGTTCTGGAAATCGCCTGTACGGATACCGGACGCCGTTACGGCATGGAATGTCCGGCCCCCGGACTGTTCGACAAGGCGTCCGAAACCGAAGCGTATGCAGGCACGGAACCCGGAGGCCCTCCCGACTTCTGCCGTCTGCTCACCGACCGCCCCCACTATATTTTCCGCACCGGTCTGGCGGCGGGCGATGCTCCCGCACCGCGAAATATTATCGACCATATGGCCGTGTTCGCTTTCTCGCTGGCGACGCTCGCCCGGCAAACACTGCTCGTACATGCTTCGACCGTAATATGCGGAGGAAAGGCGGTGATGTTCCTCGGAGAATCGGGAACCGGAAAATCGACCCACTCCCGGCTGTGGCTCGAAAACATTCCCGGAACCGAGCTGCTCAACGACGATGCGCCGGCCGTAAGGACAGTATCGGGACGTCCCATGGCGTACGGAACTCCGTGGAGCGGCAAAACTCCCTGTTACCGGCCGGTTTGCTATCCGTTGGCGGCTATTATAAGGCTAAGACAGGCGCCGTACGACCGGATAGAGCGGCTTTCGGGCATATCCGCTTTCGGGGCTTTGCTTCCCTCGTGCCTTCCGACGCTTCAACGGCGCGACTCATCGCTCGACCTGATATGCGGCACACTGTCGGAAATACTGCTCGCGACTCCGGTGTACCGGCTCGACTGTCTGCCCGACGCCGGAGCGGCAAAGCTGGCGTACGATACGGTAATGCAGGCGATACTCTGAAGAACTTCGGTTACCTCAGGGACTTTCCGAGCAGACAGGCCTGCTCCGGATAACCGGTACGTTCGATGTCGTCGCGCGTATAGACTCCCCGGGCCAAGATGCGCCCGGCGCTCTCCCACCCCAGATACCTGCATACCGAATTATAGTGAGCTTCCAACGCTTCCGTAACCCATTCGTCCGCGTCCCCGCAAGTCGCCAGCAGCGCCGCCCTCTTCGGAGCGGCCCGCAACTTGTCATTGAAGGCGAAAAACCTGTCGATTACACGCTTCAACTGCGCGGACATGCCGAAATAATACAACGGCGTAACTAAAACCACTATATCGGCGCTCAACAGCAGCGGGCGCAGATTCGTCATGGCGTCGTTATATACGCAGCGCCCGTCGTGGCTGCGGCAGTACTCGCAGGCACGGCACGGTTCCACATCCTCGAACGCAGCGTCGAAACGTTCCACCGCGTGGCCCGCTTCACGCGCACCGGCCGCAAATCCGTCGGCCAGCAGCGAAGAAGTGCCGCGGCGATGCGGGCTGCCGGTAAGCATCAATATATTCATGTCGGTGCGATTAAATGGTGTACAGGTAACGGCGGATACTTTTCTTCGGAGTCTTTTCGAATTCGGTAGGATACAGGACTATTCGGGCTATCCGTTCGTAGGAGGCGAGAATCGAATTCAGCTCCCGCCGGTTGTCCTCCATTATTTCCGCCAACCGCGAATGAGGGATGTTATCCTGGTCGGCCTGCTCGTAGTCCGGCACTACCAGAGCGACCAGCCTGCCGTCGCGTTCCAGCACCAGACTTTCCATAACGCAGTAGAGGTTATTCAGCTTGGCTTCTATTTCCTCCGGATAAATATTCTGGCCGCTGGCCGTCAGTATCATGCTTTTGGAACGGCCGCGGATATAGAGCGTCCGGTCGGGGTCCATGGTTCCCATATCCCCTGTATGCAGCCAGCCGTCCTCGTCGAGCACCTCGCGCGTGGCTTTCTCGTTCTTGTAGTAGCCTTTCATAACGTTTTCGCCCCTTACGAGTATTTCTCCCGGAACGTTCCGCGGGTCGGGCGAATCTATGCGCACCTCCATTATCCTGTGCAACACCTTGCCGCACGAAGCGGGGCTGAACTCCTGATAATGGCAGTAGCTTATAAGGGGCGAGCATTCGGTAAGCCCGTACCCCACGGTCAAAGGAAACTTTATCTTCAGCAGGAACTCCTCTATTTCCCCGTTCAGCGGCGCTCCGCCCACTATGAACTCGGTAATCGCACCTCCGAAAGCGGCCACCAGCTTTTTCCTTATCGAAGCGTATATCTGCTGGTCGAGCAAGGGCATTTTCAGGGCCGTCTTTATCCACCCCTTGCCCAACACCGGAAAGACCTGCTTGCGCACTATCTTTTCCAGCACGAGAGGAACGCAGCAGATGACCTGCGGCCGCACTTCCTCCAAGGCCTCTACCAGAATCTTGGGCGACGGAATCTTCCCGAGCAAAGTCACGTGGGAACCGATTGCCAGCGGCACGAGCATATCCAATACGCACCCGTAAGCGTGGGCGAGCGGCAGAAACGACAGAATGCGGTTGCCCTGCACGTTTTCCCACATGCAGTAAACCACGTTGCTGGTCACGTTGTTGACCGTGAGCATCACTCCCTTGCTGAAACCGGTCGTACCGGAAGTATAGCTCATGATGCACACGCTGTCGTTCGGTATCTCGGGATATTTTATATCCTCGGCATGGAACCCGCGCGGATAGCGGCTCCGGTAATGCTTTATTATGGAACGCTGGTAGCGGGCTATGCGTTCTCCGCCGCCCCGTTCCCATATGCAGTGATAGTCGGTCAGAGAAAAAACCGCCTCCACATGCTCGATGCCGTCCTCCGGAATAACGTCCCAGTAATTGTCGCCCAGAAACAGCAGCTTCGATTCCGAATGGTTTATGATATGGTTTATGTCGTTCGGATTGAAGTCCTGGAGGATAGGCACTACGACCGCTCCGTAGGTCATCGTGGCTATATAGGCAATCACCCAGCGGGGATTGTTGCGGCCGATAAGAGCCACTCTGTCGCCTTTTCTAAGACCGCATTCCTCGAAAAGCATGTGAAGCCGGGCTATTTCCTTGGCCGTTTCGTAGTACGAAAAGGTTTCCTTCTTGAAATAGTCCGTCAGCGCGGGAAGCTCCCTGTTCTCACGAAAACTCGCTTCCCACATGCGGATAAGATTCTCCTTCATCATGTCGCCACCGTATAATGCGGCTCCAACCGAAAGCCGCGATTAATTCCGCCGATTCCGGTTTCCCTCCCCGTGAAACCTTACCGGAACCATACGCCATCCAAAAATATGATTTTTTTTCATGCGCCGGCTCGCAACGCAACATAAAAATCAACCAATCGGCCTTAGAGCATATTCAGGGGCAGATTTTTTCTGAAAACCCATACGACAAAAAAATCCGTTATCTACGGCGTCAAACTCCCGACAGGAGCGGCGGCTATCCGCTTGCACTGTCGCGCCCGCCGTCCGGACCCGAAGTGCGGCGAAACCGTATGCGGCTTTCCGTACCGTGCAGGAGCCTCGAAATATTCTTGCGGTGGGTAACGACGAGCAAAACCGAAATCAGACAGAAAAACAGTACGAGGGGCATATAGCGGACATGAAAAACCGTCGTTGCGAATACCGGAAGCATGATTCCGGCAATCATGGACGCGAGCGACACGTAACGCCACAGCGCCAGCACCAGCGCGAACACGGCGGCGCAAAGCAGCACCGCACCCGGCGCTATTCCCAGTACCGCCCCGGTAAGCGTAGCCACTCCCTTTCCTCCCCGAAAACCGGCGAACACCGGGAAAATATGCCCCAGCACGACGGCGACGGCGAGGACTATCTTCATATTGTAAATTCCGTATATCCCCGCGCTTTCCGGCAGCAGCAAGGCCAGAGCAACGGCCGCATACCCTTTGAGCACGTCCACAACGAGCACCGCGGCCGCGGCTCCCGGCCCCAAAGTGCGCAACACGTTGGTAGCGCCGGCATTGCCGCTTCCGTGCTCCCGGACATCCGTGCGGTATAACGTCCTTCCTATCCAGACGGCGCTGGGAATCGACCCCAGAAGATAGGCCCCCAGACCGAGGGCTACTACCCACAGTATCATGCGATATTCATATTAAGGCTTCTCCGCGGACCCATTAGCGGGAACAAATATAAAAATAATCCGCCATTCGGATTTAAAAACGACGCCGGACGGCATATCGTTTCCTCGAACGGAATCCGCAAAAGGTTTTCCGGCGAAATTAAGTAAATTTGCATTCGCAAAACGGAAGACTCTCCCGCTTGACGCCCAAACCGAGAAAATATGAAGATACATATAAATACCGGACGCATCGTGGCCGGCCTGAAATCGGGAAGGGTATGGATGTCGTGGGGCACGGTGGCCGCCGGCGCCTTTATCCTCGCCGCCGGCTTCGTACTGTTCACCAACCCGTACAAGATAATTCCGGGAGGAGTGTACGGACTGGGGCGCGTGCTGCACTACCTCGTCCCTTCCGTCCAGACCGGCACGTTCGGCCTTATGCTGGACATACCGCTGATGATAACGGCCCTTATGGTGTTCGGCAGTTCGTTCGGCGCGAAGACGGTTTTCGCCGCCCTGATAACGCCGCTGTTCATGAACGGGCTTACGAATCTGTTGGGGGAAGACCCCTCCGACAAACTCAGCTTCATAGGCAGCCATATCGACCTGTCGGACAACGTGCTAATCGCCGCCCTGTTCGGCGGCGTGCTGATAGGCGCGGGCGTGGGACTGATAATCCGCTCGGGAGCCACCTCGGGAGGTACGGACATAATCTCCATGCTGCTGGTCAAGTATTCACACATGAAGTTTTCCGGGGCCATGTTCATAGTGGAGTCCGTCATAGTGATATTCGGTATGGTCGTAATGGGCGACTGGAAGCTGCCTCTCTACTCGCTGGTGGCGATTTTCGTGTCGGCGAAAGTGATAGACTACGTTATCGACGGAGCGAGCTACGACAAGCTGCTGTTCATAATCTCCGCGCGGAACGACGAGCTCAAGCAGTTCATACTCGACGATATGGAGCGCGGAGCCACCGCCATACGCTCCACCGGCCTTTATACGGGGGCCGACAGGGAAATGATATTCGTGGTGGTCAGCCGCCGCGAAATCACTACCGTAAAGGAAAAAATCCGCCAAATCGACCCGGATTCGTTCGTGGTGGTGGTGGATGCCTACGAAACATACGGCGACGGGTTCAAGAAACTCACCAAAGAAACATAGCGGAATGCCTCTCGATATAGTACGGCCGGCTGCGGGAAACGGCAAAAAAGTATATATGGAAACTTACGGCTGCCAGATGAACGTAGCCGACAGCGGCGTAATACTCTCCATACTTACGAAAGAGGGTTACGTCCGCACGGACGACATGGCTCGGGCCGACGTCATACTCGTGAACACCTGCTCGGTGAGGGACAACGCCGAGCGCAGGATTAGAGGCAGGATAGGCGAATTCGCCCGATGCAAGCAGTCCCGGCGGGGAGTGACCGTCGGAGTGGTGGGCTGCATGGCCGAACGGCTGAGCGAAGCTCTGCTGCGGGAGGAATCCGCCGTCGATTTCGTGGCGGGGCCGGACGCCTACCACGACCTGCCGCGTCTTATAGAAGCGGCCGCCGCAGGCGCGAAAAGCGCCAACACGATACTGTCCGCCGAAGAAACCTACGCCGACGTGCGCCCCGTACGCACCGACCCGGACGGAATCGGCGCCTTCGTTTCCGTTATGCGGGGATGCAACAATTTCTGCTCCTACTGCGTGGTTCCCTACACGCGGGGCCGGGAGCGCAGCCGCGACCCGCAGTCGGTAATCGACGAAGCGCGGAACCTGTTCGGGGAAGGAGTGCGGGAAATAACCCTTTTAGGGCAGAATGTCAATTCCTACCGTTGGGATGACACGGCCGACTTTTCGGACCTGCTGACGGCGGTGGCGGACATCTCCCCGCTGCTGCGGGTCAGGTTCGCCACCTCGCATCCGAAAGACCTGAGCGACCGGCTGCTGGACGCGATGGCTTCGCGTCCGAATATCTGCCGTGCAATCCATCTTCCCGCACAGTCCGGAAGCGACCGGATGCTGGAAAAAATGAACCGCAAATATACGCGGGAATGGTATCTGGAGCGGGTCGCGGCCATACGGAACCGTATGCCCGACTGCGGCATCACCACCGACCTGATAGCCGGATTCTGCGGCGAAACCGACGAGGACCACCGGCAGACCCTGTCGCTGATGCGGGAGGTCGGCTACGACTCGGCCTATATGTTCCGCTATTCCCCGCGTCCCGGTACGCTCGCCGACCGCACCATGCCCGACGACGTTCCCGATTCCGTCAAGAGTGCGCGCCTTACGGAAATCATAAATCTGCAAAACGAGCTGTCGCTCGAAAGCAACCGGCGCGACATCGGAAAATGTTTCGAAGTGCTGGCGGAAGGGCCCTCGAAGCGCGACCCGTCGCGCATGTGCGGCCGCACGTCGCAAAATAAAATGGCGGTGTTCCCGGCTGGCGGGACCCGTCCGGGAGATTACGTAACCGTAAAAATCGAAAACTGCACCCAAGCTACCCTTACGGGGGTCATAATTCAGGAGACATGATTTTCTCTTATTATGAATATAGCTATCGCAGTAGTGCAGCGTATCCCGGTAATCACCTACGGGGGTACCGAAAGGGTCGTATGGTGTCTGGGCCGGGAATTGAAAAGACTGGGGCACAATGTAAAATTCCTCGCCCCCGAAAGTTCGGAAAGATACTTCGCCCCGATAATCAGGCTGGACGCGGCCGCGCCGCTGGCCCCGCAGATTCCTGAGGGAACGGAATTCGTACACTTCTTTTTCGATTTCGAGCCTCAGGAAATTCCGGTTCCCTACATGATAACCGTGGAGGGCAATTCCGTAACGTATCCGAATGCCAACATGGCGTTCGTATCGCGCGACCACGCCCGCAGGCACGGTTCGGAATGTTACGTTTACAACGGCCTCGACTGGGACGATTACGGACCGGCCGACCTCGAACGCCCCCGCGAGTACTATCACTTTCTGGCCAAGGCGGCGTGGCGGGTGAAAAACCTGCGCGGAGCGATACGCACGGCGTCGAAAGTCCGCGGCGGCAACAGGCTCGTGGTAATGGGAGGCACGAGGCTCAACGTCAAAATGGGTTTTCGTTTTACCGCAAGTCCCAAAGTGAGCTTCCGGGGTATGGTGGGACAGGACGAAAAGGCCCGGGTAATGAACCGCTCCAAAGGACTGCTCTTTCCCGTCCGGTGGCACGAACCTTTCGGCCTCGCCATAGTGGAAAGCATGTGGTACGGCTGCCCGGTATTCGCCACGCCTTACGGCTCCCTGCCTGAACTCGTCCCGGACGACACGGGCTTCCTTTCGGCCGATTCCGGCGAACTCGCCCGGGCGATGACGGATGCGGCGTTCAGTCCGGCCCGATGCCACGAATATGCCCGCGACCTGTTCAACTCGCGGACTATGGCGGAACGCTATCTGGAAAAATACGAAACCGTATCGAACGGCCGCACGCTTAATGCCGTTCCGCCCCGGCGGTGCGAACTCGAAAAGAATCTGGCGTTCGGTTAGAGGCGGCATTCGGGCCGTAATCCGCAGGGAGAAAACGACCGTACGGTTCGGCATCCCGTATGACTGTTTCCGGATACTCAGGCCGGAAACGCGGGAACAGCGGCGGCAATTACGGCCGCGCAGGATAATCCGTTTCCGCCGGGAGCTGGTATATTTTTTGCTCCCGCAGGGGAAACAATCCGCCGAACCATGAGAAATTTCCTTGCGCTGCTTATGCTCCTCACCCTGCTGTCGTCCGGGGGATGCGGACACGAAAAGAAAAAAGGCGTTCCGCAGGCCGCTCCGGCCCTCGAGCTGGAGGTCGTAAAGGCGTCCACGGAAAACTTCAGGCGGAAAATGGACTTTCCGGGACGAATCTACCCGAACCACGAAGCCGTAATCCAGCCCCGCGCCAACGGCTTCATACTCTCCAAGGAATTTACGGACGGCATGCCCGTCCGCAAGGGGCAGGTGCTCTACCGTATCGACGACCCGCAGTCGCGTTCGTCCGTGGCGGCGGCACAGGCTACCGTCACCTCCGCGCAGGCGGCACTGACGGAAGCCGAAAACAACTATCGCCGGGCCGTACCGCTGGCCGGTATCGACGCCATAAGCAAAAGTTCCCTCGACCAGTACACCGCCACCTACGAATCCGCGAGGGCGAACCTGCGCTCGGCGCAGGCGCAGCTCCAGAATGCACGGGTTCAGCTTGGATATTCCACCATATACGCCCCTCTGGACGGCATTATAAACAGCATAGCAGTATCGGTCGGCGACTATGTCGGGCCCGGCACGAAGTACGCCTCCCTCAATACCGTAACGGATACCGACACCGTCAAGGTGGAAATCTCGATGCCGGTATCCACCTACCTGAACCTGCGCGGCCCCGGCACGGATTCCGTGCCCACCTACGACAACAGCGGCTTTCTGAGCGACATACGCCTCACCCTGCCGGACGGCACGCCCTATCCCTATCCCGGAACGTACGCCTACACGCAGAACAATCCCGGCAATGAAATGGGGACGATGGTATTCGTAGTCCGATTCCCCAACCCGGAAGGAATCCTGAAGGCCGGGCAGTTCATAAACATAGCGGCCGGGGTCGGAGTGGAAAGCGACGTGGTGCTCGTACCTCAGCAGTCCGTAATGCAGCAGCAGGGCACGGCGAGCATCTGGATTGTGGAACCCGACAGCACGCTGTCGTACCGGGCCGTCACGCTGGGCAGCACGTTCGGGCCGCTGTGGATAATAGAAAAAGGAGTTTCGCCGGGAGAAACGGTGCTCGCCTCCGGAATCATAAAAGCCCGCGGAGGCATGAAAATAAAGCCCGTATATTCCGGGCCGGAGCAGGCGGCGCGAAGCGCGGCTCCTTCCGCGCCCGGTTCCGGGCAGACGGAAAGCTCGCCGCATCCCAACGATTAAAATCCGGCAGCATGGAACGGTTCTTCGTCAAAAGGCCCATCTTCGCCATCGTACTCTCGATAGTAATCGTACTGCTGGGGGTCATTGCCCTTAAAAGCCTGCCGGTAGAGCAGTATCCGGATATAACTCCGCCGGTGGTGGAAATATCGGCCACCTATCCCGGAGCCGACGCCCTTGCGGTGAACGACGCGGTGGGTGTTCCGATAGCACAGAACGTAATGGGCGTGGAGGACATGCTCTACATGCAGACTACCAGCGCCAACGACGGAACTATGAGCCTTCAGGTCGTTTTCGGCATAGACTCCGACCCCGACATAGACCAGATACTCACCCAGAATCGCGTTACCTCCGCGACGCCACTGCTCCCGCAGGCCGTAACCCAGCAGGGAGTCACGACCGAAAAGGTATCCACCGGATTTCTGCTCGTATTTTCGCTGTGGTCGGACGGCCGCTACGACGACCGTTTTCTGGCCAACTACGCATATATCAACATCCAGAACGAACTGCTCAAGATAGACGGCGTCGGCAAGGTCAACATAATGGGGTCCGGCCCCTACTCCATGCGTATCTGGATAAGGCCCGACGTACTCGACTACTACAACATTTCGATAGACGACATAATAGCCGCCGTGGAATCGCAGAGCGGCATATTCCCGGCTGGAAAGCTGGGTGAGCAGCCGCTCGGCGAGCCGGTGCAGTTTACCTATACCGTGACCATGCCGCCCGAAATAGACACCCCGGAACAGTACGGCGACATACTCGTAAAAACCCTTTCCGACGGACAGCAGATTCACCTGCGCGACGTGGCGCGCATAGACCTCGGCAGCCAGAGCTACGGCGTTACCGCAGACTTCGGCGGGCGGCCCGGCGCAATGGTATCGGTTTACCAGACCCCCGGCAGCAATGCGGTGGAAGTAGGCGGGAAGGTCAAGGAGACGATGAAAACGCTGTCCGGAAAATTCCTCGACGGAATAGAATACAGTACCGTAGTGGACACCACTTCGTCCATCGAGGACGGCATCCGGGAAATATTCTTTACCCTCATATTCGCCCTGTTGCTGGTAATACTGATAATCTACCTTTTCCTTCAGGACTGGCGGGCGACCCTGATACCGCTGATAGCCATACCGGTTTCCATAGTAGGCGCTTTCATGCTGTTCCCCCTGCTGGGATTCACGGTCAACATAATATCGCTCCTCGGTCTGGTGCTGGCCATCGGTCTGGTGGTGGACGACGCCATAGTAGTCGTGGAGGCGGTGCAGGTAAATATAGAAAGAGGCATGGACTCGCGGCGCGCCACGCTCGACGCCATGCGGTCGGTAGCCCCGCCGATAGTGGCCACTACCGTGGTGCTGCTCTCGGTGTTCATTCCGGTATCGTTCATAGGCGGCGTGTCGGGCAAGTTGTTCCAGCAGTTTTCGATAGGCATAGCCGTGTCGGTCACCATTTCTGCCTTCAACGCCCTTACCCTCTCCCCGGCCCTGTGTTCCATACTGTTACGCCACAAGCCGCGCGCGACGCGCGGCTTCTTCGGCGCATTCAACCGCTGGTTCGACAAGCGCATGCAGGGCTACATGAAGTCTTCCGCCGCGGTAATGCGCCGTTCCGCCCTCGTGCTGATAGTAATCGCCCTGCTGGGAGGAGCAATCTGGGGCATCACCCGTCTGGTTCCGGCCGGATTCCTGCCCACCGAAGACCAGGGCTACCTTATGGTGGTGGTGAACCTGCCGCAGGCGGCATCGGTTACGCGCACCGAACAGTCGCTCGCACAGGCGCGGGAACTGGTTACCGGACGCGACGACATACAGTTCGTAGCCTCGGCCGCCGGGTTCGACATGCTTTCCGGCATAGCTTCCAGCAACAGCGGAATCATGTTCATCACTCTCAAACCGTTCAAGGACCGCAAGCTGTCGGCCGGGCAGATAGCCGAAGAACTGAACGAACAACTGAACTTCGCGGTCCCGGACGCCGTATTCTATGCGCTGGAACCGCCTTCCATACCGGGACTCGGGCTTACGTCCGGAATTTCGCTGATGCTTCAGGACTTGCAGGGAAAAGGCATAGGTTATCTGGCCGAGCAAAGCAATACCTTTCTGGCCGAAGCGTCCAAGCTGCCGTCGGTAGCCTCCGCCACCACGCAGTTCAACGCCTCGGTGCCGCAGCGGCGGCTGAGAATCGACCGCGACAGGGCCGAGCAGGAAGGAGTTTCGCTCGCCGAGCTGCACCGGCTCATATCCACCTACCTCGGAGGAACCTACATCAACAATTTCAACCGTTTCGGCAAACTGTACCAGACCTATATCCAGGCCGACGCGCAGTACAGGCGCGACAAGTCCGACCTCGGTCTGTACTACATCGAAACGTCATCCGGAAACAGCGTGCCAGTAACCAATTTCGTATCGGCGGTAGATACCACCGGAGTGGAATACGTCACGCAGTTCAACCTATATAATTCCATTCCGATAACCGTTACCCCGAAAACCGGCTACTCGACCGGGCAGGGAATGTCCGACCTGGAACGGCTGGCCGCGGAACGCCTGCCCAAAGACGTGGGCATAGCGTGGAGCGGAGTATCCTATCAGGAAGCCAACGCTTCGGGCAACGGTTCGGCCACCTATCTTATGGCATTCGTGTTCGTGTTCCTCGCGCTGGCCGCCCTGTACAACAGTTGGACGCTGCCGTTCAGCGTGCTGCTCGGCGTGCCGCTTGCCATATTCGGGGCGCTGCTGTTCATCATGCTGGCGCATTTCGTCAATCCGGCATACATAGACAACGTTTACACCGAAATCTCCCTGATAATGCTTATCGGCCTTTCGGCGAAAAACGCCATACTCGTGGTGGAATACGCCGACAGGCAGTTCTTCGGAGAAGGCAAAACGCTGGAACAGGCGGCAATAGGAGCGGCCCGGTTGCGCGTACGGCCCATACTGATGACAGCGTTCGCCTTCATAATCGGCGTACTGCCGCTGGTGTTCGCTTCCGGAGCCTACTCCACCGCCCGGAATATCATGGGCGTGGCTCTGGTAGGCGGCATGGGCGTGGCTACCATGCTGGGCATCTTCGTCTATCCGGCGCTTTACTATGTCGTGGGGCGCATCAGCCGTTTCGACCGCAAGCGCGAGCGGGATGCGGCTATCGACAAGCTGCTGGCAGAGGACGCGGCGGCCGAAGCCGCCGGGGGGACTGGCAGCGGAAGTAATCCGCCCGGTAACGGATATCAAATCGCGGCCCCGCCCGACAGCGGAGTATGGGATTCCACCGAAACCGAAGAAACGAGCGGACGAAAATCCGGCTCGGAAACAACCGAAAGCAAGAACAAATGAAACGAAGAATAAAATATAGTGAAAGCCGAGGGCAAAAGCAAACTCGCTTGCATTCTGCCGAGGCGTATCCTATATTATTAAAATATAGCGCAAGCCGAGGGACAAGCCGAGTTTACTTGTGCTTGTCCGAGGCACAGTCTGTATTATTAAAATATATCGTACTGCTGTTGCTTCTGGTAACCTCCTGCGCTCCGCGGCGCCTTCCGCCGGTGCGAGTCACCGAACCCGCGTCCTATATAGAGGCCCCGGCCGGAAGCGACACGCTGGCAGTTGCACCCGACATATTCTGGTGGCGGATATTCGGCGACACGCTACTCGATGGACTGGTCGAAACCGCTCTCGACAACAACCGCGACGCCCGCAGCGCCCTGTCCCGCATAGTGGAGGCGCGCTACCGGCTCGCGATGACCCGTGCGCAGTTCCTTCCGCAGTTCAGCGCCTCGGCGCAGGGTGGGGCCACGTACGAAGATAACATTCTCGGACACAAAAGCATCGTGCAGGAGTATTTCGTGCAGCCGGGCGTAAGCTGGGAAATCTCCCTGTTCGGCAAGTGGCGCTACGCCGACGAAGCCGCCCGCGCCCAGTTGCTTTCCACCCAGTGGGCCTACCGGAGCGTGCTGCTGTCGCTGGCGGCCGAAGTGGCCCGGACGTATTTTACCCTTCTGCAATATACCCGCTCGCTGGACATTACCCGAAGCAGCTTTTCGCTGCGCGAGCAGGAAATGGCAATCATCGACTCCCTGCATTCGTACGGCATGACTTCGGCCGTGGACCTCGAACAAGCCCGCAGCCAGACCGCCGCGGCGGCCGCCGACATCCCCCTCTACGAGCGTGCCGTACGCCAAACCAATTATGCGCTGAACGTGCTGCTCGGCGAGAATCCCCGGATTATAGACATGCCCCGCGACAGCCTGCCGCTCCGCTCGTCCTCCATGCCGGCCGCCGACAGTCTGGCTCTCGAACCCTCGTCGAAACTCCGCCTGCTCTCCGACACGCTTCCTCCTCCGGTTCCCGCCGGGCTGCCTTCGCAGTTGCTCGAGCGGCGTCCCGACGTGATAGAGGCATGGTATGCCATGGCCGCGGCCGCCGCGCAGGTAAACGTGGCCCATGCGGAACGCTATCCGTCCATAGCCCTTACCGGGCAGGGCGGCATACTGTCCACCTCGGTGCGCGACCTGTTCCGCGGCAATCCGTTCGTCTGGTCGGCGTCCCTGAGCCTTACCGAACCGCTGTTCTCGTTCGGACGGCTCAAGCGCGAGGAACAGGCGGCCGGTGAAGCCTACCGGCAGGCGATGTACGACTACGAAAAAACGGTGCTCGCCGCCTTTTCCGATGTGGAAACAGCCCTGAACGCAATAGAAACCTACGCCCGGCAGGAAAAGCGCTATGCGCAGCTTATCGACGCCAACCGGAAAATACGAATGATGAACTGGTATCTGTACCGCGACGGCATGACCGACTATCTTCAGGTCATCGACGCCGAGCGCAACCTATACTCCTCGCTGCTCGAATACGTGCAGACTCAGAGCGACCGGCTGTCGGCCTACACCGACCTCTACAAGGCGCTCGGCGGCGGCTGGGACGGAAAAGTGCCCGTTTATTATTAGCCGGGCGCGAACGCAATCCCGAGAAAACCGGTATCTTTGAATCCGGAAAAGCATACTGCCATGACTCTCGAACAGAAAATCAACGATGAAATAAAGCGGGCCATGCTGGCGCGCGAGAAGGTGCGGCTCGAATCCCTGCGGGCGGTAAAGGCCGCCATACTGCTGGAAAAGACTTCCGGTCAGGCGCACGAGCTGACCGACGCCGACATAACCAGACTGATGCAAAAGCTCGTCAAACAGCGACGCGAGTCGGCGGAAATCTATTCCGCGCAGAACAGGCCGGAGCTTGCCGAAAACGAATTGGCCGAAGCCGCCTGCATAGAGGAATTCCTTCCGCGGCAGCTTTCGGCCGACGAGCTGGAAAAGGCGCTCGGAGAAATCATAAGCGAAACCGGAGCCTCCTCCCCGGCCGACATGGGCAGGGTCATGGGAGTCGCTACCAAGCGGCTGGCGGGAAGGGCCGACGGAAAAACCGTATCAGAAACCGTCAAGAGGCTGCTTTCCGAAACGGCGGCGAAATAACCGCCATTCGCAGAAATCGGTAACCGCCTTCACCGGGGCGGGATATTATGGTACTCCAAAACTACTGAGTCCGGTCTTCTTATTCTCCTGCCAGGATATTTTCCCTTACCCGGAGGATACACTAAAACTTCCGTTCTGCGGTCATGCTAAATAATACGGACCCGAGCGGTATAATTATGCGTCGGATATACAAAGTATTTCACGAAGTCGGCCCCGAAGCCGTACTGCCGTCCGGGCGGTAAATATCAATCCGGCGCTTTCGCAGGACAGTTTTTCGTATCTTTACCACAATAAGCCCGGTTAATCGTATGTAAAGGCCGTCCGGCGGAACCGGCGCCGGAGAATACGAATCCGTCGGCATCGCATAAAAATGAATTTTTCCGAGGGGTCCAAGTGTTTGTTTCCAGCGCCATAGCGAAGTTGTGCCGTCTGCTAACGGCCGCGCTTTGTTTCGTTGCGGTTTCCTGCTCCGGGCAAAGCAACCGGCAAAAGATGCAGTTACCGGCCGACTCGGTTTCCGAAGCTAAAATCGCACGCCTTACCGCCGATATCCGCGACTGCATCGCAACGCAGGATTTGGACAGGCTGATGCCGCTCGCCTCGGAGCTTCGGGAAACGGGACGCAGCCTCGGAAGGGAGGAAGTTTACCTCAACGGCCTTATATACCTGATTCAGGCACAGTACACGGTTTCGGGAGGCGTGGATTCGGTGCTTCTGGCGGGGGCTTTCCGTCTGGCCGTGGAAAGAAACGACGGCTCGGCCGTTTCCAAATTACTGAATATCAAGGGACTTATCGCGCTGTACGACAAGCTGGACTATTACAGGGGCATTTCGTACCTTACCCGGGGCGTCGAATATGCGGAATCCGCCGGCGACTATCACTCGCTGTTCGCACTCAAGGCCAACCTCGCTCTGGCGGCCTACTTCTGGAACGACCCGGAAGGACTGCGATACGCGGTCGATATGTACGAGCTGGGGAAACGGCACGACAACGAATACATGTTTTTCAGCGGCTCGGTCATCATGTCCTACATGCACAATCTGCTCGGAAATCCAGAAACGGCGCTCGAATATATCGAGCCGGTGCTCGGGTTGGCCGGCAAGTACCGGGAAAAACGGGGAGCGTATTCGATATACGGCGACATACTGTCCGCGCTGGGAAGAAAAGACGAGGCGGCAGAATATTACAAAACCGCTATTACGGAAGGCCGCGCCGACGAAAGGCTCGCCGACATCGCGGCCTATACGGGCTACGCATCGTATCTGAGCGAGAAAGGGCGGCACGAAGAGGCTCTGGAAATAATGCACCTCGGGTTGGAACAGGCCGGGGAAACGAAAATCAGGCCGCCCAAACTGCATCTGCTTTACCGTAACATGGCGTCGGCATACGAAGCGACGGGCAGTACGGCCGAAGCCCTCGAATATTACAAACTCTATCACGAGGCGGCCGGCGCCATGTTCGATGTCGAAAAGGAACGCGCGGAAAGCAGGTGGAGGATAGAATACGAGAAGGAAAAACACGACAAGCAGCTACGGCTCAACCGGAAAAAACTCCAAATAACCGTGCTCCTGCTCGTAACGGCGGTTATGGCTTCAATCGGAGGATTCATCCTCTATTACCGCAAGGATATAAATTACAGGCGCATTCTCAAACAGCACCATGAAGCGCTGGAGAAGGAAAAATGGTACGGCAGACAACTCGAGAAATACGGCGGGGCCTCTTCCGAAAAAAACGGGTATCGGAGCGCCGATATGTCCGGCGACAAACTTTCCGACCTGTTCACGAAACTCGAAAAACTCATGTACGAACAGAAGCTTTACCGGCAGCGCGACCTCTCTCGCGACAAGGTCGCGAAAATCCTCCGGACCAACCGTACCTACCTTACGGAAGCAATCTCGCGGCACACGGGGCTGTCGTTCGTCTATTACGTAAATTCCTTCCGGTTGCAGGAAGCGGCGGAGATACTTTCGGACAGCGGAAACGACATTCCCATAAAAGCGTTGGAGGACGAGTTGGGATTCAATTCCCACACCACGTTTTACCGTCTTTTCAAAGCCGCTACCGGCCTGACCCCTTCGCAGTACAGAAGCAAAACGACGGGCCGGGAATAACGGCCCGTCACGGGACCGTCGGCAAAACGGCACCATACGCACTCCGGCGGCTTTTCCGGGAAAATTATTTCATTCCGGCAATTTGTCGGAATGGAATAATTTCAGGCTTGCAACCGAAAATCCGCATCCTTAATTTTGAATTGCCGGTTAATTCCGGTCGTCGGAACCGGTTCCCTGCAAACCCGCCGCCATCGTATATCCCCGATTGCACACATTTTTAAACCTTATAAATACCATGAGAAACACCGTAAGAAACATCGGAAGCTGCATACTCGCTCTGTTGGCGGCTGCGGCTTTTTGGAGCTGCGAAAAAAGCGACCCCGGCACGCCCGATACTCCCGAACCCGCCCTGTCCGTAACCTCCGAAAGTCCGCTGATCGAAATATCGGAAAACGGCGGGGGTACGGTTACGTTTCCGGCCGAAGGAGGCGAAGCCGTCCTGAAAGTCAAAACCGACCGGCCGGAATGGGATTACGAAACGGATGCGGACTGGGTTACGGCGGACAAGAAACCGGGCGCGCTCGTATTGGCTGCGGACAGGAACGATACACGCCAAAGCCTTTCCGGAACGCTGACGGTATTCTGTGAAACCGAAACCGGAAGGCTCGAAATAAAGTTCGCTCTCGCGCAGGCAGGAGCAGGGCAGGTAACGCTGAAACTCAGCTCCGGAAGCGGCCCGGTAGAGATTGGCGAAGACGGCACGTCGGGAACCGCGCTGTTCCCCGCCGCGAGCGGTATCGCCGAAATAACGGTCGAAACCAACGCGGACGGTTGGGAGGCGTTTTCATCCAACGAAGGCTGGTGTACGGTGGCAAAAAACGGCAACATCCTTTTAATCACGGCGAAGGAAAACGTTACCGTATTCGAGCGGACATCCGTCGTCACCGTACGTGCTGGCGATTCCGGCAACCATGCACAAGCCGTTATCGAAGCGTCGCAGGCTTCCACCGGCGACAACATGATACTCGAAGTGCACGTCCGTGACGGAGAAGGCGGAACCGACAACAACCTGATACTTCCGTTCGACCATACCTCGTCCGGAGCTTTGGTCAACTGCGTGATAGACTGGGGCGACGGCTCGGCTCCAGAAAGGTTCGTAACCGGGTATCCGAGCCACAAGTACGACCGGGCCGGAACTTATTTCGTTTCCGTTACCGGCACCGTTACCGTAATACTCGGCAACTACACGACCCATTTTCCCACCGCTTACAGGTCGGTGATAAAGGGCGTGAAACAGTGGGGCAATCTCGGATTGCGGTCGATGAAGTACGGATTCTATTATTTCGACGGACTCGAATACCTGGCCGAACCCGGACCGGAAACATTCGCAGTGCTCGAAAACATTTACAGTTGTTTCGAAAAATGCGTCAATCTCAAAAACATTCCGGCGGGAATGTTCGAAAACGCGCCCATGCTGACCGAAGCCTATGCCGCATTCTCCGGCTGCGAATCGGTGGAGGCCATTCCCGACCGGGTATTCGCAGGCTGCTCGCTGGCTACGCGCTTCTCCATGGCGTTCAAAAACTGCAAGGCGGCCGAACGGATAGGAGAAAACGTGTTTGCCGGCTGTACCGCATCCACGGCGTTCCTGCAAGTATTCTACGGATGCGAAAGCATCGAGGAAATTCCCGCCGGCCTGTTCGCGGACGCCTCGGCCTGCACGGACTTCAGCAACGCCTTCGCTTCGTGCAAGTCGCTGAAAAGCTTGCCTTCCGGTCTGTTCGCAGGCAGTCCCGGAGCCAAGAACTTCATGAGCGTATTCAACGGCTGCGAAAACCTTTCGGAAATACCGGCAGACCTGTTCGCGGTACACGGCGAGGCTACCAATATGGGCATGGCGTTTTCCGGATGTACCGGAATCGAAACCATACCTGCGAGCCTGTTCGCGAGCAATCCGGCCGTAACGAGCTTCAGCGGGACGTTCCAGAATTGCACTTCGCTTACCGGTATTCCGGCGGGACTGTTCGACAACACCGTGAAAGCAACCAATTTCTCGAAAACATTCAGCGGATGCACGGCGGTTTCCGGAGAATCTCCGTACACGTCCGTCAACGGCGTCAAAGTGCACCTCTACGAGCGAAGCGCCCCCGAGTTTACGGCTCCGACCTCTTTCAAAAGCTGTTTCGCGGGGTGTACCGGCCTGAGCGACTATGAAACAATGAAGGCGGACCATCCCGCATGGACGGAGTAAAAAATCCCGAAAGTCAAAAAATTAAAAACACGACGATATGAAAACCATTAAAACGGCAACTATACTGCTCCTGACCGTTGCCGGAGCATGTTTCCTCTGCTCGTGCTCAACGGACGAGCACGTTACGGAAGAAGCGACCCCCTCCGGCACCAAATTGTCCCCGCAGGACGAGGAAGGCTCCCTGCCCGAACCGGAAACGGACCCGGCCGCCTTCTATTCCGCCATATCCGGAAGATGGCGAATCGAAGGCAGCGACTGGCTGTTTTACGACGGCACGGACAAAACGTGGAAAACCGGAGGAACCGACCCAGGCTACCGGGGCGTCATAATGGGCGACGCGAAGAACGATATGCTTTTCGGTTTCGGATTCTGGGACGAAGCGTTCGGATTTATGGCCAACGTCGAGGAGCCGGGCAGATTCTCCATACCCATAGACCCGGTTACGAACCCGGTGGCCCGGGTTATGGCGGGAGCCTCCACGTATATTCTTTTCATATCCCTGCACGATTTCGATACGGGCTACTTTTATCCGGTCGGCAACAGGATTGCGATAGACGCGGCGGAGGACGGCCTTTCCTTCCCCGTAAACGCCGTGGAAGGCGAAGCGACCGACGAAAACGGAAACACTGTCAAAACCCGCTACTCCTATTTCGCCCTGATAGGCATGAACGAATCCACCGGCGGATATACCATGTTCTCGAACTGGAGCTTCCCGCTCACGCCGGTTTTCAAGGTGCTCGAACAGGCCCCGGCTACGAGAACGGCTGCGTTTACATACGACAGTTACACGAAGATGCGAAGCATCTGGAAAAACAAAACAGTATCCTCCAGTCCGATTAACAAAGTGACGGAAATCATCGACAGCTCGGAGATAGAGGCCATAGAATATCTGTGGATGCCTTGAAACAAGGCGTGCCGAGTTCGCGAAACGGAGAGAGCCGGGTTCCGGCTCTCTCCGTCTGTTATTTTCGGAGCGACGCCGCGCAGCAACCACGGGCCAATCGGTACGTTTAAAAGATGGACAGTGACCTAAGCGGCGTCCGGCGCGCCGACCTCCCTGCCGCCTTCCGGATGCGACCCGGTTTCATCGTGGGCCGGAAGAGCCTCTTCCGCGCTTTCGCCGTTTCCGGCAGGCTCGGCGAACCGCGCCGGAATCTGCTTGGAAGCCTTCGCCCCCAACTGCCTCAGATTGTCGGCCCTCCTTATAAGGTTACCGCGGCCCTCGTTCAACTGCCCCATGGCCTCGCGGCACGAGTCGGCCGCGCGGGATATGTTGCGCTCGACCTCCGAGAGCTTGTCGAGGAACAGCACGAACTTGTCGTACAGTTTGCCGCCCTCGTCGGCTATTCTGAGTGCATGACGGTTGCGGTCGTCGCGCTTCCAAAGGTCGTCCACGAGCTTCAGCACGGCGAACAGATTGGTAGGCGACGAAATGATGACCCTCCGCCGGTAAGCCTCCTCCCAGAGTGCCGGTTCGTGCTCCAGCGCCGACAGGAATGCGGCCTCGTTTGCAAGGAACATTATCACGAAATCCGGAGTGTCCGGAAGCAACCCTTGATAATTCTTGTCGGCAAGCTCGGCTATGTGCTTCCGCACGGACAGTATATGACGGCGCATGGCCGACTCCCGCGAGGTATCGTCCGCGGCCTCCACATAATCGACATAAGCCGTAAGCGATACTTTGGAGTCTATGATTATTCTCTTTCCTTCCGGCAGGCGCAGTATAACGTCCGGGCGCAGCAGGCCGCCCCGCTCGTCGCGCAGGCTTTCCTGCACGGTGAAGTGCACGCCGCGCCGCAACTGCGACTGTTCGAGTATGCTTTCCAGAATCATTTCTCCGAAATCCCCCTGAACCTTGGAATTCCCCCTGAGGGCTGCGGTCAGGTTTTCGGTTTCGGCGGTGATGCGCCGGTTCAGCTCCATGAGGCTGCGGAGCTGGCTGCCGAGGGCGCCGTGCCGCTCGCTTCCTTCCGCGTTGAGCTGCTCGACCCGTCGGCGGAATTCCTCCATGTTCTCCCGAAAAGGCTTGAGAAGCATTTCCAGCGATTCCCGGTCGGCGCGTCCTATCTGCCGTGTTTTTTCCTCCAGAACCTCGGCGGCCATGGCCCGGAACTCTGTCCGCATGGATTGCCGGCGTTCCGCTTCCGCCTGCCGCTCGCGTTCCAACTGCAACCGGGCCGATTCGGCCCGCACTTTTTCGGCGGCAGCCTCCTCCCGCGCATCCGAAAGGCTCCTTTCGAGCGAAGCCCGGCGCTCGTCCGCAGCGGCCAGACGCTCGCGCAATCCGCGCGCCTCGCGTCTTGCGGAATACCACGCAGCCGTCCCGGCCGCCGCCGCTATTCCCAAAAAGGCACAGATTATGCTGAATACCACGGTCGAAATCATACGAGAGCGTAAACATCTCCCCGCCGCACGGGGTTCTACGGCCAAATTTACCTCAAATTTTCCGAAAAAGGCTTACATTTGCAAAAATATCCGGCAATGAAACGAATCGTTTCCCCTTCGATGCTTTCCGCGGATTTCGGTCATCTCGACCGCGACACCCGGATGATTGACCGCAGCCGCGCCGAATGGATACACATCGACGTAATGGACGGTGTGTTCGTGCCGAACATTTCGTTCGGACTGCCGGTGTTCGCCGCCATCGCCCGCGCGAGCGACAAGTTCATGGACGTTCACCTGATGATAGTCGAACCCCAGAAGTATGTCCGGCGGTTCGTGGAAACGGGCGCGGATTTGGTGACGTTCCACTACGAGGCCGCCGGGGACCCGCTCGCGGTGGCGTCCCTTATACGCGAATGCGGAGCCAAGGCGGGCGTTTCAATCAAGCCCGCGACCCCGGTGGAGGTTCTGGAAGAACTGCTTCCGCACGTCGACCTCGTACTGCTGATGAGCGTGGAGCCGGGATTCGGCGGACAGAGCTTTATCGAAGGAAGCTGGGAAAAGCTGCGGCGGCTCAGGGAAACAGTCGACCGGAAAAATCTGCCGGTACTTATCGAAATAGACGGCGGCGTGACCGCCGAAAACGCCGGCCGGCTTTTCCGCGAAGGATGCGACGTGCTGGTGGCCGGGAGCGCCGTATTCCGCTCGCCAGACCCGGCGGCGGAAATAGAGAAACTGCTAAACGCCTGACATCCGAGAATGATTTCCGTTGACAGCCTGACCGTTTCTTTCGGCGGTTGGGACCTTTTCAAAGACATATCCCTGCTGATAAACCCCCGGGACCGCATCGGTCTGGTCGGGAAAAACGGCGCGGGGAAAACCACCCTGCTCCGGATAATAGCAGGATTACAGCCCCCCGCATCAGGCGCGGTGACTCTGAACGGAGACTGCACGATAGGCTACCTTCCGCAGCAAATGAAGGTGGCCGACACTACCACGCTTTACGAGGAAACGGCTTCCGCCTTTACCGAAGTGCTGGCCCTCGAAAACGACATCGCACGCATTACCGAAGACATCACTCTCCGCACGGACTATGAAAGCGAAGCGTACGCCGACCTTATACACCGCCTGAACGTCGCCACCGACCGCTACCATATTCTCGGCGGCGACAGCCGGGAGGCCGACATAGAGAAGACCCTGCTGGGGCTGGGATTCCGCCGCGAGGACTTCGGCCGTCCGACCGCCCATTTCAGCGGCGGCTGGCGAATGCGCATCGAGTTGGCCAAACTGCTGCTGCGCCGTCCGTCCGCCTTTCTGCTCGACGAACCTACCAACCACCTCGACATAGAAAGCATCCAGTGGCTCGAAGGCTATCTGAACGACTATCCGGGGGCCGTGGTGCTCGTTTCGCACGACCGGGCTTTTCTGGACAACGTGACCAACCGGACGGTGGAAATTTCGCTCGGCAGGCTCTACGATTACCGGGTTCCGTACAGCCGCTACACTGAGCTGAGGCGCGAACGGCGCGAACAGCAACTGGCCGCCTACAACAACCAGCAGCGGATGATAGAAAAGAGCGAGGAGTTCATAGAGCGGTTCCGCTACAAGCCTACCAAATCGAATCAGGTGCAGTCGCGCATAAAGCAGCTCGAAAAACTCGACCGCATAGAAATCGACGAGGAGGACCTGTCGGCAATAAATATCAAGTTTCCGCCGGCGCCGCGTTCCGGCCAGATAGTGGCCGAAGTGAAGGAAGCGGGCCGGAGCTTCGGGCGGAAGCACGTTTTTTCCGGAGCCGACTTCGTCGTAGAGCGTGGCGACCGGATAGCTCTGGTGGGACGCAACGGCGAAGGCAAAACCACATTCGCCCGCATGCTTACGGGAGAGCTGGAGCCCACGGAAGGCAGCATCCGGTTGGGAGCCAACGTAGCCTTAGGCTATTACGCCCAGAATCAGGACGACCTGATGAACGGCGACTTCACCGTTTACGACACCCTCGACCGGGTGGCGGTGGGGGATATACGCACGCGCCTGCGCGACATACTGGGCGCATTCCTGTTCCGCGGCGAGGACATAGACAAAAAGGTGAGGGTTTTGTCGGGCGGCGAACGTTCGCGGCTGGCCATGGCCCGCATGATTCTTGCTCCCTGCAACCTGCTGGTGCTCGACGAGCCTACCAACCATATGGACATGCGCTCGAAAGACATACTCAAGAGCGCCCTGCTGAAATACGACGGCACGTTGGTCGTCATATCCCACGACCGGGAATTTCTCGACGGCCTCGCGGACAAGATTTACGAATTCCGCGACGGCCGTGTGAAGGAATACCTCGGCGGCATCGGTTATTTCCTCGAAAAGCGTCGCATGGAATCGCTTGCGGAAATAGAGCGGCGCGAGGCGTCGGCCGTCGGACAGAAAGACCGTTCCGGAAAACTTACGTACGAACAGCGCAAGGAACAGGAAAAGGAAATAAAACGCTGCCGACGCAGGGTGGAAACGCTGGAGAAGGAGTTGGCGGAAACTGAAAAACTGATAGCGGATTGCGACGCCCGGTTCGCATCCGCGGACCACGGAGAGGCCGACTATCAAGCCTATACGGAGCTGAAAGCCCTTTACGAGCGGCAGATGCACGAATGGGAAAAGGCCTCGTACGAATTGGACATCATAACCGGACGGATTTAAGATATGAGCAACGATATTATATATGGAATACGCCCCGTAATGGAGGCTATCGAAGCGGGCCGGAGGCCGGAGAAGATATACCTGAAAAAAGACGCGGAAGGATTGCTGTTCAGCGACCTCAAACAGTTGTGCAAACGCTCCGGGGCCGCATGTCAGGAAGTACCGGTGCAGAAGCTCGACCGCTTGACCGGAGGCAACCACCAAGGGGTGGTGGCCGTGATGCCGGTTATAGAGTACTCATCCCTGAGCGACATCGTCGCCGGGATTCCGGAAGGCGTTCCGGCTCTTCTGGTAGCCTTGGACGGAGTGACGGACATCCGCAATTTCGGAGCGATAGCCCGCAGCGCCGAATGCGCCGGAGCGCACGGGCTTGTAGTGCCGATGAAAAACGCCGCTCCCGTAAATGCGGAAGCCGTAAAAAGCTCGGCCGGGGCATTGGAGCGGATACCGGTATGCCGCGTCGGAAGCATACGGAATGCGCTCCGGACGCTTGCCGCCGAAGGCATACGCGCGGTGGCGGCCGACGAAAAAGCCGGAAAACTGCTCTACGGCGTGAATTTCGTCCTTCCCACGGTAATCGTACTGGGGGCGGAGGACAAGGGAATTTCGCGCGAAACGCTGAAACTGTGCACCGAGGCAGCCGCCATTCCGCAGCGGGGAACGATAGGCTCCCTGAACGTAGGCGCTGCCGCCGCGGTGGTGCTGTTCGAGGCCGTGCGGCAACGGCTCGAAAAGTAATGGAAAAAACCGTCCGCCATCCGCTGTTCGGCGACATAACCTATTCCCGCAGCCGCCGGGCCCGGCGCATAACCCTGAGCGTCCGGCCTCCCGGACGCATCCGCCTGTCCTACCCCATAACCGTTTCGCGGAAAGCCGCGGAAGCCTTTCTGGAAGAAAGGACTCAGTGGCTCGAACGGACTCTTGCAAGAATAAGGCAGCAATGGCCCGCAACGGTTATGAAACCGGGACAGCTCGTGCGAGGCCGGAAGCTGGTATTCGAGCCGTCGACGGCCGGAACCGTAAAATGCCGGATAACGCCGGACGGTATCACGATTGTTTATCCCGAAACGCTGTCGGCCGATTCGCCGCAGGTGCAGGAAGCCTCCCGCAAAGCCGCCGAACGGGTTCTCGTCGAGGAAGGGCGGCGGATTTTTCCGGAACTCGTACGACCGCTCGCGGACCGGCACGGGCTGGAATACCGTTCGGTTACGGTACGTTGCGCCCGCACCCGCTGGGGAAGCTGCTCGGCCCGCGACGACATTTCCCTGAATGCGTATCTGCTGCTTCTGCCGAAGCACCTTATCGAATATGTAATAATACACGAGCTTTGCCACACGCGGCACAAGGACCACTCGGCCCGGTTCCACGCGCTGGCCGACGAACTGCTCGGCGGAAACGAAAAAGCCCTGCGCCGCGAACTGCGCTCGTATCGCCCCGGATTCTAAAACGGCGAAAGCGGCCCATACGCGGGGCCGCTTCCGTAAGGCCGTATCCATATTCAGTCCGCGCCGCCGTAGCCCTCGTCCGCCGGCAGGCCCGGTTTCCGGGCGGCCTCCACGGCCAGCGCGTCGCAGCGCTCGTTCTCCGGAACGCCCGCATGGCCCTTGACCCATACGAACCGCACCCTGTGCCTGCGGTACGCTTCGAGAAACCTGCGCCACAAGTCGGGATTCTTTTTACCCTTGAACTCTTTGCGTTCCCAGCCGAAAACCCAACCCTTCTCCACCGCATCCACCACATAACGCGAATCGCTGTAAACGGTCACGTCGCATCCGGCATATTTGAGGGCTTCCAATGCGGTAATAACGGCGAGCAACTCCATCCGGTTATTGGTCGTCAGGCGATAACCGGCGCTGATTTCGCGCCTGTAAGGGCCGCTGACGAGCACCGCTCCGTATCCGCCGGGGCCGGGATTGCCCTGCGCCGCTCCGTCGGTATAAACGGTAACGCTTATTCCGGACCGCTCCATCCGTCCTCGCCGGGACTACCTTTTCTCCTCCTTGGCCTCTATGCTCAGGGTAGCATGCGGCACTATCTTGAGCCTTTCCTTCGGGATAAGTTTGCCGGTAACGCGGCAAATCCCGTAGGTCTTGTTCTCTATGCGTATCAGGGCCGCTTCGAGATGCTGTATGAATTTGAGCTGCCTTTGCGCCAGACGGCCCGATTCCTCCTTGGAAAGCGTGGCCGCCCCTTCCTCCAGCACCTTGAAAGTGGGGGAAGTATCTTCCGTATCGTTGCTCGAAGTGTGGGTTATGGACGCTCTGAGCAGTTCGTAATCCTCTTTGGCTTTGGCCAGCTTGTCGAGTATTATAGCCTTGAATTCGGCCAGCTCCTCGTCGGAATATCTCGTTTTTTCCTCTGCCATAATATTTTCTCCTAATAGTTGTTACTCCCGGAACCCGGACAAATGCGAAGCCGCACCGTAGCAGCGACGCTCGCAAAAGAAATGTCCGTGAAAATCCGACGCACCGTGACGGATTCGGAGCGAACAACGCCGCCCGCCGTCCGGAAAATGTTCCTAAAAATAATAATTTTATTTGAAACGGTCAATATTTTTTTCATTCCGGCCCGGCGGCAACCCCTCACAGCCGGGTAACGGCTATCCGCACGGACGTTTCATCCATATCGGCCGTAACCGTACGGTCGCCCTGCGGTTCGGCCGCAAGCCGCAGGCTGCGGGCCAGAGTCTGCGAGGCTATATAGTCCCCGAACGACTCGACGGCCCCTGCAATTTCCGGCAGGTCCTGCACCTCGACGGCGATTTTATCGGTCACATCGAACCCGCTTTCCTTGCGCAGGTTCTGGATTCGGTTTATCAGCTCGCGGGCGGTTCCCTCCCGGCGCAGCTCGTCGGTAACGGTGACGTCCAAAGCCACCGTAAGGGCGCCTTCCGAGGCCACCAGCCAACCCGGCATATCCTCCGACGTTATCTCGAAATCCTCCCTGCCTACCGGAAGGTCCTCGCCGTCCACCGCGAGCGAAGTCAGGGAGCCGTTTTCCACGCGGGCGATGTCCTCCTGCGAGAATGATGCCACAAGGGCGGCTATGGCTTTCATCTGTTTGCCATAACGCGGGCCGAGGGTCTTGTAGTTCGGCTTGATGCGCTTGGTTATAACTCCCGCAGGGTCGGTTATCAGTTCGAGCCGCTTGACGTTAACTTCGGACAGCACCAGCCCCCGGACGGCCTCGAGCCGACGGCCCAGCACCGGGTCGAGCACCGGGACCATTATCCGGCTCAAAGGCTGGCGTACCTTGATACCCACTTTGCGGCGCAGAGCCAGCACCATCGAGGAAAGCCTTTGCGCCACGGACATCACGGCTTCCAGCTCCGGGTCGGCCAGGGCCGGGTCTGCCTGCGGATAGGCGTCCAGATGCACCGAACCGCCTCGCCGGCCGCTCACGGCGTTCAGGTCGCGGAATATCCGTTCGGAAATAAACGGAGCGAACGGAGCCGACAGCCGCGCTACCGTTTCCAGACAGGTGTAGAGCGTCTGGTAGGCGGCCAGCTTGTCGTCGCTCATACCGCCGCCCCAGAAGCGTTTGCGGTTCAGGCGCACGTACCAGTTTGAAAGGTTCTCTCCTGCGAAATCCTGTATCAGCCGGGCCGCGGGCGTGGGGTCGTAATCCTCCAACCGCGCGTTCACGGCCGCCGTCAACGTGTTCAGAAGCGACAGTATCCAGCGGTCTATTTCGGGACGTTTTTCCACCGGCACTTCCGGTTCGCGGCCGGTAAACCCGTCCACGTTGGCGTAAAGGGCGAAGAATCCGTAAGTGTTGTAAAGCGTGCCGAAGAACTTGCGGCGCACCTCGTCCACGCCGTCGGCGTCGAACTTCAGATTGTCCCACGGCTGAGAGTTGGTTATCATGTACCAGCGCACCGCATCGGCTCCGTAGCGCGAGAGCATCTCGAACGGGTCCACGGCGTTGCCGAGCCGCTTGCTCATCTTGTTGCCGCTGCGGTCGAGCACCAGTCCGTTGGATACGATATTGCGGAAAGCCACCGAGTCGAACAGCATCACCGCAAGGGCGTGTAGCGTAAAGAACCAGCCGCGCGTCTGGTCCACGCCTTCGGCGATGAAATCCGCGGGATACGCCTTCCGGAATTCCTCCTCCGAAATCTCGAACGGATAATGGACCTGAGCGTAAGGCATGGCCCCGCTGTCGAACCAGACGTCT
The DNA here is from genome assembly GCA_048214935.1 of Tidjanibacter sp. Lineage (GTDB taxonomy): Bacteria > Bacteroidota > Bacteroidia > Bacteroidales > Rikenellaceae > Tidjanibacter. Next base: position 36,834 of record DBFWXZ010000027.1, read on the forward strand.
ATCAGGTCTGGTTCGCGGCGCATCGGTTCTCCCTTCGACGAAACCAACACTATATCGTCGACATACGGCCGGTGCAGGTCGAACTTGTTGTAATTCTCCACCGAAAAATCGCCCTCCGTAAAGTTCTCGAGCGGATTTTCCCGCATCAGTCCGGCCTGTGCGGAACGTTCTATCTCGGCCTTCAGCTCGGCCACGGAACCTATGCACTTGAGTTCCGAGCGGTCTTCCGTCGCCCAGACGGGCAGCGGAGTCCCCCAGAAGCGGGAACGCGACAGGTTCCAGTCCACCACCCCTTCGAGCCAGCGCCCGAAACGGCCGCTTCCGGTGGAGGCGGGCTTCCAGTTTACCGTATCGTTAAGGGCTATGAGGCGGTCGCGCAAAGCCGTGGTACGCACGAACCACGAGTCGAGCGGATAGTACAGCACCGGCTTGTCGGTTCTCCAGCAATGGGGATAGGAGTGGGCATGCTTCTCTATCCGGAAAGCCTTGTCCTGCCCTTTGAGCATTACGGATATGTCTATGTCGAGCGTGCTTTCGGCATCCGCCAGCGAATCGTCGTAGGCGTTCTTGACATAGCGGCCGGCCCACTGGCCGTACGACTCGTCCACATATTCCCTTGCGTAATCCGGGTCGAGGTCCTCGAGCCGGAAGAACCGGCCCGTGCGGTCCACCATGGGCTGCGGCTTGCCGGAGCGGTCGAGCATGGTCAGGGGAGCGATACCGGCTTGGCGGGCCACCCGGTCGTCGTCCGCGCCGAAAGTAGGCGCGATATGGACTATTCCCGTTCCGTCGGCGGTAGTCACGTAATCCCCTTCTATTACGCGGAAAGCATCGCCCATGAGCCTGACCCACGGGATAAGCTGACGGTAACGTACTCCGGCCAGCGCGCGGCCCTCGTAAACCTGCGGAAAAACCTCGTATGTCCCCTCGGCCTTCGGACCGAAGTACGAGTCGAGCAATTCCCTTGCAAGCACCACCGTCTGGCGCCGGCCGGTATAGGGATTGGCGCAGGCGACCCGCACGTATTCTATCTTCGGGCCTACGGCAAGGGCGGTATTCGAAGGCAGCGTCCACGGAGTAGTGGTCCACGCAAGAAAATACACCGCCCCTTCCGCTGCGTCGAACAAAAATTCGCTCCTCTCGTCGCGCACGATTTCGAACTGCGCCGTGCACGAAGTGTCCTTTACGTCGCGGTAGCAGCCCGGCATGTTCAGCTCGTGATTGCTCAGGCCGGTTCCGGCAGCCGGGGAATAAGGCTGTATAGTGTATCCCTTGTAGAGCAAACCACGGTCGAAAAGCTGGCGGAGCATCCACCACAGGGTTTCTATATACTTGTTGTCGTAAGTAACGTACGGGTGTTCCATATCCACCCAGTAACCCATCTTCCGGGTCAGCTCCTCCCATGCCCCGGTATATTCCATAACCGCCCCGCGGCAGGCGCGGTTGTAGTCCTCCACGGAAATCTTCGAGCCTATATCCTCCTTGGTAATGCCGAGCCTCTTTTCCACTCCCAGCTCCACCGGCAGTCCGTGGGTGTCCCAGCCGGCCTTGCGGCGCACCTGAAATCCCCGCTGGGTACGGTAACGGCAGATTATGTCCTTTATGGTGCGGGCCATCACATGGTGTATTCCGGGCAGTCCGTTGGCCGACGGAGGCCCTTCGTAAAACACGAACGAGGGGCATCCCTCGCGCTCGGCGACGCTCTTGCGGAACGTATCGTCCGAATCCCAGAATTCGAGCACTTCCGACGCCGTTTGAGGCAGGTCGAGGCCCTTATATTCCCTGAACTTGTCTTTGCCCATATCCGCGGGAGATTTACTTTGCGAAAAATCAACCTGCAAAGGTAACGATTCCGCCCGGATATTCAATATGTCCGCTCCGGCCTCGGCCGGAATGGAAACCGCCGGCAATTTTCGCCGCAAGCGCCGCACTTGGTGGAAAAACAGTAACTTTGTTCGAGAAACCGTGCCGCACTCAAACTATACCCGCCATGAAAAGAATACTTCTGCTCTGCCTGACGGTCGTTCTGACGGTCTCCGCAGCACAAGGCCAGGGATACAGGTATCCCGAGGTATTCATCGATTACGGCATCCGCACGGACGCGTCCCTGGACCGCCGAGGAGAATTCAGCTCGCTGGAGCTGTCCGTAGCGCCGATGCTGTCGGTATGCCGCTGGTTCGACCTGAAACTTCCCGTAGGCGGCAACATAGGGCTGTTCGACCTGAGCGACCGCCGCGACTACTCCTCCGTGCTGACGGTCGGGCTTGAGGCCGTATTCAATGTTTACAACAAGACCGGAAACTCGGACAAACGCACTTCCGTAGGCGTTTTCGCCGGTTCCGGTTCGACGGTAGGCAGCAATGCCGCCAAGTTCGGAGCCAACTGGAAATACGTGTATTACGATGCGGGCATCGCGTGCATCCGGCAGGTATCCGAATACGTTTCGCTCTATTTCGGAGTGGGATACCGCTACTACCATACCTACAAGTGCGACTTCCGGGACTATTCCGGCATCAGCGTATCGCTCGGGGTGAGAGTCGGTTCGTACGAGCCGAAGCGGACGGCGGAAAAGGAATGACGCCTACCGTACCTCGGCATTGGCCGAAGGATTGACGTTATAGGAACGGACTACGAGCAATACCCCTCCGAATATAAACAGGGCCGCGAGCGCCGTGTCCCAGTGCAGCCTGTCCATGCCCATGGCTATGGCCACTGCCGTAGCCACCGCCGGTTGCACGTAGGAATACATGCTGCTCACGGTCGGAGCCACATGCCGCAGGGAATATGCCAGCAGCAGGTTCGGTCCGAAAGTGGGAATAAATACGGCGAACAGAAACGCCAGCGTGGCGGGCTCGGTGAAGGCATGAAAATCGGTATGCACGACCTCGCCCGCCCCTATCGGCAGCAGCACCGCCGCGGCTATCCAGTATATCCAGCGGATAACCGTAAGGGCCCCGTACTTTTTCATCAGTCCCGAAAACCACACCATGTACACCGCCGTGCTGAGAGCGTCGAACAGTATCAATATGTTGCCCCGCAGGTCGGAAGCGGAATGGGCCGCTTTGCTCGAAAGCAGAATAACGGCCAAAGCTCCTCCCATTCCCATTACGACCCCCGCCACTTTGCCGGGCGTGAACCTGTCCATGTGCACCAGCACCGAAAGCACCAGCACGAGCACCGGAGCCACCGTGTTTATTATCGACCCGTCGATAGGGCTGGTCCGGGCGACTCCCTCCATAAGCAGCAGCTTGCGGGCTACGCCGGTCAGCAACGCCGCACCCACGAATTTCAATATGTCGCGCCGTTCCATACGAACCCTGCGGTCGAACGGAAGGGTAAGCAGGGATATTACGGCTGCTACCGTAACTGCACAGGTGGCCAAGCCGAGCGGCGACATGAATCCGGGAAGGAGCAATTTGTAGAACGGGTAGTCCAACGCCCACACCGTGTTGCACGCCAGCAGCGCCAGATTGGCTTTCAAACGATTTCTGTCCATACTTCCCTCGGACCGTTCCGGCGGACCGACCTGCGTACGGCATAAATTTCGTGCCATTCCGAAAAAGCCTATATTTGTACGGAAAGCCATCCGCAAAAAACATGGAAACTAAAAAATGCCTCGCTCTGGTGGCGCACGACAATATGAAGCGCGACCTCGCGCAATGGGTCGACTGGAACTGGGAACTGCTGCTGCGCCACCATATAGTATGCACCGGAACCACCGGACGCATGGTAGCCGAAACCCTTTCCCGGCGCCGAAGCGCCGAAGGCGGCCCGCCTTTCGATATAACCCTTCTCAAATCCGGACCCCTCGGAGGCGACCAGCAGTTGGGAGCCATGATAGCCGAAGGCAAAATAGATGCGCTGATATTCTTCTGGGACCCCATGCAGGCGCAGCCCCACGACGTGGACGTAAAAGCTCTGCTGAGAGTGGCCACGCTCTACAATGTCCCGACGGCCGTAAACCGTTCAACGGCGGATTTCATAATTTCCTCTCCGTTGTTCGAAAGCGATTACAGGCCCGCGGTAAAAGATTACCGGAGCTACATTCAACGTTCTCTGGAAAAATAGTTCCCTATCGCTGCACGACCGGCTGACGGTCGAAATAAATGCTCTTGCCCGAGCAGGAAAGGGCGACGGCCAGAACCGTATCGCACCCCTGCATCATCCCCGCCTCGCGCGCGGCCACTCCCGCGGAAAACATCACCCTGTTATCTACCCGGCGGTCGGCCGCAACGCTTACCGCCGACCCGGTAGCCAATCCCAAATCGTTGGAATTGAAAAAACACGGCGTCGCCGGAGAATCCTGCGTCTTGGCCGCGCAGGTCGGAAAGCCGCAGAATCCGCAGTCGAGGCCCAGGGGAACGGTGCGCGTTCCTATCAGCACCACCGCCTGCGAAGCGGCCACATTGTCGGCATCGCGCAGGAAAAACGCCCTGCCGGTCTGCCGTCCCACTTCCCGCATGGCTTCGGCGAGACGCTGCAAATCCTCCCCGTCGACCGCTTTCAGCGTCAGGTTGTCGATTCCGCAGGCCTTGGGAGCCGTACGGGCGGCGCAAATCATCGCATGCGCGGTTTCGAGCACATAACCGGCGCGTATGGCAGTTTCATCTGAAATCATAGCAGTTAAGAATTATCGTGTCGTTCCTTATGCCTCAGGTATTCGTCTATGGCTGCGGCGGCCCGCCGTCCGGCTCCCATGGCGAGGATTACGGTGGCGGCCCCTGTCACCGCATCGCCTCCGGCAAACACTCCCTCACGCGAAGTCGCCCCCGCCTCGTCGGCCACGATAAGGCCCCTGCGGTCGGTTTGCAGCCCGGCGGTGGTCGAGGCTACCAATGGATTCGGCGACGTACCCAAAGCCATTATCACCATTTCGCATTCCAAATCGAACTCCGACCCCTCTATCCGTACCGGAGAGCGCCTTCCGGAAGCGTCGGGTTCTCCGAGCCGCATCCGCTCGCAGCGGATTCCGCGAACCCAGCCCCGCTCGTCGCCGAGTATTTCCACAGGATTCGTAAGCATTCTGAATATCACGCCTTCCTCCTTTGCGTGCACGACCTCTTCGGCCCTCGCGGGAAGCTCGGACTCGGAACGCCGGTACGCTATCGCGGCTTCGGCTCCCAAACGGCGTGCCGTTCGCACGGCATCCATCGCCACGTTGCCTCCGCCCACCACCACCGTGCGCCGCCCCACGAATACGGGAGTATCGTACTCACCGTCGTACGCTCTCATCAGGTTGCTGCGCGTCAGGAACTCGTTGGCCGACACGACCCCGTTCAGGTTCTCTCCCGGAATGTTCATAAAGCGCGGAAATCCGGCTCCGGTGGATATGAATACCGCGGAATATCCTTCTTCGTCCAGCAGCGAATCCACCGTGAACGTACGCCCGGCGACAGCGTCGGTAACTATCTCCACCCCCAGCGAGCGGATGCGCTCTATCTCGCGCTCCACTATCCGCTCTTTCGGAAGCCGAAATTCGGGAATACCGTACTGCAGCACTCCCCCCGCCCGGTGCAGCGCCTCGAATACCGTAACCCCGTATCCGAGCCGGGCGAGGTCGGCCGCGCAGGTAAGGCCCGCCGGCCCGCTCCCGATGACCGCCACTTTCGGCGCGCCTTCCACGACGGCAGCCCGCGGCAAAGGCAGGTTTTCCATGGCCCAGTCGCCCACGAACCTCTCCAGCTTGCCTATCGCTACCGGCTGTCCCTTCAGACCGAGCACGCACGAGCCTTCGCACTGGCTCTCCTGCGGACAGACGCGGCCGCACACGGAAGGCAAAAGGGAATCTTTCGCAATGGCGGCGGCCGCTCCGCTCAGGTCGCCGTCGGCCAGCCGCTTTACGAATCCGGGTATATCCACCGATACGGGACAACTGCCCACGCACCGGGGCCTGGCGCACTGAAGACAGCGGGACGCTTCGGCCGACGCTTCCCGCAGGTCGTACCCGTAGCACACCTCGTCGAAATTTCCTGCGCGTTCCGCCGGGTCCTGTTCTCTGACCGGCACGCGCGGTATTCTGTTAGCCATTTCTTCCTTCAATCGTTGCGTTCCGTCCGGCCGCGTCCGAGGCCTATGCGGCATCTGTGGCCTTCGGCAGCCTGCTTTTCCATGTCGCGGTACATTCCCTGCCTCCTCATAGCCTCATCGAAATCCACCTCCGCGCCGTCGAACTCCGGGCCGTCGATACACGCGAACTTCGTGCGGCCGCCGACCGTAACGCGGCAGGCTCCGCACATTCCCGTGCCGTCCACCATAAGCGTGTTCAGGCTGACCACAGACCTTATGCCGAGTCCGGCGGCTGCAAGTGCGGCAAATTTCATCATTATCATCGGGCCTATGGCCACGACGAGGTCGTAATGCCTGCCCTGCTGTTCCACGAGGTCTTTCATAAGTCCCGTAACAAGCCCTTTGTAACCGGCGCTGCCGTCGTCCGTGGCTATATACAGTCCGGCCGCCTGCGCCTTCAATTCCTCGGTAAGTATAAGATTACCGGCACTCTTGGCGCCGACGATTACATCAGCCGGGGCCCCCTGTCCTCGAAGCCACTTGACCTGCGCATACACCGGTGCGGCGCCCACGCCTCCGGCTACGAAAAGAATGCGCATTCCGCGCAGCCGCTCCGTCGGCAGTTCCGTCAACTCCGACGGACGGCCCAACGGCCCGGCCACGTCGGCCAGCGAATTGCCCGCCGACAGGCTGCATATCTTCTCCGTCGAGTATCCGACGGTCTGCACCACGAGTCGTACGGTACCCCGCCCGGCATCCCAGTCCGACAGTGTGAGCGGTATCCGCTCTCCCCTTTCATCGGCCCTGACGATTACGAACTGTCCCGGCAGGGCGGCCTTCGCTATCCGGGGAGCCTCTATTTCGAGGGAAACCACCCCCGGAGCCAACTGTTCCTTTGCGGTTATCTTATACATATGGTCTGTCGCTTCAAATTACAGCTCCTACGCGGATTTCGCGCATGGGATGCTGCGGGTCGTCGGTTATGACTCTGATGCCTCCGAACACCGGCGTACCCGGCGAACCCTGCGGCCTGAAGACGACCTCGAATACGGTTTTTCCGCCGGGCTGAAGTTCGATGCCGGGCATCAAATCGGTGGAAGTATTTTCTTCCATACTTATGGCCCTGACGTGCAGCGGACTCCGTCCGGTATTTACGATGGCAAAACGTTTCTTCAACGACCGGGTCCCGACGTTCTCCCCGAAATCGTGGAACACGGGACTTATATCGGCCCGGGGCGCGGAGTCGGACTCCGTGCCGGTAAAATCGTCCACCGCCACCGCCGTCGCATTTACCGGCAGGGAAGGCCGGACGCCGTCGGCCAGCAGATACACCCTGTCCGACAACATGCCGTAACGGCCGCTGCCGCGCAGGTCGTACGTAAGAGTAACGGCCGCCTTCTCTTCCGGTCCGAGGGCGCGTGGAAAGTCCACCCGCAGCAAACCGCTTTTCGTAGCCCATACGGTATCGAGCAGTAACGTCTTGCCGGAAGTGTTCACTACGTTTATAACCATGGATTTCACCTCGCCGTGCGACACGTACCCGAAACCCCGGTGCAGCATATCGGCCCTGAGCCCGCCGGCAAGGGCGAACGGATAGTCTTCCTCGGCGGTACGCGGGCGGGGCGTAACAACGCCTTTGACTTTGAGCACGTTCCGGTTCCTGCCTCTTCCGCTCAGTATGGTTACCGTCTTGGCGAACCGTCCGGGCCGCATTTCGGGGTCGAAGGTAATCCCTATTTCGGATTCCTCTCCCGGCATAACCGGACGCCGGGAATAGCTCGGCGTAGTACACCCGCAGCTTACGGCGACGCGCTCTATGACTACCGGCTTGTTCCCGGTATTGGTAAACCGGAACGTATGGGACACCGGACCGTCTTCCTCCCGTATGGTTCCGAAATCCCATATGTCGGTTTCGAACGACAGGTCGGATTCGGGTTCCTGCCGGACATGCCCGCAAACGGCCGAAGCCGGAAACCGTGCGGCACAAAATGATTCCGCCGCCCCGGACAGGACCGCTGCAAATGCAAGGCATATTACTGGAATCGCTTTCATTCCCGTGTTTTTCGTACGTCCCGATACGGCGCAAAGGTATCGAATAAAAACAACTTGTCAATAAAACGCGGGGATGCCCCTGTGCGTATTCCGAAATAAATTTATATGGCGACCTCGTGAATTTTGTTTGCACAAATGAATATTTGCCTTATATTTGCACCCCGGAATGCAAACGGCAACGCCGTTGCGTCCGCATAATTCCTCAATAGCTCAGTTGGTTAGAGCACCTGACTGTTAATCAGGGGGTCGCAGGTTCAAGTCCTGCTTGAGGAGCCTGAAACAAAGGGAGTTGCAACAGCCGTTGCGATTCCCTTTATTTTTTGCACACACAATTTGCACACAACTTGGCAGATTGTTTGAGGCGGCGACAGTCTTAAGTTTAGTTTTCATAAGTCGCCTTTTCCGGAATTACTTTCACCAGGACAGTATCGGAATTTATGTAATCCATACTAATCAAATAAAGGGAAATGATATGGTGCTAGCAGCAACTTATACTTGGCTTATGAAAGCACTTTAATTTTATAGGAAATAATTACCCATTATTAACCCAATCAGATGAAATATACTTTAGTTTGAGAGGGGTGCGAGGTGAGCCTAATAGCTCGCCTCGTTTTGTAGGGAGGATATACGTGGGGTTAGTCGTATCATCACTCGTTGTGCAGGAAATAACAATTCATTGCAATCCTTTTCTGATATACTTATCATTTGCGCTATTTCAGTCTTAGAGTAATGTAGGTCCTTGATATGAAGCTCTAAAATTTGGTTTAGAAGTTGAGGCTTATCTAAATCCACAATTCCCTTCTCAGTTTTTCGCTCTCCTATACGACTCAATTCAATCATAAAATATTTATACCTATCGGGAGAAATAGTTTTTGCAGTAAGAGCTCTTCTGAGTATTGCTGCTTTAGAACACTTCCAATAAAGTTTAAGCCCATTAAGACTTGAGAATTTTAAATTCTGAATATCGCTTAAACAATCTAAGAGAGGCATATTAAATTCAGAAGCAAATTCATCAGCTTGTTGCTCAATTACCTTATCATCTTCGTACACATCAAAAGAAATATGCATAACTAAATGACCAAGTTCATGTGCAAGAGTAAATCGTTTTCTGTCATTAGGCATATTTTTATTTATAAAAATAATGGGTTGCCCCATATCTGTATAAATTGTGAATCCCATTAGTTTATCTGTATGAAAATCCATTTCATATACAATGATACCAGCATCTTCTAATAGTTTTATAGGCTCTTGAACTGGTCCTTTGGGGACCTTCAAAAAAGCTCTAACTTTGCGGGCAATGTCTGAGGGAGTCATATCATCCGTAGCAGGTATGTGTGGGACATAACATTCTTTTACTTCTACAGATTGCAGTAATTCATCTACAGCCATACGTAAAATATCTCTTTGAGCTTCTATTTTCATCAAGATAGACTTTGTAAGCGTAATCCTCTTTCTATAATAAAAAGTCCCATCAGAGGGCTGCTGATTTTTTTTGTAAAAGAAACTGACTGGATAATTTAAAGCATTTGCTATATTAACAAGAGCCTCACCAGTAACAGGAAGTAAACCCTGTTCCATTTTAGAGAGATTACTTTGAGATAAATTTGTTATACTTTTAGCCAATTGAGTCTGTGTAAGACCACGACTTTCTCTTGCTATTTTTAATTGGTGATTATAAATGATAGCCATACATTGATTTAGAACTAAATTACTTCTACACTCATTTCGCGTACTTTAACTCTTGGTTCGTTATTCACTTCAATATTATCAGGTTGTGGGGCTGTTTCTGTATACTTTGATAAGCGTTCAAGTAGGCTTATATCAGAAATCCATTTAATATTTTGTTCCTTGTCACACGAAACTGCATAAAGACCTATAATTTCACCCCAATCCCTGCTTACTTGATATCCTAAATGTACAATGGGTTTTGGCTCTTCTGTAGGTTTGGCATATTGGTTTCTAATTCGTTTGGTATTGATAGTAGTGACATTAGCTGTATCAAAGTTTCTATCCAATTTTTTTATAAAAACCATATAATTTCCAAGTTGCCAGTATTTTCTACCCTCACTGGTGACGTAGAAATTTTCATGCCCCAATTTGTCTTTTAACTTCCCAATGAAAAATCCATTAAAACTCATCGGGTCTGCTTTGTCCAAAAAATAGTGAGGTGGATATAGGCTATGAAGATTGTTTAGTATCTCCATAGCTTCATTTTTAGCTTCTTCTATTTGCCCTATATATGGAGTGATAAGAGCATTAAATTCTGCTTGATTAGGGGTTGGACGCTTAACATATTCATCCGTATTAAATAATACTTGATCTTGTGCATCTCGAAAAAAGTAATTACCTTTGTGCCACATATTAACTTAGTTTAATTTGTATTAAATCTTTTTTCAAAGAAGCCAGTGATGTCCAAGCCATTGGCTTTCTTTACGCAACAAAGATATATATTTTCCCCTGAAAGTTGTATATATTTTCCACCAAAAGTTGTGAACACACAATTAACACTTTCTCCTAACAGCACTATAGACCTCTAATAACCTCTATTCAATTAAATATACCCCTTCACCATGTATTCTATTTCCTACTGCATAATACATACAATGCTTGCGACGTGTCTATTCGCTATATCCGATAGTCATCCTCGAAAGGCTCTAAAGCTTTGTCAGCGTTGAGGCGGGAAGAGGTGGACAGGTTGGGAAACTGTATCGTTCCGTTAAATTGAAGCCCTAAACTGTATTTTACGCATGGTATTCCCGGAGCAGTATCCCTTCCTTCAATAAGGCAGTAAACTGAAGATATGTCCCATGAGTCAGCTCCGGCGGCCGGATTGGTGTTATTGTTTTCTCGGTTTATTCTTTTTGTCTTACTCTTTCTCCAACTCTATCCTCACTTGGCACTGTTCGGGAAAGATATTCACGCTCTCCATAAGGTAAAGGCGGATTTGGGTTGGGGATAGTTCCTCCACCCTATACACGTCATCTATGCACAGCTCGCTGTCTTGCTCTATGAACAGTTCCCTGTTAAGCGGGCAGTAGGCATATTTTAGCTGTTCTTCCGACTTGTCGGAATATCGGGCAGTAAGGGTGTTTGGATTTATAAATATCCACTCCTCAGGAAAGTTCTTACTTTGGGGAAGGGCCTGCCAAGATTGGATATCGTCCTTAACGTATGTTCCTACGTGTAACCAAGGACCTGTGAGGCTAAGGGTATCTTTTCTTGGGACAGAGGCTGCCGGACGGTTCCAATGGATTTTATGCAAAGTGAGTAAATGTATGCCCTTATCGGGAGAACAGTCCAGCAGCTCCAGATGGTTTCCGGTAAGGTCTTTTATTATGTAGCATTTGGTGGAAAGGGTAAGAGTTCCGATTTCTTGGTTATATAGAAACGTGTCGCTAAGGACGCTTCGGGCATTGTAGAATACCTCTGCCTCTCCATCGTCTTTCAGGTTCCACTCGCACTCGAAGTTGGAGTAAGACCGAAGATGCCTCCATTCCCTGTCCCCGCTTTCCATACCGTATTCGTGTTCCAATATCCATAGGCCGCACAAGTATTCTACCGGGGAGGTTGGCAAAGGACAGGAAAGGGCTGCCTGAATTAACGGTTCCACCCGGTTCTCGTAGTGCCGAGCATCCCGGCCGATGCTTAGGTTTATTATGCGCAAGTTAAATTGCTTTGCTAAGGCAAGAGAGGAGGGTATTTGTCCGGGGCCGGACGTTAGAGCAGTTCCCGGAAAGAAGGTAACAACGGTGCTTGAAAGGCCGAACATAAGATAGCTTTCTACCGAGTGGCGTTCAGTGGAGGTATTGCCAATAGCATAGGATTGTTGAAAATCAGAGGCTTGCAGGGCGGGAATCCGCCTACCGATTACTCCCGTATTATGCCTTCGCATTAGGTGAGTGAACACCTTGCCCCTATCCCGGCTTTGTACATTCGCCTGCACCGGTACAAGCTCCACGTCCGTCTTTCGGGCTTTCAAATCCAGTACGGCCGAGGCAGCTATAAGCCCGAACTCCCCTCCCACCGGACAAAGAAACGTTCGGTAGCCTTCCTTATAAAGCAGGTCTAATAATACTCCGATTCTATAGCCTAAACGTTCGCGGATAGCGTTTTGTTCTTTTTGGCTTGTCTCCTCACGGAACAACTCCGAGCCGTAATCGGCAAAGCAGGCGGTGGAAGCAGTATCAAGGTCTATATTGACAATAGGATAAAACGGATGATGCATAACTCGGCGGACATAAAGGTGAATGATTATCCGCGCCCTTTACCAAAAACCGGTTATGCTATTACCTAACGGACAACAAAAAAGGACGCGGTGTCAGCTCCTGCCGAAGGCATTGGGATACCCGAAGTAAGAAGCCGTCCTGCGCCCAAGTTAGTCCTGCCCGTTAAGGCAGGGCATAACTCAGGCTGACAACCATTATATCCTACTTCCTTTCCCTTGCGGGGTCCCAATTTTACGGCAGGCATAAAGAGTTGTTTACCCTCTATGTTATGTTACCACTACGTCGAATCGTAATATGAAGACAAAGGTAACATAAAACCGTTATTTAATTAATTCTTAATTTACAAAAAATCATAGGTTATCTTACAGGATAACCACTTGGCAAATATATGGTATTTTATTTGTGTTATCAAATATGATAACCAAAAAATGAAAGAAGAAGAGTTTGTCGCTAAAGTCGGACGGAAAATAAAAGAAGTAAGAACTTCACTTAAGATAAGTCAGCAGGACTTGGCGGCAAAGTGCAACTTTGAAAAATCCAACATGTCCCGAATTGAGGCGGGTCGAGCTAACCTGACGCTTAAAACGCTTTATAAAATCTGTTCGGGTATGGGCATTAAGGTAAAAGATATAGTGGACGTGTAGCACAAACTTATTACACCACTACGTTAACCATTCCTATATCTTATTTTGCTTTAGACTCACCGTTCATACGAGCATTACGACAATCTAAAATTTTTCGACTACGGAGCAAAAATGTCCGTCGCCGGGAGGGGCGGATGTTTTGGCGAACGGATTTCCGTCCGACGAAAACACAGCTTGCTGCTGTCCTGCGACAGGCGGATCTTCCCCTTTTCAATGCTTACAAAGCAAGCTTAACCTGACGGCCAAGTAAGCCCCATGCGTAAAGCGCCTTGCCGGACTATACCCGACCATACCGTACAGCAGCAAGCTCTCTGCATATAGGTAGATTAGGTCGATTAGGCGGATTAGTGAGTGAGTGAGTGAATCAGTACGGTTGCTTTATGCCGCTTCGGATAAGCAGGCCAAAATCGGAAAAGGCTTGACACTGTTTTTTCTATATAACTTCCTTGTTGCGACTTTGGAGCAAGATGTCCGCCACCGAGGGGAGCGGACGTTTTCGGGGCGGATTTTTCCGCATACGAAAACACAGCTTGCTGCCGACCGGCGGCGGCTCAGTTTCTGCGGGAAAGATATGTCCGGCATGGCAGCACTACCCGGATGCACTAACAACCCACCTCTTGCTTCACCTGCCAACAGCCAATGCTTGCCCGGCCTTTACAAACACCGGCCCGGAGAGATACTACCACAATCTCTCCGGGCTTTCTGTGCGTAAAGGCCGGATAGCGGACGGGCCGTGACTATACCGGAAATGTAAAACGTAACCCGAAAGAGTATAGTCCAATTTCTCACATCCTCAGCAATGATTGGAAGTGAAACCGCTCACCCTCCGGCAGTTATGCAATAGTCCATAAAAACCCCTAAATGTCTGCCACAGTCCACCAGAGTCCGTTATAGTCCACCGCAGTCCAATTCTAAGAGTATTTTAAGAATTGTATTGGATTAATTTTGTGTTACTTAAAAAACGGTCGAAATATAGTAGAAAAACCTATGTTTCGAGTGGGCAGCCACGAGAACAGACAAGAAAGTGAAATGGCTAACCAACTGATAATATGCAATATTGTGTCAAATGAGAACTTTGCGATGAGAAATATTACCGGATTCTTAAACAACAAATATATGATAACTATAGTATGTTGCAAAACGTAAGATGTATAGCTAATTTTGTATACTATACTTAGCAATGGAAAGAGAAATCTTAGTAAGATTTGGAAACAGGGTTCGAGAACTTCGGCAAAAACAAGGATTGTCTCAAGAAGAATTATCTTTTAAAGCTGAATTGCATCGCACTTATATTGGTATGATTGAACGCGCCGAAAAAAATATAACTCTTATTAATATTGAAAAAATAGCTCATGCTTTAGATGTAAGCATTGATAACTTATTGAGGTTTTAAAATGGGAAGTGACGCTAACAGATTGCGGAGAAAATGGCAGGATTATAGCGGCAGAAACGCCGGTGATGCTGAATTAAGTTTTTTTGAAACATTTCGACTATTGTTTGAAGGAACAGAATATGCCATAAGAAGGAATCCAAAAGAATTTAGAGATTTGTATGTGAACGTCCCTCTCTCTGCCCAAGAACTAGCAGAAATTCACAATCCGATAACTCCCATTACAAAGCATGGGGTTTTCCCAGATTACGCAATTACTAATAATGAAACAGGAAAAACTATCTATGTGGAGGTGAAACGCCAAGATGGATGGATAGAAGGCGGTAGGAGATCCGATGGAAGAGGAAATGCACACGAACGTTCATGTAAGTTTTTCACACCTGGATTACAGAAAGCCCTAAGGGATAAAGGTAAGTTAGAAGCTAACATTTTACCCTTTTGGGTAGTTTTTATAGGCGATATTACAAGAGATCCTTGTCGCGTAAGAGAAATAAAACTATGGTACGATGGGGTACCAGGACATTATTTTATGTGGCGTGATCAAACTAATAAAATTCCTATCATTGAACATTTTTTGAATAATATAAAACCCCTTATTGATTAAGGGGTTTTTAATACTACTCATACTCTTCACGCACATCAAGGCCCCAAACATCCCAGCCTGGAGGTTGGTGACGTGCGAACAATTCAATTTTCTTCTGTGTAGGAAACATTGCCTCAATACTATGGAGTACTTCGATAGGTTTTTGACTATGTTCGCCTCTAGGTACTCTCACAAGTTGCTTGATGTTCCTTGCCCCTCTGGGAGTTGGGATGCGACCACGTTTGAACACTAGACAAAGCTCACAGTAGGAAAGAGTATACTTTCCTGGATTATGATTCATTTTATCCCATACAAATGCCACAGTTTTATAATCAAATCCCCACGCTTTACCCAATTCGATGCCTTGTGCTAAATGAGGATTAGTTACCCACATAAATAACAAGCAATCCTGATTTGCAATTTCATGGATTGGGATTTTCATCATCTCTTTCGTTTTAAGAGTAGGATATTTAAATTTGGCGGCACTAATGAAAATGTTGTTTTCCCAATTTTTATTTATATCCTTTTTCCCACTCTTATCAAACTGCATTTTTCCTCCATAGTCCCAAGGTGGATCTGCATAAATTATATCATATTTGGCTTCAGGAAAGTCAGGATATAATTCAGGCAAGTCATTTCTTTTGGTTCTACGCTTTTGTTCTGCATTGTAGATTCGATAGCCTGAAATGATTCGTTCGTTTTCAACCCCTAAATTCACAATTTGGTTTTCAAACAGTTCCTTTTGGCTCATACTTACTTCCGCTAATTATAGTATGCAAAGCTATTTAAAAGGTTTATAATTTGCAAATCCAATCAAGCAAAAAATGCCTGACTAGATAAGCATAATGGAAGGTAACACAAATTTCCTTACAGTCTATAAGTTTAGTAAAAGAGCGACACTGAGCTTTTGCTAGATATGTGATTTATTTATTTTTAGGTTTGCTATTTATATCGGCTTTGATTACGAATAGCAGGTCGGGGTTAAGGGCTAAAGTATTTATTTATAAGTTTTAGTAAATAGCTTTGTTCTAATGACTAATTTTATGGCAGGGCGTAATCCTTCTTTGATTGAAGATTAATAAAATAGGATAGGTAGACAGACATTTATAATTTTGCTTTAATCATTTTAGCTTACGCCCTGCATTTCGAGAAATGGCCAGCACGGATTCGCTATGATTGTCGGGAGCGACAGTTTGTCTTTCCGCCCATGCAAGAAGTTCTTTTCGGGAGAATACAAGCCTGTTGCCGTATTTGCGAAACGGTATATGGCCGGAGCTGGTAAGTTTATAGATTTTAGCTTTAGATGTAGGATAACCTTGTTCCCTTAAAAACCTAACGGCATTATTCAAGTCCATAGGATCGGGTTCCGCTTTATGTGGCTTACTACTCTCAAGCGCCGAAGAAACTGATTTTTCGACCAAAGCTGCAAGCTCCTCTGGCGACACTATTATTATTTCCTTCATAACACGGCTGTTTATAAGACAACCGCCTATTCAGGAAAAAAGTGTTTTAACTTCGCGAAAGTCCTTTTAGGTCTTTTACTGTCCGACAATTCGCTTGAAATCGATGACGGCCTCTATTAGCTGAAACCTTTTTAAGTATTCCTTCCAGAGCCTTTCTATTTGCCAATTCTTCCACTTGCATCAGTAACCTGCCGGCAAGGTTACATAAGACGCAGTTATAGTCAATCTTATTAGTGGATACATTTTCATTACTGACTGCAATAGGTTAATTTATAAATTTGTACGACTTATTATATACTCTTTTGCGGCTTGTTCAGCGAGAGGGCTTTGAGAGGCATTATAAATCTCCATGCGCTGTTTTCGGACTCCAACTATACGCTCAAAGTCTTTAACAGATTGAGTATTAGGATATTTCCCCTATACTCTATAGGGGGTGGGGTTGTATAAACTCTGGTATCTTCAAAACTTCGTCAGCAATTCCGCATTTTTCTGCCGCTCCTCTTTTTCAAAGGAGGCAAGGTAGCTTTCGGTGGTTTTGAGGCTGCTGTGGCCGAGACTTTCCGAAATGTAGGCTATGTTGGCCCCGCTCCGTTTAAGCACGGTAGCGTATGAATGGCGAGCGGTATAGGTGCTTATATTATCGACTCCTATCGAGCGCCCAACTTTTTTCATATGTTCGTTTATACGTTTAGTCAAGTCTTTCGTGCGTTTCTTATGCAGAAGCGGATCGTCGGTAGGCCGGATAAGGGGAAAGATTAAATTGTCCGGTTCTTTCGGGTTGCCCCAACGGTCGATGATTTCCTGCATCTGGGGTGTTACGATAGCGCGTATCTCTTTGACCGTGCTTGTTGTCCGAACGGTTTTCTGCCGTATGTAACAAATTTCTCCGTCGATGATGTTGCTGTACTTCAACCGCACGAGGTCCGCCGTATTGATGCCATTGCACAGGTACATGAAAAACCATATATCCCGATAACGTTCCGTATCCTGCCCGTCCTTGTATTGCATAATCCTCGCTATCTGGTCGAGGGTCAATGCCAGCTTACGGGATTCGCCGGTTTTGATTTCATACTTTCCCTTCCCGAAAGGATATTGGGATTCCCGGAGTCCTCCCGACTTTCTCGCTTCGTTGAGTACGGCCCGAATCGCCCGCATATGCATCCCGACGGTGGTATGGTTCTTATCCCTCAGAAGGAATTTTTCAAACCTTTGCAACCAATCGACCGTAACGGACTCTACGGGAATACTCTTTCCTCCGAAAGCCTCCACGTTCTTCAGTACGTTATCATAATAAAGCATGGTTCCTACCCGCTCCTCCCGCGTCAACGCCTCTATCTTGGTGCGAAAAGCTAAATTCAAGGTAGTGCCGGATGCATGGCTCAAGTGGACATTCAGAGCATCGAAAGAGAATGCACCTTTCTCAGCCAATGCTACGACATTGCTTTTTACCAGAGAAAAACTGTTCTCTATATCCTTTCGTATATCGGTCAATCTCTTCGTGCGCGTAACAGGTAACTTGTCCCACTCTTCGGGAGAAAGTGTTTTGCCGGTAGAGTAATATTTTCGTACCCGCTTATATGTAACCCTGATTTTAACAGGGTAAGTTCCTTTAATGTTTCCCTTTCTGTCGTCCAGAAAGGGAGAAACCGTAATACCGTCCTTCGAGTAATAGAGCATAGCCGCTTGTTTTACACTGTGCGAGTCGCCGAAATTGCGCACACAATTTGCACACAAAAATAGATTTTATTTCCAATTTCACAAATACTTTCTTCTCATTGTTGGCATTATTATGCCTAATAATCAATGAAATAAGTAAAGAAATGCAAACCTAAGAAAACAAAAGATAATTGTTGAATACGACTGTTAATCAGGGGGTAACAGGTTCAAGTCCTGCTTGAGGAGCGTAAAACCCAGAGAGTTGCAACGATGTTTGCAACTCTCTTTGTTTTTGCATACACGATTCGCATACGGTTCGCCCCGGAACGGTTTAAGGGACAGGACGACTTTGCCGCTACATATCGCTATCCCTGCACATACGACCCGCTGAACCCGGTCAAGGCCTCTTTTACCGGAAAGCACGAAAGTATTCTACCTATTCATTAAAATAATATTTCCATCCTGCTAACTTTCAACCACAAACGTTTAACGTGCAAAATTTTTACTAAAAGCGGCTAAATTTTTATTATATTTGAAGACATATAAATTTGTTTTTACGGTTTTCAAACCTTACATTATGAAGAAATTTTTTTATGCAGCTTTAATTATTCCGGCCCTGTTGGGAGCCTGCTCCGACGAAGGCCCGGAAGAAACGCCCGCTCCGCCGGAACCGGGGCCCGGAAAAGGCGCTTTGCTTATAAAACCGCAGATAAACGCGGTCGCCGGAAACGATGTTCCGCAAATGCAGGGTACTCCCGTCGATGATTTCACTACTTACACGATAATACTGTCGGGGGCCGAAGGCGCGGAAACTCTGAGTTTTCCAACCGACGGCATCATAGACGAGCTGGCTCCCGGCAAATATACCGTCACGGTAAAATCCCACAGGGACGACTTCGTACAGCCCGCCTTCAACGTGCAAGTCTATGAAGGAAGCGCCGAGGCAACCGTCACGAACGACCACACCACCGAAGTGAAAGTGCCGTGCGAACAGACCAACGCGGGAGTTTTCTTCGTGTTCGACCCTTCGCTGGAAGGCAGCGAATGGGAAGCCACGGTCCCGACCGTCGCTTACGGTAGCAACCCGCTGGTATTCGCGGGCGAGAACCGGGAATCGGCGGGTTATTTTCCTGCCGGGGACGTCGCCCTGTCGCTGGTTCTGGAAGGAGAGAGCCTGCTTATGGACGGAAACGAAAGCCAAATTGTAGGGTTCGAAGCGGGACAGCTTTGGAAAATGAACCTGACCCTGACAGAAACAGACGGCAAACAACGCCTTATGCTGACGGCCGAAGAGGTGAACGACCCGGAATCCGCCCGTACGTGGACCGTAGGAAAAGTGCCGCCTCCCATAGAGGGAACGCCGGTGGAGGGAAGCGCCCTGACGGACTATCCGGAAGAGCAGGCGGCCGCCATAACCACCCTCACGGTAACCGGAAACATCCCTTCCGAGGAAGCGTGGCGGGCGCTCAACAAGTTTACATCGCTAGAACACCTCGTAATCTACGACGACGCGGGCACTATGCCCGACTACCTGTTCTACGACGAGGCCTCTCGCGCGCCGACCATGCCGCAACTGGTATCGGTAAAGGCTCCGTACCTGACCGGTATCGGCGGACACGCCCTGTTCGCGGCCGGCATCGGCACTCTCGAAGTGCCTTCGCTCAAAAGCATCGGCCTGTTCGGGCTTGCAGGGTGCATGAATCTCGAAACGCTTTCGCTGCCGGAAGTGGAATCCCTCGATAACTACACCCTGTCGGAATGCACCGGTCTGGTATCGGTAGAGATGCCTAAAGTGACGATGCTTTCTCAGGGCACGTTCGACATGTGCATAAAGCTGACGGAAGTAAACCTGCCGAACGTTACCGAAGGAGGTTCCGGAGTATTTTACAGGTGCGACGCGCTGGAAACCGTTTCGCTGCCCAAGCTGGTCAAGGCAGGCAAGAATTTCCTGTCCCACTGCGCCATGCTCAAAGGCGCCGACCTGCCGGAACTCGTAGAAGGGGAAGAAGCCATGTTCGCCGGCTGCTCGTCGCTCGAAAACGTAAGCGACATCAATATGCCCAAGCTGGAAGCCATGCCGCAATACATGTTCTACAACTGCGCCGGCCTCAAAACGGCAAGTCATGCCAACGTAACCGACATAGGCCCCATGGCGTTTCAGGAATGTCCGCTTTTAGAAAGCGTTTCGTTCCCGAATGCGCTGACGGTCGGAAAGCAGGCTTTCGAGGTGGCCCCCGCACTGTCGACGGTGTCGCTGCCCAAAGCCGAAACCATTTCCGAAAAGGCGTTTTACAAGTGCACGGCCCTGACCTCGGCCGAAATTCCCTCGGCTAAAACGGTGGGCGACTTCGCATTCTGCCTCGACGCGCAGCTTTCCGAACTGTCGATGAACGCCGTGGAAACGATAGGCAATTCGGCATTTTACGACACAGGGATTACCGCTGTAGAGCTGCCGCAGCTCGTTTCGTGCGCGAAGGAGGCATTCCGGCAGTGCAAGTCGCTGGCGAGCGTATCAATGCCCAAGCTCACCGCTCTTTCGAACTATATGTTCGGGCAGTGCACGTCGCTGCGCAATGTGGAAATCCCGGCTCTGGAAACTACGGGCGGCGACCACGTGTTCGACGGCTGCACGGCGCTGGAAAGCGTTTCGTTCCCGCTGCTCAAGGACATAGGAGCATATATGTTCAACGGAGCGACATCGTTGGTAACGGTATCCGTACCGAAAGCCGAAACGGTAGGCAACAGCGCCTTTCCGCGTACGGCCATCAGCCGGATAGACCTGCCCGAAGCGACGACTCTCGGCACTTACGTATTCGACAGATGCGACAAGCTGTCCGAAGTGAAGCTGCCCAAAACCGTCACCGTGGGCAACTACTGTTTCACGGCATGCACCGGTCTGGAAACCATAGACCTGCCCGCGGCTCTGACCGTAAGTCTGGGTACTTTCAACGGATGCACGGCCCTGAAGCGCGTAAGCCTTCCGGCAGCCGACAATATCGGCAAGTGGAGTTTCCGCAACTGCACCGCCCTGACGGAGCTTTCCTTCGGTGCGACCGGTGAAATCGTATTCGGCGACCTCGTATTCGCCCACCTGCCCGTACAGGACCCCCAGACTATTACTCCCGACTGCACGCTGAAGCTCAACTCCTCCGGCACGGAGATGGGCAATGCGGAAGGGAACCTCTGGAAAGGCTACTCGTGGAA
>DBFWXZ010000028.1:0-1206 GCA_048214935.1 Tidjanibacter sp.
CGGGCGGGGGAGTTGTTTTACTCTGAGTCTTGGGGTGCTATAGGGGATGATTTCCGTGGAAGGAGTCGTTGTATGGTATCGATAAGAGCGTGCGGGTCGAGCGGCTTGGAGATGTAGGCGCTGAATCCCTCCGAGAGAATCCTCTGCTCGTCCTGCTCGAAGGCGTAGGCCGTAACGGCCACAATCGGTACGCGAGGATTTTGCCGGCGTATTCTGCGGGCGGCCTCGTAGCCGTCCATTTCGGGCATTTTTATGTCCATCAGCACCAGTTCGGGGGCCAGCCGGGAGAACATCTCCACGGCCTGAACTCCGTCCCATGCGTGCGCCAAGCGCCACCTCCCGCCCAGCAGCGACTCGAACAGGCGGTAGTTGTCGGCGTTGTCCTCGGCGATGAGTATCAACCCGCCCGCCCGGGGACCGGAAGCGTCCGCTTGGACAGGGGGCGTGTTCGCGGCCTTTCGGGATGCATCCCCCGGTGCGAGGGTATCCTTACGGCCCTCTCCCGGGGGAGGGTTCAGCGGAACGGTAAACCAGAAGGTCGAACCCTCCCCCGGAGTGCTCTCCACTCCTATCCGTCCGCCCAGATGCTCCACTATGCTGCGACAGATGGACAGGCCCAGACCGGTCCCCTGCTTGAACGAGTCCAGCTTTACGAACCGCTCGAACACCCGCTCCCTTTGACCCGGCTCTATCCCGCAGCCTGTGTCGGATACGTAAACGCGCACCCATTTCCCCGCTTCGTCCCCTTCCACGGTGTAGCCCGCCTCGATGCTTCCACTTCGGGTGAATTTGAAGGCGTTGGTAACGAAATTGGTCACCACCTGAACCAACCGCTGACGGTCCGAGTATATCTCCAGCGGCTCCAGACCATCCCTAAGGACCAGCCTTACCCCGCCACCGGTCTCGACGCCCATACCATGCAGTTGCACCGTCTCCGAGAGAAGCGTATGCAGCTCCACCGGTCCGTAGCTGAACTCCAGCGTCCCGGCCTCTATCTTCGACAGGTCCAGAATGTCGTTTATCAGCGTAAGCAGCAGCTTCGAGTTGGCCTCTATCACCCCGCAGTACTCCTTCCTCTCCGACGGTTCCACTCCCGGCTCCGACAAAAGAGACGAAAACCCCACTATCGCATTCAGAGGCGTGCGTATCTCGTGGCTCATGTTCGCCAAAAACGAACTCTTCAACCTGTTCGATTCCTCTGCCTTG
>DBFWXZ010000003.1:0-3499 GCA_048214935.1 Tidjanibacter sp.
GTTATGCTGGGGACTCTGTCGAGACTGCCGTCGTAAGATGTGAGGAAGGTGGGGATGACGTCAAATCAGCACGGCCCTTACGTCCGGGGCTACACACGTGTTACAATGGGGGGTACAGAAGGCAGCTACACGGCGACGTGATGCTAATCCCGAAAGCCTCTCTCAGTTCGGATTGGAGTCTGCAACCCGACTCCATGAAGCTGGATTCGCTAGTAATCGCGCATCAGCCACGGCGCGGTGAATACGTTCCCGGGCCTTGTACACACCGCCCGTCAAGCCATGAAAGCCGGGGGTACCTGAAGTGCGTAACCGCAAGGAGCGCCCTAGGGTAAAACTGGTGATTGGGGCTAAGTCGTAACAAGGTAGCCGTACCGGAAGGTGCGGCTGGAACACCTCCTTTCTGGAGTGACGTCTCGACTCGATCGTTGGTTCTTGAAGTTATGCTTCCATAAGAACCTCTTGTACTGCGCGTACTTGTTTATTAAAATATACGAGAAAAGTAGAAGCCGAGCCGTAAGGCGAGGGTTTGACTGACAGTCCTATAGCTCAGTTGGTTAGAGCGCTACACTGATAATGTAGAGGTCGGCAGTTCAACTCTGCCTGGGACTACTTCAAAGTTGAAAACTGAAAATTGAAAACTGAAAATCGGGAACTCTCCTGATTCTCCACTTTCCACTTTCCGTTTTCCACTTATAAGAAGGGGGATTAGCTCAGCTGGCTAGAGCACCTGCTTTGCACGCAGGGGGTCAACGGTTCGAATCCGTTATTCTCCACTCCGTTTTGATTATTGTTTTATAATTGAAACACCGTTCTTTGACATGATGTGACCAAAAAAAAGTAAAGTTAAAAGCTGAAAGTATATATCGACCATACGTGATCGGTAAGACAAAAAGTAAGTAAGGGCACATGGCGGATGCCTTGGCTCTCGGAGGCGATGAAGGACGTGATAAGCTGCGATAAGCTGCGGGTAGGTGCAAATGACCTTTGATCCGCGGATTTCCGAATGGGACAACCCGGTACTTTGAAGAAGTATCATCCTGCATTGCAGGAGGCTAACGCAGGGAACTGAAACATCTTAGTACCTGCAGGAAAAGAAAATAAACAATGATTCCCCCAGTAGTGGCGAGCGAACGGGGAACAGCCCAAACCATCCATGTTACGGCATGGGTGGGGTTGTAGGACTACGCCGTTGCATGAAGACATCAGAGAAGAACTTTCTGGAAAGAAAGACCATAGAGCATGACAGTTGCGTATTCGAATGTTGTCGAAGCATAGTAGTATCCTGAGTAGCGCGGAGCACGAGGAATTCTGCGTGAATCTGCCGGGACCATCCGGTAAGGCTAAATACTCCCGAGAGACCGATAGCGAACCAGTACCGTGAGGGAAAGGTGAAAAGCACTTCGAACAGAAGAGTGAAATAGTTCCTGAAACCGTGCGCCTACAAGCGGTCGGAGCTCGTTGATGAGTGACGGCGTGCCTTTTGCATAATGAACCTACGAGTTGCCTTTGCCGGCAAGGTTAAGTGTGACGACACACGTATCCGAAGCGAAAGCGAGTCTGAACAGGGCGTATAGTCGGCAGTGGCAGACGCGAAACCAAGTGATCTACCCTTGGCCAGGTTGAAGGCTGGGTAACACCAGCTGGAGGACCGCACCAATAAGCGTTGAAAAGCTTCTGGATGAGCTGAGGGTAGGGGTGAAAGGCTAATCAAACTTGGAGATAGCTCGTACTCCCCGAAATGCATT
Source organism: Tidjanibacter sp. (assembly GCA_048214935.1). GTDB lineage: Bacteria > Bacteroidota > Bacteroidia > Bacteroidales > Rikenellaceae > Tidjanibacter. The sequence goes on from DBFWXZ010000003.1 coordinate 1,746, forward strand.
TAGGTGCAGCCTTGCGGGTTACTGATGTGAGGTAGAGCGACTGATAAGATGCGAGGGCTTCACCGCCTATCAAGTCTTGACAAACTCCGAATGCGCATCAGTTCTACCGCAGGAGTGAGGGCATGGGTGCTAAGGTCCGTGCCCGAGAGGAGAAGAATCCGGACCACCTGCTAAGGTCCCGAAATGACAGCTAAGTTAAACTAACGAAGTCTGACTGCTAAGACAGCTAGGATGTTGGCTTGGAAGCAGCCATTCATTTAAAGAGTGCGTAACAGCTCACTAGTCGAGGAGTCGGGCGTGGATAATAATCGGGTATCAAGTTGTCTACCGAAGCAGTGGGATCATTTATATGATCGGTAGGGGAGCATTCCAGTCAGCGTCGAAGGCGTACCGTGAGGTATTCTGGAGCGTCTGGAAAAGCAAATGTAGGTATAAGTAACGATAAAGGGGGCGGGAAACCCCCTCGCCGAAAGACTAAGGTTTCCTGATCAACGCTAATCGGATCAGGGTCAGTCGGGTCCTAAGGCTCAGCCGAACGGCGATGCCGATGGCAGAAACGGTTAATATTCCGTTACTACCTTCAGGAGTGACGTGGAGACGCAGTAGTGACAGTGCCGCCATCTGACGGAATAGATGGTTGAAGGGTGTAGGAGTCGATCATGGCAGGCAAATCCACCATGAGATCCGAACCTGACAGTATGCCGCGTCCTTCGGGACAAGGCAATAGTGCGCGTAAGCATGCTGCCGAGAAAATCCGCTAAACTTAATCCTGTAGGTACCCGTACCGCAAACGGACACACGTAGTCGGGATGAATATTCTAAGGCGCTTGAGTGATTCACGGTTAAGGAACTAGGCAAACTGACCCTGTAACTTCGGGATAAAGGGTCCCTACCCTTTTATGGGAGGGCGCAGAGAATCGGTCCAGGCAACTGTTTAACAAAAACACAGGGCTGTGCCAAATCGAAAGATCCAGTATACAGCCTGACACCTGCCCGGTGCTGGAAGGTTAAGAGGAGATGTCATCGATAAGAGAAGCGTTGAATTGAAGCCCCAGTAAACGGCGGCCGTAACTATAACGGTCCTAAGGTAGCGAAATTCCTTGTCGGGTAAGTTCCGACCTGCACGAATGGTGTAATGATCTGGACGCTGTCTCAACCGTGAGCTCAGTGAAATTGTAGTATCGGTGAAGATGCCGATTACCCGCGATGGGACGAAAAGACCCCGTGAACCTTTACTATAGCTTATCATTGAATCTGGGCACGTGATGTGTAGGATAGGTCGGAGGCTTTGAAGCAGGTACGCCAGTATTTGTGGAGCCGCTGTTGAAATACGACCCTTTATTTGTTTGGATTCTAACCCGTGGAACGGGGACATTGATTGGTGGGTAGTTTGACTGGGGTGGTCGCCTCCAAAAGCGTAACGGAGGCTTCTAAAGGTGCCCTCCGGCCGATTGGTAACCGGCCTTAGAGTGTAATGGCATAAGGGCGCTTGACTGGGAGACTAACAAGTCGATCAGGTAGGAAACTAGAGCATAGTGATCCGGTGTTTCCGTATGGAAGGGACATCGCTCAAAGGATAAAAGGTACTCCGGGGATAACAGGCTGATCCCTCCCAAGAGCTCATATCGACGGAGTGGTTTGGCACCTCGATGTCGGCTCGTCACATCCTGGGGCTGGAGAAGGTCCCAAGGGTTGGGCTGTTCGCCCATTAAAGTGGCACGCGAGCTGGGTTCAGAACGTCGTGAGACAGTTCG
>DBFWXZ010000004.1:0-13036 GCA_048214935.1 Tidjanibacter sp.
AGTAGTGTGGAGTAGAAATTCTCTCCGTCCTTAAACTGCCCCTTCAGGGGTACGACGATATGGTTATCTTCTCCCCTTGCATGGTAAGCACTATTTCCTTCCTTGGAATAAATGGGGCAGATCCATTGCTGTTCCCGTACCATCGCATCAATCAGAGGCACGGTGAGCATCCCTTGCTCGTCCTTGATGGCCGGTATCTTGAATTGCTCCTTCAATGCTTCCCATTTCTCCGGTTTCGTTTCCTGAAGATTGGTCTGCTGTACGTTGAACACATTGTATGTCTTCAGAAACGGCGTGACCTTATATTCCTGCTGCTCGTTTTTATCCAGGTTCTTATATACGTCGAAAGGTATTTTCTTTCCGTTCTTGTCTCTTACTGAAAAATTCCAGTAAATGACCGGGAATGACTTTTCTCCTTTCAGTATGTTAAGGCCGCTGTCCTTGGCTTGCATGAATGTCATATAGACCGGCAGGCTGTACTGCTCTTTTTCCGAAAGTAGAAACAGCATGAAGGAATTTACTCCATTGTAGGTTCTTCCTTCGATATTTTGCGGAAGTCCCCCACCCTTTATCCCGAACCAAGGTTTCTGCCAGTTGTCTTCCACCTGCTTTATCTTCTCGATCATCAGTTCGGCGAAACGCTGTAATGCTTTGTCACTTGCTGTATCCATGATTTATTGATATAGATTTCTGTTTTCGTAATCAAGCAGCCATTGTCTGGCCGTCTGGTTATTTATCTCTTGATGCTTGGCAGCCATCTCTTCTTGATAGGCTTGTGCAAGCTCTTCTTGTGCTAGTAGAAACTCCAGGTCACTGATTTCTCCTGCAATGTTTTTCTGTACTAATTCATCGTAATCCATACTTCTTGTTTTTTTAAGTTGTTATAAATCATTGAAAGCCCGGTTGATGGTGCTGGCTATCGGACGGGCCATTTCCTTGCTGTTGTTGGGTTTGGGTGTGCTGGCCAGTTTGACATCTCCCAGTGTCTTTGTGCTGCCTTCCATCCCGAAAATCTTTTGTACGGCTATCAGCGTGTTGGCTTGCACACCCGTTTCACGCATTCGGGCAAGGTCTTGTTGGGTGAGCCGGTACCCTTCTTTCTGTATCTCTTGGATGACATGAAAGTTGTCGGTCTGTGCGGCATCCAACAGACGTGCGGCCTGCCTTTCATGTTCGCCCTGTTCTTCCGGCTTGGTTCCGAACTGCTGGATGACTTCATGGGTTTGCCTCTCATCCAGACCGTGTTCCTTACCGATTCCTTTGATAAACTCTTCACTGGGTTTATATCCTTCCTCTTTGAGCTTCCCGATCTTTTCAAAGTCATGTTTGCCCACCGCTTCTCTAAACTCAGCTTCCATATTGCGTTCCACTTCGTGTTTCCGGTTCTCTGCCGTTCCCAGACTGACCGCATGGGCTTCCAGTTTGGGTGTCATCGCCTTGATCAGTTCTTGTGCCTTGCCGGGAGTGATACTCTGTATGTTCTGTATCATGACTCCTTTCCTGTCATCCGTCAGTTGGATGTCGGCAATGAAGTAGCCTTCCGGACTGTGCAGCAGCTTGTTCTCCAGTGCATGGCCGTTGGCGAGCAGGTATTTGTCGGCTTTGGTTAACTTGTAGCCGCCATATTCGCTGGTCTGCCCGATGATGTCGGGAATCTTGATTTCCTGGTTGGTGCGCAGGATGACGGAGTTCAGATCCCGGTCAACTTGCAGCAGGATGTCCTTCTTATTTACGGTGATGGGTACGATGTCACCGGCAAGCAGCTGTTCTTTCTCTTTCTTGCCCAACTTCTTTCCCAGCACCTTGTCCGGGATAACCAACGCCTCTTTGCGGTAGAATACGGAGATTCCGTCATCGTTGAAACGGAGCTTCCCCGGTTTGCCGTGTATCTCCATCAAATCAGACATGACACCCTTTTCCAGCTTGGTGCCTTTCCCGTCGAGGATGTTCCCTTGCTTGTAGGCGTATTCATAGAGCGACTGTCCGGTGTAGCATACCTTCAGGCGATGGTCGATGACGGTAAAGCCGTCCTTGTCATGTCCCTTCAGGTTCTCCCACCGCTTGATGCTGATGCCCTCCTTCTCCAGCTCGGCGACATATTTAGGATCATTGGCACGTTCCTTGTCAAAAAGGGCGGATACACGTTCTTTTGATTGGTCACGAAGGCTTTCATCGTACTTTGCTCCGACTTTTTCCCTGATTTCGCTTACGCTCATGCTCAGCTCTTCCCCGTCTTTGCGGAACCGAAAATATCCGTCCCGGTATTCGGTCTGATAGCCCAGTGATTCGGCGATGCCGCCGAACTGTCCCACGTTGTCGAACATATAGGTGTCTAATGCTTCTCTCAGTTTCATGGCTGTGGCTTGTATAAGGGTTCTGCGGAAAGGATGTATTCGTTCAACACGGCCAGCTTGATGTGCCGCCCGCCGTTTCGCTCGTAAATCTCGATCTCGAATACCTTATCATCGGGTATCGTGAATTTGTCGAAACCAAGTATCAGCCGGTTCCGGCTCTTGCCCTTGATTTTCGTGTCAAAATCTTTCTGATAGATAGGTTCGATGGTCGTTTCTTGCTGGATGGCGTTCTTGCTCTTCTTCTGGTCACGCTGGAAACATTTGACAAACTCGATGTCGTAGTCGATGTATGATTTGTTTTTCAGGTCAAAGATGAAAAACATGAAGCCCTCATGCACATACAGATTGGCCATTGACAACTCAAACTTGTTCTCGATGACCCCCAGGCTGTAGATGTTGCGCTTCTTGGTGCGCAGCTCTTGGATGCATCTTTCCATTTCCTCGCTGTTCACATCCACATGGGCGGTATATTTGCGCTGGTCATCGAAATTGTAGGTGAATACGGAGGTGTTGCCCCGTTTGATGGTGATGTGGTAAGTGTTCATGACCTTATCCACCACAAACAGGTTGGAATATGCCACGGCATCTTTGGCGGTTGATACTTTCAACTGGTTGTTGTAGGCGGCCAGAGTGAAGGACACCTCGTTGCCGGGCGTTCCGTAAGCGATGTCCTCCGGAAAGAAGAACTCGGCCAGATGGAGGTCGCTGACTTCTGCCTGATAGTCATGGTGCTGCCATTTCCCGTTGTCCTCGTAAATGTTCGGGTGCGAATCCGTGCCGCCTTCGGGAAGGTAGCGGATGTGATAGGTGTAAACGCTTCCGTCGATGCAGACTACGGTCAGGTTGGTCTCTTCGGTGAATCCTTCCGCTTGCGCCGAGAGCCTGACGATATGGGGCGCCTCTTCTACCCGGCTGGCCATGACAAGCTCCTGTTCGCCGATGGCGATATCAGATACTTGCACAGGGAATACCAGGTGTTTCACACAGTCGAAAGAGATAAAGATGTCTTTTTGGCTGATGGCTTGTTGCCGGGGAGTGCCGTTTTCCTGAGCGAAGAGCGGCAGGCTGCACACAAGGCAGTAAAACAGTAGATAAATATATTTCTTCATGTTGTCGATATGTTAAACGGTTCTTGAAAAAAAGGCGGTGAATACGGTAATGCCCCATAGAAGAAGCAGGGTAATGCCGAAAGAAACGGTCAGCGGACGGATTTCTTTAAAGGCTCGTCCGTTCCGGCGTGATACGTAGATCCGATAGCCGAAAAAGACCGCTGACAGCGCAAGCAGGTAATTGAGAATGTCTATCATAATTTGTCTATCAATGTTTGAAGGGGATGATTTTTCTTGTTCGTTTTCTCTTGTTCCATTTGCTCATAGAGCTTCTGTAACTCCGCTTGCACGGCTTGCCTGCGCAACTTCGATTCCTGACTCTCTTCTTGGATATACATTTCGTAGTTGGACTTGAGATGTACCTTCACTTGTGAGAGGCTCATGTTCAAGATTTGCTTGGCTACCTGGGTGGTGGCGTTGACTACGCTGGTCACTTCGCTGGCCATCGTGCCGATGGAAGAGAGCGGCATGTCGATGTTCTGTACAAGACCTTGTTCCATACGCTTGGCTGCACTGGCTTTCAGGTTATTGGGCAGGTTCAAACCTTCCATGGCATCATTGTCGAAGACAACCACCGATACGGGATTGAGGTTGTCTCCTACCTTCAGGTTGCTGACCACCACATCGAGGCGGTTGGCTCCCAAAGTGGCGACGCCGTAAAACAGCGTGTTGGCCGGTATCTTCATGCCGGATAGGGTTACGTCCTGAAGCAACCGCATCCGTACCGTACTGCCCGTGACTACGGTCTGGTCGCCGTGGATGCAAGCCCTGAAGAGGTTGCTGTTTCCCGGTGCGGAGGTCGGTTGGCGGCGTACCCGCTTGCCGTTTTCGGCACGGTAGATCGGGCCTTTTTGCATCAGGCTGTCGGTGGATGGATGGCCGGAAGGGTTGGCTGCGGCTTTCTCCGTTTTTCCCTCTTGGTCATAATTGACAATCCGTTCATACATGCGCTTGCGGTATTTGTCAGATTCTTCCAGTTCCTTGCGGATGCGTGAGTTCTTCTTGGCTTCCCGGATAATCTCGTTGAGCGCCTGCTCGTCCTCCAGTCCGTCCAGTTGGCTTTCCAGCTGATGAGAGAAGCGTCCGTTCCGGCCACCTCCGTATTCTGCCATGACTTCGCTGTACGGATCGTTCTGCATACGGCGGATGCGCTCCAGTGTGGCACGGTCATACCGTTCCTGCTGGTTTTGCAGCTCGAAGTAAAAATCAGATCCTTTGACCTGAGACTCTTTCAGGATGCGTGCCTTCTCCTGCTCTTCCAGTTTGTCCTGCTTATAGGCTTCCATCTTGTCGTTCACCTTGTCGGCCATTTCCGACTGTGGTTCCAGAAAGGCTTGCGAGGCGGTCTGTCTGTCACTCCCTGACGGCACGTTCCCGTCCTCACGGATGAAGAATACATAAAGGAAGAGGATGCCCAGGATTACCGGGATGGCCATCAACAGCTTGTTCTTGTCTTTGATAAGTTTATTCGGTTCCATGGTCGGTTGGTTTAGAGGTTTCTGACTGGTTTTCATTCTTGCCCGGAGAAGCTGCCTGCGATGTGTTGGCGCCGTTGCTTTCCACGGGTTCGGAATAGCGGACAATCCAATCTTCTATCTTGGCTCCGTGCGCATTTTCCTCGCTGCGGGACAGCATATCATAGATGGTGAACTCCGCTTCGATATTACGTGAGATGCTTCCCCGTGCCCGGTACCCGGTCTGCGTGAAGATTATCTTTCCGGAAACGGGTATCGTTTGTGTGTTAATCTCTACATCCTTGATGCGTACCCCGTAACGGATATTCTTTTGTATGAGTGAGTTCAGCATATTCACATCGTTGTATTCGTTCAACAGCTCCTTCCCCTTGTTGCCTATGAGGTTGAGCGCAAGCGAAATGTTCTTCTCGTAGCTGCTCTCGTCAAAGGCATACCAGTGGGTTACGAAGGTCTTTACATGGTTCATGTATTCGTATTGCCGCATATCGCTGGCAGACAGGCTGCTTGCCTCATAGACTTCTCCCTGCCTGTCGATGACGAGAGCCTGGCCGTATGCTTTTTCTATTTTGTTGATAAGGAAGATGATACTGCTGGCAAAAGCGATAGTCAGAATGATGCAGTACCCGGCTGAAAGCCGGATAGTCAGCTTGACCGCATCATCTGCTCCTTTGAATTTCATCAGATTCATAGTTCTATTTTTTATTGTTGTCGTTTATGAAACTTGCCCCGATAGAGGCGGCACCGCCTACGTTGGTCAGCTTGCCGCCTGCCGCTGCGCCTCCCATCAGGGCGATGGTGGCCGCCGTGGTGACGATTGACACGGTTTTCGAAATGATTTTCCCGGCATCGCTGTGTCCTACGATTTTGGAGGATAGCCAGAAACAGCTGCAATAAGCACCAATCAGGGCGAGATCCATTCCTAAATATTGTATCTGCTGCGTAGCTGCGTCCACCATGTCGGCACTTTCCGTATAGATGGCCTTGAAGGTCTGCCACATGATTTGGTTCAGAATATTGATGACGGTGAATACCATACAGGCGGAGCAGAGCGTACCGAACCAGATACTCAACTGTTTCTGAAAGACCGGCAACATGCTTACGGCAAAGACAAACGGGCCGAGAATGACCAGTAGCTTGACAATGACCACGCCGATACCCAAGATGACTACTTGTATGATTCCTACCAATAGGGCGGAAATGCCATGAAGCACAAGGGTGGCGAGGTTGGCGGGGTTGAGCAGCTGCACAATCTTCTCCACGCTGGAGCGTACACCGGTCATTTCGTCCTCTTCCATCTTTTTATCCAGTTCGTGCTGCATGGCGCCGGTGCTGTCTTCTCCGGCTGCTACCTCCGACTGGAGGCTGTGTTTGTCGTATTCGGCAATCATCTCTCCTTGTTCGATGGCTGATTGTGCCATGAACTGGGCAAATTCCTGCGCACGCTCGGAGGTCAGCGAGGTGGCTTCGTTGATTACTTCCATCGTGCCTACGATGGTTTGAGCGATGGGGGTGTACATGCTCAGGCAGAAGAACAGTACCAGGCAACGGGCGATTTCCATCATGTCGGGAAATTTGTCCTCATTCGGGCTTAACAGCTGGCTGGCTCCGTGATAGAGATAGTTGTATGCCAGGTTGCAGATAAAGCAGATGACACCAACACCGAAGGCGATGACCGTCATTTGTGAAACGAGTTCCATCGTCAGACCGTCCGTGATCTGAAGTCCCCAGAGAAAATTATCTTGATTCATAACGCTTTAATTGGTGTGTCGTGTGAAAGCGGCCAACCGTCCCTGGTAATAGGTCTTCCGGTTATGCCCCTTCATGGATTTGTAAATGACCGTGGAACGCACGGATTCGTTAAACTCACGCATCTCTTCGGCGGCTTTTTCCACCGATTCCTTCACCTGCTCGATAAAGGACATGCGCCCTTCCGAGTTCATCGAGAAGTAACTGGTCACGGTGGCCACCTTGAACAGCAGGTCGGTACTCAGGCTCAGATTGACGGTCACACGCTGAAAGTTGAGAAATTTCAGGCAGTGGTAATTCGATCCTACGTTCAGGTAAAAGCTGTAGTCGCTGCTCAGGCAGGCTACGTCGTCCAGCAGGTCGGCAAGCTCTTTCAGTGATTTGAGTTCCTTCAACTGGTCGATCTTTTGCAGGCCGAGCCGCAGTTCCTGGGCATCGATCATTTCATTGATTTGTGTAACCCATTTCTTGACATTGGCGATCCATTCCGTTGAGTTCAGCAGGGTGTGGCCGGGATCATGCACGACGAACTGGGCATGAACACTGCCGGTTCCCGTCAGCCCCATCGAGGCGGCAAGTCCGAGTATGAGAATGATTCTTTTCATGACGGTTATTTGTTGGTGATGAATAATAGGGTGAATATGACACATACTAGCCAGGCTGTCAGATAGCTCTTGGCATTTTCCTTTTTCGTGGCGAGTGCCCATACCACGAAAATGAGCGCAACGCCCAAAAGTGCGGCGGCAATGCTTCCGGCAAGATTGTATGCGCTGCCGTTGAAGTCGGTTGACCAGCCTAGAAGGGCGGTCAGCCCTTGGGTGGCGTCATCCATACTTTTTCCTCCTTTCCTCCAGATAGCGGTTGATGGCCGTATAGGTCGAGCCGCTTTCGTTGAACAACTGCTTCAGCCGTACTACCGTCGCCTGGCGCGAATCGAAGGCTACGGCGGCGAAGTCGGACACCTCGTTGCGGAAGATGAAGGCATCGTTCGACATCTTGATGAAAAACTCTCTCCAGCGTTCCGTGCGCTGCAACGACTCGATCATATAGGCCTCTTCGTCCGTGATGGAAAGCACGGCTTTCACTTCCGGCAGGTTCTGCCGGTGTTCCGAATGGTCGAGGATAATCTTGGTCGCGCAGTTGATGATGATGGAGTCCTTGATATTGGACGGCATGTTTTTCAAAAACAGGATGTTCTGTGCGGCCAGCGTGATGCTTCCCTCCTTTTTACGGAAGGTTCGGTACAGGTAGGCGATGAAGTCTCCGAATTTCTCGTCTTGCAGGAAGTCGAGCGCTTCGTCGATGATCAGCTCTTTGGCAAACCCCTGGCGTTTCTTGATTTTATCCACGATCATTTGCAGGGTGATGATGGCAACGAGCGGAAAGTACTCTTTCTTAGAGGCATCTTCCATATCGAAGGCTATCAGCCGGTCATGCACGATATCCACGTTCTCGGTGGCGTTCAGCAGGAATGACAGCTCTCCGTCTGTATAGGGTTCCAGCAAAAGCAACAGCTCCTCTATCTCGAATTTCTGTTTCTCAAACTCGGTCATCCGTTTGCTGAACACTTCCTTCAGATAAGCCCGGTAAGTTATCAGCGTCGGGAAGATACGCTCATGCTTCTCTCCTATTGAAGAATTGTTCACATAGTCGTAAAATCCGATGACGGATTTCCTGAGAATGGCGTTCTCGGCAGGCAGCATGGGTTCACGTACCTTCCAAATGTAGCTGATAATGGCGACGATGGTCTTTATCTGGTCATCGGCAGACTCGGCATCCGTGGTGTCGATGTACAGGTATTTGCCGTTCTTGTCACGGTCACACAAGAAGGGGTTGAACGCAAATTTCTTCTGCTCGGTAGAGTCGAAGTATTTGCCCCGGTTCAAGGCTATCATCGAGCGGTAAGAGCCGCCGATGTCAATGATCATCACATCCCGGCCCAGCTCATAGCTTTGCAGGATGTAATTGTTCAGCCAGAAAGATTTACCGGAACCGGACGGGCCGATAACGATGCGGTTCTTGTTGTTCAGCGCCGGATAATCCCAGAGGTTTATCTTGGCGGGAGTACCGAAACGGTCATGGTAGATATGCCCTTTCTCGTCCGAAAGGTACATCCCCTCTTTTTGCAGATAGCAGATGGCCTGCTTGGTCGTGTTGACGAAGCCCCGGTAATTGGCCCTGGCATTGCCGGGTATGTTGCAGAAGAACAGGTTGCACAGCTCGGCGTTCTCCACATAGCACGAACTTTGGTTCATAAAACTGAAGCCTTGCTGTACCAGTGCGGTTTTCCGCATGAGCGAGGTACGGTCTGTATCGTTCAGCACGACATTGAAGGCGGTATAGGCGGTCTGGTAGTCGAACTGGGTAATCTCATCGCAGAAAGCTGCCTGCTCGCGTTGCTTCTCCGCTGCGGGCGGATAAAAGTTGGTGATGTAGTTCAGCGCGTCTTTCTCCGCACCGATGGCCGTTACGGTGGCATCTGGATCGGTTATCTCTATCACGATGTTTACGATGTGGTTGAACGGCAGGCCAAGTCCTACGGGGTACAGCATCGAGCATTTGCTCCGTATGCTGTCCGGTATCTCTATGTTTCCCCCGTATGCCTTCGACTTGCCGGTGTGCGGCACGGCCAGTTCCTGAAGATGCTCGCCTTCGTTGGTCAGCGAAAGGATGGAAACGTGCTGCTGCCCTATTTTCATGCTTCCGCTTTCACTGACGGCCATAGGGTTGACGCTCTTCTGCGTGGCATCGTTTTCCGGTGTCTCGTAAGAGAGGTTGACGTAGTCGTAGATGGCGTTGTTCAGTTCTGTATCATCCATCTTGCGTATCTCAAACTGCTGGATGGACGACAAACCGTTCTCAAAGTTCATCAGAAAGGCTTCCATTTCTGTCAGCCGTTGCTGATATTCCTTATAAGGTTGCTTGAACGGGTAGTGCAGCTTTCGCATCAGCGAGGTGCCCGATGCGCTTTTGCGTATCTTACCGTTTCGGCTGCCGTTCGTGAACGTCACATACAGGTTGGTGTAGCTGTTCAGTATCTCCTTGCCGTTGAAATGACGGTTGTTCTCCGCTATCAGGGCATTGGAAGAGTATTCTGCATGATGGTATCGCCCCGTATAGTAGAAATTCTGCTGATGGATGATCGTGCCTGCCGGAAGCATCTTCAAAAGAGCCTCCAACCGCTCATGGATGTATTGCGCCTCGCTTTCCGACAAGGTGAACACTTCGGGCAGAAGCAGCCGGTAGCCGACGGTGATGTCACCGTTCCCGTTGATGACGGCGTTCTCCGTGATGGTCTGGATAGGCAAGACACTTTCCAGATCCACGGATTTGTCCTTCACCTCTATCTCTGTCTGCCGGATATACAGCAGAGCAATCAGCAGGCACAGCGCACAGATTAGCAGTGATATGAGTATGATGATTCCTATCATGGTTGCTGTTTTAGGATGAATTTGAAAATCTGCCGTTTGTCCGTTATCTGCCGGGGGGTGGCGTTCTTGATCCGGAGGCCGGTCAGGTAGTCCGGGTTACCGGCCTTGTGTTCCTTTTTCAAGGTTTGGAACAGCAGACCGGATAGAAACAGAATGGCGGAAATGATTCCGATGATGAGTATCGGGTGCAGCTGCTTGAATATGCTCACGATGATGATGATGGCCGTCAGCAGCATGAAGATGGCGAACTGTCCCGATGACAGACCGAAGAACTTGATCGGCTTGTTGATTTTACGCATGGTTCTCATGGCTCTTCGTTTTTAGATAATCAGGAAGGCCACCATGATGACTACCACGGCGATGATCCAGCCGAGCAGGTATTCCTTGGCATGGGGATTGTTCGTGGCAAGCGAATAGATGACAAAGACCAGGGCGATGCCGAGTACCGCCGCCAAAATGTATTTGGCTACGTCCAGAATGGTGTCCGCACCCTCTTTGGCTTTGTCTGTCACTTCGGATAGGCTGTTAATCTTCAGGCCGCTTTGTGCCTCCGCCACTTGTGCCGTTCCCAACAGCGTGAAGAATATGAGAAAGGTGAAGATAACCTTTCCATAGCGGTTAATGACTTGGTTCGCTTTTTCTCTTACATTTTCGATTGCTTTCATTTTGTTCCTATTTTTTAATTAAACATGAATCGTTTTCAGTCTCTCCCATTGCACATCCTTATACTTGATGGATATGGGATCTTCTTTCGGCTGTTCCGGCAGGGGTTTGCCTGAGTAGTAGTAGGCTCTTCCATGCAGGTACATATCGGCTATCTCGGCGGCCAATTCCTCTTCTTCCAGCTCAGGCTGAAATACCACGCAGATGACCGGACAGGCTCTCTCCTGCCCTTCCTTGCGCACCACCTCCCTTATCGGCTTCTCTTTCTCCTTTCCGGAAGAAAGGGCTTTCTTCTTTTTCCGGAAGTAAAAGTGAAGCGTGACACAGGCGAGTATGGCAGCCAGTATCAAATCCACTACGTTCATAAGAGTTGCCAGATAATGAGCCAAGTGACCAATGCCGTGATATAGGTGATGATGGCCTCTTTGGTGCGCTCGTGGTTGCTTATCAGCTTTTTAAGTACCGCTAGTCCGGCACATAGAAAGCCTACCCCTATCAGCATGGCGCCTATTTCACGGTATAAGGAGATCAGGCCGGATACATTTGTATCGGCTAACAATATGATAATAAGCATGGTGATATGATTTGTCGGTTAGTAGAGCAGTATCTTTATTCCTACGTTCCAGACAGTGTTCCACTTGTCAATGGATAGGGGATTCCAATGTTGTTGTATGCGGGCAAGCAATGCCGTTCGGGGCAGGATGAATACTTCCAGTTCCGTTTCCAGTTTCGGGCCGATGATGAAGTTGTATTCCTTATCGGGGTGGCGGACGTATTCTGTACCGATGAATCCTCCCAGGCCGATGCTCCAGTAAACGGATTTCAGGTTGCTGGCCAGGGTTCTGTAATAACCGCCGTCCACATAAAAGTCCTTACCCTTATCATGTATCGTTTCGGGAATCGTTTCTTCCGGGTTCAAGGTAGAGACTTGCGGTAGGTTGGGTGTGTATTCGTAAGGCTTCTCAAAATAGCTAAGCCCGGCTTTCCAATAGCTTGTCCGGTTGATGTATCTGGAAAAGGACAGGTTGTAATAGTTGCCTGCATTACCGAACAGGTTAGTGCCGTAGTTCAATTCAAGTGCCGGGATGTTCTCATAATGGCGTTGCGCAAAAGCGCTTACGGTGCATAACAGCAGGCTAAGGCTGATAGCAGTCAGTCTGATGTGTTCCATGGGAATTACTCTTTAGGTTATTAATGTTATATATTTTTCTATTTGTCTCATACGGTGTTTCCAATTTACGCGGATTCCTGTCGGCAGAACCGAATCAAGATGCTTATCGCGTTGTTTTCGCTCCAAACATATAGATTATATACGGGAGAGCAAATTTTATGAAGGGCTTTTAAAGGGCCTTTCGTGTTTATTTAATGTGCATTAAAAAATACATGTGCCGTAAACCGGCAGGTGTGGAATAATTCTACAGAAAAAAGCCGGATAGGATTAGTTGTGTAAAACTGTCCTGCCCGGCTTATAGGGTTTGGTTTATATGCGCTTTCGGATGTTGCTCAATGCTTGTGGCGTGATGCCGATATAACTTGCTATGTCTTTTAAGGGTATTGAACGTAACAGCCATTTTTCATTGGCCAAAAGCGCTTTGTAACGCGCTTCGGCATCCAGTGTGTAAAACTCCTCTTCCCTTATTATTTTGCGGTTGATGGATCTTACCAAATGTATTCTGGCCAGCTTGTTGAAATTGATGGATAACTCATATAGCTGATGAAGATCTTTTTTGGGCAATCTCCAGATCTTGCATGGCTCCAATGCCTTGATATTGTAGTGGGCATGGTGTTCTTCATGTGAAAGGAAAAAATTGATGAACTCTTTGGCTTGGATAAACCGTGCTGAAATCTCTCTATTCTCTTTGTCCGGAAACCATAACCGGACGATGCCGGATTCCAGATAATAGAGGTAGCATACTTCCTCGCCCCTGGTGACGAGGTGTTCTCCCTTTTTGATATGGATAAGCTCGAAATGAGCATCAAGATACGCCTTTTCTTCGTCTGTCATCCGCACGTGAAGATGGGTGCCCATTACCATGAGCGTCTCATCTATCAGGGTGGCAATTGTTTGAACCATTGAATTTGTTTTATGTTTATATAAGGGTACGGAAACGTACCCTCTAACATGGACGTGGCGTTCCAACAACAAAGGCACGCCCCGTACCAGTTTCATACTGGTACAGGCATGCGCCTGTTGTTGTTAATTCCTTAACGATAGATGCCACTCTTTTGTTAGACAGACGGACGTATGTAAAAAGCGG
>DBFWXZ010000005.1:0-1832 GCA_048214935.1 Tidjanibacter sp.
TTTCGTCCATCCCCCCCCCGTTTTGACCATCCGCACACTCCGCATTATTCCTACTTTAGTCCGAACGATTGCTTTCACACTTTTGTCTTACACTAACTAACCTTTTATCCATGAAAAAATTCTGCCTCGCTCTGCTCGCCGCTGCCTGCCTTGCGGCATGCTCCAACGACTCACAGCAACCTCCCGAACCTCCTACCCCGCCCGACCAACCGGACAAGGCATCCCTCGAACTGAGCGCACAGTCCGTACAAATCCCTAGGGCCGGAGGCTCGCTCGAGGTAGCCGTTACGGCCAACTACCAAGAATGGGACTTCCAATGCTCCGACAAGTGGCTCTCGGTTCAAAAGTCCCAGTCAGGACTTACACTGTCCGCTCCCGAAAACTCCTCCTCGCAGCGCAACCACGCTACGGTTACAGTCACCGTTACCGGCGAGGGCGACGATAACTCCGCTTCCGCTACCATAGACGTCTTCCAGAACGACGGCGCCCTCGTTATAGAGGTTCAGCTACCCGACGGGGCAACCATGATAGCGCCGGTAGTGGGAGAAATGGACTGCATGATAGATTGGGGCGATGGAACGACAGACCATATCCAAGGCTATTTCGACGGATTGTTCAACCCCCAGCCCAATCACTTGTACGCTCAGGGTGGCACCTACCAAATCCGGATATCGGGACAAATGCCGTGGATGGACATAGGTCTTTCTTTTACCGACACCGAGGCCGGTTATATAACCGCCGTCGTACAATGGGGGAATACCGGACTTACATCCATGGACAGGGCGCTCAAAGGATGCGTAAATCTTGTAAGCATACCGGGCGACACCGACGGCTCGTTCGCAGAAGTGACCGAGTTCTCGAACGCTTTCTATAACTGCACGTCGCTTACCGAGATTCCCGCCGACCTTTTCGCATTTGCGGACAAAGCCGAAACCTTCGCTTTCTGCTTCGACGGTTCCGGCATAAAAAGCATCCCTGCCGGGCTGTTCGACAACTGTTCCGCAGCGACCAATTTCATATCTACATTTTCCGGGTGTCCCATTCTTACCATACCCGACGAACTTTTCAGCGGTTGCATTTCCGCTCAAACATTCAGCAGTACGTTTTACAACTGCCAGCTACTCCAAAGCATTCCGGAAAATCTGTTCAGAGGATGCAAAAACGTAGATAAATTCTCGTACTGTTTCAGGCAGTGCCCTTCGCTGACCGAAATACCCGAAAACCTGTTCGCCGACAACCCGGCCGTAACCACGTTCGGGGGTACGTTTACGATGTGCTATTCGCTCGCTTCCATTCCCGAAAATCTGTTCGCCGGAAATCCGCTTGCAGAAAGTTTCGGTTTCTGTTTTATGGATTGTTCGTCGCTGCTTTCAATCCCGGCCGGGCTGTTCGACAACAACCGGGCGGCCACCGGGTTCGGAGGTACGTTCCGCGGCTGCATGATTGTAAGCGGAGAATCTCCATATACCACGATAGAGGGCGAAAAAGTACACCTTTATGAACGCAGCAAATATCCCGACCATTTCGTAACTCCCGACAGCTACGATTACTGTTTCAGCGATTGTTCCGGCCTCTCCGATTACGAATATATGCAGCAAAACTACCCCGAATGGGCTAAAACATACGTTCATTACCAATAACGGTCGGATAAATTTTCGTCAAGTAAAACGGTCTAACATAAAAAATCCGTAAAGTGAAAAAATACATAATAGTCTTGTCCGCCGCATTGATGCTGGCCGGATGCTCGAAGGACAACGAAGAACCGGCGTTCGTACCCGCAACTCTCGAACTCTCTCCCCAACAGGGAGCCGCGGTCAGCATCTCTCCCGACG
>DBFWXZ010000006.1:0-1799 GCA_048214935.1 Tidjanibacter sp.
TTTCGTCCATCCCCCCCCCGTTTTGACCATCCGCACACTCCGCATTATTCCTACTTTAGTCCGAACGATTGCTTTCACACTTTTGTCTTACACTAACTAACCTTTTATCCATGAAAAAAATCTGCCTCGCTCTGCTCGCCGCTGCCTGCCTTGCGGCATGCTCCAACGACTCACAGCAACCTCCAGAACCTCCTACCCCGCCCGACCAACCGGACAAGGCCGCTCTCGAACTAAGCGCACAGTCCGTACAAATCCCTAGGGCCGGAGGCTCGCTCGAGGTAGCCGTTACGGCCAACTACCAAGAGTGGGACTTTCAGTGCGACGACGCTTGGCTCTCGGTTCAGAAAACACAGTCCGGGCTTACCCTCTCGGCCGAAGAAAACTCCTCCTCGCAGCGCAACCACGCTACGGTTACAGTCACCGTTACCGGCGAGGGCGACGATAACTCCGCTTCCGCTACCATAGACGTCTTCCAAAATGACGGCGCTTTGGTCATAGAAATAGATGTTCCGGCCGGCACTGCCATGACGGCTCCGCTTATGGGGGCGGTAAACTGTACCATCGACTGGGGCGACGGAGAAAGCGAAGACGTGCAGGCCAACATAGACGGCTTGTTCACGCCGTCCCCCACGCACGCCTATACGGAAGGCGGCACGTATGAAATTAGAATCTCCGGGCAGGTGGAAAGAATCGGTCAAGGATTGTCCTTCCCGGCCGTCAACCGGCCGTACATAACCCGCATACTCCAGTGGGGCAACTTGGGACTGTTATCGCTCGAAGGCGCATTTTACGGGTGCGAAAACCTCCGGGAAATTCCGGGCGACGCAGACGGTTCGTTTACGGAAACGGTAAATTTCCGGCAAACGTTCAGTGAATGTTCTTCTCTTACTACCCTTCCGGCCGACCTGTTCGCCTATGCGGATAAAGCGGAAGATTTTCCATTCTGTTTCAGCAACAGCGGCATTACGGAAATACCGGAAGGATTTTTCGATAACTGCACCTCCGCCCGGAATATGATTTCGCTGTTTTCCAGATGCCCCATAATATCCATACCGGACAGGCTTTTCAGCAGCTGCGAATGGGCGACCAATTTCAGCAGTGTATTTTATGGATGCGTCCTGCTGCAAAGTATTCCCGAGAACCTGTTCGAGGGTTGCGTGCAGGCGCTGGATTTCTCATCCAGTTTCCGGGAATGTCAGTCGTTGACTGAAATACCGGAGAACCTGTTCGCCGCAAGTCCGGCCGCGACCCGGTTTTCCAGCGCATTCATTATGTGCTATTCCCTTATGGAGATACCGGAAAACCTGTTCGCCGGAAATCCGGAAGCCGAAAACTTCATATACTGCTTTACGGACTGCACTTCCCTAACCTCCATTCCGGCCGGACTGTTCGACAACAACCGGAAGGTCACCAACTTCGGAGCCGTTTTCCGCGGTTGTTACAGCGTCCGGGGCGAGTCGCCCTACACGGTGATAGACGGAAACAAGGTCCACCTCTACGAACGCAGCAAGTATCCCTCGGAGTTTATGGCACCGCAAAACTACGAATACTGCTTCAGCGACTGTTCGGGCCTCTCCGATTACGAATATATGGAACAAAACTACCCGGAATGGGCTAAAACATACATAAAATCCTAACCGCTGAAAACACTACCCATAATATGAAACGATACATAATAGCCTTGTCCGCCGCATTGATGCTGGCCGGATGCTCGAAGGACAACGAAGAACCGGCGTTCGTACCCGCAACTCTCGAACTCTCTCCCCAACAGGGAGCCGCGGTCAGCATCTCTCCCGACG
>DBFWXZ010000007.1:0-4199 GCA_048214935.1 Tidjanibacter sp.
GCACGGTGCGTGCTCTCCATTTCCCAACAGCCCACTCCCGACCCGGAAGTAAGCGTCGAACCACAGAGCGTACACTTCCCTTTCTCCGGCGGACAGACCGAAATCTCCGTGTCCACCAATCGGCTACGATGGACCATACGAAAAACCAACGACGATTTCATAGCGATAAAAAGCGAAGGTAAAATCATCGTCCGCGCTCCTCTTAACAAGAAGCCGGAAGCCCGCGAGGGAACCGTCATAGTGACCGCCGGCGAAGGACGGGAAACAATCGAGGCGGAGATACCGGTCACGCAGGAGGCGGCTCCGCGCATAACCGTGTCGGTCGATAAAACGTCCGTCGGGTTCACGTCCGAAGGCGGAAGTGAAGCTGTAACCGTAACGGTAGAAAACGCCGACGAATGGTCATTCGAATGCAAGGAAACATGGCTGAACGTGTATAAGGAGAACGACAGGCTTGTAATAACCGCGCCGGTCAACCATACGGCCAACACTCCGAAAGCCAGCATAACCGTATATGCAGGCAACAAGAACTACAATTACGACCAGGCCATAATAACCGTCGGGCAGGAAGCGTGGGAAAATGCCGGGGCGCTGGTATTCCAACTCACCATACCGGAAGGAGGGGTTACCGCTCTGCTTCCGCTTACAGGACTTACCAACTGCGCCATCGACTGGGGCGACGGCAGCGCGGAAGAACATCCTTCCGAAGATATTCCGTCGCACGTATATGCGGAAGCGGGCATATACGAGGCGGCCGTCAAGGGAGGAGTGGACAGGATAAACAGCGGCGCTTCGAAGTTCACTTATCCCAACCGCGAAGCCATTACATATCTCACGGCCATAGTAAGCTGGGGAAATACCGACCTCAAATCCATGGAAAGGGCATTTTACAAATGCGCCAATCTCAAAGGCGTACCGGACGATACGGAGGGTGCTTTTGCCGGTGTTACGACCTTCCGGGAGGCTTTCTATCAATCCGGCCTGGAAAACATACCCTCCGGACTGTTCACTCATGCGAAATCAGCCTCGGAATTCGACGGCTGTTTCCAGGACTGCGAAACGCTCACGACGATTCCCGCCGGGCTGTTCGACAACTGCGAATCGGCGGAAAGTTTTTACGGAACGTTCTACAGTTGCAACGAACTCGTTTCGGTACCCGACGGACTGTTCACGGGCCGTTCGAAAGCGACCACGTTCTCCCGTACTTTCGGCTACAATCCCAAGCTGGAAACGGTGGGAAAAAACGTATTCAAGGGATGTATCGAAAACACGTCCTTCAATCAGGTGTTCTACTACTGCGGCAAACTCGTGTCGGTTCCGGCCGACATATTCGACGACTGCCGTAAAGTGACCGACTTCAGGTTCGCCTTCGGATACAACACGTCCATGACCGGCGAATCTCCGTACACGACGGTTAACGGAACGAAGGTGCACCTTTACGAAAGGAACGACTACCCGGACGAGTTTACCGCGGTAGCGCAGTACGGCAAGTGCTTTACGAGCTGCACCGGCCTTTCCGACTACGATGCGATAGCGGCGGCCGGCTGGCATCAGTAGCGTTTCGATAAGCATACCGATTTAACCGGCTTCAGTCCCGCCTATGACATAGGCAGGACTGACTTTCCAAACGGAGCGTTAAACCGCTTGCTTTCGTCCGCATTTCCTCTCAGCCGTATAAGTAAATAAAACGGCCCGCCTTTATGGAGGCGGGCCGAAAATATAAACTGCCTGCTACATTTATCGGGCAACAGTATTGCTCATTGCATTGTTGTACAGATTAACCGTTTCGGTAACCAAAAGGCTGCCCGGCTGAATACCCGTACTGGGCAGAGCCAGCGGCGCAACGGAGCTGCCGGTACGGGTCAGCGTAATTTCACTTGCTCCGTAAGAGCAGCCTGCCACACTGTTCAACCCCCATGGAGCCCAACCATCGTTATCGAGAAAACAGAATGAAGGATAACCTGTTTGGCCTTCGAAGCTGACCGGTTTTACAACAATAGTATTCTTGTCGGAAGAAACTTCAACGGGGAAATCCGAAGTCGGGCTTACTTTGCTTTCGCCTACCGGAACGATATAGTTGACAACGAATTTACTGTCTGATAACCGCTTAACAACTCCAGAGCAGAAAGTGTCGTTCCCGGCCTGCTCGCACAAATTAACCTCAGAAGAAACCACTACTTTACCCGCATTGACGGCAAGGAACCATTTAGGACCCCAATACATGTTAGCCTCGTCCTGCGACAAGCCAGCGGAAATCAAATTATCTATACTGTAAGTATCAAAATCCATAAATCCCTGACAAGCCACGACTTTATACTGGGAATAAAGATTCTTGGTCCAATCGTTCACCCCTTCGTTGATAACGACGTTAAAGGTCACGTCCACGGTTTTGTTAAAATCGATTTGGGTACCGCTTACGCCATACACTTTCATTTTCGCGTTCCATGTACCGAACAAATCGGTAAGCTCGGGTGCCGGGGCATCGGTGGTAGTCATGCTAATCTGCTTCACTACCGACAGAGTTTCGCCGTACGACGCAGCAGCAGCTATCACGTACTCCGTGGCGGCGCTCAGATTCTCTACCGTCACCTCGACTTCCTCGCCGGTCGCTTCCACAGACTTGCCCTCTTTCAGTATGCCAGCAGCGTCCGGTATCGTCTCGCCCTTCTTTACGCATACGTACGCAGCCTTGTCCGCATCCGTGGCCTTTACGGCGAACGTGAGCCTCTCCATGTCCGGTGTGCCCGCCTTCAACTCCACGGTAGGCACGTACACCTTCTCCGAGGTGGTCATGGTTATCTGCTCCACTTCCGAGAACTTCTCTCCGTTGGAGGCTGCCGCTACCACAACGTACGTGGTCTGCGCCGTAAGGCCCTGCTCGGTGTAGGTGCGTTCCTTGGTGGCCGTTCCCTTCTTGCCGCTACTCATTATGGTTTTCGCGTCGGGCACTTCCGCGCCTTCCTCGAGCACCATGTAGGCTACCTTCTGGGCGTTCTCGGGAACGATGGTGAACTTGATGGTCACATCGCTTACCTCGCCCGCCGTCAGGGCGAGCGACGGGTCACCGGACGGCCCCGGCTCCGAATCCTCGTCCTTGCATGAACTGAAACCAACGGTAGCCGCGGTCATCGCCGCAGCCGCCATCCAGAACAAATACTTTCTCGTCATAGCATTTTTTCGTTTTGTGCCTGTCGGTCTGACGCAGGCGAATTGTTGTTGAAAGTGGTTTACATTGAGATTTTGCAACTGAGCCGTGCATGGCAGACCGTACCGGCACTCCGTCGCGGACGACGACAGACCGGATTTCCACGCAGACCGGTTTAATGGAAAAGGGGCTAAACAGACTAAAGGCGTTTATACTGGCATCATCGAAAACAGGCCGGCCCCCTTGGGACCGGCCCCCATCATCAACCCATCCCAATTCATTATGAACCGAGATAATGCGGCAACCCGGGTAAACCCAGGATGCCATACCGAAACCGTTTTCCACTGGGTACGGGATTGCCGTAGTATGCCACGCCCTGCATACCCGGCTCGAACAAGCGGAAACGGCCTTGGCCGGAAAACACGAATCTCCGGCAAAGACAAGATTTGTCCGCTGCGGTGCGCAGGGACGGTAAATCGTTATAAAATATGGATGATGCCGAAAAAACGGCGGATGGAGAATCGGAAACCTTATCCTATCCTGACGGGGGGGGGATTTTTATGCACCCGGCCGGCATTACCTGCGCACAACGACGCACACGGAACCGTAGTTCCGAAATTCGCCGCGATGTCCCGATGCAATTTCTTATCCATTACAAATATCCTCGTTCAGTGTGTCCGAATAGGACTACAACGAATAAATCCTTTCGGTCAGCAGTCCCGGCTTCCGCCAAAGGCAGGCTGCTTTCGGACCTACCGTGCAAACGGCCCTCAAATATAAGAAACTTATACCGAATTTCAACCGTCTTCCGCGTTTTTTGTAACTTTTACCATACGGCCATACCTGATATAATTATAAAACCCGGTTGATGTTTCACCCGCAAAACAGCGCGGCTTACTTACATACATAAGCGGGACTTTGTTTCCCGGATGCGCAATCCTACCTTTCGTCCATCCCCCCCCCGTTTTGACCATCCGCACACTCCGCATTATTCCTACTTTAGTCCGAACGATTGCTTTCACACTTTTGTCTTACACTAACTAACCTTTTATCC
>DBFWXZ010000008.1:0-2715 GCA_048214935.1 Tidjanibacter sp.
GCCAAACGAACCTTATCACTCAACAAAACCATGCATTGTTTATTGACAGATGTAGCCAAAGAGGTAGTACGTCCCGGCTTTATCTCCAATGCCACCACATAAGAAGTCCTTCGTGGATAGATATACCCTATAATTTCCTCATTGAGTACAACCAAACGAATAACATCTTCATTCAAAACGGAAATATTATTAATTTTGCCCATCATTGTTATAATATAAATCAGTTTATAATCATTAAAATACAATATCATTACAAATGATACCTATAATTTTTATAGGTAAACTTTTCCACCGAGACCACCTCATAAAGATAGTCTTCATGGCAAGAAGCCATTATACAGTTCTCACATTCAAGAATAGGATTTATAACTACACGGAATTTAATAGTGCCGTCCACCAGCACAAACTCCACCCGATTAAAGAATCCTTGTAGAGAATGCCCTTCCTTATCCATCAGACGCACTACTTCACCTGTAAAAACAGCCAATTCCTTAGCCTGCCATTTCGCTTTACGCAAACAACTGTTCGCCGCTTTGACGTTCTCATTCACCTCTTTTGTTCTTATTGCTTTCATACCAAAATCCTTTTTACATATTTATCTTGTCAAAAATCAAAAGTCAGCTGCATAGCCCTTGCGTTGCTCTGAATCGACCTCTTCAATTCAGAATTATCCTCCATTGCATTTTCAAGTTTCCTAATGAAAGAAATATCACCTGCTTCCGTTATCTTTAAAATAGGCAACCATACTCCGGCTATCAGCTGTAAATCTATATGATAACTTCTCCAATGCTGCATTGTCAATGTATTCATCCATGCGACTTCACCGGGTACGCTATTCATCATCAGATTGACAACGGTCATCTTTACACAAATCAAATCTATATCCGAGCCATAACAAAAAAGCCTTCCTCCATCATTCTCTTCCGCACATTTTTTTACAGCGGAAAGTAGCATCCTGCCGGAACCACAGCACGAATCACAGACCAACTGTTTAGGTTTCAGGCTATTTCCTCCCATACATGCCATCAAACCAGCAACGTGTATCGGGGTAAAGAACTGCCCGTTATTCCCATGACTGACACACTCCATGAACATATCTCCCAAGACATCGCAAAATCCTTCCGAATATTCAGACACCCTATAAAACATTTGAACAAAAAGTTCCATTTCATATGGCTTATATCTTTTTTCCACTCTACGATAATCCTCTGCCAACATCCCGACAGACAAATAGTAAAGACAAACATCCAAAAAATCCCGAAAGGCTTCTTCATATCCCCGACTGAAAGCAAGCTTTTCATAAAGTTTCATTATCTCCTTTGGTATCATACTTTTCTGACTTCATTATTCACAACATTCTATATTCCTTGTGCCATAGATTTTATCAAAAGCCGCTTTTATCTCCAAGCGATATTTACAGTCCTTCTCAAAACAAAGTTGTTTTGTCCAAAAATCGAAATCAAAACCATCGGTATTATCAATCGTTACAGAAACATAATCAGTCATACCACTCTGACATACAACCGTATGCCGATTTACACAAAAGCGGTCATTTAAAGCAGTTTCTTTTCGGGTAATGCGTTCTACCATCTTATCTATCCACTTCATACTTATAATATTTTATGTAACTGCCCCATTCCAAGAGGCAGTTACGGTTATACTCATTAAAAATCGTTCTCGTTCAAAAACAGCACATCGCCTTTCATCACCATCCAATTAATCTCACTCAGATGATAGCCACAATGCCCACTCAAAAAAATCTCAATCTCTTCAGTGGTCTGCAATCTCCTGTCTGGGCTTATCACCGCAACATTACCGGAATTACAATCCAATACAGCCAGTTTCTCATAAGCCCACTCACCAAACTGGCAGAACTCGATAAAATTGGTATAGGTTATCCGTATGCTATTGTTTGCATCAAATTCAAGGGGTGACTTTGTAATGAATGAACCTGCATGATTCACCACCACAGAGGGGCTAATCTCTGCCAATGAAGATAAGCTGTCATCCCATCTAATCTCATAAAGGAAAAATCCTTCTGGCAATGAATTGCGGTCTATACGATAACAGGAAAAAAGACCGTCTATCGTTTCATTAATAACTAACTGTTCATAATCTCCTTCTAAATAGTGTACTCGTGACATAACTTGTTGTTTTTTTGGATTGTTAAACTTCTAATTTTATGCTTCAGCTAGATTTAAAGACCTTTTTTTAAAACCCCTTTCCGGGATGGCCTTTTCTTTCTGCCGACTTTTTTTTTGAGCTTTCATGCCCCATCTGAGTTTATGAGCCTTTTTTTTACGGCACACAACAATAAGGAAGGAGGGATTAAGAAAAGTTTTGGACGACAAAAAATGTTGGGGACAGCGAAGCCGTCCGGCGTTATTTTTTTCGGGACAAAGGGCGAAGACCGGAACTCTTTCGTATCCATCCACCGAAATAAATTTGCCGTTCAAAAACAAAGGGTCTCAGATGGGGCTATGAAAAACGCACATTAAGGGAGGCAGAAAACTAGGAAAAGGGCAGTACGGAAAGTAAAACAAGCCATACGGTTTTGCCTGCAAAACCGTATTCCTATCTCCCTGCCACAAGTGGCAGGGGGGAACGGGTTAGCAACGGACTGCCGGGACAAACGGTAAAAGGACGGGGCTGCAATACGGAAGAAGGAGGTTGTTTCGGCAATGCCGAAGCTCCGGATGATGACCATTGCAATCC